>JBFARE010000038.1:0-89356 GCA_040674215.1 Nocardia sp. NPDC050193 | reverse complement strand
CCGCTGTTCGGGCAGCTCACGCTGCCCGAACAGCAGAACAATCACTCCCGACCCCGACCGGGGTGATCAGCACAAGTCACGAAAAATCGAGGCTAGTGGGTGCGGAAGCTGTTTCGAGCTTGATGGTATTCGTCGATCGGGCTGATATCGCGTGTCGCGCGGGCGGATTCGATCTACGGCGGAAGGCTCGATGGAGCGGGCGGCGAATCAGCCCAGAGCGCAATCGATAGCGTGCTGGTACTATGATATGCGCATTGAACGATAGAGTTGAGGAGGCGAAGGCGTTGTTGTGGCGTTCCGACGCACACGGAGACTCGCGAGCGCTCGCCTGGTTCCGCCTCTGAACTTTCTCATCCAGCGCCGACCCACACTCACCCGCTGTACATTGCGTCGACTTCGGTAGCGAAGTCGCGCAGTACGATGTTGCGTTTGAGCTTCAGCGACGGGGTGACATAACCGCTGGCCTCGGTGAGGTCGGCTTGCAGCATGTGGAATTTACGGACGGCTTCGGCTTGTGAAACGGATCGGTTGCCGTCGTCGATGGCGGCCTGGATCGCGGCGAGCAGGTCGGGGTCGGCGGCAAGATCGGCGACGGTGGCGTCGTCGGGTTTGCCATTGAGCTTTTTCCAGGTGGGGAAGTGCTCGTTGTCGATGGTCACCAGGCAACTGACGAACGGCTTGCTGTCGCCGACAACGATCACCTCGCCGACCAGGGCGTGAGCGCGGATGCGGTCTTCGATCCCCGCAGGGGCGACGTTCTTGCCGGCGGCGGTGACGATGATTTCCTTCTTGCGTCCGATGACGGTGAGGTATCCGTCGTCGTCGAGTGTGCCGAGGTCTCCGGTGGCGAACCAGCCGTCCCGGAAAGCGTCGGCGGTGGCGTGTGGGTTGTTCCAGTACCCGGTGAACACATTCGGTCCTCGCAGCAAGATTTCACCGTCGTCGTCGATACGGACCGAGGAGCCGGGTATCGGCTGGCCGACCGTCCCGATTTTCGGCCGGTCATCCGGATTGAACGTGGCGGCTGCACAGGTCTCGGTCAGGCCGTAGCCCTCCAGCACGGTGAATCCGACTCCGCGGTAGAAGTGGCCGAGCCGTTCGCCGAGCGGGGCGCCGCCGGAAAGCGCATGCGTGGCGCGCCCGCCCAGTGCGGCGCGTAGTCGGCGGTAGACCAGGCGGTCGAACAGTGCATGCCGGATTCGGAGGAGAATCGGGATCGGGCCGCTGTCCCGAGCGTGGCTGTAGGCGATCGCGGTCGTGGCCGCGAGATCGAAGATCCGGCCCCGACCGGTTAGTTGGGCTTGTGCGCGGGCGGTGTTGTACACCTTCTCGAAAACGCGCGGGACGCCCAGGATCAGCGTCGGACGGAATTCCCCGAGTTCCGCGGTGACATCCTTGATGTCGCCGACGTGGGCGATGTCCACCGGGACGAACGCTGCCGCAACTTCGGCGATCCGGCCGAGCACGTGCGCCAAGGGCAGGAACAACAGGACCGAGGACTCGCCGGTGCGGAACAGTGCCGGCATCCGGGCGGTGATGTTGCCCATTTCGGCCAGGAAGTTGCCGTGGGTCAGCTGACAGCCCTTCGGCCGGCCGGTGGTGCCGGAGGTGTAGACGATCGTCGCCAGTTGATCGGCCGAGAGGGCCGCCCGGCGATCGGCCACGGCGGCGTCGCTGATTCGTGCGCCGTCCGCTTTCAGGGTCGCGACGGCGTCGGCATCGATCTGCCAAGTGTGCATCAATTTCGGCAGCTGGTTACGCACGCCGGCGACGACAGCCGTGTGATGGTCGGTCTCTGTCACGATGGCCACCGAACCGGAGTCGGAGACGATCCACTGCACCTGTTCGGCGGAGGACGTTTCGTATACCGGAACCGTGACCGCCCCAGCCCACCAGATCGCGAAGTCCAGCAGCGTCCACTCGTAGCGGGTGCGGGACATGACGGCCACCCGATCGCCGGCCTGAATGCCGTTCGCGATCAGCCCCTTGGCCGTCGCCAACACCTCGGCGCGGACCTGGGCGGCGGTCAGATGATGCCATCGGCCGTCCACTTTGTGACTGACTACCGCGATGTCGGAATACTGTTCGGCGTTGCGTTCGATCACGTCGGTGAGGTTCGCGTCGGGACGGACGTTGTACAGAGGTGGCAGTCCGAACTCGTGCATGATCGCTCCTCTTCGGCGACGCTGCCCGACTGCGCACGGTGCGCTCGACCTGAGAAGCGGCGCACAGCCGAGTATGAACCGCGCTACCGCGACGCGGCTATGGCTGCTGGTAGTCCTGCGTGAGGACCAAAGCCCTTTGTCGCAGGGCAGCGCGGGATCCCCCTCCGGCCGGTGCGATCGACCGGGTCCGGCGGCGGAATCGGCAGCCGGTCTCGCCGGAGGCAACAGACCGGTGAGGACTTTCGACTCTCTTGTTCCGCGGGAGGGTGCTGCATCGTGGAATACGGCGGGTTCATCGGCTCTCGGGTCCGCCGCCCGGCTCTGTGAACGGTGTGTGAGAGGCGGCGAAGGCCGTGCCACAGTC
Source organism: Nocardia sp. NPDC050193 (assembly GCA_040674215.1). Lineage (GTDB taxonomy): Bacteria > Actinomycetota > Actinomycetes > Mycobacteriales > Mycobacteriaceae > Nocardia. Next base: position 86,827 of record JBFARE010000038.1, on the reverse strand, counting down.
GAAGGTGCTGACGGTGTCGGGTTGCTGCTCTCGGCTGCGGTCGTTCCCGGTCGGCCGGATCGGTTACACCGAGGGTGGTGTACCGGGCAGCGGATGCAGTGGGTCGGCCGCAGGTGCGGCTGAGGCGGTCGTCGATGCAGACGAGCTCGTCGCGGCCACGGATTTCCCGCGAGGTCTCCGGGTGGCCGAGTGCTACGACCAGGTCAACCGGATCCCCGTCGACCGAATGCCCGGCCTCCATCTGCGGGCCGGGTCGGCGATCACGTGAACGAGCGAAGGGTCCGTGGCCGGCTCTGTTCCGGCGCGAATCGACGTGTCGGGGCCGGGGCCGGGCACCGTTGCCGATCGGCCGGGCCGCCCGCGGGTTCGCTCGATGCTTGTCGGTGACGGTCGGCCTCCTGTTGTTCCGGCGAATCCATCTGCCCATCGATAACCGGGGGCTTCGACTGGTGTTCGCGGACACAACCTCCGCCTGTGTGTTCCGGGAGACCGTTGTCGACCGGCCTGCTGCGCTCGCGCCTTGCGTACTCATGGTGAAATTCCGGCTGCGGGCGGTGCACGGCCGCGGTCACGCCCTTTTCCGGCGTGAGAGCCTGCTCAACACCGTGCTGTTCGCCGGATTTCCGGGTCTGGTCTCCAAACTGTGGCTCGCTCACGATCAGCGCGGTGCGTACCGGGGTCTCTACGAATGGGACGGCCCCGCCGCGGCCGAGACGTACGCCCTCACCCTGTGGCGAGTACTGGCGCTCGTGAGCGTGTCCGGTTCGATCGACTATCGGGTGCTTCCCCGAATCCATCGCGCCGATCTGTTCGAGACCATCCATCAGGACGATCCTCATGCCACAGGTGCCGAGTGGTGGCGGGTGACCGGAGTCGTCCCGCCGGGCGGCCGCGTTTCCGGCGAGGAAGGACAGCAGGCGACGATCGAGCACACGGCCGGGAGCGGTGGGCGGGATGATTGAGCGGCAACCGGCACAAACCCCGGAGCATCGGGCGGGCCGCGGCGCGACAGATATTTCGATCGAGCTCACCGGGCTGACGAAGGCCTATCGAGATGTGCTCGCACTGTCCGACGTGACGCTGGAGGTACCCAGCGGGGTGGTCTTCGGCTATGTGGGGCCGAACGGTGCCGGTAAAACCACCACCATTCGCATCCTGGTGGGTCTGATGCGTCCGACTGGCGGTTGTGCCCGTATCCGAGGCGCGGATACGGTGCGGAACCGGGAAGCCGCGCAATGTCGTATCGGATATCTGCCGGGGCAATTCGTCGCCTACCCAGACCTGACCGCGGAACAGTATCTCGACTACCTCGCACATTTGCGCGGCGGTGTCGAGCCGAGCGTGCGCCGGGACATGATCGATCGGCTCGACCTGGAGCCGGGGCATCGGATCGGCGCGATGTCGCACGGCAATCGGCAGAAGGTCGGTCTCGTGCAGGCCTTCATGTCCCGGCCCGACGTCCTGGTGCTGGACGAGCCGACTACCGGCCTCGATCCACTGGTGCAACGTGAGTTCCTCGCCATGGTGCGCGAGGTCCGCGACGCCGGCGGCACGGTCTTCCTGTCCTCGCATGTGCTGTCGGAGGTGGAAGCGGTGGCCGATACGGTGGGGATGCTGCGAAAGGGGCGGCTGATCGAGGTCCGATCCGTCGCCGACCTCACCCGGCGGGCAGTGCGCCGCATCGACCTGTTGTTCGCCGCGGCGGTGCCGGACCCGGACGAGTTACGCCGGCTTCCCGGAGTTCGGCGGGTCGACCGGAGCGGGCAGCGGATGCAGGTCGAAGTGCAGGGTTCGACCGCAGAACTGCTGAAAACAGTCGTCGGCTACGACGTCATCGACATCGTGAGCCGTGAACCGGATCTCGAGGAGATATTTCTCGGCTACTACGGACAGGACTGATCGCTGTGCTGCACACCGTGTATCTGAAATGCCTGCGCGATCAACGCCGCGGGCTCATCGGCTGGAGTGTGGGTATCGGTGTGCTAGTGCTGTTGGAATGTGCGCTGTGGCCGTCGATTTCGGGCATGTCGGGTATGCGGGAGTTCTTGGAGAACTATCCCGAACCGTTACGCGAGCTTTTCGACCTGGATGAATTCGGCACCGGCACCGGGTTCCTCAACGCCGAGCTGTTCAGCATGCTGCTGCCTATTCTGTTCCTGGTCTTCTCGATCGCCCGCGGTGCCAAAGCGATTGCCGGAGAAGAGGAGCAGGGCACGTTGGAGGTGCTGCTGGTCACCCGGATGACGCCGGTGCGGCTCGTGCTCGAGCAGGCGGCGGTGCTCGCCACCGGTCTGCTGGTACTCGGTTCGGCGCTTTTCGGTGCGGTGGTGGCGTTCTCGGCGTTTTTCGGGCTCGGCGTCGCGGTCGGGTCCGCGCTCACCGGTGCGGTGGCCATGGCGCTCATCGGTGTCGAGTTCGGCTGGCTCGCGTTGGCGGTCGGCGCGGCGACAGGCAGGCGAGTTCTCGCCGTGGGTGTCACATCGGTCGCCGCGGTGGGCGCGTACGTGCTGTATGTGGCGAGCAAACTGGTAGACGCCGTGCGCCCCTGGGGCCCGCTCTCGCCGTTCCACCAGGCCATCGAAGGGGGTCCGCTGGGAGCCGGCCTGCCCGCCGCATACGGGTGGCTGCTGCTGGCCGGGGCTCTTGCTCTGCTGGTGGGGTTGCCGATCTTTGATCGCCGGGATATCGCCGGAGTATGACCCGCAGGGTCCGAGATCCTCACCGCGACGCCTTTTCTCGCCGGTGCCGGAGTCCGCTGTGGTTCCGCGCCGCCGCGGCGTGGTGGCGGTCGCGAAGCCCTGCGATGCGCAGTGCCGCGATCGTCATCGCGACCGCGACGACCCCGGCGACCGTCACCAGCCGGTTGACATCCACCGCCGGTTGCCACCGCACCCGGCCGTCGCTGACCACGTAGGCGCCGACCGGTTTGGCGCCGACACCGAAGCCGCCGCCGGAGCCCTCTTTGCCGGCGTCGTCGGTACCGGTGCCGCCGCCTCCGCCTCCGGATATCGCGGCGGCAGCGATCACGGTGACCCCGCCTCGTTCGACAGGGTCGGCGAATACTCGTCGAACAGTCATCGAGTCTTTCGCCGTGGTGAGTATGTCGTCGACCTTCATCGGTGCTCCCTGCGGTGTGTAGGTCCTCTTCATCGGGCATCGTGCTCGGTGTGTGCGATCATGACGGGACAGTGCGCGTGCTGGACGAGCGCGTTGCCGGTGGAACCGAGCAGCAGACCGCGGAATCCGCCTCTGCCGCGACTGCCGACAACCACGAGTTGCGCTACTTTCGACCACTCGAGGAGCTGATGCCTCGGGCTCGACAGGTATACATTGCGAACGACGTCGACATCGGGGTATTTCTCGTCCCAACCGGCCAACTGCTCGGCCACGACAGTCTGGGCCGCAGCCGCCACATCGGGGTTCGAGATCGCGTTCGGATAGCCGAGGAAATGATCGAATCGCTGATCGCTCCAGGCATGGACGGCGATCAGCGGGGTTTCCCGCTCCGCCGCTTCGGCGAAGGCTGCCGCGACCGCTGCCTCACCGGTGCGGCTCCCGTCGACACCGACCACCACCGGCAGGGCGCCGTGGGACCCCTGATCTGTGGCGTTGCCCCGGACCACCACGACCCGGCCGCGCCCGTGCGCGGTGACGGCGAGCAGAGTGGAGCCGAGGTGGGCGAATGCCGAGCTCTGGCCGGATGCGCCGAGGACGACCAGATGCGCGGTGCCCGATCGGTGGATGAGTAGCCGGGAAGGATCGGCCTCGGAGACCTCGGTCCGGATGCGCAATCCGGGATCGACGGTCCTGGCGAGCGCGGCCGCGGCGGCCACGTAGTCGGCGCCGCGGCGACGGATGTTCTCGAGGACTCCGGGAACGGTCACATCGTAGAGACCGAGCGCGCTGGAGGCAGCCATGAGGTCGAGTCCGTGCACGATATGCAGCTCCCGGCGGCGCCGGGTAGCGGCTTCCGCGGCCCAGAGCACCGCTCGTCCGGCGGCCTCCGACCCGTCGGTTCCCACTATGACGGCGGCCGATGCGAGCCGGTGCGGGTGATCCGTACGGTGAGCGGCCACAGCGGGAAATCCCTTCGGCGCAGCGGGTCGGTTGTTCGTAGGTTAGGTGCGCGGGCTCGCTGTCTCGCCTGTCGAAGGTCATCGATGCCGAGGTCCGAAGACAGTGGTCGGTGCGGCGGCCGGGGCCAGATCCATCGCGGATCCGGCGTTACCGGAACGGCCTTTGCCGAGTGGTTTCGGCGCCGCCGACCGGGAGTCATTCGACGCATGGCGCCGGAGGCGGCGCGGCGACGGCGGTCCCTCGGTGCCGGCACGACCTATTGGGGACCTTCGCCCCTCGCGATGAGCTCGCCGCGGGGACAGACTCGGGAGAAAGGTGATCCGAATTGCCGAATGGAGGCTCCCACGATGCCCGAGAGCAGCGCGACCATGGACCGTGCCGGTCTCGATCGGCTTGTCGATGTATTGCGCGGACACGGATACCGGGTGATCGGTCCGCAGGTTCGCGACAGCGCGATCGTGCTGGACGAGTTGGATTCGGGTGCGCAATTACCCGATGGCTGGGGTGTGGAGACCGCGCCGGGGCATTACCGGCTCCATCGTCGCGAGGATTCGGCGGTCTTCGCCCACTCCGCCGGGCCCGGTTCCTGGAAACAATTCCTCCACCCGCCGCGACGCAAGATGCTGAGTGTCGGCCCCGATCTGACCGAGGAACCTGTCGAGGAGGTGTCGGATCGTTACGCCTTCCTCGGTGTCCGTGGCTGTGATCTGGCCTCCATCGCGATTCTGCAACGGGTGCTCGGTGGCGGCGCACAGCCCGATACGGGGTTCGCGGGCCGATACAAAGACCTCTTCGTTGTGGCTGCCAACTGTACCGAGCCGGGCGGGGTGTGTTTCTGTGCGTCCATGGGCACCGGACCGGGAGTTACCGCAGGATATGACCTTGCGCTCACCGAGCGCTTCGGCAGCGAAGGATCCCGCTTCCTGGTGGAGGTCGGTAGTGAGGAGGGCGCGGATGTCCTCGCGGAACTGAACGCCCGCCCCGCCGGCGAAGAGGAAGTGGCGCAGGCCCGCGACGCGGTGTTCGCCGCGGCCGGCCGGATGGGCCGTGCCATGCCCGACGTCGATATCCCGCAGCTCGTCCGCGACTCACGGGAGTCGCCGCACTGGCAGGATGTGGCGAGTCGCTGCCTCACCTGCGGTAACTGCACCATGGTGTGCCCTACCTGCTTCTGTACGACCACCGAAGATGTCACCGACCTCACGGGCGAGCACGCCGAGCGCTGGGAGAAATGGTCGTCGTGCTTCGAACTGGATTTCTCCTATATGCACGGCGGGAGCGTGCGCCGGACGGGAGAGAGCCGCTACCGGCAATGGCTCAGTCACAAACTCGGGACCTGGCACGATCAGTTCGGCAGCTCGGGATGCGTCGGGTGCGGGCGATGTATCGCCTGGTGCCCGGCCGAGATCGATCTGACCGCCGAGGTGGCCAGTCTCGCCGAACTGCACGAGGAAGCCGGCGATGCCGACCGCTGAGGACCTGGCCGGGTTCGCGAACCTCCAGACGCTCGACAGCGACGATCTCGGCAAGCTGGCACGGGCCGGGCACGAGGTGTCGTTTCCCGCCGCGTACCGGGTGATCCAGGAGGGACAACAGGCGGACCGGTGCTGGCTGATCCGCAGCGGGCGGATCAGGTTGGACGCGCACGTGAGCGGGCGCGACGACATCGTCCTGCAGACACTGGACGCAGGCGACCTCCTGGGCTGGTCGTGGCTGGTGCCTCCCTATCGCTGGCATTTCGGCGCGCTGACCACCGAACCGGTTGACGCCGTCGAATTCGACTCCGCCACACTGACCGGACTCTGCGAAGACGATCCGCGCTTCGGACGGGACCTGATCCTGGCGCTGTTCGAGGCGCTGCTCGCCCGGCTGCAAGCCACTCGCGCGCGGCTGGCCGACCTGTATCGCGACCCCGCCGAGTTCCGGGTCTCCGCGCAGCTCCCCGGCACCGCCGCCGCGGAGACGCCATGAGTGTCGATATGCAGGCGCAGGCCACTGCGGCGAGTGACACCATGCACCCGTACCGGGTGGTGCGGCGGACACCGCAGACCCACGACACCGTCACGCTGACGCTGGAACCCGTGCGCCGCGCGGCGGGCCGATTCCGGGCCGGGCAGTTCATGATGCTCTACAGCTTCGGCGTCGGCGAGATCGCGATCTCGATCAGCGGCGACCCCACCGGTCGCGGTGACGTACTCGAACACACGATCAGGACGGTCGGCGCGGTCAGCGGGGCATTGAGCAGCACCGGTGTAGGCGGACTGGTCGGCGTGCGCGGGCCGTTCGGTACCGGATGGGACGTGGAATCGGCGGCCGGGGGAGACCTCGTGGTCATCGGCGGGGGAGTCGGGATCGCTCCGTTGCGGCCGTTGGTACTCGCCGCGTTGGCCGATCGCGATCGCTACCGCCGTGTCGTGGTGATCACCGGAGCGCGCACGCCCGCTGATCTCCTGTTCGCAAGCGACCAGGAGAGCTGGGTGCGCGACGGTTCGGTCGAACTCCATCCGACCGTGGACCATCCGGGCCCGCAATGGTCGGGACGGGTCGGTTTCGTCACCGAGCCGTTGGCGCAGCTGCACCTCGACCCCACCCGGACCACCGGGTTCCTGTGCGGGCCGGAACCGATGATGCGCTTCTGCGCCCAGGCGCTGCTACGCAAGAACGTGCCGGGCGACCGGATCCGGGTATCGCTGGAGCGCACCATGGAATGCGGTGTCGCGCGGTGCGGACACTGCCAGCTGGGCCCGCTGCTGCTGTGCCGGGACGGTCCCATCGTCACCTACACCGTGGCCGAACCGCTGCTGGGGGTGCGAGAACTATGACGACTACCCCGACGCTCGCGGTCTGGAAGTTCACCTCCTGCGACGGCTGCCAGCTGACCCTGCTCGACTGCGAGGACGAACTCCTCGCCCTGGCCGGGCAGATCCGTATCGCCCACTTCACCGAAGCAACGAGCACCGTGGAGCCGGGACCCTACGATGTTTCCTTGGTCGAGGGCTCGGTGACCACACCAGAGGAACTGCGCCGGATCACCGAGATCCGCGAGCAGTCGCGGATTCTCGTGGCGATCGGAGCGTGCGCGACGCACGGAGGTATCCAGGCCCTGCGCAATTTCGCCGATACCGCCGAGTTCACCTCGGCGGTCTACGCCAGCCCGGAGTACATCGACACCCTGACGACATCGACCCCGATCTCCGACCATGTGCGGGTGGATTACGAGCTGCGCGGCTGCCCGATCGATCGCCGCCAGTTTCTCGATACTCTCTGCGCTTTCCTGGCCGGTCGCGCCCCCGATATTCCGAACACCAGCGTGTGCACCGAGTGCAAGCGCCGCGGCACCACATGTGTGATCGTCGCCGAAGGTATTCCGTGCCTGGGCCCGGTGACCCAGGCCGGGTGCGGGGCGCTGTGCCCGGCCTACCACCGGGGCTGCTTCGGTTGCTTCGGGCCGATGGCAGACCCCAACATCCATGCGCTGCTACCGATCCTCCAGGTCAACGGGATGTCCGTCGACGATGTCGACCGTGTGTTCGCGACCTACGCCGCGGCCGCACCCGAATTCGCGGAGCAGCACCGTGACCAGCCGTAGCAGGTACCTGAAGGTCGAGTCGCTGGCTCGTGTGGAAGGTGAGGGCGCGCTGCGTATCGTCGTCGACCGGGGCGTGGTCGAGGCCGCCGAACTCCACATCTACGAACCACCACGGTTCTTCGAAGCGTTGCTGCGCGGCCGGGCCTACACCGAGCCGCCCGATATCACCTCGCGGATCTGCGGGATCTGCCCGGTGGCCTATCAGGTGAGTGCGTGCAATGCGCTGGAGCAGGCGTGCGGGGTCGAGTTGGACCCGCCGCTGAGCGATCTGCGGCGACTGCTGTACTGCGGCGAATGGATCGCGAGCCATTGCCTGCACATGTTCTTGCTGCACATACCCGACTTCCTCGGCTACCCGGACGCCGTAGCTCTCGCCCGAGCCGAACCCGGGCTGGTCGAGCAGGGGCTTTCCATGAAGAAAGCAGGCAATACGCTGCTCGAGGTGCTCGGAGGGCGGGCGATCCATCCGGTCAACGTCAAGCTCGGCGGCTTCTACTCGGTCCCGGATCCGCGTGACCTCGCGCCGGTGGCCGAGCGACTACGCGCCGGCCTGGACGCTGCGGTGCACACTGCCCGGCATATCGCCCTCTTCGACTTCCCCGACGCCGAACTCGACTGTGAACTGCTGGCCGCCGGCCATCCCGAGCGCTATCCCATCGAGACCGGTGCAATCCACACGAGCAGCGGAATGCACTTCCCCGCAGCCGACTTCACCCGACACGTGGTCGAACGGCAGGGCCGACACTCCACCGCGCTGTACGCGACGCTCGACGGCCGGCGGTACGCGACCGGACCACTGGCCAGATACACGCTGAACTTCCCCCAACTGTCGGCGACCGCCCGCCAGGTCGCGAACGAGATCGGATTGGGCAGCGCCTGCCGCAACCCTTTCCGGAGCATTCTGGTGCGCGCGGTGGAGGTCGTCTACGCGATGGAAGAGGCATTGACGCTCATCGCCGGCTACCGGCGACCCGTCCGCGCGGCGGTACCCGTGCGGCCTCGTGCCGGGACGGGTCACGGGGTGAGCGAGGCGCCACGCGGCCTGCTCTATCACCGCTACGACATCGGCGCGGACGGGCTCGTGCGGGCTGCCGAGATCATTCCGCCTACCTCCCAGAATCAGGCGGTGATGGAGGAGGACCTGCGGCGGGCGGCGGCCGCCAATCTCGACCTCTCCGACGCCGCCCTCACCGCCCTCTGTGAGCGGACTATCCGCAACCACGATCCGTGTATCTCCTGTTCGGCGCACTTCCTGACGCTCGATGTGGTGAGGCGATGACGAGATCTCGGGTGGTCGTCATCGGTTTGGGTACGGGATTGCGCCGCGACGACGGGATCGGCCCGGTGGTGGCATCACTCATCGGACAATGGCGGATGCCGTGGGTGTCGGCGGAGGTCTCGGAGGGCGAGCCCACTCAACTCATGGATCTGTGGACCGGCGCGGACCTGGCTGTCGTCGTCGACGCGGTGGTCTGTGAACCCGCGAGTCCGGGCCGGGTGCTGCGCATCGATACCGCCCGGCTTCGTCGTGCACCGGCAGCGGCCGGTTCCCATTGTCTCGGCTTGGCCGAGACTGTCGCGCTGGGGGACGCGCTGGGCCGCCGCCCCGGCAGGCTCGTGATCTTCGGTGTCGAAGCCGCGTGCCTCGACACCGGGGTCGGGCTCTCGCCCCCGGTAGTATCCGCGATACCGGCGGTGATCGAAGCGGTGCTGGCCGATATCGCACGGTGCGTCCGTCTCCGGGATACCTCAGGGCGTTTCCGCGAACCTTTGTTCTTCGTCGTCCGGATACCGCACTCGAGTGGGTTTTCGGTCGGGTCGCGTGCGTAGGGAGCGCAGCCCGGCGCAGTGCGGAACCGGAGTGGTGCTGAAAGCGAGCGAAGGTTCCGGATTATCGGTCGCGCCTGCCCTACCTGGCCGGTACCGGGGCGCTCACCGAAGACGGGTTCCCACGGCAGCGATTCGGGATATCCACCGCCCACCCGCGGTTGGGGTATCTCGGGCTGGAATGGCAGCGGAACCCGTCCTCGAACCCCCGGCGTGGAGTCGGCGGTGACGCGGCCTATCCGGCCCGGCGGCCGCAACCGTCCACCACCGCACCACGCATTGCGGTGCGGACGCGATGACCGAACTCTTTGGGCCGCGCTTGTGCTCGGCCCAAGGAGCAGGTCAGCAGACCGGCGCCGCGCAGCACCTTCAGGTGATGCGAGATCGTCGGCTGGTCAGATCGATGCCCTCGGACAAGTCGCATCCACATGCTTCCTGCCCGGACCGCGACGCGATCGAGCTCAGCAGCCGCAGCCGTACCGGATCCGACAACGCCTTGAACACCACCGCCAACTCCGCCGCGGTAGCCGCCGACAACGGCTCCGCGCCCGCGGTGACGGGCTATACGGCTCGACCGGCGCCACCGGCAACTGCGATTTCGACATGCATCGATATCGGCAATTATTTATTCGGGAGGCAAACAAACGTCCGGTGAACAACCTGGGTTCCGGGCCGGGCGGGTCATCCGGCGTTCACAAGAGCCGACACGAACACCTGCGTACGGGCAAGTGCCCCGGCTCTTGGGTCGTCTGCCGGAACGATCGCTACGAACCGCACCGCCGCTCCGGCGTCGCCGACGCGGGGTGATCCGCCGCCGGCTGACCGAACCTGGAGACGGCCACTTTGCCAACGATCACAAGCCAACCTGGGTCACCTGGCCGGTCACCACGGAAATATAAGAAGCAAATGTTTATTAAGTGGGCAACAAACATGGAGTTGACGCCGAGATTCGCCAATCTATAGCGTAGTAAATATGGCGATTGGCGGCGAATCTGATGCTGATGATCTGCTGTTGGCCGAATCGGTGCGGTGGGCGGTGGCTCGCCTGTCGTCCCGTCTCCGCGCCGAGCAACCCGGCACCGGCAGGCCGTTGACGCGTTTGGCGGCTTCGGTTCTGGCGAACCTTGCCCACAGTGGTCCGCTGACGGCTTCGAAGCTCGCGGTGATCGAAGGGCTTCAGGTTCAGTCGCTGACCCGGGTACTGAACGAGCTCGAAGCGCTCGACCGGATACGCCGTTCACGCAGCGGGGTCGATGCCCGGCAGCAGGACATCGTTATCACTGCGGCCGGACGAGATGCGTTGCGTGAGCATGTGCGCGACGGCAACGTGTGGTTGGCGGCAGCGTTGCGTGACTCGCTGACCGATGCCGAACGTGGGGTGCTCGCGATCGCGGCCGGCCTGCTGCGCACGGTTGCCGAATCGGCGGTCGCCACCGGTGATGCGCCGACGGCGCCGACGCGTGACGACGGCGCGGCACCGGCACTGTGATCGCCGAGCGCACCGACAGCGCTGCTGTCACCCGGAGCCGGCCGGTGCCCCGCGGCCGGCTGCTGTTGGTGTTGGCCGGGCTCAGCGCCGCGGCGCCGTTGGCCACTGACATGTATGTCCCTGCGTTGCCGGAACTGGCTCGCTCGCTGGGTACGGATACCTCCGGCGCCCAGGCGTCGCTGACCGGTTTCCTGATCGGGGTGATCGCCGGCCAGCTCGTGTTGGGACCGCTCAGTGACGCGAGCGGCCGGCGTCCGGTACTGCTGTCGGGAGCCGTCGGGTTCACTGTGTTGTCGGTGGCGTGCGCGCTGGCGCCTACCGCGGCGATGCTGGATGCCGCGCGTTTCGGCCAAGGAATAGCCGGTGCGGCGGGAATCGTCGTAGCCCGCGCGGTGGTCACTGATGTCTTCGACGACCACGCCATCGCCGGTGTGTATTCGCGGTTGGGGGCGATCACCGCGGCCGCCCCGGTGCTGGCGCCGATGGCGGGCGGTGCGTTGTTGCTGGTATTGCCCTGGCGTGGTGTACTTCTCATTCTCGCTGTCATCGGATTACTGCTGGCAGCCGGTGTATGGCGGTGGATTCCGGAATCGCTTCCGCGGCCCGCCCGGCGCCCGGGTGGTGTGGCGGCCGGGCTGCGCTCGATCGGCGCGCTGGCCGCGCGCGGCGCGGTGCTGGCGCCGGTGGTGGCGTTATCGTTCGGTGGTGCGGCGGTTTTCGCCTATATCGCCGGTACGACCTTCGTATTCCAGGAGATCTACCACCTCACCGCTGCGGCGGCGAGCGTCGTCTACGGGGTCAATGCGGTCGGGAACATGATAGGCAGCCTCGCCTACGGTCGGCTGGTCCGCCGATGGTCCCCGGAAATGCTGCTGTGCGCCGGCGCCGCGGTGGCACTGGCCGGGCAGGTGCTGCTGGTGTCGATAGCGGTTACGGTCGGCAGTCCGATGATGTCGACCTGGCTGTGTTTGCTGGTGTCGCTCACCGCGTTCGGTGTGTTCTTCCCTGCGGTGGTCACCATCGCTCAACAGCGCGGACGTAGCGCGCCGGGTGCCACTTCGGCATTGCTCGGCAGCGGGCAGTTCCTGTTCGGTGCCGCCGCCTCGCCCGTCGTCGGGCTGTTCGGTAATACCAGCCCCGTGCCCATGGCAGCAGTGATGGCCGGGGCCCTCGTCGCAGCTGTCACCGCTGCTGTCGCCACTGCCCGTACGGCGCCGCAGGCGTAACCCGGGAGCGCCGCGCCGGCCCGAACTGAGGGACCCGGGCTGGGGGTGTGGCCGGGGTGAGACGTCTGCCAAATTTTTCTTCCATCCGGCTTGCAACCCTCCCCCTTCGGGAGAGTACTGTCGTGCCGGGTCGAGCGAACAGCGATCCTCTTCGGGGGCGGCAGGCGCCGGTGGTCATCGGTGCCGTTGAGCAGTTCTCGGCACCCAACTTCGTTGCCTTTCTATTGTTTCGCCTGGCGGGTTGCGACGCGTCCGGTGGCGCTGTCGTGCGCGCGAACCCTGGAAGGAGTCTCTGATGGTTTCCACTGCTCGTCGACCCGAGGTGGTCGAGAGTTCGGTGTTGGCGGCGTTACGCAGCCCGAAACGGCTGCGGATCGAGATACTGGCCGGGCTGGTGGTCGCACTCGCGTTGATTCCGGAGGCGATTTCGTTCTCCATCATCGCCGGCGTGGACCCGCGGGTCGGGCTGTTCGCTTGTTCACCATGGCGGTCACCATCGCCATCGTCGGCGGACGCCGCGCGATGATCTCCGCGGCCACCGGTGCGGTCGCACTGGTTATCGCGCCGGTGGTGAAGGTGCACGGCCTGGACTACCTCATCGCCACCGTGCTGCTGGCCGGGGTCCTGCAGATCGTGCTGAGCGTGATCGGGGTCGCGAAACTGATGCGGTTCATCCCGCGCAGCGTGATGGTCGGGTTCGTCAACGCACTGGCGATCCTGATCTTCACCGCCCAGCTCCCACACCTGCTCGGGGTACCGGGGCTGGTGTACCCGATGGTAGCCGTCGGCCTGGTGGTCATGGTGTTCCTGCCCAAGCTCACCACCGCGATCTCGGCACCGCTGATAGCGATCGTGGCGTTGACCGCCGCGACGATCGTGTTCGCACTCGACGTGCCCAACGTCGGTGACGAGGGCGAGCTGCCGTCGAGCCTGCCCGCGTTCCTCATCCCGGATGTGCCGTTCACCCTGGACACGCTGAAGATCATTGCGCCGTACGCGCTCGCGATGGCATTGGTCGGGCTGCTCGAATCGCTGATGACCGCCAAGCTCGTCGACGACATCACCGACTCCCATTCCGACAAGACCCGCGAAGGCTGGGGCCAGGGTGTGGCCAATATCGTCACCGGGTGCTTCGGTGGTATGGGTGGCTGCGCGATGATCGGGCAGACCATGATCAATGTGAAGGTCTCGGGCGCCCGCACCCGCATCTCCACCTTTCTGGCCGGAATGTTCCTGCTGATCCTGGTCGTCGGCCTGGGCGGGCTGGTCGCACAGATCCCGATGGCCGCCCTGGTCGCGGTGATGATCATGGTGTCGGTGGGCACGATGGATTGGCATTCCATCACACCGAAAACGTTGCGGCGGATGCCGATCGCGGAGACCACCGTCATGATGGTCACCGTCGCCGTTACCGTCGCCACCCACAATCTCGCCTACGGCGTGATCGTTGGGGTACTGGTCGCCATGGTCGCTTTCGCCCACCGCGTCGCGCATTTCGCCGAGGTGGAGAAGGTGCGCGAGGCCGGCACCGAAGCCGATAGTGATACCCGCGTGTACGCGGTGCGCGGTGAGTTGTTCTTCGCCTCCAGCAATGATCTGGTCTACCAATTCGACTACGCCGGGGATCCGCGCAATATCGTGATCGATATGTCCGACGCGCACATCTGGGACGCCTCCACGGCCGCCACGCTCGACGCGATCACCACGAAATATGCCGCCAAGGGCAAGAACGTGGAGATCATCGGCCTGAATCCGGCTTCCGAGGCCCGCCACGGGCAGCTGTCCGGTCACCTCGCCGGCGCGCACTGACCGATGAGCGTCGCCGCCGAGAACTACCTGCAGATCGGGCAGGTAGCCGAACGCACCGAATTGTCGATCAAAACGATCCGCCACTACGAGGAAGTAGGGCTGGTCGAACCCTCGGCGCGCTCGGCGGGTGGATTCCGCCTCTACACCGGCGTCGATGTGGATCGGCTACTGGTGATCCGGCGTATGAAACCCCTGGGGTGCAGCCTCGCAGAGATGAAACAACTTCTCGACGCCTTGGATGTCCTCGAAAGCCCCACCGCCACCGGCGAACAACGCGCCCGAGCCCGCGAATACCTGAGGCAATGCCGGGAGAAGACCCGCGACAGCGCCGACCGGCTGCGCCGCCGCCTTGCCTACGCCGCGGAATTCGGCGACCTACTCGCCACCCGCAGCGGGCCGGCGGCCTCGCCCTGATCGTCCACGTCTATCCCGGTTTCCGAGGTGGTGGCCGACTGGAGGTTCGGTGAAATGCTCGATACTTCCGGGCCGGCGCTGCTGCGACAGACCCACGGTATCGCGGTGCGCGGGCAGCAGTACCGCGCTGGCCGCGACCGCGACCATGACCACCGCCATGGCGGTGAACGCCCGGTTGTATCCGGTCAGCGTCGGCGGTACGGCCACGGTGATCAGCACGGCCAGGCCCAGCGCGGCACCGGCTTGTTTGGTGGTGTTCATCAACCCCGAGGCCACTCCCATATCCTCGCGGCGAACCCCGGAAGTGACCGCCGCGGTGATCGGGGTGTTCAGCAGCCCGGCCCCGATACTGAAAACCACTGCCGGGCCCAGGATCCCGGCCACATAGCCGCTCGCCGGTTGCAGCTGGGCCTGCCAGAAGAACCCCGCCGCGGCCGGTATCGCGCCCGCTGCGATCAGTACCCGCCCATCGACATACCGCATCAACCGGGGGGTTACCCACGCCCCGACCACGATCGTGACCGCAGTGTGCGGCAGGAACGCCAACCCGGTCTGCAACGGGCTGTAGCCCAGCCCGGCCTGCATCGACAACGTCGAGAAGAACCACATCGGATTCAGGCACGCTCCGGCCAGCAATAGCGTCAGATTCCCTGCGGTCACCGACCGGATCCGCCACAACCGCACCGGAATCAACGGCGAACTCACCCACCGCGCCTCCGCGACTAGGAACCCCGCCAGCAACACCGCACCCGCCCCGAGCCCGATCACGGTGACAGGCGCTGACCAGCCCCGGTTCGCCGCCTGGCCGACCCCGAAGGTCAACGCCGCGAGGCCGCCGGTGACCAGCACCGCCCCCGGGACATCCAGCCGGGATCGCGCCGCCGGCCGGTCCGCGGCGATCACTCGCAGCGCCACCACGAGAGCGGCCATCCCGATCGGCACATTGATCAGCAGCGTCGCCCGCCACGACCACCACTCGGTCAGCACACCACCGAGCAGATTTCCCGCGGTACCGCCGGCCCTCCCCAGTGCGGTCCACACCGCTAATGCCCGCGTCCGCCCCGGCCCTTCTTCGAAGGTTGCGGTCAGGATCGCCAACGTCACCGGCGCCAGCGCCGCCGCGCCCACACCCTGCACCGCCCGCGCGCCGATCAACCACGACCCCGATTCCGCCATCCCGCCCACCAGACTCGCCACGGTGAACACCCCCAGCCCGGCCAGCAGCATCCGCCGCCGCCCGAACAGATCCGCCAGCCGCCCGCCCAACAGCAGCAATCCCGCGAACACCAGCGCATACGCGTTGACCACCCACCCCAACGCGACCTCCCCCAAACCCAGGGAGGAGCGCATCGACGGCAACGCCACATTCACCACCGAGATATCGAGCACCACCATGAACTGCGCCGCACACACCACTACCAGCACCGCGACCGCCGGCACCGGCTCCACAGCGTCTTTGTCAGGATCCAACCGCATAGATACACCCTCCAAAGTGATACACATGTACCGTATACGCTTGTATCAAAATGTGGAGTCAGGAGGAACCCCGGTGCCCAGGACTGCCGATCACACCGCCCGCCGCGCCCAGATCGCCGACGCACTCGTGCGCGTCGCCGCCCGCGACGGCCTGCACGCGGCCACTATGCGGTCGGTCGCCGCCGAAGCCGAGGTCTCATTACGGCTCGTGCAGTACTATTTCCACACCAAAACCGGGCTCCTGCTCGGCGCCTTGCAGCACCTCGAACAGCAAACCCGCAGCCGCTGGGATCAACGGCTCGCCGGGCTCCCCGCTCCGATCCCGCAGCGCGCGTTCGTCGAAGCCTTCCTCGCCGAAGCGCTACCGACCGATGAACCCAGCCGGACCTTCCATCTGGTCGGCACCTCCTACGCCATGCTCGCCCTCACCGACCCCGACCTGGAGGCACCACCGTTCGCCGCCCGGATCGCCCACCTCCGACAGCAACTCACCGACGCGCTCTCCCACGCCGCCGACATCGGTGAACTCGCCCCCGGAATCGACCCCCACCTAGAGGCATCGCGCTTGGTCGCCCTGGCCAACGGCCTCGGCACCGGCCTCCTCGCTGGACACCACACGTCCGATACCGCTGAACAACTGCTGCGCTACCACCTCGACCAGCTCTTCCCGTCGCCGCCCGGCGCTGTGAAATGAAAAGCGTTCGCGGGACCGAAGCGCAGATCACCGCCCCGATGTCGCGGCGGCAGGCCGCTCCCGCCGTCGAGGTTCTGTGGTTTCAACGCTGACGGACGCTCGGAACGATCGGCTCCGGCGGGCCGAAATCATTGTTTGATCTTCTCCAGTGGGTAGCCGGCGAGGGTGCCCACGATTAGGCCGTAGACGGCGAGGCCGATCAGTACCGGAAGTGGAATCCGGCCCTCTGGGTCGTAGGCTACCCACAGCGCGTATGCGCTGGGTGGCACGTAGAGGATGGCCGCGGTGGTTTCGCACCAGGCGATGAGTTGGTTCGCTTTTCGCCGACGTATCGGATCGGTGAGTGTGTGGTCGGGAATGTCTTCGCCATACCCTTTGGTCGTGCTCGTCGCGATGCCCCGGAAACCCAACGAGGCCAGGTAAGTACAGAAGAGCGCCCCGGCGGCAAAAATCAGGCTGACGATGAAAGCCTTCATGGTCCTCCCCATGTGCGCACGAGCGGGCGGTCGCGGACCTCATTCGGAGGGCCGATGACGAGAGGGGATGGTTCTCCCCGGTCCGCGTCAGCCCGTTCGGTTCTCGCGAGAGCCTGCAGACAGCGTATCCCGGAAGTGGCGCGCCAATGCTGCACCGAGCACAAGCAGCGCCGCCGACACGACAGCGATCACGAACCGGTCCTTCGTGGTTCGCGCGACTTCCCCACCTGCGATCGCCAGGGCAATGAAAGCGATCATGTTCGGTAGTGCCCGAAGGCGTTCGGTCAATTGTGCCCCCTGCGTTCGTGTCGATCCGAGGTCGCCCGGCCGATGACCCGCACCGGCCACCGCTTACACGGTCGGCTCGAATTGTAGTCGTCGTCGGGTACGTCGGGCATCCACTCGCGTTGGCAGGGCACGAGAAGCGATTGGGGTGCCAACCGGCGCCGACTGGACCAAGGGTGAACAATTGTTTACTGTAATGAACGTGCGTTCACACTCGGATGACCGGACCGCCCGGGCCAGGATCAGGGACGAGGCGTTGCGGCTGTTCGCCGACCGTGGCCCCGATGCGGTGACGGTTCGAGCCGTCGCGGCGGCGGCGGAAGTCTCTCCGGCCCTTGTGATGCGGCATTACGGCGCGAAGGCCGGTCTGCGTGATGCGGTGGACGATCATGTGGCCGAGATGTTCGAGTCGTTGCTGCAGCGGACGGTGCTCGCCGGTGACGGCGGTCCGTTCGCACCCGGGGTTACGCCGACTCTCGCGACGCAGGTGATCGCGCAGTTGCCGGCCGGCTCGCCCGTCCCCGCCTACCTGGGGCGCATGCTGCTCGCCGCCGAACCCGCGGGTTCGGCTCTGTTTCAGCGCCTGTACACGGTCAGCCGGAAAGTTCTGGCCGGCATGGCCGAGGAAGGATTCGCCGAGTCCGGTGCCGACCCGGCTGTCCGTGCCGCGTTCCTGCTGGTCAACGACCTGGCGGTGTTGATGCTGCGCCCGCATATCGGGGCTGTCCTCGGCATCGATCTCTTCACGGAGGCGGGAATGCGACGGTGGGGCGCCGAAGTGCTGTCGATCTACCGCGCGGGGTTGGGAGGTGATGCCGTCGAGGAAACCCCGTGACCCCGTTGCCGGCTACTCATGATCGAGGTACCCATGTCTGTTTCTTCCGCTCTTCCTGCTCCGGTCGCCGACGCATTGGTCGGCGTCGCTTCCAGGGCATTGCGCACGCGTCAGTTGATGCGAGCACCTGTTCATCTCTATCGGGTACGCCTGGGATTTCTATTCGGACGGCGCATGCTGATGCTCGAACATATCGGGCGAAATACCGGCATCCGCCGTTACGTGGTTCTCGAAGTCGTCGACCGTCTCGACTCCGATTCCTACGTGGTGGTTTCCGGTTTCGGTACCCGCGCCCAGTGGTTCCGCAATGTCCGGGCAGACCCCCGGGTCCGGGTCTGGATCGGCGGTCGCCGACCTGCCGAAGCGCGGGCGAGCGTGCTCAGCCCTGACGAGGTCGCGGCTTCTCTGCACGCTTACGCCAGTCGGCATCCCCGCGCCTGGGCAACCATGAAACCGGCGATCGAGAACACACTCGGAACGCCTATCGACGAACGCGGTACCGGACTTCCGATGGTGAGTCTCCGCCTCACGCGCGAATAGGGGAGGCGGGCGGTGTGTTCCGTGCTCGACCGCCGTCGTCTCATCGAGGTGTTCTCGAGCGAGTGGGCGCGCTTCTCATAGGAGTTCCACATGGTAGGACGCCAACTCCGGGCGATCCTTGCAGGGAAGGGCCCGGATATGAGCGACGTACTCGAGGTGGTGAGTTTCTCCCTCGCGGGCGACGATGGTGTGCATGCGACGGGCCGCGGTCAGATCGACCTGCGTCGAATCTCCTACCTCGGTAGGGGGAATGTCCGCGGCCGTGTAGAGCTGGTGGATGCCGGGCACGAGCTGGATCCACATTCGCGTCCAGCTCGCCGGTACCGCTATACCGTCGACGGTGACACCGGGGGCGGGTATCCACACGCGCGTGCCGGGTACTTCGGCCTCGCCGATTCTGATCGCTCGCCACCACTGGATCGGGTTCTGCCGGGACTTCTGTCCGTCTATTTCGGCGGTCCACTCCTCTGCTGTGTGTGCGACCAACTCGTAGCGCAGATGTAAGGACAACGCCGACCATCCGGGTGCGGGGCCCGGAGGTTCGGAAGCGTCGTAGTCCACGATGTGAACGTCGGGCCGGGTGTGGTCGGCTGGGGGAGTGGCCCCTGGTGATGCCGGAGATGGGCGGCGGGCGTCGACGATCGAGCCGGCCACGAGGGCGAGTCCACCACACACTCCCACACAGGCGGCGCCGTAGGCGAGCAGAGCCCCGATCGGCAACCGATCACCGAACGGGGAGCCGAGTAATCCGGCCGTGATACCGAGCAGTGTCACCACTGCGACCGCGGTGGCCATGGCCCACACCACCATGGCGATTCGGCGCTCAGTTGTTGTGGAACGGCCTGGGCGTGCGGTGGTCAGCCATGCCCCCTCGTGTAGGTCCGCGTCGGCTTCGCGGAATCGGTGCGAACCTGCCCCGAGCACACTGGAGTAGCAGAAGGTCGCGTCCGCGCCTTCTTTCAGGTGGATAACCCGGTAGCAGCGCGAATGGCTTCCGGCGACGGCGACCAGGTGTTCCCCGGCGGAGACCACGGCCCTGGTCACGCCCCATCCCCACGAGACCGGAAATCCATCGACATAGACCACCGGGACGCTGGGCCGGGCAGCTCGGAAGTCGAGACGACGCGCCCCAGCGGGGTAGGAACTGTATCCGGTGTGCACGAGCAGGGTCGCCGTACCCGGTTTGCTCGTGTGCCCGGTGAGTTTCCCCAGGCGCGGTGTCGTGTGCACGGGTATCCGTGCCGCGGGGTGTGGCCGGGCGTGCCAGCCACGGAACGGCGGAAAAAAACTTATGGGTCGCCAGTCGGCGGAGTCCCGGAATATGTGATCGGAGAAGTACGAGCGTCGCGAAACCACCGATCGCTGCCACGCCTGAGCCGATGGCGGCGATCACGGCCTCGTGGTTCATGCGCGGATATCCGGCAGCGCCGAAGCGCCGGAGTACGAGGTGTTGCGCGATCGGACCGAAGCCGTCATTCGCGGCCTGCGGAAGCTGTCTCCGGAGTGTGCCCAGGCATGGCCGCAACCGCAGTACCTGCGGAGGGTGGACGGAAAACGATTGGTGAAAGGTGTTGTTGCCGTGCAGGAGTGCTCCCATGGTCGGACCTCCCGACCCGCTCCGAGCCGGGTTGCCGACCAGACTTCCCGGCGCACCACGGGTAAAGATGCCGTAAAGAACGGTCGATCGCAACTCCAGTCCGTGGCCGTACTGCCGCCACTCGCTCGAGCGTTCGTATATTCCCGTGAGGGAGAACAATTTACAGACTGTCGAGCCATCGCCTATCGTACCGTCGTTCAACGGCATGTTTTTGGGGTGTTTGTCGCATTCGTTGCCAGTTGTTGTCGGCGGTTCGCTACGACGGAAGTAGGTGAGTATGTCACCGGAAGTTATCGGTTTCGCGCTGCTGTTGCTGGGCGTGATGATGTTGATCGCCAAGATCATCCGAGTGAAATGGAAGCTTGCGCAGAAGCTGTTCATTCCGAGTTCGATCATCGGTGGCGCACTCGCGTTGCTGATCGGACCGGATGTGTTCGGCCGAATCGCCTCCCTGTTCGGCAACGACCGATTCACCGAATCGGGCCTGATGACACCCGAGATCATCGAGGTGTGGAAAACCCTGCCGGGACTGTTGATCTCCCTGGTGTTCGCAGGCCTGCTGATGGGACACAAGCTGCCTTCGCCGCGCGAGGCGTTCCGGGTGGCGGGCCCGCAGATCACCTTTGGTATCACGGTGGCCAGCGGCCAGTACGTGTTCGGGTTGCTGCTGGCAATCCTGGTGCTGGGCCCGGTGTTCGGGTTGCCGGCGATGGCGGGCACCTTGATCGAGATCGGCTTCGAAGGCGGTCACGGTACCGCCGCGGGTATGGCCGGAACCTTCGAAGAGTTCAACTTCCCTGAAGGGCAGGACCTCGCGCTGGGTCTGGCAACTGTCGGGATCTTGTCCGGCATCGTCTGCGGTATCGCCTTGATCAACTGGGGTGTGCGCACCGGTAAGACCACCGAACTGCGCACCGACGCCACACCGTCGGTGGCCGAACGGGCGGGGCTGGTGGAGAAGGAGCGCCGCCGTTCCGCGGGCACGCTGACGGTCAACCCGTCCTCGATCGAACCGCTGACCCTGCACTTCGGGTTGCTGGCGGTGGCGGTGCTGATCGGCTGGCTCATGCTGACCGGGTTGCAGTGGGTCGAGCAGAAACTGTGGGCCGACAGCCTGGAACTGTTCGCGCATGTACCGCTGTTCCCGATCGCGATGATCGGCGGCATCATCGTGCAGGCGTTGATCCAGGCATTCGACCGCGAGGAGATCGTCGATGTGCAGATGATCGAGCGGTTGCAGGGTTTCAGCCTCGATGTACTGGTCATCGCTGCGCTGGGTACCTTGTCGCTGACAGCGATCGCGGCGAATATGGGCCCGTTCATCCTGCTGGCGGTCACCGGCCTGGTCTGGACGGTGGGTGCGTTCGTATTCCTGGCCCGGCGGATGCTGCCCGATTTCTGGTTCGAACGCGGTATCGCCGATGTCGGTCAGGCCATGGGCGTGACCTCCACCGGCCTGATTCTGCTGCGGGTGGTCGATCCCGATCTGAAGACCCCTGCGTATCAGGCTTTCGGCTATAAGCAGCTGATCATGGAACCGTTCTTCGGTGGCGGGCTCGTTACTGCCGGGGCAATCCCCGTGATCGCCAATTTCGGGGCGGGCTGGCTGCTCGCGGGCATGCTCGCGCTGTTCGTCGGTGCCTTGGCCGCCGGCCTGCTGTACTTCGGCCGGCGCCCTGTCGCCGCTGCTGCCGCAGAACCGGTAACAGCCGCACCCTGACAAGCTTGGACCTGATCTGCTCCGGCGCGGGACTCGCGCCGGAGCAAACGGCTTCCGGGCGGATCGGCGAAAGCGGACGTCGGTGTCCGGCCTCCGATGTGGTTGATATGCCCGCCCGCCACTCGGTTATCGGTCCCGCACTCCCGGCGCGACAGGTTCCGCGGGACCCCCGGTCGGCGGCCGGCATGGGTCATGTGGTGTCCAGATCGCGCTCCCGGAAACGGTAGGCGCCGACAGCAGCGGATGCGGCCGCCAGGACGGTCAGTATGATCAACGCCGGCCAGCGGAGGTCTTCCATCGGGATGCGGGCGATGTGCTGGAACGGGGACAGATCGTGGATCCACTGCGGCAGGTTCATGATCGGGCCGAAGAAGCCGAGGACCAGGGCGAATCCGAACAGCGCCCAGGTGGCGCCGAACGCCTGCGGGAGGATGCCGTAGAGCAGGGCGGCGACAGCGAGAACCAGCAGTACGGCGGGCGCGAACACGAGATGGGATACGAGCCCGTCGACGACGTAGCCGGCGTCGCCCACGGACAGCGCCAGCGCGACACCGAATGCCAGGCCCGTCGTGGCGAGCAATGCCTGCGCGCCGAGCGCCGCGACACCGATGTATCCGGTGAACCAGGTGACCCGGCCGGTTGCGGTGGCGAGCACCGGTGCGGTGCGGCCGGTGGTTTCTTCGGTGCGCAGGGATTGAACGGTGAGGATCGCGAAAACTGTGACCAGCAGAGCGTCGAAGAATGCCATGGTGCCGAGGTAGCCGTCGAGCATTCGGCTCGCATCGCCGCCCATGACGTCGACGACCTGGTCGGGCAGGTCGTCGAAGGAATCGACGATCGTGTTGCCGATCCCGCCGTAGAGAGCTCCGCTGGCGACCAGTGCGCAGGCCCAGCCGATGAGCCCGGCCCGTTGCAGACGTGCCGCCAACGCCACCGGTGTGGCCAGCCAGCCAGGAGCCTCCCGGTGGCCCGGGCGCGGCGGTACCAGCCCGGCACCGAGGTCGCGGCGAGAAGAGAGGGAATAGGCCACCCCGGTGACGGCCAGGATCAGCGCGAACGAAAGCAGCAGGGGCCACCAGCGGCCGTCGGCGTAGGCGCGGGTCTGCTGTGACCAGGCCAGCGGGGACAGCCACGACAGCGCGCTGCCACCTTCCCGGACGGCGTCGCCGGCGGCGCGGATGACGTAGGCGATCCCCAGTGCGAGGCCGGCGAGTCCGGAGGCGGCGCGGGAGTATTCGGTGATCTGGACGGCGACGGCGGTGATCGCGGCGAAAACCATACCCGCCGCGCCCACACTGGCGCCGAACAGCAGCGCGTCGGAAGTGTCGAGTCCGGCCGCGGCGAACGAACCGGCGACCAGCAGGGTCACCGCGAGGTTTGCGATGACCGCGAGGACGAGTGCTGCCGTGAGCTGGGCGTGGCGTCCGACGGCATTGGCGCGGACGAGTTCGGCGCGCCCGGTTTGTTCTTCGACGCGAGTGTGCCGGGAGATGAGCAGGATGTTCATCAGCGCGGCCAGCAGTAGGTAATACAGGCCGTAGACGGCGACGATCACTGATTCGATGGTGGGATCGGTCAAGCCGTAGCCGGGGCCCGAGATCAGTGCGCCGACGACTCCCTCGCTGAACTGGCTGACCGCCCGGAGGTCTTCGGGAGTTTTGTACACCTGCTGCAGTGCCGAGGCGTAGTAGACGCTCATCAGTGCGATACCCAGCACCCACGCCGGGAGCTTGATCCGGTCCCGGCGCAGATTGAGCCGTACCAGCGCGCCGGTACCGGCCAGACCGTCGCGCCATGTGGTCTGTTGCGGATCGATTGGAGTCGCGGCAGGGTTGCCGGAATAAGTTGCGGTGGTGGTCATTCGCCTGCTCCGTTGCCCGCGGCCGCGAGTTCGTCGCCGTAATGACGCAGCATGAGCTCTTCGAGTGTGGGCGGGTGGCTGGTCAGCGCGCGAACGCCGGCGCGGCTGACCGCGGCGATCGCGGCATCGAGTGCATCGCTGTCGACATCGAAACGGACCCGGCCGTCCTCGGTGATCACATTGTGGACCCCGGCCAGCGCGCTCAGGTCCCCGATCGGGCGTTCGGTCACGGCTTCGACCGTGGTGCGGGTCAGATGCCGGAGCTCGGTGAGGGTGCCGGTCTGCACGACCCGCCCGCTGCGGATGATACTCACCCGGTCGGCGAGTTTCTCGACCTGCGCCAGAATGTGGCTGGACAGCAGGACGGTGCCGCCCCTTGCCTGCACCTCGGCGACCACGTCCTGGAAGACGACTTCCATCAGGGGGTCGAGGCCGGCGGTGGGTTCGTCGAGCAGGAACAGATCCGCGTCCGAGGCCAGTGCCGCGATCAGAGCGACCTTCTGCCGGTTGCCCTTGGAGTAAGTGCGGGCCTTCTTCGTCGGGTCCAGGTCGAATCGTTCGATCAGCTCTTCGCGGCGGGTCGTGTTCACCGCGCCTCGCAGCCGGGCGAACACGTCGATCGCTTCGCCGCCGGTGAGGTTCGGCCACAGTTCCACATCGCCAGGGACGTAGGCCAGGCGACGGTGCAACGCGACCGCGTCCCGCCACGGGTCCCCGCCCAGCAGCTGGACGGAGCCGCTGTCGGGGCGTAGGAGCCCGAGCAGCACACGGATGGTCGTGGTCTTCCCGGCGCCGTTCGGGCCCAGGAATCCGTGGACCTCACCTCGGCGGACGTCGAGATCGAGGTCGTCGAGCGCGGTGGTGCGGCCAAAAGTCTTGCGCAACCCGGAGATTGCGACGGCAGTATCCATACACATCAGCGTACATTTCTTTCATAAATGTGTGAATAGTTTGAAGGCTATGATGTAACTGCACGTGTCGATGGGGGTAGAGGAGGTCTGTGTGGACGAGCAGGACCAGCAGGAACAGGCGGTCCTGCGGTTCGTCGAGCAATTCGCGCTGTTGCTCGCGGACTCGGGCACACCGCGGATGGCGGCCCGCGTCTTCGCCTACGTCCTCGCAGACGATGCCGAGCGCTACACCGCCCAAGAACTCTCCGCCGGGCTGCAGGTCAGTCCGGCCGCGATCTCGGGAGCCGTCCGCTACCTCGTGCAATCCGGATTGCTCGGCCGGGAACGCGAACCGGGTGCGCGCGCCGACACCTACCGCGTCTACGACGAGGACGTCTGGTACGCGATCACCGCCCAGCGTCAGGAAGCGCTGGACCGGGCCCTGCGGTTCCTCAGCGACGGCGTCGAACTGCTCGACGCCGCCCGTCCTGGTGGCCGCCGGGTCCGTGAGACACTGGAGTACTACCGGTTCATGCGTGCCGAACTTCCCGAACTGATGAGCCGCTGGCAGAAGCACCGCCGCGAGATGTTTCCCGATGCCGACTGACCTGTGCAGGGCCACGTTCGGCCGGTCCTCAGCGGGCGATATGGTGACGGAATTGGAGCCCGAGACCGTCGCCTGCCTCGAAGACGATCCGGTCGTATTCGATCACGAAGCCGAATATCAGCGGGCGTAGCAGCGGCGGAGCGGCCCGTTCGACCGCCACGGTGTTGCCCTGTGTCGTCAGCAGGATCCGGGCGTATCGGAAATAGCCGTCAGCGCTGGTGACCTGCCACGACAACGGGTGGTCGACGCTGGTCGCGAAGGCGAACGCGGCGCCACGCTCGTCGCAGAGCGCGAAACCGAGCCGCGGTCGCATTCGTCGGTCGCGCAGGATCGCCCCCGCGTAGGTCCCGTTCGCGTAATAGAAGTAGCGGGCGGCAGTGCTGTGCCGAATATGCAACGCGGCTGTGCCCGACTCTTCCAGGACGGCGAGTCGATAGCCGATTCGGCGCACGGTCCAGCGCGGATGTCCGTCGGCGTTGGTGATCTCCGCATCGCGTGCGTGATACAAGTCCTGGCCCGACCGGAGACTTATGGTGAAGTCGCGGGTCATCTGGTGGGCGCGGGCGCGGCGCAGCCGCGCGATTGTCCAGCCTGTCAGCACCATCGCATACACGGTCGGTACCGGTGCGAGTTGCCAGGCAAGCGTCGACGGGGTCTTCGAATACGCGCCCCAGATCGGCCCTACCCGGACGTCGATTCGGTGTCCCTCGTCGACTCCGCTCGCTCCGGCGATTCTTCCGTTGCCGACGGTGCCGTCCGGAAGGGCCCACTCGCCCGAGCATCCTGCGGGCCGCACGCTGGTGCAGTGCCTGACTTGCGCCACCGCCCGCTGGCCTTGGATGAAGTCGTAGATCACGGATATTGCGTAAGCAGTGCTTCCCGCGAGGATCGCGACCAGCAATCCCCAGGTAATCGAATTCGACCAGCCCCGCGGCTGTCTGGCCGGCCGATCCGGTCTCACAGGCGTCCGGTGAGGTCGTCCACCAGTTCCACGACGCCGGCCGGGTCGTCGTCGAGGGCCAGGTGGCCACAGCCTTCGAGTACGCGTAGTTCGGAGCCGAGCAGTTCGCGGACGGCGGGTTCGAGACGGTTGGGTGGCAGGAAGATGTCGTGGGCGCCGGTGGCCACCACGCAGGGTCTCGACCGGCAATGGTCGAGCAGTGCGGGTGCCAGCGGTGCGGGTGCCAGGGTAGTTCGGCAGTAGCGGGCCACGAGTGTCATCCACTCCACCAGATGCGGTGCAACAGGGTGGGCCGGGCCTGTCATCAGGTGCAGGAGGCGGTGTGTGCGGTCGGGTGAAGGAGCGGCGAACCAGGCCAGAGTTGCCGCGAGTAGCCGTGGCGGCACCTTCAGGCGAACAAGTCCGGCCGGAGCGATCAGAATGCGGGCGGCGATCCGCTCGGAGGAGCAGGCCAGGGCGATCGCCCCGCCCAGCGAATGCCCGAGCACTACGGCCGTATCGGGCACCGTCTGTTCCAGCACTTCGTCGAGCCACCGTCCGTACCAGGCGAGCCGGTCTTTGCGTGGCCGCTGTGGCGCGCTGAGACCGGGCTGGCCCGGTACATCCAATGCGATGACTCGGTACCGGGCCGCCAGCTCGGCAAGAAATGGGAGTGAGGCCGCGGTGTTCATGTTCGTTCCCGGGACCACCACAACAGTGGGCCCCGACTCTTGTTCATGGCCGGGGGCCACGACGCGGGTGGGCCCGGCCGATGTCGTGATGGTCCACCGCCGGTGGGTCGTGTCCCATTCTTGTAGTCGCTCGGTGCACCACAGGCCGATCACCTCACCGCTGGGCGCGTTGATGTACGCCGATCCCAAATGCCGGCTTCCCTTTTCCGATGTGTGGCGGTCCTCGAAAGCTGACGGCATGGTCAGGTCCCTTGCTGGTAGATGTCGGGTATGCCGTCGTTGTCGTCGTCGCGGGTTTCTTCTTCGGCGATGCGGCGGTAGGCGCGGTTGCGTGCCCGTAGCACGATGGTGGCCAGCAGTGCGGCGGTCAGGGTGCCGACGAGGACCCCGATGCGGACATGGTCTTCCCACACCGGCTGCTCCGCGAACGCCAGTTCCCCGATCAGCAGCGAGACCGTGAATCCGATTCCGCCGAGCAACGCCACACCGGCGACATCGATCCAGCTCAGTTCGGAGTCCAACTCGGCGCGCGTGAGTTTCGCGGTCAGGAAGGTCGTGAGCAGAATGCCGACTGCCTTACCGGCCACCAGGCCCACGACGATGCCGAGCGTGACCCGGTCGGTGAGTGAATCGACCATTCCGCTGAGGCCGCCGATGGTGACTCCGGCGGCGAAGAACGCGAACACCGGCACCGCGACCCCGGCGGAGAACGGGCGGATCCGGTGCTCGAACCACTCGGCCAGGCCCGGGTCGTGTGCCGACGGGCCGCAGACCCCGGACCGGGTGGTGAGAACGGGCACGGCGAAGCCCAGCAACACCCCCGCGACGGTGGCATGTACTCCGGACTGGTGCACCAGCCACCAGGTCATCGACGCCAGTGGTATCAGCACCCACGGCGACCGGATCCGGCGCTGGACCGCGAAGGTGAACGCGGCGAGGGGGAGCACGGCCAATGCCAGGTAGGGCAGATGCAGTTCGTCGGTGTAGAAGATCGCGATCACCGTCACCGCGAGAAGATCGTCGACCACTGCGAGGGTGAGCAAGAAGGTGCGCAGAGCGGTGGGCAGATGAGAACTGACGACCGCGAGGACGGCCAGCGCGAAGGCGATATCGGTGGCGGTGGGGATCGCCCAACCCTTCACGGCGTCGCCGTTGCCGACGTTGAACGCGAGGAAGATCAGGGCCGGACCGACCATCCCGCCGACTGCTGCCACGACCGGTAGTGCCGCGCGGCGGGGGTCGCGCAGGTCCCCGGCGACGAATTCGCGTTTGAGTTCGAGACCGACGACGAAGAAGAACACCGCAAGCAGTCCGTCGGCGGCCCAGGTCTCCAGCGAGAGGTTCAGATGCAGGCCTGCCGGGCCCACCGGGAAATCGCGTAGCGCTTCGTAGGCGTTCGACCAGGGTGTGTTGGCCCAGATCAGCCCGATGGCCGCGGCGATGATCAGGAGCACGCCCCCGGCGGTCTCGGTGCGCAGGATCGCGGTGATCCGTCGGGTCTCCAGCCAGGAACCTCGGGCAAATAGTGAGGGGCGGGGCCGGGGTGAGTTCATCAGCGCGGGTCATCTTTCGTCGGCGTCGACCCCGGCCCGCGATCGGACCGGGTTCGCCGACCAGACTTCCCGGCTCTCCTGCTGTAACGATGCCGTAAAGACCGCTGGAAACGCAAACCGCGGGCCCGTGGCCCAGTGGACCGTACAACTCCTTCCTACGGCTCGGGGCTGCAATCCCGAGGCTCGCGCGCTACAGCGAGGCATCCGGGGCAGGATGGTCGGCGGTGTATTGCTCGCGCCAGCGGTGGATCAGGGGGACGAGTTCGTTGAGCATGAAAGTGTAGAAGTCCTGCATCTCGTGCAGACGGCGCGCGGTGACCGTGTCCGGCGCGGTGGCGTCGATGCCTTCCTGCGCCGAATCGCGCATGGTGGCCAGCAGCATGTTCTGCTGCGACATCAGCGCGGCCCACGCACCGGAACGGAAGCGGTAGTGGTCGCGGCGGCTGCCCGGCGCGGGAACGCGTTCGATGAGCCCGACCGGCATGAGGTGTTTGACGGCGGTCGACACCGCGCCGGAACTGATCGACAGCTCCGCGCACAGATCGGCGGCGGTCATGGTGTCCTGCTCGGTGTAGAGCAGGGCTGTCAGGACGCGCGCGGTCGAACGCTGCATCCCGCCGCCCGCCGACAGGGTCAGGGCCAGTTTCTCCGCCGCTTCTCGCAATCTCTCGTTCGTTCCCACACCGCGAAGGTACCAGAACTGCGAATATTCGGAATATTTACAAATCTCTGAAATTTCGATACTTTCTGTTCCATGGTGAAAGCAATCGAGCTGAACGGGCTCACGAAGACCTACGGCTCGGCACGAGGCCTGACCGAACTGTCACTGTCTGTGGAGCAAGGGGAGGTGTTCGGCTATCTGGGTCCCAACGGCGCCGGGAAATCCACCACGATCCGATTGCTGCTGGACCTGATCCGGCCCACCGGCGGCACGGCCCGGGTGCTCGGACTGGACCCGCGCGCCGACGCCGTCGCGCTGCATGCGCGGATCGGTTATCTCGCCGGTGATTTCGTCGCTCCTGGTCGGCAGCGCGTCGGCGCGGCGCTGCGGTTTCTTGCCGCCTTGCGGAGCGGAGCGGGCGCAGACCGCATCGATGCGTTGTGTGAGCGGCTGGAGTTGGATCAGCACAAACAGATCTCGGCTTTGTCGAAGGGCAACCGGCAGAAGGTCGGGCTGGTGCAGGCGTTCATGCACGAACCCGAGCTGCTCATCCTGGACGAACCCACCTCGGGGCTGGACCCCCTGGCCCAGCAGACCTTCCTGGACATGGTCTCCGAAGCCGCGGCCGCCGGGCAGACGGTGTTCATGTCCAGCCACATCATGAGCGAAGTCGAAGCGGTCGCCGACCGGGTCGCCATCATCCGCGAAGGCCGCCTCGTCGCCCTCGACACCGTCGCGGGCCTGCGCGCCGGCGCCGTCCGCGCCGTCGAGGTCACCTTCACCCGGCCGGTCGACCCGGCCGAATTCACCACGTTGGCCGGTGTCGCCGAAGTTCGGACCGAGGGCGCGACCCTGCGCTGCCAGGTCACCGGCAGTCCCGACGCTCTGCTGCGCGCCCTGGCCGGTCATCACGTCGCGGGACTGCTGGTCACCGAACCCGCGCTCGAAGATCTGTTCCACAGCTACTACACCGGAGAAGCCGATGCTGCCTGATATCTACACCCGAACCCTTGCCGACAACCGGCGCGGTCTGCTCGCCTGGTCGATCGGCACGGCAGTGGTCGGACTGATGTATGCCGCCTTCTACCCGCAGGTCTCCGAAGGTGGTATGGCCGACACCGTGCAGAACTACCCCGAAGCGATGCGCGAGGCATTGCGGATGGACGATATGAACTCGGCCGCAGGGTATCTAGGCTCCACCGTTTTCGGTTTGCTGCTTCCGTTGCTGGTGATGGCCTTCGGCGTGACCTTCGGTGCCCGGGTCATCGCCGGGGACGAGGAAACCGGCTACTTGGACCTGCTGCTCGCCCACCCAGTCGGCCGTGTGCGGCTCGCCGTACAACGTTTCGCCGGCCTGGTCACCGGCGCTACCGCGATTGCGGTGCTGGTATTTCTCGGCATGCTCGCGGTGCGTTCCACGGCCGATCTCGAGTCGATCGGAATCGGCGAATTCGCGGCCCAATGCGTGCACTTGGCGCTGCTGGGCATCACTTTCGGTGCGCTGGCCATCGGGTTGGGTGCCGCGCTCGGCAAACGCGGCCAGGTGCTGGGTATCTCGGTGGGTATCGGGGTGCTCACCTACATCGCGGGAAACCTCGCCGGGGTGATCGGAGCGGATTGGCTGAAGTACCTGTCGCCGTTCCACTACTACATCGGCGGCGAACCCCTGCGGCACGGAATGCAATGGGCTGACGCGACGGTCCTCGCTGTGGCTTCGGCAGCCATGGTCGCGTGCGGATTCCTGCGGTTCGATCAGCGAGATCTGCGCTCCTGACCGAAACCCCGATGCCCCCGACCCGAGGTCGCGGGGCTTCGGCGGTTGATGTTCGGCCGAGGTCATCGGCCCGTCGGGGAAGTGACTTTCTTCTCTGACCCGCACCGCCTCGACACGCGAGACTCGATTCGTAGTCCGAGCCGGAAGAGGTGTTCGTGATGCCGGAACCCGCGCCGATGGCACCCATACCGTGGGCGGCACTCACTCGGATCTGGGCGCTGCGACCGAGCAATCCGAGTATGCTGATGCGCCCGTGCGATCGCTTCGAAATCGTCCTCCGGATGGCCGCGGTGATCGCGATGGCGCTGCTGGTCCCGGTCGCGGGAGCGCTGGGCACCACCTCCTACACCGATACAGCAGCGGCCGTGCGGATCGAACAGGCGACGAGATCCACCGTCGAGGCAGCGATCGTGAGTGAGCCCGTGACGACCGGCGTGCATTCCGGGGAAGCGCGGGTTGCCTGGAAGAGCAACGGCCGCACCGGCGAAGCGGAAGTGCCGGTGCCTGTCACGGCCCTGGCCGGTGACCGGATCACGGTCTGGATCGACGAGCACGGCACTCGGGTCGACCCACCCCGGAATCCCGATGTTGCGGCAACGACCGGTGTCACCACCGCGGTCACGGTTCTTCTGCTCGGCACTTCGGGTGCCTGGTGCACGGTGTGCGCGGTGTCGTGGCTGCTGTCCCGGCGCAGGGACAAGCAGTGGGATACAGAGTGGCGCGCCGTCGCCGGCATCGCCGAGAAATCACCCTGACATGCAGCGGGACTCGTACCGGAGGGCGCCGGTGTTCCCGATCGGAAGGACTCCCCATGCTCAGCGACGGCAACCCGAATACCACAGCGGAGCAGACGATACTGGCAGCCGCCGACGGCTCGACCAGTGCCTACCGAGCGGTGGCGTGGGCGTCTGCCGAGGCTGTTCTGCGCGGCTGCGCACTCCATATCATCACGTCGATGGGCATACCCGGAGGCTACGACCCCGATACAGCGCCTGCCCTGGCCGATCGGCGCCGGCTCGGCCATGAGGGGGAGCAGATTCTGGCCGAAGCCGCCCGGACAGCACGGGCGGTATCTTCGGGATCCGAACCAGCGGTCACGACGGAACTGACTTTCGAACTCATCGCACCGGCTCTCATCGCGAGATCCGCCCATGCCCAGATGCTGGTTGTGGGCAGCCGTGGAATGGGTGCGTTCCAGCGTGGGCTTCTCGGGTCGGTGAGTACCGCCACCACACATCACGCTCACTGCCCCGTGGCTGTTGTCCACACGCTGTCCGCGCTGGACCCGGTATCGGTCACCAAGCCGGTGGTGGTGGGTGTCGACGGCACCGAGAACAGCAGGCCCGCAACAGCACTGGCCTTCGACGAAGCTGCCCGTAGGAAAGTGGACCTGGTCGCGGTGCACGCCTGGACCGATATCAGCAGTCTGGATGTTTCGGTCGAGGGATGGGAAGAACCTGCTCACGCGGTGCTGACCCGGAGCCTGGGCGAGTACCCGGAACGCTATCCCGACGTCCGGGTGCGGCCGACGGTGACGGTGAACAGGCCGGTGCGTTCCCTGCTCGAAGAATCAGAGGACGCCCAGTTGCTGGTTGTGGGCAGCCACGGCCGCGGGGGATTCTCCAGCATGGTCCTCGGCTCGACCAGTAATACACTGCTGCACACGGTGGAAGTCCCGATGATCGTCGTTCGGTCCGCCTATCGCGGCTGAACCGCCTTCGGTGCTGCCGTTGCAGGGCTGCATTCGCGGCGGGGCCTGCTCGTCCACTCGAACGAGGATCCGGACCTACATGTTGCTGGTATCGGGGGGACCAAGGTCCCTCATGAGATGCGAGTCACCGCCGCGCTGCGGGCCCGTCCGGCGTTGTGAACGGTGACTTTGGTTTCTGTGCCGATCGGAGTTTCGGGCGAAGTATCGGGTACGGATCATTTCGCATCGACCTGGGACGGCACATGGCAACGATCGAGCGGCGCACCAACCGTCAGGAGCCCTTTGATCAGGAGCCCCCGACGGGGACTCCTCTGCTGTTGTCTACGGTCGGTGCGGCATCTCGGGATCTGCGTCGGCGCTGGGTCACCTCGACGACGGTCGGAGCTGCCGCCGCATGGGCGCTTCCGGTTGGGGTCTATCTGCTGGCACCGGACCTATCGCAGTGGAAGCCGGCTGCTGTCCTGCTGCTCGCGGCAATGGTGGGCGGCGCCGGGCTGGCCGGCCTCCAGGCGTGTGTACTGCGCCGTCGGCTGGGGTCGTTCGTGATCCGGGAGTGGATTCTGGCCACGGCGGCGGCCGCTGTCCTCGAATGGGCGGTGATTCTGCTGGCCATCGTTTTCGGGGCGGAGGTCGCGGCATCGCCGGTCTTCACCCAGGTTCCAGTAGTGGCTTCAGGGATGTTGGCGATGGCTTTCGCGCTCGGAATCGGCCAGTGGCTCGTACTGCGGCGTTGGTCGGATCAGGCCGTGCTCTGGATATGGGCGAATGCCGTCGCCTGGATCGTGGGAGCGGCGGTCTTCGTCGCCCTGGCCCAGCCGTTGAGTATCAGCGGGTCACCGACCACCACCTTCGTCATCGTCGTAGCGGTGCTGGGGGCGCTCCTCCGAGGTGCGGTCACAGCCCCCATCACCGGCACCTATCTCGTTCCTGTTCTCGCTCCCGAGCATCTTCGGTTGGGCGTCCGGTGCAGCAGTAGGTCGGCGACCCGAGAACCCGCCGGTTCAGCGTCGCACACGCATGGATGCTCGACGGTGATCGCTCGGGCACTGGCACCGCTTGCGCGGGTGATCGCCGGTTTTCGGTCCAGGGCTCGACCGGCCGTAACCGGTGTCCGGGGCGGACGGTACGAAGCTGGTATGACCGATGCGGCAGCAGCACCTGAGTGTGCCCCGGCCGCGGACTCGAGGGTCCTGCTCGCGCCGGCACGGGATGTTGTCGAGGAATGACTTTCGTCCCCACGAAACGGCATTTGTGCACTGGTGGCAGCGAGCGTCGGCGCCGAACCTGGTAGGGAGCGGGAACCCGACGACGCTCGAAATAGAGCGAATGTCATAACGCCAGGCGCGTTCGATTCGGTCCGCACAGGTACACGAGGTGATCAGGAATGCGTGCACGAGATATTCTCAGCCGCCCAGTGGTCACGGTCCGCCGTGACACCCCGCTGTCGGAAGCCGTCGCGTTGCTGACCGGCCACGGATTCGCTGCCCTGCCCGTTGTCGACGACGGCGAACGGGTCGTGGGGATCCTGTCGGAGTCCGATGCGATGGCAGCGATCGAGTCCGGTCGCGAAGGCGGGGTGGTCGGGGTCGCCATGCGCACACCGGTACAGGTGGTCGGCCCCACCGCCGAGGTACCGGAAATAGTGAAGGTCATCCTCGACCACCATCGCCGGTCGCTGCCGGTGGTGGAGGCCGGAGTGCTGGTCGGCATCGTGTCCCGCCGTGATCTGCTGCGGGCGCTGGCACGCGACGAGCAGGCGATCGAATCGCGGGTGTGTTCGCTGCTCGACGACTACTCCGGCAGCCACCGCCAATGGGATGTCGAGGTCACCGGCAATACGGTCACGATTCGGGGTATCTGCGCCGACGAGACCGAACAGCGCGTCCTGGCGGCTATGACGCGGACGATCGCGGGAGTCGAGGACGTGCAGATCGTGGACACCGCGGCACTCTAGTCCGGTCAGTGCTCATCAGGTCTCTCCGTGGCACCAGCGTGTCCGGTGTCATCGATATTGCGGTTCTGCCCTATGAAGTCGCCTCGACCGGGCGGTGCCGCGGCGGATGCAGGAAGCGATCCAGTCGTACCGCGATATAGCCGAGAACGGAGACCGCGCACACCGTCAGCAGGTCGGGTAGCGCCAGTCTCTCGGTACCGAGAACGTCGCGCAGGAACGGTACGTATAGGCCCGCCAGCTGCAGCAGCATCGCGCCGGCGACAGCTACCAGCAACAGCGGATTGTCCAGCGAACGGGCCCTGGTGCGGGAACCCAGTGCCGCGCCGAGCTGGGTCATGCCCAGCGCCAGGAATGCCATACTCTGCCACGGCCGCCCGGTGGCCGCGGCCCATACGGCGACGCCGAGAGTCACCGCGGTGAGGACGACGGCGATGCGCAGGACGCGCTGCCACAGACCACCGCCCAGAATGCTTTCGGTGGGCGGGCGTGGCCGCCGGTTCATCGCGTCCGGTTCGGCGGGCTCCCCGCCCAGCGCTACGCCGGGCAGGCCGTGAGTGAGCAGGTTGATCCACAGGATTTGGGCGGGAAGCAGCGGGAGCCCGAGCCCGAAGAACGGCCCGATCAACATGACGGCGATCTCGGCCGCGCCACCGGACAAGCCGTAGACGAGGAACCGGCGGATGTTGTCGTAGACCCTGCGGCCTTCTTCCACCGCGACGACGACAGTATCGAGATTGTCGTCCGCGAGCACGAGGTCGGCGGCCTGGCGGGCGACCTCGGTGCCGCGCCCACCCATCGCAATTCCGATATCGGCCCGCTGCAGCGCGGGACCGTCGTTGACCCCGTCTCCGGTCATGGCCACGACTTGCCCGGATTGCTGCAGAGCTTCGATGATGTTCAACTTCTGCCCCGGCGAGGTTCGGGCGAATACCGGGCTGGTGACCATATCCGGGTCGCCGACCTCGCGACGGCAGTCGATCACCGGTTCGCCGGGGCGGAGGATGCCGAGTCGGGTAGCGATCGCGCGCGCCGTGCCCGCGTGATCACCGGTGATGAGCACCGGACGGATGCCGGCCCGGCCGCATGCTGCGACGGTGGCCGCTGCCGCGATCCGTGGCGGGTCGTAGATCGCGATCAGGCCGAGCAGGCGCAGGTGCTGTTCCATGTCTTCATCACCGGAGCGTGGCGGGGTCGCTCGATCGGCTCGGGCCACTGCCAGGACCCGGAAACCTTCCTGTGCCCACTGTTCTGCCTGCTCGGCTGCCTGCGCAAACAACGCCGGTTCGTCGTCGAGCACCGCAGCGGTGAGTATCGCCTCCGGCGCGCCCTTGCAGACGATCCGATACGTGCCGTCGGTGTGCCGATGGGCTGTCGACATTCGCTTGCGGTCGCTGTCGAATGGACGCTCGGCTACACGGGGCATCCCGGCCCGCAGATCGTCTGTGTCGAGGTGGAGTTTCGTGGCGGCGGCGAGCAATGCGAGTTCGGTCGGATCGCCCAGTGCGGTCCACTCGGTGGTCTCGGCCTCGGTGGGCGGGGACAGCCGAGCATCGTTGCACAGGGTGCCCGCGGCCAGTATTGCCGTGATCGCCAGCTGGTCTCCGGGCCGCAGCGGGCGGTCTGCCACGGTGACGACACCCGTCGGTGCGTAGCCGGTACCGGTGACGGAGGCCTCCACCTCTGGTGTCCATATACGGCGCGCCGCCATCCGTCCTTCGGTGAGGGTGCCTGTTTTGTCGGTCGCCAGCACCGTCACCGATCCCAGCGTCTCCACGGCGGGCAGATGCCGGACGAGTGCCCGCCGCAGCGCCATCCGTCGCGCACCGAGTGCCAGGCCGAGCGTGACCACGGCGGGCAGTGATTCGGGGACGGCCGCGACCGCGAGGCTGATCGCGGTCACCACCATCAACTCGATCGGTTGACCCCGGAACAGACCCAGGACGAGCACGACCGCACACAGGGCCACCACGACCCCGGCCAGTATCCGGCCGAAATCGGTCAGCCTGCGTTGTAGCGGCGTGGAACCGTGACGCTGGTCCAGCAGGTAGGCGATCCGGCCGGTCGCGCTCGCTGCTCCGACTGCGGTGACCACGGCTCGGCCGCGTCCCCGCACCACGACGGTGCCCGCCGACAAGCCGGCTTCCGTGGTGGTGTTCTTGTCCACCGGTACCGATTCGCCCGTTACCGCCGACTCGTCGATCGCGAGTGCTTCCGACTCGCAGGCGGCGGCGTCCGCCGCCAGGATGTCGCCTTCGCCGAGGACGAGAAGATCGCCGACGACCACCTCGGCGGCGGGTATTTCGCGTTGCACGCCGTCGCGCACCACTCTGGCAGCGGGCGCGGTCAGTTCCGTGAGTGCCGAAATCGCGTGGTCGGCCCGGACCTCTTGGACGACGCCGACAAGCGTGTTGACGACCACCACCATCGAGATGACCGCCGTATCCGCCCAGTCGCCGGTCACGAGGGTCAATGCCGCGGCGATCAAGAGCACGATGATCAGCGGATCCCGTAATTGGGTCAGCACCCGCTGCCACAGCCGGGTGGGTGGCCGCTGAGGCAGCACATTCGGCCCATCGGTCGCCAATCGGCCGGCTGCCTGCGCAGTTGTCAATCCTTCGGCTTGCTGCGCCTGGTGGCTCTCGCTCAGCGCCACGTGTCGTCACCTCCCGAGTGCCCGCCGGCTTTCGCCTGGTCATCCCGGTTACTGCCCGGAATAGTCAAGAAGGTCGGCGGTCTTCTCGTATGCTCGACCGGCCGGACCTCTTTCGGGTTTGCGGACCGATCAGGGTGGACGATGCATGCATCTGCCGGCCACTCGGCAGGCGTCGGAAGTCATGGTTCGAGTCTCGCCCGTTCCCGAGTGACCGAGCAGGGTCGTGGGTCCCCGGACCGCGGGACCATCGACCCGGCCGGTTCGGGTTCGATGCCCTGAGAAGTTCGCCGGGTTCCTTCCGCGAACGGTCGCCCGATCGGTTGCGGTCTGCCCGATCCGGCGCCGCCGTGGGCTACCGGCATGTGGATCAGGGACCAAAGACTCCTGGCGGGCTGCCCAGGTCTGTATACCGTCGTGACCATGACAGAAGGGCCCAGTGATACGACGGTCGAACGGGCTGTTCTCCTCGCCGGGAGGGCTCCCTCGCTGCACAACAGCCAGCCCTGGCTGTGGCGATACGACGGCCGGGTATTGCGCCTGCACGCGGTGCCCGAACGGATGCTGCCGACGACAGATCCCAGCGGCCGGCAGATGCTGATCAGCTGCGGCGCCGCCCTGGCGCATCTACGGGCGGCGATGGCGGCGGCGGGGTGGCGGCTGTCGATCGCCCGCTTCCCCGATCCGAATGAACGGAATCACTTGGTGAACATCACTTTCCATCGCTCGCCGGTCGTCACCGAGGCAGAACTCGCCCGCGGTGAGGTGATCAACCGGCGCTACACCGACCGGAGGCCGTTCGGCGAGCCCGAAGGCTGGTCCGATTTCGAAACAGTGCTGAGATCCACTGTCGATCCCTGCGACGCTGTTGTGGATGTGCTGCCCGAGGACAGTCGGGCCACGTTGGCGCACGCCGCGCGGATGACAGCGGCACTACGCCGCTACGACTCGGGTTATCACGCCGAATTGCATTGGTGGACCGGACATGTGATCAGCGCGGCGGGAGTTCCCCGAAGCGCGCTGGCGTCCTCCGGTGAACAGGAGCGGGTGGGCGTCGGGCGGCAGTTCCCGACCCGCGAGGCCGAATCCGAACAGGAGGAGGATGGCGAGATCGACCGCGCCGCGATACTGGCCCTGTCCACCACCTCCGACAGCAACGACGAGGTGGTCCGCTGTGGTGAGGTGCTGTCGACGGTGCTGCTGGAATCGACGCTCGCCGGATACGCGACCTGTCCGCTCACTCATCTGACCGAGGTACCACGCAGCCGCGAGGTGGTCCGGGAACTGATCGGCGGCGAGCACCGGCTACCGCAAGTCCTGGTCAGGGTCGGTGCCCCACCGCTGCAGGACCACCCCGTAGAGCGGACTCCCCGGTTGCCTCTTCGCGATATCCTCTCCATGACAACCACCTGACCGACCAACTCGGATCGGCTGAGCGCTCCGCGCTTCCTTATGTCGGCGCCGGTATCGCACGGCTTCGTCGACGCCCCAGACCACCACGGGGAACGGCAGTATCACGATGAGCATCCAAGGCTCCAACGCGGCGGTGCCGAATACGTTCTGCAGGGGCGGTGCGTAGATGAGCGCGGCGGTGAAAGCGACCTCGAACGCGCAGCCGATGAGCAAGAGGCGATTACCGGCCACACCGACAGAGCGCAGTGACGCCCATTCGGTGCGGGCCGCGAAGGCGGTGCCGAGCTGGCAGGCGACGATACCGGCGAAAGTCATCGTGGTCGCCTGGGTGTAGGCGTGGTTCAGCGGCGAATCCGGCCCTACCGGATCTCCCGGCCGCCAACCGGACGCGCACAATACGGCGAAGAATCCGCCGATCACCAATACCGCGGAGACGACCCCGAGCAGCGCCCACGCACGCAGC
Source organism: Nocardia sp. NPDC050193 (assembly GCA_040674215.1). Classification (GTDB taxonomy): domain Bacteria; phylum Actinomycetota; class Actinomycetes; order Mycobacteriales; family Mycobacteriaceae; genus Nocardia. Next base: position 47,604 of record JBFARE010000038.1, on the reverse strand, counting down.
AACAGCCGGCCGGTGATGACACCCTCCCGGCGCGGTCGCGGCGGTCGGCTCATCAGGCCCGGTTCCGCGGGTTCGCGTCCGAGCGCCAGCGCGGGCACGGTCTCGGTACCGAGATCGATGGCGAGAATCTGTAGAACCGTGAGCGGCAGCGGAATCAGGCCGCCGGACAACGCGAACAGCAGGAAGGGCACGACTTCGGGGACCGCGTGGGCGAAAATGTAGAGGACGAACTTCCGTACATTGTCGAAAACCCGGCGGCCTTCTTCGATTCCGGTGACGATCGTCGCGAAATTGTCGTCGGTGAGGATGAGCGTGGCCGCTTCCCGGGCGACGTCGGTGCCGCCCCGGCCCATCGCGACCCCGATATCGGCGCGCCGCAGCGCGGGGGCGTCGTTGACACCGTCGCCGGTCATGGCGACGACCTCCCCGTTGTGCCGTAGGGCGTCGGCGATGCGCAGCTTCATCTCCGGGGTGGCGCGGGCGAACACCACCTCACCGGGTTCGGCGAGCATGGCGTCGAGTTCCTCATCGGACATCGTGTCGAGCTCGGTACCGTCGACGATCCGGTCTGCCCCGAGGCCGACACGCCGCGCGATCTCGGCGGCCGTCCGGCCGTTGTCGCCGGTGATGACGTGAACCCGGACCCCGGCAGCGTGCACGGCCCGCACCGCGTCGGGTACCTCCGGGCGCGGCGGATCGAGCAGGCCCACGAGACCCACCAGGCGCAGGTCCGTCTCCACGTGCTCGGCGTCGGGCGGGCTGCCGGTATCCCAGGGCCGCCAGGCCACTGCCAGTACCCGCAGCCCTCGTCCGGTGAGCTGGTCGACCTGCGCATGGACCTGTTCTCGCGTCACGCCCGGCGGGCAGCGCGCACAGCGCGGGAGTATCGCCTCCGGGGCCCCCTTGACGTGAACTCTGGGCGTTTCGTCCACGGTGTCCACGGTGGACATCATTTTCCGGCTCGAATCGAACGCGTTGAGCGCGAGGCGGCCGGCGTCGCGCTGTGCCGGGGGTACCGGGTCGCCGTGGTCCGCGGCGTATCGCAGCAGCGCGATCTCCATGGGGTCGCCCCCGGCGTGCGCCCCGATCTCGGCGGTACTGCATCGGGCGACGATCTCGGCGGTCTCGGCCGGGCTGCCGGTGACCTCCGCGACCCGCATCGCATTCATGGTCAGCGTGCCGGTTTTATCGGTGCAGATGACCGTGGTGGAGCCGAGGGTCTCCACCGCGGACAGTCGTTTGACGACCGCGCCGCGGCGCGCCATCGATCGGACCCCGGCCGCGAGCGCGAGCGTGATGGTCGGCAACAGCCCCTCCGGGACGTTCGCGACCAGGAGGCCGATGGCGAACAGGAATGCGGCGCTCAGGGACAGACCCGCGAGCAGACCCAGCGGGAGAAAGGCTGCGCCGGCACCCACTGCTACGGCGGCGATGAGCCAGGCGACCCGCCGCACCTGATGTTCGAGTGGACTTTCCTCCTTCTGTACGTGCTGGGACAGCGCCGCGATGCGGCCGAGCTCGGTGTGCACGCCGGTGCTGTGCACCAGCGCGCGGCCGGAACCGTCGAGGCATGCGGTGCCGCTGAAGATCAGTACCGGAGAATCCAGTGCGCGGTCGGCCTGGTCGGACTCGGCGGCACTGCGATTCAGTACTTCGGATTCCCCGGTGAGCGCGGACATGTCCACGTCGATGTTTCCGGCGATCAGGCGTGCGTCGGCGGAAATTCGTTCCCCTTCTTCGATCAGGAGTACGTCACCCCGCACCAGGGTCGCGGCCGGAACTCGGACCCGCTGCCCGTCACGCAGCGCCGACACCTGCTCGGGCAGGAAGTCTCGCAGGGCACGGACGGCGTGTTCGGCCTGATTCTCCTGCCAGAAGGCGAGTACCGCATTGAGCAGTATCACGACGAAGATCGCGATACCGAGCGCCGCCGCCCCACTGCCGAAGGCGAGTGCCGATGCCACCCACAAGAGCAATGCGAGCGGATGGCTGAACTGGCGGCCCAACGCCACCCACCGGGACTGCCCGCGGCGGATGGGCAGTTCGTTGGGGCCGTAGACATCGAGCCTGCGCGCCGCTTCGCGGGACGTCAGCCCGTCCGGGGTCGTGCGCAGATCACGTATCAGAGCGGTGACGGGTTCGCGTGGGTCGATTCCACTCGGATCGTCGGCGGAGCCGGATCTCCTCGGTGGCCGGAGGCGGGGCCCGGCCACCACTCCGCCTCGGTCTGGGGGCGGCTTCGGTGCGTCGACGTGGGCCACGCTGTCGATTCAGGTCGCGTGGGCGACGAGGACCGGGCAGTGGGCGCGCTGTACGACGATATTGCTCGTGGACCCCATGAGCAGGCCGCGGAAGCCGCCGCGGCCACGGCTGCCGACGACGACGAGTCGCGCGGACTCCGACCAGTGGATGAGATGCAGGTCGGGTCCCGCCAGATAGGTTCTCCGGCCGACATCGACCTCGGGATACTTCTCGCTCCAAGGAGTCAGCCATTCGTTCAACTCGGCTTCGGCCGCTTCGGCAACGGGTGGGTCGCTGATCATCTCCGGCATCCCGGCGAACAAGTGGAATCGCAAGTCGTGCCAGGTATGGATCGCGACCAGGGGTGCCCGGCGCAAGTCGGCTTCGGCGAAGGCGGCGGCCGCAGCGGCATTGCTGCTCGGAGATCCGTCGAGGCCCACGACCACAGGCCCCTCGCGACGATCTGCCGCATGGCTCGTGCCGCGTACTACAACGACCCTGCCGTGACCGTGGCTTGCCACGGCGAGAAGGGTCGAGCCCAGGTGAGCGATAGTGGACCCCTCCCCGGTGGCGCCGATGGCGGTCAGGCCGGCGACAGCGGATCGTTCGATGAGCAGGTGCGCGGGGCCAAACTCCGAGAGTTCGGTCTCGACAGTGAGCGTGGGATCGATCCGGAGTGCGGTCTGCCGGGCCTCTTCGAGGAAGTCGTTGCCGCGCCGGCGGATCGCCTCGGTGACGGGTGGCTCCATGGTGTCGTAGACATTGCGGACAGCTCTGGCGCCGGCCAGGTCGAATGCGTGCACGATATGCAGCCCGCACCTGTGCAGAGCGGCGGTTTTGCTCGCCCACCGCACGGCGAGAGCCGACGCCTCGGAGCCGTCGACACCGACGACGATCGGGCGAGGCGGATCACGGTCTTCGGTACCGGTCATCGGATCGAATCCTTCGGCCCCGGTTCTTCGGCTGTGGGAGAGCAGGCAGAGGAGATAGTCGGCCTTTCGCCACTGCCCGCGGCGAAGGTGTCGGGGTGGATGGTGAGGAAATCGGATATCGGGCGACGGGGAGTCTGTGGGTGGTCTTCGCGGTCCGGTGCCAGCCCGACCCGCACGATCACCTGTGCGGTGCCGTGGCCGCCGGCCGCGTTCGAGGCGATGTGCCGCGTCGTGGGCAGTTCGGTGATATGTGTCAACGGGCAGGTCGCCAGGCCTGCGGCCGTGCATTCGAGCAGGATCTCCGAGAGCACCTCGCCCGTTCGCAACCAGGCGAGGGCGGAGTCGTCCTCAGTCGCGAGTACCCAGAGCCGGGACTGATCCTGTTGGTCTCCTCGGCGCGAGGTGTGACCGGACAGCGGGAACTCGCGGCCGGCCGGCACTCGAGCCGCCTCGTCCGCCGAAACCAGTGCGGCGGCAGGCACCCCTTCGGGGATCTGTTCGTGGCCGCTCCACCAGTACAGTTCGGCCAGATAGGGAATGTCGTAGTGGCGTAGTGCCGCCACCTGTTCGGAGGCCGCGCTCAGGCGGCCCGCTGTGGCCGTGTCGAGAGGGTCGAGCATCACCTCGTACCGCTGGGAGAGCAGCCGGGCCGACCGGACCAGGCCGGTCAGATCGCCCGGGTCCCGCAGCGGCAGGCGGTCGGTTCGGCGTCGCTCGATGGTTTCGGGGCGGTTCCGCAGCACGGTGGGTGCGTCCGGTAACGGACGGAAGGTGAGCGTTGCCAGGTGGTCGGGCCGGGCGGGGTCGGGCAGGCGCACGGTCTCGGTCCGCCAGCCGGCCGCGGCGAAGGCGGTCCGGGTGTGGTGCAACATTGTGCCGCAGCTGATCACCAGCTGTCTCCCGTTGGGGTCGGCAGTGCCGAGGAGGCGCTCGTCGTCGCGGTAGAGACTCAGGCGATGATCTCGGTATATCCACCGCCACGGCTGGGTGTTGTGCACCGAGGGGGCACGGGCTGCCATCCGCATGGCCGCGAGCAGCGTGGCCCGATCCGGTTGCGACGCCGAAGCAGGAATGTCGAGGCCGGTCATAGTCCCAGTGTGTTTCCCCGCGCCGTGACCGGCCAGAGTCCGTCGGACCGGATGGGGCACCGGAATTCCGGGCCTTCGGCCCTGTCCGGTCAGGTCCATCTGCCCTATGTGGTGTCGCTGCGGACGACAACGGATGGCGGTGAGAGGCGCGGCCGGTACCGCCGGTCTGCCGACTCCGGAGCTGTCAGGGGAGGGGGGCACTCCAGTGCAGGACGGTTCCACCGGCCGGGTTGCCGGTGATCCAGCAGCTGCCGCCTGCTCGTTGCGCGCGGGCGGTCAGATTGGCCAGCCCGCTGCGCCGGTCGGTCTCGGGCGCCAGGCCGATCCCGTCGTCGGTGACCTCGAGGGTTACCGCGTCGTTCACGCGCAGTTCGACCGAAAGGGTGGTGGCGTGGGCATGCCGGACCACGTTGCTCACCGCCTCGCGTAGTGCGGCTTCCACATCGTCGGACAGGGGCGGCATCAGCACGGTGAGGGGCCCGGCGAGTCGGATGGTGGTGCGCAGATCCGTTTCGGCGGTCAGCTCGGTGACGATGTTGTGCAGGTGCTTGCGGTAATCGGTCGAGGTCGCGGACGCAGTGCTGTGCAGATCGAAGATCGAGTGGCGGATCTCCTGCACGATGGATTGCAGGTCTTCGATCGTTTCGCCCAGCCTTGCCTTCACCTCCGGGCTGCGCGCGCGCTGCAGGGTGCCCTGGAGGCCCAGACCGACGGCGAAGAGCCGCTGAATGACGTGGTCGTGCAGATCGCGGGCGATCCGGTCGCGGTCGGCGACCACATCGAGTTCCCGCATCCGCTGCTGGGTCTCCGCGAGTTGCAGCGCCAGTGCTGCCTGGTTGGCGATCACGGACATCATCGCCTGGACCGCGGGGTCGAGAGGACGGCTGCCGACGGGCTGTACCGCGGTGAGGAGCCCGATGACTTCGTCACCGACCACGAGCGGAAGGACGAGCGCGGGTCCCCAATCGGTGTCCGTATCCGGTAGGAAGTCGTCGGTAAGGCGTTCGAGGACGACCGTACGACCGTGCCGGAACACCTGGGCGGCCCGGGAGCTGTGCAGCGGGAGACGTTGTTCGCGCAGATCGTCGGCTCGCTCGCCCGCGGCGGCGGCGATGGACAGTTGCCCGACCTCTCGGCAGGGCAGGTCGGGATCTTACGGGAGTGCCACGAAGGCGCAGGCGGCTCCGGTGAGTTTCAGGGCTCGTTCGGTGACGAGATCCAGGATTTCCTCGGGTGTGCCTCCCGCGAGTAGGTCGGTGGCGACGTCCCGGGTCGCTTCCAGCCAGCGGTGGCGCGCCTGCGAACGTTCGTAGAGCCGGGCATTCTCGATGGCTATGCCGGCGGCCGCGGCGAGTGCTTGCACCACGACCTCGTCGTCCTCGGTGAACTCCTGGGCGTCGACCTTCTCGGTGAGGTAGAGGTTGCCGAATACTTCGTCGCGTACCTTCACCGGTACTCCGAGGAAGCTGTGCATAGGGGGATGGTGTGCCGGGAAACCTACGGAAGCGGGGTGGCCCGAGATATTGGGGAGGCGGATGGGCTTGGGGTCCTGGATCAGCAGGCCCAGCACACCGTGCCCGCGGGGGAGGTCGCCGATCAGGGCGCGGGTGTGGTCGTCGATGCCTTCGTAGATGAACTGGTCCAACTGATCTTTCGCCCGGTCGGTTCCGTATACGCCGAGCGCGCCGTAACCGGCGTCCACCAGCTCGATGGCAGTGTGCACGATGGACCGGAGTGTGTCGTCCAGATCGAGCCCCGCGGTGATGGACAGCATCGCCTCCATGAGGCGGTCCATCCGGTCGCGTACGTCGACGATCTGGGCGATTCGGTCCTGCACCTCGTCGAGTAGCTCACGCAGGCGCAGCTGTGACAGCGTTTCGGTGACCGCTGGCCGATCGCTGGTCGGGGGAACCCGCCGCTTCATGAACTGCATTCTTCCACCGTCTCCGGCCCCGGCCAATGCGCGAGCAGCACCAACTCGGCAGGCGGAGGTTATCGGAGCTACACCTTTTTGTCGGGCAGGGTCATCTTCGACGCGATCACGGCAGCCTGCGTCCGGCGTTCGACCCCGAGTTTGGTCAGCAATCGTGATACGTAGTTCTTCACCGTTTTCTCCGCGAGGAACATCCGTCCGGCGATCTGCCGGTTGGTGAGACCCTCGCCGAGCAGCGCGAGCAAGGTGCGTTCCTGCTCGGTCAGGCCCGCCAGCGGTCCGGTGGCGGCTTCGGCTTCGGCCCGGAACTTCGCCATGAGGGTGGCCGCGGCGCGGTTGTCCAGTAGCGATTTCCCGGCGCCGACCTGCCGGATTGCGTTGGTCAGGTCGAGGCTGGTGATGTCCTTGACGACGTAGCCGCTCGCTCCGGCCAGGATGGCGTCCAGCATGGCCTGCTCATCGGTGAACGATGTCAGCATGAGGCAGCGCAGGCCGCGGCCGGCCGAGAGCAGTTCCCGGCACAGCTCGATACCGTTGCCGTCGGGCAGCCGCACATCGAGGACCGCGACATCGGGTCGCACGGCGGGAATACGGGCCAGCGCCTGGGAGGCGTTCGCGGCCTCGCCGATGACTTCCATATCCGGTTCGGACTCGATCAGATCGGCCACTCCGCGGCGCACGATCTCGTGGTCGTCGACCAAGAACACCTTGATCATGGACCCACCTTCTCTCAGGTACAGGTCGTTACAGACTACGGAGTGAACAGGCGGCCGTGCGGTGATAGACGGCCTCGCTTTCCGGGACCAAAGACCTCTTGTCCGGCCCGGAGCTCCCGCGTGCCGTTCGGTGGCTCCGAAATCCGGTGGTGCCGCTGTAGCCGAGCGGTCAGGGGTCGCTCGACCCGAGCGGTCCGGAGCAGAACTGTTCGACTGATGGCCGGTCACCTCGGGCTTGTGCTCGCCCCGGGGCTTGTTTCGTAGCCCGAGGTAGCGCCCGGTACTTCGCCGTCGGCCACACACTTGTCCGCGAGGGTCAGCAGCAGCAGGGTTTCCAGTCGTTGCCTCATCTCCCGACCCATCGGTTCCAGTGCGCCGAGGTCGCCTCGTTTCAGGAGCAGGAGGTCCGGGTCGGTCGTTTCGATGACAGTGAGCGCACCGTCTGCTCGCAGGCTTATGGAGCAGGGCAGCAGCGGTGCGATGGTGCCGACTGCTTCCATCATTCGGAGGGCGAGGCCGGGATGGTAGGCGTCGATGATCGAACAGCTCGTGAACTCGTTCTCCGATCGCGCGCCCATCGCCTTCGCGACGTCCAACTCGCCGATGACCTCGAAGCCCTGGTCACGCAATATCTTGCGCGTTGTGTCGACAATGGTCGGGAACGGCCCGTGGACCCGGATGACCAGGACGACCGAGGTGACCGGAACGCGTATCTCGGTGAGCAGCTCGGCGGGAGAAACGGTCTCATCCGGTGCCACGTGGTAGATCTCGGTGGGCGGACCGGTGGCGTGGCGGCCGGAGTCCTGGATCCAGCGGTCGATCGCCTGGTAGGCCGCGGCGATGTCGGCGTAATCACCGTGGTGGTAGGTGTGTGCGAAGGACTGCTGTTCGGTGCGGCGGATGGTGAAGTCGAGGTCGGTATCCCCGGCCGGTCCGGTGACCGGCAGCTCCAATTCGACACCGGTCGTGGCGCCGGGGCGGAAGTCACCGTGGTAGGTCGTGCGTGGTGGACCGATCGGTACGAGACGCAGTGTGCGGGCCAGTTCGTAGAGGTCGGCCATACCGTTGCCGATATCGTCTCCGGCCTGGTCGGTTCGTACCCTCCGACGGATGGCGAGCACGGTATGCGGGCCGGACTCGTCCACGCTGACGTGGTAGGGCATGCTTCGCCTCCGTGATGCCGGGCCGAGGTGCGGCAGTCCGATCCCCGGTGGATGCCCCGACCGGAGTGCGAAAGCGAAGGACCTGCCTCCTTCGGCGGAGCGACGCCTTCGACGAGGGATCGAGTGTCGGATCACCCCAGGATCTCGACACTACGAACCGCCACGCCGTATGCACAGTGCCGCGCGACCTTCGCGAAGAGGACTTTCGGCTTATCCGGTGGCGTCCCGCCGCGACCCGGCAGAACTGTAAATCTCGCCCGTCTCGTGTGGCGCGGAGCCCGCTCAGATCAGGACCTCCTGCACTACAGAAAGGGAATTCGACCCTGTCCGGTGGTTCCGATCGATGGTGCTATCGAGATACGGGCCGAGCGAGAAGCGGTGATATCAAGTGGCAGGTTCGGAGAGAACCCCGGCCCCCAGCGTGGGCACGCGGCTGACCGTGGGAATCGAGCGGGCGGAGGCTTTGCGTTTGCTCGCGACCGCCCCGTTCGGGCGGATCGTGTTCACCCACGACGCGCTACCCGCGGTGCGCCCGGTGAACCATTTGATCGGCGCGGACGGGTCGATCGTGTACTGTACTCGCTTGTCCGCCGGGCTCGTACCGGCGTTGGGGCGATCGGTGATCGTCGCCTACCAGGCCGACGATATCGATCCGGTGCGATGGACCGGATGGTCGGTGCTGGCCATCGGTCCGGCCCATGCCATCACCGCCGGTGAACTGGCGGCAGAGTACGCGCGCCGACTCGGCACCTGGGACGACCCGGCCGGAGCGTTGCTCGGCATGGAACCCACCCTGGTCTCCGGTACGAGAGTGATCGAGGGGGTCGCGGTGTGAAATATTTGCGAACAGTGCCCGCGGCCATGCGAGCTTGGCGGGTCCGCTCCGCGGGCAGTATCGACCGGAGTCCGCTCGGTGCGTGCCACGAGCCTGTCCCGGAGCCGGGGCCCGGTGAGCTGCTGGCCCGGGTACTGGCGTGCGGTGTGTGCCGGACCGACCTGCACGTCGTGGAGGGCGACCTACCGGTCCATCGTCGGCATGTCGTACCCGGCCACGAGATCGTCGCGGAAGTCGTCGATACCGACCACACGGATCACACCGGGGTCGCGGTGGGGGACCGCATCGGGATCCCGTGGCTGCGCCATACCTGCGGAATATGCGAGTTCTGCCGGCGCGGCGCGGAGAACCTGTGTCCCGGCTCGCGCTACACCGGCTGGGACGCCGACGGCGGCTACGCCGAATACGTCACCGTCCCAGCAGAGTTCGCCCTGTCCTTGCCGGCCGGCTACGACGACCGCGAGCTGGCGCCTCTGCTGTGCGCCGGCATCATCGGCTACCGAGCCCTCGGCCGCGCAGCACTGCCGGATGGGGGCGTGCTCGGCATCTACGGATTCGGTGGCAGCGCCCATCTCACGGCCCAGGTCGCCCTCGCACGGGGAGCCCGTATCCACGTCATGACCAGAGGCGCCGCTGCCCGTGAGCTGGCCTCGGAGCTCGGAGTCTCCTCTGTCCAGCGGGCAGCCGACCCGCCGCCGGAACAGCTGGATTCGGCAATCCTCTTCGCGCCGGTGGGTGAGTTGGTGCCCCCCGCGCTGGAGGCGCTCGGCGCGGGAGGCACACTGGCGCTCGCGGGGATTCACCTCACCGATATTCCCCCGCTCAACTACCAACGTCACCTGTTCCGGGAACGGCAGCTCCGCAGTGTCACGTCCAATACCCGGGTCGATGCGCGTGAATTCATGGCCTTCGCACAAGAGCACCGGTTGCGGGTCACGACGCATCCGTACTCGCTGGATCGAGCCGATCGAGCTCTGTCCGATCTGTCGCACGGACGTTTCGACGGGGCTGCGGTCCTGGTGCCCTGAACGGATCCGGCACCGACCGGGTCAGGGCAGACCACCGTGGAGCCGCAACGGCCTGCCGCACTGACGAATTGCCCGCTAGATTCGCTGCCGGGCGATGATCAGCGGGACGGAGAGACCATGGAGCAGAGCTTGACCGGTCGAGCCGAGCGTCATCCCGCCGAAACCGCCGCGGCCGTGACTACCGACGACCACGAGTTGCGCACCGCCGGCCTCGCGCAGCAGGCGTCGCGCGGGCCGCCCCTCGACCACGACGTGGGTGACGGGTACATCGGGATATCGCTCCGCGTAACCGGCCAGGCTTTCGGCCTGGATTGCGCGGGCCTGCTCCTGCATCTCGGAGCGAGAGACGTATCGGAAGAACTCCGACCATGTGGTGACCGCCACGAGAGCGACACCGCGTCGGCAGGCCTCCTCGAAGGCGATCCCGACAGCCTCCGCGCCGCGCGCGGAGCCGTCCACTCCGACGACGACGGGCAAGCCGGAACGTTCTTCCTCGTGCTCAGCGTAAGTTTCCGGGATGACCGCGACCGGGCAGTGCGCATGCCGGGCCAGGGCAGTGCTCACCGATCCCAGAAGCCCACGCCCCAGGGCGCCGTACCCGTGCGTTCCGACGACGACCATCCGGGCGTTGCGGGATCGCTCGATCAGCGTGGGCGCGGGCGCCGGATCGACGACGACTGTGCTGATCTCCAGTTCGCCGGCGATTTCACGGGCGAGCTTCTCGGCGGACGCGCAGACGGCCTCGCCGTCGGCCCGCATCGCTTGATTGTCGAAGGCCACGACACCGAGGCCGGGGCCGAAATCGATAGGTGCGCCGACGGCGTAGACCAGGTTCAACGGGACGTCGTACCGGGCGGCGGCTCGGGCGGCCCAGCGCAGGGCTCCGAGAGAAACGGACGAACCGTCGATACCTACGACGACGGCTGGTTCGATGTGTGTGCTCACTGGGGCGAATTCCTCCCGTTCACCGGCTCGAGAGTCCGCGACGCGTCCGGTCGCGACCTCCGAACCGTTCCGGCTGGTGCCGATAGTGCGACGTTAGAAGGTCGGCGGGATCGTCGATGCGGACCTTGGTCCCGGGTCCAGGAGTCCAAAGTCGTCTTCCCGCCGGGCCGGACCGGCCGGAGCCCGAAATATCGTCGGCAGGGACTTTCGGCACTCCCGCCGGCGCGGCCGGGTGCGGGACGATACGTGCGAACAGATCTGCGGATGCCCGCCCACGGCGCCGCACTGACGAGATCTTCGATGTGGCCCCGCTGACGCAGGGCGACGCGACCCTGTTCGAGACAGGTAGGTTCCATGCACATCGAGCCGACGGCCCACGGTCCGGTGCCGCAGATCGACACCCGCCGATACGACGCGGTGATCTTCGATATGGACGGCGTGGTGACCGACAGTGCCTCGATACACGCTGCCGCCTGGACTGCGACGTTCGACGCCTTCCTGGCTGGTAGACCGCCCGGCACCGGAGAGGAGCGGTCGCCGTTCACCGAGGCGGACTACCTGAAATACGTGGACGGTAAACCCCGCTACTCCGGCGTCGAGGATTTCCTGACTGCCCGGCATATCCAGCTGCCCCGCGGCGATCCGGCCGATCCGGATTCGGCCGCGACCATATGTGGATTGGGCAACCGGAAAGACGATCTCTTCCGGGAGATTCTCGCCCGCGACGGGGTGGCGGCATTCGATTCGACCGTCGCCTTGGTGCGCCGCCTCCGTTTCCAGGGAATACGTACGGGGGTGTTCTCGGCCAGCCGGCACTGCGCGCAGGTACTCGCGGCCGCCGGTATCGCTCATCTCTTCGAGGTCCGGGTCGACGGGGTGGACGCCGCGGAGCTGGGACTGCCGGGAAAGCCCGATCCCGCGATGCTGTGTGAGGTGGTATCGCGCCTGGACGTCGCTCCGGCACGGGCGGTGGTCGTCGAGGATGCCGAGGCGGGAGTGGCAGCCGGACGAGCCGGAGGTTTCGCGCTGGTCATCGGAATCGAGCGGACCGGTCGCGGCGGTCGGCTGGTGGCTGCGGGCGCCGACGCGGCCGTCGACGACGCGGTGCGGATAGGGGTGCGGGGAGGTTTCCGCCGGGTCGGAGAGGTGCCGGACGCCTTCGAGTTCTGGCCCCGGGTCACCGACCTACTGGGCATCGAGAAGCCCGCTGTGCTGGTGGATTTCGACGGAACCCTGGCCGAGATCGTCACCGACCCGGCTGTCGCCGAGATGGTGGACGGCGTGGCAACCGCCCTCACGGAACTGGCCGATCGCTGCCCGGTCGCGGTGATCAGCGGCCGGGGTCTGGAGGACCTCCGCGAACGAATGCCGGTACCCGGGGTATGGCTCGCCGGCAGTCACGGGTTCGAATTGATGGCCCCCGACGGCACTCGGCATGTGCACGATGTGGTGCCCGGCGTCGAAACAGCCCTGGCCGATGCCGCCGAACACCTGAGGTCGCGACTGCGCGATATCTCGGGTGTAGCGGTCGAGCACAAGCGGTTCGCGGTCGCCGTGCACTTCCGCACCGCCGGCGCCGAGGCGGCCGGACAGGTGATGGCCGCGGTGCGCGACACCGGGCGTGCCGCCGGCCTGCGGGTGAGCATCGGCCGCAAAGTCGTCGAGTTGCGGCCGGACGTCGACTGGGGCAAAGGCGACGCGGTGCGCTGGATTCTGCAGCATCTCGATGGTGCCGCTCTTCCTGTGTATCTCGGCGACGATGTGACCGATGAGGATGCCTTCGACGCGATCGAGCCGGACGGGCTCGCCCTGGTCGTGCACGATGTGGAGAACACCGACAGGTATACCGCCGCCCGTTACTCGCTGGCCGGTCCACGCCGGGTCGGTAATTTCCTGAAACGACTGGTGCATCTCGTGCGCGCCGCGCCGGCCGGATCCGAGACGGAGACCTGGTCGCTGGTCTACAAGGGCTACGAGCCGGGGCGGGAGAAGCTCCGGGAGGCGTTGTGCACCCTGGGCAACGGCTACTTCGCCACCCGCGGTGCGGCGCCGGAATGCCGAGCAGGTGAATCGCACTATCCCGGAACCTACGTCGCCGGCCTCTACAACCGGCTCCGTGACCGTGTGGCCGGGCAGGAGATCGACAACGAGAGTCTGGTGAATGTGCCGAACTGGCTGCCGGTCACCTTCCAGATATCCGACGGCGACTGGTTCGAACTCGACACTGCGGAACTGCTGGACTACCACCAGCGATTGGATATCCGCCGTGCCGAGCTGACCCGTCGGTTCCGGTTCCGCGACGACACCGGGCGGATCACCAGAGTGGAGCAGCGGCGTTTCGTGGCCGTACACCGGCCCCACCTGGCCGCACTCGTCACCACGATCACCGCCGAGAACTGGACCGGGGCGCTGAACCTCCGCTCGACCGTGGACGGATCGGTGACCAACAGCCTCGTCGAGCGTTACCGCGACCTGTCCGGTACCCATCTGGGTGCGGTGCGCACAACTCGGCTGTCCAGCGATTCGGCGCTCCTGGCGACACAGACCAACAGTTCGCTGGTACCGATAACCGTCGCGATCCGCAATATCCTGCGATCCGGCAGGGCCGCAGCGCCGGAGACTGTATGTGAGGAGAGATCTATCGGCCACGAGTTCACCGTCGAAGCCCGCGAAGGTGATCCGGTCGTCCTGGAGAAAACGGTGGTGGTGTGCACAGGTCGTGATCATGCCTCGGCCGGCCCCGATGACGAGGCAGCACGAGGACTGGAGACTGCGCAGGACTACGAAACCTTGTTCGCCGGACACGCCGCTGCCTGGGACCGGATCTGGGGACGTATGCGCATCGACCTCGACGACCACGGCTCGGTCCGCACCTTGCGCCTGCATCTGCTCCATCTGGTCCAGACACTGTCGCCGAGCACTGCCGACCTGGACGCCGGGGTACCCGCGCGCGGCCTGCACGGTGAGGCCTATCGCGGCCATGTCTTCTGGGACGAGCTGTTCGTGCTGCCCGTCCTGACCCCACGATTCCCGGGGCTGACCCGGTCGCTGCTGCGCTACCGGTACCGGCGCCTACCCGAAGCCCGCCGGGCGGCCGCCGCGGCCGGGCTCGTCGGAGCGATGTTTCCCTGGCAGTCCGGAAGCGACGGGCGCGAGGAGAGCCAGCAACTCCACCTCAATCCGCTGTCGGGCCGGTGGAACCCGGACCCGAGCCGACGCGCGCACCACGTCGGTGCCGCCGTCGCCTACACCGTCTGGCAGTACTACCAGACGACCGGCGATCTGGAGTACCTCACCGAGCGCGGCGCCGAGTTGCTGGTGGAAACAGCCCGGTTCTGGGCGGCGCTGGCCGATTTCGATGTGCAGCTCGATCGCTACGTACTCACCGGCGTCATCGGCCCGGACGAATTCCATGCCGGTTACCCGAACGCACCGCGAGCGGGTGTCGACAACAACGCCTACACCAATGTCATGGCCGCCTGGACGATCCACTGCGCACTCGAAGCGCTCGAGGTGATCGCACCCCGCGCTCGCGCCGAACTACTCGAACGCCTCGGTGTGGCTTCCGGGGAACTACCGCATTGGCGCGAGGTCGCCCACCGGATGTACGTGCCCTTCCACGACGGTGTCATCAGTCAGTTCGAAGGCTACGACCGGCTACAGGAACTGGACTGGGACCACTACCGGCGTCGTTACGGCGATATACAGCGGCTGGACCGGATACTGGAAGCCGAGGGCGACGATATCGGCCGATACCGGGCGGGAAAACAAGCCGATGTGCTCATGCTGTTCTATCTGTTCTCGGCGGACGAACTGCGCGAACTGTTCGGGCGGCTCGGCTACGAGTTACCGGGGGAGATGATCCCCCGGACGATCGACTACTACCTGACCCGGACATCGCACGGTTCGACCTTGAGTGCCCTGGTGCATTCCTGGGTGCTCGCCCGCGCCAACCGGGAACGCGCCCTGGAATTCTTCGCGCGGGTGGTCGAATCCGATGTGGGCGATATCCAGGGCGGGACCACCAGCGAAGGAATCCACTTGGCCGCGATGGCGGGCAGCGTCGACCTGCTCCAGCGTTGCTTCACCGGGCTGGAGGTACGCGGTGACCGGCTCATCTTCTGTCCCTACTGGCCGAAAACGCTGGGTACGTTGTCGTTTCCCATGCTGTACCGGGGTCATCGGCTGATGGTGCGAGTCGGCGGCAGGAGAGTCGAGATCGGTTCCGAACCCGGGGACGCACCGCCGATCGATATCGCCTGCCGGGACCAGGCGGTACGCCTGTCGCCGGGGGATACCGTTCGTCTGGAAGATCGTCCCGCGCCGACGGCGGATGCGTAGCGAACAATTCCGGCCGGAACAGCTCACTACCGTCAGTCAGGTGCGCGTCGTCGGCCGGTAGTGCCTCGAGGAGAAATGGTTCGTGACGATCTCCTCCTCGGCCCGTAACTCCGCGCTCGTCACCACGCGGGCGTCGGGGCCGGGAAACGTGAGCGCCCGGCTCCCGGTATCGGTCCAGTGCACGAGGTACGGTGGCGCACCGTCGGTGCCGTGGACTTCTTCGATCAATCCCCGGTGAACGGCGCCACCGAGTGCTCGTCCTTCGACGATCAGCCAATCCCCGACCTGGGCTCGCATCGCAACTCTGTCTCCTCCGGCTCGTTCCGGTCGCGCGGGGGGACGCTTCTGCCGGCGCCTCCCGCGGACTGCGCGAATCTTCGTGCGGGTTCCGCAGCCTTCCTCAATGCTCGACCACGGAAGCGTGTTCCACGAGGTCCGGTCGTCGTCAGACCATGGGTACTTGGTCCTACTCGGCGGATAGGGGAAGGGCGATGTGGCACGGCGCGCGGTGCAAGGGTGCCGACACCGACGAATATCGGGGACTTCCGTCCTTCGGTGAGTGGTCGCCCGGCGGTGGATGCGGCGACGTCGGACCCTGGCCCGGACGCACCGTGACACGGTGAAATCGGTAGGTCATATATCCGGCGTCATCACAGGAGACATCATGGGACTGCTCCCCGCTCACCGTGAGCCACTGCTTCCGGAACTGCACGATCTGTGGAACACATTCGCCCCGACCGGACTCGGGCCGATGTTCAGCGGACACCTGCTACGCGTCGAGGACACGGTCGAAGACGATCGATACACCGTCCGCACGGAGATCCCCGGCGTCGATCCGAACAAGGATATCGACGTGAGCGTCCAGGGACGCCAGCTGGTGATCAAGGCCGAACGATCGGAAAAGAAAGTCGAGAACGGCCATTCCGAGTTCAGCTACGGTTCGTTCTACCGCACCGTCGCGCTGCCCCAGAACGCGGAAACGGACAAGATCGAAGCCGACTACGCTCGAGGCATCCTCACTGTCGGCGTCCCGCTGCGGGAACCGCAGGAGACCGCCAAGAAGATCGAGGTCACCACAGCCGACTGAACAGAGGGCGCCGATTCGGACGCCGGTAGACCCTGCCTATCATCTTCGCGCTCGGGAACCGGGGCCTCGACTGGCGAACGGGAACACCGGAGTTGCCGACCCACCAGGAACTCATGCGCGCAGAAGCAAGGGATGTCGTTCATCGAAGAACTCATGCAGGATCTGCGCACCCGGCACCTCGATGCCGCACCGGTCAGGAAGCAGGGCCCGGGTCCACTCGAACTGCTTGCCACAAGATATGCCGCGGCCACCGGCGTCGCCGACGACAACGGACTCGAACGCGCCGGCAGAACGTGAACAGCCACCTATGCCGGAAACCGTTCACAGGCCACTGGGGTAACTTTCCGGTATGGTGCCCCGGCCGCGGCGGCCGTCCGATGCCAGTGGCTGCAGCGCGGTCGTGGTGTCGATATGGATGAGGGCATCGAACTGCCGGGCCGTGCGAGCGTGGAAGTAGTGGCTCTGTCGCTCGGTGCCGGGGCTGTACACGACACCGATGGCGCGCTGTATCCGGGGCGTGTCGAGCACTTCGGTGGCCGTTCCGGCGGTATCGAGCCGGAGCAGGAACTCCGGCCTCCCGGTATCGCGCAACAGACATTCGAGGCTGGACGGTAGCGGATCACGAACGGTTTCGCGCAGCGCGGGTCCGCCCCAGGACCGGGCCGCGGTAACGGTACCCGAGCTGGTGCTGAAACCGATGGTCCGGCACTGTGCGCCGTGGCGTTCGCGGACCAGTTGGCCGATGGTGACCTGGCCTTCGGAACCCAGCTCGGTGGCGCGCGCGTCGCCGACGTGGGAGTTGTGTGCCCACACCACGATGCGTGGTTCACCGTGGATCCGAGCGTATTCTCCCGGTCGTGCCAGGTGGGTGGCCAGGGCCTCCAAGGTCTGCGCCATATGCCGGTCGCGGAGATTCCACGAGTGCACCCGCCCCGCGAACATCGCACGATAGTAGGCCTCGGCATTGCGGACCGACCAGGCGTTGCGCAGGGCGTCGAATTGTTCGTCGGCACCCCGGCCGTGTGACATCGTGGCGGTGAGCAGCCCGCGCTGCAGTTCGATCAGTTGATCGACGACTTCTCTTTCGCAGGACTCGCCGGCGCCGAACGCCGAGGCGAAACCGTAGGCCTCGGCGTCGTCCCCGCTCACGTGGTCGAAGCACGAGTAGCGCGCCTCGGCCCGCCGCGCGGCGCGTGGGTCGACCTTGTCGAGGTAGCGCACCACTTCGCGCATCGAACGGTGCAGGCTGTACAGATCGAGCCCGTAGAACCCGGATTCGGTGACACCGGCCGCACGGCATCGTGCGTTGTGGACATGCAACCATTCGACGAAGTCACGGACCACGGTGTTGCGCCACATCCACGACGGAAAGCGCTCGAAGCCCGCCAAGGCGCTCTCCGCGTCGCGGTCGTCGCCGTGTCCCCGGACGTATCGGTCGACCCGGTGCGCGTCGGGCCAGTCGGCTTCGGCCGCCACCGCGGTGAATCCGCGCTGTTCGATGAGCCATTTGGTGATCTCCGCGCGCGCCGTGTAGAACTCGTGGGTACCGTGCGAACTCTCTCCGATGAGCACGAACCGGGCCTCGCCGACGAGATCATCGAGTACATCCCCCGGCGGCACCCCGGCGGGGGCATCGATGCCCGCATCGCGCAGGATCGCCGCATCCGGAGCACGGCGCGGGGGTGCGCCGCTCGTGGGGGCCGCCATCAATTCCGCGACGTCTTCGTCGGTGACCTGGGTGAAATCCCAATACGATTCGCCGACGGCCCGGAACGGTGAGGGCATCGTCGCGCAGACCAGTTCGTCGACCGCGGCGCCGAGTTCGCGGCAGGTGGATTCGGGTGCGGC
Organism: Nocardia sp. NPDC050193; assembly: GCA_040674215.1. Lineage (GTDB taxonomy): Bacteria > Actinomycetota > Actinomycetes > Mycobacteriales > Mycobacteriaceae > Nocardia. Next base: position 29,447 of record JBFARE010000038.1, on the reverse strand, counting down.
GGCGACGGCGACGACGATCTGTTTCGGTTCCGCATCGCGGATCGCCTCGACGGCGGCGAACATGCTCGCGCCGGTCGCGAGCCCGTCATCGACGAGGATCACTGTGCGGCCGGCCACCTCGAGCGGCCCACGCCCGCTGCGGTAGGCCCTCTCACGTCGGGCCAGTTCCGCCGCCTCGTCGCGGGCTATTTCCCGGACCTGAGCCGCGGAGAGCCGTAGGCCACGTACGACATCGTCGTTGAGCACGATACGGCCGTCGGAGGCCAGCGCGCCGATGGCGAATTCCGGGTTGTCGGGCGCACCGAGTTTGCGGACGATCATCGCGTCCATCGGCGCTCCCAGCGCGGCGGCGATCTCCCACGCGACCGGCAAACCACCCCGCGCCAAGCCCAGCACCACAACGTCGGGGTCGCCGCGGTAATGCTCCAGCAACCGGGCCAGTGCTCGTCCCGCTTCGCGGCGGTCCTGGAAGATGCTCGGCCGCGTTGCTCCCGCCTCCGGTGCCGACATGGTGTTCTCCTCCCGCTTCATCGGGTGATGCGCTCGTCTCGCCGGTGGGTCTCGGCCGACTCCGCGCATAGTTTCGCTTTCTGTCCCGGTGTCGTGGTCGCACGGTCGGCGGCGTGTACGGCAGCCGGTCCCAACCGCCGACCGGGCGCACGGCCGGGCGACACTGTGGACTGCGGCATGCTCAACTCACTTCCGCGGCGCGCTGATCGACCAGCCCCTCGGCCAGCAGGATGCGGTGTGCCGACTGGGCCGCCGCGGCAACCCGTCGCTCGTCCGGGGGCAGTGCGGGCAGCTGCTCGAGTCCACGGGCCAGCACCGCTACCGCCTCGCCCAGGACTCGGAGCTGCTGGGCGAGGTCGTGGTTCTGATCGGGTGCGTATCGCTGGGCAGGCGCTCGAGGTGAGGCGTACGCAGTCTCGGGTTCGCCGAGGAAATCACCCCACAGGGCGATGCCGAGGGGGCCGGGCAGCACCGCGAAGGGACCCGGGTCAGCTGGCCGGGCGCGAAGAGTTGGTCCAGTGCTCGGGTGATCTTCCCGGCGATCGGTACGACCTCACCGCGGTCGATGCGCGCTTGTTCGGCGAATTGATCGATGAACGCGGCGACGCCGTGCCGGACCGGCACTCTGGCAGGTACCCAGCCCTCGTACCACACCCCACGAAGGAATTCGGGCAGTTGCGCGCTCATATGGGCAGAGTTGGACACCCCGATCCGGTCACGGACGGTATGCATCCACGCGCGCAGCGCACGGAAGGCGAACTGACGGTCCTCGGTGCCCAGTTCGTCGGCGACAGCGTTCAGCCAGGCGTGCGCCGTGTGAACTCCTGCGGCAAGCGGATCATTACGGTGCGCCATGCGGTCGCCTCCTCGCGGCTCGTCCGAGAACACCGGTGGGGTGCATTTCCAGCCTCGATTCCGGTATCGCAATCGTGCAGGGCCGGAAGTCGCCGATGCCCGGGGCGATGGTCCTGACCACAATCGATTGCTCCGAGCTCACGCCCGGAGCGGACCCGGCGGAGTCGATGGTCCCCGGGGCAGAGGCCTGTCGACTCTGCTCGAGGCGTCCGGAACCGAGTGACACTCGAACCATGACTCCGACCAGGAAGGTGGCGGTCATCTACGCCACGGAACAGGGTTCCACCCGAGATATCGCCGAGTTCGTCGCCGCTGATCTGGCAGACCGTGGCGCCGAGGTGCAATTGCGCGAGGTCGGCTACGCACCCGGCCCCGCGGGCTTCGACACGGTGATCCTCGGCAGCGCGATCCACAATATGGATTTCCTGCCGGCGGCAGTGGACTATATCGGCCGTAATCGCGCGGAGCTCGCCGCGACCGATGTCCGCCTCTTCGGCGTCGGGCTCGGACCGGCATTACGCGGTCCGGTCGGACGGCGCCTCGGGCGGGTCGTTCCCAAGAAGATCGCCGCTGTGCGTGACGCGGTACGCGCCCGTGACTACCGTGCGTTCGCCGGGATCTACGAGCGTCGTGGCGTATCCCGGAAGGCACGTACGCTCTACCGTCTCCTGGGCGGTGGTCGCTACGGCGATCTGCGGGACTGGTCCGCGATCCAAGGGTGGGCCACCGGGATCGGTGACTCGCTGGGCCTTCCCGTGGCAAGCACACACGTTATCCATCCCTGATCCCGGGACGGTGGTGTGCCGGCTAACGGCTTTCGGTGAGGAACTGCGCACAGGATCCGATTGTCGACAGGCGTGGGTAATCGTCTTCGTCGATCCTTCGGTTGCTGCCTGCGGCGAGCCGTTCGACGAAGGTGAGGAAGTCGATCGAGTCGAGTTCGAGCGTGCTGCGCAGCGGCTGCGTCTCGCCCAACTCGGCGAGCTCGGCTTCGGTGGCGAAGCCACTGAGCGAATGCCGGACAAGAGCGACCGCTTCCGCGCGGGAAGCCATTCCAGTGGTCATGGGCACAACTCCTCCGGATGCTGTAGTTGATCGGCGAGGCACCGTAGAAAACGAGCCCCTACGGCCCCGTCACTGGCCCGGTGATCGGCGGACAGCGTGGCGGTGACCTGTGGGCGGACGCCCACCATTCCGGCGACCGCGCAGGGCTTTTCGGTGACCGCTCCGAATCCGACTATCGCGACCTGCGGGACCGGGATCACGCCGAAGACCGCATCCGCGCCCAGATCGCCCAGGCTGGTCACGGTGATGGTGGCCTGCACGGTGTCGCGGGAGCGCAGTCGGCCGGCGCGGGTCCGCGCTACCGCATCGCGCACGGCCTGCATCATCGCGGTCGCGGACAGGTGGTCGGCGTCGGAAATGGTGGGCACCAGGATGCCGCCCTCGCGCAGCGACACCACCATGCCCACGTGCACATCGGGTGCGGGGCGGAATTCTTCGTCGAGCCAGAAGCCGTTGAGTTCGGGTACCGCGCGCGCCGCCCGGGCTGTGGCGCACAGCAGCAGCGCCGATGACACGATGCGCTCCTGTACCGGCATCTGCTCGTTGACTGTCCGCAACCTCCGCATCGCGGCATCCATATCGACAGTGCTCGACAGATAGTAGTGGGGCACAGTGCGTTTGGACCGGGTCATCGCCGCCGCGATCATCTGGCGGGCAGTGGCGGTGGAGCGCCGGGGGGTTTCCGCTGTCGCGTTGTCTCCCGGTACGTTCCGCGGTGGGGGCGGGCGGACGCTGTCGGGGACGGGTTGCCGCTCGGATACGCCGGTAGGGAGGTCTCGTGCGCGTATCGCGTCATCGGGGCCCGAGCCCTGCACACCGCTCAACTCGATATCCGCTGCGGAGGCCAGGCGACGGGCGTACCCCGACGCGCGGCCCGTATACGTCTTCGGTGTGCCCTGGACAGCTTTGTCGCTGGGGACTGTGCTCACCGTGGATGCAGGATGAGCTGTTCTTCTCTCGGTTTCCGATCTCGGTGCATTCGAGCTTCCGGCGGCTTTGATGCGGTCGATATCCGCGCGCACGACGCGACCCGCGGGACCGGAACCGTGGACGGTGTCGATATCTATTCCGGCTTCCTCGGCCAGTTTCCTGATCAGTGGGGTGGCATGTAGGTCGTGCCCGGCCTTCTTACCGGCCCCGCCACCGCCCGGCGGTGAGATCTCGCGGCCCCCGGATATCGCCTCGGCGGTGTGCGGCGGCAACGGGGCAGGGCCGGTGTGGTCGGCTGCCGGTGTGGTGGCTGCATCCGGGTGGGTACCTACCGGGGTGCCTTCCGGCGCGGGTTCACCGTCCGTACGCTCGGCAGGCGGTGGGGCGCCGACCGACCCTGCGGCGGGTTCGATGGTTGCCAATGGAGTTCCTACCGGAACCGTGGCCCCTTCCGGCACCAGAATCGCTGCGAGGATCCCGTCGTCGAAGCTTTCCACCTCGATCGCCGCCTTCGTCGTATCGACCTCGGCGACCACATCTCCGATGTGCACGACCTGTCCGGGCCGCACATACCAGTGCAGCAGGGTGCCCTCGACCATATCGGCGCCCAGTGACGGCATTGTGAATTCGGTCATCTCAGCTCACCACCTCCTGCACTGCCTCGACGACGGCTCCGGCCGAGGGCAGGGCCGCCTCCTCGAGCTGGCGGGCATAGGGGATCGGCACGTCGGCGGTGCACACCCGCCGGATCGGCGCGTCCAGGTCGTAGTAGGCGTGCTCTGCGGTGGCCGCGGCGATCTCGGCGGCTATCCCGACCCGGCCCCAGCCCTCGTCGACGATCACCAGACGATGAGTACGGCTCACCGACTCCACGATCGCGGCCGTATCGAGCGGGCGCAGTGTGCGCAGATCGATCACCTCCGCGTCGACGCCGGTCTCGGCGAGCTGGTCGGCGGCGGCCAGCGCGGTGTGCAGGGTGCCGCCGTAGGCGACGACGGTGGCGTCGTTGCCCGGCCGGGCGACTGCGGCGGTATCGATATCGGTGACGGTATCCGGGCCGGGGGCTTCGCCGCTGCTGTTGTACAACGCGATCGGTTCGAATATCACTACCGGGTCGGGATCCTGCAGGGCGGGCCACAGCATGCCCCGGGCGTCGGCCACGGTTGCCGCGGACAGTACGCGCAGGCCGGGCAGGTGGGCGTAGAAGGACTCGAGACTGTGCGAATGTTGCGCCGCGAGCTGGCGGCCGGCTCCGGTGGCCATCCGGATCACCAGCGGCACACCGAGTTGCCCGCCCGACATATGGCGCAGCGTAGCGGCGTTGTTGAGGATCTGGTCCAGGGCGAGCAGGCTGAAGTTGCCGGTCATGATCTCCACGATCGGGCGCTGACCGGCGATCGCTGCCCCGATGCCCGCACCGACGAATGCCGATTCGCTCAACGGGGTGTCCCGGATTCGGCGCGGCCCGTAGTCGTCGAGCAGGCCGCGGCTGACCCCGAAGCACCCGCCGTAGGCGCCCACGTCCTCGCCCATCAGGAAGACCCGCTCATCGCGGTCCAAGGCTTCACGCAGCGCGTCTGTCAAGGCCTGCCGATAGGTGGTGGTCATTGCCGCTCCGCGTACACATGACGGGTCAGGTCGGCGACGGGTTCCAGTGGAGCGGCCTCGGCCTCGACGATGGCGGCGTCGATCTCGGCGTCGGTCTCTGTTTCGATCTCGGCGTATCCGCGGTCGTCGATGATCTCGGCGTTCCGCAGTTGCCCGTACAGCCGTTCGATCGGATCGCGGGCCCTCCACTGCTCGATCTCGGCTTTGTCGCGGTAGCGGTCGGCGTCGTAGAGCGAATGCGCGCGGAAGCGATAGGTACGGAATTCCAGGAAGCAGGGCCCGCCGCCGCCCCGTATCGACTGCACAGCGCGACGTGCCGCCTCGGCGACCGCCTCGGCGTCCATACCGTCGACGGGCCACGATGCCATCCCGTAGCCTGCCGCGCGGAGGGCCAGATCGGTGTTGGCGTGTTCCCGGCGCAGTGCGGTGCCCATCGCGTACTGGTTGTTCTCGCAGGCGAAGAGCACCGGAAGGTGCCAGAGGGCGGCGAGGTTCGCGCATTCGTGGAATTCGCCTTCGGCGAAGGCGCCGTCACCGAACAAACAGACGGTGATGTGAGGTGTATCGGTGAGCACATCGGCCAGCGCGAGGCCGAGTGCCGGCGGCAGACCGCCGGCCACGATGGCGTTCCCGCCGTAGAACCGCCGTTGTGCATCGAACAGGTGCATGGAACCGCCGCGGCCGCCGCTGCATCCGGTACTGCGTCCGAACATTTCCGCCATCAATGCGGTCATGGGGATGCCGCGCGCGAGCGCGTGCCCGTGTTCGCGATATGTCGAGACCACCGCATCGTGCGCGTCGATCTCACTCAGGAGACCCGCCGCGACGGCCTCCTCGCCGATGTAGAGGTGCAGGAATCCCCGGATCTTCTCGGTGCTGTAGAGCTGGATGCAGCGTTCTTCGAAACGCCGGATACGCATCATCTGGCGCAGGAGTTCGATCCGGTGGGCTGGGTCGGTATGAGCGGGTGCCGCTTCGGCCGGGGATTCGGTCCTGGTCATGGCGGAGCCTCCAAAGTCGACACGTCACCTTCGGGCAATCCGAGTTCGCGGGCCCGCAGCAGCCGCCGCATCACCTTGCCGCTGCGTGTGTGCGGGAGGCTGTCTACGAAGACGATGTCCTTGGCGGCGACCGCGCCCAGGGCGCGGCGGCCGAAGGCGAGCAACTCGTCGTGCAACTGCTCGGAGCCGGTATAGCCGGGGCGCAGCAGAACGAAAGCCTTGACGAGTTGCCCGGCGACCGGGTCCGGGGTGCCGATGACACCGGCCTCGGCGACGGCCGGGTGCGCCATCAGCGCGCTTTCCACTTCGAACGGTCCGACCAGGTGTCCGGCGGACTTGATGACATCGTCGGCGCGCCCGACGAACCAGTAGTAGCCGTCGGTGTCACGGCGAGCCAGGTCGCCGGACAGATACCAGGGTCCGATGAAGGCCTTGTCGTAGCGCTGTGGCTGCTGCCAGTACTCGCGGAACATCGACGGCCAGCCGGTGTGCAGCGCCAGTTCGCCGATCTCGCCGGCGTCGGCGTGCTGGACGCCCCCACGGGTCAGCGGCCGGCCGTCCGGACCGCGGCGCAGGATCGTGGCATGGATACCGGGCAAGGGCAGCCCCATGGAGCCCGGCCGGACCTGTTCGGCAGCGAAATTGGCGATCATGATGGCGCCGGTCTCGGTCTGCCACCAGTTGTCGTGTACGGGTTTGCCCAAGGCGCGTTCGCCCCACACCACGACTTCGGGGTTGAGTGGTTCACCGACACTGGCGATGAAACGCAGACGCGACAGATCGGTTCCGGGCGGCAGGGCGTCTCCGTGCCGCATCAGCATGCGCAGCGCGGTGGGGGAGGTGTACCAGACCGTGATGCCTTCGGCGGTCAGGATGTCGTACCAGCGTCGGATATCGAACTCGGCTTCGTCGCTGACCAGGGTGGCGCCCAGGCTCAGCGGCGCGATTACGCCGTAGGACATGCCGGTGACCCATCCGGGATCGGCGGTGCACCAGAACATATCGCCGCCCCGCAGATCCAAGGCGTAGCGTGCGGTCACCCGATGCGCGAGCACCGCATTGTGGACATGCACCGCGCCTTTCGGTGTGCCGGTGGTGCCGCTGGTGAAATGCAGTAGCGCGCGTCCTCGGGTTCGGTGCGCACGATGGTGTACTCGGGCGAGGCCGCGGCCATGGCCGCACGGAGATCGACGAGGTGATCATCAGCTTCGGCCGACTCGGCATCGGTGATGAGCACATACCGCAGTGCGGGCAATGCCTCGTGGATCGGCGCGACCTTGCGCCGATAGTGGGCTCGACTGGTGACGAGCACTTCTGCTCCGGCCAGGGCCATGCGCTGCCGAACCGGTTCCGGACCGAAAGCGGAGAACAACGGCGAAACGATACAGCCGGCCTTCCAGGTACCGAGCGCGGCGATGTACAGCTCGGGGCTGCGCCCGAGCAGAGTGCACACCCGGGCGCCGCGACCGACGCCGAGTTCTCGCAGCACACCGGCGAACCGATTACTCGATATCGCCAGATCCGAATAGGAGAAGGTGACACGGCCGGTGGGGTCGCGCAGCCAGTGCAATGCCGGCGCCTCGGCAAGCGGCGTATCCAGATGGCGGTCGACCGCCTCGTGCGCGATGTTGAGGCCGCCGCCGGGCAGCATCGCCAGCTCCCGGGCCGCGCTGTCCCAATCGAAGTCCACCCGGGCACGACCGTAATCGGTCAGGTTCGCCTGCGTCCGCTGTGCGGCGGACTTCTCGATGGGCCCCCAACGAGTCGACTCGTACTCCATCATCTGCGGGTCGTTCCGCTCCGCTGTGCGGCGTGTAGATCTGCCATCAGATTCCCGCAGGCACCGCGCGGAAGCCGGCGGGCGATATCCGCTTCGGAAACGATCCCGACCGGGCGGTTGTCGGAGACGACCGGTACGCGATGAAGCCTGTGTGCGCGCAGTGTGGCCACGACGTCGGCGACGTGGCGGTCGGCATCCACCGTGACCACATCGCCCGATGCGACGGTCCCGATTGTTGTCTGCTCCGCGTCCATACCGTCGGCCACGCAGCGCAGCACCAGGTCGCGATCGGTGACGATACCGGTGACCGCCCCGGCGGCGTCGAGGATCAATAACGACCCGATATCCTCGGTGCGCATCCGTCGTGCGGCCGCGGCGACCGATTCCTGGGCGGAGAGGCTGTGCGCACCCACATGCATCAGTGCGCGAGCAGTATCGGCGATGAGCAGATTGCGCACCTCGACGACACCGTCGACAGCCGCGACCAGTGCACCGATCAGACCGATCATGTTCGGCTCCGTCGTGCCCTTCAACGTGACGACACCGTCGTGTACCTCGGCCGAGACCGCACCGGGCGGAAGCCGCAACTCGCGGCGCAGTACTTTGTCCCGGATCACCACTGTCAATTCGGCGTCCGGGCGCAGGTACACACCCAGTACGTCTTTGCGGCTCACGATGCCGACCAGGCGCCCGCCGGAATCGATCACCGGAGCGCAGTGCAGATCGTGCCGGGCGAGGGTGGCCGCCGCGGCCGACACACTGGTTTCGGACATGAGCGTGACCACCGGTGCGCTCATCAGCTGCCGCGCGGTGACGGCCTCGCTCTTGTGGGCGAACATCTTCCGCCACATCGCCGACCACACGGTGCCCGGGATCGGGCCACCGAGGCGTGCCTGCCGGGCGAGGAGATCGGCTTCGGTCACCATGCCGACGCAATGTCGGTCGGCATCGAGCACCGGTGCGCCGTTGATCCGATGGTGAGCAAGTGTCTGCACGACATCGTGAAAGGAGGTGTCCACGTCGACGCCGACGACGTCCTCGGTCATCACTTCGGCGACTGTCATAGGTCTCATGGCCGGCCTCCTCTCACCGGTCGGCGATCGAACTCGGCGACCGGAGCATCCACGAAACAAGTGTGGGTCGGGCCCGCCCCCGTCCTCCACAGGCGAAAACCCCCGTGCTCCGGTACCAAAGTCACTCCTTCGACCGGTCGGAGTCCGCAGGCGGCCGGGTTTCCGTGCCTGCGTCCGGTGCCGTCGTAATCGCCGAGGTAGGCCGAGGAGCTCGGGTCGGGGTACTGCTGCGGCCCCGGGGCGCTATCGCTGGTGACTGCCGGGGTCCGGGGTGGCCTCGTCGGTGACCTGCGGAGGCCGCGTCGCTACGGCAGCGGCCGACCCCGGCCGAGGAGCCACTTGCTGCGGCGGATCGCACCCGCTGTGCCAGGTTGTGGAACTGGCGTGCTTGCATGATCAGGTGAGCGGGTTCGCCGAAAAGCGTGTCGAACACCGCGGTGATCGCGCGCGGGGCGTCCCGGCCGACCGTCCGGACCACCAGTCGTGTCTTGTTATCGGGTAGTTCGCGCAGGTGAAAGCCCCATACTCCGCGGGCGAAGGCACGCGGGTCGGGTTCGGCGGGGGCGAGCGGGCGACCATCGGGCAGGGCGAAGTCGCTCCGTAGGACCAGGGTCGATGGGTACTCGGCTGCTGCCACGGTGAAAAAGAAGCGGCCGTCGGCGGTCGCCGGGATCCGATCGCCGGTTCGCAAGTCCTGCCACTCTTCGACGACCTCGTTCGTGCTGGGACGGCCTGCGTTGTCCAACTGGTCCCAGCTGTACCACCCGGCACGGTCGGCGCCCATCTGGATCAGCCACGGCCAGACTGCTGCTGGGGGAGCGGGAAGAGTCGTCGCCATGGTCGACCGTGAACGTGGTCGACCGACGAAGTCGTCGCCGGGATAGCTCGCCGAGACCTCTTCGTCGGTCGCGCCCCAGCGCAGCATGCGGTGCCTCAGCAGAAGGGCCGCCCCGGTCGCGGTGACCACGGTGGCAACGGGTAGCAGCGAGCGCATATGAGCCCCTTGTGTCGGAGTGATTCGTTATCCCCAGTCCACCTGTGCCGGTCCGCGCGGGTCAGGGCCGATGGTCCCGGTTATCCGGCCCTCGGTCCCGACTACGCGTCCCGTGCCGCCGGTACCGAGGTCGCGGTGGGTGAACCGAACAGCCGGGTGATGACGTCGGGGTGGCCGGGGTTGGTTCCGGCGGTCACCAGGGTGGCCGAGGCCGCGGCAATACCCAGCTGCATCGCTTCGGTCCGGGACAGCCCCCGGGCGAATCCCACGGTCATGCCCGCGACCATCGCATCTCCGGCCCCGACTGCGCTCGCGATCGGAACCGCTGTCGCGGGCAATGCCTCCCACGAGTCCGGGCCCACCGCCAGTGCCCCGTTGGCGCCCAGGGACACGACGACGAACTCGCTGACGCCGGCGGCGATCAGTTCACGGGCCGCGGTCACCTGGCTGTCACGGTCGGGTAGTGGACGGCCGGTGTAGTCGGCGAGTTCACGCGCGCTCGGTTTCATCAAGAACACGCCGTGGTGAACCCGCCGCAGGGCTTCGCCCGAGGTGTCGAGTACGAATCGGCACCCCAGCTGTGTGACTCGCTCGGCGAGTGTCCGATAGAAATCGGCCGGTACGCCGGGCGGCAGACTTCCGCTGGCCACCACATAGTGCGCGGAGCGTGCCGCGTGCACGGCGGCGTCGAGGCAGTCGTTCCACTCGGGACCGGTCAGGGTCGGCCCGGGCAGGACGAAGCGGAACTGCCGGCCGGAACTGGTCTCCGTAATCACGAAGCTCTCTCGCGTCGATCCGCCGATCGGGACGACTCGCCGCGGTAGGCCCGCATCATCGAGCAATCCCTGCAGCACATCACCCGTGGGTCCACCGGCGGGTAGAACGGCCAATACCGGCTCGCCGAGAGCGAGAACGGTGCGCGCGACATTGATACCGCCGCCGCCCGGATCCATCCGCGGCTGTGCGCACCGTGTCTTCTCCGTCGCCACCACCCGATCGGCGCTGGTGGACAGGTCGATCGTCGGATTCATCGTCACTGTGACAATGCGCGGCACAAGTGGCCTCCTGGAGAGTCGGGTCCAGCGTGTGGCACAAGCCGATTCCACATCGCGCCCGGCCCTATGCCATAGGGGCGGCGGTCATCGATCACACCGACCCACGTCCACGCCGAAAGGGCCGAAAAACTCTCGCCCACCCTCGGACACGGGTCCCCCGCCCGATCGCTGCTACGAGAAGCGGCAGGTGCCGGCAGACATGGGCTCTACGGGCGTGGCGACTTCACCGCCCATTACCGACCGTTGCGTCTCGATTCCGATTCCAGGCCCGGCCACCCGACCCTGCCCAAGAGAGGTCCTAGGTCCCGGTGGCCCGGGCACGACGCCTCTGATCCGGCACACCACCCATCGACCACCCTGAACCCATGCAGTCGCAGACTCCCGCGCCCGTGTCCCTGTGCGTGATCGCGTGCGGAGCCACCTCGTCCCTCGTCGTGCCGAACGAAGCGCGACCGAATGGCTGCCGAATCGCCGGAACTGCTGTCGCCGCTCCGGCGGAGAGGGCCGCCCGTGTCGTATTCGCGTGATCCGCTGGCGCCGACCGTACACACCGCGCACGAATGGTTGCGGGCGGTCACGAACGATCTGGGCACCTACGACCGGGTTTTCGCGCACCGGGTGCTGCGGGCATGGCTGCATACGGTACGTGACAGCGTCGGTGCCGGGACCGCGGCGCGGCTGGCCGCTCAACTGCCGGAATTGTTCCGCGGCGCCTTCTACGAGGGCTGGGTGCCCGCCGAGGCGCCACGCCTACATACAGTGGACTCGTTTCTCGCGCAGTTCGCCACCGAGGCCGGTGTCTCCGACGACGAGGCAGCCGCGCTGCTCGGCGCGGTCACCGAGGCCCTGAGCGAACTCTTCTCCGCGGGGCAGCTGCATCGCCTGCTGGCGGAACTTCCCGCACCGCTGCGCCGACTGCTGACCGGCGATCTGCTGAGCAGCACATTCACCGCAGCCGGTACCGACAACGAAGGGAGCCGATGATGGGTGCCTACGTCGCGGCGTTCGATCAACTGCGCCTGGCCGATACCGACGAGGCCGGTGGTAAAGGCGCCAACCTCGGTGAGCTGGTAGCCGCAGGTCTCCCGGTACCGCCGGGCTTCGTCGTGCTGCGCTCCTGCTATGAGCAGGTGATCGGACAGGGAGCGCACGGCGCCGAACTCTCCTCCTTGCACACCGAAGCCCTGCGAGCCGCCGAGGCCGCCGACCCCGACCGGGTGGATGTCCTGTGCCGGCGCATGCGTGAACTCGTCCACGCATGCGCCCTCGACTCCTCGTCCAGGTCCGCCCTTCTCGCCGCCTACCATGCCCTCGGCAAGGATCCGCGGGTGGCTGTTCGGTCCTCAGCGGTCGGTGAGGACAGCGCCACGTCCTCGTTCGCCGGGATGAACCTCACCCGGACCAATGTGCGCGGAGAACATCAGCTTGTCGAGGCGGTGTTCGACTGCTGGGCATCCCTTTTCACTCCGCGGGTCCTGACCTATCGCGCCCGCAGGGGTATGCACCAAACCCCGGCCATGGCTGTGGTGGTGCAGCAGATGGTCGACGCCCGCCGGGCCGGGGTCGCGTTCACGGCGGACCCGGCCACCGGCCGCCGGGACCGCATCGTCATCGATGCGGCCCGCGGCCAGGGAGAGGTCGTGGTGTCCGGGACCACCCGTCCCGATACCTACATTCTCGACACCGCCGGCCCTCATCTACTCGAACACCGGCCCGGCCACCAGGATTTCGCCATCGTCGCCGGACCGGACGGGGACCGCCGCATCGAAGTCGCCGACGACGACAAAACGACGCCGGCCCTGACCGAGCACGAAGCCGTCGAGGTGGCTCAGCTCGCGATGGCGGTACAACAGCACCACGACGGCCGACCCCAAGATGTCGAGTGGGTCTACGACGAGGATTCACTGTGGCTGGTGCAAGCCCGACCCATCACCACTCTGCGCGAATCGCGACCTGCTTCCTCCCCCGATCTGTCGCCGGCAACGGTGCTCGTGCGCGGATTGGGCGCCGCGCCCGGCACCGCCGGAGGAACCGTGCGCGTACTGTCGTCTCCCGACCAAGGTGACGCCCTGAAGCCGGGCGAAATCCTGGTCGCCCCCATGACCAACCCGGATTGGCTACCGACGATCAACCGGGCAGCCGCCGTGGTCACCGACAGCGGTGGAATGACCTGTCACGCGGCGATCGTCGCCCGCGAACTGGGAGTGCCTTGCGTGGTCGGCGCACGATCGGCCACCGCCGCCCTCGCCGACGGTGACACGGTCACCGTCGACGGCTCGGCGGGTGAGGTCCGCGCGGGCAGGCCCACCAGCACTCCCGTACTCACCGCGCCCGCAGACCAGGCCGCTACCGTCCACACGCCACTCACCCCGACGGCGACCAGACTGTATGTGAACATCGCCCTGCCCGAAGCCGCGCGGCGGGCGGCGGCCGCCGATACCGACGGTGTCGGACTGCTGCGTGCCGAGATACTGCTGACCCGGGCGCTGGACAATATGCACCCGCGCGAAGTGATCGCTCGTGGCGAGCAACGCGCGTTCCTCGACCGTATGGTCGGTGCCCTGACCGATATCACCACCGCGTTCGCCCCGCGTCCGGTGATCTACCGCGCAACCGATCTGCGCAGCAACGAATTCCGGGCGCTCGACGGCGGGGAACGCCACGAGCCGCTCGAACACAATCCGATGATCGGCTACCGCGGCTGTTATCGCTACACCCAGGATCCCGAGGTGTTCCAGCTGGAGCTCACCGCACTGGCCGAGGTCCGGGAACGAACCCCCAACCTGCATTTGATGATCCCGTTCGTCCGGACCCGGTGGGAACTCGAAGCGTGCCTGGACCTGGTGGATGCCGGTCCGCTTCGCCACCAGCGCGGTATGCATCGCTGGGTGATGGCCGAAGTCCCCTCGGTCCTCTACTGGCTCCCCGAATACGTCGGCCTGGGGATAGATGGAGTCTCGATCGGCAGCAACGACCTCACCCAGCTGACCCTGGGAGTGGACCGCGACTCAGTCGAGTGCGCACCGCTGTTCGACGAATCCGACCCCGCTGTGCTGGATGCCATCTCGAATATCGTGTCCGCGGCCCGCACCCTGGGGATCACCTCCTCGCTGTGCGGGCAGGCGCCGTCCAGCCACCCGGAGTTCATCGAGCAACTGATCGGGATGGGGATCACCTCGGTATCGGTCACGCCCGACGCTGTCCCTGCCGCGCGCCGTGCGATCGATGCCGCCGAACGACGGTTACTTCTCGACCACGCCCGTGCGGCTACCGGTCCGCGATGACCGTCGGGCGAACATTCGTTCAGCTGCGGGAAACGCACACAGGTGTTGTCGTGCTGTACGGGGGCCGGGCCTACAAGGCCAAGAAACCGATCACGACCGATTTCCTCGACTTCGGCACCACGGAATTACGAGAGCGGGCCTGTGCGCGTGAGGTCGAACTGAATCGCAGACTCGCCCCCGATATCTACTTGGGCGTCGCTCACCTCACCGACCCCACCGGTGGGCCGGACGAACCGGTGATCGTGATGCGCCGCCTGCCCGAGGAATCCCGGTTGTCCAACCGGCTCGAGGGCCGCTCGGGTGGATCTCCCGACCTGTCGGGTCTGGTGGAATCACTGGTGGCATTCCACACCACGGCCCGGCGTGGACCCGATATCGACCGCGCCGGCACCCTCGAGGCGCTGGCGGAGCGGTGGAACGACCTTGTGGCGAGCATGCGGCAACAGTGGGGCGATGTCCTCGACCCAGATGTGCTCGACACGATCAGGACACTCGCGCAGCGGTACCTGTCCGGCCGGCGGACGCTGCTGGAGACCCGCATTGCCGGGGGACGGATCGTCGACGGCCACGGCGACCTCCTCGCCGAGGACATCTTCGAACTGTCCGACGGGTTCCGGATTCTCGACTGCCTGGATTTCGACGATCGGCTCCGCTATGTCGACTGCCTCGACGATATCGCGTTCCTCGCTATGGACCTGGAGTTCCTGGGCCACCACGAACACGCGGATAACCTTGTGCGGGAATATCGTCGCCGATCCGGCGACACCGCCCCGGAATCCTTGGTCGACCACTACATCGCCTACCGTGCGCTGGTCCGTGCGAAGGTCGACACGATCCGGGCCGGGCAGGGCGATGCCACCGCGGGTGACCGCGCGCACCGGCATCTCCGGATCGCGGTGGGCCATCTGCGACGGTCGGCGGTGCGACTCGTCCTCGTCGGCGGTCTACCCGGTTCCGGCAAATCCACACTGGCCACCGGACTGGCGGCGCGGACCGGGGCCGCGGTGCTGTCCAGCGATGGGCTGCGCCGGGAGCTACGGTCCACCGGCGATATCGCCGGGGAAAGCGGCGTCTACGGTCGGGGCGCGTACTCCCTCGCGAACAGGGACCGCGTCTACACCGAGCTCGTGCGCCGGGCGCAGACGCTGCTCAGTGCCGGCGTCTCGGTCGTTCTGGACGCCAGCTGGCTCGATGCCGGCCGGCGAAAGATCGCCGAGACCGCCGCATCGGCCGCGGGCGCACGTATCGGGTCGATACGCTGTGTCTGTCCGGCCACCGTGGCGCACGACCGGATCCGGCACCGCGGCAACAGTCTCTCCGAGGCCACCCCGCAGATCGCCACCGCTTTGGCCGGTACCGTGGACCCCTGGCCGGACGCGGTGGATATCGACACCGACGCGCCTCGGGTGTTGTCGGTCTCGGCGGCCTGCCGGGTGTGGGATGATCTCGCCGGCGAGGAGCGGACAGCAGCGCCGATGAAAGGGGCTGCGGCGCGCGCCGCTACGGTCTCCCGCGATCCGAACCCATGAGCGGTGGCGACGGCTACGCCGTGGGGGCTTCGGCCTGGGCGGGCAGCTGAGGTTCGCATATCGCCTCGACGAACTCGCCGACCTCCTGCTCCGACAGTTCCCGGGCGAGGTCGGCTTCGGTGATGATGCCCACCAGCCGGCCGTGGTCGGTGACCGGGAGCCGACGGATCTGGTAGCGCTCCATCAGTGCCAGAGCCTCGCCGATATCGGTACCTGTCTCCACTGTGTGCAGTTCGTCCCCTTGGGCGTACTCACCGGCGGTGGCAGTAGCAGGGTTGTGTCCCAGCGCGACACAGTTCACGACGATGTCGCGATCGGTGACGATGCCTACCGGGTTGCCTTCGCCGTCGCAGATCGGCAGGGCGCCGATGCCGCGTTGACGCATCTGCTGCGCCGCGATGTCCAGCGTGTCACGGACCCCTATATGGGCCACTTCTTCGTGCATCACAGCCTGCGCGGTCGTCATGGTTGCCTCCCTGATGTCACATTTTCGGTGATGTGCCCATCCTCGCCGCCGGAATCGGGGCGGCATCAGGGGACTAAGTACTCTGCGGCAGGTCTTCTGTAGTCGAAGCGAAACGGGTTGCTCCGCGACGGCGCTGCACCTCCTCGTACCACCCTCCCATCGGCGTGCTGCGCGATCTCCGGGGCGCCGCCCACTGCGTCGACCGCTGGGTTCGATGACCGAAGGTCACTCGACAATCCCTTCCTTCGGCTCTGTTGGCGCGACGCCTCCATCATTAGCTTCGGAGACGCGATACACACAGTCGCTGTTCACAGAACGCTGAGGAGATCCGATATGCGTGCACGCGTCGTCTACGAGTCCGTTTTCGGCAACACCGAGGCCGCAGCCGCCGCCATCGCCCGGGGCCTGGGCGAATTCGCCGAGGTCGAATCGGTGGACGTGGCCGCCCCTGGGCCCACCTCTCACTCGCCGGTGGATCTGCTCGTCGTCGGCGGTCCCACGCATGCCTTCGGATTGAGCCGCCGCCGAACGCGCCAGGAGGCGGCCGACCGATTCGGCGGCCCGGACGTCACAGGCGGCGCGACAGGTATCCGGGAATGGCTCGAGGCCGAACACCGGACCTCGGCCGGTGCACGAGCGGCGGCGTTCGGGACCAAGATGCAACACCCCGGCCACTTGCCGGGATCCGCGGCTCGCGGTATCGGCAGACGGCTGCGCCGGGCAGGGTTCGAACTCGTCCGGCGCCCGATCGACTTCTACGTCGTAGGGATGACGGGCCCCCTCGCCCCGGGTGAGTTCGACCGCGCCAGGTCATGGGCCGAGCATCTGGCGTCCGAGGAAGCCGATCGCCGCGCACAACAGTCTCGATAGCGGGCCGCTCGGCCGGATCGGCGGCGCGGCGTCATCTGCTGCCGGAGGACACCAGTACAGGTGACTTTCGACTGTCTCGGCGGGCGGGGGAAAACGGGAGGCTGAGGACTGATGATCCGGCGACGAGAGGTGCAGAGATGAGCGCATTCACCGGCCGCAGCGCGCTCGTCACCGGCGGCGCCCGAGGTATCGGTGCCGCCATCGTCCGCGCCCTGGCCAAGGACAGTATCGACGTCGTCATCGGCGACCTGCTCGAACCCGCCGGTACAGCACTCGCCGAGTCGGTGGGACCCCACGCGCTGTTCCAACGGCTCGACGTCACGGACGAAGCGGACTGGCGGCGGGTCCTCGACGAAGCCGAGGCCGTGTACGGGCCGCTGGCGATCCTGGTCAACAACGCCGGAATCCTCGATTTCGGCGACGTCGAAACGGAATCGCCGATGGCCTTCCGCCATGTCGTCGATGTGAACCTCTACGGCGCCTGGCTGGGTATGCACTACGCGGCTCCCCGGCTTCGCGCGGCGGGCGGCGGCGTCATCGTGAACATTTCGTCGACGGCTGGTTTGATGGGGTACGCGGGACTCGGCGCCTACGTCGCGAGCAAATGGGGTTTGCGCGGGCTGACCAAAGCCGCCGCGCTCGAACTCGGCCGGGCCGGTGTCCGGGTGTGCTCGGTCCACCCCGGCCCGATACACACTCCGATGACCGAGGTGATGGACGAATCGGTTGCCGCGGCCCAGCCGTTGCCGCGTTTCGGCGAACCGGAGGAGGTGGCGGCGATGGTCCGCTTCCTGATCACCGAAGCGACCTTCTCCACCGGTTCGGAATTCGTCCTGGACGGCGGCGCCACCGCGGGACAAGTCCTGAACCTTCCCGCACCGTCGTGACCGCGGCGGTGCCGTCCGCATGACCGGAACTTCCGCAAGAAGACGCCGATCCGAGAGCGAGGACCCATCATGGCCGGGATTCATCCGGACACCGACGCCGTTCGTGCCGCCCTGGCGCTGGCCGTCCGGGCACCCTCGGTGCACAACACCCAACCGTGGCAGTGGCGGATCGGAGATCGAACCGTTCACCTGTATGCCGACGACAGCCGACGGCTGCCGCATACCGATCCCGACGGACGTGACGAGATCCTCAGCTGCGGGGTGGCGCTGCACCACTTCCGCGTCGCGGCCAAATCGATGGGGTGGCGAACCATCGTCCACCGGCTCCCGAACCCCGCTGATCCGGCGCACCTCGCGGCGATCGAATTCGCCCGCGCGACTCCGACCGCGGACGACGAAGAGCTCGCGCGCGCGATAAACCGCAGACATACCGACCGGCGCCGGGTTTCGGACCGGGAGACCCCGGCCGGTGATCTCGCCACACTCGCTGCCGCGGCCACCGAGCAGGGCGCCGATATCCGTGAGATCACCGCCGACGCGGACCGTCCGGTCCTGGTGGCGGCGTTCGCGCGGGCCGCCGAAAAGCACCGGACCGACCCCGACTATCGCGCCGAACTCTCGATGTGGAGCGGCCATCACGCCACACCGGACGGTGTACCAGCGCGCAACGCCGTACCCGTGGGCGCGGACCCGCTCACTCGCGAGTTCGCGGGCGCCACACTGCGCGAATCCGGTGTCCGGGAGATGACCGAGGGCGGCAGCCTCCTGTTGATCCATACCGACTCCGACGATCGGCTGTCCCGGCTTCGGGCCGGAGAAGCGGGCAGCGCAGTGCTGCTGACGGCCACGATGCTCGGCATGGCGACCTGCCCGATGACCGAACCCTTCGAACTGCCCGATACCCGGGAGATGGTGCGCGGCCGGGTGCTCGAGGACATCGGCTATCCGCAGCTGGTCGTCCGGATCGGGTCGGCGCCGGCGGGCGCGGATGATATCCCGGTCTCGCCGCGCCGCCCGCTCGACGAGGTGATCGGGCCCATGCGCTAGATCGCTCGTCGGTAGGTGAAGACCGGCTACGTGCCGCCGGACCAGGACGGAGCAACCGATGGCAGAGGTCCAGGCCGAGAGAGCCGGCACACCCATCGTGGTGGGTGTCGACGGCTCGCTACCGTCGCTGCGTGCCGCGGCATGGGCCGGGCTGGAAGCCCGGCTGCAAGGGCAAAGGCTGCACCTGCTCACTTCGTGCGCATTGCCGCCTCGTTCGGGGACCTCGGTGCCGGCCGAGGCGGAGATCGAGTGGCTGCGGGCGGACGGGGAGTGGGTGCTCGACGAAGCGGTGCGAGCAGCACGCGCGACGGCCGGCGGCTCGGTGCCGATCACAACAGAGCTGACCTTCGAACTGATCACCCCGACCCTGCTGGACCGATCTGTGCGGGCGGCGATGCTGGCTGTCGGCAGGCGCGGCCGCGGTGGGGTCGCCCCGACGGTCATCGGTTCGCTCAGCTCCGCGGTGACAGCGCACGCGCAGTGCCCGGTCGCGGTCGTATCCGGACAGTCCGGCACCGACCCGGTCTCCCGGAACAAACCGGTAGCGGCCGGGGTGGACGGCAGCCCGCACAGCCTGGTCGCGCTGGAAACCGCTTTCGCCGAGGCGTCGCGTCGCGGGGTGGGGCTCGTGGCGGTGCACGCCTGGAGCGATACCAGCGGAATCGCTCTACCCACAGATAGGCGTCCCACCGACGAAGCTCTGCTCGGCCGGTGGATGGCCGGTCCCGCTCGGCGCTATCCCCAGGTAAAAGTCGAAAGGGTCGTCCGGACCGATGCGCCCGCGCGGACGCTGACCGCCGAATCGGCGTGGGCCCAGCTGCTGGTCGTGGGCCGCCGCGGACGTGGCGGAGCCCCGGGCACCGTCTTGGGGGCGACCACAGTCGCGCTGCTGTACGCGGCGGAATGCCCGCTCATGGTCGTGCACGGTCGGCCGATGAGGGATTAGCAGGAAAGGAAAGCCGATGGCAGACCATGGATCCGGCCCGCAGGAACACTCCGAGCCGCTGATAGTCGCGGCGGCGGACGGTTCCCCGAGCGCCTACCGGGCGGTTGCCTGGGCCGCTGTCGAAGCAGGTATGCATCACTGCGGATTGCACCTCGTCAATTCGTGGACGATTCCGTCCGGCTTCGGACCCGAAGCGATCGCGACCGAGAACGATCTGCGGTGGATGCGCGAAGAGGGTGAGCGAATCCTCACCGAGGCGGCGCACGTGGCCCGGACAGCGACCCCGGGCGACGAACTCGCCGTCACCACCGAGGCGACCGATCTGCTCATCGTGCCCGCACTCATCGCGCAGTCGTCCACGGCGCGGATGCTGGTGGTCGGCAGCCGTGGCCTGGGCGCCTTCCAACGCGGCCTGCTCGGATCGGTGAGTACGGCGGTCACCCGCCACGCGCACTGCCCGGTCGCGGTGATCCACGCCGACACTCCACTGGACGTGGTGTCGGCCGGCCGGCCGGTGCTGGTGGGCGTCGACGGCACCGGCAACAGCGTCGCGGCGGTGGAACTCGCCTTCGACGAGGCGGCGCGCCGCGAAGTCGGGTTGACCGCGCTGCATGCCTGGAGCGATACCAGCGGGCTCGATATCCCGGTCCGCAACTGGGACAGCGCCCGGGCATCGGCGGAAGCGGAGCTGGCCGAGAACCTCGCCGGCTATTGTGAGCGGTATCCGGACGTCCCCGTTCAGCGGATCGTGACAGCGGACCGGCCGGTCCGCTCGCTGCTCGACGCTTCGGACGACGCGCAACTGGTCGTCGTGGGCAGCCACGGGCGCGGCGGTTTCCCGAGCATGTTGCTCGGCTCGACGAGCAACGCGCTGCTGCACGCCGTGGATACTCCGATGATCATCGTCCGTGCGCGGGACGCACGATGAGCTGTGAGGCGCGGGACAATTCGCGGGTCGGAAGCAGCACTCAGCGGTGCTGTTCGGTATGGGCGACCATGACCGGGCAGTGCGCATGCTGGACGAGCGCATTGCCGGTGGATCCCAGGAACAGGCCGCGGAACCCACCCCGGCCGCGGTTGCCGACGACCACCAGTTGCGCCAACCTCGACCACTCGATCAACTGATGAACCGGTCCGGCGGGGTAGACCTTGCGGATGACCGGGACATCGGGATATTTCTCCTGCCAACCGGCGAGTTGTTCGGACAGGAGGGTCTGTGCGGAGGCGGCTACTGCCGGGTCGGTGATCGTATTCGGGTATCCGGCAAAGCGATCGAAGCGCTGATCGCACCAGGCGTGTACCGCCACCAGCCGGGTCCTGCGCTCGGCTGCCTCGTGGAAGGCAGCGGCGAGGGCAGCTTGGCTCCGGGCACTGCCGTCAATGCCCACCACCACCGGGTATCCGCCGCCGGACCGGAGTTCGGCTCCACGATGCCGGACCACTGCCACGGTCCCTCGCCCGTGTGCGACGACAGCGAGCAGCGTGGAGCCGAGGTGGGCAAACGTCCCGCTGTCGCCGGCCGCGCCGAGGACGACCATATGCGCGTCGGCCGATCGCGCGATGAGCAGGCGCGCGGATTCTGCCTCGCAGACCTCGGAACGGATCCGTACGCCGGGAGCGACTGCCCTGGCCAGGTGCGTCGCCGAGGCGATGTACTCCGCCCCGCACCGGCGGATGTTGTCGATGACGCCGGGAGCCAGCACGTCGTAGGAGCCCAGTGCGGCCGCGGCGGCCGTGAGATCGAGCCCGTGCACGATGTGCAGGGTCCGGCCACGCTGGGCCGCGGTTTCCGCGGCCCAGTGCACTGCCCGGTGGGAGGCGGCGGAACCGTCGGTACCCACCACGACGGCAGCGGAGGCCAGATTGTGTGGTCGGTCCGTGCGGTGGGCGGCCATGTCGTGAGTCCCTTCGGCTCGACGGGGCACAGTATGCCCAGGCTAGAAGCCCTCCCGGCCCGGCACGCCTGTCGTTTGTCACGAACCCGGGGGCCGAAAGGCGATAGTCCATTCCATCCGGTGGACGGCGTGGCGGTTCCGATACCGCGGATCGGTGACCTTCGGCTCTGCCGGCGATCAGACGGTGGGGGAACAGTGAAGATGACGACGTTCCTACCGACCGCCCACGACGAAAGCAGCCGAGGATGGGTTCCGGTGCCTCTCATATGACCCAGTCGGACCTGTTCACCTGGAGCATGGAACAGGATCCCGTGCTCCGTTCGACCATCGTCTCGGTGCTCGTTCTCGACGCGGAGCCGCAATGGGACACGGTGGTGCGGGTAGTGGACCGGGGGACCCGGGTGGTCCCGCGGTTCCGGCACATCTTGTCCACGGTGCCGCTGGGACTCGCCCCGCCCCGCTGGGAACCGGACCCGAATTTCGATCTGTCCTGGCATCTTCGCCGCGCCGCGCTGCCAGGTGTGGCGGACCGGTCGGACGTGCTCGAGTTCGCCCGGAACGACGTGATGACAGCCTTCGACCCCGCCCGCCCATTGTGGACACTGACCCTGTTGACCGGTTTGCCCGAAGGGCGCACGGCGGCAGTTCTCAAGGTCCACCACAGCTTGACCGACGGCGTCGGCGGTATGGAGATCGCCGGACAGATACTGGACATCACCCGAGAAGGGACAGAACGCGGACCGGTCCGCGGCCCTAGCGGGTCCGTGGCCGGACAGGTCGCCGATACGCTGGCATGGAACTGGTCGACGGGGTACGGACTGCTACGCGGCGGAGTGTCTGCGGTGGCGGCGCTCGGACGAGCGGCCTGGAATCCGGTCGCCGCCGCGCGCGGCGGCGCGGCCCTCACGTCCTCGCTGGCGCGCCTGGCCCGTCCTGTGGTCACCACGATGTCACCGGTGATGACCGAACGCAGTCTCGGACGGCGGTTGACGGTACTCGAGGTGCCGCTCCGACAGTTGACCGAAGCCGCACTCACGGCCGGATGCACCGTCAACGATGCCTTCCTCACCGCCCTGCTGCTGGGATTGCGTTCCTACCACGCTCGATACGACGCGCCGATAGAGCAGCTGCGCGTGACGGTCCCGATCAGTATCCGAGCCGAAGACGATCCGATCGGCGGAAACCGGATCACCCTCGCCAGATTCAGTATTCCGGTCCACACCGACGACGTATTGGATCTGATGTGGGTGGTGCACGAGCTCGTCGACCGCTGGCGCCATGAACCCGCCATCCCACTGTCCAATGCCGTGGCGGCCGTGTTCAACCGCCTGCCCAGCGGTGCGCTGGCGCAGATGCTGAAGCACATCGACTTCGTCGCCTCCGACGTACCGGGCTCACCGATCCCGCTCTACCTCGCGGGCGCCGAGGTCGAGAGCATCCACGCGTTCGGTCCGACCATCGGCACCGCCTTCAACGCGACCCTGATCTCCTACCTCGGAACATGTTGTGTGGGAATCAATGCCGATACGGCGGCGGTGCCGGATCTGCCGGAATTCACCGCTTGCCTCGACTCCGGGTTCCGCGCAGTGTCGGCGCTCGCTTCCGGCGCGGATACCGCTGCGAGATGAGGACCATGACCGGCCGGTCCGACATCTGCGCCACAACCACCGGCGGTGTGCCGACCGTGCGGCAACTCCCTCGTGACAGGAGTGTGTCATGACCGAGCTCCGTGCACTCGATACCGGTTTCATCGAATTGGAGGACGCCGATCGGCGGATCAGCCTCGGTATCGCGGTTGTCGCGATCCTGGACGGTCCGCCGCCCTCACGCGATGCTTTCACCGCGACCCTGGGGCAGCGGCTCGGCGGAATGCCCCGGATGAAGCAACGAGTACATCGTGCCCCACTCGATGTGACCGCCCCGCAATGGGAGGATGATCCCGCCTTCGACATCGCTCACCATATTCGGTGGACAGCCCTGCCACGACCCGGCGACGAGGAGACACTGTGGGAGTTGGTGGCCACCGAAATCGAAGAGCGTCTCGATCGCGACCACCCGCTGTGGCAATGCGTCGTGGTGGAGGGCCTGACCGGGGACCGCTGGGCATTGGTCTTGAAAGCACACCACAGCCTGGTGGACGGAATCTCCGGAGTGGCAGTATTCGCGAACCTCTGCGATCCGCCGCCGTCGGCCGCGGGCAAGCGGACACCTGCCCGTCGTGCACACCGGCCACCCAAACTCTCGGCCTTACTGAAACTTCCGCTGTCGATGCCCGGGATCGCCTTCGGTACGGTGCGTCGCCTCGTTCCCGTCGGCGCGGCCGTGTTCGAACCGGGGCCGGTGTCCTCGCTCAACGGGCCCATCGGGCACCGGCGTCGATATACCGCAGTACGGGTGTCGCTTCCGGTGGTCGCCGATATCGGCGCGAAGTACCGGGTCACCGTCAACGACGTGGTTCTCGCCGCGATCACCGCGAGCTACCGGGAGCTGTTACTAGCGCGGGGCGAGACACCGACCGCACACGGATTGCGCATACTCGTGCCGGTGTCCATGCGGGCCGAGCACGCGAAATATGTTCTGGACAATCGGGTCTCGGCAGTTCTGCCGTACCTCCCGATCGACCGAACCGACGCGGTCGACCGCCTGCGCGCCGTCCATGCGGCCATGCAGACCCAGAAATCCGGTGGTGCCGCGAGCGCGGAGCATACGGTCCTCGGCTTGGCGCAATGGCTACCCTTCGCCGCAGTGGCGTGGACTCTGCGACTCGCGACGCGGTTGCCCCAGCGCGGTGTCGCCGCGGTGGCGACCAATGTCCCAGGACCGCGGCACGAGCTCACACTCCAAGGCCGTGAAGTGCTGGAATTGCTGCCCGCGGTGCCGATCGCAATGCGCCTGCGGACCGCGATCGCGATTCTCAGCTACCACGATCACCTGGTGTTCGGAATCACCGGGGATTACGACACGACTCCCGATATCGCCATGCTGGCGGACGGGATTCGAAGCGCCGTAGGTGAACTCGCCGCCCGCGCGGCCTGTGGTCGCGATTCTTCCGGTAGGCCCGCGAAGGACGGGGAGAACCGGTAGGGGTCTCACCGGTCTTCGGTGGGGGAGAAGGACGGCGGTCCCTGGTAAGGGCGATGTAGAGCGGCGAATTCCGGGACAGTGGCCGTGGTGACGAGGGCCTCGAGCAATGCACGGCCCCGATCGGGGCGCGGCGGCGCGGTGAGGACCGGTCCTGCGAACCCGCGCCCGCCGATCGAAATGATCGGGCTACCGCCCGGGCCGCCGAGCGTGTCCTGACTTGCTCGGTGAACGCGAGCCACCGCGGGATCATACGCGGCGTCGTCGAGTGCACCGGTCAACGCGGGGTCGAGGCCTGCGCCGGACAAGGCATTGATCGAGGCAGTTTCCGCCGGTCGGCCTTCCATGTGTAGTTGTGACCCGAATGCCCGGTAGAGCGTGGTGAAGACGGCCTCGCCGTACCGTTCGGCTGCCGCGGCGAATACTCTGCCCACCCGAAGCGAGCGATCGATCATCGGTTGGTGGCCGGAATCGGCGTCGTTGCCTTCGTTCAGCACCGCCAGGCTCATCTGCCGCAGAGTAATCCGGTGGGTGCCGGCTGCGCTGTCGAGCAACCAGCCCGCGGTCACCCACGCGAACGGGCACACGGGGTCCAGATACAGATCGATCTCGATCATGGTCGTTCCTCCTTCAGTGCGGCTCGTGGGCCGGGACGGCTCATACGAGTCCTTCGTGGAAGCGCGATGCACGAGTGGCCCGATGGCACCAATATACCCCTGGGGGTATAGTCGGCTCGTGGATACCACCGGGGGTATATGAACGGAGGAGTGTGCCGATGAGCGAAGAGACTTGGAATCGGGGAGGCGGCGGGTCGACACGCGTGGCGACTACGGTCGCCACGGAACCCTCGCCCCCGCCGTTGGGTGGGCCGCTCGCGCGACTGGGTGCGACTATGGCCGGGCGCGCGCGCCTGGTTTTCGGGGTGTGGCTGATAGTGCTGATCGCCCTCGGCGCGGCCGCGCCCAGTGTGTTCACCTCGCTCGCGGGCGCGGGTTGGCAGGCCGACGGGTCGGAGTCGGTGCGCATGCGTGAAGTCGCCGAACAGCACTTCGGCGGGAACTCCTCGGCCGCTGTGCAGGTGGTCGTGCACTCCGGCACCGAGACCGTCGGCAGTCCCGCGATGACCCAGGTGATCGGCGAGATCACTCAGGTGTTCGCCGGGGACGACCGATTCGGGCCCGTGATCGCTCCGCAGCCGGGAACGACGATCAGTCCCGACGGTCACACCGGGATCCTCATCGCGGGCGCGAACGCATCCACCGACGATATGGTCCGGGCAGTCGACGACCACAAAGAGGCTCTGACGGCGCTGTCGGGTGGGGGAGTGGAGGTCTATCCGACGGGCGCATCCGCCCTCTGGAGCGATTTCAACAAGGCCAATCACGACGCGATGATCAAGGCCGAGTTGTTCTCCTGGCCGGTGACGCTCGCGATCATGGTGCTGGCATTCGGGTCCCTGGTCGCTGCGGGGCTGCCGCTGCTGCTGACCGTCGCCGGCCTGGTGGCCTCCGCCGGTGGACTGGTGCTGCTGAACCAGATCACACCCATCTCGGTGTGGGCGATGAACTTCGCGATGATGTTCGCCCTCGCGCTCGGGATCGATTACGCCCTGTTCATCGTCGCGCGCTTCCGGGACGCGCTGACCAGAACAGCCGACACCCGGCGGGCGGTCGCCGAAACCATGGACACCGCCGGCAAGGCAGTTGTGCTGTCGGGCATCACGGTACTGGTCAGTTTGTCGGCGGTGCTGATCGTCCCGGCTCCGGCGGTGCGCACGATGGCCGTCGGCATCATGCTGGCCGTGGTGTTCGTACTCGCCGCCACCTTGACGCTGCTACCCGCGACGCTGGGCGCCCTGGGCAACAAAATCAACGCAGGTGCGCTCCCGTACGCGAAACGGCAACAGCACCGGTCCCCGCGTTTCGCTCGATGGGGTGCGACGCTGCACAATCACCCGTGGCCGTTCGCGGTCGCCGCGCTCGCCGTGCTGATCGGGCTGTCGATTCCGGTGCTGGGCTTGAAGGTCGCGATGCCCTCGATCCAAGTCGTGCCCGCGGACGCACCGGTGCGTCAAGGGTATGAACTCGTGCAACGGCAACTTGGCCCCGGTGCGCCGGGAGCGCTGCAGATCGTCGCCCCGGCCGGAGACGCAGCCGAAACCGGACGTCTGACCGCGGCCACCGACGGCGTCGCCATGGTCACCCCCGCCCAGTCCTCCGGTGACGGATCGGATCTGGTGATGCTGCAGGCCCTGCCCGAAGTCGACCCCTCCGACGAACGCATGGGTGCGATCCTCGACGACCTGCGGGAGCGGCTACCCGACCAGGCGATCGTCGGCGGCGCCCCCGCGGAGAACCTGGATCTGCAGCAGGCGCTGGACGACTATCTGCCGATCATCGTCGGCGTGATCCTCGTACTCGGTTTCGTGCTGCTGCTGGTCGCGCTGCAGGCTCCGCTCATCGCGGCGCTGGGCACCCTGGTCAGCCTGCTGTCGACCGCCGCCGCATTCGGTGTGGCGAAACTGATCTTCCAGGACGGTCACGGCGCGAGCCTGCTCGGCTTCACCCCGCAGGGATTCCTCGACGGCTGGGGGCCGGTATTCTTCTTCGCCATGATCTTCGCGATCGCCATGGACTACACCGTGTTCCTCCTGGCCACCGCGAAAGAACACTACGAGCGCACCGAGGACCCGAAGACCGCCCACATCGACGGACTGGCGCACTCCGGGCGGGTAATTTTCGCGGCGGCCGCGGTCATGGTCGCGGTGTTCTTCACCTTCGCCCTGGCCCAGCCGCTGCCACCCAAGGAGATGGGCATCATCCTCGGCGTCGCGGTCCTGCTCGACGCGCTTGTGGTGCGGTTGGTCCTGCTACCGGTCATCCTGCGACTGACCGGCCACGGTGCGTGGTGGTCGCCTCGCTGGTTGCGCAGAGTGCTGCCGAGCATCAGTTTCGCTCACCACTGACCGATGCCCCTGCCCGACTCACGCTGACTCGATACCCTGGGGGGTATTATGAGGTAGGGGACGTCAAGAGGAGAAACACACCATGATCGGCGACGAGAACACCATCGCTCCCATACTCAACCGGCTGCGCCGCGCCCACGGCCAACTCGCGGGTGTCATCGCGATGATCGAGGCCGGGCGCGACTGCAAAGACGTGGTCACCCAGCTCGCGGCCGTATCCCGGGCGCTGGACCGGGCCGGTTTCAAAATCGTCGCCACCGGTTTGCGTGAATGCCTCGATCGCGAGGACGGGGACACCAACCCGATGACTGTCGACGAGCTGGAAAAACTGTTCCTCGCGCTGGCCTGACCCCAGTGTGTCCAGGAACCGTCAGCAGAAGGACGGATGAATATGCCGACCCGTGTACGCCACCGCGAATGGACCACCGACCGCCTGGTCCCGCTGCTTGCCGGAATTCTGGTCCTGGTGAGTACCGGACTGGCCGCCGCGCTGTCCCCGTGGTGGCTGGTCCTTGCCATGCTAATCGGAGCGAACCTGCTGCTCTACAGTGCGGTCGGCTGGTGTCCGGCCACGCTGATCATGGCACGTCTCGGCGTCCCCGTCGGTTCCTCCACCTGCACGAACCCGCGCATTTGAATCCGCGCGGCCATAGCCACCCACCGGAACAGGAGATGAGCAGATGGCCGACACCACCACCGGACTCGCGATTTCCACTACTTTGACCACCACGTTCGACGACGCGGTGCAACGCACGCGCGCGGCCTTGTCAGAGCAAGGATTCGGCATACTCACCGAAATCGATATGCGCGCCACGCTCCAGGCCAAGCTCGGCCACGAAATGGAGGACTATTGTCCTCCACCAGCACCCGCCAGGGTGGGCAGGCCGCGAGCTTGGCCGGTTTCGGTCGCCGCGCCCGCTGGCAGGCCAGCTGGTCAGCGGCCGCGGCCCGGTACGTGTTCTGGCCGCCGTTGCGGGCGATCTCGCGTGAGATCGTCGAGGGCGAGCGTCCCAGCGATACCGCGATCATTCGCGCTGAGCGGCCCATGGCCAGGCCCCGCGAGATCTCCTCACGCTCGGTCAGTGTCAGATGCCGGCTCTGCCGGACTCGGGGTCGTTTTCGGACTCCTCCGGTCTGGGCCAGGAACCGGCGCACATGCTGGAGCGGAATCCCGAGTGACCGTGACATCGAACTGAGCGACTCACCTGCCCGCCACCGTCTCCACAACTCGTCCTGACCAGCAGGTGACAACCCGTAGTCCCGCACCGAACCCTCCACGCCGACATGATCATCCACGCGGTGATGCATTGACCGATTGAGCCCAAGCTCGATTTATGAACATGGAACCACGGAACCATGGTCCCATCGTTACGAAACTAGGCCCCGTAGCCGTGCGTATTGCCAGGTCGTTGACCTTGCGATAACCTCCTCGCATTGGGCACACGTATGCCCACGAGCTGGGAGTGTCGGAATTTTTGTGGGCAGAACGGTGAATTACCCTGCTAGTTTCCGGTTATCCGCTCACCGTAGAACAGGGCGAGCGTGTTGAGTATATCCTTCCATCCACTGACTTTTCCAGTGATGTTGGGCCGGTTCTTGATCGGGT
>JBFARE010000037.1:0-90136 GCA_040674215.1 Nocardia sp. NPDC050193 | reverse complement strand
TACCTGGTGACTTCAGCACTCACTGCAGTACCAGGAGTTCACTCAAATCTCGAGCGCTACGGACCGGCCGGCACCCAAGTTCTCAGACGCGCTCTCAGCTGAACCCGACTTGAACCCCCACGCTTCTGACCTGCACATATAGTGCAAGCAATTGATGTCCACACCGAATAACAGCAGGTAGAAGGAGGGAGATATGTGTCCGGAGGGGGACCAGGACACTGGAAACGCGCAGTTCTGCACACATTCGGTGTGCATGCCGTCAGCGTACACGTTTCCGCTGCTACTCCTCTCCCCCGTTTTCGATGCCACGGTTTGCTTCGCCGTGCTCCGGGGTGTCCCTATCGTTTTTATCAACGCGTTTCGCCGAGGAATTGGACGAACGGATCAGATACTCGCGACAGCAGTGACGTCGCGTGCAGGCACTGTAATCAGGACTCGCTCGCGGCCAGGATTGCGTTCAGCGGAGCCGGGGGCGACGGTGTGATCGCCGCATTTCCGTCGGATGCGTTGGGTCCAGATGCCGCTGGCGTCAACGCTTAGCGTGACATCGAAAACGCGCACTTGCCGGTTCGGCCGTTCTCCGTCGGCACGTGGCTCATCCTCAACATCGACGACCAGCCCGGCGCGTGGGTTGGTGCGAATTCGTTGCATGTGGGGCTGGGCGGTGTAGCTGGTGAAGTAGAAAGCGCCAGCGACCCAGAGGAAACAGATCGGTGTGACATGCGGATAGCCATCCACGTCGATTGTCGCCAACCCTGAGACGGCATCCGCGTCCAACAGCTCGGTGATCTCCGCGCCCTGTAGTGAGGCGCACCATAGGTTCATGCTGCACGAGGAAGGAAAGAATTGCGGTATGGCTCTTCGTTCTTGATCGTGGCGTAAAGGACGTCGCAACGGAGTCCGGCCAGGTAGGTGAGCGCAGCGTTGTGCTTCTTGCCCTCGGCTCGTTTCCGGTCGTAGTAGGTGGGACTGGCCGGGTCGTGTAGCGAACACAGAGAAGAACAAGGCGCGTTCGAGTTTGTGGCTGCCGGATCGAGCGGGATGCTCGCGGCGGATCGAGCTCCCGAAACGGTGGGTGACCCGGGCGATTCCGGCGTAGGAGGCGAGGTGGCCGGCCGAAGCGAAGCCCGAGCCGTCACCGACCTCGAACAAGGTGCGGACCTGGCGACCGTGGCCCCCGTGCCGGGGCCACAAACAAGGTAACGGGTGGTCGCCTCGGTGACCGTTACGAGCGCTCGAGTGCATTCGGCCGGCGGCGCCTTTGTATGGATCGGCGTGACAGTCATCCCGGGAGTTCGGTGCGACCGCGGCCCGCCGCCCAGGTGGGACCCAGGAAAATGTCTGATTCACAATGAAACCGGGTCGGATGAGATGGTAACCCGCACGTATTTGCTGGACGATATTGCGTAGGGATATCGAGACCTGCACGGCGGCCGCAACATTCGCGGAGTGGTCGACTACCGATAGGATGAACGGGTAGCCGGCCCGATCATTACAACAACAGGAATGCGCCTTCTCCGAAAAGCATTCTGGTCAGCCACCCGCTGTGCCGGACCGACACGGGAACAGTGTTCTCGTCAGTCGGCGCGACGATCTATTCGCGCCCCGAAAACGACATCTGAGGGCTGAGCCGCGTCGCACAGAGCCTCTGGCAACGGGCGTCCGAACTGGCCGGGGCGGATATCGGATTGCTCGCGCGTACCTCCGCGCGGTGGCATCTGCAGGCCGGGTCACTACCGTCCTCGGCGGTTCGAATCATCTGTGGTGTGCCCGGCTCCGGCTTCGTCGGTATTCCTTCCGGCCTCCAGCACCCGCGCGAGGCAACCCGCCGCAGAATCCTCGCCCGCGGCGGTGGCCCGCCGGAACCAGATACCAGCTGTGTCGAGGTCACCTCGAAGCTCGAACTCGGAGCCGGCACGAAGCATCGCCTCGACAACGCCGGCCTCTGCAGCCCGGCGGAACCACTCGAGAGCCTCACCACTGGGCCCGATACCGTGGAGAAGCTGCCCGAACTCGAACATCGCTATGGTGTGGCCGGCCTCGGCGGCTCGCCGATACCAGTTTTGCGCCTCATCGATCGCGTTCCAGTAGAACAGCAGCCTCGCAAACTCGTGCATCGCATCCGGATCCCCGGCCGCAGCGGCCGCGCGAAGATCCCCGCGCTCTGCGATAGCGGCCTGCCGAGCCCACTCGTGGGCTTTGGTGGACTCCCCATGCTTCTCCAACAGGTCGGTAAGCGCGTAAACAGAACCGGTCCGCGCGAAGCCGGCGTCCGTCCGCGATTTCCGTTCTTCGGCATCGAAGTCGTCCGACTCTTTGCTCACAAGACCCAATATCCCATAAAACGACCGCTCTGCGAGTCGATGGTCACCGATCGATACCACAGTGAGAGCCAGGCAGACAGTCGCACACCGACAAGACCGGATCGGGCCGCGCCCGCGGGACACCCCGCCCGCGCAACGCCTCCCACCGAGCGGAACACACGCTCTCCACCGACTGCCCGCTCTGGTGCCATGGGAGTGCCGCCGCGGCGGGAGGCGCCGCCGAGAAAGGATTTTCATGTCGCCATGGAGCAGGTCACCGCGGTGGTGCGCGAGTACGAGTCCCACCTGAACACCGTCTGCTCGGCCGATCGCGCCGCTCTCTACGCGGAGGACGCCACCCCGGAGGCTTCAGTCGGGTCGTCCACCGCCTGCGCGGCCGCAATCGCCGCCGTCTACCGCCCGCTCGACGACGTCTACGCCGCGCCGAACTGCTGGCGGTCCGGGGGCGGGTAGTTCGGCGGCCTTCCACCTGCGATCAACACGAGAACACCGTACGGCCCAAACGCTCAATCGGCGGCCCGCGCCGCCCCCTGAAAGGACCCGCCTATGCCTGACCGATCCGACCACCAGGCCATCGTCGATGTGCTGAATCGGTACAGCTATGCGCTCGACACCCGTGACTGGCCAATGCTCGAGGACGTATTCCACCCCGACGCCACCGGCGACTACGGCAGCTTCCAGGCCAATGGCCGGGCAACCCTCGTTGAGACGATCTCCGGGTATCTGGACCCCTGCGGGCCCTCCCAGCACCTGCTGGGGAACCACCACATCACCGTCGACGGCGACGAGGCGGTGTCGAGCTGCTACATCCGTGTCCTGCACATCGGCGAGGGCGCGCGCGCCGACTTCCAGCCCTACGAGTCCATCGGGACCTATCATGATCGCCTGCGGCGCACTCCCGATGGCTGGCGAATCGTGCACCGGCGCTTCGACGTCAGGATCGAGTTGGGTGACATCGCCGTTCTAGGGGCTCCCCCCGCGCCCTGAGCGTTCACCGCACATACAGCGTGGCCGGGAACACCGACGAGCAGTATCAGGCGGATCTCATGGTCGCGACGGGCGGTACGTTCTTCGTCACCCGCGCGGTGTGGCGGCATATGTGGGACCGCGACTACGGTCGTATCGTCAACGTATCCTCGTCGGTGTTCCTGGGCATGCGAAGTTCTGCGGGCTACCCCGCCGCGAAGGGAGCGACGTGGGGACTCACCCGCAACCTCGCCTATCGCGCTGCGGCCGAGAACAAGGACATCGAGGTCAACTTTGTGATGCCCACCGCGGCAGCGCGGATGACCGGCCTGATGGGCGACACTGTCGCCGCCGGGAGGGCGCAGTACTACCCGCCCGAGTCCGCGGCACCGGCCGTCGGCGTCCTCGTGCACCGCGACGTTCCTGTCTCCGGGGAGATGTTCGCCATCGGCGGTGACCATATGCGTCGTGTGTTCGTCGGCGTAGGGCAGGGACATCAGGCAGAGCACAGAAGGCTGTTCATGGAAGGGATCCGCGAAACTTCGATACCGTCATGAGCACCGAGGACCATATCGTCGCCCGGAACGCGCTGGACAAGGTCCTGCTCGACCCACGGGTTCCCTGGCAGGACGGGATCGGATCCGTTTTCCAGGTCGACTTTCGACCGTTTCCGACAGCGGCGGGCGGAACCCGCGAACCCCGCCGACCGTGGGAACGCCCGGGCGGCTGGCGGACGCGTCAGCGACTCAGGTACAGCCGTTCGCAAGGTATCCGCGGCACGCCCGACGGCGGAGCAGAGAAGAACTCGATTTCCCCACACCACCGCTGTCGCTTCCAGTCGGCGATCAGATTGCCGACTCCTGCTGCCGCGATGACGTATTCGAAAGCACACCCGGACAACCAGATCCGCACGTGCACATCAACGCTGTCCCCTGATAGCCGCGCGCCGAGGGGGTACGCGGCACCGACACTGGTCTCTTCGTCGAGCCTGGTCACGACCATCCATCCTTCTGCGCTCACCGAATATCCGGTTCTGCACGGAATGCGTCTCGAAGCTTCGGCCCTAAGCACCGGCGGGGACATGCGCAACGCTGACCACATCGTCGCCGTCACTCGCCCCGGGTGTGGACCCTGGCTCCGCTCATCGGCCGCCACGGCGACCATGAGCCGCGTCACAAGATTGCACACCAGCGGCGCCGGTCTCGGCTGCTTCCCATTCAGCGGCACAGCAACAACAGGGTTCCACTGAGCGGTGAGAGTCCTTGCGACGGCCTCGACCGGGCTCGATCCTGAGACGATGCCACCGATCCGCCACGACCTTCGCTCACAGCGAAGGGGCTTCGGGCGATGGTGAGTACCCGCCGGCCCGACGCATCGCCCGATCGGCACCCCGCCCCGCCGCCATATGCCACTGCCCGGACCGGAACCGGGATCGTCGTGGTTCTCGCTGCCTGCGGATATCTGATGGCGCTCCAGCAGACCATGGTCCTACCGCTGCTGCCTGCCCTGCCGTCCCTGTTGAACACCTCCGCGAGTAACGCTTCCTGGCTGGTGACCGCAACCCTGCTGACGGGAGCTGTCGTCACACCACTGATCGGACGTCTCGCCGATATGTTCGGCAAGAAGCCCCTGCTCGTTCTCACGCTTGTGCTCGTAGTGGTCGCTTCGCTTCTCGGTGCGCTCAGCGACGCGTTGCTCCCCCTGGTACTCGCCCGGGCTGTACAGGGATGCGGCCTGGCGTTGATTCCCGTCGCGATGGCCACCATGCGTGATGTCCTGCCACCCCGCCGGGTGCCCGGTGGGGTGGCAACCATGAGCGCCTCGATGGCCATCGGCGCTGCCGCGGGGCTACCGCTGTCCGGCCTGATCGTCACATTCCTGGACTGGCATTGGATCTTCTGGGCCGTGGCCCTGGCCGGGTCGGTGCTGATGCTGGTCGTCGCGAAGGTCGTCCCCCCATCCCCGCCACGCCGCCGGGAGAGGTTCGATCTCCTCGGCGCCGTCGTGCTCGCCGGGGCGCTCACCACGCTGCTACTACCCTTGTCCAAGGGCGGGCAGTGGGGCTGGACCAGCCGCGAGACGCTGCTCCTGGCCGGAACGAGCGTGCTTCTCTTCGCGGGTTGGGCACCTCTGCAGCTCCGATCCAACGCGCCTCTGGTGAACCTGCGCGTGGCGGCTCGGCCGCCGCTGCTCCTGGTGAACCTGTGCGCGCTGCTCATCGGCTTCGCGCTGTTCAGCAATATCCTGATAACGACACAGCTGTTGCAGCTACCGGCCGCGACAGGGTTCGGCGCGGGCCTGAGCGTCCTGGAGGCGGGATTCTGGCTCATGCCCATCGCGCTCGTCGGCATTGCCACGGCGCCGATCGCCGCGCGCGCCATCGCACGCTTCGGCCCCCAACCGGTACTGCTGGTGGCGGCGACCGAGCTGTCGCTGGCGTTCGCGCTCCGTGTTCCCTTCAGCCGGGAGCCGTGGCAGATGCTGATGGGAGCCGTTGTGGTCGGCATCGGCCTGTCCCTCACTGTCGCCGCCGTTCCCACTCTGATCATGGCGATGGTGCCGGTGACACAATCGGCTTCTGCCACCAGCATCAGCGCCTTACTCCAGTCGGTGGGAACCTCGACGGCCAGCGCCACCATGGCCGCGGCCGCCAACACCTGGACCATCACGATCGGCGCCCAGCACTATCCCGGGGAGAGGGCCTTCACCACGATGTTCTGGATCGCGGCCGGTACCACTGCGGCCGCCGCGATACTCACCGTCCTGTTGATCACCGGCCGGCGGTCCCGGCGACCGATCACCAGTCCTGCCAGGGAATGATCGACCGCAGAGGACCGTCGAACAGTGTCTCCCCGACGGCCGGTCGCGGCGAATCGGCGCCCGCGGCGGCCAGTCCCTGCTCCAACTCCGTCACCGACCGAGTCACCTCGGCCGGGTCCGCGTCGAGGTACAACAGCCGGATACGGACCGAGCCCGGCGCGAACTCGCGATTGCCGGGGCCGAGCGTCAGGGTCGGATGTTTCTGGAGCGAATGCAGCGAGAAGGTCCACGCACCCGCCACTCCCGGGCATTCGAGTAGCGCGGGAATGCCGACGCGGTCGTCCCAGCGGAACTGCTCGTGGACCTCGGCTCCGTGCGGATCCTCGAAATGCGTGACGGTGAGATGCAACCCGCGATTGGGCCGGAAGGGCAGTGCATCCGCCGACACTCCGATACGCGGTGCCGCGTATCCCTTGACGGGTGTGAAGAACCCGAGCAGCGGTCGCCTCACCCCCGGGAGTTGCGGACCCCTGCCCCACTGGAAGGAATCCTCACCCAGTTTCGTCCACGCTGCGACACTCTCCTCATAGGGCGGGCGGAACCAATACATCGCCACGTAGTCGATATCGGCGAGTTCCTGCGACGCCGACCGGTCCAGCGCGGTGTATTCCGCCGGCCTGGCCCACCGATCCCCCCAGGCGACACCCGGCAGCAGGAGGTTTTCCGGACGGTGGTCGAGCTGATGCCATTCGTTGTATTCGCGATGCACACTGGGATCAGTGAGATCGATGAAGGAGAAGAACGCGCGTTCCGAGAACATATAACCTGCCGATCCGATTCGGTGAACAATTTTCAGATGGTTCGCGACCCGCACCTCAGGCGCCGGCGCCGGAGGTAGCGTTCGTGGCCGCCGGTTCACCGGCGGCGCACCGGGCGATACCCCACCGCCGTCGATCATGACGCGGCACCGCCGGTACATCCGATGGTCTTTCCACTGAATGGGCACCGGAGGTGCCCATTACCCCTGCTCACCTCATTTCTCGGCAACGACTCACGCCACCGAGTCCCATTGACCTGGTTCTTCTCCGCGGGCAAGGCCGCACCGGGCGGCTCCCGATACACACCGCTTCCTCGTGGGGGCCGGGTTCGTATCTCACCCGACCCGGGTCGGGTGATCTCGCCCCGGCAGATCCGTTGTCGAGGTCAGAGGCGACGGCCCGATCCGCGGCGCCCGCTCCCGGTGAATGGATCTGTCGACGCGGGACCCGGCGGCACAGTCCATCAATCGAGGTGCGGCGGTCCCGGCTCAGCGTTGTGTGGAGCGCATGGCCGCGACCCTGGCCCATACCGCCGGGTCGGTGCGCGGGCCGCCCGGAGTGTCCGCGCCGTAGCGCTCGACCTCGGCCGCGAGGTCCAGTGGCGCGGTCATCGAGGCGCCCGCAAGCGCTTCCGCGACGTGTTCGTCGGGCACGAGCCAGCACACTTCGAACTCGATGCCGTCGGGGTCACGGCCGTACAGCGCCTTGGTCGACCCGTGATCACCCGCACCGGTCAATGCTCCGGCGTCGGACAGACTCTGCCGCGCCGCCGAGAGCTCGGCCAGGGTGTCGACCTCCCATGCCACGTGATAAAGCCCCACCGATCCGGGAGCCGGCACGGCCGCGCCACGGGACTCGAACAACCCCAGATCGTGGTCGTTGGCCGAGCCCGCGTGCCGCAGGAACGCGCCCCCGGGGAACGCTCCGGGAAGCCGCTGGAACCCGAGCACCCGCTCGTAGAAGGCGAGACTGCGCGCGAGGTCAGCGACATACAGGACGACATGGTTGATTCCGGGCATGCCCGGGAGACCTCCTCGGCCGTTGGTTTCGTCCGCCCTGCCGCGCGCGGTAAGGAACGGACCCCGTCGCTCACCATGATGCTCCAGCTGCCGAGCGATACGGCGGCCCTTCCCGGAGACCGGAACTCACGGCCGGGCACACCCCGACTCAGCCGAGGCGTTCGATGACCATCGCCATACCCTGACCACCGCCGACGCACATGGTCTCCAAGCCGAACTGCTTGTCGTGGGTCCGCAGGTTGTTGATCAGCGTGGTGGTGATACGGGCGCCGGTCATACCGAACGGGTGGCCCAGCGCGATCGCGCCACCGGAGACGTTCAGCTTGTCCTCGTCGATCTTCAGCTCCCGGGCCGACGCGAGCACCTGCACCGCGAATGCCTCGTTGATCTCGACCAGGTCGATATCTTCGATCGTCTGGCCGGCCAGCGCCAGCGCACGCTGGCAGGCCTCGACCGGACCCAGTCCCATGACCTCCGGCGACAGCCCCGACACACCGGTGGACACGATGCGCGCCAAGGGGGTCAGGCCGAGTTCACGAGCCTTGGTGTCGCTCATGACGACCAGGGCGGCGGCGCCGTCGTTGAGCGGGCAGCAGTTGGCGGCGGTGACGGTGCCGTCCGGGCGGAACACCGGCTTCAGCTGCGAAACCCCTTCGTAGGTGACACCGGCACGCGGGCCGTCGTCGGTCGATACCACGGTCCCGTCGGGCAGGGTGACCCGGGTGATCTCCTGGTCGAAGAAGCCGGCGGCGATGGCCTGCTCGGCGCGATTCTGCGAGCGCACACCCCAGCGGTCCTGCTCCTCGCGGGTGATGCCGGTGAGGGTGGCCACGTTCTCCGCGGTCTGGCCCATGGCGATGTAGACGTCGGGGATCAGCCCGTCCTCGCGCGGATCGCGCCAGACGCCGGCGCCGCCCTTCGCGGTCTCGGCGGTGCGGGCCTGCGCCGCGGCGAACAGCAGGTTCTGGGTATCCGGCCACCTGTCCGCCGAACCCTTCTCGTACCGGGACACCGCTTCCACGCCGGCGGAGACGAACACCTCGCCCTCACCGGCCTTGATCGCGTGGAACGCCATTCGAGTGGACTGCAGCGAGGACGCACAGTAGCGGTGCACTGTGGTCCCGGGAAGGGTGTCGTAGCCCAGCAGAACCGCGATATTGCGCGCGATGTTGAAACCCTGCTCGCCGGCCGGGGAACCACAGCCCAGGATCAGATCGTCGACCACGGCGGGATCGAGTGCCGGCACCTTGTCCAGGGCAGCACGCACGATCTGGGCGGCCAGATCGTCGGGCCGCATCCCGGCCAGGGAACCCTTGCGGGCCCGGCCGATCGGGGAACGCGCGGCGGAGACGATGACGGCCTCGGGCATGAGGACTCCTTTGCCAGGAAAACGGAAATCCGGTTCACGAGCCGGGCTCGCGCCGCACACCCTAGCGCCGGGACCGGTCGCCGCGGGTGGACCTTTCCGCCGAGCGGGACTACATCGAGGATCGGTGCGCGCTCGATATTGCGCACGCGCCCGTGATGAGGGCGATCAACTCCTCGACGGAATCGAGGCTTGCCGACCGGCTCTACGCCCGTTCAACGGCAGCATCGGCTCGTCTCCCGCTCAACGGAACACGCTTTGGTCACACGCGGTGACCGATGGCGTAATTCTCTGAGCCCTCGCGAAGTGATCCGAGACATCACCACACGCCGCAATCGCACCATTCATGCGCGCAGCGGCCCGGTGCGGCCCTGGCAGCACCTCTCCGCCCGGGACCACATCGACAACAGCGCATGAACTGCGGCGCTGCCGCCGCCTCATGACAAAGGAGTCATGCCTTGCGAATCCGAGACCGTCTGACTTCCGCTCTGGGCGCGGTAGCTGCCGCAACACTGCTGCTCACCTCGTGTGCCGGTGTGGCGACCGTGCAGCGACAGCCGGCCGGCGCACCCAGGCGCGGGGGACAGTGACGCTGGCGTGGAATACCGAGTCCCAATCCGCGGATCCGGTGACCTGTGCCATCGGTATCGGGCTCGGCCCCTGTCAAGTTATCTACGGAGCTCTGCTCTATTACGACCCCGGCACTCGCGAGGTCGGGCCCGGTATGGCGGAATCGTTCACCAGCAAGGACGGTAAGCACTGGACGCTGAAGCTGCGCCCGGGGGTGACCTTCACCGACGGAACACCGTTCGACGCCGCCGCGGTGGCTTTCAACTGGCAACGTGCGCTGGACCCGAGCAAGCTCTCTCCCAGTCTGGCCGCGGCGAAAACGATGAGCTGGAAGGTCGTCGACGCATTGACCTTGGCGGTGACCTCCGCGGAGGTGAACCACCAGCTTCCGTACCAGCTCACCGAATCGCTGGCGTTCGTCGGCTCCCCTACCGCTATCGAACGCAAGGGCGCGGATTTCGCCACGGCTCCGGTGGGAGCCGGCCCGTTCGTCTTCGTCTCCTGGGCCCGCGGCACCGAGCTGGTCCTCGAACGCAACCCCGGCTATTGGGACAGCCCACGACCATATCTGGACAGATTCGTCTACAAGACGATTCCCGCCGACGACCAGCGCTACAACGCATTACAGGCCGACGAAGTGGACGTCATGGTGGTGGTCAGCGACAGGTACGCCGACCGCGCCCGGAGAGCCGGTATGGAGGTCGTCGAATCCACGCTGCTCGGCGGAAACGGCGTGCGCCTCAGCAGCCGGGGCCTGCTCGCCGATCCGGATCTACGCACCGCCATCGGGAAGTCGATCGACAACAACCAGATACTGGCAGCGGCCTTTCCCGGCGACGAGGGCGCCGACTACTTCATGCCCGAGGGGCATCCGCTCTTCGACGAGGCCGCGAAATGGCCCGCGAAGGACGTCGACGGCGCGCAACGGCTCGTCGATAGTTACCGAGCCCGCCACGGCGGCGAGAAGGTCGTCCTGTCGTATATCACCACCGCGGGCAGCCCGGTCCTGACCCGGGTCGCCGAAGTCCTGCAGGCGCAACTCCAGCAGGTCAACGGGCTCGAGCTTGTCATCGAGCCGTTGGACGGCGCCGGTTACGCAAGCGCGCTGGTTTCCGGCAACTACGACCTGATCCTCTCCTCGCTCGGCACCGCGCATCCCGAGAACCTGTACCGGATTTTCCATACGAAGGGCTCCGGGAACTCGGCGAAGTATTCGAACCCCACCGTGGACCGGGCGTTGGAGTTGACCCATTCCTCCAGCGACCCCGCAGTCGTCGACGAGGCCTACCGGACGGCGATCCGGGAGCTCGTGGCCACCACCGCCTACCGATATTGGCGGCCCTCCAAGACGAGCCTGCTGCTCCGTCCGGAGGTCTACGGGGTCGAACCGGCCTATCAGTACTGGATGCGCCCGGAAGCTCACTCGACTACGACACATCCGGCGCCGGTAAACTCCTCTCCGCCATCGGCACTCGCCATCACCGGCCTGCGGGTCTGGTTCGATACCCCGCGCGGTACGGTCCGCGCGGTCGACGGAGTCGATCTATCGGTCGCACCGGGCACCACACTCGGGATCGTCGGAGAATCCGGTTCAGGCAAATCGGTGCTCGCGCGCACGGTGATGAATATTCTTCCGCGCAACAGCACGATTCGTCCCGGTTCCCGCATCGAGATCGACGGCCGCGATATCGCCGCACTCGACCGCCGCGAAGCCCGCGCGCTGTGGGGCTCCCGGATCGCCATGGTTTTCCAGGACCCCATGACCTCGCTGACCCCCGTGCTCACCATCGGGGCGCAACTCACCGAGACCCTGCGCCGGCACCTACCACTGTCCCGGGCCGAAGCCGCGGCGCGGGCCGCGGAACTCCTCACCTCGGTGGGTATCCCGGACGCGCGGAAACGGCTCCGTCAGTACCCGCACAATCTCTCCGGCGGAATGCGGCAACGCGTGGTGATCGCGCTGGCCATCGCCTGTTCCCCACGGTTGCTGATCGCCGACGAACCCACCACGGCGCTCGATGTGACGGTGCAGCATCAGATCCTGACATTGCTGGCCCGGCTGCAGCGGGAAAACGAGATGGCCATGGTGCTCATCACCCACGATCTCGGTGTCGTGGCCGGCCGCACCGATGAGATCGCCGTGATGTACGCGGGGCGGGTCGTCGAACAGGCACCGACCGAGGAACTGTTCCGCGCCACCCGGCACCCCTACACGCAGGCGCTGCTCCGGTCCATTCCACGGCTGGCGGCGCCCAGCCACACCAGGCTGGAGGCCATCCCCGGGCGGCCGCCGACCATTATCGACCCACCACCCGGTTGCGCGTTCGCACCGCGCTGCCGCTATGCCCGGCCACGGTGCCTGACCGAGACGCCCCGCTTGGCCCCCGCACCGGACGGGGGACCGCGGCACCGCTTCGCCTGCTTCTATCCGGCGGGCACGCCCGACGGCGAGGCGGCCCTGGCGACGAATACGGCAGCGGGCGCCTCGGCTGCCGGACTGACCTTGGATTCGAGGAGTGTGCTCTGATGGCCGGATCGGGAACTGCCCACCTGCGCCCGGACGACACCGATGTGGTGCTCAGCGTCCGGAATCTCGTGGTCGAGTACAACACGGCTCACTCGGGCACGGTGCATGCCGTCTCCGGCGTGAGCCTGGACATCAGGAGGGGGAAACGCTCGGTCTCGTCGGTGAATCGGGCTGCGGGAAGTCGACTCTCGCCAAAGGCGATCATGCAGCTTCCGCCGCCCACCTCGGGTCAGGTGCTGTTCAAGGGTGATGATCTCACCACCAGATCCGCACGTAAGCTGCGCTCGGTCCGCCGACCGATCC
Organism: Nocardia sp. NPDC050193; assembly: GCA_040674215.1. Classification (GTDB taxonomy): domain Bacteria; phylum Actinomycetota; class Actinomycetes; order Mycobacteriales; family Mycobacteriaceae; genus Nocardia. The sequence goes on along the minus strand of JBFARE010000037.1, from coordinate 77,483 downwards.
AGATGATCTTCCAGGATCCGATCTCGTCGTTGAATCCGCTGCGCAAGGTCCGCCGTATCGTGGCCGAGGGTTTGGAAGTCGCCCGGCGGCACAGCAGTGCCCAGCGGGCCGAGATGGTCGAGGAAATCCTCGATTCGGTCGGTCTCGATCCGAAAACCGCGGGAGACCGGCGGCCACACGAGTTCTCCGGCGGCCAGTGCCAGCGGATCTCCATCGCCCGCGCGATGGTCGTCGAGCCGGAGGTGGTGATCTGCGATGAGCCGGTATCGGCCCTCGACGTTTCCGTCCAAGCGCAGATCCTCAACCTTCTCGAAGATATGAAAGATCGCTACGATCTCACGCTGCTCTTCATCGCCCACGGCCTCGCGGTGGTGAAGAACATCAGCGATCGCGTGGTCGTCATGTACCTGGGCAAGATCTGCGAGATCGCCCCGCCTGATTCGCTCTACACCCGACCCGCGCACCCTTACACCGCCGCGCTGCTGTCGGCGGTGCCCGAACCCGACCCTCAGATCTCACCGGGCACGCATACGCTGTCCGGTGACCTACCCTCACCCCACGACCCACCCTCGGGGTGCCGATTCCGGACCCGCTGCCCGCGGGCCATCGCCCTGTGCGCCGAATCCGAACCGGAGATCCGCGAGGTCCGTCCGCAGCACTATGTCGCGTGCCATCTTCCGATGAAGCCATCGGAGACCACGGAATCTTCGGTCAGCGCATAAGGCGAGTCTGTGATCACCTCGTAAGGACCGCGCGAGCCAGGGCGCCGGCCAGGTGCGCACGCCCTTGCCGGCAGACCGTGCAGAATGTGACGGGCCGGAACGATCAGGAACTTGTGAACCGGCCGCGAGTCGTAGCAGGAGCAGGCCCGGTTCCGATCATCGGACGGGCGGCGGGCCGACGGGACCACTCGGATTCCTCGGTCACCCGACGAGTGGCGCGGCATCGGGTGACCATGCCCGCGAAAAGGGTGGGGACGGCCGCCCCTCGGAGGCGGAGCGCACGCGCGTCGGCGGCATTCCGGAAGCCTGCCGCCACACGGCCGCGGCGGCGCGCCGGACATCGGCGATCACCACCTCTGTCCGGAGGGATTTGGTCGGACCGCACAGTGACAGGGCGAAGTATCCGCCCTCGCCGACAGTGATCGGCGCCGCCACCACGGTCACCCCCAGCACACAACCTTGCGCGTCGACCGCCACCCCGCCACGATCCCGAATTCTGGCAATGTCGCGGTCGAATTGGACGGCCGAACGCACGGTGTAACAGGTGGGAGCCGCACCGAATACGATTTCCGGCCATTCATCCCGTGGGATGACGGCCAGCAGCGCCCGGCCCGCGGCCGTGCGGGTGACGGGCTGCCGCGCACCCACACCCCATTCGCCGGCATCTCCCGGCCAGACTCCGATACGTTCGAGGTGCAGGATCTCCGTACCGGTCAGCATGCTCAGATGCGCAGTGAGGCCGGTTCGGCGATGCAGTTCGGTCATCACCGGCAGGGCCTCACGGTGGACGCTGCGCTGCCGGGTGAATTGCGCGCCCAGTTCGAACATGCGGTAGCCCAGTGCGTACCTGAACTCGTTGCGCTCCACCCACCCGAGCTCGACGAGGCGTTGCAGGATGCGATGCGCCGAAGACCTCGGCAAACCCGAGCAACGCGCCACCTCCGCCAAGGTGAGGGGCCGCCGCCCGACGAAGGATTCGAGTATCGACGCCACCCGGTCGATCATCGCTGTGGGGGTCTCGCCGATCCGCACCGTTGCCATGCACACCTCCAGCCGACCTAGGTCAGCTTCTGCCCATCTGTCAGAATATGACAGGTGTGAGTGTAACCACAGGATGACGACGCTGTAAAGCAGGTCACAGCGGGCAAACGGGATGCCTTCGATCTACGCCAGTTGCCCGCCGTCGATCACGAAGTCCTGCCCCGTGCAGTAACCACTGGCATCACTGGCGAGATAGGCGACCAGCGCGGAGACCTCCTCGGGGCGCCCCACCCGGGCGATCGGCAGCCGCTCCACGGCGCCCCCACCACCGCGGGTCTCCTCCGACACCATCGCCGTGTCGATCGCGCCGGGACAAATGGCGTTCACGCGGATTCCATGGCTGCCGAGCTCTTTCGCCGCCGAACGAGTCGCGCCACGCAGCCCCCACTTCGCCGCGGCATACGCCAAGCCCTCCGCGTATCCGGTCATTCCCGCTGTGGAGGAGATATTGACGATCGAACCGCCCGCGCCCATCGCGGGCAGCACGGCCTGCATACCCAGCACCGCCCCGATCAGATCGACATCCAGGACGAAGCGCAGGTCGGCCTCGGACAACTCCGCCAGCGGCGCCTTATGAGTCACCCCGGCATTGTTGACCAGCACATCGATCCGCCCGAACCGGTCCACCACCGCGTCCACGGCCGCGCGCCACGCCCCGGCGTCACGAACGTCCAACGTGACCGATAACTGCGGTCCGATCAGATCCACCGCAGTGCGCGAGAGTGCCGCCGCGTCGAGGTCGGCGAGTACCACCGCCGCGCCGAGCGCCGACAGCTCCCGTGCGTGCGTGGCCCCCTGACCATGAGCCGCCCCGGTGACGAGGACGACCTTCTCACTCAGATCGAACGGATTTCCTTTGTTTTCAGGCACTCCGTGGTCCCTTCCGTTCATGCAGACTCCGCCGAGTGTGGAACGCAAGGATCTTGCGGCACCGAGGACGTCCGGTCAGTGGAAGCAGGCCCAGCGCACACGCGCCGGACAGAATTGACCGAGTGGATCCGTACACAACCGGGCGATTTCGTCGGCGGCGCCGATCGGCCGACACAGCCCTAACGCTCCGGTGCCGCATTCGCCCGCCGGATGGCGAGACGTTCCGCGGTCGCCCGGTCGAGCAATTCGATCACCTGACCGAGCGGATCCCGGTGGTAGACGGCGCCTCCCGGGGACACCCCAGCGTGACCACCGGACATCCACAGCGGAGCGCCGTTCGCGGAAAGTTGTCCCGACGCCGCCACCAAATCGTCGACCACGAAGCCCAAGTGGTGGATGCCCGGCCGCGATTGCCACACCGGTGAGCCCGGCACTGTGCGTATCAATTCGACAAATGGCGGTCCCGCGGACAGTCCCATGCGCTGCACCGTGTCGTAGGGGACACCGTCGATCAGACAGGGGTAGCGCGCCTCCGCGAAAAGAACCACGTCCACTCCGTACAGCTCGCGCAGCGCTGCGGCCGATTCCTCGAGGTCGTCGACCACGAGCCCGACGTGGTGAAGTTCGGACAGGTCATACCACATGATCAGTACATGCCCTCGTCGATCGGCACCCCGAACTCGCCGCGTCCGTACATCGCCAGCGCGCGCTCGACATCGTTGATCACGTGCACACTGCCGGCGTGCGCATCACGCCAGTGCCGTTCGATCGGGTTGTCCCGCTTGATCGAATGCCCGCCGGAGTTCCCGAACAACATCTCGATCGCGTGCAGCGAGCGTTCGGTGCCCAGCACCTGGTCACGCCGGGCGCGCAACCGCACCCGTTCGGGAATCTCCTCGCCGGCTTCGACGTAACGGGTCTGCTCGGCGAGATTGTGGTCCAGGGTCAGTGCGGCGGCTTCGATCTCGCCGGCGGCCCGGGCAACCCGGACATGCGCGAACGGGTCGGCGGCTACCTTCTGCCCGCCATAGGAGAGCCGCACCCGTTCCTTCATTCGCTCGACGTGCGCGGAATACGCGCCCTCGGCACAGCCGACGATGGCATTGGTGATCGCGTAGGAGAACACCATCCCGAAGGGCAGCTTGTACATCGGGGCGGTATTGACCTGCTGCCCCGGACCCCGCAACTCGTTCTGCTCCAACGAACTGTAGGCGCGGTGAGCGGGAACGAATGCGTCGTCGATGACGATGTCGTTGCTTCCGGTACCGGAGAGGCCGACGACATTCCAGACGTCCTCGACCACATAGTCCGTGCGCGGTACGAGCGCGGTGAGGTATTCCGGTGACGCGCCGTTCTTGCCCGGGCACAGCGTTCCGAGCAGTACCCACTGACAGTGGTCGCTGCCGCTCGAGAAGCTCCACCGTCCGGTCAGCCGATAGCCGCCCTCGACCTCGGTGAGGGTGCCGGTCGGTGCGTAGGACGACGACACCAGCGCGTCCGGTGTTTCCTTCCACACATCGTCCTGGGCTGCTTCGTCGAACAGCGAGATCTGCCAGGGATGCACCCCGACGACGGAGGTCACCCAGCCGGTCGATGGGCAGGCTGCGGCCACCGCCCGCACCACCGCGTACAGGTCCCCGGGATTGCGCTCGTACCCGCCGTAACGCTTCGGCTGCAGCAGTGCGAAGACACCGGCATCCTGCAGTTCGCGAATCGTCTCCGCAGGCACCCGCCGCGCCCGGTCGGTTTCGGCGGCACGCTCCCGGATCGCCGGCAGCAGCGGCCGGACTCGATCCAGTATCCCGTTGTTCATCTGTTCTCCTGATCCTCTGGCGATGATGTGGGCGACAGCCGGTCGGGCCATCCGGACCGGACAGTGTGCACGGCAGGGCGGGCACGAAGCCGCTCGAACCATGGGAAACGAACGCCCTCGACCCAGACCCGAGCAGTGGGTGTTCCGCCGGCCCTGTGCCGATGACGGTAAGCCCGACCGTCGGGAACGGAAGGCGAAAATCTCAACCAACGGAACGCCGCCGGGAACGCAGGGCGCCCCCCGGGGGGAGCGAGAATTCCACTGACCAGGAAAGAACGCGGCCACCCCGAGATCCGCCGTTCAGGATGAGGTCCTGATCACTTCCGAGGAAGGACCTTTCATGAGTTCGGCACCCGGTCCGGAATCCGCTTCCACCGACCTCGCACAGCTGCGCAGGGTCGCGGCCTCCAGTCTGCTCGGTACTGCTATCGAGTACTACGATTTCCTGCTCTACAGCACCATGACCGCGCTGGTGTTCAACAAGGTGTTCTTTCCGGACTCGAACCCGGCGCTGGGCACGGTCGCCGCCTTCGGCACACTCGCCGCCGGCTACCTGGCCCGCCCGATCGGTGGCATCGTGTTCGGGCACTTCGGCGACCGCCTGGGCCGTAAGAAGATGCTCGTCCTGACTATGGTGATGATGGGCGCGGCGAGTTTCCTCATCGGTGTGCTCCCCACCTATCAGGCTGTCGGGGCCCTCGCTCCTGTGCTGCTGGTATTGCTGCGTGTTGTTCAGGGCGTAGCGATCGGCGGCGAATGGGGCGGGGCCACCCTCATGGTGACCGAACACGCCGAACCGTCCACACGTGGTTTCTGGAACGGCGTCATGCAGATGGGCTCGCCGATCGGCTCGTTGCTCTCCAGTGCGGTCGTGGCCGTGGTCGCCATGCTGCCCGAGGACGACCTCCTGTCGTGGGGCTGGCGAATCCCGTTCCTTGCCAGCATCATCCTGCTGGCGGCGGGTCTGTACACGCGGATCGGCGTCACCGAGAGCCCGGTGTTCCGCGAGACCGCGGATACGGTCGAGAAGCCGCAGATCCCGCTGCTGTCGGTGCTGCGCCGACCGAGAAACCTGCTGCTGGCGTGCGGTGTCGGCATCGGACCCTTCGCACTTACCGCACTGATCAGTACCTACATGATCAGTTACACCACTTCGATCGGCTACGAACGGTCCAGTGCCGTCACCGGCCTGCTGTTCGTGTCGACCACCGCGCTCATCTCCATTCCGGTGTTCTCCGCGCTGTCCGATCGCGTCGGTCGCCGACCGGTGGTGCTGTCGGGTGCGGTCGCCATCGTGGTGCTGGCTTGGCCGATGTACGCCCTCGTCGACAGCGGTTCGGTACCACTGCTCATCATCGCCATGGCACTGGGCCAGGTCATCCAATCAGCGATGTTCGCCCCGCTGGGCGCGCTGCTGTCGGAGATGTTCGGCACCGCGGTCCGCTACACCGGCGCATCCATGGGCTACCAGCTGGCGGCACTGATCGGCGGTGGTTTCACGCCGCTCATCGCAAGCACACTGCTGGCCGGTGGGCCGAGCAGCATCCCGCTGATCACCCTCGCGATGTGCTGCGGAGCGATCACGATCGTCTCCATCCACCGCGTGCGGGAGACCAGCGGCCAGGATCTGCGCGACGCGGCCGCGGTGCCCGCACGCTGAGGCCTGGACCTGGTACCGGGCGGGCCGCCCCGGTACCAGGTGTCCGCACCATAGGCGCCGACGGCGACCGGCTCCTGTCCGAAGCCGGAGAATCCCCGTTTCCGATCCGCGGAGCGCCGATACGAGTGTTCCGCCTTGTGGACGCTTTGGTTGCTGCCCGTCATCACCGGTAATACGTTGATCCCGTTCGGCGCCGCCGACAGAACGTCCCGGTGTCGACTTCCAGCCGGTGCGCCGGGAGTAGATCGAACAGCGAGAAACACCTCTGTTGTTGCACACGAGTTCGCGCCCTTGCACCGGCACGGAGGCGAATTACTCGGCGGTGGGTCCGACAGTCGCTGGGCATAGGCGCTTTTCACAGTAGGAGTAGTTATCGTGGTCGCACATCATGCCGTCGTCACCGGCGGCGCCAGCGGAATCGGCGCCGCGGTCGTCGAACGATTCCTCGAACGAGGCCTGAAGGTGAGCGTCTTCGATCTCGGCGCGTCCCCGCCGGCCCGTGCGGGGGTGGACTACTACCGGGTGGACGTGACCGATCGCAGTGCGGTGGAGTCGGCACTCGCGCAGGCATCCGCACGGTCATCGGCGCCCGACGTCCTGGTGACCAGTCACGGGATCCGTGGTTCCTACCTCCCGGCACTGGAACTCGATCCCGACGGTGTCCGGCGCCTGTTCGATGTCCATGTCCTGGGGACGTTCATCATGGCCTGCGCGTTCGCGCGGCCACTGCTGGCGAATGGCAAGAACGGATCGATCGTCACGATCTCCTCGACCACCGCGTACGGCGGCTGGCACCGGCAAGCCGACTACGGCACCGCCAAAGCCGCGGTTCGTCAACTCACCGGTAACCTCGCGATGGAGTGGGCGCCCCTGATCCGCGTCACCGGTGTCGCGCCCGGCCATACGCGAACTCCGATGGTCCAGGACTTGATCGATGACGGCTACGACGTAGCGGCCACGGAGGCACGGACACCGCTGGGTCGCTTGTGCACCCCGGTCGAGATGGCTCGATCGATCGAACATCTCGCACTCGACGCCACCTATGTGACCGGGGTATGCCTGCCGGTCGACGGTGGATGGACGTCGGTCGGCAAATGAGCGCCGCGTCGTTGCCACGCCGGAAACTGGGCGACCTCGCGGTACCGGCCATCGGATTCGGTGCCATGACGATCACCCAGGTGGCCGGCTACGACGTCGACCGCGGGCGACGGACGGTCCATGCCGCTCTCGATGCCGGCGTACGGCTGTTCGACACCGCGGATGTGTACGGACCGGCAGGGGCCGGGGACGGAGTCAACGAACTGGCGCTGATGGATGCACTCCGCTCATGGCCCGGTCCGGCGGACGACATCATCGTGGCTACGAAAGGCGGCCACCTCCGCTTTCCCGAGACCGACACCTGGTGGACGAACGGCAGTTACGAACACCTCCGTCACGCCTGCACGGCTTCGATCCGGCGGCTGGGGCTCGATTCCATACCGCTGTACCACCACCATCGGCCCGACCCCCAGCTGCCCTACGAAGAGTCCATGTCCGCCCTGCGGGCACTGCACGACGAAGGCCTCATCGCGCGCGTAGGGATCTCGAACGTCGATATCGATCGGATCGATGTCGCCCGGTCCATCCTCGGCGAGGCACTGGTATCCGTGCAGAACGAATACGCACCGGGCGCGCGGGCTGCGGAGAAGGAGATCCGCGCGTGCGAGGAGCGCGGACTCGCCTTCCTGTCGTGGGGCCCCTTCGGCGGCATGCGACAGGCCAAGAGCCTCGGCGCCGGCGGGTCGCCCTTTGCCGAGATCGCCCGGGTTCGCGGCGTGAGCATTCATCGGGTCGCCCTCGCTTGGCAGCTACATCAGTCCTCGGTCGTCATTCCGATGCCCGGCGCATCGCGTCCCGAGTCGGTGATGGATTCCGTTGCCGCGGCGTCACTGGCCTTGACAGCCGACGAACTGGCCCTGCTCAACGCACCGGATGAGACCGGCTCCTGACCGGAGCAGGACTGGCGCATTGATTCACCCGACCACCGCGAGCGCCGGAACCTTGTCGGCGGGCCGCAATCGCAGAAAGGAGACCGGTCCATGAGCAGGCTCATGCATCTGGCCGTATTCGCGCAGGGAGTGGGCGTCGGCCAATCGGTCTGGCGGTCACCACGCACCGCCCCGGAGCGGATGCACACCTTCGACCACTGGGCACGTATCGCCCAGGCGGCCGAACGCGGCTGCTTCGACGCGTTCTTCATCGCGGATGCACTGAATCTGTCGACCGCGATCGAGACCGATGCCACCGATCGTCCCGATCCGATGCCGATCCTTTCTGCGCTGTCGGTGGTCACCGACCGCATCGGTTTGATCGGTACTAGTTCGACCACATACAACGATCCGTTCACGGTCGCGCGGCAGTTCGCGACGCTGGACCATCTCAGCGGCGGCCGCGCCGGCTGGAATGTGGTGACCACCGCGATTCCGGCCGCCGCCGAGAATTACGGCTCGGCCGGGCTGCCCGAACACGCGGACCGCTATGTGCGCGGCGAAGAATTCGTCGATGTCGTCCGGGCGCTCTGGGGCGGCTGGGAACCGGATGCCATCGTCGCCGATCGAGAGGCCGGGATCTGGGTCGACCGGGCGAAGCTCCACCGCATCGACCATCACGGGCAGTATTTCGATGTCGCGGGCCCGCTCACCATCCCGCGTTCCCCGCAGGGCCGGATCCCGCTGGCGCAGGCGGGTTCCTCACCGACCGGGATGAATCTCGGTGCCCGGGTGGCGGATCTGGTGTTCGCGACCCAGCATTCGATCGAGAACTCGCTCGAGTTCGCCGAGGGTATGCGCGCCCTCGCGGAAGCCGCGGGCCGGGGACGTTCGGCGGTCAAGGTGCTGCCGGGCGTCACCCCGATCATCGGCCGTACCGACGAGGAGGCCCGCGATCTTGCGATCGAACTGGGGTCGCTGATCAGCGAGCAGACCACCCTGAAGTTTCTGAATCAAACCTTCGGCGGTATCGATCTGTCCCGGTTCGACCTCGACGAACCATTCCCGGATCTGCGGGATTCGTTGCCCAGCAATGCCAGCGTGGGCAGGCCGACCCTGCTCACGGAAGTAGCACTGCGGGAGAAACTGACTGTTCGCCAGCTCGCGCAACGGGTGGGGCTCAGCATCGGCCACCGTACGCTCGTCGGTTCACCCGATACGGTCGCCGACGACCTCCAGCGATGGTTCGAGGCCGGTGCCGCCGACGGATTCATCGTGCTCCCCGCCGACCTCCCGCTCGGGCTCGACGCGTTCGTAGACGAGGTCGTGCCCCGGCTGCAAGATCGCGGCCTACTGCGAAGGAAGTACCGGGGCACTACCCTGCGCGATCACCTCGCAGACCGATGACGCCTGTCGGCAGAGCACATCGCCCCCGGGAGAGCCCCGCCGCGCATTGCGCCGGCCGCAGCGGGTTCGCTTCCGGACCCCGAGAAATCGTCGGCCCGAACCGCCTGCCCGGCAGGCGAACAGGAGCCGGCAAGACGCCACACCAGGCAACGTTTTCCTTTCTGATTTCACACTACGAGGAGATCTATCGTGACCAGGGTCATCTATGCACGCAGTGTCCACGACGAAGCCGAGATCAACGCCTGTCTGGAGGTATTGCAGGGCGGACCGTACGCGCTCAAGATCGGTAAGAATGTCGCCGAGATGGAACGCCGCGTCGCCGACCTCTACGGCAAAAAGCTCGGGCTGATGTGCAACTCCGGCTCCTCGGCGCTCTACCTCGCCCTCGAACTGCTGGACCTGCCCAAGGGTTCAGAGGTCATCACCTCGCCGCTGACCTTCTCCACTGATGTCTCCCCGATCGTCCGCGGCGGGTGGATCCCGGTATTCGTCGACGTCGAACCCGATACCTACAACGCCGATCCCACGGCCATCGAGGCGCTGATCACCGATAAGACCAAGGCCATCCTCCTACCGAACCTCGCCGGCAACGCCCCTGACTGGGATGCCATCCGCGATATCGCCGACCGGCACGGCCTGAAGGTCATCGAGGACTCCTGCGATTGCATCGGCACCACCCTCCGCGGCACCAAGACAGGCAGCCGCTCCGATATCACCGTCACCAGCTTCGCCATGTCCCATATCATCACCTGCGCGGGCAATGGTGGCATGGTCTGCGTCGACGACGAGAAGCTCCGCGACAAGGGGCTCATGCTGCGCCGCTGGGGCCGGCGCTCCGAACCGCACCTCTTCGGCTCCCAGGCCGCGCGCACCGGCCGGGTCTTCCGCGAGGATCTCGACGGCGTCGCCTACGACAACGACTTCATCTTCGACGTGCTGCCGTGGAACTTCGAACCCTCGGAGCTCGGTGCGGCCTTCGGCCTCGTCCAGCTGTCCAAACTCGATAAGAACTACCAGCGCCGCGCCGAGATCTTCGACGCCTTCAACGGCGCCTTCGGCGCCTACCCGTCCCTGTTCCGCCTGCCGCGCCAGAACCCCGACTTCCACACCGCCTGGCTGTGCTACCCGGTCACCATCGTTGAGGACGCCGGATTCTCCCGGGCCGACCTGCAAGGCCACCTCGAGGCCGCGGGTATCGACACCCGCACTGTCTGGAGCGGCAACGTCACCCGGCATCCGATGATGCGCGGGGTCGAATACCGGGTGCCCGAAGGCGGTCTGCCGAACGCCGACGAAGTATTCGAACGCGGTATGTCGCTGGGCATGAGCCACGGCATGACCGCCGAGGAACTCGATCACGTGGTCGCCTCCGTCCACGATTTCGCCCGCCACTACCCGCCGGCCGCCAACTGAGCCGGGCCGAGTCCGGCGCCGGTATCGAGAAAGCCACCACCCCTCGGCGCTGCTCGTTCGACAGTACCGGGGCGGGCGGGCAGCGCTGCCGGCCGGCGGGCGCACAACCCGGTGGATCCGGCTCGCGAACGGTGAGACAACTCGGGCTATAGGAGCAAGGGCTTGTCGCTGTCGGAACCGACAGCGACAAGCCTTCTCCGTTTGCTCTACGACCCCGGCCGGTCAGCCCCAGCGCCAGGTATCCGCGCCGTACGCGCCGGCCGCGACCGGTTCCGGTGCCAGTTGCTGGAACGAGGACCGGTAGAACAGCAGCGGATCGGCTTCCCTGATCGGCCCGACCGCGGTGACCCGCGCGATCACAATGGTGTGATCGCCCCCGGGTACCTCTTCTTCGAGCGTGCATTCCAGGGATACCAGCGACCCCGCCAGCCGCGGGGCCCCGTTACCGCCGGGCGCCCATTCCACGCCGGCGAACTTGTCGGTACCGCTGCGGGCGAAGGCACGGCAGACCTCGTCCTGATCAGCGGCGAGAACATTCACGCAGAAGCTGCCCGCCGCCCGGATCCGGGGCCAGGAGGTCGAGGTCATCGCAGGGCAGAAACTGACGTACGGGGGCTCCAGCGACAGCGACGAGAACGACTGGCAGCTGAAGCCGACCGGACCGCTGTCACCGACCGCCGTCACGATGGTGACCCCGGAACAGAACCTGCCGAGCGCGGATTTGAATTCGCCGGGTGTGGGTTCGGAGCGCGGTACGGCCGGTACCCCCGGCATCCCGGTCGCGGCCGCCATATCCAGCGCGGCGAGGTGCGCGAACACCATCGAGGCGCCGATCGGGTTACCCCCGCCCGGATAGGCGGTGCCGCTCACCGCAGCCATCGAGTTACCCGCGGCGTACAGGCCGGGGATGACCGCCCCCGTGGCATCCAGCACCCGGGCGGCGGTATCGGTCCGCAGTCCCCCCTTGGTACCCAGATCCGAGAGGCCGAACGCGGCGGCACAATAGGGGCCGCCGTCGATACGCACCAGCGGATTCGGACAGCCGGGAACCGACCGGTCGTAGGGCTCACCGCCCCGGTCGAAGTCCGGGTCCGCACCCGCGTCCGCGGCGGCGTTGAAGCGCTGCACGGTCTCGGTCAGCGCGTGCACCGGAACCCCGATGAGTTCGGCCAGCTCGCCCAGGGTGTCGGCGCGATGCCACAATCCGGCCTCGCGATATGCCTCGTGGTCGTCCAGCGGTATACCGGCGAAGAGCACCGGCGGCGCGAGATCAGCTGTGCCACTGTAGATCATCCAGTAAGGCAGCTCGATACGGCCCGAATCCATTGCCGCGAGGACATCCCGGCCGACCCGGTCGTAGGGCGCGGACTCATTGGTGAACCGGCGGCCGTCGTTGTCGACCAGAATTCCGCCGGTGAACCACATCGAGAAGGTCGAACTACCGTCGGGATGGGTCAGGCCCGGCGCCCACCACGCTTCGTTCATCAGGTCCACATCGGCCCCGACACCCATGGCGGCTTCTATCGCCGCACCCGTATTACCGGAGGGAGCCATGGAATCGCGGGCGAAGCCGGGCACCCCGAAGGTCGAACGCATCCGGCTGTTCCGCTCGAACCCGCCCGCCGCGACGAGCACACCGCGACTGGCCCGGATGCGTCGCAGGCCATGAGGTGTGGACACCGAAGCCCCCACCACCCGGCCGTCCAGCCGGATCAGCTCTCGGCATGCCGCACGCTGCTTCAACTCGACGGTCGGCAGCGCCCGCAAAGCCAGCAACAGGCGGCCGATCAGGGCGCGGCCCCCCTCCAGCCGGTCGGGTAACAGCACCGAACGGCGATCGGTGGCCAGGGGCCCCCGCACCTCCGCCGCCAGTTCCCCCAGCGCACCGGCGTGCAGCGGGACCGGAATGATATGGCGACCCTCCGACCGCGCATGCGGTGCCTTGCCGAAGTAGTCGGGCCAGGGCAGCACCTGAAACCGCAGCGCCGGATCCTGCTCGAGATATTCCACCAGGGGGGCGCCGCCGGTCACGAATGCCCGCTGCAGCTCCGCCGGAGTCCGGTCTCCCACCACCGCCCGGAAATACGCCAGCGCGTCCTCCTGCGTATCGTCGTCGCCCGCGCGCCGAAGCACCGGGTTACCCGGGAACCACATCCCGCCGCCGGAGTATGCCGTCGTTCCGCCGAACCGGTCCGTGGCCTCGGCAACGATGACATGCAGTCCCTCGCGCCCGGCAGTGTAAGCGCCGGTCAGCGCGCCACCGCCGGACCCCAGGACCAGCACTTCGCATCGCTCGTCCCATTCGACCGCTGAATCCACCCAGCTCATGGGGATACCCTTTCTCACCGCAACCGACCAGCCCAGCCGCCGCCCGGTCGGCCGTCCATGGCGCGGCGGTGATCAGTTCATTGCTTTTCCGGACCGAGCGAATGGTGGCAGGAATACGGGGGCGCGGCGGCTGACGTTCCGTTCACCGAGATGGTCGGGCGCGAACCTTCCAGTCAGTGAAATGTGACCGCTTTCACCGATCGCAGGCTTGCTACAACCGGAGTATCGCGGAGGCCACCGCCTCGCCGGTGTCCCAGCCCGCTTCCGCGCTATTGCCCCGAGGAGAGTCGATCATGACAATGACGCAACCGGATCAGGATGTTCGCCGGATAGAAGCCGAGGCCGCACCCACACGGTTCGCCCGCGGCTGGCACTGTTTGGGCCTGCTTCGCGACTTCACGACCGGAAAACCGCATACAGTGCATGCTTTCGGGACCAAGCTCGTGATCTTCCGCGGAGCCGACGGCACGCTCAACGTGCTGGACGCGTACTGCCGGCATATGGGCGGCGACCTCGGCCAAGGCGAAGTCAAAGGCAACGAGATCGCGTGCCCGTTCCACGACTGGCGATGGGGCGGCGACGGCCGCTGTAAGCAGATCCCCTACGCCCGCCGGGTTCCTCCGCTCGCGCGCACCAGGGGATGGACGACGCTCGAACAGGACGGCATGCTGTTCGTCTGGAACGACCCGGAGGGCAAACCGCCGACCGAGGACGTGGCGATTCCGCGAATCGAGGGCGCGGACAACGACAAATGGACAGACTGGCATTGGTACACCACGGTGGTGAATACCAACTGCCGCGAAATCATCGACAATGTCGTCGATATGGCCCATTTCTTCTACATCCACGGTTCGCTGCCGACCTATTTCAAGAATGTCTTCGAAGGGACGATCGCCACGCAGTATTTCAAAAGCGGCGCCCGGGAAGACTTCCCCGCGCCCGAAGGGCAGCCGAAGATGCTCGGCACCTCATCGGTGGCCTCGTACTACGGTCCCTCGTTCATGATCGACGATCTCATCTACCACTACGAACAGGGCGACCAGCGGACGGTGCTGCTCAACTGCCACTACCCGATCGACTCCGAGTCATTCGTGCTGCAGTACGGCATCATCGTCGAGAAATCCGCCGGCCTGCCCGAGGACGAGGCGATGCGCACCGCCATCGCGCTCGGCGACTGGGTGAAACTCGGTTTCGAGCAGGATGTCGAGATCTGGAAGAACAAGGCGCGCATCGATAATCCGCTGCTGTGCGAGGAAGACGGACCCGTCTATCAGTTGCGGCGCTGGTATGAACAGTTCTACGTCGATGTCGCCGATATCAGGCCCGAGATGGTCGATCGTTTCGAGTTCGAACTCGACACCACCCGGCCGCTGGAAGCCTGGCATCGCGAAATCGCGGAGAACCTCGCCCAGCGGGCCGATGCGGCGGGTTCGGCGACATGACCGCCACCCGCACCGACAACCGTCTACTCGAAACGCCCATGCAACCGCTGCGGTGCCGAGCGTGCGCCGCCGAACTGCTGGTGCGTAAGAGTAGTTGGCATCAGACGAGCGTGCAGTGGCACGCCGAGGCATTGTCGGCATGCCGGGAACTCGGCACGACACCGATACCGGGGCCGTCCCTGGCGGGTTGCTCGCAGCTACGAGACACCATCCGGGCCGCCGCGACCTCCGGTGACCTGCCGGTGGTAGAGCACCCTCCGGCCTGATCGGATCATCGGGCACGCCGACCGGGGGCGTGCCCGACCCGGTCCTCGGCCGAATGGCCGGCTACATGTTCGCGGTCTCTTCCGATCGCACGGCGCTCAGCGCCGGATACGCAGCGACCCGCAGGTCGGCGCCGGCCAGGACAGCGCCCGGGAGGCCGCGATCCGGCGATCGAGGGCCGCCGCGAGGTCGTCCGGGAGCGGACTCGCGCGGCGCAATGCAAGATCGACATGCACCAGCATGATCTCGAGCGTATTCGACAGCTTGTCGCTCTTGTCGTCCACCAGGAACGTCATCAGGTGCATCGCTTTATCGCTGCGTTCGAGAACCTGCACGTGCACGCTGAACGGATCGCCCTCGCGTAGTTCGCTGTAGTAGACCAGGTGGTGTTCGGCGGTGAACACACCCAGCCGCCGCTCCCGGCGGTAATTCTCGTCCACCCCCAGCTCGCGCATCAGCACGTCCGCGGCCTGCGACCCGAGGTCCAGGTAGTGCACGACATTCATATGACCGTTGTCGTCGATCTCGCGTCCGGTCACCGCGGCGGAGAGCGCGGGCGGAATTTCGCGGATCTGCTGAGCAGTCGGAATACCTTGTGCCATGCCCCGATCCTCCGATACGCCCGGCCGCCCATGTCGGCGAGTGCCCGCTCACCGAAACAACCACCGCCGTGACCGCGACCCGGGCCTGCCGCACGGCGACGGGGGTCCGGCGGTTCGCGTCCGCCTCCGGTTCCGGAAGGGCGCCGTGACCACGCAACTTCGTGAGCTGCTTCACATACCGCCGGGTCTATGGCACTATTTCTATTAGAAATAGCCATGTCAGAGCGATGGCGCAGGTAGGCAAGGGAGCCACAGCATGACGATCACCACTCAGGAGATGCACACCGGTACGGCCGCGACCCCCAGCGCCATCCTCGACCGCATCTCGCTCGTACTGGACGCCTTCGACGGAAGCGATAGTCTCGGATTGGCGGAGGTTGTCCTCCGCACCGGCCTGCCCCGCTCCTCCGCCCATCGAATGCTGGACCGGCTCGTCCAGTTGCGCTGGCTGCGGCGGGAAGGCCGCAATTACAGTCTCGGAATCCGGCTGGTCGAACTGGGTTCGCGTGCGGTGCACCAGAACCGGGTCCACTCCGCTTCCGGCGAGCACCTGCACCATCTCTACCGAGCCACCGGCATGGTCGTGCACCTGGCAGTTCTCGACGGCGCCGATATCGTCTATCTCGACAAAATCGGTGGTCGGCTCGCCGCGCACGTGCCGACCCGCGTGGGCGGTCGACGGGCGGCCTCGCAGTCGGCGCTCGGTAAGGCGCTGCTCGCCTTCAACGGCGGTAACGGTCCGGACGACGCACGCATCCGCGACCTCGGCTACGCCATCGAGCGCAACGGTGGAGTGCACGGATTCGGATGTATCGCCGCCCCGATCGGGCCGGTCGGCGAAGCGACAACCGCAGTGTCCATCTGCGGACCGCTGGTCAAGATGACCTTCGACAGCCGGATGACCAACCCGGTCCAGCTGACCGCGCACGCGATCTGGCGCAGCGTCTCCGCGGGGGTGCGGGTCACACCGACGCTGCAGCGCCGCAACATATTGCGCTCCCTGCCCACCGCGCCGAGCGTCCTCGCCGAGGACTGACAGGCCGGCGCACGGCGGTCATGAGAGGTCGGGGGCGTCCTCGCCGACCGTGCGCCACCTACCGGGCTGGCGCGGTACCGGCAGGTCGTGCTCATCGCGCACCGCCGATTCGCGATACCGCGCGGCCGTGTCATCGATCTCGGCGAGTAACTGTTCGGCCAGTTCTATCTCCGCCGCGAAGTAACGTTGCGACCATCGCAGACTCATCTGGGTGAATGCCCAGGCCGGTTCCGGTTCGGAGTGGTCGGCGTGCAACTGCGCCTGACGGGCCCGATCGCGCAGATTTTCGATATGCCTGCGGACGATCTCTTTCAGATGATCGGGATCGTGCAGATGGCCCATCCAGAGACGAAGCATCACACCGTGTTTGAGCACCGGCACATCCACCTCGGAATCGCGCGACCAGTTCCGCAGCGCGCGCAACCCGGTATCGGTGATCCCGTAGAGCCGCCGACCGCGTACACCCTCGTCGGCGACCACGCGGGATCGCACCAGCGCCAGGTCCTCCAGCTTCTCGAGCGCGCCGTAGACCTGGCTCACCGACGGACTCCAATAAAAGAATCCGATGCTCCAATCGGCCCATTTCTTCAGGTCGTTGCCGGTCAGTTCCTCACCGAAGGACAGCATGCCCAGGACGGCCCAACTCGTCGCGGGCAGATTCGGGTAAGGGTCGGGGTCGGCGGCCATGATCGTGCAGCCTACAAGGCATTCGACGGCCATGGCTCCCGGCCACCGGGAGGCACCGGCACCGGCCCAGATGGTAGCGCCTACGTTCGGATCATGGACGACCGCACCATCTACATCACCGATCGGATCGTGCTCACACCCGGCAGCGCACGCGCCTTCATCGACGCCTATCTCAGCGGCTACGCACCGCAGGCACGAGAGCGAGGGCTGACGCTCGATCGGATTCTGGTGAGCCCGCCGGCTTGGATCGACGGTGAGATGAACACTGTCACCGCCACCTGGACGGTGCCGGGACCCAAGGCATGGTGGGCTGCAGCGGTCCGCGCCCGCCACGATCCCGAACCTGCCCGGTGGTGGGAATCGATGGCGCCGATGATCGTCGAGCGAACCCGGTCCATGGCGAGTCGCGCCGAAGACGTGGAAGGCCTGTGCGATGTATAAGGTGACATTCCTGCTACGCCTCGGTGATCCTGCCGATGAGATGACCACGGATATGACCGTCAAACGCATCACCGCGGCCGCCGAGGCGGCGGGTGTCCGGGCACCCCTGGTCGCCCGTACCCTCCCGGGCGTCCGCAACGGGGGCGATGTCCTCGCCCACTTCCGATTCGCGTCGAAATCCGACTGGCTGACCCACCGCGATACCGTCGACGAGGCCATGAGCGGCCCAGCGATCGAACATATCGACTCCGTCGAGTACCCCGGCGGCCGCCCCGGTGACGGCCGATCCGGCCGCCGTCGGGACAGGCGACCGCCCACGGTCTACCGGACCCTGCTCCTGCGCGTGGACGATTCGGCGGCACCGACGGAGATCGCCCGGTTCGAGCACGCGACACTCCAGATGCCCCAGCACATCCCGGCCATCCAGGCATGGCAGCTCAGCCGCGTCGATCGCGCGACGGGCTCCTCCCGGTGGACGCATGTCTGGGAACAGGAATTCGCCGATTCCGACGGCCTGTTCGGGCCCTATATGAACCATCCCGTGCACTGGGCTCTGGTCGACCAGTGGTTCGACCCGGAGTGCCCGCGGCAGATCGTCAAAGACCGTATCTGCCACAGCTTCTGCGCCATTCCGGCGCCGGTGATCGACCCGGCGCCGGAGGCCGCGTCAGCGACGGAGGAAGGCTAGGACAACTGCCTCCCAGGCATCCTTCTGCTCGATCATCACCCAGTGGCCACAGTTGGGGAAGATGTGCACCTCTCCGTTCCGGAGGGTGCGCATCGGGAGCAACGCCATATCGACAGGGCTCACTCGATCGTCACGTCCCCAGGTGACGAGAGTCGGGACCGCGACCCCGCCCAGCTTCGCCCAGTTCGGTGTGATGTCCGCACTGCGCGCGGCGGCGGCCATCCGCGCCAGCGCCGCCTTGCTATACATCCGGCGCGAGTTCTCCAGCGTCGCTGGATCGGTGGCCTGCTGCCAGCGCTCCTCGATCAGTTCCTCGGTCACCAGTGCCTGGTCGAACACCATCGAGCGCAGCCACGCCACGAGCGCCTCACGGGTGGGATTGTCGACGAACTCGCTGAGCCGGATGATCCCTTCCCCGGGCTGCGGGCTGAGCACCGGCGTACCGATACCGCCGATCGTGACCAGCCGCTCCACCCGATCCGGGGCCGCGAGAGCGAAATCGGTGGCCACAAAACCACCCATCGAATTGCCGATGACGCGGACCCGGTCGAGCCCGAGACCGTCGAGAAAAGCGGTGACGGCCTGCCCGGCGGACATCATCGGGTGTACCGCACCGAAATCGTCGCTGACACCGAATCCGGGCAACTCCAGGACCAGGGTCCGATAGTGCTCGGCGAAGGTGGCGAAGTTACCGCCGAAGTTGCGCCACCCGGTGACACCGGGACCGGACCCGTGCAGCAGGAGCAGGGGCGGACCGTCCCCGGACTCGCGGTAACGCAGGACACCGCGCTCGGTCGGCAGTTCACGCAATTCGGGGACAGTTCGGGTATCGACTGAGGTACTCATGAGTGCCGAGCCTGCCACCGGCACGGCGGCCCGGCGGCGCATGCTCCCGATGAGCGGCACAGCGTGTCTCCCACCCTCGGGCCGCGAACGGCCCGGTCAGTGGAGTCTCGGAATCGCTTCGCCGCTCGGCAACTGGATTCTCGACTCGGGCAGTTCGTGATCACGCACCGCGCGGTCGATGCTGCGGTGCAGCACCTCGCAACCGCGTTCCCGGTCCCCGATACCGCGGTCACGGGTAGCGATCACCGGGCATTCCCCGGCATCGGAGGTCCACTGCACCGCGGTGTGGACCGGACTGAACTTCTCCACCAGAACCCGCTTGCCGCACCTCTCACATCCGATCGGCCGCATGGTCATCGCACCCGCCCCCGCACGTTCGGATTGCCTGTCATTCGACTACTCCTCATGCTCGGTATCGGCACGAAGCGACGGTAACCGCTGCGCCACCGGTAGGGCCGGGCCCTCCCGGTGGCCGGAACATCCGGTGGTTCAGTCCGCGCCGACGCGCACCGCCCGGCCCGAATCCGGCTCGTTCGCCGGCGTCCTGGGCGTGGCCAGCGGACAGTGGGTTCGATAGAAGATCGTCGGCATGCACTTGTTGCAGTGGATGCACAGCGATTTCGCCGCGTGGTCCGCACTGATCCGGTTGATCAGGTCCGGTTCGCGCAGCAACGCGCGGGCCATGGCCACGAACTCGAACCCTTCGGCCATCGCGGTGTCCATGGCGGCTTTGTCGGTGATGCCGCCCAGCAACACCAGTGGCATATCGACGCTCGCCCGGATCTGACGGGCGGCGTCGAGCATGAACAGATCCTCGTACGGGTAGCTGTGCAGGAAATACTTACCCGCGACCTTCACCCCGAACCTCATAAACGGGGACATCACCGCACCGAACTCGGCCAGCGGCGCATCTCCCTTGAACAGATACATCGGATTCAACAGCGAACTGCCGATGGTCAGTTCGATGGCATCCAAGCTGCCGTCTTCCTCGAGCCACTGCGCGACCTGTATCGCCTCGTCGAGCCAGAAACCGCCGGGCACCCCGTCGTCCATATTGAGTTTGGCGAGTACCGCGATGCGATCACCGGCGGCAGCACGGACCTCCGCAGCGGTCTCGCGCAGCAGCCGGGCCCGGTTACGCAGTGAACCGCCGTAGGAGTCGGTACGCGCGTTGAGTACCGGGCTCAGAAAGGAACTGGCGAAATAATTGTGGCCGAAATGGATTTCGACCGCATCGAAACCCGACTCGATGGCGTGTCGAGTGGCAGTGCCGTGCGCCTCCCGGATTCTGGCGATATCGGCCAGCGTCGCGGCATGCGTGACCCGTGGCCCCATCGGGGTGATGCGCCGGGAAGCGCTCAGCGCCGGCAGCCCGTTCGACTTCCCGTTCGCAACTGGGCCGGCATGACCGATCTGCGCGGAGACCGCGCCCCCGTGCTCGTGCACTGCGTCGGTGAGCTGTTGCAGACCGGGGACCGCTTCGTCGCGCATCCAGAGCTGATCCGCTTCGGTTCTGCCTTCCGGAGCCACCGCGCAGTAGGCGACGGTCGTCATGCCGACTCCGCCGATCGACAGGCGACGGTGGAAATCGATCAGTTCGTCGCTGACCAGCGCACCGGGTGACATATGCTCGAATGTCGCCGATTTGATGGTCCGGTTCCGCAGGGTGACCGGACCGAGCCGCGCGGGGGCCAGGACGTCGGGGGTCTCCTTCTTCGCGTTCACTGCTCGGCCTTCTGGTTCGGGAGCAACGTCAGGTCTTCCGGGTGCGGTTCACGCAGCATGGTCCAGTAGTCGACCAGGCGCCACGGGCAGGGCACGACGGCCCGGCCCGAACTGTTGCGGTAGTACCCGTTGACCTCCGCGCCGGGATGCACCCATACGGTTTTGTCGAGCGCTTCGTCGACCCGGCGGTTGTACTCGTCCTGCGCCGACTGCGCGACATCCATGGCGGCGTGGTCGTTCTCCAGCAGGTATTGCAGGCATTCGATGAGGTAGTGGACCTGTTCCTCGCCGGTGATGTTGTGGCCGGCACCGTGGTTCGGGGCAGAGTTGGGTCCGGAGGTGAGGAACAGGTTCGGGAAGCCCGACACCTGCACGCCCAGATAGGCCCGGGGGTCCTCCCCGCCCTTCCAGAGCTCGGCCAGCGTCCGGCCGCCCCGGCCGGTGATATCGATCGCGGTGGTGAACTGGAGCCGGAATCCGGTGGCGAGCACGATCACGTCGGCGGGGATGAACTCTCCCTCCGTGGTAACGACGCCGTCCGGGGTGACCTCACGGAAGGAGGCGCGGTGCAGATGCACGTGCTCCCGGTTCAGGGCCGCGAAGAATCCGGGATCTTTTACGATCCGCTTCGCATACGGCCGGAAATCGGGGGTGAGTTTCTCGATCAGGTCGGGGCGGTCCGGGAAGCTCTTCTGCAGGTATTCCAGCGCCGTGTTCAGCACCATATCGTTGGCCGGTGAGGCCGACAGGTGCGCGGCCGCCCACTCCTTGTCTATCCGGGGTAACGGATAGAGATTGTCCGAGGCGAACCAGTATGTGCGGAGCCTGAACCACTTGTCATAGTACGGCAAGTGCGCCATCGCCCATTTCTCACCGTCGGGCACTTCACCGCCCACCGTCTTCTCCGGGACCAGCCAGTGCGGGCTGCGGACGACGACGTCGAGGGAGTCGACCTCGTCGACGATGCTCGCCACGACCTGCACCGAGGTACAGCCGGTCCCGAGGACCACGACCCGCTTGCCGCGCAGGTCGAGACCGGTATCCCATTCGGCGGTGTGAGTGACCGTGCCCGCGAAGGTGTCCATACCCGGCACATCGGGGATGTTCGGCGCGTTGAGCATTCCCAGCGCGGTGACGACTGCGCGTGCCCGGTGCCGGTGAGCGGTACCGTCACGGTCCTCGGTCACGACCTCCCACCGGTTCTCCTCGGTCAGCCAGGTGGCCGACCGCACGCGCGTGCCGAACCGGATGTGGTCGCGCAGTCGGTACTTCTCGACCACTTCCAGCAAGTAGTTCTGGTATTCGGGGCCGGTCGGATAGTACTTCGACCAGTTCGGATTGAGTTCGAACGAGTAGGAGTAGTAGTGACTGGGGGTGTCGACGGCGGCACCGGGATAGGTGTTGCGGTGCCAGGTGCCGCCGATATCGTCGCGTTCCTCGAAAATGGTGAACGGGAATCCCGCCTCACCCAGCTTGATACCGGCGTTGATACCCACGATTCCGGCGCCGATCACGATGACTTCGAAATCGGCGGGCGGGGTGACCGTCACCGGCACGCGGCGCCGATCTTTGGTGAATCCCGACTGTTCCAACAGGATGGGAACGAATTCGGCGTCCACCCGCTGCGCGGTACATACGGTGGCCATCCGGCGGAACAGGTCGTCGTCGGGGAGACCGAGTTTCGGCTCGCGATCGGAGACGAGGATCTCGCGGGCGCGCGAGCGGATATCGGCGACGAGGTCGTCGGGGTAGGTGCCGGGCGCAGTGGTCGGGCGGATACCGGTGCGGTAGTGGTTACCGGGTTCTTCGATCGTCAGCCGCGCACCGAATTCGTCGAGCAGACCGATATCACCGGTCACGTGCACCATCGACATCAGCAGCGGAGCCGGATCACATTCCGCTATCGCTTTGTGGAGGAGCGCTTCTCGATCGTTCGCCGCGTCGATACCGGCACCGATGGTGTCTGTCATGAGTTGCCTTCCGGAAGCGGCACGCCCATCCGGGCGAGCATATCGCGTGGGTTCGAGGGCGGGTCCTGGTCGAGGAGTTGCCGGCCGCGCCGGGTCGCCGCCGCGGTGCACATCTCGTCGTCGGAGAAGACCCAGAAATCGCCACGGGCGATCTGTTCGAGCATATGGGCGGCCGCGTCGAGCGGATCCAGCCCTTTCTCGACGTTATCTCGCTGCATGGCCGCGAAGACGGCGTTCGCGGTGGGGTTGGTGGTGGGCGCTGCATGCTGTGCCGCGAGGAAGATCTCGCTGCGGATGGAATGCGGTACGACGGCGCTGACCTGGATCGGCGCACCCACGATGGACAGATCCTGGTGCAGACATTCGGTCATCGCCTGCACCGCGAATTTGCTGACGATATAGGGCGATTGCACGGCGACGGTGTTGAGCCCGCCGACCGAGGAGAGATTGGCGATACAGGCCGGTGCGCCGGCATCGATCATCCGCGGCACGAACGACTTCAGGCAGTAGAAGACGCCGTCCACATTGATCTGCATCACCCGCTGCCACCGCTCGGTGTCGATTTCCCACAGCAGACCGGCTGATTCGACACCGGCATTGTTGATCAGCAGTTCCACGCTGCCGTAGCGCTCGAAGAGCGTCGCCGCCAGCGTTTCGACCTGGTCCGCGTCGGCGACATCGACGCCGAAACCCTCGGCGCGGCCGCCGCCTTCGACGATCCCCGCCGCGACCTCGGCGGCACGCCCGGCATCGATGTCGGCGACGAAGACGAACATCCCGTACTCGCCGAGTCGCTGCGTCAAACCCTTACCGATCCCCGCCGCGGCGCCGGTGACCACGGCGGTTCCCCGCGCGAACCGTTCCTTCGCGGTGGCGGCCATCAGATCCCCTCCGCCCGGATGTTCGGGTTCGCCCACGCCGGTGGCTCGCGCCGCGGCAGTTCGGTGCGCCCGTCGAGTGACATGACGGGCGTGTTCGTCGCGTACGGGTAATGCAGGCTGAATGCCACCAGACCCGTGCGCTCCGACGCCGGCGCCGTCGACATCTCCAGCACCGTCTGCACGAGATACTCGACAGGTTCGGTGTCGTAGCCATCCGGCAGCAGAGCCGCCGCGCCAGGTGTCATGATGGCCGTCGACGGTCCCACCGCGTTGACCGCGATACCGTCGTCGAGCACTTCGGCGGCCAGCCCTTGGGTGAGCCGGTGCAGGCCGGCCTTGGCGGAGGCATAGACCACATCACCGGAGGTCTTGTTGTATTCACGGAACGGCCGGATGGGGTCGAGCCCGGTCGAGGACCCGATATTGACAATCCAGCCCCCACCCCGCTTGCGCATATGCGGGATCGCCGCGCGGCTGAGAACGAACGGGACTTTCAGATAGTGCTCGATCGTGCGATCGAAGGTGGCGTCGCTCATCCGGTCGATCGTGCTGTAGTCGGCGAAGCCCGCGTTGTTCACGAGAATATCGATTCCACCGGCTGCCTCGACGACCTTGTCGACCAGTTCGGCGCGTTGCTCGGCGTCTTCGAGGTCGGCAGGGATCGCGATCGCCTTACCGCCTGCGTTCTCGATCACCTGCACCGTCTC
Organism: Nocardia sp. NPDC050193; assembly: GCA_040674215.1. Classification (GTDB taxonomy): domain Bacteria; phylum Actinomycetota; class Actinomycetes; order Mycobacteriales; family Mycobacteriaceae; genus Nocardia. The sequence goes on along the minus strand of JBFARE010000037.1, from coordinate 52,973 downwards.
GCCCAGCGAACCCGACAACAGATGGGTGGCGCCGTCCCGAACGGACGGAGCCGGAACCGATGCCGACCGGGCGGTGACGACGACAGTCGCGCCTTCGGCCGCCAGCCGCTGCGCGATCGCGCGGCCTATTCCTCGGCTGCTGCCGGTCACCAGGGCGGTCCGGCCTGCCAATCGCTGCGTCATATCCCTCTCCGTGCTCACCGATTCCGCGTCCGCTCCGGTTCCCGCCACCCGGCCGTACCGCTGACCTCGGCGTCCGCCGAGGCCGCGTCGGCCCCCAGCACGTCCCGCATCATCTGCCACAGCTTTTCGCGCGCTTGTCCGGTGAGCGACAGCGACGGAAAGGTGAGAAAACCGTGGAAAAGTCCGTCGAACCGGTGCGCGGTGACCGGAACGCCGGCCGCCGCGAGCCGCCGGGCGTAGTCGTCACCGGCGGAGCACGGCGGATCGAGTTCGGCGGTCGCGACGATCGCCCGGGGCAGTCCGGCCAGTGATTCGGCGCGAGTCGGGACCAGATACGGACTGTCGGTGCCGTGCGGGGCGTACTGCTGCCAATACCAGCGCATCGCTTTTGTGGTGTTGTAGTAGTTCTCGCCGTAGCGCTGATAGGACTCGGTGGTGAAGTCGTCGTCGATCACCGGGTAGAGCAGAACCTGCGCCGCGATCGCCGGGCCGCCGCGATCGCGGGAGGCCAGGCTCACCGTCGCCGCCAGATTGCCCCCGGCGCTGTCACCGGCCACCACCAGCCGGTTCGGATCGCCGCCGAACTCCGCGGCGTGCTCGGCTGTCCACTGCACCGCGGCGTACATATCCTCCAGCGCAGCCGGTCCGGAGTGCTCAGGCGCCCGCCGGTAGTCGACGGAGACCACCACGACATCTACGGCCTCGGCCATCGACCGGCAGAACTCGTCGTGACTGTCGAGATCACAGAAGACGAAGCCCCCGCCGTGGGCGAATACCACCACCGGCCGGGCGCCGGTGCCGCCGTGCGGGACGTACACGCGGACGGCCAGTTCCCCGCCCGGGCCGTCGATCGTCCGGTCCTGGGCGATCCGCACCTGCGGCTCGCGGGTCAACGGGGCACGGCGCGACGCGATGATCTCGCGCAACTCGGCCGCCGTGTGCTGGGTGACATCCGGAAACGATTCGAGCGCCGACAGCATCGCCTCGACATCCGGATGCAGGTCGGACCTTCGTTGTCCGCCCATCTCGACCACATCCTCACTTTTCGTCGTACGGGGAAGGCGCGCTCGCGCCGGGGAATTCGGTGTGTATCGGTCAGTTGCCCGCAGCCCGGCCGTCGAGCGCGAAACCCTTGTATCCGGCCGCGGCCACTTCGGCGCAGATACCGTTGTAATTACCGAAGCCACCGATGTAGGGCATGAATACGCGCGGCTTACCGGGAATGTTCGCGCCCATGTACCAGGAATTCGCGGTGGGGAACAGCGTTCCCGCGGCCTTGGCGTTGCATTCGGCCACCCAGTCGTCGGCCGCTTCCCGGGTCGCCTCGATGGTGGCGATCTCGTGGGAGTCGAGATGATCCATACAGTCCGCGATCCAATCGACGTGCTGTTCGGCCATCAGCACCATATTCGCGAGCACGCTGGGGCTACCGGGGCCGGAGATGATGAACATATTCGGAAAACCGGCGACGGCCAGTCCGAGATAGGTCCGCGGTCCCGCCGACCACTCCGCTTTCAGTTCGCGACCGGATCGTCCGCGGATATCGATCCGCGACAGCGAACCGGTCATCGCGTCGAATCCGGTCGCGAAGATGAGAATATCCAGGTCGTAGGACGCTTCGCCGGTCCGCACACCGGACTCGGTGATCTCGGTGATCGGTGTGCGCCGCAGATTGACCAGAGTGACGTTGTCGCGGTTGTAGGTCTGGAAGTATCCAGTATCGGTAACGATCCGCTTGGTCCCGATGGGATGGTCGGTCGGGATCAGCTGATCGGCGATCTCCGGGTCCTCGACCATCTCGCGGATCTTCGCTTCGACGTACTCGCGCGCGGTGTCGTTGGCCGCCTTGCTCACCATCTGATCCGGGAACGCCTTGGTGAACAGATACCCACCGCGGTGCCACCATTCGTCGTACACCCGGGTCCGCTCCGCCTCGTCGACCTCCAGGGCTCCCCTGGGGTGCGGGTTGTTCGGTGTACCACCGCCGCTGAGCCGGGACAACCGCCGCCGCTCGACATAATTGGCCTTCACCTCGGCGAGCAGCTCGTCGGTCAGCCGTCGATTGCCCGCGGGGATCGAGTAATTGGGGCTGCGCTGGAATACGAAGACCTGTTCGGCTTCTTCGGCGATGATCGGTATGGCCTGGATACCGGACGATCCCGTTCCGATGACACCCACACGTTTACCGGTGAAATCGACGGGTTCGTGCGGCCATTCACCGGTGTGGTAGGTCTCGCCCGCGAATGTATCGCGGCCGGGGATCTCCGGTTTGTTGGTGGCCGACAACACCCCCGTCGCCAGAATGCAGAATCTGGCGGTGACAGATTTTCCGGTGTCGGTGGTGACGGTCCATCGTCCCGCCGCTTCGTCGTAGACGGCCGAGGTCACCCGGGTCAGGAATTCGTAAGCCGACCGCAGATCGTGGCGATCGGCGACGTGGTCGAGGTATCGCAGGATCTCCTCTTGGGTGGCGAACCGTTCGGTCCACGTCCATTCCTGCTGCAGCTCTTCGTCGAACGAGTAGGAATAGTCGATGCTCTCGACATCGCACCGCGCACCCGGATACCGATTGTGATACCAGGTACCGCCCACCCCCTCGGCGGATTCGAAGCCGTGCACGCGCATACCGCGCTGCCGGAACTTGTACACCGCATACAGGCCGGAGATCCCGGCACCGACAACGACGGCATCGAAATCGCTGTCCTGGGTTGTCACCACATTCACTTCCCTCGCTGAGGTACCTGTGTTCGAAGTCAAAATAAGTGGCCCACAGCATGGAACGAGCGCCCGTTCCCACCCAGCGGTCCTCGAGATCGAGTTGTTCGGGCCGACACGGACCTGGGCGTGTTGCTCGGACGACGACCGAACCGCGCGTCGCCCCGCCGATGCGCAACCGGGTCGATGACAGCACGCCGGACCGCCGAACATGCCGACCGCCGAATCCATGGACTCGGCGGCCGCTCACGTCGGTGCGCACGACGACAGATGGGGCCCCCGCCGGATCCGCGCCTGCCACATCGGCGTCCCCGCTGAGCTCAGGCTCGCGCCGGTGCCGCCTCGCCGTCCTGCCCGACCGTAGCCGCCCGTTGCGCTTCCTTCATTTCCCGTGCCCACATCCATTCGTGGCCCCAGTAACTGTCGGCCGTGATCTCCTCGGCCGTGTAATAGGCCTCGTCGACGGGCCTGCCGCCGGTGCCGTACTCGATATCCCACCCGCCGGGCACCCGCACGTAAAAGGAGATCATCTTGTCGTTCGTGTGCCGGCCCAGCGTCGAGGAGACCGGGAAATCCCTGGCCATCACCTGGTCGTAGGCGCGGCCGACCGCGTCGAGCTCGTCCACCTCGACCATGACGTGGATAAGTCCCGGATCACGGCCCTCCATGCTGGGCATGATCGCCAGACTGTGATGACGCTCGTTGACTCCCATGAACCGGATCCGCAACGGGCCCGCTTCCGGCGGCGACGGCATACGGAAGGCGCCGCGGGACAGGAACCCGAGCGTCTCGGTGTAGAAGAGGAAGGATTCGTCGAAGTTGGTGGTCGGCATCACCACATGGCCCAGGCCCTGCGCTCCGGTGACGAACTTCTGGCCGTACTTCGTCACCACCGGGCTGTGTTCGAGCACCGCGCCATAGAAGAATTCCAGTGGTGTGCCGCCGGGGTCCTTCATGCAGATTCCGGCCTCGACCTTGCGTCGGTCGGCCAGTTCCTGCGACATGGGCGTATACGCGAAACCGGCCGCGTCCAAGGTCGCGGTCAGCCGGCGCAGCGCGGGTGCGTCCCGGACTTCCCAGCCGACCGCGGTCACCCGGTCGACGTCACCGTGTTCGACGGTGATGCGGGAGGGTCGCTCGTCCATCCGGAAGTGCAGGGCGTCGGTTTCGTCACCGAAACCCGGTGCGAAGCCCAGCACCTCGAACCCGAGTTCCCGCCAGCGGTCCATATCCGTGGCCTGAACCCGTACATAGCCGAGCGCTTTGATTTCCGTCATCGTTGTCGGTATTCCTTTCCGAGGCGTCAGATCATCACGCGCAGCGGCCCCGGGGGGACCTCCACACCGAGCGACGCCATGGCCGCCGCGTGATAGGTGGTGCTGGTGACATGGATCGCGTGGTGCAGACCGGCGTGCGCGTCGCGCCAGAACCGCTGCAGCGGGTTGTCCATCCGCAATGCGTTGCCGCCCGCCCGGTCGAAGATCTCGTCGGCGGCACGAACCGCCCGCCATGCCGCGCGGGCCTGGTCGCGGCGAACCGCGGCACGCGTTTCGAAGTCGATCTCTTCACCGCGGTCGACCTTGTCCCAGATACGATCAACATTGGCCAGCAGTTGCTGCCGGGCCGCATCGATCTCCGACGCCGCCTCACCGAGTGAGTGCAGCACGTACGGGTCGTCCTTGACGAGGGTGCCGGTGGCGCCCACGCGATTGCGCTGATAGTCGACGCCGGCCGCGAGCACGCCTTCGCAGATCCCGATGGTCGCGGAGGTGATGCCCAGCGGGAACATGGTGGACCAGGGCATCTTGTACAGGGTTTCGGTGACCCCGTATTCCTTGGCGGCGGTACCGTCCATCACCTTCCCCGAATCCATCACCCTGTACTCGGGGATGAAGGCGTTCTTCACGATGATGTCCTTACTACCGGTCCCGCGCAGACCGACCACATCCCAGGAGTCTGCGACGATCTCGTAGTCCGACCGAGGCAGAATCACGTGCAACCCCTGCGGCGGCATCAGCGGCTTGCCGTCCGCGCCGCCCACCATCGCGCCGAGGAAGATCCAGTCGCAATGGTCGGTGCCGGAGGAGAACTGCCAGCGGCCGTTCATCACGTAGCCGCCGTCGGTGGGTACGGCAACACCGCCCGGCATGTACGGCGAGGCCTGCCAGGTGTCACTGTCCTCGCCGAGTATTTCCTCTTGCACCTTGGGGTCGGCGAAGGCCAGCTGCCACGGATGCACGCCCACGATGCCACCGACCCACCCGGCGGAGCCGTAGAGGCTCGCGGTCTTCATCACCGTTTCGGCGAACTCGCGCGGATGCGCTTCGTAGCCGTCGTACTTCTTGCGCTGCAGTAGCCGGATGATCCCGGCGTCCTTCATACCTTTGGCCATGTCGTCGGGCAGGCGGCCGAGGGAGTCACCCTCCTCGGCGCCGGCCCTGATCTCGTCGGCGATCGCGACGATCTTGTCGAGTACTTCGTGGGACATCGGAGCTCCTGGTCCGGGTATCGGGAAACGGTTCGGTGTGAGAGGTCAGGAGGATGCGGCAGCGGCCCGGCGCTGCGCCGGGATGGCGCTACGACCGGCGGCCAGGTTCGCGTCGACCTCGGCCTGCCAGTTCTGCAGGGCTCGTTCGGTGTCTATTTCGAACTCGAACCGGTTGACCATCTCCGGCCGGATGTCCTCGACATCGACATAGAACTGTTCGTACCAACGGCGCAGCTGGTACACCGGGCCGTCTTCCTCGCACAACAGTGGATTGTCGATGCGCGATTTGTTCTTCCAGATTTCCACGTCCTGTTCGAAGCCGATCGCGATGCCTCGCGCTACGGCGGCGGCTACCTGCTCGGCCGCGGCGTCGTCCGTCCCGGTCGGCTTCTCCACGATCACGCCGTACTGCAGCCGGAACGAGGTCGCGGTGATGGGGTAATGACAGTTGATCAGATAGATACTCGGTTCGCCGGCACCGGCCTGGCCGCCGCTCCAGAGCTTGTCCACCATGTAGGACGGACCGTAATACGTAGCGTCCGACTGGCTCTCGGTGCTGTAATTCGTGCTGGTACTGACACCGACCGCATCGGCGCGCGGGCGCGACCGCATGACTTGGGTCGCGGTATGGCCCTCGAAGACATTCCGGAAATAGGTCGGCATGGCGTAGTGGACGTAGAAGAAATGCGCCATATCCACGACGTTGTCGACGATTTCGCGGCAGTGCGAATCCTCGACCACGATCGAATTCCACACCCAGTCCGTCCACCCCGGATCCCCGTACGTGGGGATTTCCGGAATGGCCAGGGCGGCGGGCGGTTCACTACCCTGCGGGTCGTTCCAGACGAACAACTGACCGCTGACCTCCATGGTCGGCCATGCTTTGGTCCGGGCCAGCGGCGGAACTCGCCGGGCATACGGGATGGACGCGCATTTGCCGTCCCCGCGCCACCGCCAGTCGTGGAAGGGGCAGGCGATATCGTTGCCCTTCACGGTGCCGTGAGCCAGATTGCCGCCCATATGCGGGCAGAAGGCGTTGAGAACGTTCAGTTTTCCGTCCTCGCCGCGGAACACGACGAGCTCGGTGCCGAACGCGGAGACCTGGTGTGGCCGGTCGTCGGAGAAGTCGCGGATGAGACCGAGGCAGTGCCAGCCCCGCGCGAAACGCTCGGGCGGCGCACCGGTGTCGATGACACGGACCTTGTTGCCGGTGTCGGTCGTGGGACTCACGATACCTCCTGGTCAGGTGATTGCGACCGCAGATCTCGTCGCAGTGACTCCACCTTCGCAGCCGAAGAGGCGGTGTGACGCGGATCTCCTGCTGAGTGGGAGGCTTTCCCTACCGGCTCAGTACTCGATCGAGATCTCATCGCTGACCGGTTCGGCCTGGCACGCCAGAATGTAACCCTCCGCCAGATCGTCCTCGGTGAGGATCTCGTTGTGCGACAGATTCACCCGGCCCGACTTCAGCGAACAGACGCACGCGCTGCATGCGCCTTCCCGGCACGAATAGGGGGCTTCGAGACCGGCGTCGAGGAGTGCGTCCAGGAGTTTGCGCCCGGAGGCCCAGGGCACCCGGTGTTCGGCACCGTCGAGAGCGACCCGCACCTGGCAGACGATATCGCCGGCATCCGCCGCGTCGGCGCCGACGGGATCCGGCTCGGCAGCGAACGGGTCCCTGCGCAGGGAGAGGAAACGTTCCGAGTGCACCCGAGCCCCCGGGAAGCCCACTTCCGCGCACACCTGGGCGGTGAGTTCCATGAGCGGTCCGGGGCCACAGATGTACACGGCCCTTTCCACAAACGGCCGCAACAGCACGGACAGCAGGCGATGGCTCGGATAGCCCTGCACCGACTCGAGGATGTGCACCACGTGGAACCGCTCGCCGAACCGCGACTCCAGCGACCGCAGTTCCGCCGCGAAGATCACCGCTTCCTCGTCACGGTTCGCATAGATCAGCACGACATCGCCACTGCCGCCGGCAAGGATGGATTTCGCGATGGCGATGACGGGGGTGATTCCGCTGCCGCCGGCCACCAGGACGACCGGATCGTCGAGCGATCCGGGGGTGAAGGTACCCGCGGGCGGCAGCACCTCGAGCTCGTCGCCGGCCGACACGGTGTCGCACAGCCAGTTGGAGCCGTGACCGCCCTGGACCCGTTTCACCGTGAACTTGAGCGGAACTTCGGTATGCGGCGAACTGGACAGGGAGTAGCACCGCCCGGATCCGCTACCGATATCCGGTATCCGGACGGTCAGGAACTGGCCGGGCCGATAGTCGAAGGACCACACGTGCTCGGGATGGGGCTCGACGACGAACGAGCGCGCGTCCGCGGTCTCGTCGATCACCTCGATCACCCGGACGCGGCGTACGCGCGCATCCGGCGCACCGGCGTCCTCCTGGGCCGTCGGGCCGACGCTGATCTCCGTAGGCATCCGCCCTCCTGATCGTCTCGTGTCCCACCCGCATATGCGCCGGGTCGGTATCGGGCCTCCGGCAGGCTACGGTCCGGGCCGGAGTCATATGGGCCGATGTCTCGCTGATCGGGAGATTCACTCGGCGGCGGACAGGGGTGGATGCGATGGTCGGGGACGATGCTCGTCACGGTGCTTCGAGCGATGCCCGCACTCGGTACCGTGACTCATATCACAGAGCTGTGAGGCGTGCCAGGAGGTCGAATGAGAACATCAAGCCCCGTTGGAGTGCCGGTCTCGGTGGTCGAGCGGATATCCCTCGTTCTGGAGACCTTCAACGGAGTGGGCCCCCTCTCGCTGGCCCAGGTCACCTCTCGCACCGGCATCCCGCGCTCCTCGGCCCACCGGCTCCTGGAGCAGCTCACGACTGCGGGCTGGCTCGCGCGCTCACCCGAGCAGACCTACGAACTCGGAGTGAAGGCCTACGAGATGGGCCAGGCCGCGCTCAACCAGAATCGCCTGCTGCACGGTGCCCGACCGGTCATGCAGGCATTCGCGCACCGCACCGGGCTCACCATCCAGCTCGCCATCCTCAACCGCGGCGATACCGTCTATCTGGCAAAAGTCAACGGCCGCGCCTCGGGGCCCACACCGACCGCCGTCGGCCAGCGGGTTCCCGGTCACCTCACCGCGGTGGGTAAAGCACAGCTCGCGTTCGCCGACCGGTCCGGCCGCCGGCCGCGGTTCGGCGATCTGCCGCGTACCGGCAACGGCACGCTGGTCCGGCGCACTCCGCAGAGCGTGGCCACCGACGCCCAACTCGAGGACGACCTGGCCGCGGTGCGCGATCGTGGCGCGGCATTCGATCGTGGCGAGGCATTCGCCGGTTTCGGTTGTGTCGGCGTCTCCCTCGGGCCGCCGGACCATATCTACGGCAACAGGGCCGGAATCTCGGTGTGCGCACCGGTCACCTCGCTCGACTACCGCACGCTGGGAGGCCAGGTCCGGGTGGCGGCGCGGGAGATCTGGAATCGTTGCGTGGCCGCGGACCTCGCGTCCCATTAGCGTGGGGGTCGACTACGTCAAATGTTCTGCCCAGGTCATCATCGACTGCACGTGCCGTCGCTGTTCGGGGTGAGACGCCGCGACGCCGGCGTGAGCCGGCCACGGCGAGCTCATATCCTCCCGCTCAGCGGTCATCGGTTGCCGAACTCGTTCCGCTCGGCCGCTCCACCAGTTCGATACGAAACCCGTCGGGATCGCGCAGGACAGCGATGGTGATTCCGCCGAATTCCGGCAACACGGTAGGGGGCGTCTCCTCACTACCGCCGTACCTGCGGGCGCGGGCCGAGAGCGCGGAAACGTCCGGAGTGTTGAGAACGAACTTCACGAACATGTTGCCGAGTTGCGGAGGCTCTGCGTCGTCGCGGGGTTCGATGAGCTCGATACCGGCCGAACCGGCGCGCAGGATCACCGCGTCGAAGCCGGCCGTGGCGAACTCACGTTCCACCTCGAATCCGCACCCCGCGGTGTAGAACTCCCTCGATTTCGCGAGGTCGGTCACCCGGATCGCGCCGAGCGACAGGACCGTTGCGCCCGGGCCCACGCGGCCTTCTCCGCTCATCGGGTCTGCGACCCGCCGTTGAAGTCCAGGGTCTGTCCGGTCATCCCGCCGGCCTCGTCGGAGGCCAGATACGCGCAGAACGCGCCGACCTCGATCGGGTCGCCGAGGCGGCCGATCGGGATGGTCGCGAGGATCTTGTCGATCATCTCCGGGGTCATCTTCTCCACGAGGTTGGCCTGGTGCCCGAGGGCGACGATATTCGCCGTCACCCCGTATCGGCCGGTCTCCGCCGCCAGATGACGGATGAATCCCTCGATACCGCTCTTTCCGGTGGCATACATCGACACATTGATGTTCTGCCCGGTCCGCGCCGAACCCGACGAGATCTGCACGATGCGGCCGTAGCCGGCGTCGCACATACCGTCGAGCACCGCTTTGATGCAGTTCATCGCCCCGTAGATGTTGAGGTCGATCGACGGCGGCCACTGCTCGGGGGTGAGCTCGCGGAACGGCTTGCTGACTCTCTCCTCCGCGATCCCGGCATTGTTCACCAGGATGTTCACCTGCCCGCCCAGTTCGGCCTCGGCCGAGCGGACGGCCGCAACGGTCGCCTCGTAGTCGGTGACGTCGAACGCCTTCGCGATCGCCTTGTTGCCCTCGGCGAGAATTTTCGCGGCGACGCGTTCAGCACGATCATCGAACAGGTCGTTGACGATCACCGCAGCGCCCTGGCGTGCGAGAACTGTCGCGATCCCTTCGCCCACGCTCTGACCTGCTCCGGACACCAGGGCGATCCGCCCGTTCAACTCGAACACGAGTGCTCCTCTCTGCCCGCCGCCCGGAGAGTCCGGGGGCGCTCTTCGCTGCTGTCACTCTCGGGTGCGCCCCCGCAAATTGTCAATCAATATTGGATTTTATTTTGGATCCAATCTGTTACGGTCTGGTTCATGACGCCAGAAGATTCGGTCGGTGCTCCGCCGGAAGGCTCGGTTCTCACCGAGTTCACCGGCGGTGTCGCACAGCTGACCCTCCACAATCCCCGCCGCAAGAACGCGATCACCCTGGAGATGGCCGCGCTCATCGGCGAATTCTGTGATCGCGTGGAGAACGACCCCACTCTCGGCGCGGCCGTCGTCCGCTCGGCCGGCGCGTACTTCTGCAGTGGTGCGGACACCCGCGATCTCGCGGCATCCTCCGCCGACCCGGCGTCCCCCGAGGCCGTGCGCCGCACCTCGGCGGTCTACGGCGCCTTCGTGAGAGTCGGTTCCCTTCCGGTTCCCACGATCGCCCGGGTCGTCGGCGGCGCCGTCGGCGCGGGTCTCAACCTGGCGCTCGCCGCCGACATCATGGTAGTGACCCCGGATTCCGTGCTGGACAGCGGTTTCCTGGCCCGCAACATCCATCCGGGCGGCGGTCACCTCGCCCTGCTCGGTCGCGCGGTCGGCTGGTCGCGGACGGTGGCGCTGGCGGCGTGCGGTCGTTCGATGACCGGTACCGAGGCAGCCGCCTGTGGACTCGCCTATGCCGCCGTCCCGGAAACCGAACTCGACGCGCTCGTCACCGAGCTCACCACCGCGCCCGCCGGCGACCCCGAACTCGCCCGCCGGATCATGACCAGCGCTCGCCTCGAGCTCGGCCCCCCGGCCGTCAGCTGGTCGTCGGCACTCGAGATCGAGCGCGGTGTGCAGATGTGGTCGATGTCGCGCAAGGGGCAGTCGTCCTGGTCGTCGCGGGGTCCGGGCCGATGACGGTTACCGCCACCGGAGCCGGTGCGCCGGTTGCCGAGCACACGGAACTGCGCGCTGAAGTGCGCGCGTTCCTGGCCGAACAACTCGCGGCGGGTACTTACGTTCCGGCCGTGGACAATTGGATGAGCGGATTCGATCCGGAGTTCAGTGCCCGGCTCGGGCAGCGCGGCTGGCTCGGGATGACCCTGCCGACCGCGTACGGCGGCCACGGCCGGTCGCCGGTCGAGCGTTTCGTGGTGACCGAGGAGCTGCTCGCCCACGGCGCCCCCGTCGCCGCGCACTGGATCGCCGACCGGCAGATGGCACCGGGCATCCTCGCCAACGGCACCGAGGAGCAGAAGCGGCGCTATCTGCCCGGAATCGCCGCTGGCACAGTGTTCTTCGCGATCGGCATGAGCGAACCCGATGCCGGATCCGATCTCGCCGCCGTCCGCACCCGGGCCACCGCCCGCGACGACGGTTCCTGGACCCTCAGCGGCACCAAAGTGTGGACCACCGGCGCGCATATGGCACACGCCATGGTGCTGCTCGCCCGCAGCGACGGCCGACCAGGCGATCGGCAGACCGGGCTGTCCCAGTTCGTGGTGGATCTCGCCCACCCCGATATCGAGGTGCGTCCGCTGCGCAGTATCGACGGCGCAGCGCATTTCAACGAAGTGATCTTCCACGACGCGCACGTCGGCCCGGGAGCCCTGCTGGGCCGACGCGGCGAAGGCTGGGCCCAGGTGATGGGCGAACTCGCATTCGAACGTTCCGGCCCGGAACGCTATCTGTCCACGATGCCGCTGCTGCGGGCATGGGCCGAGGAACTGCGCCGAGCGGGAGCTACCGCGGAGCAGCGGGTGACGCTGGGCTCGCTCACCGCCCGCGCCTGGGCCCTGCGACGGATGTCGCTGTCGGTCGCCACCGAACTGGCCGCGGGTCGCAGACCCGATGTGCGGGCGGCGATGGTGAAAGACCTCGGCTCGGCGTTCGAAGGCGATCTCGTGGAAGCGGTACGGGGCGCCTGCGATACCGACCCCCGGCGCAGCGGCGGCGATCCGTTCGCCCGCCTGCTGGCCAACAGCATGCTGCACATTCCGGCATTCACGCTACGCGGCGGGACGAACGAGATTCTTCGCGGAATCGTCGCCCGCGGAATGGGATTACGATGACGGCCCCCAACTCCGAACTGCACGCCGCGACCCGGGCAATGATCGAGCGGGCCCGCGTCGACACCACTACTCCCGCCGTCGGCGTGGACAGCGCTGTCTGGGCGGCGCTCGCCGAAGCCGGATTCACCGGAATCGGTATCCCCGAAGCCCACGACGGCAGCGGCGGCACCCTCACCGACGCGCTCACTGTCGTCTCGGCCGCGGTCACCGGCGGCGCGCTCACCATGCTCGTCGAACATACGGTGCTCGCCGGCTGGCTCGCGGCGCGCTGCGGTATCTCCCTCGGCGCGCACACCGCGACGATCGCCTTCGCCGACCCCGGCGCCACGATCCGCGAATCCGGAAACGGCCGGCGTGTCCTGGACGGCTCGGCATGTGCAGTGGTGCACGGCACCGACGCCGATCGGCTGGTCGTCCTGCTCGACCCGGGCGCCGCGGACGGCCGGCCGGCGGTCGCGATCCTCTCCCCTACTGCCCCGGGGGTCACCAGCGCGGCCGGCACCGACCTCATCGGCGCCGCCGTATGCGATTACGACTTCGACGCGGCTCCGGTCGAGTCGTATGCCGAATCCCCGGTCGACGAAACAGAACTCCGCGAACGCGGTGCGCTGGCGTACGCGGTGGCCTCGGCCGCGGCAGCCCGCGCGGTCTGCGACCGGACCGTGGACTACGCGGGACAGCGCACCCAGTTCGGCCGCCCGCTGAGTAAGTTCCAGGCCGTCCAGCAGCGGCTGGCCGGCCTCGCCGCGCTGACCGCTCTCACCCAGACAGCCGTCGAGACCGCGAGCGTCGAGGATGCCGGTGGCAACCCCGACCGGGCACGGATAGCGATCGCCGCCGCGAAAGTGGTGACCTCCGAATCGGCCCGGGAGATCGCTGCCGCGGGCCACCAACTCCACGGCGCGATCGGTTTCACCTCCGAACATCCCCTCGGCCGGTCGACCACCGCGTTGCTGGCCTGGCGGGAACGGTACGGCTCGGAACGCTACTGGGCCGACGTTCTCGCCGGACGCGTCCTCGAAGGCGGCGCCGACGTCTGGGATCTCGTGACCGGCACGGGCCACGAGCCCACCGGCGCGGCAGCAGAAGGGAACAATGGATGACCGTCACCACACGCTCACAGGCCGCGGACCATTCCGCCACACCCGCCATCGACGGCCGCGCAGCATGGCGGACCGCGGATACCGCCACCGGCCACGGTGTGCTCACCGGGGTGCGGGTGCTCGACCTCAGCCGCGTGCTGGCCGGTCCCTACACCGCACAGATCCTGGCCGACCACGGCGCCGAGGTCATCAAGGTCGAAGCGCCGACCGGAGACGAAACCCGAGGCTGGGGCCCGCCGTTCCTGGAATCCGGCGCGAGCAGCGCCTACTACGCGAGCCTCAACCACAGCAAGGACAACATCAGTCTCGATCTACGCACCGACGCCGGCCGCGAAATCCTCGCCCACCTGCTCGACGGCGCCGATATCGTGGTGGAGAACTTCAAGGCGGGCACCCTGGCACGGTGGGGCTTCGACTACGAGTCAGTCCTCAGCGAACGTCATCCGCGCATGATCTACTGCCGCATCACAGGTTTCGGCGTCGACGGACCGATGGGCGGGCTGCCCGGCTACGACGCCGTTCTCCAGTCCTTCGGCGGCCTGATGAGCGTCAACGGCTATCCCGACGGTAACCCGCTGCGAGTCGGAATCCCCCTCGTCGATATCGTCGCCGCGAATATGGCGGTGAGCGGCATCCTGCTGGCGATGCTGGAACGCGAGCGCAGCGGACAAGGGCAGCTGATCGATATCACGCTGCTGGACTCCGTCATCTCTCTGCTGCATCCGCACGCGGCCAACTGGATGGCCAGCGGCAAGGTGCCGCAGCGGACCGGTGACTTCCATCCCACGGTGGCGCCGTATCAGGTGTTCCGGGCCGCAGACGGCGATTTCTTCGTCAGCGCGGCCAATGATCGCCAGTTCCGTGCACTTGTGCAGACCCTGGGACTACCCGCACTCGCCGACGATGCCCGGTTCGCCTCGAACGGCGACCGCTACGCCCACCGCGAAGAACTCGTGGCACTGCTGGGCGAGCGCATTGCCGAGTATCCGCGCGAGGACCTGGGCCAGCGGCTGGAGGAGGCCGGCGTACCGGCGAGCCCGGTCCATACGATCGACGAAGCACTGCAGTCCGCCCAGGTGCGTCATCGCGGCCTGTTCATCGACGACGACGATTACCGGGGCGTCGGTGTGCCGATCGCCCTGGGCCGATCGCCCCGACGACGGCCACGGCCCGCGGTTCCCCTCGGTTCCGACACCACCGCCGTCCTCGCTGCGATGGGTTACGGCACCGATCGTATCGAGGAACTACGCACGGCTGGTATCTTCGGGAACCCGTGAGCAGACCCAGCGGAGACTCCGCGCCCGCCGGCCGCGGGCGCGACGGCGAACGGACGGCGGCGCGGGTCGTCGAAGAGATCGAACGACTCATCGTCACCGGTGAACTGCTGCCCGGTCAGCCGATCCGCCAGGTGCTGATGGCCGAACGCCTCGGCGTGAGCCGCCTCCCCATCCGGGAGGCATTGCGCCAGCTCGCGGCCGCCGGGCTGGTAGACCACGAACACAACGTGGGTTATACGGTCGCGCGGCTGCAGCAATCGGATTTCGACCAGATATATCTGATGCGCGCGGCGCTCGAACGGGAGATCATCGCCACCCTGCCCCGGTTCACCGACGAGACGCTCACCGAGATCCGGCGGCTCGGCGACCTGGTCGCCGACGCCGCCGAACACGGTGACCTCCTGGCGATGCGGCTGCACAACCACGCCTTCCACTTCGCCGTCTTCGAACAGTCTCCACTGAACCTGGTCGTCGCCGAGGTTCGCCGGCTGTGGACGCTGGCAATGCCCTACCACGCCGCATACCTGTACGACCCGGCCGCACGCGCCCGCGTCGTCGCCGAACACGACCAGATGATCGAGGCGCTCGCTCAGCACGACAACGACCGCCTCGACGAATTGATGGACCTGCACCGCCAGGGCGGTGAGACAAGTACCGGGATCATGCTCCGCGCCGCCCACACCACGGTGCGCAGACCCCCCGATCCCGCCGATCGCCAGGAGTAGATTCGTGGCCACACCGACCGACAACGCCGCTGCCGGACAGCCGATCTGGGATCCCGATGTCGCCGCGCTCCTCCGGGCTCGCGCGGGTAGCTCGGCCTCCTTACGCGTAGTCGGTGTCGAGGGCGCCCGCCGCGCGCTCGAGTCGATCGAACGACCGACCGGCCCGCAGATGCAATCCGTCCGCGACACCAGCGCCGACGGGCCACACGGATCCATCCCGCTGCGCATCTACCGGCCACCGGCAGCCCCGCCGGAGAACGCACCGGCCCTGGTCTGGACCCACGGCGGCGGCATGATCATGGGCTCGCTGCGCTCGTTCGACCGGCTGGCCCGCGATATCGCCGACGCCACCGGCGCCGTCGTATGCAACGTCGGCTACCGGCTCGCCCCCGAACACCGATACCCGGTCGCCAACGAGGAGGCCTACGCCGCGCTGTGCTGGCTCGCCGAAAACGCCGCCGCCTGGGGCGTGGACCCGGCCCGGATCGGCGTCGGCGGAGACAGCGCGGGCGGCAGCCTGGCCACCGCCACCGCCCTGCGCAGCCGTGACGAGCACGGCCCCGCCATCGCCCAGCAGGTGCTGTTCTATCCGGGCATCGAGCGCCGGACCGACCGCCCTTCCATGCGCGAGTTCGGTGATTCGCCCTTCCTCACCGCCGAGGACATCGACTGGATGAAGAATCTCTATCTCGGTGACGACCCGGCCACCGACGACGCCTACGGTGTACCCGCCCTGGCCGAATCTCTCGCCGGCCTCCCACCGGCGATCCTCGCCGTCGGATACGGTGACCCGCTGCGTGACGCCGTGGAGGCCTACGGCGAACGGCTCCGCGCAGCCGGGGTCCCTACCGCGCAGCTCCGCTACCCGGGTGTGGGCCACGGGTTCGCCATGCAGGCACCGTCTGTTGCGCGAGCGCGGGTGGCGATATCGGAGGTCGGGGCACTCGCGGCGGCGCGGTTCCGTTAGTTTCGGCGCCGATCAGGTTCGCGCGAGGTCGGGGCGAGCTCGACTCCCCGGCATATTCACGGGCTCGCCGTCGCGCTACGGGCACCGCCGATGATCATGCCGGTCAGTTCGGGCCGGCATATCACCAGGTCCGGTAGATAGGGGTCGGGCTGGTTGTAACTCAACGGGGTACCGTCCAGCCGGGAGACGTGCAGGCCGGCGGACGCGGCAACCGCGACGGGAGCGCAGGAGTCCCATTCGTATTGACCGCCGGAATGCAGGTAGGCGTCGGCCTCGCCTTGGACGACGGCCATCGCCTTGGCCCCGGCCGACCCCATCGGCACCGGAATCGCCGACAGCGAGGTGACGATACGGCGCACCTGTTCGGAGGGCCGACTGCGTGAGAGAACGATACGCAGTGGACCAGGGGTGCGAGATGGCAACACCGGAGGACTACCGGTGTGTAGAACAGTGTCGGACGCCGGTAGCGCGACCGCGCCCGCCACCGGTATGTGGTCGACGGCGAGTGCTACATGCACTGCCCAATCGGCGCGTGTGGGTTCTCCGTATTCTCGGGTGCCGTCGAGGGGGTCGATGATCCAGACGCGTGCCGAGTCGAGCCGGGAGCCGTCGTCGGGGCTTTCCTCGGAGAGGATCGCATCGCCGGGGCGCATACACCGGAGGTATTCGAGCAGTATCTCGTTGGCGTGCCGGTCGCCGGCGGCGCCGCCCTGTTCGCGGATGGCGAGCAGCCGATGGCCGGTCCGGCGAGCCGCCTCGGCGGCAACGATGTGGTCGTCCATGTATCTACCGTGAGGTTTCCGGGTCGAGTTTTCCCGCTGCCCGCAACCGGTCGATGACCTGTTCGGCGAGCGCTTCGGGCCCGTGGGGGCCACTCGCGTCCAGTCGCAGGTCCGGGGATTCCGGTACTTCGTAGGGGGAATCGATTCCGGTGAAGTTGGTCAGTTCACCGCGGCGGGCCTTGGCGTAGAGACCTTTGTTGTCACGGGATTCGGCGACCTCGAGGGGAACATCGACATGGACCTCCAGGAAATCGTTCGCACCTATCCGTTCGCGCGCGCGATCGCGTTCGGCGCGGAACGGGGCGATGAAGGAGGTCAGGACGATGAGCCCCGCGTCGGCGAACAACCTCGCGACTTCCACGACCCGGCGGATGTTCTCGACCCGGTCGGTGGCGCTGAAGCCCAGGTCGGCGTTCAAGCCGTGCCGGAGATTGTCGCCGTCGAGCAGATAGGTATGGAACCCCTGCTCGTGCAGGCGTTTTTCGACCAAGTTGGCGATGGTCGACTTGCCGGCGCCGGATAAGCCGGTGAACCATACGACAGCCGGTTGCTGCCCCTTGGCCCGGGCACGCACCTGTTTATCGATATCGACGTGCTGCCAATGGATATTTCCGGCGCGACGCAGCGCGAATTGCAGCATGCCGGCGGCCACGGTGTCGCGAGTGATCCGGTCGATGAGGATGAACCCGCCCATATCCCGGTTGACGCTGTAGGGGTCGAACGGGAGACGCCGGTCCAGCTGCAGGTCGCAGACGCCGATCTCATTGAGCCGCAGGGACCGGGCGGCGGTGTGCTCGCCGGTGTTCACATTGACCGTGTATTTCGGCCGGGACATCTGCGCGACGCCGCTGGAGGTGGCCAGTTTGATCTCGTAGGCGCGGCCGGGGAGCATCGGCTGCTCGCTCATCCACACCAGATGGGCTTCGAACCGGTCGGCGACACCGGGCGGGTTACCGGCGGCGGCGAGCACATCGCCGCGGCTGACGTCGATATCCTCGGTGAGCACAATCGTGACGGACTGACCGCTGATCGCCTGATCGAGGTCGCCGTCGGCGGTGACCACCCGGGCGACCGTGCCGGCGCGGCCGGAAGGCAGCACCCGGATCCGATCTCCGGGCCGTACCGATCCGCCGGCGATCTGCCCGCTGTAGCCGCGGAAATCGAGGTCGGGCCGATTGACCCACTGCACCGGAAGCCGGAAAGCGCCCCGGCTGGTGTCGTCGTCGACCGGAATCGACTCCAGGTGGCCGACAAGCGTGGGACCGGTATACCACGGGGTGTCCGAGCTGGTCTCGGTGATGTTGTCGCCGCGCAGCGCCGAGATGGGGATACTTGTCACGTCGTTCAGGCCGATCCCGGCGGCGAATTCACGGTAGTCGGCTTCGATCTCGTCGAAACGTTCCCGGGAGTAGCCGACCAGATCGAGCTTGTTGACCGCGAGCACGATATGGCGGATGCCCAGCAGTGCGACCAGGAAGCTGTGCCGGCGGGTCTGGGTGAGCAGACCCTTGCGTGCGTCGACGAGGATGACCGCGGCGTCGGCGGTGGAGGCGCCGGTGACCATATTGCGGGTGTACTGCTCGTGGCCGGGTGTGTCGGCGACGATGAATTTCCGTTTCTGGGTGGAGAAGAAGCGGTAGGCGACATCGATGGTGATGCCTTGTTCGCGTTCGGCGGCCAGCCCGTCGACGAGCAGGGCGAAATCCAGTTCACCCTGCTGGGTTCCCAGGGTGCGCGAGTCGCGTTCGAGCTGGGCGAGGTGGTCGGAGAAGACGAGTTTGCTGTCGTAGAGCAGCCGCCCGATCAGGGTGGATTTACCGTCGTCGACGCTGCCGCAGGTGAGGAACCGCAGCAGCGATTTACGCTCGTGCCGGCGCAGGTACTCCTCGATATCGGTGGAGACGAGGTCGTCGGTGGTGTGCGCCATCAGAAGTAACCCTCCTGCTTCTTCTTCTCCATCGACGCCGAACCGTCGTGGTCGATCATGCGGCCCTGCCGCTCCGAGCTCGTGGTCAGCAGCATCTCCTGCACGATGGCGGGCAGGGTGGTGGCGGTACTGGGAATCGCGCCGCTGAGTGGGTAGCAGCCCAGGGTGCGGAATCGCACCATCCGCTGGGCCGGCTCTTCTCCGGGGTTCAGCCGCATCCGGTCGTCGTCGACCATGATCAGTGTCCCGGCACGCTCCACCACCGGCCGGGACTCGGCGAAGTACAGCGCGACGATGGGGATCTGCTCCCGGTGGATGTACTGCCAGATATCGAGTTCGGTCCAGTTCGACAGCGGGAACACGCGCACACTTTCGCCTCGGCGTTTGCTCGCGTTGTACAGCCGCCACAGCTCGGGACGCTGCCGTTTGGGGTCCCAGCGATGTTGCTCGGAGCGGATGGAGAACACGCGTTCCTTGGCCCGGGATTTCTCCTCGTCGCGCCGCGCACCGCCGAAGGCGAGGTCGAAACCGTGGTCGTCCAACGCCTGCTTGAGTCCGTCGGTTTTCCACATCTGGGTGTGCAGTGCCGAACCGTGATCGAAGGGATTGATATCCCGCGCGAGGCAGTCGGGATTGCGGTGCACGATGAGGTCGAGATCGGGTTCGGCGGCCACGGCGTCACGGAAGCCGTACATAGCCTGGAACTTCCAGGTGGTGTCGACGTGCAACAGCGGAAAGGGCAACCGGGCGGGCCGGAAAGCCTTGCGCGCCAGATGCAGTAGAACGGAACTGTCCTTGCCGATCGAATACAGCATCACCGGCCGTTCGCTCTCGGCGACCGCCTCACGGATGATCTGGATGCTGTCGGCCTCCAGCCTTTGCAGGTGGGTGAGACCGGATCGGGGTTCGTTTCGGGTGCGGGTCGTCATGGTAACTCCTGCGAATTCGGTTGGTCGCCGGCTGTCACGTGGTCATATGCAGTCGGAGGCACCGTCGACGACGAACACCGAACCGGTGGTGTAAGCGCTCTGCTCGGTGCACAGGAATGCGATGGTGGGTGCGATCTCATCGGCCGACCCGAAACGACCGACCGGAATGTGCGCACGTTCGACGGCGGCGATATCAGGAGGCATGGGTGCCGTCATCGGGGTCTGGATGGTCCCGGGCGCGACCGCATTGACCCGGATACCGTGTGCGGCCCACGTGACCGCAAGGTTGCGGGTGAGACCTATGATGCCCGCCTTGGCCGCTCCGTAGCCCGGTACCACCGGCACCGCGCGCAGCGCGGCCATCGATGCCAGATTCACCACGCTGGCTCCCGCCGAGGCAGTGGAGGCGGCCAGCTTCTCGTGGAGCATATGGGTTATCCGGTACGTGCCGTTCAAGTTCAGCGACACGGAGCGGTCGAAGCCCTCGGGAGTTCGTTCGTCGAGCCCGCCGGGGAAGTTGGCGCCGGCGTTGTTGATCAGGACGTCGACCGTGGTGAGGTCGGCGACCAGTGCGGCGATCGAGTTCTCGTCGGTGAGGACGAGCTGCCGATATCGCATGCCGGTGAGGTCGGTGTCGTACTCCGCGGCGGCGGACCGGGTGCCGGTGATGGTGACGTCGGCTCCGGCGTCCCGGAAGAGGACGGCGGTGGCGTGGCCGATACCGCTGGTTCCGCCGGTGATCAGCGCCGTGGTGCCGGTGAAGTCGAAGCGCACATGCGCGGTCACGAGTAGGCCCCGATCTGTCTGGTCAGCCATGCCGATTCCCAGAAGTTCGTGCTGTCCGCCAGCAGGCGCTGGTGGGCCCGGGCCAGCAGTGCTCGCGCCGCTTCGTGATCGGGCTGTACCTGCGCGACCATCTCCGCGAAATGGATGGCGTGCACCGGGCGTCCGGCGTCCAGGTGTTCCGTGGCACGCGCCAGCAGGGCGTCCGCGCCGGCGAGTTCGACGATATCGGTACCGAACTCCGCGGGGCCGACACCGTAGAGTTCGGTGGTCGAACGGTGATGGAACCAACCCGAGTAGTTCTCCCAGATGGCCCGCACATTCCAGGGCACCTTGCCGTACCCCTCCCCCACCGCCAGCGCGGGTGGCAGGCTGATCTCGCGCATCAGGGTGTACACGTCCTTGCCGGCGTTCATTCCCGCGACCACCGCGTCGTGCAGATAGGCGACGGCATCGCGCAACCGGGTGAGTTCGGTCCGGATCCGCTGTGCGCCGACGATGGGTTCGAAATGTCCTGTCAGGAGGACTTCGGCGTCCAGCTCGCGGACGCGATCGATGGACTCGATCACCGTGAGAGCATCCCGGTATCGATCGCCGCGCATGGTGACCAGGTTGGGAATATGGCCGAAGAGGGCTCCGAACGTGTTGCCGGACAGGCATACACGGTCATCCGGCAGCCACAGGACCAGTGAATCCGTGGTTTCACCGCCGGGGGTCGCCAATAGCCGGAGGGTGCGCCCGCCGACAGTGAGGGTCAGGCTGTCATCGACTTCGATATCGATCTGGGGTGTGCTCTGGCCGGGCACCTGACCGAAACGTTCCTGGGTGGCGGCGATGCCGGCGGCGACCGTGTCGGCGAAGGCGAAGGCGCTACGGTTCGCCCGGTAGGCGGCGAGTCGTGCGTTGTCGTCGCGCCAGCGCCGCCAGTCGGCCTGTGCCACTATGAGGGCGCCGGGGTCCTGGAATCGAGCGAGACCGCCGACATGGTCGTAATGACCCTGCGTCAAGATCACATATCGGATCGGCGCGTCGTCCACGGCGTCGAAATTGGCGCGGTGCACCGGGGATTCGAATCCCATCCCGGTGTTGACGACGACACGGCCGGAGTCGGTGGTCAGCAGGTAGGTATTACTCAGTCCCGGCGAGCACCAGATGCCCGGCGCCACCTCGGTGGCCTGTTCAGCGGTGGCGGCGACCATTTTGTCGGCGCCGGGGCGGCCGAGGTGTATCGGTGGTGTCGTTTCGAGATCGAGGGTCATCGTGGTATTCCCTTCTGGATGAACGGCCCGGTCGGTGGCTACGCGGTCGCCTCTTCGATGCGCACGTCATAGGCGTCGAAGTAGAAGTCGAACCGTTCGCGCAGCTCGTCGGCGGTAACGCCGAAGTGCCGGGGCAGGTCGTAGCGGATGCGGCCGTGCTTTCCGCGCGGGTTGTCGTCGAGGTAGCGCTGGAACCGCCGACGGGCCTCGTCGGTCAGTTCGACTCCGGCACGGTCGTACAGCTGTTCGAGCAGAGGTATCTCGTTGCCGTTGAAGTGATGGAAGCTGATGTCGACGCGCCGCTCGGCGGGTACGAGGGCACGGTCGCGGACGCTGGCGCTCAGCAAGCGATGCACCCGATCGGTCCAGTACTCCACCAGCCATTCCGGTTCGATGGTGCGTCGGCGAAGGCGGTCCGAATAAGCCATCATGGTGATCGTCGACTGCACGACGGCGACCGGATCACGATGAGTGAACGCGACGGTGGCGTCCGGGAATGCCGCCATCAGGGGACCCAGCTGCTCGCTGTGCTGCGGCGACTTCAACACCCAGGTCCGGGGGCCGCGCAGAAAGGTCAAGGCCTGCAGGACCTTACGCATGTACGCGTAGTGCCGTTCCTGGTCCAGGCCGAGATAGAAATCCCGCCAGCCCGGTACCCGCGCATACCATTCCAGCACGTAACTCGCGCAATCGAGGTCGAGTAGCTCGATCTCCTCCTCGATCGCCTCGGGGAAACGATCGTGCATCGCCGCGAGCAGCGGCGACGTGGACTCCAGCGCGTCGTGCTGAGCCTCGGCCGAGCGGAAGCGCGTGTCGAGGCCGTCGGGCCCAGGCCCCTGACCGGGCAGCGGCATCGGCTCCTGGCTCTCCCAGAACGGCAGCGATCTGCGCTGCGGGTCCGCGGCGATCAGGTTCACCAGATGGGTGGTGCCCGATCTCGGCATCCCGACGACGATGAGGGGCTTTTCGATCGGAATCGTCTCGATCTCGGGATAGCGCCGCAGCAGATCCACCAGGGACATCCGGTTACGCAACAGCCGGACCACCCGGTCACGCAGCGTTCGGCGGGCGAGCGGCGTCAGACCCTTGTCTTGTTCCACTGCATCCACATACGCGGCGAGCCGCTGGGCGAACCCGTCGTCATCGCCGAGATCGTCGGCGCCGGCCCGGACAGCGGCTTCCTCGACGATCCGGTCGGTCTCCAGGTCCACGGGGTGAGCTTCGGCGTATTCGAGGATGCGGCGCTGGACCTCGGTGAGACGAGGAGCGGTCAAATCGTCGATATCGATCGGATGGGCGGCATCGGCCATCTCGGGTGTCCCTCCACCTCTTGCTGATGTCGAATATCCGACATAGCATTCGAAAGTACGACGCGAATATAGGCCGCTGAAAACCCGGCCGTCAAGGGATGATTCGCGTCGGCCCGCGCCCGACCAGGAGGTAGCAGTGAGTTCCACCATCAACCAGGTTCGCGTCCACGGCCCCGGTACCGTCCGCCTCGACCGAGTCGAACTGCCGGAATGCGGACCGCGCGATGCCGTCGTCGAACTCCGCGCCTGCGGAATATGCGGCAGCGACCTCGGCTATATCCGGCTCGGTGGCCTGGCCGGTCCCGGGCCGGAACCGATGCCCCTCGGACACGAGATGGCCGGAGTGATCACGGCCGTCGGATCGGAGGTGACCGATCTCCGGGCGGGCCGGCGCGTCGTCGTGCACCCCGGCCGCGACGATATCGGCCGGATCGGAAACGGCTCGCCCGAAGGCGGCCTGGCCGAGGCGGTGCTCGTCCGTGATGCCGCGGCCGGGGATCGGCTGTACCCGATCCCCGACGATATGCCCTTCGAACTCGCCGCACTGTCCGAACCCCTGGCGGTCGGGATGCACGCGGTCGATCGGGCCGATCTCGATCCCAGCGAGTCGGTGGCCGTATTCGGATGCGGCCCAATCGGTTTGGCCGCCATCGCCACCCTCGCCGACCGCGGCCACGCCGATATCGTCGGTATCGAGCCGTCAGCCACCCGCCGCCGGCTCGCCGAAGCACTCGGAGCCACGGCAACCATCGATCCCACCGGCGTCGATGTCTGGAAAGAATTGGGCCACCTGCACGGCACCACGCCGGCGATGACCGGCGTCGCCGCGGCCACCACGGGATTCATCGAAGCTTCCGGCGCCGGACCGGTCCTGGCAGACATTGTCGACAACGCCGGACCGGGGTCGCGGATCTCGGTGGTGGCGGTCCATTACAACCCCGTGCCGGTCAACTTCCTGCGTGTCCTCACCAGCGAACTGACCATCCGCGGCTCCATCGAGTATCCACCGCGCTTCCGGGACGCGATCGACTTGCTCGAGCGGCGCGATCTATCCTCCCTCATCACCCATCGCTTCCCGCTGGAACGTATCGACGACGCCTTCGCCACGCTGCAGCACGACCGGGAATGCGGCAAAATCCTCATCGGGGTGAACGGCTGAACCCCCGCACAACACCCGGCCCTTCAGCGTCGAATACCCGACGTATAGTTCGGAAGATGACCACCGACGCGCTGCCGCGGACCAAACGCTCGTCTCCCTCGCCGCCGACCGATCGCGTCGTCGCGATCATGCACCTGCTGGGCACCGCACCGCAGCGGTCGTATTCACTGGCCGAGATCGAACGCACCCTCGATATCAGCCGCGCCACCGCGCACGCGATCCTGTCCGTACTGGTAGGTCATGACTGGATTGTCCGGGACCCCGAGACCGGCGGTTACAGCTGGGGGCCGGCGCTCACCGCGCTCGCCCGCCCGGGCGGCGCGGGTTCGCGCCGCATACGGGCCCGCCTCGGCGAACTCGCCGGTTCGACCGGTTGCCAGGTGGCCCTCTTCCAGCCGCAGGGCAACGCACTCGTCGCCATCGAAACTGCCGGTACCACCACCGGCCCCCGGCCGGTCACCGCCGGATTCACCGTCCCCCTGGTCGCACCGTTCGGCCGCGAGTTCATCGCTTTCGCCGCACCGGATGCGCAACGTGCCTGGTTCGATCGCCTCGGCCCGGTCAACCCGCAGTTCACCGCCCGGATGACACAAGTGCTCGCCGAGATCCGCGAGCGGCGGTACGCCGTCGAGCGGCTCAGCCGCGCATTCGGTCGCGTCTTCACCGCCCTGCACGCGCTCAGCGGCGAAATCGACGCGATCACCGCACGCTTGGCCGCCGCGGTCGCCGAACTCACCGTTGTCGACTTCCTCGATGACGAACTCGCCGACGACCACGAATACACCGTCGGGGCCATTTCGGCACCCGTCCTCACCCACACCGGTACAGTGCCGTTGACTCTCACCGCGGTCACGATGCGAGCCCTGTCGACCGTGGAGATCGCGTCGATCGGCGCCGAGATCCGGCAGGCCGCCGCCGATATCGACGATCTGCGCAACGCCTACGGCGACACCTGAGCACCTCGGACGGAAGTCAGCAGTTTCTTCAGTGGGACAGTGCTGTCGGACAACTCTTCCGGTCCCGGTCGGTAGCCGCGGCCCAGCGCCGCTCGCAGTGCCATGAAATCCGCCGGAGCGTTCAAGCATTCGGCGGCGACCAGGGCGTCGTCGGCGAAGTACAGCGCGACCCGGCGTCGCGGCTTGTCCGGGTCGGTACGGACCGTCACCGATGTGTAATCGCCGATCAGGCCCACGATCTGGAGCTTCTGATCGCCCTGATCCGACCAGAACCACGGTGCGGCCGAGCTCGGCGCGGCACTCCCCACCAGTACCGCCGCCGCCACCTCGGCCTGGGTGGTGGCATTGTCCACCGATTCGAGCCGGTAGTGCCGCCCAGTGGGCGACACCCGGGTGGTGCAGTCCCCGATGGCCAGCGTCCAACCGTCGGAGGCCAGGCACCGGTCGTCGACCACCACACCGCCTTCGCAGTGGAGGCCGAGCTGGGCGGCCAGTTCGGTACGCGGCTGCGCCCCGATTCCGACCAGTACCGTCGCGGCCGGGATCTCGCGTCCGTCGTCGAGCTGGACGCCGCGGATCCCGTTGTCCACGATCGTGACGGCCGTCGGCTGCGCGTCCAGGACGATATCGGTCTCCATCGCCCGGTGCGCAGCGAGCAGCGCGTCCGCCGTGACCTCGCCCACCGCTCGACCGAGTAGCCGCGAACCGGCCTCGACCACCGTGACGTCCGCGCCCAGTGTCCTCGCGGTGGCGGCGACCTCCAGGCCGACGAAGCCGCCACCGATGACCACGATCGGACCTATCCGGACGCGCTCGGCCAATACGGAAGCATGGTCGAGATCTCGCAGGCGCACGACATCGGGGTGATCGGATCCCGGCAGCGCCAGGCTCCGTGCCCGTGCGCCGGTGGCAAGGACCAGCCGATCGAATTCCCTGGTCCGCGGACCGCCTTCGCCGGCGAGATCGATCCGGATACCTGCCGGGGTGCGGGCCACCTGGTCGACCCGCACGCCGGTGAGCAGTTCGATCTCCTTCTCGGCGTAGTACCCGGGATCGCGTAGCAGCAGCGACTCGCTGGTCGCCTCACCCTTCAGCCACGCCTTGGACAGCGGCGGCCGCTGATACGGCAGCCGCTGTTCATGGGAGATGAGAGTGACTTCACCGGCATAGCCTGTTCCCCGGAGGCAATCCGCGAAATGGACTGCGGCGTGCGAGGCACCCACCACGACGACGCTGCCCGGCACGGTTTCCGATGCGCTCACCGATCAGACCTGTTCATCGGGAATCGTCACATGCAGATCGACGCCGTCGGCCAATCGCAGCTGGCACGACAGCCGGGAATTGTCCTCGCGGTCGGCGGCGGTGCATTCGAGCATATCGTCCTCGTCCGCGCTGGGATCGGGGAAATATCCCAGCTCGGCCCGGTCCACGTACACATGGCAGGTCGCGCACGAGAGGGTGCCGCCGCATTGGCCCACGATGCCGCGGACACCGTTCTTCACGGCGGTCGACATCACGGAATCGCCTGCGGCCCCGTCGATCACCTTCACCGCACCGTCGGGCTGGGTGTAGAACACTTTCGGCATCGGGTGCTCCTACCAGGAGACCGGCAGATCGACGACCGCCTGGGTCAGGTTGTCCATATCGATCACGGCCTCGCCTTCGAGACGTAGACCCGGCAGTCGTTTGAACAACTCGGCGAGACCGACCTGCATCTCCATCCGCGCCAGCGGCGCCCCGAGGCAATGGTGCAGACCGTAGCTCAGGGTCAGTTGCGGGTTGTCCGCTCGCCGGATATCGAACACCCCGTCGTTCTCGACGACCACACCGTCGTGGTTGGCCGAAGCCGGATCGACCATGACGGCCTCGCCCTTCGCGACGAGCTGCCCGTCCAGTTCCACATCCTCGGTCGCCACATACGGCACCAGGCCGCCACCGCCGGCGACAGTCGAATCCGCTGCCATCCGGCCGTGGCGCAGGACCTCCTCCACCGCGGTCGGTGCCGTACCGTCGGGGTCGGCGAGGAAGATCTCGAGCTGATCGGGATTGCGCAGCAGCGAGTGCACTCCCGCGCAGATGAAGTTCGCCGTATTGTCGAATCCGCCGATGATCAGCACCAATGCTATCGGCAGAATCTCACCGTCGGTGAGACTGTCGTCCTTGTCGCGGGCGTTGGCCAGATCGCTGAGCAGATCCTCACGCGGATTCTTCCGGCGCTCTTCGATCAAACCCATCATGTACACGACCAGTTCGGTCATGTTCGCCACGACCTCTTCCTCGGGCATATTCGCCACCGCGAGCGTCGAGGAACTCCACTTCTGGAATTTCGGCCGGTCCTCGGGCGGGACGCCGAGCAGATTCGCCAGCATCTGGATCGGCAACGCCACCGCATAGTCCTGCACCAGATTCGTCGGCCCGCCCTTGGCGATCATCTCGTCGATGAGGTGGTTGGCGAATTCCACCGCCGAATCGCGCATAGCCTTCACCCGTTTCGGAGAGATCGAGCGCTGCACCAGCTTCCGCAGCTTCGTATGCTGCGGCGGGTCCTCGAACTGCAGGGTGGTCTTCAGGAAATCGGGGAACTCGACGAAATACGGCACCACCCGTTCGCCGGTCCGGAACGGCTCACGGACGAACCTGCCGTCCCTCAGCATTTCCCGGGCCGTGGCATTGCGGTGTATCACCCAGGCGTCGCCACCGAACGGCATGGTCATCTTGGTCATCGGCCGGTCGGCCGCGATGGCGTGGTAGCGGTCCAGGGCTTCCCGCGGGGGTACCGGCGGGAACGGGTATTCGGTGCTCACGGCATTGCCGGCCGTTTCGGTTGTGGTCATCGGTCACTCCATTCGAGGGCTGTGGACGTGGATCAGGAGGCCGGCAACTGCGCGGGCGCGACGAGCTGCGGGATCGCTTCCGGCGTGATCGCCATGATCGTGTCGAACCGCTCGGCCACGGATTCCACAGTGAGACCGGGATCGTGGATACCCACGGTATTGACCAGGGCCAGCCGGTTCACGATGCCACCCGCCACGTTGAACACCTCGCCGGTGACCTCGCAGGAGGGGTGCACCAGGTAGGCGACGACGGGCGCGACGTGCTCGGGCAGCAACGCCGTACGCATGTACTCCATGACCTCTGGGGACAGGGTGTCGGCGGCGGCCTCGGCCATCCGGGTGCCGGCGCCGGGCGCGATCGCGTTGACCTTGATACCCGCCTCCAGCCCCTCGAGAGCGAGGTTGCGGGTGAGGCCGAACAGCGCCCCCTTGGAACCCCCGTAGTGCGACATCCCCGGATTACCGAGCATCGCTTGGGAGATGGTGTTCACGATCCGCGGTCCCTCGGCCTGCAACAGGTGCGGCCACGCGGCGCGGATGACCCGGAGAGCACCGAAATAGTGGACGTCGAGATGCCGCTGATACTCCTCGTCCGGTACCTCGGCGAACGGCGCGGCACGCACGATACCGGCGTTGTTGACGACGGAGGTCAGCCCACCGAAGGAAGTGACCGCCGCATCGACCAGCGCGCGAGCTCCCGCTTCGGTGGACACGTCGCCTGTGCAGGTGACGGCCTTGCCGCCGGCGGCGGTGATCTCCGCGACGACCTCCGCTGCCGGGTCGTCCCCGTCGACCCCGGCGCCGTCGATGCGGGCGCCGAGATCGCCGACCACAACCGACGCGCCACGGGAAGCGAGCAGCAGGGCGTGGGCGCGACCGATACCGCGGCCGGCGCCGGTCACGATGACGACGCGGTCGGAGAAGTCCAGTGGTGCCATGTTTTCCTCAGAGTTTGTGTGGGTTGCGGACAGATCAGGGGCGGGTGGCACCACCGGAGTGCTGGACCTCGGCCACCCAGATGGTTCCCTGTGCTTCCCGCGCCGATTTCTCGAAGTCGAAGACCTCGAAGCCGGCGGTCACATACAGGGTTCGGCGGTCCGGGCCGCCGAGTAGACAGGCCGAGGCGATTCCGTTTTCCAGGGGCAGTGAGACCGCGTGGGTGAGGCCCGCATCGGTGAAGCGCGCGATGTAGCCGCCGCCGGGCATGGCCGCCCAGACACCGCCGTCCGCGTCGAGCCCGATCCCGTCGGGCATGAAGGGGCAGGTGGCGAATTCCCGCGGGTTCGACAGGCTGCCGTCCGCGGCGCGATCCATCACTGTGATCTTGAAGGCCATCACCTCGGCTGTGTAGACCTTGGTGCCGTCTTCGCTGATGGCGATACCGTTGGCGCACATCAGCGGACCGACCTTCTCCGGCGTCGATACGGTGCCGTCCGGGTCCACCACGATCAGCGGGGAGACCACCGGCTCGTCGCCTTTGAAGAGGTCGAATCCGAGCTGCGTGATGTAGGCGCGGCCGTCGGCGTCGACGACCATATCGTTGGCGGCGGCCAGAGCGTACTGCGAGATATCGGCGTACACGCTCAGGTCGTCCGGCGCTCCACCACCGTGCACCAGGACGAGTTTCTCGTGCATCGACACCACGATCAGCCGCCCGTCCGGCAGCCAGCCGAATCCGCCCAGCACGATCGGCACCTCGGTATCGGCAGCGCGCCCGGTCGCATCCACCACCACCGTGGCGTTGCCGTCGGCGTCGAGCTTCTTCAGTGTGCCGGTGTACATATCGGAGAACCAGAAGGTGCTCTCGTGCCACCGCGGGCACTCCGGCCAGGAGTATCCGCCGGATATACGGCGAGCTCCGAGCGTCGGGGCTCCGGCCGCGGCGACGGCGGCGGCTACGGTGTCGACGGGGTTTGTCATGATTCGGGACCTTCCGAGAGCGGTGACCGGTGGGCCGACGTGTATCCCGCGGCAGCGGATGAGAGGGTCGAGCCCAGGGGGTGGTCGGGTCGTAACTGTGGGTGGCGGAGCCAGGGCGCGCGAGCCTTCGGGTGACCCGCGCGGGAGGCGAACCAGCGGGGACGCCCGACGGCGGGCGGAGTGCGGCGGTGTGGCAGGTCCGGCGGCCAGGGCCGTCGGTGAACTGCGTCACAAGCACGTGGCATGACAGGACGATAGGGTCTGGGCGAGGAACCGATCGGCGCCCTCCCATTCAGTGGGAGCACTGGCCCTCCGGGCGGAGAAAAACGCAGCTCAGGCGCCACGACAGACGATTCCGGCCGTATCCGGCACCCGGCAACCGATTACGTCGGCGCGTCGGCAGGTCCCGTGTCCGGGCCGTCGACGGACACGCCGCTCATCACTCGGGACCCGTCGACTGTAACTGTCTCTTCGCGCGCACGGCCGCGGGCCGTCCGGTCCGCCGACCGACGTACGTTCCCGCGCCGAGCTGTGCGACGCTCGCAAGGCCTTTCCCCCTTGGCCGGATGCGTCGCGCAGCCACCAGTCGCGTACAGGTCGGCGACAGCGGAACCATCCGGGCGCCGGACACGACCGTTGACTGTGGCGCTGACCCCGTCGAGAGTGCGGCCGGCGTAGGAGCGACGCCCGGGGAGAGGTCGAACGCGGCACACGCACCGCGATCCCAGAGCTCACAGATTCAGGTTGTTCGTGGAGGTCCGGATCCAGAGTGTTCGCGGTGCACAAGTTTTAACGCGCGAGCGTGTCCCGCGGGTTGCCTGCCGGAATACCGAACGCCACGTTCATTTCCGCGACCGTCCTCCCACCCATCGGTGAGCAGCACCGGCTGGAAGTCCCGTTTCCGAGACCGCTGTGCCACCATCGAGGCCGAACCCCGCACCATCTGCCCGGAAATGACGACCCGGCCAGCCGCGACGACCACGGCGGCCGCCGGATCGTTCCTTGCTCGGACAATCGTTTCCAGCCGGCGCCGACCCCAGGTTCCTCCCGAGCCTCGGCCCCCGGGCCTCCGGCCGGAAGCCTCGTTCCCATCCGGCGGAACACCCGAAGATGTCGGCGGCGCCCTGCGGCCCTGTAGGTCAGTTGACGTCGAGGGGGGCGTCCGCGGGGTATTCGGCGGGTGCCATCGTGTAGGTATCGGTGAGCAACGCGATGAAACCCCGATCCGTCATCGGATCCGCCGGGAAATCGAACCCGATACCGCGGCGTTTCAGATCGTCGCCGAGAATATCGAAAACCTTGGCAGCGGTGAGGTCGTCGGTATGGTCGAGATACCGGTCGGCGTCGCGCCGGTCGTCGAAAACGAGCGCCGTGTAGTGGAAGAGGGTTCGGACGTCACCGTCGGTGTACCGGCCGATTTCCGTATCATCGTTGCGCACCACCCACTCGCCGTTCTCGCCATGCAACCGCGTGTGCATTTCCAGTGCGGGCATATCGCGGCGGTCCCGCGGCCCGTTGGCCTCCCGCCGGTGGTACATCTTCGAGTTGTCCGACAGAACAGCAGTGTTCCAGAACGGCGCCGCCAGCCGCCGCGGCGCGCGATCGGGGCCATCGGGCCAGTAGGTGAACCCGCCGTCGAGGTCGGAATCGTAGAAGTAGGTGATCACCTGTGCGGTCTTGACCTCCCACTCGTCGAACAGACCTGATTTCGCCATCACACTGAGCAACCAGATCGGGGTGTCCACCGAACTCATCCCCCGCCAGTTACCGCTGTCGAAATGGCCCGCGTCGAAGCTGCGCGAGGGGACCGCCATATTGAACAGCATGTGATGGGCCATACCATAGCGAGCACCGTGCACGCTCATGGCGTGCTCGAGCAGCGTCCGGCTCAGATAGATATCGCGGATCTCGTCATAGAAGGCCACCCCCTCCTTGGCCAGGTAGCCACGGAACACCGGCGCGGCGAAGTCCGAGAGCTTGGCATCCGGTTTGCGATCGGCCCCACCGGAAACGGCCAGATATTCCTCGGTCGAGGAGAAATGATGGGCAAGGATCAGCGGCCACGGCCCGTGGTCGGCGATCACCCCGAACAAGGCTGCGGTCTCGGCGCTCGAATAGACATCGCCCACGACGCGAGGCGGGGCGACCGGGACGAGCGGACGCCTTCCGGAGGCCGACAGTGTTGCGGTCATGATGTTCCTTCTTCCTTCGATCCCGATGCCGCGGGTGCGAACCCGCGCGCCGCGTCCGGAGTCGGCGCGGCTATGGTTCGTTCGACCGTGCTCGTCGAGCCGGGGCGCACGGATGCATACGCCGGGGCCGGCCGCAGGGATGGCGGCCGGTGTTCCCGCGCCCGCGAGCCGCACCGACCACGACCGCGCAGCGGGGCGGCCGGGCCCGTGCGGTGGGGGTGCTCCGGTATCGACGCTAAGCCGCCGGTCCGGGAGAAACCACCGCCGCTCCCGCTCAGCGAGAAGGCCGGGCCGAGATGCGCAGCCGAGTCGAAAACGCTTGTCACAGACGTTCGAAGAGTTCCAGCACGTGCCCTTCCGGATCCTGGACGAAGGCAACTCGGATGCCGATCTCCGCCATCGTCGTGGGCGGTTCGATAACGGTGGCGCCGGATTCCTCGGCCCGCCGCACCACATCGTCGAGGCCGCGCACCTCGAAGCCGATCACCGCCGAACCCGGCGTCGGCGCCGGCCGGTTCTTGTAGTGCAAGAGCACCAGCGATTGCTCGGTGCCGTCCGGGGAGGTCATGATGATCTCGGCGAGTGGATCGGGACGGTCGTCGAACTCGTAGCGCGTCCGCTCCACGCGGCCGAAAACCGATGAGTAGAACTCGAATTGAGCCACAAGATCGTTCACCAGGATCTTGGTGAACGCGAAACGAGAACTGGACATAGGTATTCCTTTCGTTCCATGGCAGGCCGATGACCGGGAGCTACCTCGACAGCTCGCTGTCGGTCAGGCGTACGCCGCCGGCGCCGCGCTGTCTTCCTCACCGGTCGCGATAGCGCCGGTGGCCTTTTTCGGTTGCTGTGGTCGGCCGATGAACAGGCATATGGCTGCCACGATCAGCGAGCAGCCGATGAACCATCCCACCGCCAGGTTGAACGACGGCAATGCGGGCGCGGTGGTCCCGGGAGCCGTCGACAGCGAGAGCATGACCGACACGATGGCCACACCTACGGCCGAGAACGCCTGTCGGGCAGTACTGAGAACACCCGTCGTCACGCTCGTAACGCTGTCCGGAACGGATTCGATCACGATCTTCGGGTAGCCGGTGTAGGCGAATGCCGTGGCGACGGCTCCGACAGCGAAAACTCCGATCATCACGGGCAGCGATTTGTGGCCCATGAAGATCATGAGGTTTGCGACAACGAACAAGGCGGCACCGACGAGAAAGGCGGTTCGCCCGCCCCACCGGCCGGCGATCGCTCCCGCGATCGGGGACGCGCCGAAACCGGCCAGGGCGCCGACACCGGCCACCAGGCCCGTCACCGTGGCGGACATACCGAGGCCGACCGGTAACGAGGCCGGGGACTGCAGAATCATCGGGGTCACGATCTGGATGGCGCCGATGGGACCGAGTGCGAGCACCGACAACCCGATCAAGTTGAGCGACATCCTCCTGCTCGCCAGGACGCGCAGGTCGACCAGGGGTTCACGCCGGCCCAATTCCCAGAAGGTCCACACGGCCAGGATGCCGAGGCCGGCAACGATCAGGCCGACGACCCGGAGACTGGCCCACCCCCACGCCGGGCCTTGCGTGATGCCGTACAGGACGGCAGTCAGCCCGGGCGCCATCAGGACCGCGCCCACATAGTCGAACCGGGGCAGATCCGACGGAGTACGGGACTCCGGAAGCCCGAATGCGGCCAGGGCGGAGGCCACGACGGCCAGAACAGCGGCGAAGACAAAGATCATATGCCAGTCGGCGACGTCGAGCATGACACCGGCGATCAGAGAGCCACCCGAACCGGCCAGCAACGCTGCGCCGCCGATGAACCCCACTGCGATCGACACCTTCTGGGTCGGCAAGGCCTCGCGGGCAAGGCCATAGCACAGCGGCAGAATCGCACCCGCCGCGCCCTGCACACCCCGCCCGGCGATGATCGCCGCCATCGAGTCGCCGAAGACGCTGATCAGCGAGCCGAGCGCCGAGACCAGCATGACGATGATGAGGACTTTCTTGCGGCCGTACATATCACCGAGGCGGCCACCCACCAGCGCTGTCGTCGCCGCGACGAGCATGTAGGCGGTGACCGCCCATCCGGTCGTGGAAGCCGGAGCCCCGAAGATCTCACTGAACCGCGGCAACGCTATGAAGATCATACCGGCTTCGAAGGCACTGACGGATTCGGCGAGGACCAGCGCTGTGATGATCAGCGCCGACGACCTGAAAACCGGTGTATCTGCATAGTTCCCGGTGGTGAGCCGGGATGAGGGATCGGACATCGCTTGTCCTCCTGGGACGAGACGGGCCCGTGGTTTCCGTCGCCGGGACTTCCGACCCGCGCTCGCGGAATGAGATACCGCGGCGGTTATCGCTCGGTCGGGATTCGGCGGCAGACCCCAGCGGACCTACGGCACCGCGGAAAACTGCACCGGCGCCGGAACCGGCATCACAGGGCGGACCGATGGACAGTCCTTCGTCATGCAGGTCACCGACAGCTGGCACCACGGACGATAAGGCGGGTTGTGGGTGCCCGACTGTCGCGTTTCCGTTCAGCGGGAACGAACCCCGCTCGGAAGACAGACCGGCGATCGCCGCCGGTGCAACGGGGACCGGCGTCGACAATCGGCCGGTACCGAAGTGGCGAGCCCACGCTGTCGGCGAAGACGGGCGGCGTGCCGGATGTCTCGACGGCGTGCGGTTCCCGTCACGGAATCCGTCGAGCAGACCGAGCCGGTGCCGAACACGGGCATGAACGAATCGGCGGTGGGGCCGATCGAAAGCCGGCGAACGGAGCAGACCGATCCACACCGTAGGCGGTGCGAAAAGTTTGGTGGCCCGGTGTTTCTCGATGGCGCGCAGCACAGTGCGCGGCTCCGGGCCCGGCACGATGATGCTCGTCGCACCGAGGTAGATATCGGTTCCCAGGAAGCAGTCCAGTTGCGCGCAGTGGTACAGCGGCATCGCGTGGACCTCCACGTCGTCGGCCGACATACCGCCGTCGACCGCACACGAGACGTATTGCCACAGCAATGAACGACTCGACAGCAGTATACCTTTCGGACGGGACTCGGTTCCGGAGGTGAACATCATGCGGATCGGGTCGTCGTCGACAACGTCTACCTCCGGTGCCGCGCCCTCGTGGTCGAGCCAATCCTGCAGATCCGTCCAGCCCGACCGGGGATCGGCGGCGCGTCCGCGGATCTGCAAACGCGCCGACACCCGGCCCGTCGACTGTGTCAGCGCCGCGTCGGCGACGGGGATCAGCGAGTCCTCGACGACGAACCCGATGGCTCCGCTCACGTCGAGAAGGTAGGCGATCTCGGCGGCACCGAGCATGAAGTTCAACGGAACGAACACCACTCCGGCGCGCGCCGTGGCGAAATTCAGCACCGCGAACTGCCAGCAGTTCCGGGACAGGATCGCCAGCCGAGAGCCTTTCGGGAAACCCGCGTCCACCAAGGCGGCGGCGGTGCGCTCCACCACCGCGTGGAACTCGGCGAACGACAGGTGTGGTGGCACCGTCGACGACCGCGGCCCTGCCGCGTGCGCGTCGAGCGGCTCGACGCGGGAGGTCGCCCAGGGTATGGCCGCGTGCACGCCGGACCAGCGGAGAGGACATCGAGACTCCCTTCAACTCGATCGAACGAGACACCGAGCCGCGGGCCGGACACGGCCTTCCCGCAGGTCACCCTTCGTTGACGACAGGCCCCGGGCCCGGACGCGCGTCGCTGTCGCGGCGCAGTTCGGGTGGACGACTGCTGGATGCCGGTGTTGTAGCGTCGGCTGTGCGCGCCCTTGCGGACGACCACCACGGCAGTACTGCCATCAGTTGTCCTCCGCATCGGCGAATTCGCGAGCACATATCTCGGCCAGCGCCCCGAGTTGCTCGCAATAGTGATCGGCCGAGGTCGCATCCACGCCGGCACCGACGATCGTCGCCCCTGCCCGCACGAGCCGCTCGAGCGTCTTCCGTGTCCCGTCGGCATCGCCGCGCGGATCCACGTTCCCGGCGGACAGTACGACATCGAAACCACGGGGCAACGGCCGCCGGCTCAGCATCGTGCCCAGCTCGTCGAGGCCCAGCCCGAACGGAACCCAGCCGTCGGCCAGTTCGCAGGCCCGGCGCAGTGAGCGCGGCGTGCGGCCACCGATCCACAACGGCACCCGCGGCTGCACCGCGGGCGGATCGACGATCATCTCCGAGAACTCGTAGTACTGACCGTGATACCGCGGCTGCCGATCGGACAGGGCGGCGCGCAGCGCGCACAGGGCATCATCGGCCCGCGCGCCCCGATCGTCGAAGGGAACACCCAGCAGTTCGAATTCCTCCCGCAGCGATCCGACTCCCAATCCCAGGATCAACCGGCCGCCGCTGACAGCATCGAGCGTGCCGTACCTTTTCGCGATCTCCAAAGGGTGGTGGTAGCCGAGGACCAATACCTGCGTGGCAAGGCGTATCCGCTCGGTGCGCGCCGCCAGAAAACCCAGTGTCGCCAGCGGATCCCAGTAGGTCCCACCACGAACTTCGGCCACCGACGCCGGGACCGCTACATGCTCGCTGCAGGTCAGGTGGTGAAATCCCGCACGATCCGCGGCAACTGCTATCCGGGCGAGTTCGTCGATACCCGCCGCCGCCTCCCACGGTCGGTGAGCACCCGGGAAACGGGTGACCACGGGGGTGTTGATACCGACCCGCAATGCCGTCACCGCCCATGCCGGTCGGTATCGGGTCCGGTGGTCGGTGCCAACGTCCCGGTCAAGAGCTGTCGTCCCTCGGCGCTACCGTCCAACGGCCGGGTGATCCGGCGGGTGACGCACCAGCCGTCGTCGGTGCGGCGCAGCTCGATCCGATGCACGCCCGCGCGCCAGATGTAGAACCTGCCGTCCTCGTTCCGGACCAGGATCGACTCGCATACCGCGGTGGCCTCGTCGCCGTCGATGCGCTCGACGTGGGCGGGACCGAAGAAGTGGGCGCTGCCGCCGGTGATGATGTCCTGATGTGCCTCGGATCGGACCATCGCTCGCAAGTCTGCGCGGCCGACAATCCGCCAGCCCTCGACGTCGTATTCACCGGCCTCGGTCCACAGCGCCGCCACGGCGTCGGCCGCCCCCGCGTCGACAAGCGGTCCGTAGGAGGTGAGGTTCCGAATAATGGCCAGCTCGTCCTCCAGCCGCTGGACTCGGGCCACCAGTCCGGTGAGTGACTCTTCGTGGTTCACCTATCGACCTCTCGTTGTCTCGCATCGCATTGCTGCCATCGCGGTTCGACGCCGTCGCGCCGATCGGACACCGGCGGTACCGTGGCATGAAATCAGGCGACGGGCAGAGCCGGAGGGCAGCATTCCACTGGCCGGGAGGGCTACGGCTACACACCTACTTTTGTCAGGTTCTGCCGTAATGTCATACCCTGACGATATGGCCCGTGAGGTGCGCGTCGGTGCCAGCGGAAGATCGCGCCGAGACCCGGCACGACAGCACGAAAGGGAGGCCCGGTGACCAAGTCGGCTCGTCCCACTCTCACCGAGCGCCGGGCGGAGGAACTACGGCGGGCCATTGCTCTCACGGCCCGGGATCTGTTCATCGCCGAGGGCAACACCTCCGCCACTGTGGAGCGGATCTGCGAGATCGTAGGCATCTCGCCGCGTACCTTTCACCGTCATTTCCCGGTGAAAGAGGACGTACTTTCCCCGCTGTTCCGGCAGAGCGAGGATCTCATCGTAGAAATCCTGCGGACGGCTTCCCCCGAGGCGGATCCGGTCGAGGTGCTCGCGCACGCGTTCACCACCGAGGTTCATCGGCGTCGGGTACCGGAGTTCGACCGCAAGTTCATGGAACTGATGATCACTACGCCGCCGTACCGGTTGCGGTGGCTGGAGTGGGGCGAGGGACTGTGCGGGGAGATCACCCGCTTCCTCGACCACCACTTCGAACTGGGTCAGGATCCGTTCCTGCGTGAGCTGCCCGCGCAGCTGGTGATGCAAACCATGCGGCAGGCCTACATCCACTGGGTCGAGGCCGGACACTCCGGTGAATTCGCCGAGGTCGAAGGGCTTTTGCTGCGCGGTATGCGGATGCTGCTCACCGGTATGGACGCCGCCACACCCGCACAGTGAACCGGGCACGCTGAGTGCGGTCGAACTCGAATGGTGCGCGCGGCCGCAGTCGCAGACCGACCAGGCCCGCCCTCCTCCCCGGTCGTCAGTGCGCGTCCACGGCGTCCGCTCCGAGATAAGCGGATTTCACCCGGTCCGGGTCGTCCCGCAGTTCCGCGGCACTGCCTCTGTCGGCGATCCGACCGTGCACCAATACAGCGGCCTTGTGCGCGACCCCGAGAGCCAGGTGCACATGCTGTTCCACCAGCAGGACACTGGTGCCCGCGGCGGCCGCCAGTCGCTTCAGTACGTCGAGGATCTCCGTGACGACAACCGGGGCCAGTCCCCTGCTCAGCTCGTCGATGGGCGGCCGCCGCAGACCGCGTGACCGGCCACGAGCCCTCGCGGTGTTCGTCTCCGATCCTCGCCTCAGCGGGCGCCGAAACTTCGGAAACGCCGGAGGTAGCCGGGGAGACGACGCACCGGGACGGCGCGCGGCCAGGCGTCGGACCGGAAGTACGCGTCGCTGCCTCCGTCGACGAAGACCACGCTGCCGCACAGGAAGCGCGCGGCGTCGGACAGCATGAACACCACCCATTCCGCCAGGTCATCGGCGTCGCCGAAGCCTCCGATCGGCACCGGGAACTTGCGGATGGCCGCAGCCTCGGCCGGGGTCGCGAGCTGCTTTTCCAGCAGCGGTGTCAGGATGGCGCCGGGCGCCAGCACGTTGAGCCGGATCCCGTCGCCCGCCCACCGGTCGGTCACCGCGTGGCGTCGGACCCAGCGGCTCACCGCGATCTTCGACGCCGCGTAGGCGATGGCCGGCGCGTTCCGGCCGAATATCCGGACCGAACGCAGCGCCTTGTCGATATCCCCGGCCAGCAGCGCACGGATCGCGCGTCCGGGAACCGCCGGTGTAGTGGTCGTGGAATTGCTGCCGAAGACCACCACTTTGGCGTCGGCCGCGGCGGCCAGCGCCGGCCGCCATCCCTCCAGTAACTCGACCACGCCGCGATAGTTCACCTCATAGATCAGCCGCGGGCGTTCCGCGCCCGGGGTAGGACCCACCCCCGCCGCGAGAACAGCGCCGTCGAGGTGGCCGGCCACCGCGGCGAGAACACCGTCGACAGCCGCACGCCGCCCCTGCGCGGTGGACAGGTCGGCGACGATCTCCGCTTCCCGCAGATCGACTCCGATCACGGTGTGGCCACCCTGGCGCAGCCGGTCCACCACCGCTCGACCCATCCCCGACGCTGATCCGGTCACGACATAGACACCCATCCGGTCACCTACTTTCTGCTGTTGTCAGCTTCCGAACTCTGCGAAATCGTGCCGCGCCGTCGTGACGACGCGGCCTCGGTCCGCCGGGCGCCGCCGCCCTCGATGAGTTTGCGCTGGGCGGCCGGCAGCACCATCGGACGAATAGCTTCCCGAGAGCGCATGGGTAGCCCTGGAACGCCGTACTCACCGTCTTCGGTCCACAATTCGGCCGTGGCATCCGCGTCTCCGCTATCGCCGAGGGGACCTCGAAGCGAGCATGCGGCCGATCGCCGACTGGTCCTCGACACGCCTCAGGCTGCTCTCGAGCGCAGAGAATCGGTCGTTGTCGTTCGCCTGCGGTCCTACCAGTTCATCGGAGCGGCGTCGGTACTGTGATCACTCGGATGGGGGCGGGAGCAGTTTCTTCGCGGCCGTTCGGGCCTCCAGCAACAACTCGGCCCGATTGTGCCCGCTGTTCTTCTTGACGGCCTCTGCGAACTCCTTCACCACCACGACGGGACCGTTGGCGAGATTCGCCAGGCCCTGTGCGGCAACATCACGCGGTTCGGAGATCTGCAGACCCGGAGTATCCATCTTCAGCCCGGCCCGATCCATGGCCGGTGTGCGGGTCAGCCCGAGCACCAGTTCCAGGACATCGACGTCGTAGTCCTGCATCTCGAGCCACAAACCTTCGGCGAAAATACGAAGGAACGATTTGACCGCCGAATAGATACTGATCTGCGCTGACCCCAGGTAACCGCTGAGTGAACCCACCAGCAGGATTCCACCGCGGCGCCGCTCGCGCATGGGAGTGCCGAAGTGCTGCACCAATTTCAGCTGGGCGGTGATGTTCAGGTCGATGACAGCCTGGAAGCGGTCGAGGTCACCGGTCACGAACTCGTGTCCGTAGGTGTTTGCGCCCGCGTTATAGATGAACAGACCCACGAGAAGGTCATCGGTGATCTGCACGATGCGATCGAGTGCGTCCGCGGCAAGCAGATCAACCGACAGCGTCCGCACCTCCACCCCGTGGGCGCGGCAGGCGTCGGCCGTTGCCTGAAGAGGCGCCTCCTTACGCGCCAGCAACACCAGGTTCATGCCTTGCTCGGCGAGTTGCTCGGCGAACTCGGCGCCGACCCCTTCGGACCCACCGGCAATGACGGCCCATGGTCCGTACTTGTGGATATCCACCTGTTTCGCTCCTCGTATTCGACTTCGATATCGGGCCGTGTCACCAGTGGCCACCGGCCCGAAGGGATTGCTGTTGTCACCTGGACATCAAGTTTTCGGGTGCCGGGCCGCCCCGGATTCAGCCCGGCGGGTCGTCACTGTCCGCAGTACTCGTCGCGGCGGCGGCACCGAGAAGCGCTCGCGCGTCGGGCCGGCCGTCCAAGAGCCTCCCGATACGGCGTTCCACCCGCCATCGCCCATCGGTCTTGGTCAATTCCCAGCGATTCGCGGTGATTCGTTCGACCTTGAAGTCGGCGGTCGTTCCGGGCACCTTGATCACAAGTTGCGAGTGGCCGGTGGCAACCGCGCGGTGACCGTCGACCTCGATATGTGGAAGGCTCATCATGTGGGCCGAGCCGTTCATGATGAAGTTCTGGTGCAGGTCGCTCCCGACCATCGTGCGGATATCGTCCCGACCGGAGAGCATTCCCGAGTCGACGTCGTACACACCGTCTTCCA
Organism: Nocardia sp. NPDC050193; assembly: GCA_040674215.1. Taxonomy (GTDB): domain Bacteria; phylum Actinomycetota; class Actinomycetes; order Mycobacteriales; family Mycobacteriaceae; genus Nocardia. The sequence continues at coordinate 11,552 of JBFARE010000037.1, read as the reverse complement.
GCCAGATGTCCGCCGCGCGGTCGGCCGATCCGCTGTCCACTGCCGGACCGTAAGCGGAGAGAAGCTCGAGAATCTGCCATTTGTCTTCCATCATCTGGACGCGTCGCCCGAGCGCCTCGATGTCTCCGGATGTTTGTGTCATGGGTCCTCACGTCGGTCGAATAGATCGAGGCTAGGTTCGACGACCGAATCCGTGTAGCCATCTCCCACTGAATGGACCGGTATTCGTCCCCGCGAGGCACGCGATATCCACCCGGCACATCGCCGAAACCGCCGCGCCTACCGCGACTTACGCAGCAACGCGCCGAACGGCACTCGGTTCCCTACACACGGTCATGGACGACCCGGCTGAGCAATTGATGGAGCAGCACAACGATCGAAGACCGCCGAATGTGCAGCCGGGGCGGAATCCGGCTTTCGATCACTGTTCCATTGAGCGGGAGAGCGGTGTTCAACCCCCGATGCGGTCGCGCACAATCCTCTTCCGATTTCCCCTTGCGCCCTCAGTCGCGGGCCGAGCCTTTCGATGTTCACCCGCAGAGACCGGAGTACACATGCAGATCGCCGACAAGGTTTTCGTCGTGACGGGCGGCGGCAACGGAATGGGCCGCCAAGTGGTGCTCGAACTCGCCCGCCGGGGCGCACGGGTCGCCGCCGTAGATGTCAGCGAAGCCGGCCTCGCCGAGACGATCCAGCTCATGGGCGACACCGACCGGGTCACCCCGCACGCGATCGATATCACCGACCGCTCTGCTGTCTCCGCTCTTCCGGGGCAGGTCGCCGCCGCCCATGGCCACGTCGACGGCGTCGTGAACATCGCCGGCATCATCCACAGGTTCTCGCAGTTCATCGATCTGTCCGACGACGAGATCGAGCGGATCATGAATGTGAATTTCTGGGGAACCGTCAATATGTGCCGGACGTTCATTCCTGTCCTCTTGGAACGGCCCGCGGCGGCCCTGGTGAACATGTCGAGCCTGTCCGCACTGACCCCCTTCGCCAGCCAGACCTTCTATGGTGCCAGCAAAGGCGCCGTCAAGCAGTTCAGCGAGGGGCTGTATGCGGAACTCATGGACACCGGCATCGCCGTAACCACACTGTTTCCCGGCAACATCAGCACGAACCTCACCGGCAATTCCGGCGTGGCCATGATCGACACAAACGGACAGAAGGCACGATCGACGACTCCTGAACAGGCAGGAAAGGAAATTGTCGAAGGTATCGCGAAGGGCAGCTTCCGAGTTCTCGTCGGCAACGATGCTCGACTGCTCGATCGTCTCACGAGAATCTCCCCGAAACGCGCCACACGCCTCGTCGCCAAGCAGATGAAGTCTGTCCTGAACCATTCGGCCGGTAGCGCGAAGAACCCATAGGCGGCAGGGGCCGAGGACGATCCCGAATACATGCTCAACAGTCACGAGCAGGGAACAGGTGAGGCGGTCGATATGACCTGGGCTGCCGGCTTCAGCCGATTCGGCCGCAGCCCAGGTGATCGGTACCGAACTCCACCGACGTCACCCACACCGTGAACCCACGAACCCGAGGCGGCCAACGCATGTGGATACGAGATTCCCGATCAGCGGAATCTTCCGTCTCCCGCGGCGTGCTTCCGGCGAATGATCTGCACCGCCAACATGTCCCAACTGTTCGCACTGTCGCGAGAGGATTACCCCATGACCGAGGCTGCACCGATCCGGCCCATTCCAGTAGAACAGATCACCCGATGGGCGGACGAGGCGGATGTTGTCGTCGCCGGGTTCGGAGTCGCGGGTGCCTCCGCCGCGGTCGGGGCCGCTCAGGCAGGCGCTGAGGTTCTGGTACTGGAGCGAACCGGTGGCTGGGGCGGTGCGGCGGCGATGGCCGGCGGGTTCATCTACCTGGGTGGCGGCACACCGTTACAGAAGGCGTGTGGGTTCGAGGACACCGTCGACAATATGAAGGCGTTCATGAAGGCCGCCCTGGGCCCGGGCGTCGACGAGCTCAAAATCGATGCCTACTGCGAGGGCAGCGTCGATCATTACAACTGGCTGGTCGACGAGTGCGGCGTCCCGTTCAAAGAGAGCTTCTGGAGCGAGCCGGGATGGGAGCCGCCGGGCGACGAGGGCCTGATGTATTCGGGTGGCGAGAACTCCGCGCCGTTCAATGCGACCATTCCTCCTGCTCCTCGCGGCCACATCCCGCAGATGCAGGACAAGCACGTCAGCTCCGAGAAGGGCGGCGGCTATATGCTCATGAAGCCGCTCACCGACAAGGCCACCGAACTGGGCGTCAGGGCACAGTACGACATGCGGGTCCAAGCTCTGATCGTCGACGCCGATGGGCGCGTTGTCGGCCTGCAGGCCAAGCAGTACGGCAAGGACGTCGCGATTCGCGCCCGGAAGGGTGTCGTGCTCGCGACCGGCAGCTTCGCCTACAACGACACGATGGTCGAGGCGTACGCACCACGCCTCCTCGGCCGCCCCGCCGCCTCGATCGAGGAGCACGACGGCCGCGCGATCCGGATGGCTCAGGCCCTCGGCGCCGACCTCGCCCACATGGACGCCACCGAGGTCGCGTTCTTCAGCGACCCCCAGCTGTTCATCCGAGGCATTCTGGTCAACGGCCGCGGCCAGCGCTACATCAACGAGGACACCTACCCGGGGCGGGTGGGTCAGGCCACACTGATCGAGAACCAGAACCAGGCGTACCTGATCATCGACGAAGCCGCGTACGAGGAAGGGCTGTCCCGGCCATCGTCGAGTGCGCTTCTCCGTGCCCAGCCGACTTGGGTGTGCGAGACGGTCGAGGAGCTCGAAGCGGAAATCGGTCTGCCCGAGGGGGCATTACAGTCCACTGTGGAGGTGTACAACCGGCACGCCGAACGTGGCGAGGATCCGCTCCTGGGCAAGAAACCGGAATGGGTCAAGCCGATCGGATCGCCGATCGCGGCCTTCGACCTGCGCGGCAGGACCGGCGGATTCACCCTCGGCGGACTACGCACCAGCGTCGACTCCGAAGTCCTGCATGTCTCCGGTGACCCGATCCCCGGACTCTTCGCAGCGGGCCGCTGCACCTCCGGTGTCTGCGCCGGCGGTTACGCCTCCGGCGCATCGCTCGGCGACGGCAGCTTCTTCGGCCGCCGAGCCGGAGCGCACGCCGCGAAGCCGGAATAGCAAATCTGTCAGGTCCACGATCGGGAACGATGATCGTGGACCTGACAGCCGAAGAGCGGTAGTCGACCAACCGGACAGGGATCCACGAGCCCCGCCCGTCGACGGGGATCGTGGATTCCGGGTATCAGCCCAGGCTGAACGGCCGACCCCGGTATGACCGACGGCACCGGCGAGGCCAAGCAGAGCATCGGCCCCGGGCTCCCCGACGACGCCGACTTCGCCCTGTTCACCAAAATCACGCCGACGCTGCCGCTTCCCGGCGGTGCCGTCTTCGCCGGACCCGACTCCGTCGCCTCCGTAGTGGCGATGCTCGGCTCCCCCGACGCCTACTTCATCACCGGAACCGAAGTCCGTATCGATGGCGGCACCCACATGTGATCCCCGACGGCGAAGAGGAGTCGTTCATGCCCATCGACCTGGTCAAGGTCGTGCACGCGCATCAGGAAGTACTCGTGCACCGGCCGATTCCGGCCGAGGGCACGGCGAGAAGCACCGGGCGGATCGCCGAGATCTGGGACAAGGGCTCCGCGGCGGTCATCGTGCAGGAACGCACGGTCACCGGCTCACACGGCCAGCCGTTGTGGACCGAGCGGTCGTCCATCTTCGCCAAGGGCGAGGGCGGTTTCGGTGGTGCGCGCGGCCCCGGCACCACGACCGAGATACCCTCGCGGGACCGCGATTTCGAGGTTCTCGCCCCGACCCTGCCGCAGCAGGCCCTGCTCTACCGGATGAGCGGCGACCGCAACCCGCTTCACGCCGACCCGGACTTCGCCCGGGCCGCCGGATTCCCCCGCCCGATCCTGCACGGCCTGTGCACCTACGGCATCGTCTGCAAGGCTGCCACCGATGTCGCCCTCGACGGGGATGCCGCACGTGTGTCCGGCTTCCGTGCCCGCTTCGCGGGGGTGGTGTTCCCCGGCGAGACGCTGCGGGTGCGCGGCCGGCGCAGCGGCGACGTGCTCACCCTCGAGGTGACCGTCGTGGAACGCGACGACGCACCCGTCCTCGCGGACGTGGCACTCATCAGCACTGCCTGAGTGGTGATCCATTGCCCGGGACCTGCGGACCGAGCAATGGGTCCGCAGGCCGGGCCGAATGGAGCTATCCGCGGCGGGCCGGTAGCCGGTCGACTCGCGGAAGGCACCGGCCGGGGCCGGTACGGGTCATCGGATCACCGGCGCGCCGCATGCCGGGCGGCGATGTAGCCGTAGACCAGGCCCTGGCCGATGGTGGCACCGGCGCCGGGATAGGTGGCGCCGAAGGCGTTCGCGGCGGTGTTGCCGATGGCGTACAGGCCCTCGATGACACTGCCGTCCTCCCGCAGCACCCGCGCGTTCTGGTCCGCCACCACGCCGCCGCAGGTGCCGAGGTCGCTGAGAATCATTTTCACCGCGTAGAACGGCGCGGTCTCCAGCGGCGCGAGGTTCGGGTTCGGGGAAATCGTCGGGTCGCCGTAGTAGCGGTCGTAGGCACTCTCGCCGCGGGCGAAGTCCGCGTCGGTGCCGCTCTCCGCGTACCGGTTGACGCTGCGGAAAGTCTCGACGAAAGCGTCCTGGGGCAGGCCGACCTTCCGCGCCAGCTCCGCCGGATCGTCCGCGCGATGCGCGATACCGGCTTCGAACCAGGAGTCGGGCAGCGGCTGCTTCGGAAAGACCCGGCCGGCCATGATGTAGCTGTTGCGGTACCGCTGGTCGAACACCAACCACATCTCCTCGGCCGGATCGCCGCGCCGCTCCCGCTCCAGCAGTGCCTGCCCGAACGACATGTAGTCGGTGGCCTCGTTGATGAAGCGGCGGCCCGTCTGATCGACGACGAACGAACCCGGCAAGGATCGTTCGGCGAGCATCACCTGGGGGGCGGTACCGGGCAGCGGCGCGAACGCGGGGAACCACCACGCCTGGTCCATCAGCGCGATGCCGGCGCCGAGTTCCTGGGCGGCGACGATGGCGTCGCCGGTGTTGCCCTCGGAGCCGAGGCTCGCGCCGTCCTCGAGCTTCGGCGACTGGAACTTGTGCCGTGCCGCCATGTCGTGATCGAACCCACCGGCGGCGAGAAGCACGCCGCGTCGCGCGGTCACGGTGACCTCCTTGCCGCCCTGGCGTAACACCGCGCCGGTCACCTGATCGCCGTCCTGGATCAGACGCACCAGGCTCGTCTCCGTCCACACCGGAATACCGGCCCGCAGTACTCCGGCGTACAGACCGGCCGCGAGCGCCTGGCCCCCGGCCAGGTACTCGCGGCCGATCACCATACCGCCGACGCCCAGTGCCGCCCGGCGCAGAATGCGCGCGAACGCCTTGAGGGGCTTGCGCGCGACCAGGTTCATCCACTTGTAGTCCGCGCCGGTCACCGGCATCGGGAAGGCCGCCTTCATCACGCCCGGGCGCAGCCGCGGACGCTCCGCACCCAGCACCGATGCGTTGAACGGGCGGCACTCGCAGGTGCGGCCTTCGGCCCGGCCACCCGGCTCCTCCGGGTGGTAATCGGAGTAGCCCTGCGCCCAGAAGAATCGCATCGGGGTGGTGCGTTCCATCATGGCGACCGTGGCGGCGCCGGAATCGAGGAACGCCTGTCCTCGCTCCGCCGGAGCCGAATCACCCACGACCGCAGCGATGTAGGTCTGCGCATCGGCCACCCCGGCGGCGCCGTTGTCGGGCAGGAGCGAGCTGCCCGGGATCCAGAATGCACCGCCGGATCGCGCGGTGGAGCCACCGACGTAGGCGGTCTTCTCCACGATGAGACTGGTCAGTCCCGCTTCGTGCGCGGCGAGCGCGGCCGCCATGCCGGTGCCCGACCCCACGACCAGGAGATCGACTGTCGTATCGCGGGCGGTGGTGAGCGGGGGCATCGGCTTCTTCGCCATGATCGGGGACTCCACTCTCAGAGATCGGGATGGAAAACCTCACGGTAGGTTCGGTACAAGCCGTGACCAGCTCGCCTTTCCATTCAGCGGGAGATCCCGCTCAATGGAACTCTGTGCTGTCCAGCGGATCTGCGACTGATCAGCGTCCGAGCATGAGCAACACCTGGAGCAGAGAAGAACTGGAAACCGCCTACCAGAAGTCGCATTCGACGGTCACGCGCGCCGCCTCGGGCGAGGGCAGCTGGCGGGAATTCGCGGACCTGTTCACTCCGGCCGCCGGATACCAGCAGCGCGGATGAACACGAACCGCACCTCGAGGTAGAGGAATGCTCGCGCCCCTGTGCCAGGAGTGCATCGGATCCGCCAGGGCCTCGGGACCGGCACTCGTGGACATCCGTCTTCCTGCTCGTGGTCGATCGTGCATACTCCGATCCAGCCGGACCGGAGTACCCGGAAGTCAGGCACGGGTTGCCCAAGCCGGAACGTCTCGCTGATCGGGAAGTTTGTTCGGTGGTGACGACAGCGTCGTGTGATCCTCGTGCTCAGACGCCGTGTGGGTCGATTGAACCGCACACGCACGTGGTAGTACCGTGACTCCTGTCACAGTGAAGTGGCGAGGTGCTGGGAGGTCGAGTGAGAACATCAAGCCCCGCCAGCGTGCCGATCTCGGTCGTCGAACGGATCGCGCTGGTATTGGAAACGTTCAACGGTGCGGGCCCGTTGACCCTGGCACAGGTGACTTCCCGGACCGGCCTGCCCCGCTCCTCGGCGCATCGCCTGCTGGAACAGCTCGCGACCGCCGGGTGGCTCGCCCGCTCCCCGGAGCAGACCTACGAACTCGGCGTCAAAGCTTACGAGATGGGCCAGGCCGCGCTCAATCAGAACCGACTGCTCCAGGGCGCGCGGCCGATTATGCATGCATTCGCGCACCGGACCGGTCTCACCATCCAGCTCGCCGTGGTCGACCACGGCGATACCGTCTATCTCGCCAAATTCAACGGTCGCACCGCAGGCCCCACCCCCACTGCCGTCGGGCAGCGAGTGCCCGCGCACCTTACCGCCGTCGGCAAGGTCCAGCTGGCGATCACCGAGACCACCCGGAATCCGCGCGTCTTGCACGGTCTCGCGCGCACCCCCGCCGGCGATCTCATCAAGCGAACGACGCAGAGCATCGGCACCGACGCCCAGCTCGAGAAGGAGTTCACCCTCATCCGAGACCGGGGAGCTGCCTTCGACCGTGGCGAGGCATTCTCCGGCGTCGGCTGCGTCGGCGTCTCCATCGGCCCGCCGGACCACCTCTACGGCAACCTCGCCGGACTCTCCGTCTGCGCCCCGATCACAGCCCTCGACTACCGCAGATTGGTCGGACCCGTCCGCGTGGCCGCTCGCGAGATCTGGGACCGCTGCACGGCCGCCGAGCTGGCCGCCCACCCCTAGCGGCCGGTGGCCGTCCCGCGTTCGCGGGTGGCAGAGATCAGACGAGCAGCTGCCACACCGGAAGCAGACACAGCGCCACGATCGTCGACTTGACCACCGCCGCGGCCGCGAGACCGACATCGGCGTCGTAGGCCTGCGCGACTGTGAACAGATTCTGCGGCGCCGGCATGGCGGCGATCAGCACCAGCGAGCCACGCCACGGATCCGGGACTCCGGCCAGGTTCATAGCGGCCCACATCAGTAGCGGGAACAGCACGCATTTCACGACCACCAGAGCGTTCTCGTCGGCGGTGGTCCCCCGCCAGCGCAACCCGACCCCGCCGAGGTAGAGACCGAGCGCAAACAGCGCGACGGGCGCGGCGGCCGCCCCGGCGAACTCACCGGAGCGCAGCACCACCGCGGGCACCGGGACGGCGGCGGCATTGAGCGCCACCGCGGCCAGGCACGCCGACACCACCGGGGTGAGCAGCGATCGGCCCGCTCCGAGGATCACGCGCCGCCACGCGGGTGCCGATACCCGGCCTGCCGTCGTGGCCTCCATGACTGCGACGACCAGCATGGTGAACACGAGAACCTGGAACAGCAGAACCGGGAAGATCGGGGTGGCGTCGCCGAAGAACAGCATCAACACCGGAATCGCGAAGTAGGCCGAGTTCACCTGCACCGCTGCCATGATCCGCAGGGCGATTCCCCGGACATCGACCCGGTGGACGAACCGCGCCCACGCCGCGACGACGGCCGCGGCGACCACGGCGGTCGCGGCGTACACCGACAGCGAATGCGGCTCGAACAGCACCGCCAAGTCCGCCGCGTAGAGCTCGGCGAACAGATATGCGGGCACCGCGAAGCGGAACACGAATTCCGACAACACGGACGAGTCCACAGCAGAGATGATCTTCCGTCTCGCGAAAATCACGCCGGCTACGAATACCGCCACGATCGGTACCACCGAGGCCGCCGCGTGCAGCACCGCACTCATCGGCGGCTTCCCCGCCGGAGATGCCCGGGATTCACTTCGCTCGGGCGGTTTCCGACCATGGCAGCACCCAGCCGAACTTCGCCCGCAGCAGGGCGCCGATCTCAGCGATGGCGAGCATCGCGCGAGCCGAGTTCTCCGGCCGCATCAGAAAGCCGTGCAGCACACCGGGATATCGGGTCAGGGTGGTCTGGACGCGGGCGTCGCGCAGCCGACCGGCGTAGCGCTCACCCCAGTCCCGGATCGGGTCGCCCTCAGCGGTCACCACGATCGCCTGCGGCAGACCCGAGAGGTCGGCGGCATAGGCGGGGATCCGGTAGCAATCCGGTGGCGTGGCGGCGCCGGTGTCGGCGAGCTCGTGCAGATACGTGATGTCCTCCCGGAGCAGCATCGGCGCGTCGGGCATCGCCACCACCGACGCCGCCCCCATATCGCGATCCAACCCCGGATACAGCAGCACCTGGGCGAACAGCGCGGGCCCGCCGCGGTCGCGGGCCAGCAGGGCAACTCCGGCGGCGAGACCGCCCCCGGCGCTGTCGCCGAGCACTACCAGGCGTTCACCGTCGACCCGCAGGTCGCGAGCGTTGTCGGACACCCACACGGCAGCCGCGTAGGACTCCTCCACCTGCACCGGGGCCGGCCACTCGGGTGCCAGCCGGTAGTTCACCGCGACGACCGTCGCACCGCTGGACATCGCGAGGTTCCGCGCCAGCGGTTCGAACGACGCGTTCGAGCCCATGGCCAGACCGCCGCCGTGCAGATGCACCACGACCGGCGCGGCCGGGTCGGTCGTGGGCCGGTAGACCCGCAGCTCGAGCGGACCGTACGGCCCTGGGATGCTGAGGTCTTCGATCTGCGCCATCGCGGGCATCGACTCCGGCCGCGGCATGGCCTCCACGCCCGCGCGGACCGCCTCGACACCGCGGGAGCGCATCGATGGAATCGGCCCCAGCGCCGCGATGCGCGCCGCGACGTCGGGATCCAGCGGGGGAACGGGCATGAGCCCTCCTCGATCTCGGTTACGAAAGCGTCTGCGCCTTGGCCGCGGCCGGTTGACCGCCGCATCGGTAAGGGCCCGCACCGATGTGGCTGCTCGCGCCGTCGGCGGGCACCGTCGGCACCTCGCCGACTTCCGCCGGCTCGGCAGCGGCCCGGTCGAGATCGCCGCGATCGTTGGCCGCGACGAAGACCCGCTGGCCTTCTGTCAGGAACCGGGTCGCCAAGCCCTTGCCGATTCCGTTCGCGCCACCGGCGACGACGGCCACCCGGTCTCTCAGTTCACGCACAGCTGCACTCCTCACTGGTTGTGGACGCCCCCGTCGCGGGTGCGCACGTGGCGGCCCCGCCTCCGATCAGGAAGCGGTCACGTCGGCACCGCTGAGCCGACCGGCCATGTCGGCCACGGCGCGGTAGGCCATGACCATGCCGGAGCCCAGCGGCACACCCGGTCCCGGATACACCGGCCCGGCCACCGAGGCCGCGGAGTTGCCCGCGGCGTACAGACCGGGAATCACGGTCCCGTCGGGACGCTCGACGGCGCCCTCGGGGTCGATCACTGCACCGCCCTTGGTGCCCAGATCCCCGAGAACCAGGCACACCGCGTGGAAGCGCGAGCCGTTCAGCGGCCGTAGGCACTGCTCCGGCGACGCCGCGCCGACGAAGAAGCGGCCGAACGGGTCCTCGCCGCGGCCGAAGTCCTCGTCACGTCCACGCTCGGCGAAGTCGTTGAACCGGCGGACACTCGCGTTCAACTGTTCGGCGTTCACGCCGATGGCAGCCGCCAGTTCGGACAGGTCACCAGCAGTGCGCCACAGGCCGGCGGCGGACAGCTCCTCCCGGTTCGGCGCCGGGACGCAGATGGCGGGCATGTCGTCGCCGGTCCGATCGTCGAAGATGTACCAGAACGCGTCGCCGTAGCCGTGCTGCATCCGTTCGCGCATGGCGCGGCCCATCCGGTCGTAGGGCAGCATCTCGTCGGCAAAGCGCTGCCCGGTGCCGTCGACGACGATCCCGGCCCGGAGGCCGAGAGTGAAGGCGGCGTGCCCGTTCGGGAAGAGGGTGGCAGGACACCACCACGACTGGTCGAGCAGATCTGTTGCCGCGCCCACGGATTCGGTCAGCGAGAGGGCGTCGCCGGAGCCGGTGTCGGGATGTGAGGAGGTCCAGCCGGCACTCGGCATATCCTGCCACTTCGCGCGCAGCTCCGGCGACCGCTCGAACCCGCCGGCGGCCAACAGCACACCGGCACGTGCTCGGACGCGGGTCTCGGTGCCGTCCGGACCGGTGACGACGACGCCGGTGACTCCGCCTTCCTCGTCCTGCACCAGACCGGTGACACGGGTGCGCAACTTCAGCTCGGCGCGGCCGGAGGCGTCCAGGGCGAGCAGCAACCGGGCGATCCAGGCCTGGCCGCCGTCGAGCACGGCCCGGTCCGTCGCGATATCGAACTGGTCCGCCGGCACCATCGGCCGGATGTCGCCGAGCCGGTCACCGACCTCTTCCGCCGAGATCGGGCGCGCGAAGACGCTGCGCCCGGCGGCACTTCGCCCGGGCGCGTCGAAGTAGTCCGGGAAGGGGCGGTGCTCGAGCGGGATACCGATCGTGTTCTCCAGGAAGTCGGCGACGACCGGGCCGGTCTGCAGGTAGGCGCGTTGCACCTCGGTCCGGGTGCGGTCACCGACGAGGGCCGAGAAATAGATGAGGCCCTTCTCGACGGAATCCTCGACGCCCTGCCTGGCCAGCACGTGGTTCCCCGGAAGCCAGACGCTGCCTCCGGAATACGCGGACGTGCCACCGAAGAGGCCGGTCTTCTCGAACACGCAGGTGGACAGACCGCGATGGGTCGCGGCCAGTGCTCCGGCCAGCGCGGCGCAACCCGAGCCCACCACTACGACGTCACAGCTGCTGTCCCAGGTCATCGTCGACTGCTCTCCATCTCCGCATCTGGTGTGAACGGCGTCACGCTAGCCCGCACGCGGCGCCATCCGGCCGCGCCATCCCGCTCAGCGGTAGGGCGATCGCCGCGTTAGCCTCGATTTTTCGTGACTTGTGCTGATCACCCCGGTCGGGGTCGGGAGTGATTGTTCTGCTGTTCGGGCAGCGTGAGCTGCCCGAACAGCGGGGT
>JBFARE010000036.1:0-90762 GCA_040674215.1 Nocardia sp. NPDC050193 | reverse complement strand
GTCGACCTGGCGCCGACGACATCAATACCGGGCCAGAAAAGCCCACTACCAGCGGAGACACCGATTATATAACCAAGTGCGGCTGGAGTACTAGGATGGCGTGGATGCTGTTTCCCGACTCGTCGCCCTCTGCCTTACTGCGGAAGCGCGAAACCAAGATCTTACCGGTCTGGATCCAGCTACCAGGATCCTCGCCCAAGCCCCAGACGTCGCGGCCCGAAACCAGCCTGGCGGTGCGCTGTAGCTCGCGAATCGTGTCTTTCATCGCCTGACAGTCACGGTCGATGTAGACGAACTCCTCTGCATTCACCCGAACATCGTCGTTGAACGACACCGACAACTGGCTCCCGTTGGCCGCGTCGATCACGTCCTGCATAGGACGCTTTTCCTTGTCTGCCATCTCCCACCCCTATTTTGCTGATCGACCCGTCACGTCCACTGCCTTCATACTCCTGCCGGGACCAGCGGTAATACCTTCTCCGCTAGCCGTGTCGCGATATCACAGGAATGCTGATCACCGGTCAGGCGATTGGATGGTGGATTATCGACGTGGAATTCCAGGCTTCCCCCCACCATTTCTGCGTTCAAGGTGCAATCAGTCGATGTTGTCCCGTTGAGCTGTGTGATTGTGACCACTCGACCGTGCACCACTGCTTCCCGCGCGCCGGGCACCTTCTTTTCCCGCACCATTTCGAGGGTCAGGTTGGTTGCGCTGACACCGGCAGCGTAGCCATCGGATACCACCCAGCCGCAGCCGCTCCAGGCGATATCACCACGCCGCATCTCATCCCTGGAGATCGAGCTGTTGGTCGAGTGCAACCCCTCCGAATCCAGCACCTCCTGCGGGATATCGGTACACGGATCGAACCCACTCGGCACTTGCGGCGCAGCCGACTGAGCCGCCGAGGTAGAAGGCTCCGCAGAACCGCCGGTGGACGTCCCGCACCCCGCCGTCACCAGAACCACACTCGCGCCGGCCACGACGGCACACGCCAACCTTCGCATGCTGCCCAATCTGTTCCCCTGCGCCGATCCCGGGACTGATACCGCAGGACCGGACCGGCTCCTCCGCCCCCGCGAGCTTGCAGCGACCGTATCGGACGTTTGTCCACGTCCGCAAGCGAAAGCACCGCTGTTCCGAACCGCGAACCACCCCACCGCACTACCCGACAACCGTGCTGTCCCCCGTTCGGCCCAAAGACGTCGCCGTGAGATCAACCTGCGGTGGCACTTACCCGTACATCACGCGACCGCAGACACAACTCCGCGCGAAAACGTAATCGAGCGATCGCGGTCGACACCGGATCACGGGTGTAGTTGCCGAATGAGGTCCTCGGCACGGTGCGGGCAACCTGTCACACCACCCACCCCTGACGGCCCGGTCGGGTGCCGATACGGATTTCGTGCCGCGCCCAGGAGACTGCCGCACCACCGGAGTCGACTGGTCCCAACCTTTGGACAACCCCCGGCGCGGCTCGGTCGATGTGCATCCCCGGGCCGGCTTCTACCGCACCACACGGCGACGCCTCGAGTGCGATCCGTTACCCGCCGGGCGCCTCCGGCGGGTAACGGTAGAAAGAGCAATTCTGGAACAAGTTCACCGGGTTTCGACGAGTGGCGCCAAACGCTTCAGTTGCTCCACATCGGGCACCGAAACCAACAGCATGGTGACCCCGGCGGCCTCCCACACAGCAATCTGCTCCCGCACCTGGGTTTCGTTGCCGATGATCGCGGTCTCGAGCACCAGTTCGTCCGGCACCGCCGCCGCGGCCTCGGCCTTCTTGCCCGCCTGGAAGAGTGTGCCGATTTCTTCGACTTCCTTCTCGTAGCCCATCCGGCGATACACCTGCGCGTGGAAATTCAGTTCCGGTGCGCCCATCCCGCCGATGTAGAGCGAGGTGATCCAGCGCATCCGTTCGATCTCGGCCGCCGGATCGTCGGTGATGATCACCTGCGCGGTCGCGGCGATCTCGAAGTCCGCCCGCGAACGCCGGGCACCCGGCCGGGCGAAGCCCTCGTCGAGCCATTCGTTGTACACATCGGCCATGCGGGGTGTGTAGTAGATGGCCAGCCAGCCGTCGGCGATCTCCGCGGTCAGTGCCACATTCTTGGGCCCTTCCGCGCCCAGCCAGATCGGCAGATCCGCACGTAGCGGATGGGTTATCGGTTTGAGCGGTTTACCCAGGCCGGTCGCGCCCGCGCCGTTGTAGGGCAGCGGGTAGTTCGGCCCGTCGTTGGTCACCGGCCCCTGCCGGGCCAGCACCTTGCGCACGATATCGACGTATTCGCGGGTCCGCTGCAACGGTTTGGCGAACGGCTGCCCGTACCAGCCCTCCACCACCTGCGGACCGGAGACACCGAGGCCGAGAATCGCCCGCCCGCCGCTGAGGTGGTCGAGGGTCAACGCGTGCATGGCGGTGGCGGTGGGGGTCCGCGCGGACAGCTGCACCACCGAGGTCCCCAGCCGTACCCGATCGGTCGCCGAACCCCACCAGGCCAGCGGCGTGAACGCGTCCGACCCCCAGGACTCGGCGGCGAACACCGCGTCGAACCCGGCCTCCTCGGCGGCGACGACCACTTCCGCGGCATGCTCCGGCGGCCCGGCGCTCCAGTATCCGAGCTGCAATCCGAACTTCACATCCGACCCCTTTCCGGTCTACTGCTTGCCAGCAGAATAAGAACCTGTTCTACTCGATATCGTGACTCAGGGGAATACTGCACCCACGGTAATTACGCAGGAACGCCCGCCGGGACTGAAACCGAGCGATGTGCTCAGTGCGCCCCTGCGGATGGAGTTCGACTACACGCGCTCCGTGGGACCCATCATCGGCAAGTTCCTTACCGGCCTGCGCGAACGACGCATCTTCGGTATCCGGGGTTCGGACGGCCGGGTGCTCGTACCACCGGCCGAATTCGATCCGGTGACCGCCGAACCGCTGTCGGAGTTCGTCGAGGTCGCCGCCACCGGCACGGTGAAGTCGTGGACATGGGTCCGCGACCCACTGCCCGGCCAGCCCTTCGACCGGCCCTTCGCCTACGCGCTGATCCAGCTCGACGGTGCCGACACCGCGCTGTTGCACGCGGTGGACGTGGAGAGCCCGGACGAGATCAGCACCGGCCTGCGGGTGACCGCTCGCTGGGCGGCCGAACTCACCGGCACCATCCACGACATCGTCTGCTTCGAGCCCGGTGAGACCCCGACAGCGGAGCCGGCCCCGGCTTCGGACGCCGACCCGGTCACCATCATCACCACACCGATCGGGATGGACTACAAGCACACCGCCTCCCCGGAGGAGAGCACCTTCCTGCGCGGCCTGAAAGAGGGCAAACTCATCGGCGCGCGGGCCGATGCGAACAGCAAGGTGTACTTCCCGCCGCGCGGTGTCGACCCGGCGGACGGCCGGTCCACCTCCGATACCGTCGAGCTCGCCGATACCGCCACCGTCACCACCTTCTGCATCGTGAACGTGCCGTTCCTCGGCCAGCGGATCAAACCGCCCTATGTGGCGGCGTACGTGCTGATCGACGGCGCGGACATCCCCTTCCTGCATCTCGTACTCGGTTGTGACGCCAGTGAGGTGCGGATGGGTATGCGGGTCAAGGCGGTGTGGAAGCCGCGCGAGGAGTGGGACTACACCATGGCCAATATCAGCCACTTCGAGCCGACCGGCGAGCCGGATGCCGACTACGACACCTACAAGCATCACCTGTGAGAGGGCTCCCCGCGTGACCATCACCGAGCGTTCCATCGACAACGCCACCGAGATCGCCGTCGTCGGCTTCGCGCACGCACCGCATGTGTCGGAGACCTACGGCACCACCAACGGGGTGGAGATGCTGGTGCCCTGCTTCCAGCAGCTCTACGACCAGCTCGGCATCACCAAGTCCGATATCGACTTCTGGTGCTCCGGATCGTCGGACTACCTGGCCGGGCGATCCTTCTCGTTCATCTCCGCCATCGATTCGATCGGCGCCGTACCGCCGATCAACGAATCCCATGTGGAGATGGACGCCGCCTGGGCCCTGTACGAAGCATGGGTGAAACTGCGCACCGGCCAGGCGAAAACCGCCCTGGTCTACGGGTTCGGAAAATCCTCCGCGAGCACACTGCGCCAGGTGCTGTCCACCCAGCTCGACCCCTACCTGGTCACGCCTTTGTGGCCGGATTCCCTGGCCATCGCCGGGCTGCAGGCGCGGGCCGGGCTGGACGCCGGACGCTGGACCGAACGCGATATGGCCGCCGTCTCGGCCGCGCACACCCTCGACGGGAAATCGGTCGACGATCTGCTCGCGGCACCCTACGTCGCCGACCCACTCCGGGAACACGACTGCGCGCCCGTCACCGACGGCGCCGCGGCCATCGTGCTCGCGGTCGGTGACCGCGCCCGCGAACTGAACGAGCGTCCCGCGTGGATCACCGGGATGGCGCACCGAATCGATTCCAGTGTGCTGGGCGCCCGTGACCTGACCACCTCCCCGTCGGCCGCCGCCGCGGGACAGGCGGTGACCACCGGCGACACCAGCGGTATCGATATCGCCGAACTGCACGCGCCGTTCAGCCATCAGCAGCTCATCCTGACCGAGGCACTCGGCCTGAAACCGGAGACGAAGGTCAACCCGTCCGGCGGCGCGCTGGCCGGCAATCCCATGTTCGCCACCGGGCTGGAGCGCATCGGCTACGCCGCGCTGCCCATCATGGCGGGCACCGCGGGCCGCACCCTGGCACACGCCACCAGCGGCCCGGCCCTGCAGCAGAACCTTGTGACCGTTTTGAATTCGGAGGCCGGCCGATGAGTTTCCCCGCCGCGGTGCTGGGCACCGGACAGACCCATCACGTCGCCAAGCGCAGCGATGTCTCGATGGCCGGGATGTGCCGCGAGGCCATCGACCGGGCACTGGCCGACGCCGAGCTGACCATGGCCGATATCGACGCGATCGTGATCGGCAAGGCACCGGACATGTTCGAGGGCATGATGATGCCCGAGCTGTACCTGGCCGACGCACTGGGTGCCCCCGGCAAACCGCTGCTGCGGGTGCACACCGCGGGTTCGGTCGGTGGCTCCACCGCCTGCGTGGCCGCCAGCATGGTGCAGGGCGGGGTGCACGAGAAGGTGCTCGCCATCGCTTGGGAGAAGCAGTCGGAATCGAATGCCATGTGGGCGCTGTCGATCCCGGTTCCCTTCACCATGCCGGTCGGCGCGGGCGCGGGCGGTTACTTCGCGCCACATGTGCGGTCCTATATCCGCCGCTCGAACGCGCCCCTGCACATCGGTGCGACGGTGGCGGCCAAGGACCGGCGCAACGGGGCCAAGAACCCGTACGCCCATCTGAAACAGGGCGACAAGACCGCCGAAGAGGTGCTGGCCTCCCAGATGCTGTGGGACCCCATCCGGTTCGACGAGACCTGCCCCTCCTCCGACGGCGCCTGTGCCGTGGTCATCGGCGGCGAGAAGTCGGCGGCCGCGGTGGAGGCGTCCGGCAAGAAGGTCGGCTGGATCCACGCGACCGCCATGCGTACCGAACCGCTGGCCTACGCCGGTCGCGATCAGGTGAACCCGCAGGCCGGCCAGGAAGCCGCGAAGGCGCTGTGGGCACAGGCCGGGATCACCGATCCGCTGGCCGAGATCGACGCCGCCGAGATCTACGTCCCGTTCTCCTGGTTCGAACCGATGTGGCTGGAAAACCTCGGTTTCGCCGCTCCCGGCGACGGCTGGAAGCTCACCGACAAGGGCGAGACCGAGATCGGTGGCGCGCTGCCGGTGAACCCGTCCGGCGGGGTGCTCTCCTCGAATCCGATCGGTGCCTCCGGCATGATCCGGTTCGCCGAGGCCGCCAAACAGGTCATGGGCCGGGCCGGTGACTATCAGGTCGACAATGCCCGCAAGGCGCTCGGTCACGCCTACGGCGGTGGCTCGCAGTACTTCTCCATGTGGGTCGTGGGATCGGAACGCCGATGACTCTGAAGTTCAGCCTCGGGATCGCGCTGAGTCCACTGGAACAACTGCCCGAACTGGCCCGCACCGCGGAGGAGGTCGGGTTCACCTCCATCGCCCTGCCGGATTCGCTGTTCTACATGAAATCCCAGGCGGCGAAGTATCCCTACACCCCCGACGGCAGCCGCTTCTGGGGTCCGGACACGCCGTGGGTGGATCCGCTCATCGCCGCCACAGCCATGGCCGCGGTGACCACCCGGCTGCGCTTCTACACCAATGTGCTCAAACTCGGTTCCCGCAACCCGCTGCTGCTGGCCCGCCAGGTCGGATCGGTGGCGAACCTGTCCGGTAACCGGTTCGGGTTCGGCGTGGGGATCGGCTGGGCGCCGGAAGAATTCGAATGGTGCGGTGTGCCCTACGCGCGCCGCGGCGCCCGGGTGGACGAGATGATCGAGGTCATCAAGAAGGTCCTCGCGGGTGGCATGGTCGAGCACCACGGCGAATTCTTCGATTTCGACGAATTGCAGATGAGCCCGGCACCGAGCGCGCCTGTTCCGTTCTACATCGGTGGTCACACCGAGGTGGCACTGCGCCGCGCCGCGAAGGTCGGGGACGGCTGGACCTCGGCCATGATGAAGTTCGACGATCTGCAGACGACCATCGCCCGGCTCGGTGAACTCCGCGCCGAATACGGGCGGGCCGACGTGCCGTTCGAGATCCAGGCGGTCTGCATCGACAAGTTCGGCCGCGACGGTTACCAGGAGCAGTACGACGCCGGGGTCACCGATGCGATCGTGATCCCTTGGCTGGCAGCGGGTATCGGTTTCGACGGGGAACTCGAGGCCAAGCAGGACGCCCTGCGCAAGTTCGCCGAAGAGTACATCCACAACCCGATCAACTGACATCCGCGTGTGCCGCCACGAAAGTGGTGGTACACCGTCTTGTCGAGAGGAACCGATGAGCAACGAGGAACATCCCGCCCGCGCGGCCGGGCTGGCCTCCCAAGCCGCAGTCCGTGCCCGGGACAAGGACGCCTGGCTCGCACTGTTCGCCCCGGACGGCATCGTGGAGGACCCCATCGGCCCGTCCGGTTTCGATCCCGAGGGCAAGGGCCACCGTGGCCCGGAGGCCATCGGCGCGTTCTGGGACAAAGCGATCGCCGCGACCGAGTCCATCGATTTCCTGTTCGGTGATTCGTTCGCCTGCGGTGCCGAGGTCGCGTTCACCGGCACCATCCGCAGCATCGTCGGTGGTCACCGCATCGATGCGGAGGGCGTGTTCACCTACAAGGTCGACGAAGCGGGCAAAATCATCGCTCTGCGCGCGTTCTGGGAGGTCGACCGGGCCATGGCGACGGCCGCACCGGCCACCTGAGCGGCGGCCGGCCGGTTTCCCTCCCGGCGCGGCCGCTTCCGCAGTACGACTCTGCCCCGCACACCCTCGGGTGTGCGGGGCAGAGTTTTTCCTTGCCCGGGCAGCAGTGGTTTCGCAAACCGGCCGTACGACCACCCCGCCGGGTCCGACTTCTCCGAGCGATGGCACGAACGAGAAGGAACCCTCAGTTGACAGACGATCGCACGAACCGCCCGAGCAGTGGGACGGCGATGACCGACGTCGGCCTGGAGGAACCCGTTATCGGCGATGACGGCCGACGACCTGGTAAGGATTCGCCGAGGACGCCCGCACCGGCAGCAGTACCGAGCCGGTCGTACCGAGCGGCCCGGCATTCGAATTCGAGGATGCTCGACCAGGGCACTCCGCGATCCACCGGGACCTGGTAGTCGGCGCACCGGGCCCGCAGAAAGGGTCCGGCCCCGCGAACCGTGGTCACGCGGGGCCGGAAGAGTGGTCGGTCGCGGGTGTCAGCTTCCGGTCTTACCGGTGACCGGGCAGGTCTTGTAGTCCACCTGGAACTCCTTGACGCCGTTCAGCCACCCCGACCGCAACCGCTTCGGGTCGCCCAGCTTGGTGATGTCGGGCATATGGTCGGCGATCGCGTTGAAGATCAGATCGATTTCGAGTTTGGCCAGGTTGGCGCCGATGCAGTAGTGCGCGCCGGTACCGCCGAAGGCCACATGCTGGTTGTCCTCGCGCATGATGTCGAACTTCATCGGATTCTCGAAGACATCCTCGTCGAAGTTCGCCGACCGGTACACCATCAGGATCCGCTGACCCTTCTTGATCTGGACGCCGTTCAGTTCGGTGTCCTCGAGCGCGGTGCGTTGGAAGGTGGTGATGGGGCTGGCCCAGCGAATGATCTCGTCGGCCGCGGTCTTGGGACGTTCCTTCTTGTAGAGCTCCCACTGATCCGGGTTCTCCAGGAAGGCGATCATGCCGTGGGTGATGGCGTTGCGGGTGGTCTCGTTACCCGCCACGGCCAGCAGCATCACGAAGAAGCCGAATTCCTCGGACTTGAGCGATTCACCCTCGATATCCGCCTCGACCAGGGTGGTGACGATATCGTCGGCCGGACACGCCTTACGGGCCTCGGCCATCGCGTAGGCGTATCCGAGCAGCTCGGTGGAGGCCTGCACCGGATCCACATCGATCTCCGGATCGTCGTAGCCGGTCATCTCGTTGGACCAGGTGAACACCTTCATCCGGTCTTCCTGCGGGACGCCGATCAGCTCGGCGATCGCCTGCAGGGGCAGTTCACAGGCGATCTGGGTGACGAAATCACCGGAACCTGCCTCGGCAGCGGCCTTGACGATGGCCTCGGTGCGCTTGGACAGCTCTTCGCGCAGCGAGTTGATCGCGCGCGGGGTGAAGCCGCGCGAGATGATCTTGCGCATCCGGGTGTGCTCGGGCGGGTCCATGTTGAGCAGGATGAAACGCTGCAGTTCGATCTGCTCACGCTCGATATCGTCGTTGAAGCGCGGCAGCGCCGTGTTCTCGAAGGTCGAGAACACATCACTGCGTCGCGACACCTCCTTGATATCGGCGTGCTTGGTGACGACCCAGAATCCGTCGTCGTGGAATCCGCCGACCTCCGGCGACTTCTCCTGCCACCAGATAGGTGCGGTACGCCGGAGTTCGGCGAACTCCTCGACCGGAATCCGCTGCACATACATGTCGGGGTCCGTGACGTCGAACCCGTCCGGCAGGTTCGGCCGGGCCATGCGCGTATCCACCACCAGATGCCTCCTTCGACAAACTGAAACACGTTCTACAATCATTGAAGCACAGGCGGGAGAACGAGGAAAGAAAGCGGACTGATCGAGCCTCGTGCCGTGCGCGGAACACGTTACAGTTTTATGTCCGAAACGAAAGGTTCATGATGGGCACACCCGTTATCGTCGAGGCAGCTCGCACCCCCATCGGCAAACGCAACGGCTGGCTGTCCGGGCTGCACGCCGCCGAGATCCTCGGCCTCGCCCAGCGCGGGCTGCTCGATCGCGCCCACCTCGACCCCGCCAAGGTCGAGCAGATCATCGGCGGCTGCGTCACCCAGGCCGGCGCACAGTCCAACAACATCACCCGCACCGCCTGGCTCGCCGCCGGCCTACCGTGGCAGGTGGGCGCCACCACCATCGACGCGCAGTGCGGCTCCGCCCAGCAGGCCAACCACCTCATCGCCGGGCTGATCGCCGCCGATGCCATCGATATCGGGGTGGCCTGCGGCGTGGAGGCGATGAGCCAGGTGCCGCTGGGCGCCAATGTCGGCGACCAGGCCGGCCCGCGGCGCCCGGCCTCCTGGGATATCGATATGCCCAACCAGTTCGAGGCCGCCGAACGAATCGCCAAGCGGCGCGGTATCACTCGCGAGGACGTGGACGCGCTCGGCGTGCGGTCCCAGCGCCTGGCCGCACAGGCCTGGGCGGAGGGCCGGTTCGACCGCGAGGTTCTCACGGTCACCGCGCCGGTGGTCGACAAGGAGGGCAACCCGACCGGGGAGAAGCAGGAGGTGAGCCGGGATCAGGGCCTGCGGGAGACCTCGGCGGAGAGCCTCGCCAAGTTGAAGCCGGTGCTGGAGGGCGGAATTCATACCGCCGGAACGTCTTCCCAGATTTCCGACGGCGCGGCAGCCGTCCTGCTGATGGACGAGAAGGCCGCCGAGCGTGAAGGCCTGCGACCGCGGGCCCGGGTGGTGACCCAGTGCCTGGTCGGCTCCGAACCGGAGTTCCACCTCGACGGCCCGGTCCAGGCCTGCGGCCGGCTGCTGGAGCGGTCCGGTATGAGTATCGGCGATATCGACCTGTTCGAGATCAACGAGGCGTTCGCTTCCGTAGCATTGTCCTGGGCGCAGGTGCACAAGCCCGATTTCGACCGGGTGAATGTGAACGGTGGTGCGATCGCTCTCGGCCACCCGGTCGGCTCCACCGGGTCCCGTTTGATCACCACGGCCCTGCACGAACTCGAACGTTCCGATCGGAACGTCGCAATGGTTCTCATGTGCGCCGGTGGCGCACTCGCGACAGGAACGATCATCGAACGCCTGTAGCGGCGCCTCGAATTCCCTATTGCGACAGGACATCGGCCTCGTGCGGACCACAACCGCCCCGCACGGGTCCAGTGTCCTTCACAAAATTCAGCCGGTAGGTTGAACGTTCATCTCAGCTTTCGGTAGACGTGTCGTACGCCACACAATGGCTGCAGCGCAGCTACGGAAGGGATACCAGCTATCCAGAGGCTACTGGCCGCCCATCCGGGAAGACCCCCGCGACGGGCGGCTACCTGGCCGTATCAGAGGTCCACAAGTCCGGTGCGGGCAACCCGCAAACGCGGTACCCCGGTCCACTTGCACTGATATGCGCCTGGAAGCTTCAAGGAAATCCTGATTCAGGCGTAGGTTTTCAGTTACTGAGCCGCTAATATCAATGATAGGTATCCGAGATAACGTCTGTTAGTACAGTGAAGGGAATTGGGCGGCTCACAATGGCTGATTTCGCGGCGCGGCTGAACAAGCTGTTCGAAACCGTGCATCCCCCGGGGCGAAAGCCGCATACCAATGCAGAGGTAGCGGCCGCCCTGACGGCATCCGGTCATCCGATCTCCAAACCGTATCTGTCGCAGTTACGGTCGGGCCAGCGTACGAATCCTTCCGATGAGACGGTTGCGGCGCTGGCGAAGTTCTTCAAGGTGAAGCCCGACTACTTCTTCAACGACATCTACGCCGCGAAGATCGACCACGACCTGGAACTCCTATCGCAGCTACAGGGTTACGGTCTGCGTCGGCTGTCCAGCCGGGCCTTCGACCTGTCGGAGGAGTCGCAGAACCTGCTGACCTCCATGGCGGAAAAACTGCGCGCGAGCGAAGGCTTGCCCGAAATTCCGCCGGACGGCACCGAATAGCAGACACCGTCGGCGCGGTGCGATCCCCTCGGGGTCGCACCGCGCCGACGCCTGTGATCTGAAAATCCCCCACACTGTTCCCGTGGATGGGAAAAATTCCTTCGGCGGAGTTCGCGATGTGTCCGAAGTTCTGCCGCACGGAAGAATGCAGACCGACCGCTCGGCACGATTACCGAACCCCGCCCGGGATAATCACAGTGACGTAACCGGTGCACCGCATACCTCGGGCAACTACGTAACCGTGACCGCTGAGCGCTCGGTCGGTTCCGGCTGCGCTTCGAAGGCAGCGGCGATCGCCTGCACCCATCCGCGCGGGCTGATGCCCTCCGGCGGTGCGATCCAGCGCGAGTCCACCACGGCCCGGCCCAGCGGATTCCGGGCCCACTGCGCCACCCGTTCCGCGCGGGCGGAGACCGCCGCGGGAGGTTCTCCGGCAGCGGCGATCTCGACACCGCCGCCCGACTGGAGATACAGCGCATCCATGATCTGCGCAACCCGATCCGAGGCCTTGAGCTGGGTCGATGTCCCCGTCTCCTCCTGGACGACCTCCGGGAAGCGTTCGACCAGGACCCGGTGCAACGTCTGTACCCGGCGCAGCAGCAACCGTGCCCGCACCCACATCTCCACCACGATCCACACCGCGCCGAACGCGATGAGCAATGCGGCCAGCTGCCAGTACGCCCAGGCCCAGGCCGGCTCACCCGGTCCGGACCGGGCAGCGCCGGTGATCCCCCGCTGTACCTGCCCGGCGGCCAGCGCGACCACCAGCGCGGTCCCCGTGACGTAGACGGCGATACCCCGGCCCAGCGCGGTCCAGCTCAGATTGCGCAGACCGGTCACCACGATGAAGACACCGGCCGCCGCGGTGACCACCCAGCCCGCGGTGAACGAGGCGCTGAGGGCACCGACGACGGCGAACAACCCGGTTCCGTATATGCCCCCGGCGATCTGGCGCAGGTTGCGGCGCGAGACCACCGGCCAGGCCGCCGAGGCGACCACCGAGGTCGCGGCCGCGAAGAGCAGCCACGCGGAGACCACCAGTCCCTCCGACAGCGGGCCCGGCGGCAACCCGCCGGGCCGTAGATTGTCGACGGCAAGCGCCACATCGGGCACCGCGACGGTACAGGCCAGCGCGACCGCCGAAACAGCCACCACTATCGCCACCCGCGCGGTGGTCGCGGGTTTGACGAGTACCCGCCCCACCCGCGCGCCCGCGGCGACCCAGACGGTCAGAGCGGTCAACCAGAACGTCATCCCAGAGCCTCATCGAATCGAAGGACCGAGACGCCCGCGCCCCGGCTGTTGAACACGCGCAGCCGCGTCATCAGCATGGCGGCGAAAGTTTCGGCCTCCCATTCGGCCTGATCGTCCTCGCCGTCCTCGATCGCGGCCTGATGGGCGCGCTGACTCAGCATGTAGGCGATGAGCTCGTCGCTCACCTCCAGTGTCACCTCGGGGGCCGGGGCGCCCTCATGATCGAAGACGATATGTCCCAGCTCGTGGGCCAGCGTATGGTCCCGGCTCGGCAGCGCACTGGCGAGCACGATGATGTCCTTCGTCGGATAGTAGCGGCGCTGGCCGCAGACACCGGGACCCAGGTCGGCATCCGCGATTTCGATGGGCCGGCCCCGCTCGGCGGCCACCGCGTCCACCACTTCCTCGAGCGTCGTGGCATCGGCGTCGGCGGCGATCGCGCACACCGCGTCGACCGCGGCGGCGACCCGCCGGTAGGCCCGCGTGCTCGGTGTCCGGCCCTGTGTCATGGCGATCACGCACCCGTTCCGAAGAATTCGGCACGCGCGGCATCGACCCGCGCCTGCGCCTGGGCGGCGCTGTGATAACTCATCACGGCCGAACCGGTACCGGCGATGGCCAAGGCGACGAGCCCGCCGATCACCGACAGGACCTTGGGCTCGGGCAGCAGGCCCTCGGCATTCGTCGGGCGCACCGCATGATTCGGCGGCGCGGCGACGACCGACGGCGCGAACCCGCCGGGAGCGGGCGACGCGGGGATGGCGGGCGGCGCGACCGCGGGCAGCGGAACGGCCACCCCGATCGCCGGGGCACCGCCACCCGCACCACCGGGCGACGGTAATGCCAATGGCGGCCCGACCGGTGGCGCCGGAACCGGTGGCACCGGCAGCAGGAGGAGCAGCAGCGGGGCCGCGGAGCCCACACCGGCCGAACCCAGCGCGGCGGACCCGGTCGCCGCCGAACCGGCAGCAGCGGACCCGGTGGCCGCGGAACCCACGGCAGCCGAACCCACACCGGCCGATCCGGTACCGAGTATCCCGACTCCGGCCGAACCCAGCGCGGCCGAACCGGTACCGAGTATCCCGACTCCGGCCGAACCCAGCGCGGCCGATCCCGTACCCAGTACTCCGACTCCGGCCGAACCCACTGCCGCCGAACCCGTTCCGAGAGCCGCCGAACCGGTACCCAGTCCGGCGGAACCGGTCGCACCCACCCCGAGGCCGGCCGAACCCACTGCGGCCGAACCCGTTCCGAGGACCGCCGAACCGGTACCCAGCGCGGCGGAACCGGTGACCCCCAGGGGCGCCGCGGCGGCCGAGCCGACGGCGGCCGAGCCGGTGGCCAGGATGGTGCCGAGAGCGGTGCCCAACCCCACCGGGCCGAGGGGTTCGGCGACCGGCGCCGGATCCGGTCGTGGGGCAGCGACCGGCGCGGGCTCGGCGGTGTCGACCGGTGTCGGATCCAGGATCCGACCGGGAATGCCCAGGGGCTGCCACTGCGCGGCACCACCGGAATCCGTACCGCTGCTACCGGTATCGGCCTCCGGGGCCGGAGCACTACTACCTGTTCCGAGACCGGTGGGTACCCCCGTTTCGGCCGGAGTCCGCTCTCCACTCGCGCCGCCCGACTCCGGTTCACTGCCCGGTATGGCGAGCGGGCCGCCTTCGGGAGGTTGCGCGCCCGGTCGCGGCGGGGCGACGCCGTCGCCTCCGCTACCGGAAGGGCCCTGTTCGGTTACCGGCCCCCGGCCCGGATTCGCTTGTGCGAGTGTCGGCCCGCCGATCAGTCCCAGGCATCCGGCCGCTCCGGCTACTGCAAGCAATCGCTTGATGCGACCCACGGCCATGCGCCAGTCAACCCCTCGATCGATATTGCGGATTCACCCGGCGATGACGTCTTCCGGGTAGAACGAACAGATGGTTGCCCATGGTAAACCAGCAAACTCACCGATGCATGAGGAAGTAACGACATCCGGTGGTCGCCCCCGGCCAATCGCAGCTCGAGTGCCAGCGCACAGCGGACGATGCCACGGAAGGGGTGGAGTAGATCACAATCACCCGGTGCGAGGTCCGGTAGCTGGACGGCAACGGGTCTATACCGAAACGGGTCCGTGCCCCGGCCGCCGGGCGGCGGTGGCACGGACCCGTTCGACTGTGGCGATCCCTTACGCTCCGTATACGGGTTCCGGGGTCACGCCCTTCGCGATCAGCTCCGACACCACGGTGCCGAGTTCGGCGGGATTCCACCGCGCGCCGCGGTCGACCGGCACCCCGTGGCGCCAGCCCTCGGCCAGGGCGAGACGACCGCCCTCGACCTCGAACATCCGGCCGGTGACACCGGCCGATTCCGCGCTGCCCAGCCACACCACGATCGGTGAGATGTTCTCCGGCGCCATGGCGTCGAACCCGTCCTCGGGCGCGGCCATCATGTCGGCGAAAACGGTCTCGGTCATCCGGGTACGTGCCGACGGGGCGATCGCGTTCACCGTGACGCCGTACCGTCCGAACTCGGCGGCGGCGGTCAGCGTGAGGCCGGCGATACCGGCCTTGGCGGCGCCGTAGTTCCCCTGGCCGACACTGCCCTGCAGGCCGGCGCCGGAGCTGGTGTTGATGATCCGGGCGTCCACGGTACGACCCGCCTTGGATTCCGCGCGCCAGTACGCGGCCGCGTGGCGCATGGTGGCGAAATGACCCTTGAGGTGTACGCGGACCACCGAATCCCATTCGTCCTCGGCGAGGTTGACCAGCATCCGGTCGCGGACGAATCCGGCATTGTTGACCAGGACGTCCAGGCCGCCGAAGGTGTCCACGGCCTGTTGGATGAGCCGCTGCGCGCCCTCCCAGCTCGCCACGTCGTCACCATTGGCCACGGCTTCACCGCCGGCCGCCCGGATTTCCGAAACCACCTGCTCGGCAGGGGTTTCCGCGGTCGACTCGCCGCTGAGCGACGAGCCGAGATCGTTCACCACGACCTTCGCGCCCTCGGCGGCGAAGGCCAGGGCGTGTGCCCGGCCGATACCCCGGCCGGCGCCGGTGATGATCACGATCCGTCCGGCGCAGATGCCCTCGGTTGCCATGTCCGTTCCTATCGTCGATGGTCGATATCTGTTCGAGCCGGTGTCAGGCTTTCGCCGCGTCACCGGAGTGGGTGGCGGTCGCGACCGACAGGAAGGCCGGGGGTTCGCCGCCGCCGTGGATCTGCAGGGTCGCCCCGGATATGTACCCGGCCAGCGGGGAGAGCAGGAAGGCCACCCCGTTGCCGACATCTTCGGGCCGGGCCAGCCGGCCCATCGGGATGGTCTGCCCGACGGCGGCCACTCCGTCGGCGTCGCCGTAGTGCAGGGCGCTCAGTTCGGTTTCCACCGCGCCGACCACCAGGGAGTTGATCCGGACCCGCGGCGCCCATTCCGCGGCGAGGGACACGGTGAGGGCGTCGACTCCCGCCTTGGCCGCCCCGTAGGCGGCGGTGCCCGGGGAGGGGCGGTGGCCGCTGAGACTGGAGATATTGACGATCGAGCCGCCGTCTTCCTGCCTGCTGATCACCGCGTGTGCCGCCTGGGCGACGTGCAGGGCGGAGAGCAGGTTCAGCTCGATGATCTTGGTGTGGAATTTGGGGCTGGCGTCCCGCGCCAGGGCATAGGGGGCGCCACCGGCATTGTTCACGGCATGATCCAGCCGCCCGTGCCGCCGGACGATCTCGGCGATCATTTCCGCCACGGCCGCGGGGTCGCGGACATCGCACGACAGGAAGTCGATCTGCCGCCCGGCCACCTCGACCGGAGTATCGCCGGGGCGGCGGGCACACGCCACCACGGTCGCCCCGGCGGCCAGCAGGACGCGGCTGATCCCCGCGCCGACGCCGCGGACGCCGCCGGTTACCAGAACGACGCGATCGGACAGGTCGATTTCGAGTGCCACCGTGTTAACCTACCAAGCAATTGCTTGCTTAGCCAAGATGCTCGAGATGCGAGATGGGATACGCGATGGGGATCAAGCGCCATTCGGAATCCGCCGGAATCGCCGTGGTCACGGTCGACTATCCGCCGGTCAACGCCATACCCTCGGACGGCTGGTTCGCCCTCGCCGACGAGATTCGCGCCGCCGGGCGCGACCCGCAGACCCGCGTGGTGGTGCTGCGCGCCGAGAACCGCGGCTTCAACGCGGGCGTCGATATCAAGGAGATCCAGCGCAAACCCGGGCATCAGGCGCTGATCGACGCCAATCACGGATGCTTCGAGGCATTCGGCGCGGTCTACGACTGCCCCGTCCCGGTGGTCACCGCGGTCCAGGGTTTCTGCCTCGGCGGCGGGATCGGCCTGGTCGGCAACTCCGACATCATCATCGCCTCCGAGGACGCGACCTTCGGCCTGCCCGAGGTCGACCGCGGTGCGCTCGGCGCCGCCACCCATCTCGCCCGGCTGGTCCCCCAGCACCTCATGCGCGCGCTCTTCTTCACCGCAAGCACCGCCACCGCCCAGCAGCTGCACCATTACGGCTCGGTGCTGAAGGTGGTCCCCCGGGCGGAACTCGACGCCGCCGCGCTCGAGGTCGCCAAAGACATCGCGGCCAAGGACGGCCGGGTCATCCGGGCCGCCAAACGCGCCCTCAACGGCATCGATCTGCAGGACGTACACCGCAGCTACCGCTTCGAGCAGGGGTTCACCTTCGAACTGAACCTCTCCGGAGCCTCCGACGAGATCCGCGAACGCTTCGACCAAGACCTGGCGGCGCAGAAGGACAAGAACTGACGTGGAACGGAAGACCATGCGAGACAAGCGGAAAACGCTGGACGAGATCGTCGGCGAACTGCGCAGCGGGATGACCATCGGCATCGGCGGCTGGGGTTCCCGGCGTAAGCCGATGGCCCTGGTGCGGGCCCTGCTGCGGTCCGATGTCACCGACCTGACGGTGGTCACCTACGGGGGCCCGGATCTGGGATTGCTGCTCTCGGCCGGGAAGGTCCGCAAGGCCTACTACGGGTTCGTCTCCCTCGACTCGGCGCCGTTCTACGATCCCTGGTTCGCGAAGGCCCGCACCTCCGGTCAGCTCGTCGCCCGGGAGATGGACGAGGGCATGCTCAAATGCGGGCTCGAGGCGGCCGCGGCGCGACTGCCGTTCCTGCCGATCCGCGCCGGCCTGGGGTCGGATGTGCCCAACTTCTGGGAGGGCGAACTGCGGACCGTGACCTCGCCGTACCCCGGCCCGGACGGCCGCCCGGAAACCCTGATCGCCATGCCGGCCCTGAACCTCGACGCCGCGCTGGTGCACCTGAATATCGGCGACGTGCACGGTAATGCCGCGTATCAGGGCGTGGACCCCTATATGGACGATCTGTTCTGCCTGGCCGCCGAGAAGCGCTATCTCTCGGTGGAGCGCCTGGTGGAGACCGAGGAGCTGGTGAAAACCGTTCCCCAGCAGGCACTATTGCTCAACCGCATGATGGTGGACGCGGTGGTCGAGGCCCCGAACGGCGCCCATTTCACCCTGGGTGGCGAGAGCTACGGCCGGGACGAGAAATTCCAGCGGTACTACGTCGAAGCCGCCGGGTCGCCGGAAACCTGGCAGACCTTCGTCGACACCTATCTCAGCGGTTCCGAAGCCGATTACCAGGCCGCCGTCGCGCGATTCAAGGAGGAACGGTGACCAGCACCGAAACCATCACCCGTGCCGAGGTGTGCGCGGTCGCCTGTGCCGAGATCTTCCGCGGCGCCGGGGAGATCTTCGCCAGTCCCATGTCGCCGATGGCACAGCTGGGCGCGCGGCTGGCCAAACTCACCTTCGAACCCGATCTGCTGATCTCCGACGGCGAAGCGTTCTTCCTCGCCGAGACCCCGCCGATCGGCGGTAAGGCACCGGTGGAGGGGTGGATCCCGTTCCGCAAGGTGTTCGATGTGCTGGCATCGGGCCGCCGCCATGTCGTCATGGGCGCCAACCAGATCGACCGCTACGGCAACCAGAACCTCTCGGCCTTCGGTCCGCTCCAGCAGCCGACCCGGCAGATGTTCGGCGTCCGCGGCGCACCCGGCAACACCATCAATCACCCCACCAGCTACTGGGTCGGGCGGCACACCAGGCGGGTATTCGGCGAGCAGGTGGATATTGTCGCGGGTGTCGGCTACGACAAGGTCGACCCGGACAATCCCGCGTTCCGCTTCCACCACATCCACCGGGTGGTCAGCAATCTGGGCGTTTTCGATTTCAACGGCCCGGACCATACGATGCGCGCGCTGAGCCTGCACCCGGGGGTCTCCGCCGGTGAGGTCGCGGAGAACACCTCGTTCGAGATCGCCGACCTGGGTACCGCCGAAGAGTCCCGGCTGCCCAGCGATGAGGAACTGCGGATCATCCGCGAGGTCCTGGATCCCAAGAAGATCCGCGACCGGGAGGTCCCGCAGTGACGCCCCGGCTGCGGACCCCGCTGACCGAACTCGTCGGGATCGAACATCCCGTCGTGCAGACCGGTATGGGCTGGGTGGCGGGTCCGAGCCTGGTCTCGGCCACCTCCAATGCCGGCGGGCTGGGCATTCTGGCCTCGGCCACCATGACCTACGGCGAGCTGGAAACGGCCATCGCCAAAACCAAGGCACAGACCGATAAACCGTTCGGCGTGAACATCCGCGCCGACGCCTCGGACGCACCCGAGCGGATCGACCTGCTCATCCGTGAGAACGTCAGGGTCGCGTCCTTCGCCCTGGCACCGAAGAAGGACCTCATCGCCAAGCTGAAAGACGCGGGCGTGGTCGTGGTTCCGTCGATCGGCGCGGCCAAGCACGCGGTGAAGGTCGCCTCCTGGGGGGCGGACGCCGTGGTGGTCCAGGGTGGTGAGGGCGGCGGGCACACCGGCCCGGTGGCCACGACACTGCTGCTGCCGTCGGTCCTGGACGCGGTCGATATCCCGGTGATCGCGGCGGGCGGGTTCTTCGACGGACGCGGCCTCGCCGCCGCCCTCGCCTACGGCGCCGCCGGGGTCGCGATGGGCACCCGTTTCCTGCTCACGCAGGAGAGCAGCGTCCCGAATTCGGTGAAACAGGAATACCTGCGCCGCCAACTGGGCGAAACAGTGGTGTCCACTAAGGTCGACGGGATGCCGCACCGGGTGCTCAACACCGAACTCGTGCAGAAGCTGGAGAACTCGGGGCGGGTCCGTGGCCTCGCGGCCGCCGTCGGCAATGCGGCCCGGTTCAAGAGCATGACCGGCATGAAATGGTCCACGCTGGTTCGCGACGGTCTGGCCATGCGCAAGGCCAAGGATCTCACCTGGTCCCAGGTGATCATGGCGGCCAATACCCCGATGCTGCTGCGCGCCGGGCTGGTCGAGGGTAATACCGAAGCAGGCGTGCTGGCGGCGGGCCAGGTGAGCGGCATCCTGGAGGATCTGCCGACCTGCCAGGAGCTGATCGATCGGATCGTCGCGGACGCGGTCGCCCGGATCGGCTGTATTGCTGAGCTACCGCAGGATGCCGAGTCGGCGAGCTGATCGGCGAAGTACGGGCCCGCCCACCGGCTCGGTGTGGGCGGGCCCGAACCGACCGCCCACACGCGTGAGACACTCGCTGCGACGGTAAACCGCTCGGTTCGGGAGGCTTCGATGTTCGCGCTCGTGGTGAGGTTCGACTTGTTGGACGCCGAGGCGGCCGCCGGCTTCGATCGGCTGGTGGAGGAGACCGCGAGGGGGATTCGCGAACTGGAGCCGGGGACGCTGGTCTACGCCACCCACACTGTCGCCGAGGCTCCACTATCCCGTGTGTTCTATGAGGTGTACCGAGACCGCGACGCGTTCGACGAGCACGAGCGGCAGCCGCACACCCGACGTTTCCTGGATCAGCGCAGCAATTATGTTGCGGATCTCCGAGTCGAATTCCTCACGCCTACAACGGTCGAGGGGCTGCCGGGCTGAACATCACAGCCGGTCGGTGATCCCGCACCACACCGCAAACCCGGTGACGGTGTCCATCCTGCGGGCTTCTGCGCGGGCCAGAGCGCGCACGGTTTCGTGCACCATAGGGTTGTAGCGAGTCTGCGCCGGTGCCACTCGCTTGGCTTCCTGCAAGGAAGCGAGCGACCGCGTGCGATCCCCGTACAGCAACCACGCCCGCGCCAAGTCCATATGGTGGTGTCCGACCCGTTCTTTCGGTGCGTTGGCCGGAATGACGAGCGTGCGTGCCCGTTCCAAGGCTTCAGGCGCATCCAGCGCCTCCACCGCAAGAGCCACCGACCAGATTCCGACGTTGGTGGGGCCGAACGATAGCACCGGGTCGAGATCATCGCCGAGACGTCGCGCGGTATCGCGAGCCTCCACCAGGTGAGCGTTTGCCGCATCCCGTCTCCCGGCGCGAGATGCCGCGAGCGCCGACTGCAGGTGCAATCCACCCCACGCAATCAGATCCTGCCGCTGACCTACTCTGAGTCGAGGCTCGATGCTCGAGCGGCATCTCTCCAAGAAACTGGCCGCGGCCGTCCAGTCGCCGCCGGAAGTTAGCATTGCGGCCCGCTGGAACTGAGCGGTCGCGGTCCACAGTGGGTGCTCGGATTCGGTTGCTGCCCATGTCAACCGGTCAACCGCTACTCCGGCAAGGTCGACGTAGCCGAGTTTATGAGCGAGGCTGTGCGACGAGTAGTACAGCTCGCACAACATCACCAATGCGCAGTTGCGGTCCTGGCCAGCGCTACGGTGAACGGCCGCGCGAACCTCCGCCATCAGAGGTAACAGTTCCTCGCCCAAGCGGTGAAATGAGGCACTGCGGCGGTAGGTGCAGATTCTCTCCACTGAGGCTGCCAGCTGCGGCGAAGGCCGAATCTCGGTGATGGCGGCGTTGTCAATGTCGTAGGCAGCAAGTTCAGTACGCAACCCTCTGACCGCAGCGTGCACCTCGGAGTCTGCATCGGTTGCGGGAGCGAACGGCTGACCTGTTATTTCAGAGACGCTGACGCGCAGCGCTTTCGCCACTGCGCCGATGAACGCCTGCGTGGCAGGAGCCCGCTTCTGCTCTACCGACCGCACCAGCCCTATCGAAACATTGGCGCGGTCAGCCAACTGCCGTTGGGTTAGTCCGGCCAGTTTCCGCGCTTGCGCTACCCGCGTAGCCACTGCCTCTTCGGTCATTCGCGTCACCGTCTCAGTAGACCTCGTCGGTAGTACCGAGAGTACGAAATTCCTTCGTACTTCGTGGGCAGCGGTACCGCCAGAGTCAGGGCTGGCCTCGGCACCGAGTCGACACGGACATCAGCCGTTCTGGATATCGCACACCGCCAACTGACGAGTGGCCCGGTGCGGGTTGCTCCTCGAACCGTTACACCAGGAGAGCAAATGCATACCGAGAACAGTCAGGGATTTCCGCGAACACTGCCGACCCGGGCACCGAACAACCAAGCTATGACCCTCCAGGTCTGGCACAACCGCAATCGCGGCCTCATGGAGCGGATCGCGGCCGCCCTACGGTCACTCGACCAGCCGGACGCCTGTCGATCGGACGAGCCGTTGCGCGGGTACGCACACGCGCACCAGGTAATGGACGTACATGCTCGCCACCGCTGCCCTCGTTATATCCTGGCCGTCCGATACACACAGCAGGCACGATCGTGACCGCCTTGCGGCGCGCCGTCGTCCTTTGCCGGCCGGAAACGATGAGCCGGGAAATCCGATATCTGGCAGACCGATACGGGCTCGAGGTCGTCTACACGGTGTTCACCGACACCGAATCATCCCGACTCGCCACCCTGATCGCCGTGCACCACCTCATCGAACACGATGCCGACGTAGTGGTGATCCCGCATCTCGCAGCTGCACGGATCGCGAACGACCTGCAGTGGCGGGCCGTTGTTGCGACCACGGAGATCATCACTTCTGATGGGCCGGTCCGAGATCGGCACCGGTGACAGGCGGCGTAGAGTCAATCGCCCGATGCCCAGCTCTCGACAGGCGTGCATGCCCAACCGCATCTGTCGTCGATTCGGCGCACTCAACCCCGCGGCCAGGGACGTACCTCACCCCAACCCCACGTGGGCGTGGGTTCGCTGTCGCTCGCCGGCGCGTCCGGCCCGGAGAACAGCAGCGCCATCCGGGTTCCCCATTCCAGATATCCCACGAACGCCGCCCGGAACTCGGCGTCGGCGGGCAGGCCGACCCGGTCGGCGGTATCGATCAGGAGGCTCACCCAGCGCTGCCGCTGCTCCTCGGTCAAGGCCCGGCCTCGGTGGCGGGAGATCATGTGCTGGTGGCCACCGTGCCGCTCCGAGTAGACGGCGGGCCCGCCGAAAACCTCGCCCAGCCAGGCGGCTACATGCTTCGCATGGTCGGGGTGCATACCATCGAAAACCGGGCCGAGCACCGGATCATCGGGAACCCGGTCGTAGAAGGTGTCGAAGAGCTTCTCGAATGTCTCGGCCCCGCCCGCCCATTCGTACAGCGACGGCACCAAAGCGACCGGCTCGTAGTGCCGCATCTCCTCGATACCGGTGACGTAATCCTTGATCTCGGCGAAGAACTCCCGGAAGTGCGAGCTGTTGCGGAACTTCTCCAGATGATCGCTCGCCGAGGTCCAGACGAGCCGGAGGATATAGACCTGCGGGTCGTCGACACACCGGTCCAGATCGTAGGTCCGGCAGTACGGCGAGAACTGCAGCGATACCGCGGCGCGGCGGTAGGCGTCCTCGAAGGCGGCCGGGTCGGGGACGCGGTACCGGATGTACTCGGTGATCATGGATGGAAGTCGACCACCTTGGGTACGACCGCACAAGAACGTACTTTGTGGTGCGTGAGCGTGCGGCGGACCTTCTACTCCTGCCAGGTCGAACTGGCGATGGACACCATCGGCGGCAAGTGGGCGGTCGTGATCCTCGGCTATCTGAAGGAGCGGCCGCGACGCTACGGCGAACTGCGCCGGCTCGTTCCCGAGATCACCGAGAAGATGCTGACCCAGCGACTGCGCGAACTCGAGGCAGCCCGCCTGATCGAGCGGACGATGGATGAGGGCGCGGTCCGCACCGTGACCTATCGTCTGATCGATCCCGGACTCCGGCCGGTCCTGCAGGCGCTCTACGACTGGGGTGGGACGCTGGCGGCTCGGGACGGTATCGAGATCGGTCCTCCGCGCGCGGACCCGCCGGCATCGGAAGGTAGCGGTCCGGTCGGCTGAACGGCATCGCCGCATCGGCCCGGTGGCAGATCCGGGCCGCAGCACTGTCGTGGGCGGCCGGCGAGCCGCCCGCTGGTTCCCTCAGCCGAACGGACTCCGCGGCCGCTCCTGTAACTCGCCGTCGACATAGATATCGACCTTCTCGTTGTAGAAGCAGGCCAGCCCCGCGATCTTCTGGCTCTCCGGGGTAGGTGTCCGGTAAATCCACACCAGATCCGGATGCTCGGTTTCGCCGACGCGGATGTTCCAGTAGTCGGCGTTTCCCTTGTAGGGGCAGCTGGTGTGGGTGTCCGACGGCCGCAGCAGGTCCATTCTGATATCGGTGAGCGGCAGGTAGAAGCGGGCGGGGAGCCCGGTCTCGAACAGGATCCGCGGGGACCGCGAATCGGCCACGGTCACGCCGTCGAGTTCCACCCGCACATGCCGGGAACTGGCCAGGATGTCCACGCGCGAGTACGGGTTACGCGGGTGGACGTAGATCGGCTCGTCCTCCTCGAACCATTCGTCCATCGCGTCCCAGTCCAACCGCACCAGATCGTGCAACGGCGGATCCGCGTAGCGCAGGGCGGCGCCGGCGGCCGTGGTGCCGTTCACGACGACGTTGTATCCGGTCGCCTCCCCGAGGCGGGGCGAGGTGCGCGTACTGCCGTCGAACTCGAGTTTCGCGCGCAGATCGCCGACCGGAATGTAGTAGGCCGGGTAATACGGGTTCTCCCAGACCAGCGCGGGCCGGATGGTATCGGCGACGAGGTGTCCGCCGAGGTAGACCCGCACCCGCTTCTGGATCGTCTCGACCCGGACCTCGTCTCGCTGTGCTTCGGTCATACTCCCCGACCCTACGCCGGGCAGGTTGGCCGGGTGGTCACGAAAAAGTGCGGGCCCCGCCTGTCGGCGGGGCCCGCGGAAGACCTCTTGTGGAGGTCAGTCACCGACCGTGACCGCCTGCGCTTCCTCCACACTGTGGGGAGCGGGGTCGTGGTCGTCGATATGGGCCAGGGCCGAGCGGCCGGCCAGCAGCACCGCCACACCGGCGGCGGTGCAGACCGCGCCCACCCAGAACGGCAGTGAAACACTGGTCTCCCCGAGTTTGCCCGCCAGCCACGGTGCGGCGGCGCCGCCCACGAAACGGACGAAGCTGTATGCCGCCGACGCGGTCGAGCGTTCCACCGGGGCGGAGATCATCACGGCCTCGGTGATCAGCGTGTTGTTCACACCGAGGAACAGGCCCGCGAGGACGACACCGACGATCAGTACGGGCTTGTGCTCGGCGAACAATGCCATCACCGCCAGGTCCGCGGCGAACAGCCCGACCGCCACGGCGATCATCGGCAGCGTGCCGAAACGGTGCTGCAATTTGGGTGCGAAGAACACCGAGGCCACGGCCAGCAGGATGCCCCAGCCGCAGAAGATGAAGCCGATCGCGTAGGTGCCCATGTCCAGCGGGAACGGGGTGTAGGCGAGCAGGGTGAAGAAACCGAAGTTGTACAGCAGGGCGGTAATGCTCACGACGAGCAGGCCGCGGTGGCGCAGCGCTTTGAACGGTGCGGCCAGCGAGGTCGGTTTCGCGGCTTTCGGCCCCTCGGGCAGCAGCACGACGATCGCGATGAAGGCGACGGCCATCAGCACGGATACGCCGAAGAACGGCCCGCGCCAGCTGATCCCGCCGAGCACGCCGCCCAGCAGCGGCCCGGTGGCGATACCGATACCCAGCGCCGCCTCGTAGAGGATGATCGCGCGCGCGACCCCGCCGCTGGCCGCCCCGACAATGGTGGCCAGCGCGGTCGCGATGAACAGGGCGTTGCCGAGTCCCCAGCCCGCGCGGAAGCCGACGATCTGACCGACCGTCCCCGACATACCGGCCAGGGCGGCGAACACGATGATCAGCGCGAGGCCGGCGAGCAGCGTCTTCTTCGCGCCGAACCGGCTGGAGACCACACCGGTGACCAGCATGGCGACGCCGGTGACGAGCATATAGCTGGTGAACAGCAGCGATACCTGCGACGGCGACGCGTGGAGCTGTTCACCGATGGGTTTGAGAATCGGATCGACCAGGCCGATGCCCATGAACGCGATAACGCTGGCGAAGGCGACGGCCCAGACCGCCTTCGGCTGCCCGGTCGATGTGCTGTGTTGATCGAGTACGAGCGCGGGCCCTGCGTGGTTACGCTGCGCTACCGCCTCCGGGCCTGACGCGCTCGTACTGTCCGGCTCGGTGGCCGTTCCGGTGGTGGTGCTCATCGGTCTTTCCTCGATTGCGTGTGGTGCCCGGCCGATTCCCGGATCGCCGCCAGCAGGTCGCGTAGATCGGCTGCGAGTCCGGCGAGGCGTTCGGCGTCGAAGCCGGGTAGCGGGCCGGACAGCGCCTCGCGCATGGCGGCGCGGGTGGCGGCGAGCCGGGCACGCCCGGCCGGTGTGAGTTGGACGACGACCGCACGCGAATCGTCCGGGTCGCGGTGTCGGGAGGCGTATCCCTCCCCCACCAGACGGGCGATGAGCGCGGTCGCGGTGGGTTGCGACGTGCGATCGATACGAGCGAATTCGCTGATCCGCAGCGAACCGTGTTCCTCGAGCACTGCCAGTGCGCGCACGGTGGCGCGCGGCAGGTCGTCGACGCTGAGCATTCCCGCCGCGCGCGTGAGCCGACCCGCGGTGACCAGCAGATCGACGACGGTGTCGTCCACATCGGTCACCGGGTTCGGCTGCACCCGGATATTATTACATAGGCTAACTATCTATTTCCAGACCGCTCGGTGGGATACCCGCCACATGCCGCAGCTGCGCGAGGAAGGTCACCCGGTCGTTCCCCCGGACCACGTAGTGGCAGGCCGCCGGCCGGATGATCGCCGCGGCGACGATATCGGCATCCTCGCCCTCGATCATCGGCCGGATGAGTCCGCGCATGAGCGGCATGACCCGGGCGAGTTCGGCCAGTACATGATCCGGTTCCACATCGACCAACCGGCCCAGCGAATACGACTCCTGATGATCGACCATGTACCGCAGCGCCGCGTCCAGCCAATCTACCGCCGCCTACGCGCGCAGGCCCCGGTCCACTTCAACCCCGAATACGGCTTCTGGTCGCTGTCGCGCTACTCCGACGTGGCGGCCGGGATGAAGGACTTCGAAACCTTCTCCTCGGCCGAGGGCATCACCCTGGATATGGTCCTGGACCCCGGCCATCCGAAACCGTCCGTGCCGATGATCATCATGATGGACCATGGACCCGCCCGAGCACACCAGGATGCGCAACCTGGTGCGCAAGGTGTTCACCCCGCGCGCGATAGCGGCGCTGGAACCCCATGGTCCGGGAGATCGTCGCGGCATTCGCCGAGCGGCTACCCGCCGGCGAATTCGATGTGGTGGCGGACTTCTCGAACCATTTCCCGATCGAAGTGATCAGTTCCGTGCTCGGCGTCCCGGCGCCGGACCGGGCCCGGCTGCGCGAATTGCACGCACTCCCACTGGAACGCCGGCCCGGGGAAACCGGGATGCGACCCGAAGCGGCGGAGGCGATCCGGGAAGCCGGACAGTACTACTTCGAACTGATCCTCGAGCGGCGCGCCCGCCCGCGCGACGACATGATCAGTCACCTGATCGCGGCCGAGGTCGACCGCGGTGACGGGACGAAAACCGCGCCGACCGATATCGAGATCGCCGGATTCATCTCGCTGCTGGGCGGTGCGGGCGCCGAAACCGTCGCCGAACTCATCGGCATCGCGGCCGCCGGGCGACGGTCACCGATGTCGCCGGGTGGGCCAATGTGCCCGTCCGGGTCCGCTGACCGGAGCCGATGTGGTGGCGGCATTGCCGCCACCACTCGATCAGCGATCGAGCCTTTCGATGATGGTGGCGTTGGCGGTGCCACCGCCCTCGCAGATGGTGAGCAGGCCGTAGCGCCCGTTGATCCGCTCGAGTTCGTTCAGCAGGGTGGCGAAGAGTTTCGCGCCGGTCGCGCCGAGCGGGTGGCCCAGTGCGATGGCGCCGCCGTTCACGTTCACCTTCTCCGGGTCGGCGCCGGTCTCCTTCAACCAGGCCAGCACCACCGGGGCGAAGGCCTCGTTGATCTCGACCACGTCGATATCGTCGATGGTCAGACCGGTCTTCTCCAGCGCCCAGCGGGTGGCGGGGATGGGCGCGGTGAGCATGTACAGCGGATCGGCGCCGCGGGCGCTGACGTGGATGATGCGGGCGCGTGGGGTGAGGCCGTATTCCTCGACCGCCCACTCCGAGGCGAGCAGGGTGGCGCTGGCGCCGTCGGAGATCTGGGAGGCGACCGCGGCGGTCAGCGGACTGCCCTCTTCCAGCGCGGGCAGCGAGGCCATCTTCTCCAGGCTGGTCTCGCGCGGGCCCTGGTCGATCCAGAAATCGCCGACCGGCACGATCTCGTTGTCGAACCGGCCCGCTTTGATGGCCGCGCGGGCGCGCTCGTGACTGCGCAGCGCCCACTGCTCCATCTCCTCGCGGGTGATCCCCCACTTCTCCGCGATCAACTGCGCGCCGCGGAACTGCGACACCTCGCCGGTGCCGTAGCGGTGATCCCAGCCCTTGGCGCCGACGAACGGCGAATCGAAACCGTACTCCTTACCGGCGATCATGGCCGCGGAGATCGGGATGGCGCTCATGTTCTGCACCCCGCCGGCCACGATGACCTCGGCGGTACCGCTCATGATCGCCTGGGCGCCGAAATTGATGGCCTGCTGGCTGGACCCGCACTGCCGGTCCACCGTGACCCCGGGGACCTCCTCCGGATATCCCGCGGTCAGCCACACCGTCCGGCCGATATTGCCGGCCTGCGGGCCGACATTGTCGACGCAACCGACGATCACATCGTCGACCCGGGCGGGGTCGATCGAATTGCGGCCGAGCAGGCCCTGCAACGCGGCCGCGCCGAGATCGGCCGGGTGGACCTCCGCCAGCGCACCACCGCGCTTCCCGACCGGGGTGCGCACCGCATCGATCACGTACGCCTCACGCAACGGCGCGTAGGGGCGGCGGGCAGCTGTTGCCATGGAATTTCTCCTAATCGGTGTGGCCCGGCACGGTGAGCCCGTCGAGCACGATGGTGAGGTACTGCTTGGCGAGCGTGTCGACGGTGATCGACCCGCCGCCGGGCTGGTACCAGCGGACCGCAACCCAGACCGTGTCGCGCAGGAAGCGATAGGCCAGGTCGATATCGAGTTCGGGGCGGAAGCTGCCGTCGGCGACGCCGCTGGTGAGGACGCGGTGCCAGAGCTCCCGGAATTCGCGGTTGTAGTCGTCGATGTAGGCGAAACGTTCGGCGGCCCGCAGGCGTTTGGCCTCGGACTGGTAGATGGCGACCGCCGCGTGGGAACGGTCGAAGGCCTCATAGGAGGCCAGTACCAAGGCTTCCAGTGTGGCACGCGAATCCAGCCCGGCGTCGACGATTTCGCGGTACCGTCCGAACAGTTCGTCGAGGAATCCGCGCAGGATTTCGTCCACCATTCCCTCTTTCGAGGAGAAGTGATGGTACAGGCTGCCGGAGAGGATGCCCGCCGCGTCGGCGATATCACGCACCGTGGTGGCGCGCACACCCCGTTCGGCGAACAACTCTGCCGCCATATCGAGTAGTTCGGTTCGCCGGGCCGATTTCGAGGGGTCGGGTGCGGTCACTCCGCCATAATACAACCAAGCATTTGCTTGGTCCATGGGTGGTGGGTAACCTGCGGGCCCGAGGTTTCCGGCTCCCCCCTCCCTGTCGGAGCCGGACCCCTCGGGCCCGCGTCGCGGAAGTGGTACGAACTCCGCACTGCTTCCGATTATTTGGACGACCCATATCCCGAACCGGTTCCGCCGCGTACCGAATTCTCGGAACCGAATCGGCGGGCCGCCAACCGCTTCGAGACGAGCCGCAGCGGCCCCGGGCCCGGCGTCTTCCGGAGGGCGCGCCCGGCCCGTCGGTATATTCGCCGGATGACGACGCCGTTCCCGCAGCGACAGTGGGGTTCCCCGGAGAGCCCGTTGGCCCGTGCGGCAGACAGGTTCGCCGGCACGAAGTTCGGCTCCCGGGTGGTCCGGGCCCTCACCCCGCTGGACCGCCGGGTACTCGAACGCACCGATGCCCGCTACACCGTGCTCGGGCCGATCGGAGCACCGGTGATCCTGTTGACCACCACGGGTCGCCGGTCGGGACAGCCGCGCACCCAGCCGCTGCTCTGCGTACACGACGGCGCGACCCTGTACGTCATCGGCAGCAACTTCGGCGGTGCCCGCCACCCGGCCTGGACGGCCAACCTCCTCGCCGAGCCCAGAGCGACCGTTTCCATCGCCGGCGAACGCGTACCGGTCATCGCCACCCGGGTAGAGGGCGCGGCCGCGGAATCGGTCTTCGAGCGATTCGTCGAAATCACCGGCGCCTATGCCGTCTATCGCAAGCGCACCGACCGCGACCTGCGCATCTTCGCGCTGTCCCGCGTCTGAACCGCCCCCTCCCGAAACGCCGAATCGTGGGCGACCACACGCCGAAGCCACACCAGCGTCTGTCCGGCGGTGAGACCCGGCCGCGGATTGCCGCACATCGTCGGCGCCGCCGCGCGTTCCGCCGAACCCGGCACCTCCCCGTCCGATCGAAGAGGCATCCAGCAGCGCCGGACGCGGGCACGCCGAAACCTCGCCGACAGCGGCTCGACCGTATGGAAATCGGCGGGTGACGCGGCACAGCGCCGACCCACCGAGGTGACCGCACCGCGGATGATCGCGGTGGCGGCCGGCATGGCATGAAGCGGTTCCGGTTCCGGCCGAGGTAACCGGCCCGGCACGGACACTCAGGCGCGCTGGCTGCTGATCGAGACCACCTCGCCGGTGAGGTAAGTGGTGTAGTCGCTGGCGAGCATCGCGATGGTGGCCGCGACCTCCCACGGCTCGGCCGCCCGGCCGAATGCCTCGCGCTCGGAGAGCCGGTCGAGCAGTTCGCTGGAGCTGGTCTTGTCCAGGAACGCGTGCCGGGCGATACTCGGCGACACCGCGTTGATCCGGACTCCCAGCTCGGCCGCCTCGACCGCGCTGCACCTGGTCAGCGCCATCACACCGGCCTTCGCGGCGGCGTAGTGCGCCTGACCGTACTGGGCCCGCCAACCGAGCACGCTCGCGTTGTTGACAATCACCCCGCCGTGTTTCGCGTCGCGGAAATAGTTCAGCGCGGCCCGGGTGCAGCGGAAGGTGCCGTTGAGGGTGATGTCGAGGACGCGGTCCCACTGTTCGTCGGTCATATCGACCACCGGCGTCTCACCGCCGAGGCCGGCGTTGTTGACGAAGATATCGACGCCGCCCAGCGCCGCAGCCGCGCCGCGGACCAGTTCGTCGACCTGTCCGGTGCTGGTGACATCACAGGCGATCGCGGCGACCTTGCGGTCGGTGAACTCCGCGGACAGTTCGGCACGCGTGGCCTCCAGTCGGCGTTCGTGCCAATCCGAGACCACCACATCGGCGCCTTCGGCGAGCAGCCGGCGCGCCGTCGCGGACCCGATCCCGGTACCGGCGGCCGCCGTGACCACGGCCCGGCGGCCGGTGAGCAGGTTGTGCGCCGCAGCCTGCTGGGGCGCGACCGACAGCGGCCCGCTCACTGCCGGGCCTCACGAGGAAGACCGAGCACCCGCTCGGAGATGATGTTGCGCTGCACTTCGTTCGAACCTCCGTAGATCGTGTCGGCGCGGGTGAACAGATACAGCCGCTGCCATTCGTCGAGATCACCGTCCGCGGCGACGAGTCCGGCGGCGCCGCGCACCGCCATGGCGAGTTCGCCGAGCCCGCGATGCCAATCGGCCCAGAGCAGTTTGCCCACCGAGGCCTGGCCGCCGTCGGCGGCGGTCTCGGCCATGGTGCGCAGCGCGTGGGCGCGCAGCACCCGCAGCCCCACCCAGGCACGATCTATCTTGTCCGCCAGCAGCGGGTCGTCGAGGGCACCGGATTCGCGGGCCAGGTCCTCGATCGCCGCGAGTTCCCGGGCGAAGCGGATCTGCTGGCCGAGCGTGGAGATACCGCGCTCGACGTTCAGTGTGCCCATCGCGACCCGCCAGCCGTCACCCGGTTCGCCGACGACCAGGTCGGCATCGGTGCGCGCGTTGTCGAAGAACACCTCGTTGAACTCGGAGGTGCCGGTGAGCTGCACGATCGGCCGGATCTCGATACCGGGCTGGTCCATCGGCACCAGGAGATACGAGAGGCCTTTATGGCGTTTCGAGCCCGGTTCGGTGCGGCAGACCGCGAAGCACCAATCGGCCACATGCGCCAGCGAGGTCCAGATCTTCTGCCCGTTGATCGACCACTGGTCACCGTCCAGGCGCGCGGAGGTGGAGACGGCGGCGAGATCGGAGCCGGCGCCCGGTTCCGAGTAGCCCTGGCACCACAGTTCGGTGACGGTGCGGATTCCCGGCAGGAACCGGTCACGCTGGGCGTCGGTCCCGAAGGCCAGCAGGGTCGGGCCGAGCAGTTCTTCACCTACGTGGGAGACCCGCGCGGGCGCGTTCGCCTTCGCGTACTCCTCGTGGAAGATGATCTGCTGCGCGACACTCGCGTCGCGCCCGCCGTACTCCACCGGCCAACCCAGGCAGGTCCAGCCCGCGGCCGCCAGCGCGCGGTCCCATTCCAGGCGTTCGTCGAAGGCCTCGTGTTCGCGGCCGGGTCCGCCCAGCCCGCGCAGTTCCCGGAATTCACCGCTGAGCTGCTCGTCGAGCCAGCCCCGCACCTGCGCGGCGAATTCGCCGTCACTCAGGGCGGCCACGCTGGTCCGTTCGGCCGTAGGCCGTGTCCCGGCGGCGTGTTCGGCCGATTGCCGTCCGCCGTCGCGACCGGTACCGGATTCTGAGGTCTGGAATGCACCCACGCCGGTAGGATAACCTACCAAGCACTTGCTTTGTAGACCGCAGCTCGCAGACCGCGCACCGCCCACGGCCGCACGACATCGAGGACACCCGTGACACCCCCTGCGCACATCCCGACGGACCGGACCACTCCGCTGGCCCTGCACGCCGCCGCCCAGAACTACGGCGCCGCGCCCGCACTGGCCGACGGACCGATCCGGCTCGACTGGACCCAACTGCTCGAACAGGTCCAGGACGTGGCCCGCGCCCTGCTCGCCCGCGGCATCCGGACCGGTGACCGCGTGGCCATCTGGTCGCCCAATACCCATCACTGGGTGATCGCCGCGCTCGGCGCCCACTACGCCGGCGCGACACTGGTCCCGCTCAACACCCGCTACGTCGCCGACGAGGTAGCCGATGTGCTGCGGCGCGTCGACGCCAAGGGCCTGTTCATCGCGGGCGCCTTCCTCAAACGCGACCGGCTCGCCGAGTTGCGCGTGGCCGCGCCGGACCTGCGGATCGACACCGTGATCGTGCTCCCGGTGGAAGGCACCGAAGAGCCGGTGCGAGACGCGCTGAACTGGTCCGAGCTGGCCGTGGCCGGCGCCGGAGTCACCCGGGAGCAGGCGCGGGAGCGGGCGGAATCGATCAGCCCCGACGATCTGTCCGACATCCTGTTCACCTCCGGCACCACCGGCCGCAGCAAAGGTGTCCTGATCGCGCACCGCCAGACGCTGTCCGCTGTCCGCGGCTGGACCGAATGCTCGACGCTGAACAGCGACGACAACTATCTGATCGTCAACCCGTTCTTCCACAGCTTCGGCTACAAGGCCGGAATCATCGCCTGTCTGCTCACCGGGGCGACCATGGTCCCGCAGATCGTTTTCGATGTACCGACCACCATGCGGCTCATCGATCAGGAGCAGATCACCGTCCTGCCCGGCCCGCCCACCATCTACCAGTCCATCCTGGATTTCCCGGATCGCGGCGAG
This sequence comes from Nocardia sp. NPDC050193, assembly GCA_040674215.1. GTDB lineage: Bacteria > Actinomycetota > Actinomycetes > Mycobacteriales > Mycobacteriaceae > Nocardia. Next base: position 57,341 of record JBFARE010000036.1, on the reverse strand, counting down.
TACCGGCTGGCGAGCCTGCGCGTGGCCGTCACCGGGGCGGCTCCGGTACCGGTGGTCCTGGTGGAACGGATGCGCCGGGAACTGGACTTCGATGTGGTGCTCACCGCCTACGGGCTCTCGGAATCCACCGGGTTCGGCACCATGTGCCGGGTCGACGACGACGCCGAGACCATCTCCGCCACCAGCGGCCGCCCCATGGCCGGATTCGAGCTGAAGCTCAGTGACGCGGGTGAGGTGCTGCTGCGCGGACCCAATGTCATGCTCGGTTATCTGGACGATCCGGAGAGCACCGCGAAGACGATCGACGCGGACGGCTGGTTGCACACCGGTGATATCGGCGTGGTCGACGACCGCGGCTATCTGAAGATCACCGACCGACTCAAGGACATGTACGTCAGTGGCGGATTCAATGTGTATCCCGCCGAAATCGAACAATCCCTGGCCGGATTGGACGGTGTCGCCGTCGTCGCGGTGATCGGCGTACCCGATACCCGGATGGGTGAGGTGGGCAAGGCCTATATCGTCCGGAAACTGGGTGCCACCCTCAGCGAGGACCAGGTGTTCTCCTACGCCACCAAGGTGCTGGCCAATTTCAAGGTGCCGCGATTCGTCGAATTCCGCGACGAATTGCCCTACAACGCCAGCGGCAAGGTGCTCAAACGACAGCTACGTGAGGAGAATTCGTAATGCCGGACAGTCCTGCCGCGAACGGTGCCGGGAGCGTTCCCTACGAACCCGATGTGGTGACCTACGAACGCCGCGGCGCGATCGCGGTGGTCACCTTGAACCGGCCCGACTACCGCAACGCCCAGAACTCGGTGATGACCTACGCGATCGACGCCGCGTTCGAGCGGGCGGTCGAGGACCCCGAGGTCAAGGTCATCGTGCTGGCCGGCAACGGGAAACACTTCAGCGCCGGCCACGACCTGGGCACTCCTGGGCGCGACCATCATGTGAAGTACCCGAACAAGGCCGCGCTGTGGTGGGACCATATCGACCGCACCGGCGGTGATCAGCGCTTCGCCCGCGAGATGGAGGTGTACCTGGGGATGTGCCGCCGCTGGCGCGAGATTCCCAAGCCGACCATCGCGATGGTGCAGGGTGCCTGTATCGCGGGCGGCCTCATGCTGGCCTGGGTCTGCGATCTGATCGTCGCCGCCGATGACGCGTTCTTCTCCGACCCCGTGGTGCGCATGGGAATTCCGGGGGTCGAATACTTCGCCCATCCGTGGGTGATGGGCCCCCGGGCCGCCAAGGAATTCCTGTACACCGGTGACCGGTTCGATGCCGCGCAGGCCAAGGAGTGGGGCATGGTCAACCGGGTCGTGCCGCGCGCCGACCTGGAATCGGAGACCATGGCGCTGGCCGAGAAGATCTCCGCCATGCCGCAGTTCGGGCTGGCGTTGACGAAGAAAGCGGTCAACCAGTCCGAGGACCTCATGGGAATGCGGGCCGGAATGGATTCGGTGTTCGGACTCCATCATTTCGCGCACGCGCACAGCGCCGAGGTCGGGGCGGATTCCCTGGGCGGCATGAACGCCAGGACCATGAAAGCGCAGGCGAGTACGGCCGACGCGAAGAATACGGACGGGAAAGACTGAATGGATCTCGATCTCGACGAAGGCACCCGGGAATTCCAGCGGGAGGTCCGCGAATTCCTGGCCGCGAACGTGCCCGCGCAACCGCTGCCGTCCATGGACACCGAAGCCGGTTTCGAAGCCCATCGCGCCTGGGAACGCACTCTGGCCGAGTCCCGGCTGTCGGTGGTGTCGTGGCCGCGCGAGTTCGGCGGGCGGGACGCGTCGCTGCTGGAATGGGTGCTGTTCGAGCAGGAGTACTACGCGGCGGGCGCCCCGGGCCGGGTGAGTCAGAACGGTATCTTCCTGCTGGCTCCCACCTTGTTCGAGCACGGCACCCCTGAGCAGTTGGAGCGGATCATGCCGCGGATGGCCCGCGGTGACGATATCTGGGCCCAGGCCTGGTCGGAACCGGAGGCCGGAAGCGATCTGGCCGGTATCCGCTCCACCGCCCGGCGCGCCGACGGCGGCTGGGTGCTCAGCGGTCAGAAGACCTGGAGTTCCCGGGCGGCGTTCGCCGATCGCGCGTTCGGCCTGTTCCGCAGCGATCCCGCCGCCGAGCGGCACCGCGGCCTGACCTATCTGATGTTCCCGCTCGACGCCGACGGCGTCACCGTCCGCCCGATCCCCCAGCTCGACGGCGAACCCGGTTTCGCGGAAATCTTCCTCGACGATGTCTTCGTTCCCGACAGCGAGGTGATCGGCGCACCGAACGAGGGCTGGCGGGTCGCCATGAGCACCTCCAGCAACGAGCGCGGTCTCTCACTGCGCAGCCCCGGCCGGTTCAGCGCGACCGCGCAGCGGCTGGTCGACCTGTGGACCGAACGCGGCGATACCGGCACCGCGGCCCGCGATGCAGTGGTGGACGCCTGGCTCGGCAGCGAGGCCTACCGGCTGCACACCTTCGGGACGGTCACGCGGCTCGACGAGGGCGGCAAGCTCGGCGCCGAATCGTCGATCACCAAAGTGTTCTGGTCCGAGCTCGATATCGCCATGCACGAAACCGCGCTGGATCTACTCGGACCGGAAGCCGAACAGGCGAGCCGCTGGACCGACGGCTACCTGTTCTCGCTGTCGGGCCCGATCTACGCCGGCACGAACGAAATCCAACGCAACATCATCGCCGAGCGGCTCCTCGGCCTACCGAGGGGAAGCAACCGATGAAATTCGCGCTCAGCCCGGAGCATCGGGATTTCGGTGCCAGTATCCGCAAACTGTTCGAGTCCGGTTCCACGACCGCCGCGGTGCGGGCGTGGAGTTCCGACGATCCGGCGCCCGGCCGGGCACTGATCGAACAACTGGCCGCCGCCGGGGCATTCGGCCTGACCATCGCCGAGGAGTTCGGCGGTCTCGGCGCCGAACCGCTGGACCAGGTGGTCGCCTTCGTCGAGATCGGTCGCGCCGCGGCCGCGGGCCCGCTGGTGGAGGCGGCGGCCGCGGTGCCCGCACTGCTCCAGTCACTCACCGACCCGGAGCCCGCCCGCCGCTGGTTGCCGGGAATCTCCGAGGGCACCCTGACGGCCACGGTCGCCTTCACCGGCCGCGGTGGTCGCGCGGTGGCGGTGGACGCCGACCGCGTCGGCCTCGTCCTGGTCGCCGACGGGGACCGGCTGAGCACCGGCCGGGTCGGCGCACCGGTACGTTCGGTGGACCCCGCCCGCCGGCTGTTCATGGTGGAAGCCGACGAACCGGTCGCCGAGGGACCGCAGGTCGCCGCCGCGATCGCGGCCGGTTTCGATGCCGGGGCGCTGGCCAACGCCGCCCAGTTGCTCGGCGCCGGTAAGGCGCTGCTCGACGCGTCGACCGACTACGTGAAGCAGCGCAAACAGTTCGGTCGCCCGATCGGTGAATTCCAGGCCGTCAAACAGAAACTGGCCGATGTCCTCATCGGGCTCGATCTCGCCGAACCGCTGCTGTACCGGGCCGCGCTGACCACCGCGACGGCCAACAGCGCCCGCGATATCTCCGCCGCGGCCGTGACCTGCGCCGAGGCCGCCTACCGGGCGGCCCGCTCCGCCCTGCAGGTGCACGGCGCCATCGGCTACACCGCCGAATACGACCTGTCGCTGTGGCTGACCCGGGTCACCGCCCTGCGTACCGCCTGGGGCACACCGGACCTGCATCGCGGCCGGATCGCCGAGGCACTGCGCACCGGGCCGGCCGTGGATCCGGCCGGCGCGCTCACCTGACCGGAGCACCGGCGAGCAGTGGCGTAGTCGCCCTGCCGGTATCCGTCCGAAACCACGGGAGAAGAAATGATCAGCGAGGAACAGCAGGAGCTGGTGGCGGCGGTCCGGGGACTGCTGGCCAAACGTGACGCGCGGGCCGGTATCCGCAAGGCCATGGACACCGATCTGGGCTACGACCCGCAACTGTGGGCGCAGCTGTGCGAACAGGTCGGCGTGGCCGCGCTGGCCGTGCCCGAGGAGTTCGGCGGGTTCGGCGCGGGCCTGGTCGAATCCTTGCTGGTGGTGGGCGCACTCGGCCGGACACTCGCCGATGTGCCGATGCTGGGCTCGGCGGTACTGGGCGGGCAGGCGGTGCTGCTCTCCGGTGATCGAGAGGCGTGCGCGCGGCTGCTGCCGGAGGTCGCCGAGGGGCGTCGCACCCTCGGCGTCTGCTGGGCCTCGGCCCGCGGCTGGGACGATTTCGGTGTGCGGGCCACCGGGGACACCCTCGACGGTACGGCCCACTACGTGCTCGACGGCACCGTCGCCGACACTCTGATCGTGGTCACCGAAACCGGTCTCTTCGAGGTCGACCCGGCCGCCGACGGTGTCGAGCGGCGCCGGGTCGCCGCCATGGATCCCTCCCGGGCACTGTCGGAGGTCTCGTTCACCGCTACCCCCGCCCGCCGCCTGGGCGACGCCGAACCGGGACCGATCATCGAACGTCTGCACCGCGTCGCCTGGGCCGCGGTCGCCGCCGAACAGGTCGGCGCGGCCGAGTACTGTCTGGAGGCCACGGTCGAGTACACCAAGTCGCGGGTGCAGTTCGGCCGGGCCATCGGCAGTTTTCAGGCCCTCAAGCACCGGATGGCCGATATGTACGTGCTCGCCGAGTCGGCGAAATCGGCCTCCTTGGCCGCCACTTTCGCGGTGGCCGAGAACGCGCCGTCGGCGGCCGAGGACGTCTGGGTGGCCCGCCGGCAGTGCTCCGAATCGTTCTCGACGATCGCCGCGGAAACCATTCAGTTGCACGGCGGTATCGCCATCACCTGGGAGCACGACGCGCACCTGTACTTCAAACGCGCCCACGGCGACGCCGAACTCTTCGGCGTGCCACGCCGGCCGCTGGTCAACAGCTGAGAACCCGCGCCCCGGTGCCCGGTCCCGTCACCGGGGCCGGGCAGGCCGAACCCCGCACGGCGTAGACGCTTACGGGAAGATCGCGGTCCCGGACGGAGTCAACCGAGGCCGGGGCTCATCCGGATAGCGACACGCCCGGTATTGCTGCGCGCCTCGACCGACGCGAGGGCGGCGCCGATCTGTTCGAGCGGATACACGGTGTGGCGGGGGCCGATCGCTTTGTCGGCGAGCAGCTGCCACAGCTCCCGACGGTAGTTCTCGATCCGTTCCGGCTCGGTGCGCGCCGGCCGGCCTATCGAGAAACCCGTGACGCTCTTGTGGTCCGCGAGCAGACTTCCCACCTCCACCGTGCCGCCGCCCGCGCTGAAGACCACCAGGCGTCCGTAAGGCGCCAGCGCTTCGACCGCCCGCGGTACCAGCGCACCACCTACTCCGTCGGCTATCACATCGAACCGTTCGGGCCACGGCTCGTCGTAGGTGACCACCGCGTCGGCGCCGCACTCACGGACGAAGCCGGCTTTGTCGCCCGTTCCGACCGCGCCGACCACCCGCGCGGCGCCCGATACTCGCGCGATCTGCACGGCCAGATGACCGGTTCCGCTGGCCGCCGCGGTGACCAGCACCGATTTCCGGGCCAGGGGTCCGGCCGCACGCAGCGCCCCCAGTGCCACCAGACCGCCGCGCACCACGGCGAGCGCGTCGGCGGCATCCACCCCACCGGGCAGTTCTGTCACCAGCTCCGGTGTGGCGAGGACATGGTCGGCGTAGGCCCCTTCCAAGACCACCCCGCCGACCTCCTTGCCCAGCCAGCTCTCCGGAACCCCCGAACCGATCTCGACCACGGTGCCCACCATTTCGCCTCCGGGCTCGGCGACGGGATCGGTCCGCAGCATGCGCACCAGGCCCAGGTGGACACCCACGAGCCGGGTCCGGACAAGGAGCCGGCCGGGTCCAGGCGTCGGCCGCGGCACCTCGACGATCTCCGGGTGCCCGGTGAAGCGAATTCTGCGCACGTCGCCCTGCCTTCCTGGTCCGACGCCGGGTCAACGGCGTTCGTCCGCTGTGATGCTGAAGCCACTGCTCACCAGGCGGTCCGGCTTCGGCAGCGGCCAAAACTTACGTCGATAGTAAATTTATACCCGGGGCAGAAAGTATGTCAACACGAAATTACGTTCGTTGTACCTTTGGCTCATGAGCACCGACTCGATGGGCCTGCGGGAAGCCAAGAAGCGTGAGACCCGCCGATCGATCTCCGACCACGCGACGCGCCTGTTCATCGAGCACGGTTTCGAGGCCACCACCATCGCCGATATCGCCGCGCGGGCCCGGGTCGCCAAGAAGACGGTGACCAATTATTTCCCCCGCAAGGAGGATCTGGCTCTCGATATCCACCAGGAGTTCGTCAGCTCACTGGCGGAGACGGTGCACGCACGCGCTCGGGGCACCTCTGCCCTGGCCGCCCTCCGTACCGAATACCTTGCCGCCGCACGGCGTTCCGACGCGCTGGCCGGCTTCTCCGGTCCGGACTTCTGCCGCATGATCACCGGCAGCCCGACCCTGGTCGCGCGGCTGCGCGAACTGCACGAACTTCGCGAACACGCACTCGCCGCGGCTCTACCCGGCGACGATCTCACCCGCCGCGCCGCGGCCGCTCAATTCGGCGCCGCGCACCGCCTGCTGTTCCAGCGGGTGCAGGAACTGACGATGCTCGGGCACTCGCCCGCGCACATCGTGGCGAGGGCGATCGACGATGCCGGGCGGGTCTTCGATCTGCTCGAACCCGCGCTCGGCGACTACGCGATCGCCTGAGCGCGGCCTCCGCGGTTTCTTCGCCCACTGGGCGGGCGCCGCGAAAAAGAATTGCGCACCCGCGGAAGGCGTGCCAGAGTATCCGGCACCAGCGAGTCGTGGAGGAGGTGGAGAACGTGACGGTCGCCCGGATTGCCGTGGCGCGGCGGACCGCATCGGTTCGTACCGCCCCGTCGTTCTCCCTCTCGAACTCCACTCGCTGAGCCCGTCGGGCTCGGCGCCCGACGAAGGATCTTCTCCCTCATGGTCGATTTCGACCCACTCGTCCCATTCGGCTGGACCGAAACCACAGCCGCGCAGTATCTCCCGCTCCTCGATGCCGATTGTGTGCCCGCGCGCATCGTCCGCATGGATCGTGGCGAATGCGATGTGGTGACCCCCACCGGCCCCGCCCGGGCCACCTGCCCCCGCGCGGACTCACCGGTGAGCGGTTTGTGTACCGGCGACTGGGTGAGCCTGGACGCTTGTTCACATGTCCGGGCCCGGCTACCCCGCGGTACCGCCATCACCCGTTCCGCCGCGTCCGGGCGGTCGGAGAGCCAGGTACTGGCCGCCAATGTCGATACCGTGCTGATCTGCACGCCCGCCGACGGCGACGTGGATCTGGGGCGTATCGAACGGATGCTGGCCCTGGTCTGGGAAAGCGGTGCCCAGCCCGTCGTCGTGCTCACCAAGGCGGATACCGCCGAGGACCTGACGCTCGACGAGGTCCGGGCCGTGGCCCCGGGCGCACCGGTGCTGGCGGTCAGCGCGACCGCCGGCCTCGGCCTCGACGTGCTGGTCGCGATATTGAGCGGCACGGTGGCCCTGCTGGGACCGTCCGGCGCGGGTAAATCCACCCTGGCCAACGCTCTGCTCGGTGCGGAGGTCTTCGCCACCGACGCGGTGCGCGCGGCCGACAAGAAGGGCCGGCACACCACGGTGCACCGTGAACTGCGGCCGCTGCCCACCGGCGGCACCCTCATCGACACTCCCGGACTGCGGGGAGTCGGATTGTGGGACGCGTCCGAGGGCATCAGCCGGACCTTCAGCGATATCGAGGAGCTCGCCGCCGAGTGCCGGTTCGCCGACTGTGCCCACGACGCCGAACCGGGTTGTGCGGTCCGCGCGGCCGTCGAATCCGGCGAGATACCGGAACGGCGGGTGCGCAGCTATCGCAAGCTGGGTAAGGAGAACGCCTGGATGGAAGCGCGGTCGGACAAGCGACTTCAGGCCGAGCGCGTGAAGGTGTCGCGGGGTATCGCCAAGGAACAGCGGCGCATGTATCGCGAGCGCGGCTCCCGGCGCTGACCGCACGGGCAGGCACCACACCGGAGAAGCGGCGGCCACTCCAGTCTTCTGGAGTGGCCGCCGCGTACAATCTACTTTCTCCTGCGCCTATACCGCGGCGCGATCCACGACTCGCCGAGCCTGCGGTATAGGTATCCGGACTTCCGGTGCCCGCGTGTCACGAGTAACCGGCGTCGGAAGTATCGAACTCGTCGGCTATCGCCTCGTTCGTCTCCCCGGAGTCCCAGTTGCCGTCGAGTGCAAGCGTCCCACGCAACGAACCACGGCCGGTGCGGCCGACGCTGTGCTCGCGGGACGCATTCCATGGCATTCTCGGGAGAATACGCATGACCAGGTGATACCTGAAGTCACCGGAGATCCAAGGACTCCGGACGGCTACTCCGGAACCTCGAGCAAACCCTCGTCGACGGCCCATTTGATGGTCTTCTGCAGCCGGTCGCAGGTTTCCGGCCGACCGGGCCCGTACCCCTTGGCGCTGAGTTCGGCGAAGACCGGGCAGCGCGCGGCCGGGTTCTCGGTCCACTGCACCGAGGTCTGCCGGGAGCTGCTCTTGCGGACCCGTACCTCGGTGTCACAGGCCTGACACCGCAGTGGTGTCAGGCCGTCCTCCAGGTACCGCTGCTGGTCCACGACCGTCTGGGCCCGCACCGCGGCCTGCCGGGCGGGCTGGTCGGCGAAGTCGGGTGCTTTTGCCCAGCGGGTCATATCAGACTCCTGCCTCCGCTTGGTCGGCGTCCGCCGCGGCCGCCTCTTGTTCACGTCTGCGCCGCAGGTTCTCTTCGACCTCGGCTTCCCACGCCTCGTTCGCCTTGGTGGTGTCGACCTCGAATTCGAACCGCTGGGTCATCTTCTCGGTCACGTCGGCGACATCGACGTAGAACTGGTCGTACCAGCGCCGCAGCTGGTAGACCGGGCCGTCCTCCTCGCAGAGCAGCGGGTTCTCGACCTTGGATTTGTGCTTCCAGATCTCCACGTCCTGCAGGAAACCGTCGCCGAAGAAATCGGCCATGGTCTTCGCGAGGTTCTGCGCGGTCTCGTCGTCGAGGCCTTTCGGCTTTTCGACGGTCAGGCCCCACTGCAGCATGAACGAATCCTGCGTCACCGGATAGTGGCAGTTGATCAGGTTGACCGTGATCTCGTAACCACCGTAGCTGTTGATCAGGGGGTTGATCATGTAGGAGGGCCCGAAGTACGAGGCCTCCGATTTCAGGAGCTGATCGCCGGCGTATTTGGCGCCCATCCCGATATCGGGCCGACCCTTGGTCTCCAGGAACTGAGTGGCGACATGCCCCTCGAAAACGTTCTTGAAGAAGGTGGGGAAGGCGTAGTGGATATAGAAGAAGTGGGCCATATCCACGACGTTGTCGATGATCTCACGGCAGTTCGCGCCCTCGATCAGCAACGAGTTCCAGGTCCACTCCGTCCAGCCGCTGTCGAGCTCCTCCACCGGGTTGCCGTCGGCATCGGTGTAGGGGCCCTTGATGTAAGGGATGGTGACCTCGGGCGGCGGTTCGTTGCGCTCGTGGTCGTGCCAGACGAAGAGCTGACCGTTGCGTTCGAGGGTGGTCCAGCGCCGTGTCCGCGCCAGCGGAGGGACGCGCCGCGCATAAGGGATGGATGTGCATTTGCCGCTCGCGCCCCAACGCCAATCGTGGAACGGGCAGGCGACATCGTCGCCCTTGATCTCGCCCATGCTGAGATCACCGCCCATATGCCGGCAGTAGGCGTCGAGTACGTGCAATTCGCCGGCGCTGTCGGCCCAGATCACCAGTTTGGTTCCGAACGCCTGCACCGAATGCGGTTTGCCGTCCCGGAAATTCTGCGCCAACCCCAGGCAATGCCATCCGCGCGCGTACCGGGTGGGAACCGAGCCGACGTCGAGCTCCCGGACCTTCGCACCGCCCGGCGTGGTTGCTGCCATCGCAATTCCTCCTCCTGATGTACTAGAACACGTTACAAAACTGACGCCCCGAACGCCAGCGATTCACGCCACATCCAGCACATGTCGCATATACGCGGACCACCGACACCGGTTCTCGACATGAACAAGAACCTGTTCTAGTCTCAGAGGTAAATTCTGCGCCGAGCAGATGACCACCGGTTAGTAGACGACCAGGCAGGAGCAGGGGCCGGAGATGACGCGAGAAGTGACCGAACGGGTCGAGGCGCTATTGCCCACGCTGCGCGCCCGCGCACAGGAGGCCGAAGACCTTCGGCAGATCCCCGACGAATCCATCAAGGACCTGCAGGAAGCCGGTTTCTTCCGGCTGCTGCAGCCCAAGCAGTGGGGCGGGCACGCCGCCGACCCGGTCGTCTTCTACGACACGGTCCGCAAGATCGCCAGCGCCTGCGGCTCCACCGGCTGGGTCGCCGGGATCATCGGCGTGCACAACTGGCACCTGGCGCTGTTCGGCCAGGAAGCCCAGGAAGAGGTGTGGGGCGAGAACACCGATGTGCGGATCTCCTCGTCCTACGCACCGATGGGCGCCGGCACCGTGGTCGACGGCGGCTACCGGGTCAGCGGCTCGTGGGCCTGGTCCTCGGGCTCCGGGCACGCCGACTGGACCTTCGTCGGCGGTCCGGTGATCAAGAACGGCAAACCGGTCGATTTCGGTAGTTTCCTGATCCCCCGCTCCGAATACGAGATCGACGACGTCTGGAATGTGGTCGGCCTGCGCGGCACCGGGTCGAACACGCTCGTGGTGAAGGACGTTTTCGTACCCACGCACCGGTTCCTCAGCTACAAGACCATGAACGACCTGAAATCGCCGGGTCTGGAACGCAATACCGATCCGGTGTACAAGATGCCGTGGGGCACCATCCACCCCACCACCATCTCCGCGCCGATCGTCGGAATGGCCTACGGCGCCTACGAGGCCCACGTCGAGCACCAGGGCAAGCGGGTTCGCGCGGCCTATGCCGGCGAGAAGGCCAAGGAGGATCCGTTCACCAAGGTGCGGATCGCCGAGGCGTCCAGCGATATCGATGCCGCCTGGCGGCAGCTGTCGGGCAATGTGGCCGACGAATACGCGCTGCTGCTCGAGGGCAAGGAGATCCCGTTCGACCTTCGCGTACGCGCCCGGCGCGACCAGGTCCGCGCGACCGGACGGGCCATCGCCTCGATCGACAAGCTCTTCGAGAGCTCCGGCGCCACCGCTCTGGTGAACGGCACCCCGCTGCAGCGGTTCTGGCGTGACGCGCACGCCGGGCGCGTGCACGCCTCCAACGATCCCGAGCGCGCCTACGTCATGTACGGCACGCACGAATTCGGGCTGCCGGTTTCCGACGGGATGGTGTGATGACCTCGACCGCCGAACTCACCTACGAATCCACCTCGCGATTCGCCCAGGTTCGTCCGGATCTGACACTGCACTACCACGAGGCCGGCGTCGGGAACGGTCCCACCATCGTGCTGCTGCACGGGGGTGGGCCGGGCGCCTCCTCGTGGTCGAACTTCTCGCGCAATATCCCGGTGCTGGCCCGTGACTTCCACGTGATCGCGGTCGATCAGCCCGGGTACGGGCAGTCCGACAAGCCGACCGAGCATCCGCAGTACTTCGTGCACAGTTCCTCTGCACTGAAGGATCTGCTCGACAACCTGGAGATCACCGACCGCGTCCATCTGCTGGGCAATTCGCTCGGCGGCGGCGCGGCGGTGCGATTCGCGCTCGACTACCCCGATCGCGCCGGGAAACTGATCCTGATGGGCCCGGGCGGACTGAGCACCAACCTGTTCGCCCCCGACCCCACCGAGGGCGTCAAACTGCTGGGTAAGTTCAATTACGAACCCACCCGGGAGAATCTCGAGGCGTTCCTGCGGATCATGGTGTTCGACCAGTCGCTGGTCACCGAGGAACTGATCGAGGAGCGTTTCGCCTCCGCGAGCACCCCCGAGGCGCTGGCCGCCACTCGCGCCATGGGTAAGTCCTTCGCGAGCGCCGATTTCGAGAAGGGCATGCTCTGGCGGGACGCGTACAAACTGCGCCAGCCGGTCCTGCTGATCTGGGGTCGCGAGGACCGGGTGAACCCGCTCGATGGCGCGCTGGTGGCGCTCAAGAGCATCCCGCGCGCACAATTGCACGTATTCGGCGGCTGCGGACACTGGGCACAGCTGGAGAAGTTCGCCGAGTTCAACCGGCTGGCCACCGATTTCCTGCTCGGCGTCAAGGAGAAATCCCGATGAGTATCAAGGCACTCGGGTACATGCGTATCGAGGCCACCGATATGGCGGCCTGGCGCGAGTACGGCTTGAAGGTGCTCGGCATGATGGAGGGCGACGGCAACAACCCCGATGCGCTCTACCTCCGGATGGACGATTTCGCCGCTCGCCTGGTGATCGTCCCCGGCGAGAAGGACCGGTTGCTGGTCTCGGGTTGGGAGGTCACCGACGGTCCCGCACTGCAACGCCTCCGCGAGACGCTGGAGAAGAACGGCGTCGCGTTCGAGGAGGGCACCAAGGCGGAACTCGCCGAGCGCCGGGTCGAGGGCATGATCCGGTTCCAGGATCCCTCCGAGAACACCCTCGAGGCGTTCTACGGCGCGCAGTACCTCGGCCGGCGGTTCGTCAGCCCGTACGGCCACAAATTCGTCACCGCCGAACAGGGCCTGGGTCATGTGGTCCTGACCTGTAACGACGATGCCGCGGCACAGGCGTTCTACCAGGATGTCCTGGGATTCCGGCTGCGCGATTCGATGCGTCTGCCGCCGCAGTTGGTGGGTCGGCCCGAGGACGGCGACCCGGCCTGGCTGCGGTTCTACGGATGCAATCCGCGCCACCATGCGCTGGCGTTCCTGCCGCTGCCCAATCCGACCGGCATCGTCCACCTCATGGTCGAGGTGGAGAACTCCGACGATGTCGGCCTGTGCCTGGACCGCGCCATGCGCAAGAAGGTGAAGATGTCGGCCACCCTGGGCCGGCACATCAACGACAAGATGCTGTCGTTCTACATGAAGACTCCCGGCGGATTCGACGTCGAATTCGGCTGCGAAGGACTGGAAGTCGACGACCACAGCTGGATCGCCCGGGAATCCACCGCGGTGAGCCTGTGGGGCCACGATTTCTCCGTGGGTTTCAAGTGATCTCCGGCCGGACCCGGTGCGATACTCGCATCGGGTCCGGCGGAGTCCGGCGGCCCGTCCGCCGGCAGCACCATGAACTAGGCGAGGACGGTATGAACGTGACGGCACCAGCGGATCCGGCCGACGGCGCGGGCGAAGCGGCCGCGGAGCAGGCCACCATCGACCCCCGGCAGTTCCGCAATATCCTCGGGCAGTTCTGCACCGGCATCACGGTCATCACCACGTTCACCGATGACGAGACCCCCATCGGTTTCGCCTGTCAATCCTTCGCCGCCCTCTCCCTCGAACCACCCCTGGTGCTGTTCTGCCCGACCAAGGGCTCCCGGTCCTGGGCCGCCATCGAGGCCAACGGACGGTTCTGTGTGAACGTACTCGCCGAGGAACAGCAGCCGGTCTGCGCGAAGTTCGGCTCCCGCGAACCGGACAAATTCGCCGGAACCGATTGGCACACCTCCGAGCTCGGCCTGCCCCGGCTGGACAACTCGTTGGCCACCATCGAATGCCGGGTGGACAGTGTGGTCGACGGCGGCGACCATTTCATCGTCATCGGCCGCGTCCTGGCCATGTCGGAGACCCCCGCCACCACCAACGGCCGCCCGCTGCTGTTCTACCGGGGTCAGTACACCGCCATCGAACCGGAGAAGACCACCCCGGCCCCCTGGCGCGCCGACCTCGACCACTTCCTCACCACCACGACCCTCGACACCTGGTTGTAGCGCAGTCCAGCCGATTGATATCAACCTCAGCCGTATGCGATATCATCTGAGGTGTCCCGATATCAGGAGGTGACGCCATGGCACGAACTGTCATCGACGTAGACGACGAGAAGTTGGCCGCCGCAGCCGAGATTTTCGGAACGACGACCAAGGTCGCAACCGTGAATGCCGCCCTCGAAGACGCGATCAAGCGCCGGCGGCGACAATCCTTCCTCGACTGGATCGGCGCAGGCGGCCTCCCGGACCTGACCGGTCCAGTCGAGCCACCGGCCGGCCAGGGTGCGGCCTGAAGGTGCCCACCCGATATCTCATCGACAAGTCGGCGTTCGCTCGTTACCCGAAGCCTGCCGTCCGCGCGGTTATCGACCCGCTCCACAATGCCGGCCTCTTGGCCATCTGCGGGGCGGTCGAGCTGGAGATACTGCACTCGGCCCGATCGAAGACAGACGCCCAGCGGATTCGCGAGGAATTGCGTGGTTTCGACTGGTTGCCGACGCCCGACGAAGCCTGGGACCGTGCCGTCGAGATTCAGGCCCTGCTGATAGCGGAAGGAAATTGGCGCGCACTGTCGGTTTCCGACCTCGTCATCGCCGCCGTCGCCGAACGGCACCACACCACCGTGCTGCACTACGACGGCGACTACGACATGATCGCCGCAGTCACGGGACAACCTACGCGATGGGTAGTCCGGCCGGGCACCGCGGATTGACATGGCTTTATGGTGCAAACCTTCATAAGTGCATCAGTATCGGACAAGCTGCAGCAGTTCGGGCCGGGTCGCCATCGACCGCCATTGCCGGGCCGGGTCGGCCACCAGACGGCGGGTCGTGAGATCGAGTAGCCCGCTGACGTGCGTCACCGTCGCGGCGACCTCGCCATCCGGGCGGGTGAGGACGTGCTCGACGCGATAGGTCTTGCCCGTTCCCCACACCCAGTCACAGGTGATGTCGACGAAATCACCACCGCGCAACTCCCGCTGGAAACGCAGGACCGTTTCCAGGTTCACCGGCCCGAAGCCCGCCGCGATCATCTCCTCCACCGAGATACCCGCCGCCTGCACACACGCGAACCGGGAGTGATCGGCGTACTGGTGGTACGCCGCGCCGGTTACGTGGCCCTGCAGATCCAGGTCGGAAACGCGCACTTCGATCCGGTTGGTGAACGCCATGACCGGATCATGCCGGTCATCACCGACAGACGGCGGGCGCCGGTGGTACCCGCTATTCGCGGTGCCCGGCCAGCTCCTCGGTGATCCGCTCCAGCCCCTCCCCCGCCCGGCCGTCGGCGATCTGCCGGTCGATGAGGTTCTTGATCGGCCCGACGATGTCCAGGGCGACGCCGGCGTCCCGGCTGGCCCGCACGATCGCGTCGAACGCGGGTTTGTGGAATCGCGCGGGCTGCACATCGTCGGTGTAGTCGCCGCTGTCGATCACCTCGGCATACGCCGGCAGCAGTCCCGCCATGGCGGTGACGTAGGCGGCCGCGCGGGGCGCGAAGGAGGTGGCCGTTACTCCCGCCGAGCGCACCATGGCGGCACCGTGGAAGAACCCGGTGAACATCGCGTACATCCCGGCCAGCAGCGCGAAATCGTAGAGCGCGGCGGTCCCGGGATCGTCGCCGAAGTAATCGGCCGCGCCAAGCTTTCCGAGATCGTCACGGAACCTTTCGAATACTTGCGCCGACCCGCTGTAGAGGATCGAGGCGCCCGGCCCGCCGATCATGGGCGGTACCGCCATGATGCCGCCGTCCAGGAAGTCGATACCACGGGCCGCGGCCCACCGGCCGAACTCCCGCGACTCTTCCGGAGTGGTACTGGTGAGATCGATCAGCGCCTTCCCCCGCAATGCCTCGGCCACCGGATCCAGTACCGCGTGTACGGAGGCGTGGTCGCCGAGCACCGCGATCACCAGGTCGGAGGCGGCGATCGCGGCGCCCGGATCGGCGGCGGATACAGCGCCCCGGCTCACCAGCTCGGTGTCTTTTCCGGGGGTGCGGTTCCACACGGTGAGCGGGTTTCCGCCCTTGGCGAGGGCAGTGGCGATGGCCCGGCCCATCGGCCCCAGACCGAGCACCGTCACGGCTGTCTGTTCGTTCGCGGTCATATCTGTGCCGACTCCTCTGCTGAACGCGTTGCATACGCTTTCGATGAACACTGGCTTCGGCGCGCCGCGTTCGAGAATCGCCCAGCCCGGGTGCCGCGACAAGTACCTACTATTCGGTGGGGTAGTTACCACCACGTATGCGAGCAGGCAGCGAGGCCGACATGGGTGAAAAAAGGTTCGGGCCGTACTTCTGCGGGATCGACGCCGCGATGGATGTGATCAGCGGTAAGTGGAAGGGCTTGATCCTGTGGGAGCTGGAGAACTACGGGGTACGCCGATTCGGTGAGCTGCGCCGCGGGTTACCCGGTGTGTCGGAGAAAATGCTGATCCAGCAGTTGCGTGAGCTCGAAGAGGACGGGCTGGTGGTCCGGAAGGTGCACCCCGAGGTGCCGCCGCGGGTGGAGTACCGGCTCACCGGCCTGGGCCGGTCACTGAACACCGCGCTGGAACCGCTGGGCGCGTGGGGGCGGGACCGGATCGAACGGATCGGCGCGGCCCGCGTCCACCCGGACAGCGACCCGAGCGCGGCGGCCGGTCAGGACGCGGCCGCGAAATAGGCGGTCCGTACGTCCACGATCGTCGGCGGGGGTAGCTCGGGCGAGCCCGCGCCGAGTTCGCCCAACCGGATATGCCAGGTGGGGGCGGAGGTGTCGATGGCGGTCCGCGCGTCGGACGGCTGCAAGACGACTTCGGCGCCGCCGGTACACGAATAGGCGCCGACCAGGCCGTCGGCCCGGCCGCCCCACGCTCCGCCCACCCGGATACGGCATCGGCGGCCGTCGGCCAATTCGAGCGCCCACGGTTCGGGCTCGAGGGTTTTCCCGATCGGTTCGAGCCGGGGCTCGACGCTGTACCAGCGCAGTTCACGGTTCCAGGGATCGTCGGCGCACAGCAGTTCGGTGCCGCCGGCCCGGGCCCAGCAGATATCGGCGGCGTCGGCGGAGGCCCCGCAGTGATAGATACCCGGGCTGGTCGCGGACCGGCTGGATACGGCATTGCCGCAGTCGAGCCGGCCGGCGGGTGCGGTACCGGATACGTCGAAACCGTCGGCCGGCCGGCCCGAGGCGTCGACGGCGACCAGGGAGACCACCATGGTGGACGGCGGGTCCTCCGGTTGCTGTTCCTCGGTCGCCGCGACCGTGGACGTCTGTGCCGGCGCCGGAGGCGCGGCCGAGGAGACCACCGAGCCGGGATCACCGCCGCTCGGGGACGCGCAGCCACTCAGCGCGGCCACCAGCAGCGCCGTGAAAACCGGAAACGACCGTACCCACACCGCGAACGCCATGAGTCACCACCTGACTCGGGGACAGTGGGCCCGAGTGTAGCGGGAGCGGCCACGAGATCAGCGCAATCGCGAAAGGGAATTCTCTGTTCGGGACGCGGGATACGGGCGATCCGAGTGCTCGGCGCTTTGCCGGATCTCGGTCCGCCATCCACGCGGTGGTACCGGAACTCGCCGAATCCGGAGTAGTCATATCCGTCGTCGGAAAGACTTGCGGCTTCCTACTCCATGGCTCACGCAGCTGCCGTCGTGCGACTCGCCCCCGCCCGTTCGATCACCTCGTCCAGGACCTCGCGCGAGCGCAGCAGATCGGCGATCATCCGGTCGATCCGTTTCCGTTCGACCCGCAGCTCGTCCACCAGCGCGGGTGTGGCGAATTCGTTGGCGCCGCCGTCGGTGTCGCGCATGCAGGGCAAGATCTCCACGATCTTCTTACTGCACAATCCGGCCGCGAAGAGCTCCTGGATGTGTACGACGCGGTCCACCGCGTGCTCGGGGTAGTCGCGATGGCCCCCCGGGGTGCGGTCGGCGGTGAGCAACCGCTGTTCTTCGTAATAGCGCAGTGAGCGTTCGCTGACCCCGGTCCGCTGCGCCAGTTCTCCGATTCGCATGCTCGCCTCGCATTTTCCCATTCGGGCTTGAACTTCACATCAATGTCAGGTCTTACCGTCCAGGCATGACAACCACAGCGCCTCGTGATCTATTCGCTCCCGCTCGCCTCGGCGGTCTGGAGCTGCCGCACCGCCTGGTGATGGCCCCCTTGACACGTAACCGCGCGGAGGCGGACGGCACCCCCTCGGACCTGATGGCGACCTACTACGCCCAGCGGGCCGGCGCGGGCCTGATCATCGCCGAGGCCGCCACCCCGAACCAGGTGGGCCAGACCTACGCCAATATCCCCGGTATCCACCGCCCCGAGCACATCGCGGGCTGGCGCCGCGTCACCGACGCCGTCGGTGCGGCCGGTGGTCATATGTTCCTGCAACTCCAGCACGGCGGCCGGGTCGGCCATCCCGACAACAGCGGACTGACCCCTGTCGCGCCCTCGCCGATCCCGCTGCCCGACACCGTGCACACCCCGTCGGGCCATCAGTCGGCCGTGACCCCGCGTGAACTGACGGTCGACGAGATCCAGGCGACCGTCGCCGATTTCGTCACCGCCGCGCGCAATGCCGTCGACGCCGGTTTCGCCGGGGTGGAGGTGCACAGCGCCAACGGTTATCTGCTGCACCAGTTCCTGGCCCGCAACACCAATCACCGCACCGACGCATACGGCGGTCCGGTCGGGAACCGGATCCGGTTCACCGTCGAGGTCGTCGAAGCGGTGGCGGCGGCCATCGGTCCGGAACGGGTGGGCCTGCGTATCTCGCCGGCGAATCCCGTCAACGGGATAGTGGAGGGCGATACCGAGGCCATCTATCCGGCCCTGGTCACCGCGGTCGCCGACCTGCGTCTCGCCTACCTGCACATCGTCCGTGTCGACGCGGACGATCCGCTGCTGGCGCAGCTGCGGGCGCTGTGGCCCGGCGGTCTCGTCGCCAACCCTGCCGGTGATGCCCGCGACGCCGGCGCCATCATCGAAGGGGCCGGGCGCCTGCTCGCGGCCGGAGCCGACCACATAGCGCTGGGCCGCGCCTTCCTGGCCAACCCCGATCTGGTCGAACGCCTGCGCATCGGCGCGCCGCTCAACGCGATCCGCGACACACACCTGATGTATGTAGGAGGAGCGGAGGGTTACACGGATTATCCGACCCTCCCGGCGACCGCCTGAGCGCCGGCTGCCGGGGCACCGACGGCGCCCGTCAGAGGTGGGCGACCGCCTCGCGGTACCGCCGGCCCAGGGTACGGATGTGTTCGGCCAGTTCCGGTGGGCCGTCGATGCGGAAATCCATCATCAACATGCTCAGGTAGATGGCGATCGTCTCCATCGCGTCCGCGCCGGTGAGCAGCAGGCACGAGTTCTCGTCGACCGGTACCACCACCCCGACCGCCGGATTGATCCGGGCGATAACGGTTTCCGCGGGCGCCAGCACCGTGACCCGGGCGTGCACCGCATAGCCCGCGGAGGCCACCTCCCGCAGCACGAAGGCGACCAGATCGTTTTCGGGCGGGGTGCGAGCGGCGAATCGGCGGGTGCCCGCGACCACCCGGCGCCGGTTCGCCACCGGAACCGCGCGCCAGGTGTGCGAATCGAGGTCGTAGCCGACCAGGTACCAGCGCCGCTGCCAGCTGACCAGCCGGTACGGCTCGACCCGCTGGTCGTCGAGCTCGAGCTCCCGGGCGGCGCGGATCGCCGCCGCGATCGTGGCCAGGGTTTCCGCGGGTACCGGGGCGTCCGGTTCCCGGGACCCGATCGTCGCCGGTCCGACCGCGGTGGTCTCGCGCAGCGCGTTGACGGTGCGCTGCAAGCGTTTCGGCAGGATCCGCTCGAGTTTGGCGAGGGCCCGCTTGACGCTGTGGTCGATATCGGCGATTCCGGTGGACCCGTCCTCGGCGAGCCCCATCGCGAGCGCGACCGCGATCGCTTCGTCGTCGTCGAGCAGCAGCGGCGGCATGGTGGCGCCCTGGCCGAGGTGGTAGCCGCCCACCGGGCCCCGGGTGGCGTGCACCGGGTAGCCGAGTTCGCGCAGACGGGCGATGTCCTGGCGCAGCGTGCGGTCGGTGACGCCGAGCCGCCGCGCCAGCTCGGGCCCGGTGTGATCGCGGTCCTGGAGCAACGACAGCAAGCGGAGCACCCGAGTTGTGGTGGAGGTCACAAATTCGCTCATTTCCGCGGAGGTCTTATCAGGAAGGAAATGAGCCTAATAGGGCCATAGTCTCAGTTCAACGCCGAAAACGACCGAGAGGCAGAACAATGGAAATCACCGCCGCACAGGACATCACCGCTCAGCTCGCACCGGTCTGGCGCGAGGTGCTGGCCTCCGCCCACGACGCGCTGCGTCGGGTGATCACGCGAGTCGACGCCGATCAGTGGCAGCTGGCCACCCCGTGCGCGGACTGGAATGTCGCACAGGTCGCCGAGCACGCCGCCGGGGACCAGCGGGCCTTCGCCGCGGCACTCGGCGTGGGCGCCGGCCCGGCCTACGACCCCTTCTCCCCGACCGGCACGATCGCCGACGGACCCGTCGCCCTGGTCACCGCCGCTCTGGAGGAGACCGCGACCGCCTGGTCCACCGTCACCGACGACACCGAAACTGTCCCCACCCCGCTCCCCTTCGGCCCCCTGCCCACCCCGGTGGCCGCGGTGTTGTGCGCCCTGGACGCGGCCGTGCACGCCTGGGATATCGCGGTCGCCACCGGCCAGGAATCACCGCTGACCGACGAGCTCTCGGCGCCGATCCTCGCCGCGGCCCAGGGCCGGATCGAACCGTTGCGCGATTGGGGCGCCTACGGCCCGATCGTCGAGGGCGAGGGTTCCGACACCGACCGGCTGCTGCGCTACCTGGGTCGCCGGCCGCGGAGCTGACAATCGCGGATATGGCCCGCAGGCCGTCGCACGGATCCCGGGCTACACGGATAGACCAGAGCAGGCGCCGATTCGTACAATATGTCGTACATATCAACCGAGGGGCGCCTACATGACCGCACTACCCATCTCCACCGTCCGTCAGCAGTTGTTCTCATTGGTCCAGCAGGTGAACGACGACCACGACACTGTCACGGTCGTCACCAAGAGCGGTCAGAACGCGGTACTGGTGTCGGAATCCGACTGGAACTCCATTCAGGAGACGCTCTACGTCCTGGCGACACACGGCGGAGTCCGGCTGCTCGAATCCGCGCGTGATGCCGAAGAGGGGCGGGTGGAGGCGCAGGAGCTGCTGGATCCCGATGCCTGAGCGCAAACTGGTATTCACGGCCTACGGTGGGGAGACCTACACATCGTGGCTCGCCCGGGACCGCTCGGTGCTCAAAGCCGCCAACAAGCAGATCTCCGCCGCACTTGCCGACCCCTTCGCGGGCATCGGCAAGCCCGAACCACTGAAACACCAGCTCGCGGGCAAATGGTCGAGGCGGATCACCCGTGAGCATCGGCTGATCTACTACGTGACCGATACCGAATTGGTGGTCATCGGTGTCGGCGGACGTTACGACGAATAGCGCGACACGGCCGGACATCGAGTCCGCAGGGAGCCGAGCTAGGCCCCGCCTTCCGGCGCTCCACCTACAGATCGCACTCCGGCCACACCTTCCACCACGGATACTTCCCCCGCCGCACTCCGCCCCGCCCGCCGGCCGGAGAAGATGCAGTCCGACAGCGAAAGCCCGCTGACATAGGAGTTCACACAGATACCCGCGGCCGTCCGGCCCGCCGCGTACAGGCCTCGGATCTCGCCACCGTAGGTATCGCGGACCGCCCCGGTCTCCTCGTCGACCAGCAGGCCGCCGACGGTGAACATCGGGCACGGATTGGTGAGGCTCGGTTCGATGGAGACGTTCAGCATCCGGTACGGGCCGGCGCCCACCGGGCGGACGTATTCGGCGGGTTTGCCGACCGGATCGGGGGCGCCCGTCGCGTAGGCGCTGTTGTGCGCGGCGACGGTCTCCCGCAATCCCGCCGGATCGACACCCGCGGCGGCGGCGACCTCGTCCAGGGTTTTCCCGCGCTTGGCCTTGCGGCGCATGACCTCGAACTGCATGCGCTGGAACCAGGCGGCCTGCGGCCCGATCTGGGAGATGGCGGTACGCATGAGCGCGTCGTCGGCGAGCAACCAGCCGATTCCGTCGTGCCGGTTGATCAGGGCGTCGCCGACCGCCGCGCCGTAGCGGGTCTCGTCGATGACGCGCTGCCCCTTACCATCCACCAGCAGCGCGCCGGCGAACGAACTCGGGGGCAGCAGGAACCGCCAGGCCGAGACATTGCCCATCCGGTCGGTCGCGGCGCCCACACTGCGGCCCAGTTCGATCCCGCTGCCGTCGTCACCGGAGCTGCCCAGGGCCAGGCCGTTCTTGTAGGCGGGGGCGTGGGCGTGCAGCATCTCGCGGTTGGCGATGAACCCGCCCGCGGTCAGCACCACACCGCGCCGGGCCAGGACCCGGAGTGTGGTCGAGTATCTGCGGTCCAGCCGGGCCAGCCGCTTCTCCAGCGCCCGGCGCAGCGGCGGGTAGTAGATGCCGGGTTTGGCGGCGATCGCGGCCAGCCGCGCGTAACGCGTCTTGACACGCGCGGGTGCGTCGCGCAGGGTACGGCACTCGACTCCCACGACCGCACCGGTGTCGTCGGTGATCAGGGCGGTGGCGGTGGTGAGCGTTTCCACCCGCGCTCCCCGCTGCCGCGCCGACCGGGCCAGTGGCGCGAACAACTTCTTCCCGGAGGTGCCCCAGCCCTTGACCCGGTGGCCGCGCTGAGCAGGGGTGATATCGGCGAACGCGCCGGAGATCTCGCTGCCGGAGTAGTAGAGGTAATAGTCGTTGTTCGGATAGGAGGTCTTGTACGGGCACAGCGACGCCTCGAACGGCACCCCGTGCCCGGTGAGCCAGTCGATCATCGCGGGACTGTCGTCGACGAAACGCCGCAGTGTCGCCGGGGAGACCGCGTCACCGACCTCACGTTCGAGGTAGGCCAGCATCAGTTCCGGGGTGTCCTCGACGCCGCCCGCGCGCTGCACCCAGGTGCCGCCACCGGCGTAGATGATGCCACCGGACAACGCGGTCGCGCCGCCTCCGGAGAAACGGTCCAGCACGAGTACCTGCGCACCGTCCTCGGTGGCCTGCAGCGCCGTGGCGGCGCCCGCCGCGCCGAAACCGACGACCACCACGTCCGCGGCCAGGTCCCATTCGTGCGTCATCTATCAACTCCACCACAAACTGAAACGAGTTTCCCTGCTGTTTACGCCGCAGAACAAGTCTTCTGCCAGACAACATAGACCAACAGCGACCTCATTCTATAACGTGTTCTACATGAACGATCGGGAATACGATGTGGTGGTGGTCGGCAGCGGCGCCGCCGGGATGACCGCCGCCCTCACCGCCGCGCACAACGGGCTGAGTGTGGTGATCCTGGAGAAGGCGCCGTACTACGGCGGATCTACCGCGCGCTCGGGCGGCGGGGTGTGGATCCCCGGTAACAAGGCCCTGCGCGAATCGGGCGGTCCCGACGACCGCGAGGAAGCGCGCAGGTATCTGCACAGCATCATCGGCGACGTGGTGCCCGCCGAGCGGATCGATACCTATATCGATCGCGGCGCCGAAGCCATGGATTTCGTCCTCGCGCACTCACCGCTGAAGATGACCTGGGTCAAGGGCTATTCCGACTACTATCCCGAGGCCCCCGGCGGCCGGGCGGGTGGGCGGTCTTGCGAGCCGAAGCCGTTCAACGCCAAGATCCTCGGCGACGAGCGGTTCAATATCCATCCGCCCTATTCCAAGGCTCCGCTGAACGTGGCGGTCACCCAGGCCGATTTCGTCCGCCTGAACCTGATCCGCCGCCACCCGAAAGGCATGCTGCGGGCTCTGCGCGTCGGGGCGCGCACCTACTGGGCGAAGTTCACGAACAAGCATCTGATGGTGATGGGCCAGGCGGTCATCGCGGGTATGCGCAAAGGCCTGATGGACGCGAACGTGCCCCTGCTGCTCGATACCCCCATGACCAGACTGGTCGTCGAGAACGGCAAGGTCACCGGTGTCGAGGCGACCCACAAGGGCGAGACGGTCACGTTCACCGCGCGCCACGGCGTGGTGCTCGGCAGCGGCGGATTCGAGCACAATGCCGAGATGCGGGCCAAGTACCAGCGCGAGCCGATCACCACTGAGTGGACAACCGGTGCCGCCACCAATACCGGCGATGGCATCGTGGCCGGTATGGACGCGGGCGCCGCTATCGGCTTCATGGAGGACGCCTGGTGGGGCCCGACCATCTTCAAGGGCGGCAAGCCCTGGTTCGCGCTGTCCGAACGCAACCTGCCCGGTTCGATCATGATCAACCCGAAGGGTGAGCGGTTCGGCAACGAGTCCGCGCCCTACGTCGAGGCCGTACACACCATGTACGGCGGTGAATACGGGCAGGGCGAGGGCCCCGGCGAGAACATTCCGACCTGGCTCGTCTTCGACCAGCGCTACCGCAACCGGTACATGTTCGCCAGCCTGCAGCCGGGCCTGAAGTTCCCGTCGCGCTGGATGGAGAACGACCTCATCGTCAAGGCCGCGACCCTGGCGGAACTGGCCGAGAAGATCGGGGTGCCCGCCGACAAACTCGCGGCCACGGTGGAACGCTTCAACAAGTTCGCCGAAACCGGTAAGGACGAGGACTACGGCCGCGGCGACAGCCAGTACGACCGGTACTACGGCGACCCGACCGTGAAACCCAACCCGTGCCTCGCCGCGCTGGTCCAAGGCCCGTTCTACGCGGCCAAGATGGTGCCCGGCGACCTCGGCACCAAGGGCGGCCTGGTCGCCGACACCGCGGCACGAGTGCTGCGCGAGGACGGCACCCCGATCGAGGGGTTGTACGCCTCGGGCAATGTATCGACCCCGGTCATGGGCCACACCTACGCGGGCCCCGGCGCCACCATCGGACCGGCGATCGCCTTCGGCTACCTCGCGGTCCACGACATCATCGACCGCAAGAAGTCCGCGGCCTGAGCCGCTGCGAGGAGAATCTGTATGCCCATCGATCCGAAAGTCGCGCTCGGAGCGGAACTTCCGAGCAAGGAGTTCTCCTGGACCGCCTCCGATGTCCAGCTCTACCATCTGGGCATCGGCGCCGGTCACCGCTGGACCGAGCCCGCCGAACTGCGCTACCTCGACGATCGCGAACCGCAGGTGCTGCCCACTTTCGCCACTGTCGCCCACACCCTGCGCGATACCGACCCGCCGAAGGTGAAGTTCCCCGGTGTCGATATCGACCTGGCCAAGGTGGTGCACGGCTCGCAGGAAGTGCAGGTGCACCGGCCGCTGCCCGCGGCGGGTAAAGCGACTCGCACCGGCCGGATCAGCGAAGTGTGGGACAAGGGATCCAACGCGGTGATCGTGCAGGAGTTCACCGTCACCGGTTCCGACGGCGAAGCGCTGTGGACCGAACGGTCCTCCATCTTCGCCCGCGGCGAGGGCGGATTCGGTGGTGAGCGCGGCCCAGGCAGCAAGACCGAACTCCCCGATCGTGATCCGGATTTCGACGTCACCACCGCGACCCTGCCGCAGCAGGCCCTGCTCTACCGGCTCTGCGGCGACCGCAACCCGCTGCACTCCGACCCGGAATTCGCGAAAGGAGCGGGTTTCCCGGCGCCGATCCTGCACGGCCTGTGCACTTACGGGATCATCTGCAAAACCGCCACCGATACGGTCCTGGACTCGGTCGCCGGCCGGGTGACCGGGTTCAAGGCGCGGTTCGCCGGAGTGCTGTTCCCCGGGGAGACACTGCGCTCGCGGATCTGGCGGGAACCGGGACAACTGATCATCAGCGCCACCGCCGTCGAACGCGATGGCGCCCCGGTGCTGGGAGATGTGGTGCTCGACTACGCCGACTGACTCCGGTCGAAGGGCGACCGCACTGTGCCCGGCGGACCCTGCGGGGTCTGCCGGGCACAGTGGTGTCCGGTGGCGGCGGGCTATCGCCCCTCGGCGGAGCGCCGTGCCCGGTCCAGGAGGATCAGCGGGACCGCGGCGGCGGCCAGCGCCGATCCGATCAGACACACCGAAGTAAGGGCAGATCCTCGTGTCAAGGCCGCGGCAGCGAGGAGGGGGGTGCAGCTGATACCCAACTGGAAGGCCGAGACCGTGGTGGCCCCGGCGAGGGTCGGGGCGTCGGCCGAGATGGCGAACACCCGCGCGTACAGCGCGGGGTTGAGTACGAATGCGGCGACGCCGAGCAGGAATATCGCCGGGACGACCACCACGGCCTGTGCCATTGCGACAGCGAGGACGACCGACAGCAGCGTGGTCGCGACCGTCCCGGTCAGCAGCGCCGCGTGGGGGCGCCGGTCGGAGATCCGGCCACCGATGAACAGCCCGGCGAAGGCTCCGATACCGAACAACGCGAGAACAGCCGGAACCCAGACCTCGGGGACCCCGGTGATATCGGCGAGCAGCGCGGCCGAATAGTTGAAAGTGATCATGTACGCCGCGGTGGTGAGCACTGTGACGGCGAGAACGCCCCAGAGCTTCGGCCGCCGCATCGCCGCGAGTTCCCGGGCGACATCCGGTGTCGCTGCCGGGTCGCTGTCACGCGCGGCGGCGGGTATTCCCAGCACGCAGCCGACCGCTCCCAGAACGGTGAGGGCGACGACGGCCCAGAATCCACCGCGCCAACCCGTGAAGTGGCTCAGCAGCGTTCCCACCGGGCCACCGGCCACCATCGCCACGCTGAGTCCGCTGACCACCACCGCGGACGCGCGGGCGGTGCGGTCCGCGGCGACCAGGCCGATCGCGGTCACCGCCGCCACGGCGAAGAACCCCGCGTAGGCAATACCCGAGATCACCCTGGAGACCAGCAGTACCGGATAGTCGCCGAGCAGTCCCACCGCGATACTGGCGGCGAACACTCCCTGGGCGCCCACCAAGGCGGTACGGCGCGGAACGCGCAGCGCGAACACGGCCAGCGGCGGACCGCCGAATACGACACCCAACGCGAAGGCGGTGATGAGGATGCCCGCCGACGACAGCGGGACCCCCAGATCCGCGGCGACGTCGGGCAGGACTCCGGCAAGCAAGAATTCCGCGCTTCCCATCGCGAACAGGCTGAAGCCCAGTAGATAGACCCCGGCGGGCAGCCGATCTCCGCGCCACGCGCCGGCGACCACCGTCCGCGGCCGTGCTCTCGACACCGACCGTGCCGAATCCGTTGTTGTATCCATCTCGGATCACCTCCGAGAAGAGCATCGGACCGTCGGTGCGGATTCAGCAAAAAACGTTGCCGTTTCCGGGACGGATTCGGTTCGCTGTCGGTCATGAACGAGCAACCGAGCGTAGATGCTGTGATCGAGCAGATCGCGCCCCGCCTGCGGCGCGTCCGCGAACAGCGCGGCTTCAGCCTGGCCCACCTCGCCCGGATCACCGGCCTGTCGACCAGCACTCTGTCCCGCCTGGAGTGCGGTCGACGCAAACCGAGCCTCGAACTGCTCGTGCCGATCACGGTCGCACTGGGTATCCGGCTCGACGAAATCGTCCGCGTACCCCGGATCGTCGAAACCCGGGCACGGCGCACCGATCGCACAGGCCGGATCCTGATCCCACTACCGCGCCAGCGGGCGGCCCCGCACGCCTGCATGGTGATCATTCCCGCGCACGACGCACAGGCCCATCTGCGGACCCACGAGGGCTACGTATGGCTCTATGTGCTGCGCGGGCGATTACGCGTACGCCTCGCCGAGCACGACTTCGTCATGCGTGCCGGTGAGGCGGCCGAGTTCGACTGCCGGATTCCGCACTGGTTCGGAACGACCGGACAGGAAAGCGTGGAGATCCTCAGCCTTTTCGGACAGCGCGGAGAACGGGTACGCCTCCGCACCCGGTCCTACTCCGGCAACGGGCCGGATACACACCCGGGAGCTGACCGCGGCACGGCAGGCTAGCGCGAACTGAGGAAGAACTGCCTGGGGCAATCCGTGGAGAGCGGCCCACCGCGCAGTGCCGAGTCGATCAGGTCCTGGAACGCCCCGTCCTGGGGTTCGTCGCGATGGGTGACATGGCGGCCGGAACAGAACTGCTGGACGCTCGCGTTGACCGCCCCGGGCAGGTGCAGCCGTTCGGGTCCCTCGTTCTCCGAATAAAGGTGGTAGGCGGGGAGTCCGGGCGGCAACGCCGGTGGTGTGTTCAGTTGCCGGAGGAACTCCGAAGCCGGAGCGATATCACGGCAGCCCGGAAAGACGGGCGCGCAGAGAAACCCGAGCGGCTCGCCGTAATTCGGCGTACCGAAGTCGAGATAGGTTCCCACCGAATCGCTTCCGCCGAGAAACTTCACGTAATGCCGCTGCGCCAGCCCACCCATGGAGTGCCCGACCAGATCCACTCGCCGGGCACCGGTGGTCCGCCGTATCTCGGCGACCCTGTCGCCGACCACCGCCGCCGAATCCGCGATCCCCTCGGTCCCCGAGGAGCCGGCGGGCGCCGCGGGCAAGACCATGGAGTAGGCCCGGTAACCGCGTTCGGCCAGCTCCGATCGTAGATTTTCCAGAATCCCCCGGTCTGCGTCGAAACCCCCGATCACCAGGACCGGATTCGCCGGTGCGAGATCAGCGTGGGCGAATCCGGCCGACGCGGCAAACGGGAGGCCACCCGGCAATGCCAGTACTACACCGAATCGGACGAGCAGCGCGAGCACAGTTTTCATCGACCTGCTTTCCAGAGGGGTGAAGGGCCGATCCGCTGTCACCCGGACAGCGCCGGCCGACGGCCTCGGATGGTAATCCAGCGGACGCGCAGATGTGGGAGGCACGACGGCACTCGGCGCACGGCCGGGTGTTGCGGCGGATCCGCCATGGCAGCACCTCTCCCGCTCGAATCGACCACCGCGGTGCCTGCCGAGTCCGTCGCTACGGATGACTGCTTCACCGTCATCCACCCCCTGGCTCAGATCACCTGCATGCTGAGCTCCCTGTCGGGCCGGCACCGGCACATGCCCGGCCGGTGGAGGTCCCGCCCGGGCATGCCTCTGCTGTCTTCGATCGGTGCGGGCCGACCGTCGACCACGGCTACCCACTGTTATCGGCCATTCGCCTGGTCCACCCACCCGACTTCCCGCCCGCATCTGCTCACAGCAGACAGAGCAGCGGCCGACGCCTCGGCGGCGGTAGTTTCGGCCCGGTGGAGACCGTGTCCGTAACACCGCAGCTCGCGACGCTGCGCTTCCCCGAGATCAACGACCTCAACGTCTACCTGTGGCTCGACGACGGGGAGATCACGCTGGTCGACAGCGGCCTACCCGGCTCGCTCGGCGCCATCGAAACCGGTCTCGCCGCAATCGGCTTCGGCTTCCACCAGGTCCAACGCGTAATCCTCACCCACGCGCACGACGACCATATCGGTTCGGCGGCCGACCTGGCCGAACGGGGCGCCGAGATCTGGGCCCATCACGCCGACGCCGATATCGTGCGGGGCACGCGTCCGCAACCCACCCCGGTGCTGCGCGACTGGGAACGCCCGATCGCCGACGCGCTGGAGCCGGGCCCGCCGCCGCGCCCCGCTCCGGTGCATCGGGAGCTCCACGATGGTGAGTGGCTCGCCTTCGGCGGCGGCGCGGAGGTGATCGCCGTCCCCGGTCATACGGCGGGCAGCATCGCGCTGCATCTGCCACGGCACCGGGTGCTGTTCACCGGTGACACCGTGGCGAATTTTCGCGGTGTCACGATGCCCGGGGTGTTCAACCTCGACAGCACCGCCGTAGACGCGGCGGCCCGCCGGCTCGCCGGGCTGGATGTCGACTTCGTCTGCGTCGGTCACGGCGACGTCCTGACCGGAGAATCGCTGCGTGCCTGGCGGGCGGGGGTGTCGCGCTGACCGCGACCCGCACGGCGGTGCCTCGCGGGGCGGCAGTGACGACCGCCGAGTTCTGCGGCGTCAGAACGGCCGATGGAACCCGGGCGAGCCGACCGCCAGGCGCAGGTGACCGTCGTCGCGGTGGGACAGGGTGAGTTCGTACCGGTCCGGAGTACAAGCCTGGGCGGCGATACCGTCGACACCGGTAATGGGTGTGACCTTCCAGCCGAGTCGCTCCCAGATACGCAGGATCAGCGGCAGATAGGCCTGCGGACGATCCGGGGGCGGCGGGTCGAGGAAATAGCGGATCTCCAGCCGATCCACCTGGTACACATTGCCCGCGTCGTCGTCGAACGGCAGGACGGTCTCACCGTCGAGGCCGTCCTGGGGCCGGATACTCAGCTGCCCGCCCAACGCGTCGAGCAGTTCCGCGACGAGTTCACCGATACGCGCACGGGCACCCGCCTCGGTGAGCTCTCGGTGCCGAACCACCGCCCGGGCGGCTCGCACTGTCGACACGGCGGCGATACGTTGCCGGAGCTCCTCGGGCGTCGGCGGGGTCGCGGGAGCCGGGGGCGGTGGCGGACGGTCGCGCGACAGCTCGAAACCGCGCCCCATGAGGTCGTCGAAGGTACGGCCGAAGTCCATGGGCCGCTCCATATCGCCACCGTATTCCCAGCCGACCGTGTCGCCGGGCAGCTCCGGGGAGGCGAAATAGTTGGTATCGCCCAGGCCCTTGGCGATCAGCATCGCCCGGTCGCCCGGGATCCGTTCGCCGGTGTCCCAGTTGTGCACGGCTTCGGCCAGGCCGAGTTCGTCATAGGTCTGCATATCGCGGGGGCGGGCGGGGCCGAAGGAGATGCCGTCGAGATCGGTGAAGCCGGCATGGACCATGCCGAGGAAAACCCGCAGCGGCTCCGGAAGCGCATCCCAGTGGCGCGGAACATCGGCGCCGAATGTCGCCGGATCCCAGCCGATACGGAACTCGTGCGGCTGGAACGGTCTCCGTAGCGCGTACAACAACACCCAATCACCACGCAGCAGGCAAACCCGCACATCGTCGAGGCATTCGGCCAGCACCGCACCGAACCGGGGCACCAGCTCGAACATATCCAGATTCCACAGTGCCACCGCCGCCGCGCACCGGACGCGGGCATCGCCGGCCCCGGCGATGCGGGCCCAGTGCGGGGGAACATGAGCGGCGGCCGAGCTCCCCGGTTCGACGAGCAGCGCGGAGCCGGCACCGAATTCCGCTACGACCCGCGCGAAGTCCACAGTGTCCACAGCACGCATTGAACCGCAGCGGTCCGACAGATGCCGCGCGATCCTCGGCATTCGCCCCCGGACGTGCCACCATGTGGTGACCAGGGCCCAGGGAGGTGACGGCATTGCCCGGACAACAGGGAGACCGCACCGACGATCCGTTCGGCGGCAGACGACCCACCAGCCACGAACGCGGTGCCGGGCTACCATGGGACGCCTCCTACCACGATGGCCCCGCCCCCTGGGACACCGGCCGCCCACAGCCCGCTGTGGTGCGCGTGACCGCCGAAGGCGGTTTCACCGGTTCGGTACTCGACGCGGGCTGCGGCACCGGGGAGAACGCACTGCACATCGCCGAGTCGGGCGTGCCGGTACTCGGGGTCGATGTGGCGGAAACGGCCCTGGCGGCAGCCCGGGAGAAGGCGGCCGACCGAGGAATCGAGGCCGAGTTCGTCGCCGCCGACGCGCTCGAACCGAGCGGAATCGATCGCAGATTCGACACGGTGCTGGACTGCGGCCTGTTCCACACCTTCGACACCGAAGAGCGCCGGCCCTACGTCGCGAGCCTGGCCTCGCTGACCGCGCCGGGTGCCACGCTGTACCTGCTCTGCTTCAGCGACGAAGGTCCCGACCTCGGCCCCCACCCGGTGAGCCTCGAGGAACTGAACGCGGCTTTCACCCCCACCAGCGGGTGGAGTATCGCCGCCGTCGTACCGGACCGGATCGAAACGCGATTCCACGAGCACGGCGCATCGGCCTGGCTGGCGACAATAGACCGCGTCTGAACGAGAACACAGAGGAAATATCGGGTCGGCTCGAATGCTAGATCGATCTCCCGAGCGGAATTCGCTCGATCAGGTCCCACGAGTATCCGGCCCGCCGGCGGTGGAGCAAGACCATCGAGACTTCAGAGATATCCACCCGCGCCATTCGTGAACTGTGGTTGACCGTTGCCACCGCTTCATCCACCTCAGGAGGCGCGATGCCGTCGGAATTGCCGTAGGCAACGGTCACGTGCGCAGGGTGCCGCGGCGGTGAAGCATCCGACCCGGAGCCCGCGACGTTGTTATCCGCGCCCAGCTTCGCGCGCAAGGATCCGATCTTCCCGGAGGGTGTTACATCGAAGATCAGTGCGGTGGACACCCGCCTCAGCGTGCCGATGGTCAATTCGAATGGAGCCATGTCGCAGAGCCTGCGCCGGGCACCGGTCTTGATCGCACGAAGTCGGTCGGGAGACAGCTCATCCGATCCACCGATACGGTCGACGGTGAGATGCAAGCTTTCCAGCGGCACCGGATCGAACTGCGGAAAGGCAAGTCGGCTCTGACACTCGACGGTCGCCGAGCGCAACGGTGCCGAGTTGTCGAACGTCAGAAACCAGTAGTATCCGACTACTCCAAGCGGCTTTGTCCAGTGGTTTCTCATCCGGCTCCGGACGGCAGCGCCTTCTGTTGCAGCCACATAATTATTGGACACCGGTGCTCCCGTGTGCCGCAATCGCGTCGTAGATGTGCACCAGCTCTGGCGAAGCCCCCCGGCGAGCTGCGAGATCCCGAGCGAATTCGGTGACGCGCGCTCGCACCGGAACTGTTGGGGCTGCGGGCGTACTCCCGAGTACTTCGATGATCAGGGAGCTCGCGTAGTCCAGATCGCCTCTGGGAGAACTGAGCTGTGCCCGCGCCAGGTCGATCTTCGCCAGCGAACGCCCCCATGGACACTCGGAGGGATCCATTTCGGCAAGCGCCTTCTCTACATGCGCTTCTACCTGGTCCGGCACCCCGAGTGAGAGATACGCTGTGGCCGCGTTACCGGCGACCTGCGCGCGGCTGTACCCGCTGATGGAGATGCTCGAACACGAGTAACTCTCCATGCCGCGCTCACCCACCAGCTCATAGGCTTCTTCGACCGCTCGATCGACACCACGACGATCACCCAGTTGCCCCAGAGCCCTGGCAACGCCATCGACCTTCAATCGGACCTTTTGCGGACCCGGCGCCGCATAGTTCAACCCATCCTCTGCGAAACGCAGAGCATCGCGATAGCGGCCGGAATAGTACTCACAGTAGCTCTGCATACCCCGCGCCCAAGCCTGAAGACCAGGTGACTGCACCACACTGCCGAGTTGGAAAGCCTCATATGAGTATGCGCGTGACAACTCGAAATTACCGAAACCTACATTCACGAAACCGAGCAGTCCGGAGGTCTGCGCTGCTATCTCGTACAGCCGACGCCGCTCTCGGATATCACCGCAATCTTCTGCCAGCCTATCGATCAACTGCCGCTGCTCAACCAGGCCATCCACGAGCTCGGCGCTGTCCAGAACTTCGTAATTCTCGATGGCAGCGTGCACCCGGGAGGCCAATCGCTCCACGATCTCCCGATCGACAGCCGCCGTGATCCTGTGGATCCTCTTCAGGACATCGAGCAGTTCGTCGCTGCTCCGGTCGATGGCCGGGAATTGGTCTGCGACCGGGAGTAACCGATTCTTCCGGCCAGTACGCGCTGGCTCATACCCGCTTCCGTTCTGCGCCTCTTGATCTCGCGTGCCAGTTCGTCGGCGACCGCCGCCCGGGACCCAGCTGCTGCGGTGATCCGGCCGGTCATCGAGTTCCCCTCCTGCATGAGTTCATTCTGGCCCAGCATCGGGTATGGCAACCCGGCTTATACCGACTTGCTACCTTCCGGCAGGGCCACGCTGAGAGTTCCCTCGAAACAGGCAATACGCCAGTGAATCGAGTCGAGGGAGAGTGAGCGTGCCATGAACGAGCTACCCGAAGAGCCGGCACCGGCCCTACCGCCCCGCGGGCCGATCAGCAATCAGGCCATCGCCATTGCCCGGTCGCTGTGGCAGGGTGACTACGGCACCGATCGAGCACTTCTGGAACGGGTTGCTGCCGGGCTGCGCACACCCGAGTCTTCCGACGAGTATCGCCCGCAGCGCGATATCGACGCGGTCATCGCCCGGTATCGGGCAACCCGTGGCCGTGTCCGCTGAACCCGGCCCGATGTGGCCATTGTGCGCGGACCACGCGGTTCCCTGGGTCACCGCCGAGTTGCTGGACTGGACGCGCAGCGCGGGGCCGCGGCGCCGGGTGCGATGCCCGGAATCCCTCTTCTGTCTCAGAGGAGCACCGGTCGTGGACGGGCATATCGGTGATCACGAGCGCAACGTCTCGGGTATCTGTCCGTGGATCCGAGTGCGGGTGGTGGCGACCGTGCCCGGCTGCGGGTGCGCGCCCACCATCACCACCAGGCAGTTACGGATCGTGTTGCGGACGGACTACCGACCGGACGGGGCGATCCGTTCGGTCGGCTGCCCCGGCAGTGGTTGCGGAGAGATCGTCCGCCTGCTGGACGGCCGGATCGGCGCCCACGGCGGACTGTGCCGGTGGGTGGGGGTCGCGGTAATCGATCGAGGCCCCCCACCCACCGATCCTGTGAACAGTGGACGCGCGGTGATGCGGGACCCGCTGCGCCGAGCCGTGCACAGCGGATCGGTCGACGAATCCGATTATGTCGAGGTCGATGCTCCGCGGATGGATGACGTCCGAAGTGATGCATCCGGGACGCCGAACCAGCGGGTCAACGCCGCACGCAGCCCGGAGGCCGCACTGTCGTCCGGCTCGCCGACCGCTGCCGCCCACGCTATGTGGGCGTCCGGGCGGATCAGTAGGAGGTCGGCCGGGCGCTCGTCGGCGGTGGCGGTGCGGATATCGACACGGTCCTGCCACTCCCGGGCGACCTCACGCACGTCGGCGCGGTCGGCGAGATCCAGCAGGACCGGCCGTGCGGCGTGCAGCAGGTCGGCGACGGAGGTTTCACCGGTATCGCTGCGCAGGGCCGGGTCCGGGGCGAACGTACCGGTCAACGGATGGTTGTTCGGGTTGGGCAGGTCGTAGCGGACATCGGTGCCCGCGATGAACCCGGCCACCCGGCGGGCGAACTGCTCGTCACCGAGCAGTTCCTGGACCACCTCCCGCAACGCGTCCGCGGCCGGGTCGAGCCCGCGCCGCAACGCCACCTGGGCGCGGGTCTGCCGCAGGGCACGAGCCCCCGCGTAATGGCGTTCCTCGTGGTAGCTGTCGATCAGTCCGGGTGGGGCCCAGCCGTGGATGTCGGCGGCGAGCTTCCAGCCGAGGTTCACCGCGTCGAGCAGGCCGGTGTTGAGTCCCGACCCCGTCGCGGGCAGCAGGTGGGCGGCGTCGCCCGCCACCAGGATCCGGCCGGTGCGGTAGGTCTCGGCGTGGCGGTCCTTGAAGGTGAAGCGCGCCAGCCGTAGCGCTTCGCCCAGTGGGATCTCCGTGCCGAGTACCCGGCGCACGCTGTCCCGGAATTCGGTCAGGGTCATGGGCTCGTCGTCGGCGATATCGGTGGACTCGTCCTCGGTGGTCGAGAACATCAGCATGTCCGGGGTCGGCGACCCGTATCCGAAGGCGCCGTGTGCGGTGCGGATGAAACCGGTGGTGATCCGGCCCGTGCCCGGAACTTCGATATCACCGTTGTCGAGGCGGGTCACCGAATCCGGCACGGTGACCTGGCACACCCGGTTCACCTCGGGATAGGTGGTACCGGTGAACGCGATACCGGCCATCTCCCGGATCCGGCTGCGCCCGCCGTCGCAGCCGACCAGGTAGCGCGCGGTGATCCGGTACGGACCGTCGGGCCCGGACACCTCCGCTGTCACCGAGGTGTCGTCCTGACGTACTCCGACCACCTCGTGGCCGCGGCGGATATCCGCGCCGAGTTCACCCACCCGCTCGGCGAGCAGTTCCTCCAGCCGTGTCTGCGGCAGCGGCAGCCCGCGCAAAGGTGGGTCCACCATGCCGGTGAGATCGACGTGCACACCGCCGAATGGGTAGCGGGGCGGCGGCTCGGGGGCGGCCACCGCCGCTTCGACACGCTCCAGCAACCCTCGGTAGTGCAGCAGTTGAAGGATCTGCCCGCCCAGACCCTGGGCCTTCTGCGTGGTCCTGGGCAGTGGGTACTTCTCCAGGAGCAGCGGGCGCACCCCCGCCAGACTCAGCTCGGCGGCCAGCAGCAGACCGGTCGGCCCGGCGCCCACGATGATCACCTCGGTATCCACGGCCGACCGCTGCCGCGCCGGTGATTCCTCGTGTCCGTTTCCTGACGACCGCACGCGCACCTCAACTCTCTCCGCCCACGGTTGTGGGCCAGGCCAGCGAGTATGCGGCACGCCCGGGGTCTTGCCGCAAGCCCCGGGGTGAGCTATATCTTGAAAGGGGCGGGGGCCGATTCAAACTCTTTTCGTTTGTCCACACCGGATGTGCGTGCTCCGTGCACGCACGCCGAATGCCGCCTCGACGGCAGGGCAGGCGTCGGCCGGCGAAACCGGGCACCAGACCGCCGGATCGGTCCGGGCCCCGGTGCGACCGGCCGGCACCGAGAACGCGTAGACCGTGATGTCGAGCGTGGCCAGGGTGATCGAGCATACGCAGCGGATCAGGAGGGAGCTTCCGTACCCGACGCCCCGGTGCCCTGGCCTGCGGGCGGTCGCCGGCGTGCCGTGGTGATGCTGTACGTGAGGATCGACGACATAAGGATGACCAGCACCGGGGCGACCACCGGCGCCCACACCAGTTCGATCGGAAGCAGCGCGGCAGACCCGGCCGCCGCCGTCCACAGCACAGCTCCCACGACCGAGGGCAGGGTGGTCGGGACGACCCCGCGCGGTGCCGTGACGGTCGCGATGTTGAGCAGATAGGCCGTGGCCACCAAACCGGCCGCGGCCGCCGCGACCAGGCCGGTGTCGGAGAGCGCGAGCACCCCGATCACCAGCAGCACCGCGCCGACCGCCGCCCACCGCCACCACCAGCCGACCACCACCAGCACGATCGCCGCCGGGGCCGCCCACGGCTGGATCAGGGCGACCAGCAGCACCAGCAGCGTGCCGGACAGATGCGCCAGGAATCTGATCATCGGCGCACCCGGATCATCCGGCGGTGCTGCGGCAGCAGGCGCATGGTCTGGTCGAGGCGGGTGTCAGCGGCCCACGGGACGACGTCCACCCCGATCGTGCTCATATCGCGGTACATCGACATCCGTTCGAGCTGCCACATCTTCTCCATGGTGGGGTCCAGGTCGCCGGCGAACGGGCTGCCGCGCAACACATCCACCGCCACCACCACATGTCCGCGTTTGCGCAGGTCGATCAGCGCGAGAGCGAACTGGGTGTCCAAGAGGGTGGTGAACGCGACGATGATCGCGCCGAGCGGGACCGCGGCATACGGCGCCAGCGTGCCGGTGGTGGGGATGTACTCGTCGCCGACGTCGAGCACGGTGTCGACGATGCGATAGAACTGCCGGCGGCCGATATCGGGACGCAGCCAGCGCGGCGACTGCCCCAGGCAGACGACGGCGGTGCGGTCGCCGGCCTGCAGCGTGGACTGCACCACCTGCGCCGCGCCGCGCACCGACAGTTCCAGTGCGTCGCTGGCGGGCCCGGGCGCCTGCTGTGAGGTGTCCACCAGGACGACGACGTCGGCGGACCGGTTGGTCAGGCGTTCGGTCACGTACAGGCGGCCGCGGCGGGCGCTCACCGGCCAGTTCACGATGCGCAGCTGATCCCCGGGGGCGTAGGCGCGGATATCGGCGTATTCCACACCCGGGCCGTGCCGGCGGGTGAGGTGAACGCCGAGCCGTTCGGGGAGTTCGGTGCGCGGCAACCGCATCCGCTGTGGATCGGTGATCGGGTAGACGTAGATCTCCCCGGCGGGCAGGGTCGCGGTGGCCAGTGCCATCCCGGCCGGGCTCAATGCCTTGACCCGCACTTTTATCGGATACCGGCCCCAGCGCGCCGCCGATACGGTCAATCGCAACCC
Organism: Nocardia sp. NPDC050193; assembly: GCA_040674215.1. Taxonomy (GTDB): domain Bacteria; phylum Actinomycetota; class Actinomycetes; order Mycobacteriales; family Mycobacteriaceae; genus Nocardia. Next base: position 19,668 of record JBFARE010000036.1, on the reverse strand, counting down.
GGCCGGCGCCACTCCGGAATCCGCGGATTCCTCCACCGTCACCGTCATGCCGTCCACCACGACCGGCTTACAGCGCAGCAGCGCCTGCCCCTGATCGACGAAGGCGGCGATGGTGACCGTGACCTCCTCGTTCTCGAAACAGCGCTGCGTACCGCCACCGTCCACCTGGATCCGGGTGCGCGACACCTGCCAGGGCGCGCTGGCCAGCACACCGAGCATGGGCGAGGCGAACACCACCAGCTGCCAGCTGCCCGCGACCACCGCGACCAGCAGCGCGACGGCCGAGGCGATGGCCAGCAGGTAGGTCAGCGGGGCGGGACGCCAGCGGAGGCGGGCCTCCACCGTGGTACTGGCGTCGCGATGTCTCATGGCGTGGCGGCGCGAGGAACCGGCAGGCGGCGCAGCAGCTCGCTGATCACATCCTCGCCGCGGATGCGCCGCACCCACATCTCCGGCCGCAGGGTGATCCGATGCGCCATGGCCGGGATCGCCAGAGCCTTCACATCTTCGGGGACCACGAAGTCACGGCCGTTGAGCAGGGCCCGGGCGCGGGCCATCTGCACGAGATCCAGTTCCGAGCGCGGACTCGCGCCGACCTCGACCTGCGCGTGGGCCCGGGTAGCGCTCGCCAGCGCCACCACATAGCCCACCACATCCGGATGCACCGAGACGAACTCCACCGCGTGCCGCATCTCCAGCAGGCCCTTCGCGTCGATCACCTGGTTCACCCGGGGCTCTGCCGCGCCGCGTTCGAGCCGGCGGCGGATCATCTGGGTTTCGTCCTGCTCGGACAGGTAGCCCAGGCGCAACTGGATGGCGAACCGGTCCAGCTGCGCTTCGGGCAGCGGGTAGGTGCCCTCGTATTCGATGGGGTTGTCGGTGGCGAGCACGATGAACGGCTGGGGCAGCGGGAAGGTCTCACCGTCGATGCTGACCTGTCCCTCGGCCATCGCCTCCAGCAGCGCCGCCTGGGTTTTCGGCGGGGTGCGGTTCACCTCGTCGGCGAGCAGCATATGGGTGAACACCGGCCCCCGGCGGAACGTGAAACGCCCGGTGGACATGTCGTAGATCGTGGAGCCGAGCAGGTCCGCGGGCAGCAGGTCCGGCGTGAACTGCACCCGGGTGAAGTCGAGGCCGAGGGCGGCCGCGAAGGACCGCGCGATCAATGTCTTGCCCAGCCCGGGCAGGTCCTCGATGAGCACATGCCCGCCGGACAGGATCGCGATCATGATGAGCTGTAGCTCTTCGCGTTTGCCGACCACCACCCGGGAAACCTCCCGGAGCACGGCTTCGGTGCGTTGGACGGTCGCGTCCAAGGGCATCGTCATGTGTTTTCTCGCAATGGGTCGACCCGTTCACATTCTCTGAAGGCGGCTCAGGATCTCGTCCAGAGCCGCGCGGCCCGGCGCGGGCGTGTTCTGGTCACGCAGCGCCGAATCGGCCGGGTCCACCCAGCGCCACAGTTCGGCACCGAACAGATGGATCCCGGCGCTTTCCAGCGCCCGCCGGTTCTTGCTGACCCGCAGGCCGGCGGACAGTTGGAACTCCTTGGCCAGCAGCGGCCGCAGGTGCCGATCCCAGTCGGCGCGGCTGCCGTCGGCGCGGTCGACGAGCATCTCGGCACGGGCATGCCAGTGGCGCAGCATTTCGGCGGGCCCGTTCTCCATGTCGTCGGCGAGTTCCTTTTCTCTCTTCTCCGGGCGCAGCAGCACCCAGACGAAGCAGCACAGCGCGATCGCGACCGGCACTCCGGCCGCGATCAGTACGAATTCCCGGGCCCGCAGGCCGGCGGCCACCTCGAGTCCCGCGACGGCGAGGATCGCGACCACGACGATCCAGGGTCTGCTCATTTCGGCCCCACCCCGCTCGGCACCCCGGCGTGCGGCGGTAGCGCGGGCGGATAGCCGCCGGGATCCGGGGCGGCCGATACCGCCGGGTCCGGGGCGCTCTGCAGGTCGGAGAGCGCCACGCGCAGCAACTGTTCGGCCCGCATCCGCTGCCAGGACAGCATGGAATGCGGGCTGAACCGGGCCTCTTCGAACAGCGCGACCAGTTCCCGGGCGGAGGCCTCGTGCAGGGCCCCGTGCTCGAACGCGCGGGCCAGCACTTCCATGGGGGTGTCGGAGGCCAGCGGGGCCAGACCGCGCGCGTAGACCAGGCCGCGTTCCATCGCCAGATAGCAGGCGATGATCGCGGCGCGCGGGTCCTGACCGGCCGCGTTCATGGCAGCCAGCCCCATCTCGGCGGCTTTGACCAGGGTTTCGGTATCGGTGGTGGGCAGATCCCCGGCGGCCGGCAGCTCGTCGCCGGGTTCCTCGGCGCGTTCGCGCCGCTGGGTGTTCACGGTGACGACGACCAGACCGGTCACGGCCACCGCCACCAGCGTGCCCGCGGCCGCCGTGGCCAGGAGCAACCCGGTTCCGGTCAGGGCCGGCTGGTCCTCCTCGGTTCCGGGCGGCACCGCGGTGGGCTGCGGGGCGGGGGAACCGGGCGGCGCGGCCGGAACCGGTTCGGCGACGCGCTGAAACCCGATGAAGTAGACGGCGAACACGATCGCCGCGAGGACACCGACCAGCGCCAGCAGGAACAGCACGGCCAAGCCGAGGCGGCCCAGCCGCCAGTGCGACTCGGTATCGGAGTCGAGGTCGGGCAGGGCCAGCGGGAGCCGATGCTGGGAGGCGATCACCCCGGCCAGCAGCACCACGATCGACACGGTGAGCAGCACCGGCATCAGCGCCACGGTGAGAGCGGAGGGCGTGCTACCCGCCGAACCGCCGCTGTCCGGCATTCCCGGGATATGTCCGCGCAGCGCGATGACAGCGCAGAACAACAGCGCGAACACCGCCACAATGCGCGCGATCAGCGCCCGCGACCCGGCCAACCCGATACCTACCTGCTCACTGCCAAGAACAGCCACATGTTTACATGCCCGACGGTCGGTCCGGGAGCAAATCGGCAATATGAAATGACGAGTTTTTCACGTTTATCAGCCCCTTGTCGGCAAACCTGGTGCCCATTGCGGGATCGACAGTTACATCTTGTTCTTCATTGTGATGACTCACAACCGTGCCACGAGCCCACGCCCCCTCGGTATGTCCCTTCCACCCGCTCGGGCCCGAGTTCGAACCGACACCGCACCGCGTCGGCGCCTGAACACGACGCGACGACTACCGCCGCCGGTCGACGATACAACCGATGCCGAGCCGACCGATCCGGATCCGATGACTCCGGCTGTGATCAGCCGGCACCCGCGTGTCGCAGACGACTCCGCATGCGATATATCTCTTTACGTGTACTGCAAAGGTAGGACCTTCCACGGTATTCCACCCTCAGGTGCCGAGGCGAGTTTCTCTAGCAGTTCACTCGGAGGCTCACTGGGGAATATCAAATGGTCTATGTCGGAAACCTTGACCCCACCGTGTACCTGCGCCTCTACATATCGAGAGCCGAGGAATTCGGGCGAATCGTACGTCCGGTCGATTCCGGTCAGGGCGCCGAGTGACCGAATATACCCGAACTCTGTGTCCGCACGACCGTGCGGGACGATTCCGAACGACCATGCGCTGGGGTCGAGCAGTGGCGACGGCCGAGTGTACATTTTGTCCGTCACAGCGTCGCCGACACAGGCGGTCGTACGTCCGACCACATCGGACTTCAAAACTGCCTGGACATCACCGTAAACCGAGAGGGCATCCTTGCCGGCCACCCCGGATGCCTGTTCACCCAGTATTCGCACATACCCGGAAACCGGACGCAACTCGGGCGGGTATTCGCGATCGTACCCGAAGCAATCTTTGTGCAGAGCGATTCGCGACCGAACTACATTACTGTCCGGGTGTGAAATATCTACGGCCGTCACGAAGCGGCCTCTTTCCAGGACTCCGGCAAGGCCATCCGAAGTAATACGGATAGCGATATCTTTGCCTGCGAATAATTCGCGCAGCCGGTGCTCCATGACGGTACGTAATTCCTGGGGCCGAGCGCCCAGCTGTTCGGCCAGATCTCCTAGGTTACGGTGGAGACTGTCGAATACATGAAAATCGACCGGGTAATCTCGGAGCTCCTCCCGCATTTCGGCCAGCGCCTTCGGTCTATCTCGATCCGGCATCTTGACCGCCTTATCCCACAATTCCCGATAGCGTTCTACCAGTTCGTACGGTGGTTCCGGACGCATCGGATTCCACAACGCACTGCTGTTTGCATCCAGGCGGGGCCCATCGGGCCGGCCGACCGAATTCTCGGCATGCCCGGCATCGCGCAGCATGCTTGCGAACGCAGCCTGGTCCGCTGCCTGCCGCGCCGTGGCATCGAATACTTTGGCCCCCTCGTCCACTGCTCCAGCCGTATTCCGCACACGTCCACTTGTTATTCGGCTGAACGCAAGCAACGCATCTGCTATAGCCTGCTTGGCCCCCAGGACAAGTTGGGACACCCGATCGCTCGTCGGCATCGTCGAACCTTGCCCGTCGCGAGTACTTGCCGCAACAGCATCCGGAGGCGGGCGGAAGCCCTATGCGGCAACGCATCCCGGCCTCCGGGATATCGAGGTGGGCTCGCCTGCGCTACCTGTCCGCGCTGAGCACCAGGCCCGAAGTCGGTACGCCGGTACCTGCGGTGACGAGTATGTTCTCCATCTCGTCGACCTGATTGACCGATGTTCCACGCAACTGCCGCACCGCCTCGGCGATGCCGTTCATGCCGTGGATATACGCCTCCCCCAACTGCCCGCCGTGGGTATTGATCGGGAGTTTCCCGCCGATTTCGATAGCCCCGTCGGCAATGAAATCCTTCGCTTCACCGCGCGGGCAGAAACCGAGTTCCTCGAGCTGCATGAGGACGAACGGGGTGAAGTGGTCGTACAGAATTGCGGCCTGCATATCGGCGGGCTGCAAACCGCTCTGCTCCCACAACTGGTCGCCGACCAGACCCATTTCCGGCAGCCCGGTCAGGGCGTCGCGGTAGTAGCTCGTCATCACGTACTGATCCGCGCCGCTGCCCTGCGCCGCGGCGGTGATCACGGCGGCCGGGTTCGGCAGGTCCCGCGCCCGCTCCACACTGGTCACCACGATCGCCACGCCGCCGTCGGACTCCTGACAGCAGTCCAGCAGATGCAGCGGTTCGGCGATCCAGCGCGAATTCTGGTGATCTTCCAGGGTTATCGGCTTGTTGTAGAAGAACGCGTTCGGGTTCACCGCCGCGTGTCTGCGGTCGGCCACCGCGACCCGGCCGAAATCGGCGGAGGTCGCACCGTAGACGTGCATGTACCGCCGGGCCACCATCGCCACCTGGGCGGCGGGCGTACCCAGGCCGTGCGGATAGGACCAGCCCGCGTCGATACCCGAAGAGGTGGGCGCGGCCGCCAGCGAAGTGGAGAATTGCCCGAACCGCGACACCGACCGCTCGTTGAACGCCCGGTACGCCACGACCACATCGGCGACCCCGGTCGCCACGGCCATCGCCGCCTGCTGCACGGTCGCGCAGGCCGCGCCGCCGCCGTACCCGATATGGCTGAAGAACTTCAACTGCGGAATGCCGACCGCCCGCGCGACCGCGACCTGCAGATTGGTATCCATCGTGAAGGTGGTCAGGCCGTCGACATCGGCCGGGGTGAGCCCGGCGTCGGCCAGCGCCGCGGTCACGGCCTCGGCGGCCAGCCGCAGTTCGCTGCGACCGGATTCCTTGGAGAAATCGGTGGCGCCGATCCCCGCGATGGCGGACCGGCCGGACAGGGGATGTTGCGAAGTACTCATACGTTCCTCATTCCGCGGGCTGGGCAGGACTCGGCGTCGTGGATGCGCTCACGCTCCGCCTCCGGCCCCCGGTACGGTCGCGACCACCGTCGCGACGATGTGATCGCCCAGGCTGTCCTTGCCGACGACCTCCAGCCGGACGTCCTCGCCGTCGAGTTCGACGACCTTGCCGGTGAGGGTCAGGGTGTCGTACGCGTACAGCGGCACCCCGAGGCGCAGCGAGATCGACTTCACCACGGTGCTCGGCCCCGACCAATCGGTCACGAACCGCTGCACCAAACCGGTATCGGTGAGGATGTTGACGAAGATATCCTTCGAACCGCGTTCGATCGCCTTGTCCCGATCGTGGTGCACGTCCTGGAAATCGCGGGTGGCCAGGGCGGTGCTGATCACGAACGTCGGATCGGCGTGGATCGACAGTTCGGGCAGTTCGGTCCCGACCCGGACCACGGCCGGATCGAATGTGGCGGTCATGGGTTCACCTTCCAGAACGGCAGCACCGTATCGTCGTCGAGCTTCTCGAAACCGGCCACGACCGCCAACCCGACCTCGACCTGATCGGGTTCGACACCGCGCAGTTCACCCAGCATCCGCACCCCCTCGTCGAGTTCCACCAGCGCGACCACGAACGGCAGCTCCCGCCCCGGCACCCTGGGCGCGTGGTGTACGACGTAGCTGAACACCGTGCCCTTACCGGAGGACACCACGTAATCGACCGGTTCGGTCTTGTCCTGCCAGATGGCCGGGATCGGGGGATGGCGCAGGCTCCCGTCGGGAAGCTTCTGTATCCGCAACTCGCGGGCTTTCGTACCCTCCCAGAAGAATTCGGTGTCGTGGGAGACCAGCGGCCGCACCCGTTCGGCCGGCGCCGGCTCCGGGGCGGCGGCCGCACCCGGGGCGAACTTCAGGATGCGGAACAGCATCTCGGTGACGAGTTCGTCCCCGACGTACCAGCTGGTGCGGTAGGTCAGGAAGAAACCCTCGCCCAGCCCGGTACGTTTCGGGCCCTTGATGCTGTCCAGCGCGCTGGTGATGCTCACCTCTTCACCGGGCCGCAGATAGCGGTGGTAGATCTGCTCGCAGTTGGTGCCGACCACCGAGGTGTACCCGGCGGAGTCGAGCAGCGCGTTGGTGGCCTCCATCGGATCGTCGGACGGACGCCGGCCACCCAGCCCCAGCATGGTCCACACCTGGGCCATGGCGGGCGGGGCCACGATCCCGTCGAAACCCGCGGCCTTCGCGGCCGCCTCGTCGACATAGACGGCATTGCTGTCGCCCAGCGCCTCCACCCAGTTGTTGATCATCGGCTGGTTCACCGGGTCGCGGCCCGGCCGCGGCGCGCTGGCCCCGGCCGCCTTGATCCGCTCCGCGGCGGCGATGATCGCTTCCGGAGTACTTGTGTCCGGCACGCTGCTCCTTAGGGTCGGGTGGTTCGAGAGGGTGCGCGCCCGCCGGCCGGCGGCGGGGGCGGTGGACCCCGGCCGGACTCATCGAATCAGCGGGGTACGCGTGGCAGTTTCAGGCCCGCGGAGGCGACGAGTTCGCGCATCACCTCGTTGACGCCACCGCCGAAGGTGACCACCAGGTTCTGCTTCGTCCGCCGGTCGAGCCAGGTCATCAGCTCGGCGGTCGCGGGGTCGGCCGGGTCGCCGAAGCGGCCGATGATCTCCTCGGCCAGCCGGCCCGCCTCCTGCAGCGATTCGGTGGAGAAGATCTTGGTCGCCGAAGCGTCCGCGATGACCTGCGACGGATCGATATCCGGATCGTCGGCCGTGGCCGCCACCTGCCAGTTCAGCAGTTCGTTGAGCCGGGTCATGGCATGGATGCGCCCGAGCGACGCGCGCGCGTCGGGATGGTCGAGCACACCACGCGGCCGCGCCCAATCCCTGACCCGGTCGTAGAGCTGTTCGATCTTGCCCGACGGGCCCAGGCTCACCCGCTCGTGGTTGAGCTGGGTGGTGATCAGGCGCCAGCCCTTGTTCTCCTCGCCGACCAGCATGTTCGCCGGGACCCTGACGCTGTCGAAATAGGTGGCGTTGGTGTGATGGGCGCCGTCGGCGGTGATGATCGGGGTCCACGAATAGCCCGGATCCTTCGTATCCGCGATCAGGATGGTGATCGCGCGGTGCCGGTCGGCCACCGGGCCGGTGCGGCAGGCCAGCCAGATGTAGTCGGCCTCGTGCGCGCCGGTAGTGAAGATTTTCTGGCCGTTGACGATCCAGTCGCCCGAATCGTCGCGGGACGCGCTGGTGCGCAGTGCCGCGAGATCGGTACCGGCCTCCGGCTCGGAGTATCCGATGGCGAAATGGATATCCCCGGCGAGGATCCCGGGGAGGAACTTCTCCTTCTGCTCCCGCGTACCGAACTGCTGCAGCGTCGGGCCCACGGTCAGCAGGGTGACCAGCGGCAGCGGGACATCGGCCCGGGAGGCCTCGTTGTAGAAGATCTGTTGTTCGACCGGGCCGAAACCCTGGCCGCCGTACTCCTTGGGCCAGCCGACACCCAGCCAGCCGTCGCGGCCCATCCGGCGCACCACTTCGCGGTAGGCGTCACCGTGCCGGTTGACCGCCATGGCGGCGGACTCCGCCGGCGTGACCAGATCGGCGAAGTAGGCGCGCAGGTCGTCGCGTAGTTTGCGCTGTTCGCTGGTCAGATCTATGAACACCCTGCCCCCAATCGTTCGAGCCGCAGCGCGGCGCCGCCCAGCCAGCGGGCGAGGTCCTTGGACTGTGAGTAGTAGCGATGCATCGAGTGGGTGACATCCACTCCGATACCGCCGTGCAGGTGGTGACATTTCTGCATGGCACGCGGAAGTTCCGCGGCCACAGTGTAGGCGAGCACGTTCAGATCGTCGTCGATCCGCTGCTGTCGCTCCGGGCTCGAATCATCCTGCCCGAGAGCCCAATTGGCCGAAACCGCGGCCACATGCAACGTTCGGGAAACCACATAGAGGTCGGCGATCTGCTGGGCCACCGCCTGGAATTCGGCGAGTGGCCGGTTGAACTGCTGCCGGGTGCCCACATGGGCGGCGGTCAATTTCACCGCGCCCGAGAGCAAACCGTCGGCCGCCGCGCCGATGGCGGCGAGTACGAACCGGTGCAGTCGCGGGCCCGCGGCCGGCAGCAGCCGGTCGGCGGGCACCTCGACCGCGTCCAGTTTCACCGAGAATTCGGCGAGTTCGCCGGATACGGCCGAGGGAGCCAGGGACAGACCCGCGGCATCCGAATCGACCACCGCGACCCCGGAATCCGTGGTCACCAGCAGCCAGCGCGCCTGATCGGCGCACGGCACCGCCACCTTGTACCCGGTGATCCGCACCTTGTCGCCGGTCACTTCGGCCTTGGTGGTGGGTTCGGCGGTCAGGGGCGCGCCGGGTTCGCTGATGGCGGCGGTCAGCACCGCACCCTCGGCGACCGCCGGGAACACCTCCGCGGCCACCGCCTCGGGCGCCGCCCCCAGCAGCGGCAGCACGCCGAAACCCAGGGTGGGCAGCGCCGGTGCGGCCACGGCATCGGTGGCCAGTTCGGTCAACAGCACCGATACGGCGTCGATGCCCATATCGTCGCCACCGAACCGTTCCGGTAGCGCTACCGACAGCAGGCCCGTAGCCGCTATCTTGGGCCAGAGTCCGGCGTCGCGAGCCGGCTCCCGCTCCAGTAGTCCGACGACGACCTCGGCCACCGCCTCTTGAGCCTCGTCTCGGGTGAAGTCCACGTTCTGCTCTCCAGTCGTCGCACGAACTAGCCGGCCGCGTCGCGGGGTAGTCCCAGAATCCGCTCGGCCGCCACGGTCAACAAGATCTGCTCGGTACCCCCCGCGATCGACAGACAGCGGGTGAGCAGGAATTCCGAGGTGTCCTCGGTGACCCGCGCCCCGGCCGGACCGGCCACCTCGACGGCGAACTCGGCGACCGCCTGCCGGTGCCGCACACCCACGAGTTTGCGCACACTGCTCTGCGCGCCGGGGTCGGCGCCGGCCAGGATCCGGACCGCCGCGCGCTGTTCCAGCAGCAGCCCGGCGATGGCGTCGGCGACGAAACCGCCCAGCCGATCGTTCAGCAGCTCCGACCCGCGTCCGGTCGCCGGGAGTTTGGCGATCAGCTCTTCGAGTGCCGGTCCGATCCCGTTACCGCTCATGGCGACCCGTTCGGCCGACAGCGTGGAACGGGCGATCTTCCAGCCGTTGCCCAGCGCGCCGACCACGCAGTCGTCGGGCACGAAGACCCCGTCGAGGAACACCTCACTGAACCGGGCCTCGCCGGTGATCTGCACCAGCGGCCGGATATCGATCCCGGCGCCGCGCATATCGACCAGGAAGTAGCTGATCCCCTTGTGCTTGGGTGCGCTCGCGTCGGTGCGCGCCAGGCAGATGGCCCAGTTCGCCTCCTTGGCCAGCGACGTCCACACCTTCTGGCCGTTCAGCACCCAGCCGCCCTCGGTCCGTTCGGCGGTGGTGCGCAATGCCGCCAGATCCGAGCCGGCCCCCGGTTCGCTGAACAGCTGGCACCACACCACCTCACCGTGCAATGTCGGCCAGGCGAACCGTTCGATCTGCTCGGGGGTGCCGTGCTGCAGCAGGGTCGGGATCGCCCAGCCGCCGATGGTGAGGTCGGGAACGGTCAGCCCGGCCCGGCGCAGTTCCTCCGAGATCACCAATCCGGTCATCGGATCGGCACCTCGACCGTAGGGCTGCGGCCAGTGCGGCATGATCAGCCCCGCGTCGGCCAGTGCCGCGCGCTGCTGCGCGGCCGGCAGCGCGGCGATCCGTGCCACCTCGGCGGCGAGTTCGTCGGTGGCCACCTCGGTTTCGGTCTCACCGCCGGCCAGCGCCGCGTCGGCGAAGACCCGGTCGGCACCGGTGGTGCGGCGTTTACCGGCCCGGGTCAGTTCGGTGACGCGGGCCCGCCAGTACGACGCGCCGCCCAGCAACTGGCGCAGCGCGGTCGCCCGGCGCAGGTACAGGTGGGCGTCGTGTTCCCAGGTGAAGCCGATCCCGCCGAGTACCTGGATGCAGTCCTTCGCGGTCTCCACGGCGGCATCCAGGCTGATGGCGGCGGCGATCGCGGCCGCGATCGGCAGTTCGGCACCGCCGGAATCCACCGCGGCGGCCGCGTCGGCGGCCACCGACCGGATGAGTTCGGTACGGCACAGCATCCACGCGCAGATATGTTTGACCGCCTGGAACGACCCGATCTGCCGCCCGAACTGCTCGCGGACCTTCGCGTAGTCGACCGCGGTCGTCAGGCACCAGCCGGTCACGCCGGCGAGTTCGGCCACGACCAGCGCGACCAGCAGGTCCTCCACCGCGTAGTCGGGGGTGAACACCGCGGCCGGGTCGAGCCGGACCTCGGCGCAGCGGACCCGGGCCAGCGGAGTGGTCAGGTCGAGGGGTTCCAGGGCTTCGAGCTGCAGTCCGGGCGTATCCGGGCCGAGCAGACACCAGCGCCGGCCGTCCGCGGTGTCCACCGGTAGCAGCACCGAGGTGCCGGGCGCGGCGCCGAGTACCGATTCCCAGCTACCGCTGAGCGTTCCGGCACCGTCGAAGACCGGTACCGCCGGTCCGCCGCCGGGCGCGGTCTCGTCCCCGGCGACCGTGTCCAGCGCGATCCCGCAGGGCTGCTCCTCCGGCAGCCGCCCGGCGGTCACCAGCCCGGCGACCGCCGTGGTCAGCAGCGGGCCGCCGACCATGTCGTGTGCTGCCTGTTCGACGAATACGGCCAGATCGGAGACCGATCCGCCCGCGCCGCCCGCCTCCTCGGTCACCGCCACCCGGAAGATTCCGAGATCGGTCAGCGTTGGCCAATATGTACGCCAGAAGTCGGTCGCGTCGGCCCGCATTGTTGCAATCGGTTGCGCCGCTGCTGCCCACCCGCTCATCGACTGTTGAACGGCTTTATGCTCGTCAGTGGTGGCGATGGTCACAGTCCATACCGCCTTTCCGGCGTGACTCCCACACCTAGAACATGTTCTAATATCCTCGGCGGGCGGAAGTCAAGAGAAGCGTCCACCGCATCGTCGCACGCGCTAACGTCCGCGATACGTCACGGAAAGGAAGTCCCCTCCATGGCCAGCCCCTCCCGTTCCCAGCCCGGCGATCCGGGTGCGGCGACAGCCGCCCCCGTCACCACGCTGCGGGAGGACGAATTGAGCTCGGCCGCGCAGCGGGAACGCCGCAAACGGATCCTGGACGCCACTCTCGCGCTCGCCTCCAAGGGCGGCTACGACGCGGTGCAGATGCGCGCGGTCGCCGAACGCGCCGATGTCGCGGTCGGCACCCTGTACCGGTACTTCCCGTCCAAGGTGCATCTGCTGGTTTCGGCACTGGCCCGGGAGTTCGAGCAGTTCGAGGGCAAACGTAAACCGCTGGCGGGTCAGTCGCCGGAGGAGCGGATGCACGCGCTGCTCTCCCAGATCACCCGGATGATGCAGCGCGACCCGCTGCTCACCGAGGCCATGACCCGCGCGTTCATGTTCGCCGACGCCTCGGCCGCCGCCGAGGTGGACCGGGTCGGCAAGGTGATGGACCGGGTGTTCGCCCGGGCCATGAACGACGGCGAACCCACCGATCGTCAGCTCGCCATCGCCCGGGTGATCAGCGATGTGTGGCTGTCGAACCTCGTCGCCTGGCTCACCCGCCGCGCCTCCGCGACCGATGTCTCCGAACGGCTCGAACTGACCGTGGATCTCCTACTCGGTCAACGCTCCTGAGGCCTGCGCCGCCACGCCCGCCGACCGGGCGGCCGATGGCTCGTCGATCCGGTGGGACGTGGCGGTGATCAGGCGTTCGCTGCGGTGTCGCGCGAGCCGGAAAAACCTCGCAATCCCCCACCGGCGCCGGTGAGCTCGGCCCCCGGATTCCGCGCCGGCCGACGCCGGGCGCGCCTTCGCCCGCACGTCGAGCCGTGGGCACCCGCCCACACTTCCCGCCGAATCGGATCAGCGGACCTGACACAGTATTGTCATGCGCGCCCCCTCTTAACGAAAACTCCGATCAATAGGTTGGATGTGTGAGCGCACAGGATCTGCCACTGGAACTCCGCCGAGCGCTGTCGACGGTCGCGCGCGTCCCTCGGCTGCTCGTCGCATCGGACTACGACGGGACACTCGCTCCCATCGTCTCCGATCCGGCCAAGGCGTACCCGCACGGGGAATCCGTGCGGGCATTACGCGCGCTGGCCGGTCTGTCCGGCACCACGGCCGCGGTCATATCCGGCAGAGCGCTGCGTGACCTCGCCGCACTCTCCCGGCTACCGGTCGAAGTGCAACTGATCGGCAGCCACGGCTCGGAATTCGACGTGGGTTTCGTGCACGCCATCGACAGTGACGCCAGGCAGTTGCTGCGGGAAGTGGTGACCGCCCTCAACAAGATCGCCGCGGACCATCCGGGCGTCACGGTGGAGACCAAACCCGCCAGCGTCGCGCTACACGTGCGCAACGCCGCCCCCGAGATCGGCCGCCGCGCCCTCGGCCAGGCCCGCCAGGGTCCGGCCTGCTGGGTCGGTGTGCAGGTCACCGAGGGTAAAGCCGTGATCGAACTGGCCGTGGTGCCGACCGACAAGGGCTCGGCCCTCAGCACGGTCCGCCATCAGGAGAGCGCGGCGGCGGCGGTGTTCTTCGGCGACGACGTCACCGACGAGAAAGCGTTCCGCGCGCTCAGCGGACCCGATATCGGTATCAAGGTCGGCGAGGGCGAATCGCTGGCCAAATATCGGGTCGACAGCACCGAAGCGGTCTCGCACGCGCTGGCCTTCCTGCTCGAGGAACGCCGCACCTGGCTGGCCGGCGCCAGTGCGCCCCGGATCGAACGACTGACCATGATGGCCAGTCCGCGTTCGGTCGCCCTGGTCACCCCCGACGCCACCGTCACCTGGTTCTGCCACCCGGAACCGGACTCGGCCGCCGTCTTCGCCCACCTGCTGGGCGGTATGGACGCCGGGCACTTCTCCATCACCCCGCAGCGGCCGGGCCTGCCGCTGTCCCAGCGGTACGTCGACGGCACCATGACCGTCGAGACCCGCTGGGCGAAACTGCAGGTCACCGACTATCTTCCGCATGACGTGGACCCCGACCGTACCGATCTCACCCGAGTGATCACCGGTACGGCTCCCGCCGAGATCAGCTTCGCCCCGCGGCCGGAATTCGGCCAGGTTCCGGTGTCCATCCAGGTGGAAACCGACGGCCTGCGGGTCTGGGGCACCAACGATCCGGTCGTACTGCGCGCCCCCGGGGTGCAGTGGCAGATCCACAGCGACGGCGCACACGATACGGCCACCGCGGTCGTGGACCCGTCCGACGGCCCGATCGTCCTCGAACTGCGTTGCGGCACAAACGATCTGACGCCTGCCGCCACCGGCGAGGACGAACGGCGGCGGATCGCCGAACTGTACTGGAAAGAATGGGCGGCGACCCTGGACCTGCCCGCTCTCAAACCCGACCTGATGAAACGGTCCGCGCTCACCCTGCGCGGACTGGTGCACGCGCCGTCGGGATCGATCCTGGCCGCGGCCACCACTTCGCTGCCCGAGGATATCGGCGGCGTCCGTAACTGGGACTACCGCTACTGCTGGCTGCGCGATGCCGCGCTCACCGCCGGCGCCCTGGTCTCGCTGGGTTCCCTGGGTGAGGCCGAACAGTATCTGGAATGGGTGCACCGGGTGCTGGAAACCCTGCCCGGCCCCGAACGCCTGCACCCGCTGTACACCATCTACGGCGAAACCCTGCCGCCGGAAGCCGTGATCGACCAGCTGCCCGGCTACGCCGGATCGCGGCCGGTGCGCGTCGGCAACGCGGCCAATATGCAGGTCCAGCTGGACGTCTTCGGCCCGATCGTAGACCTCATCACCAGCCTGGCCCACGCCCGGGAGAAGCAGGGCACCACCGATCCGCGCAAGGTCCTGCCCGACGCCGACTGGGAACTCGTGCACGCCATGGTCTCGGCGGTACAGCGCCGCTGGACCGAGCCCGACCACGGCATCTGGGAGATCCGCGGCAATCCCCGCCACCACGTCTACTCGAAGGTGATGGGCTGGCTCACGATCGACCGGGCACTGACCCTGGCGGAGAAGTTCGACCGTCCCGTCGACAGCGACTGGGCGCCGCTGCGCGAAACCATCGCCGCGGAGGTCAAGGCCAAGGGCTGGAACGACGAAGTGCAGTCCTACACCGCCGCCTACGACGGCACCGACCTCGACGCGGCGACCCTGCACATCGGACTCAGCGGCCTGATCGATCCCAGCGACCCGCGGTTCGCCGCGACGGTGGTGGCCACCGAAGCCGAACTGCGCAGCGGATCCACGGTGTACCGCTACCACCACGACGACGGTCTGCCCGGCGGCGAAGGCGGATTCCATCTGTGCGCCGCCTGGCTGGTGGAGGCCTACCTGCTGATCGGCAAACGGTCCGACGCCGAAGCGCTGTTCGCGCAGCTGGTGGATGTGGCTGGACCCACCGGGCTGCTCAGCGAGGAATACGACCCGGTAGCCGAACGGTCCCTCGGTAACCACCCCCAGGCCTACAGCCACCTGGGTCTGCTGCGGTGTGCGCAGTTGCTCGGGAAATAGGGTTCATCGCTCGATGAGCGGAGACGGCGGGTCGCGGACGCGGCCCGCCGTTCTCATCGATGCGGGTGGTCGGCGCGGGTCGGGCGAATGGGGGCGCTTGCCCGCGCACGATCATGCGACCTCTCTGCGGTGTGGTGAGGCGCGTGAAATGGTCGCTTGGCGGGTGGTGTTCGAACTGGGCGGTCGGTTCAGACTCCCCGACCAGGGCTGCTAAAGTAAAACGGAAACGATTTCCATTAACCCTGGTAGGTATTGCCGTGTCACCTCACTATGCCCGTAGCGCCCTGTTCATCGCCGTGGGGGTGGCGGCGGCCGCTGCGCTCACCGCCTGCGGCGGGGCCGGGTCCGATTCCGGTAAACCGTCGGTGGTCGCCTCGACCAACGTCTGGGCCGATATCGCGAGCACGGTCGCCGGACCCGATGCCGAGGTCTCCGCGATAATTTCCGACCCTTCCGCCGATCCGCACTCGCACGAGACCTCGGCATCGGAATCCGCGCAGCTCAGCGATGCCGATCTGGTCGTGTACAACGGCGGCCACTACGACGAGTTCGTCACGAAGGCGATCGAGGGACGCGATAAGCGCACCGTCGAGGCGGTCGCGGCCCGGGACGAGGCGATCCGGGACGATTCGAACGAGCACGTCTGGTACGACATGGAAACCGTCGCGCTGGTCGCCGGACAGATCGGCGAACAGCTCGCCGAGATCGATCCCGCGCACGCCCAGGACTACACCGACCGGGCGGCACAGTTCGCCGACCGGCTCGCCCAGGTCGGCACGAGTACCGACGCCATCGCGGCCGACCACCCCGGCATTCCGGTCCTGCAGACCGAACCGCTGGCGTACTACCTGCTGCAGGATGCCGGTACCGTCGACCGGACGCCCCGGGACTATCAGGAGGCGATCGAGCAGGAGACCGATCCGTCGCCCGCCGCGGTCGCCGCCACCCGCGATCTGATCACCGGCAAGCAGGTCGCCGTCCTGGTCTACAACGTGCAGACCGAGGACAAGGTGGGCCGGGAACTGCGCGATGCGGCCGTCTCCGCCGGTATCCCGGTGGTAGAGGTGACCGAAACCCTGCCGTCCGGAACGGATTTCGTAACGTGGCAGACGCAGAACGCCCAGGCGCTGGCCGACGCCATCGGCTGACGGCACCCGAGGAACGGATGGATCGATATGAGCAGCGATATCGCCTCGACGACGCATCGCGCCGCACCGGCCGGTGACGGCAGCGTCGCGGCCGAGCGCTTCGACGACTCCGCTCGGCCCGCGCCGGAACCCGCCGTCCGGCTCGAATCGGCCACCCTGGCATTCGGCGACCGCGTCCTGTGGCGGGAACTGGATCTCAGCGTCGCCCGGGGTGAGTTCATCGCCGTGCTCGGACCGAACGGCTCCGGCAAGACGTCACTGCTCCGGGTGCTGCTCGGTCAGCTCGCGCTGAGTTCGGGCAGCGCCCGGATCGCCGGTGCCGCGCCGCGCGCCGGCCACCCGGATATCGGTTACATACCGCAGCAGCGAACCATCGACGCGGGTGTGCAGTTGCGCGGTGTCGACCTGGTCGGTCTCGGCGTGGACGGGCACCGCTGGGGGCTGGGCCTGCGGGCGCGCGCCGAGCGCCGGCGCAAGGTCGCCGCCGCGATCGCCGATGTCGGTGCGGAGAAGTTCGCGAAGGCCCCGCTGGAGAGCATGTCCGGCGGCGAACAGCAGCGGTTACGGGTGGCACAGGCCCTGGTCGGCGATCCCGCGGTACTGCTCTGCGACGAACCACTGCTGAGCCTCGACCTGGCCAGCCAACAGTTGGTCTCCGGGCTGATCGACGCCCGGCGGCACCGCCACGGCACGTCGGTACTGTTCGTCACCCACGAGATCAACCCGATTCTGCCGCTGGTGGACCGCGTCCTCTACCTGGTCGACGGGAAGTTCCGGATCGGCACCCCCGACGAGGTCATGACCTCCGCGGTGCTCTCCGAGCTCTACCAGACCGAGGTCGACGTGCTGCGCGTCCGGGGCAGGCTGGTCGTGGTCGGCACCGGCGACACCATGGACGCTCTCGGCACGGCCGGCGCGCACTGCCACGGTGAGCCGGGGACCCCGCACGCCGGTGACCCCTTGGCCGAACTCACCCAGCGAGCGGGACAGGCGAACGGGTAGATGGACAAGCTCTCCGAGGTACTGGGCGAGATCTTCGACCTCCAGACCACCGCTCACCTGCTCGGCTACGACTTCGTACAGCAGGCCGTTGTCGCGGCGGCACTGCTCGGGCTGCTCGCCGGGGTGATCGGTCCGCTGATCATCAGCCGGCAGATGTCGTTCGCGGTACACGGCACCAGCGAGCTCTCGCTGACCGGTGCGGCCGCCGCGCTGCTGGTCGGCGCCGGTGTCGGGGTCGGGGCCATCGCCGGATCGGTGGTGGCGGCCGTGCTGTTCGGGGTGCTCGGTACCCGTGCCAGAGAGCGCGATTCGGTGATCGCAGTGGTGCTCTCGTTCGGCCTCGGCCTGTCGGTGCTGTTCCTGTGGCTCGGTCCCGAACGCGCGGGGTCGAAATTCTCGCTGCTGACCGGGCAGGTGGTGAGCGTGGGTTTCGGTGGGCTGACACTGCTGGCCACCTGCACCGCCGCGGTGCTCGCCGTACTGGCCGTGGTCTATCGGCCACTGCTGTTCGCCAGCACCGATCCGGAGGTCGCGGTGGCCCGGGGTGTGCCGGTGCGGGCGCTGTCCATTCTGTTCGCGGTGATGCTCGGCATCACGGCGGCCTTCGGTGTCCAGATCGTCGGCGCCCTGCTGGTGCTCGCCCTGCTGATCACCCCGGCGGCCGCGGCCGCACAACTCACCGCCGACCCGGTGCGGGCCACCGTGCTGGCGGTCGTCTTCGCCGAGATCTCCGCGGTGGGCGGCATCCTGCTGTCGCTGGCGCCGGGGGCGCCGGTCTCCACCTTCGTCACCACGATCTCGTTCGTGATCTACCTGGTCTGCCGGGTGATCGGGGCGCGGCAGCGGCAAGTCGCCCGGGTCCGCTGAGCAGCTGCGGGCAGGTGCCTTCAGTCCGGGTGGCAAAGTTTCGTATGCTCGTCCTCAACGCCCCCCGGACGAAGGTGACCACATGATCGACTTCACGATTCCCGCCGAGCTCGCCGCCGAACGTGACCGGGTCCGCGCATTCGTCGCAGACAAGATCGTGCCCTACGAGCGCGACCCACGGCTCACCTCCCACGGCCCCACCGACGAACTCCGCCAGGAACTCGTGGAACTCGCCCGCGCCGAGGACCTACTGACCATCCAGGCCCCCACCGCGCTCGGCGGCCGGGGCCTCACCCACGTCGAGCAGGCGGTGCTGTACGAAGCCGCCGGCTGGTCGACACTGGGCCCGGTCGCCATGAACTGCGCCGCTCCGGACGAGGGCAATATGTTCCTGCTCTCCAAGATCGCGAACCCGGAGCAGACCGAGCGCTATCTCCGGCCGGTCATCGACGGGCACCAGCGCTCGGTCTTCGCCATGACCGAACCCGACGGCGCCGGCTCCGACCCCGGCCAGCTCGCCACCACCGCCACCTTCGACGGCGAGAACTTCGTCATCGAGGGCCGCAAATGGCTGATCACCGGCGCCAACGGCGCCAAGACCTGGATCATCATGGCGCTGCTCGGCGACAACCCGCACCTCCCCGCCGGCCCGACCCTCTTCCTCACCGACGGTGACCGGCCGGGCATCGTCATCGAACGCACCATGAACACCATGGACCGCAACTATGTGGCCGGGCACTGCGTGGTCCGCTTCGACAACCTCACCCTCCCGAAATCGGCCCTGCTCGGCGAAGCGGGTCAGGCCCTGCGCTACGCCCAGCTGCGTCTGGCCCCCGCCCGCCTCACCCACTGCATGCGCTGGCTCGGCGCCGCCGAACGCGCCCAGAGCATCGCCATCGACCACGCCAGAACCCGGACCGCCTTCGGCAAGACCCTCGGCGAACACCAGGGCGTCTCGTTCATGATCGCCGACAATGAGATCGCGCTGCACCAGTGCCGCCTGACCATCTGGCACACCTGCTGGCTCATGGACCAGGGCGAGAAGGCCCGCCACGAGAGCTCGATGGCGAAATCGTTCGTCTCCGAGGAACTGTTCGAGGTCGCCGACCGCTGCGTCCAGATCCTGGGCGGCATCGGCGTCAGCGACGAAACGGTAGTCGAGATGATCTTCCGCGATATGCGCCCGTTCCGCCTCTACGACGGCCCCACCGAGGTCCACAAATACGCCATCGGCCGCAAAGTACTGCGGTAATTGCTGTGTTTATTGGCGGGGTCGAGGCCCCCGAAGGTCCCGTCGTTCAGCGCCCGAGAGTCGCGGCTTCGCCGCATGCGCTTCGGGCGC
>JBFARE010000035.1:0-91967 GCA_040674215.1 Nocardia sp. NPDC050193 | reverse complement strand
GCACCGATTCCTCCGACACGATGATCCCTTCCGCTGAAGCAAGCCGCCTCAGCCTCTCCGATCACCGCCCCGCCCACAAGATCTCAGACAGTCCCTTTCAGACAGTCCCTCCAGGTGTGGTCTATTCGGGTTTCGGTGACGAAGGGCAGTGGTTGCCAGCCGTCGTACCAGGACCGCATTTCCGTTTCGCCGAACTGGGTGGCTTGTGACCGTTGGGCATGTCGGGTGAGTGTCTGTTCGAATGTCAGGTCCGAGGGCGTAGAAGAAGGCGCGTCGTGATCGGGTGGCGAGTGTTTCGAGCATGGGTCCGTAGCAGTCGGCGTCGAGGATTCCTTCGACGATGACCAGTTGTCGGCGGGGTAGGCAGGTGGTGGCGATGAGTTCGATCAGTTCGATGTTGAAGGCGCCGGGGGTGTCAGGTTCGCGCAGGATGGTGCGTCGAATGTTGTCCTGGGCGATCAGGGTGGATCGGCCGTGGCCGAAGTGCTGGTGCAAGGCACGAGCGATGGTGGATTTGCCGGATCCGGAGTTGCCGCGCAGCACAAGGAGCGTTCCGCGCGGTGGGGGAGTGGGCCGGGCATGACCTCACGCTAGCGTCCGCGGTGGAACCGTTTCGAGCTCGATGGCATTCCGCCGATCGAGCTGATATCGACCGCGCGCTCACGAATTCGAGCCACGGCGGAAGGCTCGATGGAGCAGACGGCGAAATCAGCTCGACCCCGCAGGCAATAGAGTGTCGATACTGTCATATGCGCATTAAACGATGGACGTCCCGGCAAAGTCGACCGGGCTGGTCGGCCCGGTCACCGGTTTCCGGACGGAGATGCTTCGCGCGGTACGGCTCAGCCGAAGGTGATGTCCTCGGACGACCAGAATGCGCGCATACTGGTGATCAGCGCGTTCTCGTCGAAGGTCATGACATCGATGGGTTCGACCGTGATCGTGTTGTCGTCGGTTTCGGTGACCACGCGGAAGGCGAAGGCGGCGTTGTCGCCGCTCACGCGCGTGCTGAGCAGTTCGGTACGGCGGCGGGACGATTCGATGGCGCTGTAGAACTTTTCGATGGCGGCGCGGCCGGTGTGCGCGGGGGAGCCGACGGGGTCTTCGAGTGTGGCGTTCTCGTGATAGAGCGCGGCGATCTCGGCCGCGGTTCCGGTAGCGACGGTATCGAGGTAGCGGCGCACGGCCGCGCGGATCCGGTCCGGTTCCGGCATGGTCTACTTCCTGTTCTGGTCGGGGGAGTGCGGTCAGCGGTCGAGCAGGTCGGGGACAGCGAGATGGCTGAACAGCATCGAGGCGCCGATCGGATTGCCGACACCGGAACCGACAGCCAGCACATCAACTTCGTCGTCGAAGTCCACCACTGTTCTATTCCGCCTTCTCCTACTCCCCGGATCGTGCCGAGGCCGACGCTAGATCGGGTGGCCTGCGATGAGCAGGGTGTCTCCCGGTGACCGGGATACCCGATTCTGCCTTCGCCGTACCGGCGCGATCGTGTACCGTGCCTGGGGTATTTGGCTTGCTCAGCTGAAGAAGCTTGAGCAGTACGGATGCGCTACTGGGTGGATGCGCCAGTCGGCTGCTGGCTTCGCCGGCGATTCGAGTAATGGCGCTCGGGGAACTATGGGCATGCAGGAAGCGGCTGTGCGATTCGAGTTCTCGGATGCTCAGCGGAGGGTTCTGCTGGCGGCCGAACGGCTGTTCGCCGAGCGTGGCGCGGCTCATGTCTCGATGCGGGAGATCGCCACAGCGGCGGGTCAGCGCAACAACTGGGCCGTTCAGTATCGCTTCAAGAACAAGCAGGCGCTGCCGGGGGACTGTACGACCTGCGGATGATGCCGCTGAACGTGCAACGCATATTCATCTGGACGGTTACGCGGACTATACGGTTTACGTGCTGGTCGAGGCGTTCGTTCGGCCCTTCGGCGAGGCGGTGCTGGTGGGTCGCGGCCGGACGCGTATGCGCGATTTCTCAATCGGCATCTCACCGCGATCGGTGCCTCGATCGACGAAATCACCGAAGCCCATACGAGTGGTGCGGTGCGGATCTATCGCCTGCTCGACGAACTGCTGGCCGATCTGCCCGCTGCCGAACGCGGGGAACGTGTACACCAGATGTCCAGGACGGTCACCGCGAATCTCGCCGATCTGGAAGAACGGCTGGAGAACGGAAACATCGATGCGTTCGGCGCCCGCCGTGCGATCGATGTACTGATTTCGGGCAGCGGCCGCCGGGCAATCGTTGCGGCGGGATGGCCGCAGCGGTCGTGGGCGGTTGCGCGACGGATTCGCCCCAGGCCGCGCCGCACAACCTCGGCACAATGATCGAGGACGCCTACCACTTCGCCTTCCCGCTATACGAGCTTTCACGGCATCGGTGGCAGGCACTCGCGATGCCGGACAGCCGGACCAGTACCACGCTCAGCGAGTTCGCCCACTCGCGAGCGGTGGCCGGGCCGGACGACACCTGGGCGAACGCTCCCATCCAGGATGCGCTCTACTCCACAGCATGGCTCGACCTGGCGGACGGCTCGGTGTTCCTGGATACACCCGACACCGGCTCGCGCTACTACGTGTTGACGCTGAACGACTTCTACACGGTTACGTTCTGCTACGCCGGAACACGCACCACCGGGACACAGGCGAAGAAATACTTCGTCGTCGGCCCCGACTGGAACGGCACCGCCCCGGCAGATGTCGAGGTGGTGCGGAGTCCGACCAACGATGTCTACGTCAACCTGCGTATACAGACAGGAGGCGGAAGCGACCTGAAGGCAACCAACACGGTTCAGGACGGATTTCGCTTCACACCGGCCGAACACGCAGACCGGGGTACACCCGCCCGGATCGAGCCGAAACCGGACAGCCCGGAAAACTATCTCGCCGTCGTCAACCAGATGATGAGCCTCGACCCGCCGTTCGATGCCGACCTCGCTGATCTCGATCGCTTCCGGTCCGTGGGAATCTGCGGTGACGAGTGCAGCTGGGACGAACTGTCCGAAGAAACCAAGAACGCGTGGCGGCAGAAGTTCCCGCAGTTGGGCAATTTCATGCAGGGCCTTGTGGCGGGCGGAAGAAGGGCGGGGTGGGTTGATAGCAATCCGCCCGGGAATCCGCTCGGATCGAAGTCGATCCGTGATTACAAGTACCGAGCGATGGCGCTGTCCACGGCACTCGGAATGATCGGCCTGACACGGGAAGAAGCCAATTACTGGATAACCTTTACCGACAAGGATCAATCGGCACTCTGCGGCGACCGCGGTATGTCCTGCGCGTGCCCGAAGGCGGGATTCCGGCCGAAGCGTTCTGGTCCGTCGCGCTGTACGAGGTTCGCGAGGACGGGCAGTTGCCCTCGCCCAACCCGATCGGCCGATACGCCGTCACCAGTCGATGCCGGGCCTGGTCACCAACCCGGACGGCACAATCGACATCTGGATTCAATCGGAACCCACCCAATCCGGACGACATGCCAACTGGCTGCCGAGTCCGGCGGATGGAAAGAACTTCATTCTTTTCGCCCGGTCCTATATCCCGGGACCCGAGGTTATCGCGGGCAATTTCGTCATGCCGCCCGTGACCCCTGCCTGACTATCCGAAGACGTGGTGTCGGCGACACTCTGCCGCACACATCCCCGGTTGACGCGAAGGAATTCATGTCGACCTATGTTCTCACCGGTATAGCGTCCGGAATCGGCGCGGCCACCAAAGCTCGGCTGGAAGCAGCTGGTCACCGCGTAATCGGTGTCGATCTGCAGGATGCCGATATCGACGCCGATCTCGGGACCACGGCGGGCCGCGCGGCGGCAATCGCGGCGATCACCGAGCTTGCCGATGGCCCGATCGACGGGTTCGCACCGATCGCCGGAGTCGGCCCGGCCACCGGACACCCGGACGGACTGCTGGTGGCGGTGAACTACTTCGGCGCCATCGAACTCTTGGCCGGGCTGCGACCCATGCTCGCCCGCCCGGACACGTCCTCGGTTGTCCTCGTCAGCTCGAACTCGACCACATGCCAGCCCAACTGGCCGACGGAACTCGCCGATGCCTGTCTGGCCGGCGACGAAGCCGCGGCATGCCGCCTGGCAGAGTCGTACGGCGAGTTCGCCGCGATGCAGGCATATCCCGCGACCAAGGCGGCACTGGCAATACTACGCACGGCTGAATTCCGGTGACTACATCAAGGACGGTATCCGGATCAATGCCGTCGCACCGGGTTTCGTTCACACGCAGCTGACCAGCAGCAGCTTGGACGACCCGATCGTCGGCGACGGAATGAAGGCGTTTCTGGCCGGTATCCCTGTCGGTCGTGGCGCCCAACCGGAGGAGATCGCCTCGCTGACCGCATATCTGTTCGGACCGGAGTCGACGTTCCTGGTGGGCTCGGTGCTCTTCGCCGACGGCGGCACCGATGCCGCACTGCACGGGAAGGATTGGCCGAAGATGTGGGCGGTCGGTGGGTGACCCGTGCCTGAAACGCCGGGTCGGGCGGTGGTGGTTTCCGCGGCGGTGATCGCAGGGTCCAACACCGCCGCGGAAAGTGCTCGACCCTCTTCTCAGATTTTCTCCTCTCGGGTGATAGCGGCTTCGCCGACTTCGGCCTCGTCCAGGCGTTTGATCCGTGGAATCAGCGCCACCGACAGCAATGCCACCACCGCGATCCCCACGACCAGGTAATAGACGCCACGGTAACCGAAATCGCGATAGAACTGGGTGCCCTGCATCACCGTCCCGCCACGGGCCATCACAATGAAGATCAGTTGGGTGACCACTGCGGTGACGACGCCCTGGACCATGCCCTGCATGCCATTTGCCAGGGCCTGCTCCTGTGGACGCACCACCTCGATGATCATGATCGGCGCCAGGGCGGCGGCAATGCCGATTCCGACGGCGACGATGATGCCCGTCACCGCCAATTGCTTCGGCGTGTAGTGATAATTCGCCGTCATCAGGTAGCCGGCGATCGTCGCTATCGCAGCGGCGGCCAGGAGGAGGCGGGTGTCGATTCGACGGGCGAGGACACCGGTGAGCGCGGCTACGGCGATGATGGTCACGCTGGCCAGCGCTCCGATGACGGCCATCTTGGTCGCGGTGTATCCGAGGCCATCGGAAACGGTGGGGATCGGGGGCATCAAGGCGAGGAGCTGACTGATGGTTCCCGCAGTGAGTACGGTGCCCGCGAGCAGCGCGGTGGCCGTGAGAACCGACCACACCTCGCGACGCCGTAGCAGCGACAGCTGGAACATCGGTCCGGGCACAGTCGCTTCGACGACGAAGAACGCCACCAGGGCCGCCGCGCCGCCGGCCAGGAACGCGAGCGTCGAGAGGTCGGTCCAGCTCCAGTCCGCACCTTTTCCGACACCGTAGAGAATGGCGGTGAGGCCGCCACCCAGCAGGAGTCCGCCGAGCCAGTCGAAGGATCGTTTCGGGTTGCGCACCGGGCTCTCCGGCACGAACAGCACGAGCATCACCAGGCTGACCGCCGTCGCCACGACGAGGAACCACAGCACGCCGCGGAAGCCGTGTTGATCGAGCAACCAGCCGGACAGGAACGGGCCGCCGAGTGCCACCAGCCCGACCGAGCCGCCGATCATGCCGCTGGCAGGGCCGACCAGGCTACGCGGGAAGACATCCCGGGCGATGGCGAACACGAGCGCGCCCATGCTCAGATAGATACCGCTGATCGCCTTGCCGGTCAGCAGGAGGGCGTAGCGGGCGCCCAGTCCGGCACCACCACTTCCCCCTCGCTGCGTTGTGGTCGTGGTCATGGACTTGCCTTTCGATGATTCGAGCGCGGGCAACGACCGACGCGTTGTCCCGGGTTCGCCGCGGCATGGTGTTCGGGAGGCCGCCGCGCCGCGAGGCTCACGACATGCCGTGGTCCGCCAGGACGGATACGACGGTTGCGGCTGTCTTCGACATTCCCGCGTAGTTCGGGTGCGCCGGTGCCGGGCCGGTGCCGGTGAGGGGTTCGGTCCAGCGCACGTCCGCCGGTCGGCAGGCGTCGTGCTCGGCGCTGGGGGCGAACATATCCGCGACGAGAATCCCCGCGTTCCGCGCCTCGGTGCTGATCACACTGTTGAGCGAACGCTGGACCCCGGCGAGCCAGGAGAGGTCGCCGGTGGCGAAAGGTATTGCGGGCCAGCAGTGCCCGGTATCCGGGAGGATGTGAAGGTAGGTGGTCGCCACGATCGTGGCATGCGGTGCCCGGTCCCGGATACCGTCGAAGACGGCGCGTATCCGGGGAGCGACGACTTCGTTCATCCGCCGGACCAGTTCGTCGCTGCCGGTCCGTGCGTAGTAGGTGCGGCAGGGATCGGGGACCGCGGGTGCCAGTCCGAGAACACCGCAGGTGGCGAGCACTTCGACGAATCCGGCGTCGTTGCCGCCGATGGTCACGGTGACGAGATCGGTATCGGGGGTGAGGGCGTCCAGCTGCGGCGCCACACCGTCCTTCTGAGACATCCAGAAGTTCTCGGCCACAGCCCCGCCGCAGGTGCCATCGACAAAGGCCGGAAGTTCCAGCGCCTCGGCCACCAGGTGACCGTAGTTTCGTTGTGACCGTTCGCAGTACGGGTCGGCGAACGGAGCCAGCCCCGGGCCGGAAGCGAACGAATCGCCGAGCGCGACGTAGGTGTGCGGCGGTGGTTCGGGGGTCTCCGCAGTGGCCACAGCCGGGCCGGACACTACCGAGGCCGACAACGCGAGCGCGAATGCGGTGGGAAAGCAACGGGATCTGCGGAACACAGTTCTCCTCTGAAGTATCGGGGCGATGGCCGCAGTCGGCTCGATTGCCCGCGGCCATCGGTATCACCCGCGGAAAGCGGATCGGCGGAAGTCCGGAGCCGGTGGCCGTGTCCCGCCGGGCATCCGCTGCCCGGCGGGACGGCCGCCTCAGCCGCCGGAACCGGCGGAGGAACCGCTCTTGAAACCATCGGCCGAGCCCGAGGGCAGGCGCAGGTTGGCATCGGGGACCCCCGTGCCGTTCTCGTCGAGCAATCCGTCCTGGCCGGCGTACGGACTTTGGCCCGGGGGAGCCTGGATGGTGAGCAGATACTTCCAGCCCGAGTCGGCGACGGCCGCCCCGCCCCCGATGAGCAGGCCCGCGACGCCGCCGGCACCGGCGAATGCGCCAATGGTGGCGAGGCAGGCGGGCCCCAGTACCAGGCACGAGCCCAGCCCGAGCACCGCGCCGACAGCAGCGCCGATCACCGTGCCGGCGAAACCGCCGATTCCGATATTGCGGCCCAGATCGCCGGCCAGCTGGTTGAGCGCCAGCTGGTTCTCCATCGGGGAGGCCACCGGAACGAGCCCCGCTCGGTGTACCGCCGCGACATCGGGGTCGAGAGTCAGTGTGCGACCGTCTGCGGAGATCTGCTGCCCGATCGGAAACTGCTGGTCGTTCACCTGGAACGTCAGTGGCAGGGCGGTGAGGAGCTGTCCCTGCGGATCGAGGATGTGCACTGTGCGTCCGTCCGGGCCGGCGGCGAAGGTCGCCCCGGCGAGCTGGGTGACCACCGAGCCGCCGGTGACCGTGGTCCGGAACTCCGGTGCCGCGACGGGCTGGGAATGTGCGGGCAGTGCCGTGACGGTGAGCGCGCCGATCGCCGCGAGAGCGGCCACTGTGGTGCGGCGAGCCGATATGCCCCGTCCTGCGGCGATCACTGCGGTGTTCCCGGTGCCGGAGCGCCCCCTGGCTTGCCCTGTGTCTGCTCGGCGTACTTGCTGGCTCCGGGCGGGGCATTGAGGGTGGTGACGTACTCGAAGGCGGCCGCAACGGCGGTGGGCCCGCCGGCGATGATGGGGCGGCGATGCCGCCGGCACCGGCGGTGAGGCTCATGATGGGCAGCACGGCGACGATACAGCCGAGGCTCAGGGCCACGCAGGCGGCTCCGGACAGCACGATACCGACGCCGATTCCGGCGATCGCGCCGATCGCGGTGCCGACCAGAGTGCCGAGGGAGGTGCTGATGCTGACGGCATTGATGAGATCGTTCATCGCCAGCTGGTTTTCGAGCGGGGAGGCCACCGGTTGCAGGGCCGCCCGGTTCAGGCCGCTGGTGTCAGGGGTGATCGTCAACGTGCGGCCGTCGGCGGAGATGTTCTGCCGCAGCGGAAGTCGCTGTCCGTCGAGGGAGTAGACCAGTGGAAGAGTGTCCACGACGTCCCCTGTGGTATTGCGGACGGCAATCGAGGCGCCGGCGTCCTGCAGGGCGAAGGTCCCCTGGTCGAGGGTGGTGACCACCGACTTGTCGACCAGAGCGGCCTGGTAGGCGATGGCGGCCGGTGGGGTGGGATTCGGGTCGGCGGATGCGGTGGTCATCCCCACCACAACGCCGGTGGCCGCGAGCGCGGCGGTGAAAGTCGAACGGCGAATTCTCATCGAACTTCCTCATCGAAGTGGTACGCGCCACTGTTTGACAACAGTGAGATGTGCGTCACTAGCACGAGGAAGTACCGTAGCCCACGAAGCGGGCAGCTGTCACGTGCTAGTCAAGGCGTCTGTCATTCTCCGTGTCGGACAAAGTGGCCGCGGCGGTTTGCTACGCTCGCTAGCACGAGCTAGTAAACCGGGAGAAGGCGAACCTTCATGGACAAGACCGACGAGACGGCCACCGCGCCGGCCCTGACGCTCGCGCAGAAGATCGGGCTGGGCTCTGGGGCATCGTTCTGGCGGACCCACTCGGTGCCCGGAATTCGTTCGCTGACCCTCGCCGACGGGCCGCACGGATTGCGTGGCCAGGGCGAGAAGGAAGATCACTTGGGTATCGGAGCGAGCCGCCCGGCGACCTGCTTCCCGACCGCGAGCGCTCTCGGCTCTTCGTGGGACGTCGATCTACTTGCCGAAGTGGGTGCCGCGATCGGTGCCGAAGCAGTAGTGCAGAATGTGGATGTCGTGCTCGGTCCCGGTGTGAACATGAAGCGGAACCCGTTGTGCGGCCGTAATTTCGAATACTTCAGCGAAGATCCGCTGCTGTCGGGCAAGCTCGCGGCAGCCTGGATCCGAGGTGTCCAGGCGACCGGGACGGGCACCTCCCTCAAACACTTCGCCCTCAACAATCAGGAAACCGGTCGTATGACGACCGATGTGCGTGTCGATGACCGTGCGTTGCACGAGTACTATCTGCCGGCCTTCGAGATCGCCGTCGAAGAGGCACAACCGACCACGGTCATGAGCGCCTACAACCGCGTCGAAGGCGAGTACTGCAGCGAGAACAGCAGGCTGATCACCGAGATCCTGCGCCGGCGGTGGGGGTTTCGCGGGGCTGTCGTCACCGACTGGAGCGCCATGAACGACCGTGTGGCCGCTTACTCGGCGGGGGTCGACCTGGAGATGCCGGGCGTCGGCGACGCCTCCGACGCCGAGGTGCGTGCCGCGGTGGACGCGGGACGGCTGGACGAACGACTCGTCGACGAGTCGGTGGAACGCATGCGTGAGCTCGCCGACCGTACCGCCGACCGCGGCGGCGCGACCCCCGGTGATCTCAACGAACGTCATCATGCGCTGGCCCGCCGGGTGGCCGCCGAATGCGGTGTGCTGCTGAAGAACGAGAACGGCCGGCTACCACTCGCTCCGGGAAGCCGGGTGGCACTGCTCGGTGCCCTCGCCGAGAAACCGCGGTATCAGGGCACCGGTTCGTCCCGGGTCTCGCCGACTCGGTTGACCGGGCTGCGGGAAGGTATCGCCGCATACGCGGAAGCCGGGTACGCGGCGGGGTACCGGCTGTCGGAGGAGCACGACGCGGCGCTGCTGGCCGAGGCCGTACAAGTGGCCGAGGCCGCGGACGTCGTGATCGTCTGCGCCGGGCTGACCGAGATCTCCGAGAGCGAAGGCTTCGATCGCGAGCACATGGCTATTCCCGCCAACCAGCGCGCACTGCTGGACGCGCTAACCCATCTCTCTGAGCGAGTTGTCCTCGTCCTGGTCGGTGGCAGTGCCGTCGAAATGCCGTGGGAAGCGAGCTCGGCGGCGATTCTGCACATGCAGCTCGCGGGCCAGGCCGGCGGTGCGGCCGCGGCGGATCTGCTCTTCGGTGCGGTGAATCCGTCGGGCAAGCTCGCGGAGAGCTATCCGTTCCGCTATCGCGACGTCGTCAGCAGTGGCTACTTCGGAATGCGGCCGGAGCAGTCGCCGTACCTGGAGAGCATGTACTGCGGGTACCGGTATTTCGACAGTGCGGACGTCGCGGTCCGGTATCCCTTCGGGTACGGCCTGTCCTACACGATGTTCGACTACTCGGGACTGAGGGTCGACGTCCGCGGCGACCACGCCGTGGACGTCGCGTTCACCCTCACCAACACCGGTGGCCGTGACGGGGCCGAAGTGGTCCAGCTCTACGTATCGCCCCGCACGGGCGGTGTCCACCGGCCGGTGCAGGAACTACGGGCCTTCACGAAGGTGAGGCTCGCGGCGGGCGCGGTGCGGGAGGTGTCCCTGCGCCTGGACCGGCGTGCGTTTGCGCACTTCGACCCGGCGGGTCAGGACTGGGTCGTGGAGCGGGGCGACTACGAGTTGCGGGTCGCGGCCGGTTCCCGGGACATCCGGCTCACCGCCGTGGTTTCGATCGACGGTGTGGAGCCGCGGCCGGCGACGGTCGCCGAGTGGTATCACCGGCCCGCCGGGCCGCCCACACTCGCGGACTTCCTCACCGTGCACGAACCGTTCCCGCCGGTCGTGGCACCCGGCCGGGGAACTTTCGACCTGAACAGCTCCCTGTTCGACATCAAGGACGCGAGCCCGGTGTGCCGCCTCCTGTTCCGCGGGGTGGAACGCACGGTGGCCCGGCATGCCGGCGGCCGGGTCGACTATCGGGACGTCCAGTTCAGAATGCTCATGCACTCGGCCGCCGGCCTTCCGCTGCGGAACATGACACAGATGAGTCGGGGGAGGATGTCGCCCCGCCTGGCCCGGTTCGTCGTCGACAGCGCGAACGGCCATACCGTGCGCGGGCTGTGGGCCCTGCTGGGGATCCGGGGGGATTCCGGCCGGATCGATAGGAAAAGTGAGTAGGAATGTCGTCTTCCCTTGAGGTGATCACATGACAACGGTGTCCGCAGCGCAGTCGCGCGGTGTTTTCATCACTCCGGCTCTCGAACTCGGCGAGGCGGGGCCGGCCCCGTACTTCCGTCGCGAGTTCGAGGTCGCGGCCCGGCCGCGGCGCGCCACCCTGCGTGTAACGGCCATCGGCCTGGTCGAACCGCACCTGAACGGCACCCGGGTCGGCGACGACGTGCTCGCCCCCGGATGGACCTCCTATCGCCATCGCCTCCAGGTGAGCAGCTACGACGTCACCGACCTCATCACGCAGGGGCAGAATGTGGTGGGCGCGGTGGTCGGCGAAGGCTGGGCGGTCGGCCGGTTCGGGTTCGAGGGGAAGAATCATCACTATGCCGACCGGCCGGCGCTCTTCCTCGAGCTGGAACTCGACCACGGCGACCACCGCGAGACCATCGCGTCCGGGCCGGGATTCACCTCCGCTACGGGAGCGGTGACGGCCCACAGCCTCTACGACGGCGAGACCCATGAC
This sequence comes from Nocardia sp. NPDC050193, assembly GCA_040674215.1. GTDB lineage: Bacteria > Actinomycetota > Actinomycetes > Mycobacteriales > Mycobacteriaceae > Nocardia. The sequence goes on along the minus strand of JBFARE010000035.1, from coordinate 80,442 downwards.
GCCCGGCTCGAACCGACCGGATGGAACGCGCCCGGATTCGATGCGAGCCAGTGGCACCCGGTCACCGACTTCGAGTGGCGCACCGACACTCTTGTCGAACCGATCGGCTCGCCGATCCGCCGGATCGAGCAGCTCGCTGCGGTCTCGGTGACGGCCCGTCCGGATCACCGCTATGTCGTCGATTTCGGCCGGATCATCACGGGCTGGACCCGGCTCACCGTCGAGGGGCCCGCGGGGACGACGGTGACGTTGCGGCACGCCGAACTGTTGCGCGACGGCGACGTCGATACCACCACGCTGCGGACCGCGGTGGCCACCGATCGCTACATACTGCGGGGCGAGGGCGCCGAGACGTGGGAGCCGCGCTTCACCTTCCACGGCTTCCGCTATGTCGAGGTCGACGGCTGGCCCGGTGAGCTCGAGCTGGGCGCGCTGACGGCGGTCGTCGTGCACAGCGAGATGACCCGGACCGGCTGGCTGGAGACCTCCGACGAACGAGTGAACCAGTTGTACTCGAATGTGGTTTGGTCGATGCGGGGTAACTTCGTGGGCGTCCCCACCGACTGCCCACAGCGCGACGAACGTCTCGGCTGGACCGGTGATATTCACGCTTTCGCGCCGGCGGCCGCCTTCCTGTACGACGTGCGGGGTGTGCTGGGGTCCTGGCTCGCGGACCTGGCGGCCGAACAGGCGGAGCAGGGCGGGGTGCCGTTCGTGGTTCCCGACGTGCTCACCGCCCCCTCCCCGCAGACGGCGCTGTGGGGTGACGCCGCCGTCGGCATTCCCTGGACGTTGTACTGGGAGTACGGCGACGTGGAGATCCTCCGGCGCGCATACCCCTCGATGACCATGTTCGTGCGCGATGTGGCCGGACGGCTGGACACCGACGACCTGTGGAGCACGGGGTTCCAGTTCGGTGACTGGCTGGACCCCGACGCCCCGGAGGACCGTCCTTCCGAGGCGAAAACCGACCGGTACCTGGTCGCGCAGGCATACTTCTGCCGTGCGGCCGGACAATTGGCGCGTGCCGCTCGGATCCTCGGTCACGACGACGCCGACGCCGCGGAGTTCGAGGAACTCGCCACCCGGGTCCGGGCCGCCTTCCGGCGCGAGTACGTCACCGCATCGGGACGGGTGGCCGGTGAGACCGCCACCGCCTACGCACTGGCCGTCGTTTTCGACCTCCTCGACGCGGAACAGCTCGGCCGCGCCGGCGACCGGCTCGCGGATATCTCGGCGCGCAACGGATATCGGATCTCGACCGGTTTCGCAGGCACACCGCACATGCTGCCCGCGCTGACCGCGGCCGGCCGGGGAGAGGAGGCCTATCGCACCTTCCTGCAGACCGATCTGCCGTCCTTCCTGTATCCGGTGACCATGGGCGCGACCACGATCTGGGAGCGGTGGGACGCCATCCGTCCCGACGGCACGCTGCATCCCTCCGGGATGACCTCGCTCAACCACTATGCCTACGGGGCGGTCGCCGACTGGATGCACCGGGTCGTGGGTGGGCTCGTGCCGGTGGAACCCGGATACCGCGCGGTGCGGGTCGCACCGCTTCCCGGCGGCGACCTGACACACGCGACACTGACCCACGACACCGCCCACGGCCGCTTCCGGGTGGCCTGGCGGATCGCCGAAGAGGTCATGACCGTCGCGGTCACGATCCCGGAGGGAGTGGACGCGACGGTGGTGCTCCCGCACGATCCCGACGGCCGGGTCGTCACGGTGGCCGCGGGTAAGCACCGGTGGGAGTACAGCCTGCCGCGCACCCCCGACGCGCTCGGCTACACGATGGACACGCCGCTGAGCACACTGGCCGAGGATTCGCGCATATGGGACGCGCTGACCAAGGTATTCGACCACCATTTCCCCGGCGTGCCGATCGACGGCAAGGCCCCCGAGGCCGCGGCGATCTCGCTGAACACACTGCTCGAATACGTTCCCGGCGCCTCGGCGGAGCTGCGGTCCGATCTCGAAGCCGCGGTCGGTCCGCGGGACCCCGGAGAACTACGATGATGCCGGGCCAGCGGCTGGTTCACCTCCTGCCCGCGGCGGAGCATGCGAGCAGCATCGACCGGAATAATGGCAGGTCCACGCGGTGAGAGACGACCTCTGCACGTGCTAGTGTCCGAAGGGCCGGATCATGTGCGCATCCGGAGCTTCGGGAGGTAATCGGATGCCGACGACCAAGAAACGCGTGACGGCCGCCGATGTGGCACGTTCCCTGGGTCTTTCGCGCGCCACCGTGGGTTTCGTGCTGAACAACACCCCCGGGCAGACGATTCCGGAGACGACCCGCCGGCGTGTACTCGCCGAGGCCGAGCGGCTCGGTTACCGGCCCAACGCGGCGGCCCAGGCCCTGCGACGCGGCAGCACCCGGCTGATCATGCTGCTGCAGCCGGATTGGCCGGTCGAGACCAGCATGTCCGAATTCTTCGAGGAAGTCTCCTACCACCTCGACCGGGCCGGATACACGCTGGTGCCCTACACGCGACGGGCCGGTGACCGGGCGCGGCCGCTGTGGGAGATGTTGCATCCGGACGTGATTCTCGGTCTCGGGGAGTTAGATGAGGCCGAGGCGCGGTCGGCGCGGGAGAGCGGGGTGCGCACTGTGGTCACCGCGCCGCTCGAGGCCGCAGTAGCGGTGGCGGCGGGCGGGGCCGGTCACCAGGTCAGGCATCTGTACGAGCGCGGGCACCGCCGGCTGGCCTACGCGCTCCCGGACGACCCGCGCCTGGCAGATCTCGCGGCGACCCGGCTCGCCGCAGCGCGGGAAACCGCTCGCGAGCTGGGCCTGCAGCCTCCAGACGCCCGGCAGGCCGGTAAGGCGGGCGCGGGTTCGGCCGCCGAGGCCGTCGAACAATGGCGGGACAGCGGGGTCACCGGCGTGATCGCGTACAACGACTACACCGCCGCGTTGGTCACCGGAGCAGCGGTGCGCGCGGGGATCGGCGTCCCGGCGCCGCTGGCGGTGATCGGGCACGACGACTCCCGGTTCGGGGAGGTCTTCGTGCCCGCGTTGTCGAGCGTGCGCATGGAGATGGGTGGGCTCGCCCGGTACGTCGCCGAGCTCGCGTTGCACGGCGCCGGGAAGCGGACCACGGCTCCACAGCCCGTTACGCCCGAGTTCACCGTCGTCCACCGCGAATCCACCTGAGTCGGATCGCGGTTCACGTCGCCCCCACGAAGTCGGTCTCCTCGTATTCCCACGCTCCGGCGTGGACATCTTCGACCCGCCCACCGGGTAGCCGGATCCGTGCTGTGGTGTTCGCCGGTACCGTGAACCTGTACTTCACCGTCCCGGCATCGCGCACCCATGAAGACGCCACCGTCCCGAAAATGCTGTCGTACGACAGGCTCGCGTGCGTCATCGTGCCGCCTGGCCGGGGTGCGATCGTGAAGGTGTTCTCGCCGCTGATGTCGATCCCGCAGACGGTCTCGAAGAGCCACTGGCACACCGATCCAGGTGAGTAGTGGTTGCGGCTCGCCTCGCCCTCCCAGTCCTCCCATACGGTGGTCGCCCCCGCCAGCACCTCGTGCAGCCAGCCTGGAGCCTGCTCGTTCTCCAGCATCCGGTACGCGATATCGTTGCGGCCCCGCCGGCTGAGCAGGGGCAGGATCAATGGAGTGGAGAGGAATCCGGTGCCGACGCGGTAGTCGCGCCGCTCGATCGCAGCAATCAGCCGGGTGAACGCCTGCTCGGCCTCCTCTCCGTCGAGCAGACCCAACGCGAGCGGCCGGACGAGCTTGCTCTGCCGGTCGGTATCGATCGGCGTGAACTGGTTCACGTACGCCCGGGTGCAGCCGCGGTGGTACTCCGCATAGAGCGGAATATCCTCGTCGTGACCGAGGAGCTTCGCGACCTCTACCATGAGTCCGCAGGCATGGGCGAGATACGCGGTGGCCACCTCGGGATGCGGGGCGATGAAATCCCACGGCATGCTCTGCTCGTAGACATCTTTCGGCTCCAGCCATTCCCCGAATGCCTGCCCCGCGTTCGATATGTACTTCCGGTCGGGCTTCGGGAACGGCTTTGCGAACAGACCCGTGCGATTGGTACGGCCGATCTGGAAAAGGATATGGGCCTTCATCGACTCGTAGGACTCCCGCAGAAGCTCTCTGTCGCGGTATAATTCGTAGAGCCGCAGCGGCACCAGCACCGCCGCATCCGCCCAACCCGCGGACCCGTCCATTCGCTTGATGAAATCGATACCGGGGACGTACTCGTTGTTGCGTACGTCCGGGGCGAGGCACGGTACCCGGCCGTCGGTGCCCTGCCGATCACGGAGGTCGGCAAGCCATTTCCGCAGGAACGCCGAGGTGTCCATGAGGAAACTCCCGGTGCGGGTGAAGATCTGCACATCGCCCGTCCACGGGGCACGCTCACGGGTGGGGCAGTCGGTGGGCACGTCGAGGAAATTGCCCTTCATACTCCACAGTGTGTTCTCCACGAGGCGGTTCACCAGCCGGTTCGAACACTCGAACCGCGCCGTCTGCGCCATATCCGAGTACACCGCGATCGCAGTGACGTCCGCCGGGTCGAGCTCGAGGTCCGAGTCGACTTGGGCGTAGCGGAAGCCGAACACCGCGAAGCTCGTTGTGTAATGGTTGGCACCGTCCGTGCACAGGAGAAGGACCTCCTGTTTCGGTGAGGCCGTGGGCTTGCCGGCGCGTACCTGAACGGGGCTCGGGTCGAGTTCGCCGCTGTCGTCGAGGCGCTCGGCGAACCGGATCAGCAGCCGGTCACCCGCCTGGGCCGCGATATCGAGTTCGATGTACCCGGCGATGTTCTGACCGAAGTCCAGCAATTGTTTCCCCGACGGCGTACGGGAGATGCTCGGCGTGAAGCGTTCCTTCTCCCGTACGGGGACATTGTTCGACGCCGAGGGCACGACCGGGTAGGACGTCTCGCGTGCGCCGCCACCGTAGGATGGCTGCCGGCCCAGCTGCACGATCTCGCCGTCCTTCATATCGGCGAATCGGATCGGGCCGTCGTCCGACCACTGCCATGACTTATCCGTTCCGATGATCCTGCGCACGCCGTCCGCGGTGGTGATCTCGAGTTGGGCCAGGAGCTTGGTCTCGCGGCCGTAGACGTTGCGAGCGCCCATCGCGCCGACGCTGCCCCGGAACCAGCCGTCGGCGAGCTGGACCTCGAGGGCGTTCTCGCCCTGACGAATCAGGTCGGTGACATCGTAGGTCTGGTAGTGCAATCGCTTGCTGTACGCGGTGAACCCGGGCGCCATCACGAAGTCACCCACCCGGTGGCCGTTGATCTGGGCCTCGTAGAGCCCACACGAGGTGATGTAGAGCCGGGCTTCGGCCGCTGTTCTGGCTATGGTGAACGCCGTGCGGAAGCAGTCGACGGGGTAGCGCCGATTACGGCGCGGGCGATAGTCGCCGGTGATCCAGCCGGCTCGCCACTCGGCGGGGTCGAGCAGTCCCAGCTCGAACGTCGCGGTCGACCACGGCCCGGGCCGGTCGGCCTCGTCCCACAGCCGGACGCCCCACTCGACCAGGTCACGGCTACCCAGTTGCGCCCCGTCCCACGCAATGCCCGCCATCACGCCGCCCGGCGTCTTTCCGGTATCCCATACGATCTCCCCGCCGCGCCGCGCGCGGATCTGGTATGCGGTTTGCGAGACGCCACCCTCGCATGTCCAGAACAGTCGTGGGGCCCGCAGGTCGATACCGATCGGGTCGGTCAGGCATTCGGTCCTGAGATCGGTCGGGGTCAGCATATGACCGGCTCCCTTTTGTCCATCTGTCGAGAAAGCGGCCGTCGCCCGGCCGCTTTCCCGGCGCCGGGCGCTGTTGTTGCGGCTTGCGTCAACTAGCTCGTGCTAGTCTAGCCGAGCGTGCCTTGTCGTGGGCCGTGACAGTGGCTCATGAGCAAGGAGGCTCCCGGATCATGACCAAGATCATTCAAGGCCCGGGTCTGCTCCGGGCACCGTTGTTCGCCTCGCGGGTCCGCAGCGACGCCGTCACCGGCAAAGAACAGTGGCTCGGCTACCTGGTCGGCCCGATGGGGGCGCTGCTTCTCAACGCCGTTCTACTGACCTATCTGAACGTCTATTACACCGACGTGCTCGATCTCTCCGGTATGTGGGGCGGAGCCTTCCTGGTCGTCTTCCCGATCGCCGCGCAATTCCTGCACGCCGGGACGAACTTCGTTATGGGGTTCGTCATCGACCACACACGCACCCGGCAGGGCAAGGCCCGCCCCTATATCCTGCTCAGCGCCCCGCTGCTCACCGTCGCCGGAATCCTCTTGTTCACCGTCCCCGAGGGCAACGACGTGATCAAGGCGGCCTGGATCATGGTCTCCTACAACCTGTTCTTCTCGTTCGCCTTCACCCTGTACAACATGGGCCACGGGCTCATGGTGCCGCTCTCCACCCGTGACGTCACACAACGCGGCAAGCTCTCGGTGCTGACCCAGGTCGCGACCATCATGTCCACGGGCATTATCGTCGCCCTCGTTTTCCCCGCGGTGCTGCTGCCGATCATGGGGATCGACAGATCCGCCTGGCTCACCGTCATGTGCGTTCTGTCGATCATTGCTCTGCCCCTGACGCTGCTCGAGTACTACTACACGCGTGAGCGTATTTCCGAGGAGGCCGGCGAGAGTGCCGTCCCCCGGCTGCCTTACGCCAAGCAGCTCGCCGCGGTTATCACCGACCGCTACATGCTGCTGCTGTTCGGATTCTTCTTCCTCTACACCGCTGCCGCGGGCATCAAGAACATCAGCCTCGTGTACTACTCCAACTACGTGCTCGGCACCTACAACGACGGCATCACGCAAGTGCTGATCTCCGCGATCGGGGGAATCCCGATGGGAATCGGAGTCTTCCTCGTGTGGCCCCTGGTCGAGCGGGTGGGGAAGCGGAACCTGATCATGCTGGGCCTCGCGCTCTATATCGTCGGAAGCGCCGTCTGTTGGATGTTCCCCTACGACATGATCACCGTGCTCATCGGCCAGTTCATCAAGAACGTAGGAGCCCTGCCCGTCGCCTACGTGCTGCTCGCACTGTTCGCGGACACGCTCGACAACCTCGAGTGGAGGATAGGCTTCCGGCCCGACGGTGCCGCGATGTCGATCTACAGTACGATCGCCGTTGCCGTCAGCGCGATGGGGGCGGGGGTGTTCAACTGGATGCTGTCCGCCTCCGGTTACGTCGCACCTCGGCTCCACGGGAACGGTGAGTTCGCCGCCACGCAGAGCGATTCCGTCCGATCCACCATCACATTCGCGTTCGCGGGGCTCGAAGTGATCGTCGGAGTCATCATGTTCGTCCTCATGATTTTCTTCACCGTCGAGAAGAACCTGCCGGCGCGACAAGCCGAGATCCAGGAAAGACACGGTGCCAGGAGCGCACAGGCCGCCGAGGGCTCGCGCGTTCCGCTGCGGTGAGCGCACAGCGTTCACAGTTGGCCCGCCCGCGCCGCTCACGGCCCGGCCGAATCCGTCCGTGTCACAGGCGAAGATGCTGGGTCGGGGCGAGTGCGCACGGAAGGCTGGGCACTGGCCCAGGGCTGAGCGGAATCAGCGCCACCGCTGAGTATCGCGCCATCGACCATGACTACATCAACCAGTTCGGCGAGCGCGCGCCACTCCCGGCCCGTCCACACGTCCTGCGCGCGCAGGTGCGGCACGATCAAGCTTTGGCGACCGGCCTGCCGTGTTCGAGAAGAAGGGCCGGATCGCTTCGGCCCATGCTCTGTAGCTGGAGCCGTTGAGATGCAATGTGTCGTAACCGTACTCCGGCCGAAGAGCGCCATCGGCGGCAACGACAGCTTATCCGCCGACATCGACGCCACCGGTCCAACGCCCGCGCTGTGATGCTCGATTTCCTCGCCTGCCCAGCGAAGTTCCGGGGTGTAAGGGGGCTGGGGCAGGCCATCGCGGTGGCGGCGTCATGTTGATCATGTGGCCGGGCCGGCTGCGGCCCCGGTGGCGCGGTCGGCGCCCCCAGCGGGCGATGGCTGCGTCCAGGTCCACGGGGCGGGGACGCAGGTCGCCGGTGTCGGGCCAGTCGGATCGGGGGACCCGCCACATTACTTCGAACTCGTTTCCGTCGGGGTCCTTCGCGTAGAACGACTTGGACATGAGATTGTCCGAGGCACCGGCGAGAGCGTTTCTCGATTGCAGACGCCGACCGGTCTCGGCGAGCTCGCCGAGGGTGCCGACTTCCCGGGCGAGGTGGTAGAGACCGACTCGGCCGGGGCCGGGGGCTTGGTCGCCGAGCGCGAACAGTTCCAGGTCGTGGTCGTTGTCCATGGTGGCCGCGCGGAGAGCCGCTGCCCTTCCCGGAACGTGGTGGGCGACGACGAATTGCAGGGTGGTGGTGTAGAAGTCGACAGCGCGGTCGAGGTCGCGGGTATAGAGAACGGCGTGGTTGAGCCGGCGCACCGACATGGCGGGGAGTCCTTTCGAAATGGCGCCGAAGGGGTTGCGACCGGGTGCTTCAGGGCGCCGCGGCGACAGCGCGGTGGTAACGGTTGCCAGTGCGCCCTTCGAGATCTGCACATCGGCGTCCACGAGCAAATCGGCGAGGAAGTGCGGCTGCCGACGCTGCCTGTTCTGCGCGACCGGCGCAGATCCTTGTGCAGAATCTGACCTGATGCCGATTTGGGGATGCCCACATCCTCGCTCAGGAGTGTCGAGCACAGCTGATCACCGCGCGATCGAGCTATTGGCCCGCGACGGTGCGGCCGCCCGACATCCGTTTGGCGAAGCAGCACATTTCCCTGGGCATGCGACCGGCCCGAATCAGAAGCCTGTTGTCCCTGACAAGGGCCTCGCAGAGATGATGGCCGGACGGAAACGACGACCACCCGGCTCTGCAGCCGGGTGGTCGTGTTGCCTGGGATCGGTCAGTGGGAACCAGCCGTTTGCTTCGGGGCGGCGACGATGGCCGATTGGATGCGCCGCGGAAGCGCCACGGCGAGTATCAGCCCGAAGACGGCAGCGCCGGCCGCGATCGAGAACGCAGCGGTGAACCCGTCGTATGAGTAAAAGGCAGACCCTTTCACCGTTGTCGCGACGAAAGAGTTGTTCATCACCGTGAAGGCGACCAGTGCGAGTATCGAGGAGAACAAGCCTTTGGCCACTGACACGATGCTCGCCGTTTCGGCTTGGAACTCCACTTCCACGGTGGTGACCACGAGGTTCGGTATCGCGGCATAGGCCATTCCTTGTCCGAACCCGACGACTGCACCGAAGACCATTATCAATAATCGGTTGCCGTGTTCGGCGGCCAGCAAGATGAACCCGAGCGAATTGATGGCCAAACCGGTGATCATGGCGACCCGCGGTGTCCGCCCACGGCCCATGAGGAAGCCCGCGATCAATCCGCTGATCACGACGCCGATCACCACCGGCAGTTGGAAGAAGGCGAACTCCTCCGCCGATAGACCCCACCCATAGCCCAGATCGAACACTATGGGCGCCATGACCATTGTGGGCAGCAGTGTCCCGAACAGTCCCGAGACGCCGTATGCCAGGCCCGAGGAGGTGACAGTGAGCAGGACGGAGCGACGGCACAGCACTGCGAGGTCGATGAGGGGATCGGCCAGGTGCCGGGCAGACAGCGCCCAGACAACGAGTAGTACCACACCCGCGGCGAGGAACATCAGCGTGAGTGACGCGGTCCAACCCCACTTCGGCCCGAAGCTGATCGCGATGAGCACCCCGGCGACGCCGGTACCGAGCAAACATGCGCCGATGATGTCCAGCTTGGAACTGACGTGAATATCGGACTCTTCGACCAGCATCCGGATGATGATCATCAGAACGAAGGTTGTCACGAAGAAGAACCAGAAGACGCTCCGGAAACCGAAACGGTCGAGCAGGAATCCGGTGAGGAACGGGGCGGGTACCGCGATGAGACCCATACCGCTGGTGACGATGCTGATGGCCATGGGTACGGTCCGGGGCGGGAACACATCGCGGATCAGCAGATAGCTGAGGAACAGGCACGGGATGAGAAACCCGAAGATCGCGCGGCCGGTGATCAAAATCGCATACGACGGCGCAAGTGCACTGATGAGCGCGCCGGCCGAGGCGATTCCGACGCAGGTGATGAGCATGGTCCGTTTGCCGTACATCAGAGCCAGCTTGGCGATCAACGGTGAAACGACGGCTCCGGTCAACGCGAAAGCGGTCACCGTCCAGGCCACCTGATCGGTACCGAAGTGAACGGCGATATCGGGCAGCGCCGTCGACACCATCATGTAGCTGATCGAGAACACCTCGAGGAGCACAATGATTGCGGCGAGGCCCAGGACGAGACGTAGCGTCCATCCCCCGCCGCCTCCGTCCGGTGACGGCACCGGATCGACATCCGGGGGCAGTGCAGATGAGTCGACCGCCATGTGAATCAACCTCTCGATCGTGTCACCGAACGCGCCGTATCCGGCCGGCTTGCGCAAAGTGGTGGGTCACACAATAGAAGCGGATAGGTATCACACAGCACAGAGGTCATCCCGCTGCTCGGGAGTTCACAGCCATAGCCCGTGGCGGAACCTGACCTACGTTCTCGTCCATACCGGCGAAGGCCTGAACCGGGGTCGGCGAACCCGCATGCTCGGCCATACCGACGCGCTGCTGGGCTACCTACGCGAGGCCGCGGACAATCACATTCTGGGCTCTGATCCGTTTGCCGTCGAGGATCTGGTCCGCCGGAGGAAGTACGGCGACTACGGCCGTGCGGGGGACATCGTGATGTCCGGAATCGCCTGTGTCGAAACGGCATGCTGGGATATCAACGGCAAGCGCTCGGCGTACCGGTCTGGCCGAGCCGGAGCCGCCGGCCGGGTCGCTGCTCGTCATTCCGAGTCTCGGTGAAGGGATGCCCCACATGGCATTCGCCGGGTGATCGAGCAGAGGCTCGAGACCACAAACCGCGGGCGTGTGCCGGACCGGCGACGGCTGGTCTCACCGCCGGGGGTCGGCCGGGCCGGGCATGCCGGGATACGCCGGCATGTAGCACGCAACCAGCTCCGGTGACGAGCAACAGTGCAGTATCCCGCGCCGGGGCCCTGCCGTCCAGTGGTTCTCCCGTCCAACGGAATGGTGTCTGCTACTTGGAAAACTGCTGGTAGACAAGCGAGCGGATTCTCCGAATCGGGTTCACGAAGTAGGTGCTGGGCGGCATACTTCGCCTTCGAAGCCGTACTTCGTCACGGGAGTCGTCATGACCGGATTGCTCTCCCCGACCGGCGCGACCGGTTCAGGCTCCTGTTCGAACCAGTTGAAATGAGTTTCGATGTCCAATTCTGTGATCCGGGGAGCCCGCCGTCATACCCTGGGCGACCTTCCGCGCCGAGCCGCTCGACGCGAACGCGGCAAGACCGCCGTCGTCGACGGTGCCACCTCCCTGTCGTTCGCCGAGTTCGACGCCGCGGTGGACCGCACCGCCGCCGGCCTGGTGCACGCAGGGTTCGGGAAAGGTTCCCGGCTGGCGATCCTCTCCCGCAACTGCTGGCAGTTCGCGGTGCTGAACTTCGCCACGGCGCGCGCCGGGGTGGTTTTCGTTCCATTGAACTTCATGCTCGGCGCCGCCGAGATCGCCTACCTCCTCGATGCGAGTGGGGCAACCGGGTTCGTGGTCGAGGACTCACTGATACCCATCGCCGATGCGGCGCTGACGCAGTCGGCGGGCCGAGTGTCGGCGCGCATGCAGCTCCGCACCGGCGCGGGCGACCCCCGGCCGGGCTGGGCGGATCTGCAGAGCTGGCTCGGCCACGACGGCGCGGCGCCGGATGTGGATGTCGACGACGACGATCCGATCCGGATGATGTTCACCTCCGGAACTGAATCCCGTCCGAAAGGTGTACTGCTGTCGAGTCGTTCGCTGCTGTGGCAGTACGTCTCGTGTGCGGTCGACGGCGGTATGTCGGGCGATGACGTGGAGGTCCATGCGATGCCGCTGTACCACTGCGCCCAGCTGGACTGCTTCCTGGGAACGGATATCTACCTCGGTGCGACGGGCATCATCGTGCCGGGCCCGGACCCGGAGACTGTGCTGCGCGCCATCGAGAAACACCGGGCCACCAAATTCTTCGCGCCGCCCACGGTGTGGATCGGCCTGCTCCGTTCCCCGGCTTTCGACCAGACCGATCTGTCGTCGCTGCGCAAGGGGTACTACGGCGCTTCCGCCATGCCGGTGGCGGTCCTCGACGAAATCCAGCGGCGTCTGCCCGCGCTGGATCTGTGGAACTTTTACGGCCAGACGGAGATGGCCCCGGTAGCGACCATTCTCGATCCCGGCCGCCAGCGTTCCCATGCCGGGTCCGCGGGGCGGCCTGTGCTCAATGTCGAAACGCTCATCGTCGACGATGGCGACGTACCGGTGGCGGCCGGCGTGATCGGTGAGATCGTGCACCGGTCTCCGCAGGCGACTATCGGCTACCACGACGATGACAGCAAGACCGCGGAAACTTTCCGCGGGGGCTGGTTGCACTCCGGGGACCTGGGTTATTTCGACGATGACGGTTACCTGTACGTGGTCGACCGGAAGAAGGACATGATCAAGACGGGCGGCGAGAACGTGGCCGGCCGGGAGGTCGAGGAAGCCATCTACCGGCTCGGCGATGTCAGCGAGGTAGCTGTTTTCGGTGTTGCCCACGAACGGTGGGTGGAAGCGGTCGTCGCGGTGGTAGTACCCAAAGACGGCAGTGGGCTCACCGCTGAAGCCGTGATGAGCCACTCCCGTTCCGTCCTGGCCGGATTCAAATGTCCGAAGCATGTGGTGATCACCGAATCCCTGCCCAAGAATCCGTCCGGAAAAGTCCTCAAGCGGCAGCTGCGTACGGAATACGCCACCGTACTGGACGGCATCCCCGACGAATCCGCCTCGACGCGGAGGTAGTCATGTCATTTCGGCCCGGGCCGCCCGGAACAGAGCGCTCGCCCTCGGTGTGGACGTGACCGGGCCCATGGGTGGCCGATGGTGCGAGTTGTTCCGGTCGGATTGCCTCATCGACGCGAGGACAGCCCGCATCGTTGAGGCTTCGTCCGTCGTCGGTGTTCAGACCTCAGATGTCCCGTCCGCAGTCGCTGTGGGCGGCCGTCAGCAGGCGCAAGCGATAGTCTCGATGCCGTGGCGAAAGGTATCCGAATGGCGCGGGAGGAGGCGGCGCGACGTGTGACGGCTGCCGATGTGGCGAGGTCGCTCGGGCTGTCGCGAGCGACGGTCGGCTTCGTCCTGAACGATACGCCGGGCCAGACGATCTCTCCCGCCACTCGCGAGCGGGTGCTGGCCGAGGCGAAGCGGCTGGGCTACCGGGCCAACTCGGCCGCGCGGGCCCTGGCGAGCGGCCGGAGCCGGATCGTGCTGCTGATCCTTCCCGACTGGCCGATCGACTACAGCATGCGCGGCAACATCGACGAAGCCTCCCTGGCGTTGGATCGTGCCGGGTACGCCCTCGTGACGATGACGCCGCATCCCGACGGTCAGGCCCAGCCGTTGTGGGAGTCGCTCGGTCCCCACGTGGTGCTCAGTATCGTGCCGCTCAGTGACGGGCAGCGCGCCGCGATCGTGGACGGAGGGGTCGCGCACGTCGTGGCGCCGACGCCGGGCGGGGACACCGAGCTCGAGCGCGGCCTCGAGTTCGCCGTCGGTCCGCGGCTCCAGGCCGAGCATCTGCTCGAGCGGGGGCGCCGCGCCATCGCTTTCGCCGGTTCCACCGATGCCCGGATCGCCGAACTCGTGGCGCAGCGTCGCTCGCTGGCGGCGGACACGCTGCGCGCACACGGCACACAGCTGCACGCCGACGCCGATCTGGACGCCGGCAACGCATCGGCTGTCGTGTCCGCCTGGTTGGAACGCGGTGTCGACGCGGTCGTCGCCTACAACGACGATATCGCCGCGCTCGTCGTCGGGGCCGCACTGCGCCAGGGCATCGCGGTTCCCGACCGGCTCGGGGTGATCGGGCACGACGACTCCCCGATCGCGTCCCTGTTCGTGCCGGCGCTCTCGAGCATCCGCGTCGACACGGTGGGGCTGGGCAGGCGTCTCGCCGCGACCGCGCTGAGCGTGGTGGAGGGCACGCAACCGCCCACCGCCGGCCCGGAGTCGCGTGCACTGGTCGTCGCGCGGGAGACCACCTGATTGCCTGGTCCGGCCGAGGTGGTCCCAGGACGGTGCGGCGGCGGCGAGGCGGGTGCCTATCCGTCGGATGCGTTCGAGGTGGGGAAGTCGCGTGCGTGCTCGCGGCGCGCGCCTGCCCCGAGAGTGAAGGAGGCGAGGTCGAGCCGACCGCCACCGCGATAGGTGAACATCAGTGTGACATCGTCATCGTCCGGTGGTGTCATGAGCGGGACGACGGGCGAGGCGGTCCACGAGCGGCTGCGTGACACGGGGATCTCCGCGAGGCGATCACCTGCTGGTGTGGTGACGTCCAGACATCCGCTCCCCGTGCCGCGCGTGACGACGCTCACGGTGCCCGCCGGGTGTGCGAAACTGCGGGACCCGGCGGTAGGTGCCCGTACCCGGTAGCCGTTCCGCGTGGAGACCGGAGCTGCTGAGCCGGGCACGCGAGAACGTTCCGTCCGGTCGGAGCTCGATCGGCTCGGCGCAGGCCTGGCGCGAAGCGTGACGGCCGTCGGTGTGCCGGTGGTAGAAGACATACCAGCGACCGTTGATCTGCTCGACGCAGCCGTGATTATTGCCGAACGCCATGGCGCCGCCCATGATGCCGCGGCCGTCGAAACCGATGTCGCCGTTGGAGATCAGCGCGCCACGGTAGGTGAAGCCCCCCGTGGGAGAACTGCTGGTTGCGTACGCGAGATTGTGTGCATCGACGTCTGAATACACAAGATAGTAGGTGTCGCCGATGCGGTGGATCGAGGATGCCTCGAAGATTTCGTGGCCGGCGAAGCTGGTTCCGCGGCTTTCGGTGATATCGGCAATAGCCGGTGCGGACCGTCTTCGACCGTCACCATGTTGGTGTCGAGTGCGGTGTGGCTGCCGAAGACATAGACCCGGCCGTCGAAGACGTGCACCTCTCCATCCGGGATATGCACCCCCCTCCGGCAGATACGGATTGACCGGTTCCGTCATTCCAGCCATACACCCTCCTCATGGGATCACGGGGCCGATACTAGCGCGCTATAGTTGCGGTGTCTGCGTCCCGCTCCGCGGGATAGCGATGGACAGACCGGAGCATGCTCGCCGCGTCGTTGCGCATCCCATTGGACGGGAAGACCCGCTATCTCGCGGCCCGTGGCCCTACGGTCCTGGCGAGGCCGAGCGACCCGCTCGATTCCGTGAACGACGTGCACCGACGGCCGGGCAATGGAAGGATATGGCGTGACGACACAGGCGGCGGGACGGACGAGGGTATTCCTCACCGGGGGAACGGGAAACTGGGGACGCTACATTCTGCGTGAGTTCCGCGAACGCGGGGACTCGTTCCACGTGGTCGCGTTGGCTCTGCCCACAGCGCAGGACCGTGCGGTCATGCGCGAGTTCGAGGATATGGACAACCTCGAGGTGGTTTTCGGCGATCTCACCGACTACGACACGGTGCTGTCCTGTGTGACCGGCGCGGACTACGTACTGCACATCGGTGCCGTGGTCTCCCCGTATGCCGACGACCATCCCGAACTCGCCCACCGCGTCAATGTCGGCAGCGCCGAGAACATCGTCCGGGCCGTACGAGCACAACCCGACCCCGCCGCTGTCGGGGTCGTGATGATCGGCACGATTGCCGAGACCGGCGACCGCAACCCACCACACCACTGGGGTCGCGTAGGCGACCCGCTGCGTGTCGCACAGTACGACGAGTACGGGCAAAGCAAGATCATCGCCGAGAAGATACTCGTCGAGTCGGGACTGCCGAAGTGGGTATGGCTGCGGCAAACCGGCATCTTCCACCCCGGCATGCTGGAGATCCGGGACCCGATCATGACCCACTCGCCGTTCGCAGGGGTGATGGAGTGGGTATCGGTAGAGGACGCCTCCCGGCTATTGGCCGAGATCTGTATGGGCACCGCGCCGGAAGAGTTCTGGCAAGGGGTCTACAACATCGGTGGGGGAGAGGCCTGGCGCCTCACGAACTGGGAGTTGCAGACCGAGATGGCGGCCGCCATGGGTGTGCGGGACGTGCGCCGGTGGTACGAGCGGAACTGGTTCGCCACCCGCAACTTCCACGGCCAGTGGTACACCGACTCCGATCGCCTCGAAGAACTCGTTCCGTTCCGCCGCGACAGCTTCGTCGCCGCCCTCCGGCGCGCCGTCGCCGCCGCACCCGCGTCCGTGCGCAATGCCGGACGCGTTCCCCCGGTCATCGTGAAGCGCTTCGTGATGGCGCCGCTGACCCGGAAACACCGCGGCACGATGAGCTATATCCGCGCGGGGGACGAAGCTGCGATCAACGCGTACTTCGGTTCACGGGCGGAATGGGAGGCGATCGGCGACTGGAGCACCTTCTCGCCGCCGCAGCCGGACCGTACGCCGCATCGTCTCGACCACGGATACGACGAGGACAAGCCGGCGCAGCGATGGAACACCTCCGATATGAAGGGAGTGGCCGATTTCCGTGGCGGCGTCCTGCATTCGCCGGAGATGACCACCGGTGATATCGCCACGCCGCTCGACTGGGCCTGCGCCTCCGGCCATGAGTTCCGCGGCTCTCCACGATTGATCCTCACCGCCGGGCACTGGTGCCCGGTCTGTGTGCGAGACGCAAACGGTTATCACGAGCAGGCAGCGCGGAATCCGTTCCTCGCGCAGATCGAACTCGGGAGTCGTTGACCCGGATACATGTCCGCTCCGCCCGGCGCATAACGGGCGGAGCGGTCGTGCTGCATGCGGAGCATGCTCAGGAATTCGATGGTGCTCCGAGAACGGCGATATCGTCCACCTGGATCCGGACGTCGAAGCGTCGGTGCACGATCCGCCCGCCCTCGGGGGTGCGCCGTAGGCGATCATGGTAGGTCCCGATGGATTCGTAGGGCCGCAGGCCGGCTCGCTCGCCTTCCTCGATGTGGATGACGCGGATGTAGCAGCTCGACTCGGCGTCATCGTCCTCGACGGTGACGCGGTAGTTGCCCAGTAGATGCTGGGAGGGCCCGCAAGAATCGAGATATCCGGAGATGGTCTGGATGAGCGTCGCCCCGTCCTCGGCCTGGAAACCGCCGTAATCGCCGGTGGCCTCGGGGTGGAGGTCCTCGAGCATCGGCCAGTCGCGTGGATCCAGCGCGTAGCTGTATCGGTTCAACACATCGATGATGGCCTGGTGGTCGGATCGGTCGGACATGGGTCTGAGTCCTTTCTCGGGGCGGCGCGGGACAACGATAGGAGGCGATCGGGCCGGTCGACAGTGCCGATTCCGTGGATCGGGAGAAGCGATCGACGCATCTGCGCGATCCCAGTATCTCGGCCGAGGCGCACAGCGGGCGTGGCGCAACGCGGCGGTTTCCGCCATGCGGACCACCGCAGCGGCTGAGCCGCGCCCGCCCCATGGTGCCGAACAGTGCGGTGGCGAAGTGTTTCTCGCTGAGCGGGAGTGGCGATAGTCTCCTTCGCGGCGGCGACCTACCGTCGATACCGAATCGACCGGAATGCACCGGCCTCACGAAGTGGTCCAGGCGTCCCGGGGTCGGCATTCGTACCGGTCGAGGCAAACGGTTGCCAGCCGCTCCGCAGTGGCTGGTCCCCGATATTCCGTCGGCTTTCGAATCGGCCGAACGAGAACAGCCGACCGGTGGGCGCGGAACTCTCCCACAGCGCGGATACTAGCGCCCTGCGGCTCAGCGGAGAAAGAAGAAGGGAACGTCATGACCGCAACCCAATCCTTATAACGCGAGTAGTTGCGGTTTTCTGCCCGCCGCCCGGAAAGCCGGGCGGCGGACTCGCCACGCTCTGATGGTCGGCGAGGATATATCGCCGCAGTATTGTGCCGATCGACGAATGAATCCTCTTCGGTCGGTCGGAGTCGCTTCGCCCGCCCGGATTCGTAACATCTCGGGCTACTTTGCGTGCCTACTGTTCGAATTATTCGCACGATATTCGGCGTAGTGACCTTTCCGCATTCTTCCGGCGACAGTCCGGAAATCATAGCCGATCCGGCATGACCGCTTTCGATTGAGATGAGGGTCAACAGATGAAAGCAAACATCCCCCACCAAACGTATGCCCGCGTCTTCCGTCGCGGTATGCGGCTGGGCGGAATAAGTGCGGTATTCGCGGCCGCCGGATTGCTGGTGGCCGGCCACGCCACGGCCGATACCTTTGTGCCGCTTCCGGACGGTCGCGAGGTCGCCCCCGGGGCGACGATCACCCGCACAGCCGAACATGCCGTGGTTTCTCCGTCGATGGCCGCCAACGGTGCGGGGCGCGTGGTGTGGGTGTCCGGCACCGTCACCGCCGATGTCGTATACACACCGACCGTCGAACGTCCGGGTCCCTATTCCACACCGGAGAACTGGCCGGGTACGAACAATTCGTCGACCCACGGCGCGTCCCAGGTGAGCACCGGCTATATCGTCGGTTGCCAGGTCGGTATCGGCGACAGCGCCATCTCCGCGGGGCTTTCCGGGAATGTCGGTACCAGCGGCGCCGGGCTGAGCGGCTCGGCCGGTATCAAGATCGGGCCGGGCGAGGTGGAATTCGTCCGGATCGGCTTCAAGGATATTTTCCGGCCCGGTGTCTACAGTCTCGGCTACCGGGATTTCGAGATGGAGATCCAGGGTTGCGGCGGTTACGCGCAGGCCCGGGCCTACACGGTGGTGGAAATCATCGGCGAACACTATTCGAAGACCACTCTCTACGGGGCGCCGTTCAGCATCGGATGAGCAGTGTCCGCATTCGGACTGCTCGTCTTCCCAACAAGTCATGAACCCGGAGAGGTTTTTCGCAATGATGGATTCCAAGAAACTCGTCCGCACCGTATTCGTGGCGGCCGCATCGGTGGGATTGATATCCACCGGGGCCGCCGGCGCCGACACCTTCGTGCCGTTGCCCGGGGGTGCGGTCACCGAAACACTCGGTGACGGCACAGCCGTCACGGTGCGCATTGTTGGTGAATCGGCCACGATCAGCCCATCCATGGGCGCCACACCGCTGCACCGCAACGCGTGGGTGTCGGCGAGCGCTCAGTTCGAACTGTCGGGTCCGGCGCGGTCGAGTATCAAACCGGGCTATATCGTCGGCTGCCAGGTCAATATCGTCGGCGGCGGTGCCAACGGCGGCGCGAACTACGGCTCGGATTGGGCGGGGCAGAACCCGTCGGCCGGCGGCAGTCTCGGCGGCAACCTCAGCCTCGGCCCCGGGCAGGCCCGGAAGTTCTACCTGCTGGATCTGGAAGCCCCCGATGCCTTCGGTTCGGAATCGCATCGGCCCTTCGCCTCGTACACCGGTACCAACGGGAGCGTGACCTGGCGTAACAGCACCATCGGGCTCTCCGGCTGCGCGGGCTACGCCCAGGCCAGGGTGTTCGCCGACGTGGAGGTCGAAACCGCTACCGCCAAGGAGGTTGTCACCGTCTGGGGGCAGCCGTTCAGCCTCGGCTGAAATCGCCGGAACCGGGTCCCACCGCGCGGTGGGACCCGGTTTCAGCGGCACCGGTCGCTCCGCAGGTGTCTTGATCGCCCGGATTCGGTGAGATCCACGATCATCTTGCCCCGGCTCTGTCCGGACAACAGCCGGATGAGCCCGGTATTCGTGGTGTGGTAGCGCGAGCGCCTACTTCACACAGTGTCCCGCGTCCACCGGAAGGGTGACGCCGGTGATGAACCGCGATTCGTCGGAGGCCAGGAACAGGCTGGCGTTGGCGATGTCTGCGGGCTCGATGAAGGCTGTCGGCAGCAGGTGCATGGACCGTAATCCGTTTTCGAACTGTTCCTGCGTCGGGTTTTCTTCGCCCGGGCAGAATGTCCGCATGGTCGAGGCGTTCTGGATCATCGTGGTCCGCGTGTTCGCGGGGTGAACTGTATTGACTCGCACATGATGTGGTGCCAATTCCTGCGCCAGCGATCTCATCAACCCGACCACGCCGTGTTTCGCGGCGGTGTAATGACCGACATTCATCAAGCCGCGGAGTCCGGCGATCGAACTGACCAGCACAATCGATCCGCCCTGGCCGCCGGCGAGGATGCGGGGGATTCCGGTTTTGCAGGTACGCCACACGCCGGTGAGGTTGACATCCAGCATTGTCTGCCAGCGTTGCGGGTCCAGTTCCACGGCCGGTGCGGCAGAGCTGATACCCGCGGTGGCGCAGATGATGTCGAGCCGGCCCAGCATCTCGACGCCGGCACCGACCGCGGCCTCGAGCTCATCGGTGTCCCGGACATCGGTCTGCGACGCGTGGATGTGGCGGCCGAGGGCCTCGACCGCTCGGACCGTTTCCGCGAGGTCATCCAGTGTCGCTCCGGGGGTCGTCGAGTGCTCGACCGGCCGGCAGATATCGATCGCGACGATATCGGCGCCTTCCTCCGCGAACCGCACGGCCTGCGCGCGCCCGATACCGCGCGCCGCACCTGTGATCAGGGCGACCTTGCCCGTGAGGCGTCCACTCATCACGCCACCTTCTGGGTGAGTCCGGCATCGACGATCATCTGCAGGCCGGTGATACAGCGGGATTCCTCGGACGCGAGGAACAGGATCGCATTGGCGACGTCGGTGGGTTCGACGCATACCGGTAACAGCGCCGCGGTATCGTGGGGACTCGGATGAACCGTGTTGACCCGGATGCGCTGTGGCACCAACTCGTTGGCCAGCGTTCTCGCGAGTCCGGTCACCGCATGCTCGGCCGCCGAACGGTGCGATGCCGCGGGAAGGGATCTGATGGCGGCCGTGGAACTCAGGAGGGTCACCGATCCGCCGGCCTTGCTCAGTGCCGCAAGTCCTGCCTTCACGATATGCCAGGCACCGGTCACGGTCATGTCGAGCGTCCGGTCCCAGATCTCGTCGTCGATCTCCCAGGAGGGGGCGCCGGAACCGGGGAACTCGGTGATCGCCACGATGGTGTCCAGCGGGCCGAGGTCGGCGGCGCCGGCGTGTACCTCGGCAGCGACCGCGTCGAAATCGCCGGGATCGGCGCTGCCGGTCACCGTCCGGCGCCCGAATTCGCGTACCAATGCCGCGGTTTCGGCGAGACCTGCTTCCGATTCGCGCCCGGGGATATCCATGGCCACGATATCGGCGCCTTCCTCGGCCAAGCGGAGCGCGCATGCCCGTCCGGGCTGCCGGCCCGCTCGCGTGATCAACGCGACTTTTCCGGACATTCTCGTCATGGCGTCGGTTCTCCGATCCGGTGACTCAACTGCGGTCCCTTTCCTCGATCGGGCGAGGCTATGCGATCAGGACGGTATGGGCCGTGCCGGTTTTCCACCGAGTGGGACGGTTTCGCGCGTCACGTGAACGAAGAGTGCGCTTCCGGTCCCCGCACCACACGGCCGATCCCGTCGGGAAGCCCGGCCGCGGTCTGGATACGGTTGAACTCCGCCAGGTAATGCCGCTGCTCGGCCGACATGGGAGAGGAACGCCGAGAGGACAGGTCGAAATGCAGGTCCAGTTGCTCGCTCACCGCGACCCGGCACCGCATGTTCAGGCTGAACACCTCATGCAGGACGTGGATACGCTTCTCGTCGGAGCCGAGCAGCCAGGAACGGATCTCGAGTTCGTCTCCGCGACGTACCTCTCGCTCGTAGCCGAGCGACGACTGGACAACGACCTTGCCCTGCCCGGTCCGATCGACGTAGTCCCCGCCCATCCCGATGAGGGCGCTGAACTTCGATTGGCCCCGATACACGATGATGCCGTAATACATGGCGTTCATATGGTCGTTGAAGTCGATCCAGGAATCCTCCACCCGGCATCCGAAGGACGTGACCGGTCCCTGCGGCACCTGGTCGAGTGGGATCGCGTCCGCCGAGATCATGAGCCTCCTTCGAATCCGGTCCACATGGCGGCGTTTCGGTCGGCGGCCCGGTGGACAACTCCAGACCATATCGACCGGCCGACCGCGATACCGCCCTGCTTATCGGTGAGTGAAACACCGTTGCGGCCGACCTGGACAACCTCGAACGATGGCCCCATCTATCCGCGGCGCAGGTCCCGCTCGGCGGGAAAACGGGCCTGCTGCGATCGGACCCGGAACTAGGGTGTGCGGCGCGAGCCCGCTCGTGATCCGGCTCTCCGTTTTTCTTGGCAAAGGAGTCCTCATGCCCGTAGGCCGTTATCGTCTCCGCCGCGCGTTCCCCGATCGGCCGGGCCCGCAAGGGCTCTCTGGCAGGGATTCGCCCCGACGATCTGAATTCGACGGCAACGTCGCGGCCGGCCGGTTCGTCACCTCGGACCCGCGTATCGAATCGTTCAAGGCCGATGCACAGCCGACCGAAGCCGGCGTGCCGCGCTGATCTCGTCCGTGCCGTTCCGCTCGACCGGCGGGAACGGCATACGAATCTATCACTCAGGAGTGAATATGCAGCCGCATCCCTGCCGTGAATGCGGCAATCGGGTGCTGGTCGAGAAGAACAGCCTCGCACACACATCGATCCAGTGGACCGGGGGCCTGCGATACGTGGAATTCGCCGCGGCGCCGGATCTGACTTCGCGGGCGTTACGTCCGACCTGCGCAAAAATGCGGGACTCGATCGAATGCGCCGTCCGGGAGGGGCTCATCGATATCGGTTCCGATCAGCGCTAGGCCGGCCGACCCGAACCAGGGGAGTTCCCGGGTTTGCCCGGTTTCCGGAACCGGCCGCGGCCGGAACCGATGCGCGGGCACGGCCCGGGCCCTGTCACCGAACCTCACCCTGCATCCAGGAGACTACCGTGGACATCTCGAACAACACCCCGCCGTGCGGCCCCGAATCTGTTGATGTGCTCGTGATCGGCGCGGGGTTCGCGGGCATGTACGCCGTCATTCGCGCTCGGCGCACCGGTAGAACCGTTCGCGGTGTGGAGGCCGCGTTCGGCGTCGGGGGTGTGTGGTACTGGAACCGCTATCCAGGGGCGCGCTGCGATGTCGAGAGCATCGACTATTCGTATTCGTTCGACGACGAGTTGCAGCGCGAGTGGCAGTGGTCCGAGCGGTACGCGACCCAGCCCGAAATCCTGCGGTATGCCGAATATGTCGCGGCCCGTTTCGAACTCGCTGATCTCATCGATTTCGGGAGGCACGTCGACAGCGCGGTACTCGATGAGCGGACGCAGACCTGGCACGTCGCCACCACCCAGGGCGACCGGTACATCGCCCGGTACATCATGTTCGCGACGGGAAGCCTTTCCGTGCCCAACCTTCCCGAGATTCCCGGCCTGTCGATGTTCGGCGGCGACGTCCACCTCACCGCTCAATGGCCCGCCGATGCCCAGCTGCCCGGCAAGCGGGTCGGAGTCATCGGCACCGGTTCCTCCGGTGTGCAATCGATACCGATCATCGCCGACCAGGCGTCGCGACTCACCGTGTTCCAGCGAACCGCGAACTACACGGTCCCCGTGCTCAACAAGCACTTCGGTCCCGCCGACCGGGCCGAGCTGGAAAGGGGGTACGCGCAGCGCCGGGCGATCTCCTGGCGGAGTGCGGCCGGATCACCGCATACGGCGTATCCGAAGGACTACTGGGAGATCGACGATGCCGAGCGGCGCGCCGCGTTCGAGGCCCGTTGGGCCGAAGGCGGTGTGCTGTTCGGTAAGACCTTCGACGGGCAGACAACCGACCCCGGGATCAACGCGGCGGCGCGCGCCTTCGCCGAGGAGAAGATCCGCAGCCTTGTTCGTGATCCGCAGACGGCCGCGGATCTCACTCCCGCGGGCTTTCCGATCGGCACCAAGCGAATCTGCACCGACACCGGCTACTACGAGGCGTTCAACCGCGAGCACGTCACGCTGGTGAATCTGCGCCGGGAGCCGATCCTCGACGTGGTGCCGGACGGTATCCGTACCGCTCGAGCACACTATGACCTCGACACCATCGTGCTCGCCACCGGCTTCGACGCTTTGACGGGCGCGCTGACCCGAATTCGGATCGTCGGGACGGGCGGTGCCGAGTTCGCCCAGAGTTGGTCGAAGGGTCCGCTGACCTATCTGGGCTTGGCCGTCCCAGGGTTCCCGAACCTGTTCACCCTGAACGGTCCGGGCAGTCCGGCCGCGTTCTCGAATCATGTCATGAGCGCGGAACAGCAGGCGGACTGGCTTTTCGAGCTGCTCGATCATTGTGACGCCGCGGGGTGCAGGCAGGTCGAAGTGACCGAGTCCGCGGCCCTGACCTGGACCGATCATGTGGACGAAACTGCGGCACGAACCCTCTTTCCGCAAGCCGATTCCTGGTACAACGGCGCCAACATCGAGGGGAAGGTCCGCCGTTTCATGGTGTACGCGGGCGGATTCGATACCTTCATCGAGAAATGCGCAGCCGTCCGGGACAACGGTTACGAAGGGTTCGAGTTCACCGGTTGACCGCCCGGACAACGCCGGTCAGGCAAAGGGCAGGGGACAGGCGAACTTGGCGCGCAACAGAGCGCCGATTTCGGCTACCGCGGGCGTTGCGCGTGCCGAATTCTCGCGCGACGAGACGGCCGGTCGCGATTGCCATACCCGCTGCGACCGCAGCGTGGGCGCGGGTACTCACGGCATCGGGATCGAAGAAAGAAGGAACAGCATGACCGCAACTCTCTCGCCTTCCGGACGGCATCCGCTCACTCCGGCCGCCCCGCCCAGTATCGTCGCGGACCTCTACTCGAGCGCCGAGATCGCGGCCTTGTTCGGAGTGATTGCCGATCACGGTCCGCGGCCGCTGGTCCGTGCCCATCATTTCGCCTCGACCGAAGAGTATCTGGCCGTCTCCGGCGGGGCCGACCGCAAGGCGGATGCGAAACTCTCGGATTTCGCGGCGCCGGTGTTCCGTGGCTACCTGGCCAAGGAGGGGGTGGCCTTCTATGACGAGATCCGCGATATCTACCTGAGCCGGACGCTGCTCGACCACGCCATGAGCGTGCACGGTGCCCGTTATGGCATGGCCCATCACATGCTGTTCAACGTGGCGGTCCCGTCGCGTAGTTTCGACGCGGGTCATTTCGACAGCGGTAACTAGCGGGGAATGACTTCGGTGGACACCCCGGTCTGGTTACTGAGCGTGATGGCGAAATCAGGTCTGTTCGACGAGTGGGAGGTCAAGACCTCGCAGGTGATCACCTACTTCTACGATTCCGATATCGACGGCGGGTTCACCTACTGGCCCGAGGGTCCCGACCGCGCGCCGCGGCGGCTGGCGGCGCCGTTCTGGAATACCGCGGTGCTGTCGGACAACTCGAAGATGTTTCCCTGGCGGGAGGCCAACGGTCCGCGGGACCGCCGCGATATGCCGGAGCTGGAAATGCATACGCGGTTGCACGGTGACAACGGTCAGTGGGTGGTACGCAACGGTGATACGGAAATCGGCCGGTACACCGACCGTGACGTGCGGACCCTCTTCCACTACACGGCGCTCGTCTTCGACGACCGGCGCGACGCCGACCGCTACCTCGACCACACCGACGAAAAGGTTTTCGATATCCTGGGCGACGATTTGAAGCGCCGCGGTGTCGAGTTCGATTCCCGGCGGACCCGATGACCGATCGCGATTTCATCGCGCTGCTCATCGACACCTATGCCATGGCTCCGGCCGAGTACCCAGCGGCAGCCCCGCTCGACGTCCACTGAAAACCGTCCGGCGCGGCGCCGATGGGGATGCCCCGTTCCCGGGCAATGGGATGCGACCTTGCCGCGCCGGTGTGGGCCGGATTGCAGTTCCGCGCCCGGGACATGAGTTTCTGTCCGGTCAGCGTCCGGTCCACCGCGGTGGACGTTTTTCGAGGAACGCTACTGCTCCCTCTTGTGCGTCATTGCTGGCGAATACCGGCGCGGTTGCCGCGCCGATCTCCACCCCGGTCGCCCCGGTGGCCTGGGGCACCATCAGCTCCTTGGTGATCCGAACCGCCAGCGGCCCGTTGGACGCAATGGTCTGGGCGAGCGACAGCGCCTCTGATAACACCTGATCACGTGGTACAACGCGATTGACCAACCCGATCTGGAAGGCTCTGGCGGCGGTCATCCAGTTCCCCGTCAGGGCGATTTCGAGCGCCAGCGGAAGCGGTATTCGCCGAGGGAGATTGGTAGCACCTCCGGCTGCCACGAGTCCGCGCTTGACTTCCGGTAATCCGAATGTGGCTTCCTCGGCTGCCACCACGAGATCGCACGCCAGGACGAGTTCGAAGCCGCCTGCCACGGCGGCGCCGTTGACTGCGGCGATGATCGGTTTCGGGTAGATCCGCTGGGTGAAAATGGCCAGTCCGGGACCGGTTTCGGTGGTCAGCGACGCCCCTGTGGCGAAAGCTTTGAGGTCCATTCCCGAGCAGAAAGCGCGCTCACCGGCACCGGTGAGCACGATCGCCCGGACCGTGTCGTCGTGCTCGGCCGCGGCCAGTACCTGCCCGACCGCCGTAACTGTTGCCCCGTCCAGCGCATTCCGCACCTCGGGCCGGTTGAGCGTAACGACGGTCACCGCGTCGTGCCGTTCGACAAGAATGCTCATTCGTTCTGTACCTCGGATCATCAGTGCGAGAGTTCGCCACCAGCTGTACGCCATCGATCAGGACAATGGGCGATCGACGACCACTCAACGAGATCGCTGGTCGAGCGGTAGTACACGGTCGCGGCATCGGGCCGTGGACGGTGGAGAAAACACGATCAGGTACCCGCTCCCGCTGAATGGGAGGGCGGCGTCCAGCCCGCCTACCGGACCCTATCGTCCTGACATACCAAGTCCTTGTGACCCACTTCACGCCGGAGTTATCCACCCGTGCACACCGGTTTTCGCCGCTGGCGGAACCGGCGAGACCGTTCACTGTTCCCCGGAAGGCCCGCACTATGACTACTCCCGTCGAAACCGTCGCTGCTGCCGTCACCGCCACCGGCGCCACGACAATCGAGGCACGCCAGATTTCGCGCGGATACTCCTGGCCGGAGTGCCCGAGGTGGCACGAGGGCACCTTCTGGTTCTCCGATATGTACACCGGAACTCTCAAAACGCTCGATGCCGACGGCAACGCCACCGTCGTTGTCGATGCGAACGGCCGCGCCGCGGACACCGATGTCCCGATCGTGCTGGGTGGGTTCGGCCGGCTGCCCGACGGCCGCCTGATCGTGGTGTCCATGCACGAGAAGCTGGTACTGGTACACGGTGGGGGCGCCCCCGACGATCTGTCGGTGTACGCCGATATCTCGCAGTACTGTTCGGCTGCCGCCAACGATATGGTGGTGGACGCCGATGGCCGCGCCTACATCACCCAACTCGGCTTCGACATCTTCAAGAACGAGGAGCCGAAGACGTCACCGCTTATTGTGGTGGAGCCGGACGGCACGGTCGGGACTCCGGAGAAGGTCGGCCCGCTCAACTGCGCCAACGGTATTGCGATCAGCGCCGACGGCACCAAGGTCTACACCGCCGAGGTCATGGCCTTCAAGATCACTGTGATGGACCGTGCGGCGGACGGCGCGCTGTCGAATCCGCGTGACTTCGCCACCTGCCCGTTCATGCCCGACGGTATCGGGCTCGACGCGGACGGCGGGGTGTGGGCCGCGATGCCGGGCGGCGGCTATGTCGCGCGCTTCACCGAGCACGGGATGACCGATGCGGTCCCGATGCCGTTGGAGAACGGTGTCGCCTCGGCGTGCCTGCTGGGCGGACCGGACCGCGACCGGCTCTACATGACGGTCGGATACGAGGTCTACGACTTCGAGAAGTCGGCCCGGGAGGCGCTGGGCAGCATCTGGGTGGCCGATGTGGCGCACCGTGGCGGCGACACCCGTCCCTGACCCGGCCGGCACAGCCAGAAATTCGAGGAAAATAATGGCAACACTGGATTTCAGCGATCGAGTGGTGATCGTGACCGGCGCGGGGCGGGGCATCGGGCGCGCGAACTCGCTGCTTCTCGCCGCGCGCGGCGCCGCAGTAGTGGTGGGCGACCTGGGCGCCCGCATCGATGGTTCGGGTGTAGACGGTGACGACCCGGCGGCGGCCGTGGTCGCCAAGATAGCCGCAGCCGGCGGCAAGGCCGTCGCCTGCAACGCCGACGTCGCTACCGAAGCGGGTGCGCGTGCTCTGGTCGATACCGCTCTCTCGTCGTTCGGCAAGATCTCCGCAGTCGTGAACAACGCCGGAATCGTCCGCACCGCGCCGTTCCGTGAGGTGCCGGACGAGGAGTATCAGCGCCATCTCGACGTGCACTATTTCGGCGCATTGCGGCTGTGCCGGGCGGCATGGCCCCATCTCCTCGAGACCGACGCCCCGCGCGTGGTCAACACCATCTCGGGGGCGATGCTGGGCAATCCTGGGATGGCACACTACGGCGGTTCCAAGGGTGCGCTCTTCGGCCTGACCCGCAACCTGGCATTGGAGGGCCTGGAAAACGGGGTCAAGGTCAATGCCGTCGCGCCGGGCGCCGGTACCCGGATGGCCGAAGCTTCGGCCGACACATTGTCGCCGGAGATCATGGAGTACATGCGGACGGCGCTGCTTCCCGAGCACGTCGCCCCGGTCGTGGCCTACCTGGTGCACCCCGACTGCCAGGTCACCGGTGAGGTGTTCAACGTGGCGGGCGGCATCGTGAACCGGCTGGCCCTGGTCAACACCGTGGGCATCCATGATCCCGGCCTCACTGTGGAAACCGTGGCCGAGCAGTTCGACACGATCATGGCGATCACCCCGGAAGCCGTTCCGCAACTTGTCGCGCCCGCGCAGATGCCGGCTTCCTGAACCATGTCCCACAGCCACACTGGAGTGATCTGATGAGCACAACCGAAACGGCCGGAAATGCCGTGAGCACCGAATTCCCGTTCCCGCCGGTGGCCACGAGCGAAGCAATGGACCGTTACCATGCCATTGCCGCGGAGCGGCCGATGACCAAGATGACGATGCCGTTCGGTGGCGACGTCTGGGTGATCCACCGCAGCGCCACGGCCCGGGAGATGCTTAGCGACGGCAGGTTCGTCCGCGAGCCGTTCCGGACCGGAGAACGGGTGGTGCCGTACTTCGTCGAGTTTCCCGATTTCCTGAAGACCACCCTGCAATTCGAGGACCCGCCGCATCACACGAAACTACGCAAGCTGGTGCAGCGCTCGATCTCCCCGAAACGGGTCAAGGCGATGCGTGATTCGGCGGTGGAGTTCGCCAACCACCTGATCGACGAGATGATCGCCAAGGGCGCTCCGACGAACCTGGTAGACGATTACGCGGTGGCACTGCCGATGCAGATGCTCGCGAACCTGCTCGGCGTCCCGCCAGAGGACCGGCCGAAGTTCCAGAAGTGGAGCTCCGCGACGCTCGCGGTGGCGAATATGTCCGAAGAAGAAATCGCCGCGAACATGACCGAACTGGTCGTGTACATGATGGGCTTGATCGAGGACCGCCGGACGAATCCGCGCGAGGATCTGCTCAGCGATCTGGCGAACGCCCGCGACAAAGATGACAGCCTGACCGACGCCGAGATTCTGCCGATCGCGCTGCTGTTGATCATCGGTGGCTTCGACAATACGGCTAACTTCATCTGTGTGGGCTTGCATTCGCTGCTGCGCAATCCCGATCAACTCGAGATCTTCCTCGCCGATCCCGACGGGATGGCGCCTACGGCGGTGGAGGAAGTTCTGCGGCACGGCCGGATGGCGGTGGCCGACGTCGTCGCCGGCGGCAGTGGACTGGTGCCGTTCGTGGCCACCGAGGACGTGGAGCTGGATGGTCACCTCATCGCGAAAGGCGAAGCCGTACTGATCGACCCGACCTCGACCAACCACGACGGGACGATCGTCGAGAACGACGGCGTGTTCGATATCCGGCGATCGAACAATCCGCACCTGACCCTGAGCTATGGTGTGCACCACTGTCTCGGTGCACCCCTGGCGCGGATGGAGATGCAGGTCGGACTTGCCGAGCTGTTCAAACGGCTGCCGAGCGTAAGGCTCGAGGGTGAGGCTGTATTCGATACGGACAACCTGATCCAGCCCATCGTCGATCTGCCCGTCTCCTGGTAGGAGTTCTCGATGCCGAAAGTGTTCTACACCCAGCCCGACGGCGAGGTGAAGGTGATCGACGGTGCCGTGGGCGATTCGGTGATGTCGACCGCTGTGCGCAACGGTGTGCGCGGCATTGTCGGCCAGTGCGGTGGCACCCTGTCGTGCGCGACCTGCCACGTGTACGTCGACCGTGCCGAGCTGGGGTACTTCTCCGATCCCAGCGACGACGAGGACGATATGCTCGAGTGCACGGCCGCCGACCGCGAGGACAATTCCCGACTGTCGTGTCAGCTGAAATTGGCCGACGGTGTCGATCTGCATGTCACCGTCCCCGACGAGCAGGTCTGACGTGACCGGAGCCCAGGACGTCCCGGGTCCAGAGGTGCCCGTGCCACACAATGTGGTGGTCGTCGGGGCCTCGCACGCCGGGGTGCAGCTCGCCGACCGTCTCCGCGACGGCGGCTACACCGGTGAGATCACGTTGTTCTCGCAGGAATTCGACCTGCCGTACCAGCGGCCGCCGCTGTCCAAGGCGTGGCTGAAGGGTGAGGCGACCAGCGATTCGGTGCTGTTGCGTGACCCCAGCTACTACGCGGATCAAAAGGTCGAACTGATCACCGGGGCGCGGGTGGAGGAACTTGCGCGTACCCCGGCCGGAATCGAGGTGCGGTTCATCCGGGAGGGTGAGCGCGTCATCCGGTGTTTCGAGCGGCTGGTGCTGGCGACGGGCGCCCAGGCGCGGCGGCTGACGCTGCCGGGCGCGGACCATCCCGGGGTGCTGGTGCTGCGCGACCTGGATCACGCCCGGTCGCTGGCCACGCGGGTGCAGGCCGGGCCTCTCGTTGTCGTCGGCGGCGGGTTCATCGGCCTCGAGGTTGCCGCCACCGCACGGGCGCTCGGGGCCGAGGTCACCGTTGTCGAGGCGGGGGAGCGGCTGCTCGCCCGCGCTGTCGGCCCGGATACGGCGGAGACTCTGCTGGCCGCGCACCGGGCGCTGGGGACCGAGGTTGTACTGGGTGCCCCTCCGGCCGAGATCCTGCACGGCGACACCGGTATTCGTGCCGTCCGGCTCGACGACGGCCGGGAGATCCCGGCGGCGACGGTGCTGGTGGGTATCGGCGCCCGGGCACGCACCGAACTGGCCGAGCAACTCGGGCTGGAATGCGACGGCGGCATCGTCGTCGACGGGCGGTGTGTCGCCTCGGACGGGTGGACGCTGGCGGTCGGCGACTGCACCACCCACGTGTCGGGTACCGGCAGCCGGTACCGGCTCGAGTCGGTGGACAATGTGGTCGAGCAGGCCGGCATCGCCGCCGCGGTACTGCTGGGCCGGCCGGTCCCGGAGCGGCCCGCCCCGTGGTTCTGGTCGGATCAGGGCGACCAGAAGCTGCAGATCGCGGGTCTCATCGGGGATCACACGTCGATGCTGGTGCGGGTGGATCCCACCCGGCCGCGCCGCCGGGTCGCACTGTACTTCGCCGACGACGCACTGGTCGCCGCTGAATGCCTCAATTCGCCGGCCGATTTCGTGGCGCTGCGCTCCGCATTCGGCCGGGGCCATCGGCCGGGGCCGGACGTGCTGGGAGACATCAGCGTTCCGCTCAAGAAACTGCTGGCGCCGGTACGCGGCTGAGCAGATCCGGTTCAAGAGGGGAAGCGGGCCCCGGGGCGTCGGCTCCGGGCCCCTTCCGGCGCGCGCTCACGCGATCATGCCTGCTGACAGCGCGCCGGGGCCCGGGGTGCAACCCGGGTCGTGCTCCTGGGCGCGTTCCGTTCGTTGTACGGCGCCTGTCGCCTGCCGCTCAGTAGGTAACGCTGCCGCCGTTCAGGTTGACCGTTTGACCGGTCATCCAGGACGCCTCCCAGGAGGCCAGGTAGACCACCGCTGCCGCGGCATCCGCGGGCTGTCCACGCCGCCGGGTGGGTATCCGGGCCTCGATCTCGTCGACTCCGGGACCGCCCGCGCTGGACATCAGCCCGAGTGCGAGCGAATTCGCGGTGACACCGTAGGGGCCGACCTCCTGGGAGATGTGCCGGATGAACCCCTCGACGCCGCTCTTGCCGGAACCGTAGAGGCTCAGGCCCACCGCGGATCCGGTGCGTGCCGCCCCCGACGAGATCTGGATGATCCGGCCCCAGCCGCCCTCGCACATTCCGCCGATGACGGCGTGGACGCAGTTCATCGCGCCGAACAGGTTGAGTTCCACGGGGGCTCGCCAGCGGGCCGGGTCGAGTTCGCGGAACGGGGCGTAACCCATATCCGCGGGAATCCCGGCATTGTTGACCAGAATGTCCACGGGGTGCCGGAATTCTGCGGCTGCCTTGCCGACGGCTGCGGTGATCGCGGTGCGGTCGGTGACGTCGAACGGGACCGCGATGGCCTTGCCGCCCGCGTCTTCGATCTCCGAACACACCGCCTCTGCGCGCGCGGGTACGAGGTCGTTGACCGCAACAGCGGCGCCTCTGGCCGCGAGGGTCTTGGCTATGCCCTCGCCTGTGTTCCGTCCCGCGCCGGTGACCAATGCTATGTGCCCGGACAGGTCGAACATTCTCACTCCTACGACGGCGACGTGGTTGCGAACCCGCATCGGAATGGACTTGCCGGCACCATTCCGGGCAGGATCCGCGCTGATTGTTCTAACACCGCGAGGCTGTTCGGCTGGAGTGGCGATTTCACTGAATGGGCATCCGCCTGTCGTTCGGTCGGAGCAAGGGCCTCCTCGCCCCGGCTGCCGCCTTCGGTTCGACTACCATCATCTCGCAGCTACTTGCTGTGGACCCACTGCGCGATGGTGGTGATGGTCCGCTCGAACGCGGGCGTATCCGGGCGGTTGAGATGTCCATGCGCGGTGCCGGGTTCGTACCCGATATCCACGGGGCGGCCGTATGTTTTCAGTTCGTCCGCGAACGCTTCCCCTGAGGCGCGCAGGGAATCACGCTCGGAGTTGATGATGAGTGCGGGCGGAAATCCGGTGAGGTCCGATCCCCCGGGCAGCGCCAGCGGCAGGAGGTCGAGCTGGTCTCGACCCACATAGTTCCGGGTCATCCAGCGCACCGAACGGCTGCTGAAGGTTCGCAGGCGCCGCCACCCGCGGAGAATCTGCTGTAACTCGGTACTCATCGGCGGCAGGTCGCTGTGCAACAGCGGATAGGCGAGAGCGACCCCGGCGGGCGGGGTTTCACTGTCGCGCAGGCGCAATGCCAGGCTCGCCGCGAGCGCGCCACCGGCGCTCGCGCCGCCCACGTAGAGTCGTCCGGCCCCGAACCTGTGCGCTTTACCGATCAGGTATCGCCAGCCTTGCTCGCAATCGTCGAGCGGCAGCGGGAAGCGGACCGCGGCACGGCCGGCCCACGGCGGTGTGAACACCGGAACGAGCCGGTAATCGACGCTGACACACTGGATGCCGTGGCGGGCGAGAGCCCTGCACACCGCATGACTTTCCGGCATGTCCAGGTTGCCCCCGACGAATCCTCCGCCGTGTATCCAGAGCAGGGCCGGGGTAGGTTCTGCTGTGACGTCGGGAGGGTACACCCGCATCCCTACCGCTGTCCGGGTGTCGTTCCATCGGAGGTCATAAGGCGTCATCGCCCGGTTTCCGCCTGTCTTCAGTGCGTCGAACAATCAGTCGGCATCGGGGTCAGGGTGACGACGTGGCCGGCGGCAGCGCTGATTCCGTGGGTCGGATTCTCGACAAAGGGCGCGGAAGCCGTTCGGCTCGGTCTGCTGTGGCTCCATCGGCGCGTTCTCCTGATGAACCGCTCCACAAACTAGCACGCGATAGTGCTCGAGTGTCGATGCGCCGGGTGAGCCACAGCGGAAACAAGGGTGCTGATCGCGGCGAGCGGGGAAGGCCGCTACAGATGCTTCCCGCTGAGTGGAAAGCGATGACGAGCAAGCCGTCGTGAACCTTATTGTCCATTCGTGTCAGCTATTTGTGACCGGGTTCACCCGAGGTACTTCGTCCTCGGGACCTGCGGTATCCGCACGAGCGCTGGTACCGGATTTCGCCGGCCCCCGGGTCGCAGCGCCGTGTCGAGTCCCGCGCGGACGATTCGGGCCGCTCGGGATCGAGTGCACACCATGTGTCACGGCTGCGGGCGGGTAGGCCGGCAGCTACGAGTATTTCGTTCGGTAGGAGAACACTGATGCGTCGCGACGAAGCCGGCTTGTCGACCGACTACCGCGTGGTCGAGATGGCTTCCGGTATCGCCGGGCCCTATGCCGCCAAGTTGCTCGTGGACGCCGGAGCCGAGGTCGTCAAGATCGAGCCTCCGGCCGGGGACCCCTACCGCCGATGGACCGCCTCCGGCGCCGATCTCGGCGGCCGGGACGGTGCGATGTTCCAGTTCCTGAACGCAGGGAAGCTGTCGGTGGTGGGCCAGGCACACGAACCGCAGGTCGGATCGGTCCTCGCGGGTGCCGATCTGCTGATCGAGGACAACCTGCCCGATGACGTGCTGGAACGGATCCGAACGGAGTCGCCGGGCCTGGATGTGGTGTCGATCAGCGCGTTCGGTCGCCGCGGGCCGTGGCGGAATCGACCGTGGACCGAATTCACGCTGCAGGCGCTGGCCGGCTCGACCGGCGGCCGCGGTTTCCGTGACCGTGCCCCGGTTCATGCCGGCGGCAGGCTCGGCGAGTGGATCGCCGGAAGCTACGCGGGAGCCGCCGCGCTCGCCCTGCGGACGGCGGCACGGCGGCACGGTGATTCCGGCGCGCACGCTGACCTGTCCATGCTGGAATGCCTGTGTGTGGCGATGTCGCTGTACGCGCCGCTCACCGCGAGTCTTTCCGGTACGCGCCCCGCGGGACGGACCGTCGAGATCCCGTCCGTGGAGCGTAGCGCCGACGGCTGGGTGGGGTTGTGCACGATCACCGGTCAGATGTTTCAGGATTTCCTGCTGATGATCGGGCGTGCCGACCTGCTCGATGATCCGGATATCGTCGACCCGAAGGCCCGGCAGGGTCGTTTCGCCGAGTTCCAGAAGATCATCGAGGACTGGACCACCGGGCTTTCCACCGCCGAGATCGAAGAGATCGCCGCGGCCATGCGGATCCCGGTGTCACCGCTCGGTACCCCGGGCACGATCTCGGAGAACCGGCATTTCCGCGAGCGCGGGGTGTTCGTCGACAATCCTTCGGGCGGATTCGCGCAGCCGCGGCGCCCGTATCTGGTCGACGGGAACGCGGGTCCGCCCCCGGGTCCCGCGCCCATCCTGGGCGCCGATACCGGCCGGGTGGACTGGCGCCCACGCAACCGTTCCGGGATTGCCGATCCTGCTCCACTGCGCGGCCTTCGTGTGGTGGATCTGACCGGTTTCTGGGCCGGTCCCGCGGCGACCCAGCTGCTCGCCGCGTTCGGCGCCGAGGTCATCAAGGTCGAATCGACGCAACGACCGGACGGTATGCGGTTCACCTCCACGAAGCCCTCGAGCGTCGACGGCTGGTGGGAGTGGGGAGCGGTTTTCCAGGGAGCCAACGCCGGAAAACTCGGTATCACGCTGGACCTGACCCAACCCGAAGGAAAGGACCTGCTGTTCGCGCTCGCACGGCAGTCGGACCTGCTCATCGAGAACTATTCACCCCGTGTGCTCGACAATTTCGGGATCACCTGGCAGGCGCTGCAGGAAAGTAATCCGAAGCTGACGCTCGTACGGATGCCGGCCTTCGGTCTCGACGGCCCCTGGCGCGACCGCACCGGATTCGCCCAAACGATGGAACAGGCCACCGGCCTGTCGTGGATGACCGGCTACCCGGATGCCGCGCCGATGGTCCTCAAAGGACCCTGTGATCCGGTGGCCGGACTGCACGCCGTCGTCGCCGCGCTGGCAGCGCTCGAGTACGCGGACAACCGGGGCAGCGGAGCTTTCGTCGAGGTACCCATGGTGGAATCGGCACTCAATGTCGCCGCCGAGGTCTGTATCGAATTCGCGGCCTACGGCGCCGAATCGACACGTGCGGGAAATCGCGGGCCGGTGTCTGCTCCGCAGAACCTGTACCGCTGCGCCGGGCCCGGGCCGGATGCCTGGATCGCACTGGCGGTGGCCACCGACGAGCAGTGGGTGGCGCTGCGCCACGCGCTCGGGGATCCGGAGTGGGCGCGGCGGCCGGAGTGGGCGACGAGCAGCGCCCGGCGGGTCGCCCACGACGAAATCGACGAACATCTGGCGCTGTTCTGTGCCGGCCGCGACGCGGTGGACCTTGCCGCGGAACTCTCGGCTCGCGGAATTCCCGCGGAGCGGGTGATCGAACCCGTCGACGCGATGGACAATCCGCAATTCGCCGCGCGGTGCTTCGCGCAGCTCATCCAGCACCCATTGCTGGGGGAGCACCGCATTCCGGGCCTGCCGGTGCGGCTCGCGGGCCGTGCCGAGCCGTGGTTCACCCGCCCTGCACCTACTCTCGGGCAGGACAACGACACGGTGCTCGGTGAGCTGGCGGGTGCGAGCCCGCAGCGGCTGGCGCAACTGCGTACCGGCAATGTCATCGGGCACCGTCCCGACAATCTTTAGAATCGGAGAACGATTGAGCAGCCATCCTTTTCACGATGTGGCCATCGTCGCCGCCTACAACACACCGCAGGCGCGGAGGCTCGACGGGCACACCTCGTTCTCGATCACGCTGGCGGCAGCGCGCGGCGTCCTCGCCGAGGCGGGCATCTCGGCGACCGGAGTCGACGCCGTCTTCAGCAAGCATGCTCCCGAACTGATCTACGCGCTCGGGATCGGGCCGGTGTGGAACTCTAATTCCAAGGGCGGGATCGCCGGGGTGCTGCAGGCGGCGAGCCTGGTTGCGACCGGGCTGGCGGACACCGTGTTGCTCGCCGACGGCGAAGCAGGTGTCTACACCGACCGGGAGGCCACGGCGCCGTGGACGCGGCCGTCCAATGAGTTCGTCGCCCCGTTCGGGCTATACACGGCTTCGGAGTTCGCGCTCGTGGCGCGCTGGCATATGGACCGGTACGGGACGTCGCCGGAACAGCTCGCCGAGGTGGCGGTGACCATCCGGAACAACGGTCACGTCAACCCTGACGCGGTGTATCACGGACGCGGGCCGTTCACTTCGGAGGATGTCCTGTCCTCCCGGATGATCGCGGAACCGTTTCATCTGCTCGACTGTGCGATGACCTCCGAGGGAGGGTGTGGGTTGCTGATCACGACGGCGGAACGTGCCGCGGATCTTCCGGGTAGCCCGGTGTACCTCCTCGGTGGCGGGCTGGACACGTTGGGGCCGGCGTACCGTCATGCCCCGCGCTGGGATCTCACCGGGCGGGGCAGCGATATCCCCAACGGGTATGTCGGACGGCGGGCGGCCCGGCGGTCGTTCGCGATGGCGGGTCTGAGCCCCGGCGATGTCGATGTCTGCGAACTGTACGACCCCTTCTCGTTCGAAGTGATTCGGCAATTCGAGGCTTTCGGCTTCTGCGATGAGGGAGAAGGCGGGGACTTCGTGATGGAGGGGCGGATCGGTCCCGAGGGCCGGTATCCGATCACCACCGACGGCGGGTTGATGTCCTACAGCCACGGCGGTGGCGTTGTCCAGCTCAGTCAGCGGGTCGCGCGGGGGGTCCACCAATTGCAGAAGTGTTGCCGGAGCACGCAGATACCCGATGCGCGGGTCGCGTTGTGCAGCAACGGTGGCGCCGGTGCGCTGTTCACCGATGTGGTGCTGCTGGGAAGCGAGCGACCGTGACGACATTGCGACCACAACCCGTGGGTATCCCGCTGCCCACGCCGACACCGGTGTCGCAGCCGTTCTGGGACGGCTGCGCGGCCGGGGAGTTGCGCTTCCAGCGGTGCTCCGACTGCGGCCATGCCGAGTTCGATCCTGCCTGGATGTGCCGGGCTTGCGGGGGAGATGCACTGGAGTGGCAGGTGTCCGGCGGGCTGGGCGAGATCACCAGCTGCACGGTCGTACACCGGCCACAGACTCCGGAATTCGTCGTTCCCTATGTCGTGGCGCTGGTGCGCTTCGACGAGGGCTTCACGATGCTGACCAACGTGGTCGACTGCACGGTCGATGTGGTGCGTACGGGCCTGCGGGTGCGGACGGTGTTCGCGGCGGTCGGCGAGGGCTTCGCACTGCCTTATGTGCAGCCGGATTCGGAAGGAAATCATGGGAATTGAACTTGTCCTCGATATGGCGGGCGACACGTTCGGGGAACGGATCGCCCTGGGCGGCCGGACCGACGGCATCACATACGCCGAACTGATGCGCGCCTCGGCGGGAGGTGCGAACGTGTTGCGCGCGTCTGGTGCGCGCAGCGTCGCTTTCGTGGGATTGAACGGACCGGTCCTGCCCGCGCTCGTCTTCGCGGCCGCCCGGGCGGGATTACCACTGACCCCGCTGAACTATCGCCTCTCGCGCGAACAACTTCTGGACCTGATCGCGGAACTGGATACGCCCTACATCGTCGCCGATGAAGCGTTCGCCGGCGTGGTCGAGCCGGCGACGCGCTCCGAAGGCTGGATCGCCACAGCGCTCGCCGCCGAACCCGCGGCAGCGCAGGCAGTGCCCGACAGCGCACCCGCGGTGATGCTGTTCACCAGCGGTACCACCTCCCGCCCCAAGGGCGTCCTGCTGCGGCATTCCCATCTGCTCAGCTACGTCCTCGAGACGGTCCAGTTCGGTGCCGCCGCCGATACCGACGCGGTGCTGGTCAGTGTGCCGCCCTATCACATCGCCGGCGTCGGTTCGGTGCTGAGCAACCTCTACGCCGGCCGACGACTGACCTATCTGCCCGAATTCTCCGGCCGCGGCTGGCTCGACCTGGTGCGCGACGACGCAGTGACTCATGCGATGGTCGTGCCCACCATGCTCGCTCGTATCGTTGCCGAGTTGGACGGGGGCACGGCGGATGTACCATCGCTGCGATCCATCGCCTACGGCGGGGCGAGGATGCCCCGAACTGTGCTGAATGCTGCGTTGCAGGCATTTCCGGCAGTGGATTTCGTCAACGCCTACGGGCTCACCGAGACGAGTTCGACAATCGCGGTCCTGAGCCCGGAAGATCATCGCGCCGCCGCATCGGGTGATCCGGCCGCGGTGGAGCGGCTGGGTGCGGTCGGGCGGATGGTCCCGGGCGTGGAGTGCCAGATCCGCGATGACGACGGACTGCCCCTGCCGCCGGGCGAGACCGGCGAGATATGGGTGCGGGGCGCGCAGATCTCCGGGGAGTACCAGCGGCTGGGGTCGGTACTGGACGACGACGGCTGGTTCCCGACCCGCGACACCGGTCGGCTGGATCCCGACGGCTACCTCTTCGTGCACGGCCGTTCCGACGACACCATCATCCGGGGCGGTGAGAACATCGCCCCGGCCGAGATCGAAGACGTCCTACTCGAGCATCCGGCCGTCGACCAGGTGGCGGTGCTGGGTGCTCCGGACGAGGAGTGGGGCGAACGAATCGTTGCCTTCGTCGTCGCGGTCGCCGAGGCGCAGCCCGACACCGCGGATCTCAAGGCTTTCGTCCGAGCGCGCTTGCGTTCCTCTCGCACACCGGACGACATCGTCTACCGCACCGAGCTGCCGTATACGGCCACCGGCAAGCTGTTGCGCCGCGAACTGGCCGAAGAGCTGAACTGAAAGGCCTCGATATGACGGACAATCACGCCGAGCAGCTGCTCGGATTGACCGATGCCGTGGCCTTGGTGACCGGTGGGGCCGGCGGTATCCCGAAGGCCACGGCGGTCGCGCTGGCCCGGGCGGGCGCGCATATCGCGGTCGCCGATATCGCCGACGAATTCACCGCGCAGACAGTGGCCGAGGTCGAAGCGCTGGGCCGCCGCGCGATCGGCCTGCATGCCGATGTGTGCGATATCGCCGATGTGCGCGCGATGATCGAGGAGACCCGCCGCCGGCTCGGTCCGATCACAGTAGCCGTGAACGGTGTGGGCAGCCTGGGCACCGCCACTCCGAAATCGTTCCTGGACTACAGCCTCGAGGAGTGGAACGGCCCGATCCAGCTCAATCTGACCTCGACTCTGCTGTGCATGCAGGCGCAGGCCGTCGCGATGATCGAAGACGGTATGCCCGGTCGCATCGTGAATTTCGGCTCCACCAGCGGGATCACGGCCGCCCCTTCGGTCGCGCACTACGGCGCCGCGAACGCGGCCGTGATCCACCTGACCAAATCGGCCGCCCTTGAACTCGCCGGCTACGGCGTCCGGGTGAACTGCCTGGTGCCCGGCACCCACGATATCGACCGGACAGGCCGGGAAACCGCGACCTCGGGGCGGCCCGAACAGGCCGAATTCTTGCGCCGCGCCGCCGCTGCCACGCCGCTGGGGCGGCTGGGGTCGGCGGAGGAGACCGCCGGTGTCGCGGTCTTCCTGGCTTCCGATCTCTCGTCCTACCTCACCGGGCATATCGTGCTGTCCGACGGCGGGATCACCCATACGACCGCCCGGCCCCCGGTTGGGCAGATCCGGCCGCAGGCACTCCAGGAAACCAGAGTGCTGCCGTGACCGATCTCGAGATCATCGACTGTCACAGTCACGTGCTGCGCAGCGCCGATCACAGCTGCGATCTATACAGCAACCTGCTGCGCTTCAGCACCGCCATGGGCCTGCCGGACACCCCGGAGTTCTTCGGCACGACCGACGAAGCCCAGAAGGTGATGGACGCCGCCGGGGTCGCGCATATGAACATTTTGATGTTCACCTGGTCGGGCGCCTATTGGCGGCAGGGCCGCAATATCCTGCCCGACGAACCGGTAGCGCTGGCGCGGGAGGAAGCCGGACTACGGAATCGGATCGTGCGCCGGATCCAGGACAACAACTCCTGGGCATTGGATCAGGCCGCCACCAGTCCCCGGCTGAGCTGCTTCGTGGGCGTCGACCCGGTTCTGATGGATGAGAAGACCTTGCTCGCGGAGGTCGAGAACGGCATCCGCGCCGGTGCCCTGGGCGTGAAGCATGTGCCGATGAACCACGGCACCGAAGGGGACGACCCCCGGATGTGGCCGGTCTTCGACTACTGCGCGAAGGCCGGAGTACCGATTCTCACTCAGGCCGCCGGTTTCATGCCGGGCCGCCCTGCCCGTTACGCGGCGGCGCTGGAGCAGTTCCCCGATCTGAAACTGATCTTCGCGCACCTCGGCCACGATCGCCGGTTCGGCCAGGGTGCCGATGCCGAAGTGGTGGAACTGGCACGACGGTATCCCGGTGTGCACACCGATCTTTCCCTGCGATTGATCGAGGTGGCCGAGGGCCATGTCACCCCGGCCGACCTGGTGGAGCATCTGCGCGCCATAGGCACCGATCGGGTGTTGTTCGGCAGCAACTGGGTGATCAGTGAATACCTGTGGATGCGGTCTCGTCCAGGGGTGAGTCCCCAGACCAGCCACGATCGGCTCGACCGGGAAATCGAGGTGATCGCGACGCTGCCGCTCACCGATGACGAACGCGCGGACATCTGTTCGCGGAACTTCCGCCGGCTGACAGGACTGGGAACATGACAGAATCGACAGCGAGCACCGGGCACGTCGCGGTGGTCACCGGAGCCAGCCGTGGGATCGGGCGGGCGATCGCCAGACGGCTGGCCGCAGAGGGTATCGCCGTCGCCGCGGTATCGAGATCGCTGCGGGCCGGAGACGGTCGATTCGCGGGATCGCTCGAGGAAACGGTCGACCGGATCCGGGCAGATGGTGGCCGGGCCGTGGCGATCCCCTTCGATCTCGCTGACCCCGACGCCGACCGGTCCGCGATCATCGAGGCGGCCGGCGCGGAATTCGGCGCCCCGGTCGATATCGTGGTCAACAATGCCGCGGCCACCAGATACTTCGAGCTCCGCTATCCCGAGATGAATCGGCGGGCCTTCTTCGAAGCGGTCGAAACGAATGTCTGGGCAGCCTGGGAGCTGGCTGCCGCGGCAGTGCCGGGTATGCGGGCGCGCGGCGCGGGCTGGATCCTGAGCATCTCCTCATCTCAGGCGGGCCCGCGACTGGGACCGCCGTACGCGGACAACCCCACCAACGGGGCGACACTCTACGGCGGCACGAAGGCGTTCGTGGACCGGATCACCACCGGCGCCGCGATGGACCTCTACGAGCACAACATCGCGGTCAATACCCTGGCGCCCGAATATCAGGTGGCCACCGACAACGCCCGCACCGTCGCCGGCGTACGCACAGACAACTCCGAACCGGAGGAGACCATCGCCGAGGCCGCGCTCGCCCTGTGCACGGGCGACCCGCGGGAACTGACCGGGCGTATCGCATACAACTTGTCGCTGTTGGTGGAACTGCAGCGGCCGGTGCGAACTCTGGACGGCCGCGACTTGCTGCCGGGGTGGCAACCAGCCGATATCGATTCGGACCGCCTGCGCGTCCCTTACCTGCGGACAGCCCCGCCGCTGCCGTTCTCGTCGGGAGCATGACGGATGCCGTTACTGCCGCGAACCACCTCGTCGGGCA
The DNA here is from genome assembly GCA_040674215.1 of Nocardia sp. NPDC050193. Lineage (GTDB taxonomy): Bacteria > Actinomycetota > Actinomycetes > Mycobacteriales > Mycobacteriaceae > Nocardia. The sequence goes on along the minus strand of JBFARE010000035.1, from coordinate 38,025 downwards.
CCCTCTCGGGGCCGCCCGGCCGATGGCCGGCCGGGTGCCTCGCGCCGACCCCACAATCCGTTCGACATTCCGGGCGAAGGAGCACTCGTGAGTGAGAGGGATATCGACGCCCCCGACTGGGCCGAAACCGATCTGCTGACTCGCGAACTCGCCGCCGAACGGCTGGCAGCCGACGAAGCGGAGACGAAGCAGGAACTGAGAGAGTTGCTCGCGGATCCGGCGGCCGACCCGGCGCGGGTCGAACAGCTGGAACGACGACTGCGCGCGCTCGAAGCGAGTCGCTCGAATATCGGTGCCCGTGGTAGTGGACCGGACGGATTTCTCGCCGGGGTGCGGGTGCTCGAGGTCTCCCGGACAATCGCCGGTGCCTCCGCGGGCAAACTGTTCGCCGATCTCGGTGCCGATGTGGTGCTCGCCGAGCCCGATGACGGGCATCCGCTACGGGCAGGCGACAACGAGGACGGCGCGGATTCGCCCTTCTTCGAGTACCTCACTGCGGCGAAGACCATCACCGGACGGTCGTGGACGGAGCTGGTGGACGAGGCCGATGTCCTCATTCTGGAAACGGCACACTGCCCGGAACGCGCCGACCTGGAACGGCTCGCCGAGCGGACCGTAGTCGTCGCCATCACCCCATGGGGCCTCACCGGGCCGTGGTCGGCGCAGCAGCGGCCGTGGACCGAGTTCACGCTGCAGGCCGAAGCCGGATCGTTGAGCAACCGCGGCGATCCTTCGTCGTATCCGCTCGCTCTCGGCGGCAGCGAGGCCCTGTGGGTCGCGGGCTCACTGGCCGCGGTCGCCGGTCTCGGTGCGCTCCGGGAGCTGGACCGGGACGGCCGCGGTGAGGTGATCGATCTGTCGCTGCTGGAAGCGACGAACTACGCCGCGACCATGTTCGCCGACCTCGGCGCGACCCTCGGCGAGTCGCTGCGGGCGCCCGCGGTCGCCCGGCGCCCGTTGCTGCCCTCTGTGGAGCCCGCCGCGGACGGATGGGTCGGATTCAACCTGGCCTCCGCCCAGAATCTGGAGAATTTCCTGGTCCTGATCGGACGCCCGGAGTGGCTCGCCGACGACGAGATGCGGACCCCGCTCGGGCGATACCAGCGCGCCGAGGAGTTTTCGGCCGCAGTGCGCGCCTGGACCGAGCAGCACACTGTGGCAGAGATCGTAGAAGCGGCCTCTGACTTGCGGATTCCCTGTTCTCCCGTGCACAACGCCAAGACGATCCTCGACGACGAGCACGTTCGTGCCCGCGAGTTCTACACCACCGATGCCACCGGCCGGTTCCTGGCGCCATCCGTGCCGTTCCTCTTCGACGGTGCCCGGCCCCGGCCCGGCGCCGGCCGTGTTTCCCCGGGCGTTCGAACGGGGTTCGCGCCGCGCCACGAAGAGCGGCCCCGGGCCGGCGCCGTAGCGGGTTCCGGCCCCTTGGCGGGCCTGCGGGTTATCGAGATCAGCACCTGGTGGGTCGGCTCCCTGACCGGCACCATCCTGGGCTCGCTGGGCGCGGATGTCGTGAAAATCGAATCTACCCAGCGGGTCGACGGCGCGCGGATGCTCGGTGGCACCATCACCGATCATCCGCGCTGGTGGGAGTTCAGCTGGCTGCAGCTCGGCGCCAACCACAACAAACGCGCCGTCACACTGGACTTCGGCCGGCCGGAAGGCCGGGAACTGGTCGAACGCCTGATCGCGGACGCGGACGTGCTCCTGGAGAACTACGCACCCCGGGTGCTCGACAAGGCCGGTCTCGGCTGGGACCGGGTGCGCGCCGTGAACCCGCGCATCGTCATGCTGCGGATGCCGGCCTTCGGACTGTCCGGGCCGAAACAGGCCATGGTGGGTTACGCACAGACTGTCGAACAGTATTCCGGAATGTGCTGGCGCACCGGTTATCCCGATGGGCCGCCGGTCAATCCCAGCGGTCCTGCCGATCCCATGGGAGGGTCGAACGCCACCTTCGCGCTGTTGGCCGCGCTGCGGCAGCGGGAGCGTACCGGCCAAGGCATGCTGGTGGAATCGCCACTGGTCGAGGCCGCACTCACGATGACTGCCGAGCAGGTGGTGCGCTGGACCGCCGAGGGAAAACTGCTCGGGCGCGATGGCAACCATGCCGACGGCCACGCGCCGCAGGGTGTTTACGCGTGCGCCGGTACCGAGCAGTGGCTGGCGATTTCGGTGATGACGGACGAGCAATGGCGCGCTCTCGCGTCCTATACCGGAATCCCGGGCTGGGATGATCCTGCCCTGTCCACCGCCACCGGCCGCCACGCCCACCGGTACCGGCTCGACGAGGATCTGCGCGCCTGGAGCGCCGAGTGCGATATCACGGTAACCGTCGCCGACCTCATCGGCCGCGGGGTGCCGGCGGCGCACGCGGTCGACCAGCGGTATATGCGCGACCATCCGCAGATCGCGGCGCGCGGTTATTTCGAGGACATCGAGCATCCGGTGCACGGCTCGATACCGGTTCCGGTATTGCCCTTCCGGTTCGACCGGCTTCCGAGATGGTCCCGGATCGCGCCGCCGACCATCGGCCGGCACAACGACGAAGTCCTCGGCAAGGAACTGGGCCTCACCGGACCCCAGCTTTCGGCCCTGGCGGATCAGGGCATCATCGGCGACTCGCCGGCCGGATTTTAACCCGCGGCGATCGAAGCGATACCGCGGGTAACCATCCGATGATCGTCCGGAGAGCGGCCCGCGCACAGGCATGGAGCGGTCCCGCGGAGTGTCCTCTGCGGGACCGTGGTCGGCGGCCGCCGCATCGATGGTCGTGGCGGCGGTAATCGGAACCGGAGCCTTCGGAGCCGGTGTCGATCAATGCCCGCCGGAGCGCCCGTCCAGGTACCGAAAGGTGAATCCCGGCTCCGACCGGATCCGTCGGAGCCGGGATTCACCATATCCGCTGTGCTGGGCCGGCGGCGCGGGGTGCGCTACTTTCGCGCCCCGGTGCGAGCGTGTTTGCCCGCGAACTCGTGGATGGTCGCGACGACATGCTCGAGTTCTTCGTCGGTCGTACCGTGGCTCATGCCCAGCGACATCGCTCGCTCGAACACCTCGTCGGCGTTCGGCAGGCCGCCCTCGGGGATGCGGTATTCCACATTGCGCATCATCGGATGCCGGGTCACGTTGCCACTCCACACCGTGCGGGTATCGATACCCGCCGCCTCCAGGTGCTCCTGCAGATCGGAACGGGCAAATCCCGCGTCCTCACGAATGGTCACCGGATAGCACAGCCACGCGGTATGGAATCCCGGCAGGGGCCGGGGCAGGCGGAACAGCTCCGGGTAGCTGCCGAACGCGGTGGAGAACGCCTCGAAGATCTCGGCGCGACGGGCGTAGTTCTTGTCCAGTTTCGACAGCTGGACAAGACCGAAGGCCGCCCCGAGCTCGGAGGGTTCGAAATTCCACGGCAGTACGTCGAAGATGAAGTCGTTATCGTAGGCGACTCCGTCCAGGTCCTCCCGGAAGACGCGTCCCGTCCTGGCGACCTCGGATCCGAAGAGGTGCGGTTCGGAACGGCGGCCCCAGCGGCGCAGCATCAGCCCGCGATCGCGAAGCTTTTCGTCATCCACACAGACCATGCCGCCTTGGCCGGCGCAGGTGATGATATGCGCCATCGCGAAGCTGGTGACCGTGATATCGGAGCGGGACCCGGTCTTCGTTCCGTGCAGCGAGGTGCCGATGCAGTCGCAGGAGTCCTCGATGACCTTCAGGCCGTACTTATCGGCGAGAACCCGGATGGCATCCCAGTCCGGTGCGTTACCGGCGAGATTCGGCAGCAGGATCGCCTTGGTCCGGTCGGTGATCAGCTCTTCGATCTTGGACACGTCGGCGTTGTAGGTATCGGGTTCCACGTCGACGAAGACCGGAATCCAGCCGCCGCGGACGATGGGGGACACGTCCGTGGAGAAGGTCAGCGGCGAGGTGATGATCTCCGAGCCCTTCGGCAGGTCGAGCAGCTCCAAGGCCAGGTACAGCGCCGAGGAGCCGGAGTTGCACATCAGGCCCAGTTTCTTGCCGTACAGCTCCGCGACGCGGCGCTCCATTTCGGCCACGTTCTTACCGATTTTCAGGGCGAACGGCCCGCCGTTCAGCACCTCCAGGCAGGCATCGATCTCGGCCTGGTCGTGCACGCTGCGTGCGTAGACAACTCTGGTCACGGTGTTTCTCCCTCACGGTCGCAGCCGAACGCACGGCTGGATGAATCGATGGTGGACGGCGGGTAGACGCATGCCGCGTATCGGTGCTGCCGGCGAGTGCGCAATCGAAATGCGAACGTTCCGTACCTCCCGCTCGACTCGTGTCGCCGGCACCTGGCATGCCCGACGTCCCTCTGCGTCCGGCGCCGGCCCGGCACGGATGTCGAAGGGACGTTGAGTGATTGTGCGTGCCGGCACGCCGAACAGCCCCCGGCATTCCACTGAATGAAAGGCAATCGGTTCGGCGCGTGCCGCTGGTGACGACACCTGAGTACCGGCGGCAGGCTGCGCCACAACGTTTACCGTGATCTGGCGGCCACGAGGTGATTCCTTCCCATTCAGCGGAAGGCCGACGGGAACTGTGACGTGGCGCGCATATCGTTCGAGCGCGACGGCAGTACAGCGGCGGCGCCCGGTCGGGGACAGTGCGAGCCGGCTACATCATGCAGGCGGCTCGATCCGCCGGGAAAGGGTATCGATGGCGAGAATCACCACTCTGGAGGAGTTCGAGGCCGCCTACACCGAGGGGCTCGGACGGCCGATGGCGCCGCAGCGGCCGTGGCGGACAGTGAGCGAAGAATGGCTGGCGAGATACGCCGAAGGTGCTGGTGACTACAACCCGCTCTACAAGGATGCGGAGTACGCCGAACAAGGGCCTTATCACAGCCTGATAGCACCTCCCGGGTTTGTTTTCTCCATCGATTTCGGCGCCAACGCATCGATCTGGGGCCATATCCCCGAAGCGGATGTGTCGATGCGGGATCTGACGATCCTCTATCTCGGGGCGACGATCGAGTGGTACCGGCCGGTCTGGCTCGGTGACCGTGTGCGCAGCATTCAGACACCCACCGGTATCCGGCGGACCACCATGCGGCAGGCAGGCGAAGCGCTGATCTGCACCGGTACCACCGAATACTGGAATTCCCGCGGTGAACCGGTGGCGAAGGTCGTCAACGAGATGCTGCGTTTCGCCAATCCGGGTACGGGCGTGGAGTCCGCGCCCGTTGACGGGGACAAGCCGAGGGTCGCGCCGGACCCGCTGGTATGGCAGCGCCGCCGTCGCGGTGCGCAGCCACGATTCGGTGACACCGTGACGGCCGGCGAGCCGATCCCCGAACTACCCAAGGGCACCTACACGACCACCGAGCTGTATCTGTTCTCCCATGCCGCCCTGGCCGCCCACCGGTCGCCACAAGTCGACGAAGGCACCATCGATATGGGCGCGGGTGGCCGCGCCGACCCCGAGTATGCACGCGCGGCGCGTGCCCAGGCCGCCTCGTTCGATTACGGGCCACAACGGATCTGCTGGCTGACCCAGGCAGTCACCGATTGGATGGGCGACGATGCGACTCTGGTGCGCTTGGAGGCCCGGTTGCGTCGGCCGAATCTTGTGGGCGACACCAACACAGTGCGCGGGAGCGTGCTGCGCGTCGACGAGACCGATGGCGACTCGCTCGCCGAGCTCGCGGTGGAGAACGTAAACCACGCCGGCATTGTCACGGCGAGTGGTACGGCGACTGTGAAACTGCCCGGTCGGGGAGCGGTTTCGGTGCCGGAGCTGCTCTTCTCGCCGACCGCCGACGTACCCGCGGGCATGTACAGCTGATCGAAAGGAAGCAGAGATGAAACTACGGCCCGGACTGAAATTGAACAGTGTCGTCTCGACGGCGCAGATCATCGTTGTGCGCGCACCGGCGGACGATGTGGATCTGCGATGCGGCGGTGCGCCGATGACTGCCGACGGGGCACCGGCGGCAACCGATGGCGGTGACGGTGCGGAACTGCTGATGGGCAAGCGGTACGGCGACGAGGCCGGTGAGCTGGAAGTGCTGTGCACCAAGCCCGGCCGCGGACCCCTGAGCGTGGGCGATCGCACGATTCCCCAGAAAGCCGCCAAACCACTGCCCGCGTCCGACTGAGTGCGGAACCACCACGCCGGCCGGTGCTCCGGGCGCCGCCGGGCGGACAACCACCCGATCAGCGAATCCGGGTAGGGAAGGAACTGTTGATGAACAAACTCTGTCGCGATCTCGGTATCGAGTATCCGATTTTCGCGTTCAGTCACTGCCGTGACGTGGTCGCGGCGGTGTCCCGCGCCGGAGGAATGGGCGTACTCGGCATTCTGGCCATGTCACCGGAGGAGATCGATGTCGAACTGCGGTGGCTCCGGGAGAACAGCGGTGGCAAGCCGTACGGTGTCGATATCGTGGCGCCGGTCAGCACCGCCGACCGGGACGCCGGGCTGACCGACACTGCACAGGTCCAATCCCAGCTGGAAGGGATGATCCCGCAGAAACACCGCGACTACGCCGAGGAAATCCTGCGTCGCCATGATGTGCCGCCGCTGCCCGACAATGACGGACAGCAACACAGTTGGGCCACAGAAGGTTTGACCGCGGCCGGTGGGCACGATCAGATCGAGGTGGTGCTCGCCCACGAGAGCCCCTTCATCGTCAGTGCGCTGGGACCGCCGCCGCCCTGGCTGGTGGAGCGCGCGCACGAACGCGGAACGAAGATCGGCGCGCTGGTGGGCAAGCCCCACCAAGCGGCACGCAATGTCGATCTGGGCGTCGACGTGATCATCGCCCAGTCCTACGAAGCGGCGGCGCATACCGGCGAGATCGGCTCGATGGTGCTGGTGCCCGATGTCGTCGACGCGGTAGGGGATGTGCCCGTGCTGGCAGCCGGTGGAATCGGGTCCGGCCGGCAGATGGCCGCCGCGATGAGCCTGGGTGCCCAGGGCGTGTGGACGGGATCCATCTGGCTGACGTGCCGCGAAGCCCCCGCCGAACAGTGGCAGGTGGATCGGATGTTGAAGATGAACTCCACCGATACGGTGCGCTCGAAGTCGCAGACGGGCAAGTTCAACCGGCAGATCCGCACACCGTGGACCGAGGCATGGGACGCCCCGGACAGCCCCGGCGCCCTGCCCATGCCGCTGCAGTACATGCTCTATGCCGACGCCACGGCGCGGGCCCAGCGCGCGGGCGTGCACGATATGGTCGGTGGCCCGGTGGGGCAGATCGTCAGCCGGATGACGAAGGTCCGCCCGGCCGGCGAAATCGTGCTGGAAATGGTGGAGGAGTACGTCGACACCCTGCAGCGGATGAGTGCTCAGTTCGAGGAACTGACCAAGGAATGACCCACCCGGCCGGTCGGCGGGCGTGTGCCGCGGACTCGGGGAGATGCGCGGACACCGATTCGGTCCTCGCCGGATAGCCCGGCCCGCACCGCGGCGGCAACACCCGTTGCGGGCCGATGGACAGAAACCGAGGAGACCATGGGCCCATTGGATTTCAGTGATCGTGTCGTCATCGTGACGGGCGCCGGTCGCGGTATCGGCAGAGCTCATGCTCTGCTGCTGGCCGCGCGCGGCGCCTCGGTCGTGGTCGGTGATCTCGGCGCGCGCACCGACGGCTCCGGCGTGGAGGGCGACGATCCGGCCGTAGAGGTGGTCGCCGAGATCACCGCCGCCGGCGGCGAAGCCGTCGCCTGCAACGCCGACGTGGCGACCGAGGAGGGTGCCCGTGCACTGGTCGACACCGCGCTGTCGGCGTTCGGGAAACTCACCGCTGTCGTCAACAACGCGGGGATCGTCCGGACGGCGCCCTTCGACGAGGTACCCGACGAGGAATACCAGCGGCACCTCGACGTGCACTACTTCGGCGCGTTGCGCCTCTGCCGGGCGGCCTGGCCGCATCTACAGAGGGCCGACGCGCCGCGCGTTGTCAACACCGTGTCCGGTGCGATGCTGGGTAATCCCGGAATGTCGCACTACGGCGGGTCCAAGGCCGCGTTGTTCGGCCTCACCCGCAACTTGGCGCTCGAGGGCTCGGCCGCGGGAATCAAGGTGAATGCCATCGCTCCCGGTGCGGGTACTCGGATGGCCGAGGCAGCCGCCGACACCCTGGACCCGGAGCTAATGGAATACATGCGCACCGCGATGTTGCCCGAGCAGATCGCCCCTGTGGTCGCCTACCTGGTGCATCCCAGCTGCGAACTCAACGGTGAGGTGCTGAACGTAGCGGCCGGCCGCGTCAGCCGGCTGGCCATTTTCAAGACCGCCGGTATCTTCGACCCCGGCCTCACGGTGGAAACCGTAGCCGAGCGGCTGGCGGAAATCGTCGCGGTCACGCCGGATGCCGTCGAGCAGTTCGTGGCGCCGCCCGGGCCGCCGGCCACCTGACGGTGCCTACGGCGGTGGCACTCGGGCCACCGCCGTAGGCATTCGGATACTCGATCAATCGGTTGCCGGCACCGTCTTCGGCCTTGTCGCGACCTCGTTCAGATCCTTGCCGCGGGTCTCGCTGATCAGCCACATCGCCACCAGGGTCACCGCGGTGGCGCAGACGATCAGGATTACCAGGGGGCCGCTGCGCACGTTCTCGCCGACGACCGCGCTGGCGATGAGCGGTGTGAAACCGGCGCCGATCAGTGAGGACAGCTGGTATCCCATCGAGGCGCCGGTGTAGCGCACCGTCGTGCCGAACATCTCCGACAGCAGAGCTCCCAGCGGGGCATACATGGCGGCCTGGATGACCTGCGCGATGACCAGCGCCAGGAAGAGTCTGGGTACCGAGACGGAATCGATGAGTGCGAAGAACGGTACGGAGTACGCGATGAGCGCGACGGCCCCACCCAGAATCACGGTGCGTCGGCCGAGCCGGTCGGAGAGGGCGCTGAAGAACGGGATGGCCAGCAGCGATGTGATCGAGGCGAAGAAATGCCCGGTGACCGCGTCGGAGGCGGCGTAGCCGATATTCGTGGCGTACACGATGTTGTAGCTGCTGACTATTCCGGTCAGTGCGAAGGGGCCGATTCCCACGGCGCATGCCAGCAGTAGATCCCGGGGCTTGCGCAGCACTTCGACGAGCGGAATCCTCTGGGCAGCCGGTGCTTCCCCGGAAGCCTGTTGAAATACCGGGCTTTCGGTGATGCCGATCCGGATGTAGAGACCCGCGATGAGCAGGACCGCACTGAGCAGGAACGGAATCCGCCAACCCCAGGCGAGCAGCTCGTCTTCCGGCAGCCAGGCGACAACCGTGACCGCTGTTGTCGCCAGCAGGGAGCCGATCGGTGAACCCATGTGCATGACGCCGTTCCACAGTCCGCGCCGGCCGCGCTCGGCGTGCTCGGTGACCATCAGCGCCGCCCCGCCCCACTCGCCGCCGATGGCCACACCCTGCACGACTCGAAGCAGTACCAGCATGACGGGGGCCGCGAATCCGACCGTGTCATAGGTCGGCAGCAGTCCGATCAGGAAGCTGGCGCCACCCATGAGCGTCATGGTGATGACCAGCATGGTCTTGCGCCCGATTTGGTCGCCGTAATGACCGAAGATGATTCCGCCCACCGGCCGGGCGACATAGCCCGCGGCCAGCGTGCCGAACGCCGCCACGGTGCTCACCGCCGGATTGCCGTCGGGGAAGAAAACCCGGTGGAAGACCAATGCGGTCATCAAGCCGTACAACAGGAAGTCGTAGTATTCGATCGCTGTTCCGAGAAGGCTCGAGATGACTACTCGTCGGCGCAGGCCGGGATCGGAGCCCGCCGGAGGGACCGGGGATTGAGGCATGGCAACTCCTCTGGTGAGCGGCAGTACGATCCGTCTTGATTACCGGGATCGTGCCTGTGCCGGTCAGCGCAATTCTGGTGAGTGAGAACCAATCGCGGTCGCGGCAACGTATGCCTTCCGGGCCCGTGGCCGGCCCTCAGTCCGTTACCCGATCCAGCATTTCGGAAAGCGGCGCCCGGTCGGTTCGAAAGGTGTTGACGGGGTGGTCACGGTCGGGATATCCGAACGAGATTCCGCAGACGATGCGCCGGTCGGCAGGGATATCGAAGTGGTCGCGTACTACATTGGAGTAGTTGGCGATCGCCCCTTGGGCGATGATGCCGAGACCCAGGCTTTCCGCTGCCAGGAGCAGGTTCGCGATGAATCCGCCGCAGTCGATGTAGCCGTACGGGCCGAGCTCGGCAGGTGAGGTCACAATGGCGACGTGCGGCGCGCCGAAGAACCGGTAGTTCTCCATTGCTTGGGCGATGCGCCGGGGACGGTCGTCGCGGGCGATATCGAGGCTTTCGTAGAGCGCGAAGCCGGATGACCGCCGCCGTTCCCGATAGACACCGCGGTACTCGGTGGGCGGCTCGATATCGTAGCTGCCCTCACCCTCGGCGACCTTGCGGGTGAGGGCAGTGCGAAACCGATCGGTTCCGGCACCTGCCGTGACGATCACCTGCCAGGGTTGGGCATTGCACCAGGAGGCCGTCCGCCGGGCGAGGTCGAACATGCGCTCGATGACGTCGTCGGGGACCGGGCGGTCGTCGAAGGCTCGGCAACTGTGCCGTCGGTTCAGCAGTGATTCGAGCATGCTCGATTCGTCGGTGATCGGGGAGTGGTCGGCGTCGAGGCTCATCGGTCTTCCTCTCGTTTCGGCATGGTTGCCGGAATATAGTTTCCAATAGTCAACTATGATAGTGGTTCACAAGGTAATAGCGGCAGTTCAATGCCTGTACTCGTCAAGCCTTGTCGGCAAATAATTGCGGGATCTCCGGTGGTGTCGGGGCCGCAGGAGAGGAAATCATGGGCTACTTGGAACTGGACCGCGTGGGTTCGGTCGCGGTCATTCGTCTCAACCGGCCGGAACGGATGAATGCGCTCGGCGCGGAGCTGCTGGCCGATCTGCGTGCGGCCTATACCGAGATCGACACCGACGATTCGATCGCCGTCGGTGTGATCACCGGGACCGGCCGTGCGTTCTGCGCCGGTCGCGATATGAAAGAAGCCAATACCGGCGATACGCCGCTCTCCGAGCAGGCCACGTCGAAGAACATCGATGTGTACTTGGAGAACGGCCGCGCCAAGCCTATGGTTTCCGCGGTCAACGGATACGCGGGCGGAGCCGGGTTCTACTTGGGCACCCGTGCCGTCGATCTCGTCATCGCCGCGGAGTCGGCCAGTTTCCAGATCGCCGAGGTACCGCGCGGCATCCTGCACGGGTGGCAGACCGGGTACTGGTTCAACCTGAGCCACGCCGCCGCTATGGAACTCGCATTCGGATTCAGAATCGATGGACGCCGGGCCTACGACTGTGGGCTGGCCAATGCGGTCGTCGCCGACGGGGAACTGATGGACACCGCGATGCGCTGGGCTCAGCGCATCGCCGAAATGCCGGCGACTGTCATCGCCGCCAATCGCGAACTCCGGGCAAAATTGGAGAACCAGGTGCCCGCAGCGGTGGAGGACGAGGGTAGCCGACGATATCGAGCGATACTGTCCTCCGGCGTGGCTGCCGAAGGGGATCGCTCGTTTCTGGAGAAGCGAGCGGCTCGGTTCGTGAAATAGCGGCGATGCGGGGTGGTCGTGGCGCCGGCGTCTCAGCCCGTCCGGGTGCGGGTGGCTGCTCGTCGCACGGCGGCGGACCGAGTTACCGGCACTGCGGCAAAATTGCCGAGCATATTCTCGAAATAGCTCATGCACCGGTGTATATCGGCCGGGTCCCAGCCGGTCATCGCCGCGTTGATCGGCTCGAGTTCGCGCTCGTTGACGCGGCGGATGAGCGCGGCACCGCGTGCGGTCCCTTTCAAGCGGGTCCGGCGGCCGTCGAGTGAGTCCGGCGCCCGCTCCACGAACCCGTGTTTCTCCAGGTCCGCCACGATACGGCTGATCCGTGAGGGCATCAGCCCAGTGTGCTCCCCGAGATCGGTGATATCGAGTGGGCCGCGGCGCAGCACAACTCGCAGCGCGGCCACCGGTTGCGCGGCGACGGGCGAGGCCGCTGCCTCCAGGACGTGGCGGGTATTCGCCGGCCCGATCACCGATGTTGCGGCCCAGTGCACGAAACCGAGGAGAGCCGGGACCGTGTATTCCAATGCCGCAGACCGCGGCGGGTCACCGGCCCACGGAGCCAGGTCGACCGCGAGGCGATCGAGCCGGTGGTGCCGGACCGGTGCGGTGCCGAACGCGTTGTGGAGACGGGTGAGAATATCGCCGAACCCGGCGATATCCGCAGGATCCCAGGGGGCGACCGCGGCGACGTAATCGCGGACCCACAGCCGACGCCAGGCGAGCTGGACCAGTTCACCCTCCGGTGTGGCACGCAGCCGGCTGCTGCGTGCGTCCTCCCGGCACGGCAGTCGCTGCGCGAGTCCCAGCTTCTCGAGTTTGGCGAGCTGGCGGCTGGCGCGGGGCGGGTTGACGTCGAGTGCGTGGGCGACCTCGCTGATCGAGAGCGGCCGGTCAGCGGAGATCAGCCGCAGTACCACCTCGTCCTTGAGCGTGAGCGGGTAGCCGGTGACAGCCTTGAGCTGCTGGGATTGCAGCGGGCTGCGTTGCCCGGCGGACAACAGATGTATGAAGCGGGCGATCGGGTTGTCTCCCCGGCGTACCTCCCATCCTGTGCTCACCGCGTCAGCTTATCGACAGGTCGCTCCCATTCACCGAACTCGGGGCGGCCACGAAGGTTCCACCTTGTCGAAAATGTGACAGTCGTCGAACACATACGACCGGAAAGGGCAGCGAAGCATGGACTCCGCCACGGCAGGCGATACCCCCGGACCGCTGAGCGGGCTGCGGGTGGTCGATCTCACGACGGGTATCGCCGGTCCCTACTGTACGAAGCTGCTGGCCGACTTCGGGGCCGAGGTCGTGAAGGTCGAACATCCGGGGGCCGGCGATCCTTCCAGGGCCGCCGGTCCATTTCCGGGTGGCTTACCCGACCCCCGGGCGAGCGGCCAATTCTTGCACCTGAACACCAGCAAGGCGGCGATCACGGTCGATCTGGAGCAGTCGGCCGGTGGTGAGTTGGTACGGCGGCTGACGGCATGTGCCGATATCGTCGTCGAGAACAGTCCGCCGGGGGCGATGGCACGATTCGGGCTCGACTACCCGTCGCTGCGATCGCTCGATCCGAGTCTCGTGCTGACCTCGGTCACCGGCTTCGGTCCCACCGGGCCTTATCGGGACTATCTGGTCACCGATGCGGTGGCCTTCGCGCTCGGTGGCTGGATGGCTACCCAGGGTGAGCCGGACCGGGAGCCCCTGTATGCGGGCGGACCGTACGCTTCGTACCTGGCCGGCCAGTACGCGGCGTTCGGCACCGTATTGGCCGCGCTGGGCGCGGAGGTATCCGGGTTCGGGCAGCACGTCGAGGTATCGATACTCGAGGTCGCGGTCGATTCGCTGCTGTACGACACCGTCGGACTCGGCTACACCGGCCATATCCGCGGCCGGCAAGGCAACCGCTTCGGTGCACCGTGGCTCGCGCTCCCGGTCCGGGACGGGTATGTCGGTATCGCCTCGCTCCGTGAATGGGACGAATTCTGGATCGTTCTGCTCGGCACCGACGATATTCCCCGGCATCCGCTGGCGGCGCAGGATCCCGACGAGCGGCAGGTGCTGACCGAACAGCTGTGGCAGCGCACCGCCCATATCGGCAAACGTGAGTTCTTCGAAACCGCCCAGGCTTTGCGCATTCTCGCTTGCGAGATCCTCGAACTCGACGAGGTTCTCGACTCGCCGCAGTACCGCGCCCGGAATTACTTTCGTACGCTGCCGCACGCTACGGCCGGTGAGCTCGTCTACCCGGGTCCACCCGCCCGGCTACCGGCTTCACCGTGGCGATTGGGCAACGCGGCACCGGAGCCGGGGGCGGACAACGACCGAGTCTTCACGTCGTGGCTCGGGATCGAAACGGAGGAGCTGGTGCTCCTCCGGGAACGAGGAGTTATCTGATCGTGGCGCACGTTCCGCATCTGGCAGAGCCGATTTTGACGGGTCTCAAAGTCGCCGACTTCACCATGGGCTGGGCCGGTCCACTGCTGACCCAGCTGCTGGCCGATCACGGCGCCGAGGTGGTCAAGATCGAGTCCTGCAGCCGCGTCGATTGGTGGCGGACGTCGCGGGCATTGTTCGCCGAGGGCAGTGAAGAACTCGACCATTATTGGGAACAGGGCCCGTTGTTCAACGCCGTGAACAGCAACAAGATGGGAATCACCCTCGACCTGGACCAGCCTCGGGGCCGGGAGCTGGCGCTCGACCTCATCGCCCGGGCAGATCTGGTCGTGGAGAATTTCACGCCCCGGGTGATGAAAAATCTCGGGTTCGACTACGCCACACTCAGTTCCGGCCATTCGGATCTGATCATGGTGTCCATGCCGGGCTTCGGGACCGGCGGCCCCTGGGCAGATTACAAGGCGACGGCCTTCATCACCGAATCATTGGCAGGTGTATCGGCACGATGCGGATACAGCGGGTCGGGGCCGAGCTTGATATCGACATCGTTCGCGGATCCCAACGCCGGGGTAATCGGCGCACTGTCGGTGCTCATGGCGCTGCGGCATCGCCGGCGTACCGGCGTGGGCCAGCATATCGAGGTAGCCCAGACCGAGGCGCTCACCCCACATCTCGGCACCGAACTGATGGATTTGGTGATGAACGGCGCACGCCCCCGGCGCCTGGGCAATCATCGGGAGGGTGGTGGCCCGCGTGGTGTGTATCCGGTACGCGGCGCCGACCGATGGATAGCAATCGATATCGAAACCGATTCCCAATGGGACCACCTGGCTCGATTGATCGGGCTCGACGAGGCGGAACGGAAGGCGTGGTGTACCGGGGAAGGCCGCTTCGCCGATCGTGCACGGGTCGACGCGCGGGTGGGCGAGTGGACCCGTGCCGCCGATGGACCCGACCTGGAACGACACCTGCAGGGCGCCGGAGTGCCTGCCGGACGGGTACAGGACGCCGCCGACCTACGTGCTGATCCGCACCTGGCAGCGACCGGGTTCTTTCACACGCTGGATCGGAAATACGTCGGTGCACAATCGTATCCGGGCCCCCCGGTGCGATTGAGCCGGACGCCGGCGACCCGGCGGATGCCGGCGCCGCTGCTCGGCGAACACAACACCTATGTGCTGGGTACGCTTCTCGGCCTACCGGTCGGCGAGATCAGCGCGCTCGAAAGCGCCGGGGTGATCGGCACCGAACCCAGGACCAGCTGATACCGCAGATGTTCCCTCCGGTCTCCAGGGGCAGTTCACGAAGCGACTGAGCCGGCGCCGTTACGGCCCGGGGCCAGCCGTGTTCCGAACAGGCCCTCCGATACGGCGCGAACAGCTCCGATCAGGAGTGGCGTGACGTGTTCGAGTGAGGAGTCGGCTCCGGACACAACGGAAATCGCGGCGATCGGCCCACTGGCTCCGAGCACTGCGAGGCTCATACATCCGATCCCGGGATAGCATTCACCGCGTTCGATCGCGATACCGTTTTCCCGGCGCACGCGGTCGAGTTGCCGGTACAGCACCCCCAGATCTCCGATACTGCGTGGCGTTCGCCGTACCACCCCGGTGGCGAATTCGTCCTCGATGGATGCCGGTTCCGACCAGGCGAGCATGGCTTTGCCGAGTGCGGTGCAGTGGACGGGCAGGCGGCTCCCCACGCGGGACGGAACGGCGGGTGCTGAGCGCCAGCCCACCTTGTCGAGCAGGTAAACGCTCCGGCCGTCCAACACGGCGAGATGCACAACCAGTTCGGTTCGCATCGCCAGGTCGAGGAGGACAGGGGCCGAGACCGAACGCAGGGCGTTGTGCCCGAGCTCTCGGCCACCCAGGTTCAAGGATCGCGCTCCCAGCCGATAGCCCATCGCGGTTCGTTCGAGCCAGCGCAGCTTGACCAGCTGTTCGAGGATTCGGTAGGCCGTCGAGCGAGGAAGTCCTGTTCGATTCGAGATCTGTTCCAGCGTTCGACGGGTATGTGCGCGCTCGAAGCTGTCCATGATCAACGTGACGCGTTCGATCATCGAGGGCGGTAGTGGGAGTGTCTCCATCGTGGGATGGGGGTCGGGATTCAGCGTTGTGGTCATGACTACACACCCACCTTTGCTACAGCGAACGATCCTGTCCGGCACGGCCTTCGCGCCTGCCGACCGTGACGACGCCTACGGCCTCGCCGGGATGGGCCGGCCCGCCGGACACTGCGCGGGGTTCGCGTGAACGCGGGCATGGCATCACCTCGTGCGATCCGACCGGCGAACGCACACCAATCAAGCACTTGCTCGGGACTGCCCTAGTGTGGGGGATTGGTTACCAATGGTCAATCACTTTCGTGAAATACGCTGGTAGATCCATCTGCTCGCCCCTGACTCGACCCTGGAGGCGCACGCCGGTGGGTGAGCTCCGGGTATCGGGTTTCAGTGAGTGGGAGCGGCCCTTCCGAAGAAAGCCCCCTGGTTCCCAGGATGGGTGCGAGTGGTTGCCGTCCCACGCCAGGGCGTCACGGGTCGCCGGCTCGAAGTATCCCGCCGTGCGGTCCGGGCCCGCACTCCGCTCCCGCAACCCCGGCACGGCACCGAGATCAGTCAGGAGACCGACATGCCACTGCAACCGTGGATGAAGCTCATATCGGTGGACGACCACATCATCGAGCATCCGACGGTGTGGACCGATCGTCTGCCCCGGAAGTACCGCGAGCGCGGCCCGCGCATCGTGGACGAACCCGCGTTCACCGGCGGGCCGCCGATCCAGGTCTGGTATTACGAGGACAAACGGTTTCCCGCTATCGGACTGAACGCCGTCGCCGGGAAACAGCCCGAGGATTACGGCGTGGAACCGGTTCGCTACGCCGATATGATCCCGGGGTGTTACGACCCCGCGGCACGGATCGTCGATATGGATTTGGACGGGGTCTGGGGCGCAGCGAACTTTCCTTCGTTCCCGCGTTTCGCGGGTGCGCTGTTCACCGCGGAAAGTACTGATTTCGAGCTCGCACTCGCGTGCGTCCGCGCCTACAACGACTTTGTCATCGACGAGTGGTGCGCCACCGCGCCGGACCGGTTCATCCCGCTGATCATTCTGCCGCTGTGGAACGCGGATCTGTGCGTCGCGGAGATCCACCGCTGCGCGGCCAAAGGGGCCAAAGGAATAACCTTCCCGGAGAACACGGTTCCGCTCGGTCTGTCCTCGATCTACACCGACCATTGGGACGGGGTTTTCTCTGCCGCCGAGGACACCGGCATGCCGCTGTGCATGCATTTCGGATCGTCGGGTTCGCCGCCGGCGACCGCGCCCGAAGCGCCGTACGCGGTGACGATTTCCCTGTACGGCACGAATTCCATGTCTGCGACCGCACACCTGCTGTTCTCACCGGTCTTCCACCGGCATCCGAAACTGAAGGTCGCGCTGTCCGAAGGCGGTGTCGGCTGGGTGCCGTATCTGCTCGAGCGCATCGACGGCACCTGGCACCGGCACCGCTGGTATCAGAATGTGGTCAAGGACGTCCGGCCCTCGGAGTTGTTCCGGAAACATATATACGGCTGCTTCATCGATGATATTGCGGGGCTGAAGGCACGGCACGATATCGGTGTCGACAATATGACGTGGGAATGCGACTATCCGCATTCTGATTCGTACTGGCCGCACAGCAGAAGGTACGCGGAAAAGGTGTTCGCCGATATTCCCGACGACGAAGTCCACCGGATCGTCGAGCTCAACACCCGGAAACTGTTCGACTTCCACACCGAATAGATATGTGACGATCGGCCCGCCGACTAGAGCCGACAGACTTTCTAGGCACAACGAACCACTCCGCCGGCACGATCGCCAGGCCCCGCCCCGGCTGCCCGGTACACGCATTCCATTCAGTGGACACAGCCGGTCCGGACCCGTCGTGAGCGCATATCGTGCGGACGCCTGGCCATCCGACCCGGCCCGGTCGGCCAGGGTTATGCCTTCATCCGAAGGGAACCCCGGCCCACCGGCGGCGGAGTCTTCGCGGGAAGAAGAGCAGTACAACGTTTGGACCATGGAACTCATCCCTGGATGCCGCCAGGTGTGGTATCCGTTCGATTCTCGAGGAGGTGCAGGTGAGCGGACCACTCGCCGGTTTACGGGTCGTCGAATTCGCCGGGCAGGGACCGACACCGCTGGCGGGTATGTTCCTCGCCGATCTGGGCGCCGACGTGATCCGGGTCGATCGCGCGGCCGCAACGACCTGGCGCACGAGCGCTCCCGCGGATGATGTATTCGGCCGCGGCCGCCGGTCGGTCGCGCTGAATCTGAAGGATCCCCGGGCCACCGAACTGGCACTGTGTCTGATCGAACAGTCCGACGTGCTCATAGAGGGCTTCCGGCCCGGCGTGATGGAGCGGCTGGGTCTCGGACCGCAGGTCTGCTTGGATCGGCAGCCTCGCCTGGTCTACGGCCGAATGACCGGCTGGGGCCAGGTTGGTCCGCTCGCTACCACGGCCGGACACGACATCAACTACCTTGCGCTGTCCGGTGCGCTACACGCGATCGGAGGTAAGGACGGCCCCCCTGTCCCGCCGCTGAACCTGGTCGCAGATGGCGGTGGCGGCGGTGTGCTGCTGGCCTTCGGCATTGTCAGCGCTCTGCACGCCGCCGAAAAGACCGGTCGCGGGCAGATCGTCGACGCAGCCATGGTCGACGGCGTCGCCGCCCTCATGGGCCCCTTCTACACCGCTGCGGCTACCGGAAAATGGGGCCCTCGTGGCACGAACCTGGTCGACGGTGGTGCTCCGTTCTATGCCGTGTACGAAACCGCCGACGGGCAGTACATTGCGGTGGGTGCGCTGGAACCTGAGTTCTATCGCGAACTGCTGAAACGGCTGGGGCTCACCGGGTTCGCACCAAGCGAGCAGATGGACCGGGCGCAGTGGCCCGCGCTGCGGGCCGCTATGGCAGCGGTGTTCGCGACGCGCACCCGGGACGACTGGGCGTCGGAGTTCGATGGGGTGGATGCCTGCGTCACGCCGGTCCTGAGTCCGGCCGAAGCGCCTGCGCATCCGCACCACGCGGCCCGTGGAGCCTTCGTCGATATCGGTGGCCGGCCCAATCCCCGCCCCGCCCCCCGGTTCGACACGACGCAGCCCGCCGATCCCGGGCCTGCGCCCGCCGTAGGCGAGCACACCGTCGCGGTGCTGACCGAACTGGGCTTGACCCCAGCCGAGATAGCTGATGCCGAACAGAGCGGGATCACGGCCCAGCCCACAGTGTGATGGTCATCGTCCGCAATCGGTGACGATGGAAATCTCGAGGAGTTGTCCATGAGCGTCCGTACCGAGCAGATCGGGCCGGTCCTGGTGATCCGGATGGAACGTCCCCACAA
The DNA here is from genome assembly GCA_040674215.1 of Nocardia sp. NPDC050193. Classification (GTDB taxonomy): domain Bacteria; phylum Actinomycetota; class Actinomycetes; order Mycobacteriales; family Mycobacteriaceae; genus Nocardia. The sequence goes on along the minus strand of JBFARE010000035.1, from coordinate 18,702 downwards.
GCGCAATGCCGTCGATCCGGAGATGACAGCCGGTCTCGACAGCGCCTGTAACCAGTTCGACGACGACCCGGCGTTGCGCGTGGCGGTACTGACCGGAACCGGGCCAGCGTTCTCGGCCGGTGTCGACCTGCGTCGCGGCCCGGGCGATTCCACGGATCGCGGAGGTCCGCTCGGGGTCATCGGACGTGTTCGCGACAAACCGCTGATCGCCGCGGTGGAGGGGTTCGCTCTCGGTGGCGGTATGGAGTTGGTCCTGGCCTGCGATCTCGTGGTGGCCGGGCGATCCGTGCGCTTCGGTCTGCCGGAACTCGCGCGCGGCCTGGTCCCCGCCTTCGGTGGGTTGTTCCGTACCCGGCGCGCCCTGCCGCTGAACATCGCGAAAGAGATACTGCTGACCGGAGACCCGCTGACCGCCGAACGCGGGTACCACCTCGGTTTTGTCAATGTCCTGACCGAGGACGGGAAGGCCGAGCAGTCCGCAGTCGGCTTGGCGCAGCGGATTTGCCGTAATGCGCCGGTCTCGGTCCGGGAGAGCCTGCGAGCGGTGGAGCGAGTGAATTCCGCCGCCGACGCGGCCGCCTGGGAGATCACCGAGGCCGCCATCGCCGCGACTTCGGCCTCGCCGGACAGAGCCGAGGGCGTCAGTGCGTTCCTCGAGCGGCGGGCGCCGCGCTGGACAGAAGCTCGGGAGACGACTCCCCGTCGCGACGAATGACATCGGCCGGAACGCCCGGACCGATCGGCGAGTGCGTGCGGTCCACAGGCACGTCGCTCCGAACACAGGGCAAACAAACGGTTTCGAGATGCGAGGGCGCAATGACGACAACAACGACCCGCGGTGCAGTGCTGCGAAAGGCGCCTGGCACGTACAAGGTGGCCACGCTGGAGGTCGACGATCCAGGCCCCGGTGAGGTCTGAGTCCGGATGGTCGCCGCCGGGCTCTGTCACTCCGATGACTATTTCGCCACAGGTGACAACCCGCTCACCATCCTTCCCTGGGCCGGTGGGTGCGAGGGAGCCGGCGTTGTGGAGCTCGTGGGCCCCGGGGTCACCGAGGTGCAGGAGGGAGATCACGTCGTCATCTCGTTCCTGCCCGCCTGCGGGCGGTGCCGCTGGTGTGTGACCGGGATGCAGAGCCTGTGCGACCTCGGCCGGTTCGCGCTCGCCGGAACCAGGCTCGACGACGAGAACGGCTACCGGTTGCGGCTGGACGGGCCCCGGTGGGCCAGATGTGCGGGGCTTCCACCTTCTGCGAGCGCACCACGGTCGACGTCCGCTCGGTCGTGCGCATCGATCGCGATATTCCGCTCGATCTGGCGTGCCTGGTCAGTTGCGGGGGTGTGTACCGGCTGGGGCTCCGCGGTGAACACGGCCGAGGCGCGGCCGGGGGGACATGGTGATCGTCGCTGGTGTCGGCGGGATCGGTATCAACGCCGTACTGGGAGCCCGGCACGCCGGTGCCGGCCACATCATCGCAGCCGATCCCGTTGCGCTCAAACGCGAGGTTGCGCCGGAACTGGGCGCGACCGAGGCGGTAGCCGGAATCGAGGAAGCGGCCGACCTCGCCAGGGGCTTCACCAACGGTCAGGGTGCCGATTCGGCGATCCTCGCAATCGGGCTGACCCTCCCGGAGCATATCGCTGCCGCGTTCGCCGCTGTGCGCAAGGCCGGGATCGTCGTCGTGACCGGGCTCGGACGGGCCGGTACGGTCGGTATACCGGTGTCACCCGGAGAGCTGACCCTGTACCAGAAACAGTTGTGCGGTTCCATGTTCGGGGCATGCGTTGAATTGGGTTTCGATGTCTGCGTCGACCGCACTCGTGCCGCTGTCGTTGAGGCGCTCGACCGCCACTGCCCGGACGGAATCGATGTCTATTTAGACAATGTCGGCGGGGCGGTGGGGGCGGCCGCGTTCGATCGGCTCCGCGAACACGGCAGGTACGTCGTATGCGGGATGGCCAGTGAATACAACAACACCGAACCCGCGGCCGGTCCCCCGCTGCGGCCGGTACTGCGGAAACGACTGCGGGTGGAGGGGTTCGTGGTCTATGACCACTACTCCGAATTCGACGCCTTCCGGTCGGAGTTGGAACCGCTACGCCGGTCGGGCGCGGTGAAGTATCGCTACGAAATCGTTCACGGACTCTCAGGAGCCCCCGATGGGCTCGTCCGTTTATTGTCCGGACGCAATCGAGGCAAGATGATCGTCGAGTTGACGGCCGACGGCGAACGGCTCGGGGAGTGACAATGCGTTCTCGCTGAATGGGAACATGCCCTGGCCGCGGGGACCTGCCGCTGGCTTAATGACCTGTGGCTGTCGAATGACGATCCGAGATATCGGCGCACACGGCAGTTCGCTGCCCATTCGTGCGCTTGCCACCGGCTGTGGTCCCCGACCCGCTCGCCCGGCGAATCCGCAACGACAACCAGCGCACCTTCTGCGCGACTCTTCCCGATGATGACAAAGGAGTCACTCGTTGAGAATCCGACACCGCGTGGTTGCCGCAATGACCGCAGGCGCCGTCATCACGCTGCTGCTCACTTCCTGTTCCGGCGTGGCCGCCGTGGAACGCAAGCCGGCCGGAGAACCGCGCCGCGGGGGGACGGTGACGCTGGCATGGAACACCGAGGCCCAATCGGTCGATCCGGTTACCTGCGCGATTGGTATCGGAGTCGGCCCCTGCCAGGCGATCTACGGGGCCCTGCTCTACTACGACGGCAAGACTCGCAAGATCACTCCCGGGATGGCGGAATCGTTCACCAGCGAGGACGGCAAGGTGTGGACGCTGAAACTCCGTCCCGGTGTGACGTTCACTGACGGCAGCCCGTTCGACGCCGCTGCCGTGGCCTTCAACTGGCAGCGCGCGCTGGACCCGAGCCAGCTCTCGCCGAGCAGGGCCGCGGCGCAGTCGATCAGCTGGAAGGTCGTCGATGCGACAACGTTGCGGGTGACTGCGACCGAGGTGAATTACCAGCTCCCGTACCAGCTCACCGAATCGCTGGGATTCATCGGTTCGCCCACGGCCATCCAGCGCAAGGGTGCGGATTTCGCCACGTCGCCGGTCGGCGCCGGGCCCTTTGTTTTCCGTTCTTGGGCTCGTGGCACCGAATTGGTCCTTGATCGCAATCCCGGCTACTGGGACAGCCCGCGACCGTACCTGGACAGGTTCGTGTACAAGACGATCCCGGCCGACGACCAGCGCTACAACGCATTACAGGCCGGCGAGGTGGATGTGATGGTGGTGGTCAGCGACAAATACGCCGGCCGTGCCCGATCGGCCGGCCTGGAAGTCGTCCAATACGCGCAGCTCGGCGGCAACGGGGTGCGGTTGAACAGCCGGGGTCCTCTCGCCGACCTGGATCTGCGCACCGCGATCGGGAAACTGATCGACAACGAACAGATACGGGCGGCGGCCTTCCCCGGGGAGCGGGGTGCCGAATACTTCGTCGCCGAGGACCAGCCGCTGTTCGACGAGGCCGCGAAGTGGCCGGAGAAGGATATCGAGGGTGCACAGCGGCTGGTCGACGGTTACCGTGCCCGGCACGGTGGCGAGAAAGTTGTGCTCTCGTACGTCACCACTGCGGGTAGTCCGGTGCTCACCCGGGTTGCCGAAGTTCTCCAGGCGCAACTTCAGCAGGCGGACGGTCTCGAGCTCGAGATCAAGGCACTCGACGGCGCCGGATTTGCGAGCGCATTGGTTTCGGGAAACTATGATCTGATCCTCAACTCGCTCGGCGGCGCGCACCCCGAGAACCTGTATCGGGTGTTCCACACGAAGGGTGCCGGCAACACGGCCGACTATTCGAACCCGATCGTGGACCGGGCGCTGGAGCGGGCTCACGCCTCGAACGATCCGGCGGTTGTCGACGACGCCTATAAGACGGCGATCCGGGAGCTGGTGGCCACTACCGCCTACCGCTATTGGCGCCCTGCCGTGACGAGTTTGATCCTTCGCGCCGACGTATACGGAGTCGAACCGACGTATCAGTACTGGATGCGCCCCGAACTGGCGTGGATACAGGAATGAGGTACAACGTGAAAGCCTGTGCCCGCGGCACCCGGCAGGATCGGTGGGCGGACCGGTGACAAGACGCGTGCTCGCCACCTACCTCGCGAAGCTGATCGCCGTGCTGATCCTGGTCAGTATTTCGACCTTTCTGCTGCTGGAGATGACTCCGGGAGATCCGCTGGCCACGTTGTTGCCCGAGGGTGCCACCCCGGAGATGCGTGCAGCAGCCGCCGAACGGTTCGGCCTCGACGGGCCCCTGCTGCAGCGGTATTTCGAGTGGCTGGGCGCCGCATTGCAAGGGGATCTCGGTCGCTCGATGCAGTCGCAGCTGCCGGTCACCGATGCCGTCCTGGACCGTTTGCCGGTCACCCTGGAGCTGGCCGGTCTATCGATACTCGTCGCGTTGGCTGTTGCCGTTCCCGTCGGTGTGTGGGCCGGGTACCGGCCGGGCGGGATCGCGGATCGGGTCACGACCTTCCTGTGCTCGGCGACGCTCTCGATTCCCAGCTTCCTGCTCGGTGTCCTGCTCGTCTTCGTATTCGCGGTGACTCTGCAGGCATTACCGGTACTGGGCTGGACCCCACTATCCGAGGGGCTCGGACCCCATATGAGCGGTCTGATACTGCCGGTCGCGACGCTGGCCGCCATCGAAGCCGTCGCCTTCATCCGCCTGCTGCGCAACGATATGGTCGCTACGCTGCAGCAGGATTTCGTCCTGTCGGCGCGGGCGCGTGGTATCCCCACCGTCCGGATCCTGTTCCTGCACGCGTTGCGCCCGTCGGCGTTCTCACTGCTCACCGTTCTTGGTGTGTCGATGGGCCGGCTGATCGGCGGGACGGTGATCGTGGAATCCCTATTCGCACTACCCGGTCTGGGGTCCCTGGTCCTCACTGCGATCAACTCCAGGGACTACCTGCTCGTACAGGGCATCGTCCTGGTGGTCGCGGTGGGATATGTCCTGATCAACGCGGTGGTCGATCTGGCCTATCCCTTGCTCGACCCGAGAGTGAGATCCACATGAGAACATCCCTCGAGAAGCCGGCCCCCGCCCGGCCCGTGCCGCCGGAAGCACCGCCCGGCGCAGCGCCGGCCGAAGGGACCATCAAGCGCCGCGCACGCCGCAATATCGGTGCCCTCTGCGGTGCGATTTGGCTGATCACAATCACGCTCGCGGCCGTGGCGGCACCGGTGCTCCCACTGCCGGACCCGGGCAAGATCACCGATCAGTACTCGATTCCACCGTTCCGGCAGGCCGCTCATATCCTCGGCACCGATCCGCTCGGGCGCGACCTGTTGAGCCGGGTTATCCACGGTGCCCAGATCTCGCTCTCCGTCGCGATCGGTGCGACATTCCTGGCGCTCGTGATCGGCACCGCGCTCGGCCTGGCCGCGGGTTTCTTCCGCCGCTGCGTCGATACCGCCTTCGATATCGGCACCAATACCGTGCTCGCGTTTCCCCCGCTGATCCTGCTCATCGCCTTGGTCGCCGTGATGAAGCCCAGTATCGGCACGCTGACGGTCGGGCTCGGTCTGGTCGGTATGCCGACCTTCGCTCGTATCGCACGGGCGAACACCATCGCATTCGCCGGACGTGAATTCGTCACCGCATCGAAGGCGCTCGGGGCCAGTACATTTCGAATTATCCTGCGGGAGATTCTGCCCAACGTCGCGCTTCCGGTGTTCTCGTTCGCGATCGTCGTCGCGGCGACGCTGGTGGTGGCCGAGGGATCACTGAGCTTCCTGGGGCTCGGTGTGCCGCCACCCGCGCCGAGCTGGGGCGGCATGATCGCAGCCGAGCGGGAAAGCCTGTACGAGGCCCCCTACCTCGTGCTCGTGCCCGGGATGTTCTTCTTCCTGACCGTGCTGTCGCTCAATCTGACCGGCGACTGGGCACGTGGCCGCATCGGACGGGAGTCGGCGCTGTGACATCTCTTCACAAGCAGGAAACGCCGCCGCCGGTGACATCCGGTTCGCCGTCGGCTCTCGCTGTCGCCGATCTGCGGGTGTGGTTCGATACCCCGCGCGGAACGGTCCGCGCGGTCGACGGGGTCGATCTGACGGTCGCGCCGGGCGCAACGCTCGGTATCGTCGGGGAATCCGGCTCGGGTAAGTCGGTGCTCGCCCGGACGGTGATGAATATTCTCCCGCGCAACAGCATGATCCGCCCCGGGTCCCGGATCGAGATCGACGGGCGCGATACCGCCGCGCTCGATCGCCGGGAAGCGCGCGCGCTGTGGGGTTCTCGGGTCGCGATGGTGTTCCAGGACCCGATGACCTCTCTGACCCCGGTGCTCACCATCGGTGCGCAGCTCACCGAAACCCTGCGCCGGCACCTGCCACTGTCCCGGTCCGAAGCCGCGGCGCGCGGCGCTGAACTCCTCACCGCGGTCGGCATCCCGGACGCAGGCAAACGGCTCGGCCAGTATCCGCATAATCTGTCCGGTGGCATGCGGCAGCGAGTGGTCATCGCCTTGGCACTGGCCTGTACCCCGCAGCTGCTCATCGCCGACGAACCCACCACAGCGCTCGATGTGACCGTGCAACATCAGATCCTGACGCTGCTCGCCCGGCTACAGCGGGACAACGGGATGGCGATGGTGCTGATCACCCACGATCTCGGCGTCGTGGCCGGGCGGACCGACGAGATCGCCGTGATGTACGCCGGCCGGGTCGTCGAACAAGCACCGACCACAGAGCTGTTCCGTGCCACCCGTCACCCTTACACCCAGGCACTGCTCCGATCCATCCCACGCCTGGCAGCGCCCAGCCACACCCGGCTCCAAGCAATTCCCGGCCGTCCCCCCACCATCATCGACCCACCACCGGGCTGCGCGTTCGCACCACGATGCTGGCACGCCCGGCCCCGGTGCCTGACCGAAACGCCACAGCTGATCGACACACCGGACAGCGGTCGACGACATCGCCTCGCCTGTTTCCATCCCGTCGGAACCCCCGAAGGTGACGAGGCCCTCACCACGAATCTGGCAGCGGGCGCTTCGGCGGCCGGTCTGCCGGTGGACTCCAGGAGCGTGCTCTGATATGGCCGGTACCGGAACTGCCCATCTGCGTGACGACGACGCCGACGTGGTCTTGCGCGTCCATGATCTCGTGGTCGAATATCCCACGGCCCACTCGGGCAAAGTCCACGCCGTCTCGAACGTGAGCCTGGATATCAAGCGCGGCGAGACCCTCGGTCTCGTCGGCGAATCCGGCTGCGGGAAGTCGACTCTCGCCAAGGCCATCATGCAGCTCCCGGCTCCCACCTCGGGCCGGGTGCTGTTCCACGGTGATGATCTCACCACGAAGTCCGCGCGCGGGCTGCGCGCGGCGCGGCGCCCGATTCAGATGATCTTCCAGGATCCGATCTCGTCGCTGAATCCGCTGCGGAAAGTGCGGCATATCGTCGCGGAGGGCTTGGAAGTCGCGCGCCGCCACAGCAGGGCCGAACGCGCCGAGCTGGTCGACAAGATGCTCGAATCAGTGGGCCTGGATCCGGATACGGTCGGTGATCGAAGGCCTCACGAGTTCTCCGGCGGTCAATGCCAGCGGATCTCGATCGCCCGGGCCATGGTTGTCGAACCGGAGGTGGTGATCTGCGACGAACCGGTTTCGGCGCTGGATGTCTCGGTACAGGCCCAGATCCTGAACCTGCTCGAGGATATGAAGGACCGGCACCATCTCACGCTGCTGTTCATCGCCCACGATCTCGCCGTGGTGAAGAACATCAGTGACCGGGTGGTGGTCATGTACCTCGGGAAAATCTGCGAGGTCGCCGCGCCCGATTCGCTCTACGCACAACCCGCCCACCCGTATACCGCCGCGCTACTGTCGGCCGTGCCGGAGCCCGACCCCGAAGTCGCGCTGAGCACCAGCACGCTGTCGGGCGACCTGCCCTCACCCCACGACCCACCGTCGGGCTGCCGGTTCCGGACCCGCTGCCCGCGGGCCACCGCGCTGTGCGCACGAACCGAGCCGGGCATCCGCGAAATACGTCCCCAGCACTATGTCGCGTGCCATTTTCCGGACGACGCGGCACTATCCGGGTAACAGCGCTGTTCTGGAGGTCCGGCAGCACGACGAGTACGGACAGACCGGACCGAACCGGTCGCCGCTGAGGGGCTCGTCGAGCGGCCGGGCGTCGGGATCCGTCTCCCGGACAGCGGAACAGCGCCTGGATCGCGGCACTCGCTGTGCCCAGACTTCTGTCGACACGAAATTCGCAAGAAGTGCATTGGCGCCGGGCCGGGCACGTGCCCCGGCCGAGGGCTGTGATTGCCGAAGCGCGTTGCGCGAAAGGATTGCGGCAGCGATGCGAATCAGAATCACGACTCCTGTCGTCACGCGGTTTCCGGGTCGCACCAGCCCTGGGAAGCGGCAGCCGGGATCGAGGAACTGGCCCAGATCGCGGTGACCGCTGACCGCTTGGGGTTCCACCACCTCACGTGCAGCGAACATATCGCGGTACCGGCGCCGGTGGCAGAGGTACGTGGCGGGACTTACTGAAACCCCCGGCGACATTCGGGTATCTGGCCGCGCGGACGGATCGGATATGCCTTGCTACCCAGGTGCTGGTCCTCGGTTATCACCATCCCCTGGAGATCGCCAAACGGTACGGCACTTTCGATACGATCAGTGCCGGCCGATTGATCCTGGGGCTGGGTGTCGGCTCACTGCGTGAGGAATTCGAGCTCCTCGGCGCCGCTTCGACGACCGGGGTGCCCGCGCCGACGATGCGCTGCCCGCCCTACGTGCTGCCCTCTCCGAGCGGCAGCCTCGGTATCACGGCCGGTACTACGATTTCTCGGACATGATCGTGGAGCCGCATGCGGTCCAGCCCGAGGTTCCGCTGTGGGTCGGTGGCCGATCGGCGCGGTCGTTGCGCCGGGCGTGCGAACTGGGCGACGGCTGGGTTCCGTTCGGGCTGGGCTTCGATGAGAGACCCGCGCGCTGTTGGGACAGCGACAGCTACCCAGCGGTTTCGAGGTCGTACTGTCCGCCGGCAATCTGGATCCGCTCCGGGACGCCGACGGGGCGAGAAAGTCGCTCGATCGAGCCGTCGCGGCCGGGCGACGATCATCGGCGCCGGGGTGGACGCCAGGTCGGCCGATGAGTACTGCGATCAACTGCGCGCGCTCGCCGGTGTCCATGCCCGTGAATACACCGACAACGAGTGATACGCGATCCGGGACAACGGATCGTCGGAGCTGTTGCACTTTCCCCGCTGGCACCGGTAGGCAGCGTGCAGCCGTGCAACTGATTCGATCGATGTGAGGACGCTATGGCAGAAGAATCCGAAGGGCCCCGGCGCGCTGTTCCCCAACGGGCATGCCGTATTCACCTTGGGCGTGCGATCAGGGATCATCGTCGACGCCCAGGGTCGCCGGTTCGCCAACGAGATGGTGCCCTACGACCAGATGGGGCGCGCGATGCGCGCGCAGATGGAAGCCGGCAGCGGCGACGAATTCTGGTTCATCTTCGACGATCGCTCCGGTGACCGGCTCCGGCGATCTGCGTCGTCGCCCCCGACCGGTCCGAAATGATGGTGGCCGGCCTGTGGCACACCGCCGAGACCGTCGCGGATCTCGCCCGGTCACTGGGTATCGACGCGGCGGAATTGTCGGCAACGGTGGACAGATTCAACGAACTGGCCGAGCATGGAACCGACGAGGATTTCCATCGCGGTGAAGACCCGTTCGGACGGTTCTTCGTCGGAGCAACCGAGCCGGCCCAGTGCCTGCAGCCCCTCGGCGGAACCCGGTTCCACGCGGTGCGGCTGGTCCTCGGCGATCTCGGCACCAAGGGCGGTGCGGTGATCGATCGCGACGGTGCGGTCCAGCGTGCAGACGGCTCGCCGATCACCGGTCTCTACGCTGCGGGCAACTCCTCCGCTTCGATCTCGGGCGAGGTCTACCCCGCTACCGCGCTGTGGCAGATATGGCCGCACGGCTCGGTGAGACGGAGCCCGTGGCGGCATCCTGACCCGGAGAGACCGAACGTGGGCCGCCACGGCGAATACGAGCATCGCGGCCACGGCGTTTCCGGGGGCGGCCGATCCTGCCGCGCGCATCGCTTTCGAGGGCGAAGAACTCGTCGTCGGCGCCCCACCCGGTCGGCGGTGGGAGGTCGTCCTCCAGCTGCCCGCTTGGAGGACGCCGACGGCACTAATGGGACGCGAGGTCCACCGCGACGCACCGGTCCCAGATCTCGCGCGCCGCCACCCGTACCGGACCCACGAGCGCGCGGCAGTCGAGTGAGGTGATCGGTGCGCACACCGAGATTCCGGCCTGGTTGCCGTGGATATGGGCCGGTGGCCCCAGCGAAACACCCACACAGCCGAGGCCGGCGAACGCTTCGCCGCGATCGAACGCCGCGCCGCGATCGCGCACCGCAGCCAGATTGTCGGCTAGCCGGGCATCGGTAGCCACACTCTGCGAAGTGTGCCGGACCAGCTCGCCGTCCTCGGTACGCCGCAGCTCGCCGAGTGCCGTCCGGCGGCCGGACTGTTCGGCGAAGGCCAGCTGCGCCTTGCCCACCGCGGTGAGGTGGGCGGGAACCCGCTGGCCGACGGCGGTCGGTGTGGGGCCCGAGGCGCGGCCGTTGACCTTGGCCAGGTAGACGATATCGCCGTGATCGAGGACGGCAAGCTGTATGGTGAGCCCGGTTCGGTGTGCGAATGCCTGCATAACCGGCCGGGCACCCTGCAGCAAGCGGTTCTGATTCAGCGCTGCCTGACCCATCTCGTAGGCTTTCACCCCGAGTTCATAGGTTTGTTCGGGCGAGCGTGCGAGCCAGCCGGTGCTCGTGAGTTGTTCCAGGAGCCGATGGGCCGACGAGCGGGGCAGGCCGGTGCGGGAGGCGACCTGGGCGAGGGTGAGCGGACCCGCCCCGTTGAAAGTCTCCAGAACGAGGGATATCCGCTCGATCACCGAGACCGGCACCCCGGCGGCGCTTGATGTTCTCATTCGACCTCCCAGCACGCATCACAGCCTTGTGACATGAGTCACGGTACTACCACGTGCAGGTTCAGTTCAAAGCGCCGTGACGCGCGTCGCCACCGACGATCGAATCAACCTCTCGCAACGGCCGAGTCACCCTCCCGATCAGCGAGACGATGGCCCGAATGACTGCGGTCCGGACCGTAGCCTGCCGGAGACCCGGAGTTTGGCCCAGCGCACGAGTGGGCGGGACGCGAGATGATCAGGAGGGCGGATGCCCACGGAGACCAGTGCCGGCCCGACGGTGCGCAAGGATGCTGCCGTGACGGACTCGCGCGCCCGGCGGGTCCGGGTGGTCGAGGTGATCGAGGAGACTGCGGACGCCCGGTCGTTCGTCGTGGAGCCCGACCCTGAGGACTCGCGGTCCTTCGACTACCGGCCCGGTCAGTTCCTGACGGTCCGGGTGCCGGATATGTGTAGCGGATCCGGTCGGTGCTATTCGCTGTCGAGTTCACCGCATATCGATATCCCACTGAAATTCACGGTGAAGCGGGTCCAGGGTGGCCACGGATCCAATTGGCTCTGCGATTCCATCGCGGCCGGAGACGAGCTCGAGGTATTGCCGCCCGCGGGTACCTTCACTCCCGCTTCGCTCGACGACCCGGTCGTCCTGATCGCGGGCGGCAGTGGGATCACTCCAGTGATCGCGATCGCGAAGTCCATCCTGTTCGGTGGTAGCGGCGATGTGGTGTTGATCTATGCGAACCGTGACGAATCGGCGGTGATCTTCGCCGCGGAGCTACGGGCGCTGGAGTCGCGGTTCGGCGACCGGTTCCACGTCGTGCACGTGCTCGAGTCGGTGCAGGGCTATCCCAGCCACCGTCTGCTGTCCACCCACACTCACCACCCGGTGGACTGCGACATCAACTGAAGACCACGGAAACGACACCGGACTCTGAAACCGGGTGGTCGCGTTACCGGGGACTGGTCACGCCCGCCAGAGATGAGGCGGGCCGGCGGGGTGGAGCGGTCCGGCTGTATCTGGAGTCAGACCCGAAACCGACGATCCGCAAACTCGCCCAGCAGTTGGGCGTGCATCACGAGGCGCTGCGGAACTGGATCCGTCACGCCGACACCGGTCAACGACCGGAACCGCCGGCGAACGATCTGGCCGAGGAAAACAGCGGCTGCATAAACAGGTCGCCGAGCTGGAGCGGGTGAACGACCTCCTGTATTCTGCGAGCGCGGATTTCGCCTCGGAGCTCGGCCAGGCCCGGAGGTGATCGTGCGGTTCGTCAAGGACAGCCGGCATCCGGGCGAGCTCGTATTGCGGGTACTCAGTGTCGCCTCGTCGACCTATTACTGGTGTGCAAACGCCTGGAACTGCCCTCGGCGCGCCAGGTTGCCGACGAAGTATTGCTGGCCGAGATCGTCGATATCCATACCAGCTCCGGCGGCAGTTATGGTTCTCCCCGGGTGCACGCAATGCTGGCCCGCTGTGCGATCCGGATCGGCCGCAAGCGGGTGGAGAGGGTGGCGCATGGCGCAGGGTTGAAGGGCGCTTTCCTGCGGACGATGGCGCAGCGCCTCGACACGAACCGATCCCCGGGCAGCGCCAGCACCGGACCTGGTCGAACGGGTCTTCAACGCGGACCGGCCGAACCGATTGTGGGCGGCCGATGCAACCAGGATCCCGTGCGGTCAGGGCGCGTTCTTGCTGGCAGCGGTACGGGACGCGTTCTCCAACTGGATCGTGGGCTGGAAAACCTCGGACCGCTGCGACACCGAACTCGTGTTGGGTGCGCTGGAGTTCGCGGTCTGGAGTGGCGACATCCGCGATGGCGAACTGATACACCACAGCGATAGGGGCTCGACCTATATAGCGATTCAGTTTGCTAACCGCGTGGCAGACAACGGGATCGCGAATTCAATGGGCTCAATCGGTGACAGCCATGACAATGCCTCGATGGAGGAATTCTTCTCAAGGATGCCGACATATCCAAATCCGGCGCCATCCTGTGCGGACGGCCCCCGCACGCGCGCGAGGGATCTGCTGGAGCTGGAAGCACCAAAATTACACCCGGGACGACCCCGCGTGCGCGGGAACGACTGCGGCACCGGATCCGGGCCCAGGTCCGCGGCGGGACAACCCGCGCGGGAACGACACTTTCTGACCAGCAGGGATCCCAGGAATGGTCGGTTTTCATTTAGTTGTGTGGTATTGGGCGATGAGTCCTGCTCCCTTACTCTCCTCAGTACCTCACTAGATCTAGGCATCCCGAAACGGTGCGCTGCACTGTACAACTGGCCACGGACATGGGCGGGTCATGCGCTGCTTCACCGAGGAGAGGTCGCAGCGTGAAAGTGCGATGTACCGCCGCCGGGGCGTGGCAGCGGTGGCCGGGAGTCGACACTTGGCATGCCTGGGCCAAAGATGTCTTGGCTACTTTTGCACCCGACAGCCCACCGAGTGCGACTGAAAGCGAAATATCACTCGCCGTGAATCCAGCTTCACAGAATTCTTGAGCGAAACACCTGGGCGTTCGGCGAAGAATACGATCTCGCGAGCACGCCATCGACTACGTCAACAGCAACTTCCCCGAACAAGTGGTTCCGCCGAGCCTCTGTGTCGCAACGAGTGACGACACCGCTATCGGCTCGCATCGGCGCGGCACTTCCCGTTGCCGAGCTCTTGGTCGGCTATGCGCCCATACGGTTGTGCTGACCGCGGGGCGTGCGGTGCTGGGCGGATCCGTACGGGGGCGAATGCAGGCGGCGTCCGATTTCGGCCGCCGCGGCCTGCACCGACAGTCGTATCCGATGGTCGGCGCGGATCTTTGCGATCGACCCGAAAACCGAGACGGCCGCGGGCTCGCCGTGGCCTATTGTCCCGATCGGTACGGCTACGCAGCTGAAACCTTTCATGCACTTCTCGTGCTCATAGACGACCCGCAGCTCCCGCGCCCGGTTGATATCCGGCGAGTCGGTGCGGGCCGGCTGATCGAGGGCGAGCAGGGCCTTGCCGATCGCCGAGGTTTCCGCGCGCAGGCGGCTACCGACCCGCGACCGGATACCGGTGACGAGTTCCCCACCGACCTTTGCGAGGTAGACCACCTCGTCGTCGTCGAGTACGCCCAGGTGGACGATGCAGCCGGTCACCCGGTGCAACCAGTGCAGGCTGGGGAGCGCGGCCTGCCGCAGGGAGTTCTGCTGGGAAGCGGCCGAGCCGAGTTCGATGATGCGCATGCCCAGCTGGTATTCCCTGCCGTGACGGTGTACCCAGCGGAGTGCGACCAGCTGTTCCAGCGCGCGATGAACAGAGGACAGCGGCAATCCGGTGGCGGCGACGATCTGCGACAGGTTCATCGGCTCTGCACCGTCGAGCGCATCGAGGATCAGCGCTGCGCGCTGCATGACTCCGGTCGGGGCATCACCGGCACTCTGCGACCGCATGCCGGTCTCCTTCCTCACCTGGACGACGCACCGAAGTAACTCCACGTCCGGAGAGTCGTCGCGACGCCCCCGAACAATAGGTTGCCCTGGGTGCTGTGCGGACAAATTCTTCCATCAGCCGGAAAGTTGCCTGTCGGCTGTCGGTGCGGGCGGTCTGTAATCCATGAATGGCCGATCTCACCTCTTTCACTCCCGGTGCGCTGCTGACGGGTCGGCGTGCCGTGGTCACCGGCGGCGCCGCAGGCATAGGCGCCGCTGTCGCACGGGCGTTCGCCGCGCACGGCGCCGACGTACTCGTCGCGGACATCGAACCGATCGGTTCGGCCGAATTCGATCCCGCCGCGGGCGGCTCGATAGCGCACATCGAATGGGATGTACGGGCGACGCCGTGCCCGCCCGAATTCGTCGAGCACCGGCCCGACGTACTCGTCAACAATGTCGGTCACTATCTGCAACCGCCACACACCTTCGCCACCAACGCCCAGTCGTTGTGGGAGGAACTGCACGACATCAACTTCGCGCACGTCCTGCGCCTGACCCACGCACTGCTGCCGGGGATGACCGAGCGGGGGCGTGGTTCGATCATCAACCTCACCACGGTCGAAGCCCATCGGGCGATCCCCGGCCATGCCGTGTACTCCGGATACAAGGCAGCGCTGACGGGGTTCACCCGGTCGCTGGCCGCGGAGATCGGGACCGCCGGTATACGCGTCAATGCGATCGCTCCGGATCTCATCGAGTCGGTTCAGGTGCCGTACGCGACGCTCGTGCCCGAGGAGGACCGGCACCTGTGGCCGACCTGGTCACCGCTCGGTGGCCCCGGACGGCCGGAAGACGTGGCCGGGGTCGCTCTGTTCCTCGCTTCCGACCTGTCCCGATTCGTCACCGGCGGCACCATCCACGTCGACGGCGGAACTCACGCCGCCGGGGGCTGGGTGCCGCGTTGCTCCGGCGGCTGGACCAACCGTCCCCGCAACCCCTGACCCGGCAAACCGAAAGGCATCTCGTCATGAAAGTTCTGATCATCGGTGGGACCGGCATGATCGGTGCACACACCGCCCTGCACCTGCGTGAGCACGGCGACGATGTCACCGTCGCAGCGCGCGGTCCCATCCCCGAGAGCTCCCCGGTCGCCGGCTTTCCGCTGCTGACCGGTGATTACACCGTCCCCTCGTTCACTCGGGTGCAATTGTCGCGGTTCGACGGCATCGTTTTCGCCGCCGGCCAGGATGTCCGGCACAAGACGGCGGACGACGACCCCCAGAGCTTCTGGGAGAGCACCCAAAGTGTCGGTGTGCCACGTTTCGCTGCGCTCGCCAAACAGGCCGGTGTGGGCCGTTTCGTGCAGGTCGGCAGCTACTACCACCAGCTGCGGCCCGACCTCGCCGACCGCAACCCCTATATCGCGGCCCGCAAGGCGGCCGACGAGGGCGCCCGCGCGCTCGCCGACGAATCGTTCACCGTGTGCACACTCAACCCGCCCTCGATCATCGGTGCCGTGCCCGGTGCCTCGGCCCGGCGCTACCGGCGGATGGTCTCGTGGGCGGCCGGAAACGAGCCCGATATCCCCGATTTCGCCCCAGCCGGCGGCACCAACTACATGTCCGCCGCTTCACTCGCGCAGGCTATCCGCGGTGCCCTGCTCGACGGCGAGTCCGGCGCGGCGTATCTCATCGGCGACCAGAACCTCTCGTACCGGCAGTTCTTCCAGCTGATGGTCGACGCCGCCGGTGGCCGCCGCGTCATCACCGAACGCGACGAGCCGCACCCGCTGCTGCCGGACGCTGCCATCATCCAAGGTCGCGGCAACACACTGGCATTCGAACCGGACGCCGACGAGGTACGCCGGCTGAGTTACACCCGCAACGACTGCACCCGAGCCGTCGAAGCGCTCATCGATGTGGTCGTCACGGCCGCGCACTGAACCATTTGAATTCCGCGCGACGGCTACGGCGAGTTGCTCGCCGTAGCCCGCGCTGAGGCTTGATCATTGACGCTGGATTCCCCTGTGTACACACAGAAGCCACCGCCGCGAGCCGATCGGCGAGCCGGTAATGGCCTGCTACTTGCTCGTCGCCCAGACGCCGCTTACCGCCTTTCCGCTACTGGCTGTGGGGACCGCGAGCAGGAATGCGGGAAGTGGACAACCTGCCCGGGTTCCCGGTAACCCCAGCCTGGGCAGGGGTGCCGGCCTGTCCGCGGGATCTTCTCGGTGAGCGACTGCGGTGAATCTGCGGCAGCCGTCGGTTCGGCTACTGATCGGGCTCGAGGACGAGAACCGGGATGACTCGCCCGGTACCTGCTTGGTACTCCTCGTAGGGAGGGTAGGCTGCCACGGCGCGCTTCCACCATTCTGCCTTCTCCGCACCGTTCGCTTCACGGGCGACCATTTTCTTCACCACATCCTTGTCGCGGAGTTCGACGCGGGGGTCGGCGAGGATGTTGAGATACCAGAGGGGATGTTTCGGCAGCCCGCCCTGTGAGGCCACCACCGCGTACCGGCCTTCGTGTTCCACTCGCATCAGCGGTGTCTTGCGGATTTTGCCGGTCTTGTTGCCGACGGTTGTGAGAATGACGACGGGCATGCCCTGCAATTCGTTCGCCTCGGCGCCGTTGCTCGCCTCGTACCTCTCGACTTGGCCACTGACCCATTCGCTGGGGCTGGGCGCATATTCGCCGGACAGGTGCATGGTGCACTCCTCACTTTTCGACGCGGCAGGGCGCTGCCGGGGCTTGGATGCAGAAGTTAGAGGGATCGGTGAGGGCTTCGGTATCGGCCTCCCGCTGATCGGGAGGATCGGTGGGTGATGTGTCTCGGAGAGCGGGAGGCTCTGCGTTGGAGGTCACTTCCGATGGCTACGGTCGTCCCTCCGCCATTCCTGCCAGTCGAAGTGAGCATGCCGTGACTCGTGCCGAAGATTGTGCGGTGGTCCGTACCGCCGGCTGCCGTTGCTCATGGTGAAATCCAGCGGAATCGCGGTGCCGCAGGAGAGGGCCGCCTCCTACCGGCAGGTGTCGCTTGCCCTGTTCGCGGCGGGTATGGCGACGTTCATGACGTTGTACTACGTTCAGGGCCTGTTGCCGGCCTTCTCGGCGGACTTCGCGGTCAGCCCCACACTCGCCGCGATGACCGTCTCGCTCACCACCGCGCTGCTCGCACTCGCGATCGTCCCGGTCAGTGTTTTGTCCGAGCGTTTCGGGCGAGTGCGGGTCATGGTGTGGTCCGTGCTTCTGACCTCCGGGCTCGGGTTGCTGTTGCCCTGGAGTCCCACGTTCGAAATCCTGTTGGCCGGGCGGGCCGTGCAGGGTCTGCTGTGTGCGGGCGTGCCGGCAGTGGCGATGGCGTACCTGGTCGAGGAGGTCGAGGGCCGGAGTGTCGGCGCGGCGATGGGAATCTATGTGGCGGGCACGTCGTTCGGGGGCCTGATCGGCCGCGTCGTGCCTACCGTGGGACTTGAAATCACGACCTGGAACTGGGCGTTCCAGATCGTCACCGTACTCGCCGCGATGTTCGCCGTGATCTTCGTGTATCAGGTGCCGCCGTCTAAGAATTTCCACCCGCGCCGCCCATCCGTCCGGGACATCGTCGCGGCGCAGGTAGCGCATCTGCGAGACGGTGCGCTGCTGTGCCTGTTCGCGCTGGGATTTCTGCTACTGGGTGGCTTCATGGCGATGTACAACTATCTCGCCTACCGTCTGCTCGAACCGCCCTTCTCCCTACGGCCCTCCCTCATCGGGTTGATCTACGTGCTCTATCTGGTCGGGACCGGGTCGTCGGCGGTGGCGGGGAGGCTTGGTGATCGAGTCGGACGCGGGCGTGTTCTGCTGGCGGCGGTTCTGGTCATGTGTGCCGGTCTCGCAGTCAGCCTCTCGTCCGTCCTGGCCGTGTTCCTGAGTGGCGTGGCACTCGCGACCGCGGGGTTCTTCGCGGCGCATTCCGTGGTGAGCGGATGGGTCCCCCTGCGCGCCAGAGCGAATCGGTCCGGTGCTTCTTCTCTTTATCTCCTCTCGTACTACCTGGGCAGATCCGTTCTCGGTCAGCTGGCCGGACCGGTCTTTGCAACGTACGGCTGGACGGGGCTGGTGGTATATGTCGCGATCGTCCTTTTCATCGGCACTGCGCTGGTGGCGGTGCTTCTTCGGCTCATCGCCGCACCGCGGCCGGGCTGATCGTTCCCGTTGCCGTAGCGCTCATCGGGCGCGCTCTAACCTCCCCTGTTCATGCCAATTCCGGCACGAAGTGCCGGGATTGGCGAAAGGGTGCTCTGACCTGCGATAATCGATTTGCTGAAGACCAAAAATCG
>JBFARE010000034.1:0-94911 GCA_040674215.1 Nocardia sp. NPDC050193 | reverse complement strand
AGGGTTTTGTGTTGCCGCGTGCGGTGGTGGAGTGGGAACCGCCAGTGAGGGTCCCCAGTCGGGCGGATGTGGCGCGCAGAGCCGGGGTGTCGGAGCACGCCGTCTCTCGGTTGCTCAATCACAATCGGGGGAGTGTTGAGATGCGGGCTCGGGTGATTGCGGCGGCGGAGTTGGAGGGGTTTGTGTTGCCGCGTGAATTGGCGGAGTGGGAACCGCCGCCGCGGGTCCCCAGCCGGGCGGATGTGGCGCGTAGGGCTGGGATGCCGAAGGAAGTTGTCTCTCGTTTGCTCAACCACAATCGCGGTAGCGCCGAGGTGCGGGCTCGGGTGATTGCGGCGGCGGAGTTGGAGGGTTTTGTGTTGCCGCGTGCGGTGGTGGAGTGGGAACCGCCAGTGAGGGTCCCCAGTCGGGCGGATGTGGCGCGCAGAGCCGGGGTGTCGGAGAAGGCCGTCTCTCAGTTGCTCAATCACAATCGGGGCAGTGTTGGGATGCGGGCTCGGGTGGTTGCGGCGGCGGAGTTGGAGGGTTTTGTGTTGCCGCGTGCGGTGGTGGAGTGGCAGCCGCCCGGGCCGACGGTGGCGGATGTGGCGCGTAGGGCCGGGGTGTCGCAGCACGCCGTTTATGAGTTGCTCAATCACAATCGGGGCAGTGTTGAGGTACGGCGTCGGGTGGTTGCGGCGGCGGAGCAGGAGGGTTTTGTGTTGCCGCGTGCGGTGGTGGAGTGGCAGCCGCCCGGGCCGACGGTGGCGGATGTGGCGCGCAAGGCCCGCGTACCGCTTACTGCCGTGCGGCTGCTGCTCGACCGCGGGATGGGTAGCGCGGTGTCCAAACGCAAAATCGTGAATGCCGCTGTCACAACGGGGTACCGATTGGAACCACCGGTCGTCCCTTCCCGTGATCTCGTCCCCATCGCCCGCGACACACGGCTTTCCCTCGATCTGGTTCGTGCGGTATTCAGGCACGAGGCCGTCGCTGTGGGAGTGCGTGAGCGAGTGTTTGCGGCGTCGGAGCGGCATGGACCGGCCGTATCGGTGGAGGAGCGATTCGGGTGGCTGGGTTTCGTCGACGGTATCTTGCCAGAGGCGCTCGAAAGATTGTTCGACGGCAAACGGGTGGGGTACGAATCCTGGCGGACGGTGATCGAGACGGCCGGCCGTATCGGTGTGGAATTGCCGCGGCACGTGCGGTTGGCCCCGATCCGCTGGCCGGTGCGCGAGATTGCGCAGGCGGCCGATGTTGCCGTGGATACTGTGCGCGCGGTCCGCGACCAACGGTGGATGGAACCTGAACTCCGGGAACAAGTGCTGGGGGCGATCGATACCGGCTTCCCGGAATTGGCCGGACGGGTACCCCCCGCTCCACCGGCGGGTATGAGTAGAGCCGACCTCGCGGACGAGGCAGGTATATCTGCGTCAACACTGAGAAAGCTGTTCGCTTCCGAGTATTTCCGCGGCGCTTACTCCTCGTGGGAGAAGATTCGCGTTACGGCGGAAAGGCATGAATTCGAGCTGCCGGAGGAATTCCATCTGGTTCGTATCTTCTGGCCGACAGGTGAGATAGCCGAGGCTGCGGGTGTTTCCGATGATGTAGTGCGCCGGGTCCGCGATGGAAGCCACGGAGTAGCGCCGGAAACCCGTGCACAGGTGCTGGCTGCGATGGCGGATATCGTGCCCGGGATCGTCGACCGTGTCTCGCCTGCGCCGCCGAAGCTGCCACCGCCGCCCACCAAAGCGGCTCTCGCGCGTGCGGCGAACGTACGCAAGCAGACGATCAGCCGCTTCCTGGGGCTGGGGCCGGTGAACTATCGGACTCGTCGCACCATCATCGCGGCGGCTGCTGAGACCAGGTTCGAGATATCGGACGAGGTGCTGGCCGGACCGGTTCTGTGGCCTGTCGGCGAGATCGCCCGGGAAGCGGGGGTTTCGCGGACGACGGTGAACGAGGTGTGCAACGGCCGAGCGGTCCGGCCCGAAGCGTTTACCGCGGTCCTCGCGGCGATCGAGACCATTGTTCCCGAGTTCCTGGACAGGGTGCCTCCGCCCCCTTCGAATGCTCTCGATAAGGCTTCGCCCTCAGGTGCTCTCAACAAGACCGAACTCGCACGAGAAGCAAATGTGTCGCGGGAGACAGTCGACAACCTACTGAACGGACGCCCGGTCGAATTGCGGTCCTGGCGGGATATCGTCGCGGCGGCCGAGCGGCGGCGGATGGATATTGCCGAGCAGGCGGCACAGGCCGATATTCTCTGGCCGACCGGCGAAATCGCCGCGGCTGCCGATGTGTCAACGGATACCGTGGTGAAGGTATACAAGGGGGACCCGGCGGTAAAGCCCTGGCTACGCGGCCGGGTGATTGCGGCGATCGAGGAGATCGCCCCGGAACTCGTGCACCGAATTCCGCCCGGCCCTACCGCGTCGTCGGCGCCCATCAACAAGGCCGAACTCGCCCGGGAAGCGGGTGTGACACCGGCGACGGTCGACAACTTGCTGAGTGGTCGGATGGTCATACTCCGGCACTGGCGCAGTATGGTCGCGGCCGCCGCGCGTTTGGGGTACGACATTTCGGAAGAAGCCGCGGCCGCGAATATCAAATGGCCGGTGACCGAGATCGCGGGGGTCGCCGGAGCGGGGGTGCGCACAGTGGCGAAGGTGTGCAAGGGCGATCCGAGCGTGCGACCGGAGTTGCGTGCGCAGGTGATGGCGGCGATGGAGGAGGTCGCCCCGGAACTCGTATCGCGGGTTCCCGTCGCCTCCGCAACCGTCACCACCCAGGAAACCGCCGGCAAGGACCTCGGCAGCGTCGACGTAGTGGCCGTGTCGGCACCGGATGACGCCGGGGTGTCGTCATCCGGTGCCGGCATTACTTCCGTCGAGCAGACCGTGCCCGGCGGGCGCCCCGGCGGCGCCGAACTGTCTACCGACAGTGCACGGCGACGGACGCGCCTGGACGAATGTCTCGATCGCACAGCGGAAGTCATTACCCTGCGGGCCCGCCGGGAGAACGACGGACGCCGAAACGATTGGCGGAAGCTGAGGCAGGAAATCGGGGCCCGGCTCATCGACGTCTCCGCCGAAATGGACCCGCTGCGAAACATCCTCGCCGGCGTCAAGAATCCGGAGAACGACAACCACACCACCGTCGTGCTGATCGACGACGGCGACACCATGCACGCCTTCGCGGTCACCGCCGTCGGCGACACCGCCATCTTCTTCGACACCGCCATCGTCCACCACACCAACCCCGATCTCACCGCGGCAGACCGCGAATTGCTCGCACGGGGCCCACGCATTCCCCGAGTCCAAACCGAACACGAATTCCGGAACCGATTCACCGAGATCGCGAGCATCTTCATAGCCGAACTCACCGAGGACCTCGCAACCGGAGCCCTCGAAGACCTCCACCGGAACGAACCCGAAGACCCCGAGGCACCGACCCCGCGCGACGGCGAGATCACCGGTCGGCCCGGCGGGGACGAGAATCCGCGTTCCGGCGGCGGCGACCCCGCGCTGACCGAGGCGCAGGCCGATGCGCTCCGGGCGTTGACCGACACCGAGGGCTCGAGCGGAACCGAAGGCGGACACCGGCTGTGGCTGCTGCCGGATCCGCGGCCCCAGTATGCGGGCGCACAGGTAGTCGTTCGAAGGGTGGTGGCCACCGACGATGCCGACCCGCTCGCGAGCGTCGGCGAGCTGCTGAGGGTGTTCCCCACCGCGGACGGCAGCGCCGGAATCGGGGCGAGCGTGCGGAAACCTCGAGTCCTCTACGAGGGCGAGGATTTCGTCATCCACGAACAGCTACCGGGCATCCCGCTGACGATCGCCGACCTCGTGAGCGAGGATATGTCGTTCCGTGGCGATATCGCCGAGCAATTGTTCGCGCAGCACGCACCGGCCGAGAACCAGCCCGCGCCACCGACATCGTCTGCTTGGGAGAGCGATCTGCGTCGCGCTCTGCGCAGCGTGGAGGCGAAGATCGCCGGCCTACACGCCGGATCGATGCTGGGATCGGGAACAGGGTTGCTCGGTCTGCCCGCGCTGTCGGATATGTTCGTGCCGAAAAAGCCGGCGGCCGACGGCGAGATACCGGACCCCTTGCGCCCCACCGTAACGCTCGCCGACCTGGTCAGGGCACCCGACGGCATAGTCGCGCGACCGAGTCCGGCGCCCGCTGATATCGGACCGCCCGCCTGGGGATACGCCGCCTTCGTCATTCGCAACCCGTGGCCACCCGAGGTACGGCCGCAGGTATACAACTGGTGCAGGCAGCAGGTCCGGCAGCGGTACACCGATGCCGCGGCAGCCGACTTCGATCGCTATCTCGCGGTCGAGGCGCGTATCGCGGCCGTGGGCCGAGCGCTGCAGGCACCACGAACTGCCGCCGGGCACACTGTGCAGCACACCGATATTCTGTCGGCGTTCACCGCGGACGTGGCTTTGGTGCAGCGAGCAGCGGGTGCGGAACCGGCGTCCGAAGCCGAGTGTCAAGCCGCTCTCGATGCGCTCGCGGACCGAATCGCGCGAGGCTGGCCGGCGACACGGCGGCCCTACCTCGCACCCGAACTCGATGAGCCGCTGCCTCCGCGGCTCGGCGCCTCGGTTCGTCGCCTGGAGAAAGGTACCCGGGACGAGAGCGAAGCGGTCCGTGCGCTCCGGCAGCAGAACGGAACACACCGGCTGGAAGTGACCCGAATCGATCGCAGGAGTCACCCCGGCGGTGATATGGCGAGCATCCGCATGCACGCTGTGGTGATGGTCGGTCAGGCCGAATTCGGTGATGTGACCGTGACCTTCGAGTTCGGTGCCAACGGTACCGTCGTGGCGTCCGTCGACCCAGGTCCCGCCGGCGACTTCGTTCCGGAGTATCTGTTCCGCCGCGGCGGTGCGGAGCGTGGCTCGTTCCTCGACATGGTGCGGCATTTCGTGCGCGGGGCGGGCGCGGATGTGCTGCGGGTCAGGATCGCCGATGACGCGGTGGGCGATGTGCTGCACGGTCGGGGCCTGCTGCGGCAAGCGGGCCTCGAACCGGTCGAGGACGCTCCGCAGTGGCTGAGCGAAAGCTGCGAGTGGGTACCGGAGGTGATCGAACCGGTCACCCCGCGCCTGGATCGACGGCTCACCCGGGACCAGGTGCTGCAGGTGATGGAGCAGGTGCGGGTCACCTCACCACACGAATCCGAAAACCAGTGCGGCGTATGGCATCTGCCGCTGCCCACCCAGTCGGTCACGGATCCGGAGACCATGGTGACAGTCCGGGTGTATCTCGACGAGGCGCAGCAGCTGGGCTTCGACCTGGATGCGTTGGCCCTGTCGGCGGCCGAGGCATCTGACCTGTTCCACCAGGCCGGAGTGCGGGGTCCGCGACTGCTCTACGATTCCGAATCTTCACCGTCGGCGCCCAATTTCCGGACCCGGATGACGATTCACGAGTACGTCCCCGGTAAGGAAGTCGGGCCGGACGAGGGCTGGGAGCGCACGACCGAGGACACCTTCCGGGAGCTGTATCGGCAACACCGCATGTCGAGCCCACTGCCTCAACCCGTTTGGGATCAGAAGCAAGAGTCCCGGGTACTCGCGCTGGAGCACGGCGACGTCGACCACCGGCTGGATCGGCTGACCGGCGGTGTGCCGCTGTTCGTCACATGGCGGCGGGCCCTGTACAGCGAGGCCGAAGAGCGGATGGGATTCACGCACGGCAACCCGATCCGCCGCAAGATGCGCCGCGGTGCGGACGGCCGGATCGGTTTCACCGATGCGAAACTCGCCCAATATGCGCCGATCGCCTGGGATTGGTCCCGGTACTACCTTGTGAACGAGTGGGCCGACGATACCGAACGAGACGCCGTCGCCACCGAAATCCGAACCATCCTGTATCGGTACGGTGCCGATATCGGGGCCGGCCTGGTGGCGGATTTCGACCGCTACGTATTGCTGGAGGCCCGTAAGTCGATCGTCGGTGACGCCTATCGGTTGCCGCGCAAGATCGCCACGGGTTTTCTGACCGTCGAGGAGGCACTGCCGGCCTTCCATCGCAATATCAACCTGGTTCGCCGTGCCGCCGGCCGGGAACTGATATCCGCGAACGAGGTGTGCGATCTGCTTCTGGAATGGTCGTTGCGCGCACTGATGCCGGATGTGCCCACCGCGGCACCAGCCGAGATTCCGGCCGCACCGGCCGCGCCACCGCGCCGGTGGATTCAGCAGCTGTTCGCTACCACCGGCATGTCGTCCAGTTCGGAGTTCACGAATGTGGACGCAGCGACATTGCGGTTCCTGCAACGCTGGGACGGGCCACGGCGACTGGAACCGACCAGCGTGCGGTTCAAGGGCTCCATGGCGGTCGTCACTGCGGCAGTCATGGACGGTACGCGTCAGTTCGGTGAAGTGAATTTCACGTTCACCTACCATGATTCCGGCCGGATGGACGTCGACTGCGCCGGTGCACACCCAGCCCTGAAGGCCGATCGCCTCATCCTCGAGTTCGTCCGGGACGCGGGCGGGGAATATCTCCGGACGTTGGTCGCCGACTGGCCGGCGGCGGCTCGCGCCGGATACGATTGGAACAGAGAATTTCTCGGCGATCTCCTGGTGATCAGCGCAGCCCTTTCCGACGAACTGGACGAACTCGAGCGCCGCGAGCCGTCTCTTCCCGCCGCCATCGTAGAGATACGGCGTCAGTTGCGGTCGGGTACCGTCCCGACACCTCGAGAGCTGTTCGACTCCGGGCTCACCGACCTCGGCGTAGACCTCGAACGGATCACCCGCCCATGGGTCGGAGCCATCGAGGTAGCTGCCGCCGAGGATACGGTGTGGAGCGAGCCCGATCCCCCGCCGGCCCGGGTCGCGCCGTCGGAACCGGCACCCGCGCCGGAAACGCTGTTCGCGAACATCAAGCGCGAGGGCGTCGGCACGATGGATTGGCAGGTGGCCGCCCGGCAATTCCTGCGTGCCCGACTCCGCGCGCCCGACAAGCAAGGCAACAACAAACGTGCGTGGTTCTTCCACGACGACAACGGCAATCGGATCGTCGTGCACCAGGAGATGCGGGCGGCCACGAACGCGAAAGACCTGACACGCAATCCCGCTTCGTCGCAAGGGGATATCCGCTGGTATCACTGGCTGCCGTTCGATGTACCCGATGCCGTACGACTCGCCGGCTCGGTGACCGAGGTCCCGGCCCGGATGTATCGATGGCGTGATTTCTATGTGGAGGAATTCGCCGAGGGACGTACCCCGGCGGCTACCGATCCGGAGATCCTGGACAAAATGTTCGAGGTGAAGCGGCGGCTGCTGCGCGTGCAGCTACCTGACCATCTGCAGGTGCGTCCGGTAACCGAACATCTGCATCTCTATCTGGACCACCAGCGCCGCAACTACCGTGGCCGCGCGCCTTGGCTGGACCGGTTGTTCCGGCTGCCTCCGCATCAGGCGTGGTCACCGGAGACCGACGACGAGGCCTGGCCACCGAGCCTCAACCACAACGATATGACCCTCGAC
The DNA here is from genome assembly GCA_040674215.1 of Nocardia sp. NPDC050193. Classification (GTDB taxonomy): domain Bacteria; phylum Actinomycetota; class Actinomycetes; order Mycobacteriales; family Mycobacteriaceae; genus Nocardia. The sequence continues at coordinate 87,418 of JBFARE010000034.1, read as the reverse complement.
AATGTCCGGATCGCCGACGACGGCACGGTCACGCTGATCGACTGGGACAACTCCGCCATCACGCACCCGCTGTGGGATTACGTGACGATGATGTGGTCCAACTGGCCGCCCACGATGGTCGAGGCCGTCGAAGCCAGAATCCGCAACGAGGTCCGGGACCTGTACGACCCGCGCGGCGAGGTGGAGCTGGAGCGGCTGCTGACGATGGGGTGCCTCGACTCGCTGTACGCCGATTCCGTGTCCTTCGTGGAGCAGATCGCGGAGTATCCCGGCCGGGCCGATGCCCTGATCGCGCGGTTCGACTCCGACTATCGGCGGTTGTGCCGGTTGCGCGGCTGGGAACCGGAGTCGCCCGAGGTGATTCGCACCCTGATGGTGGCGGCGGTGAACGAGATCAACGCAGCGCGTGACCTGCCGCTGCTGCCCGATTCGCCCGAGGTACAGCCGAGCCGGCCGCCCGCCTCCGCGCGCGGTCCGCGAGTGCAGTTGCCGACGACAGAACATCCGGGCGACCCACTACTCGCCGTCGCGAACGGTCTGCTCGATCAGGAGTACGGCCCGTATGGTTACGTCGTTGCCCCGACCGATGTGCGATACACCGACGACCCGGACGGCCGCTGCCTGACCGTGTCGGCCACGGTCGTCGTCAGCGGTGCGCGTGGCCTGGACGAAGTGGGCGATATGCGATTCCGTGTCCGCGCCGCCGATAACGGCGGGATCACTCTGGCATTCGAACACCTCGAACTCGGGACCACATTTGCCAGTGGCCGTTTCGTGCAGTATTTCGTCCCACAGTTGCGCGCATGCGTCGGCGCGGACGGCCGGATCATCCTGCCCGTACACGGTCCAGCGGGTTTCCGGATGGCCGCGCAGCACGGTCTGCGGGTGGATGCGGATCCGGAACATCTGGCCGAGTCCCGAGAGAGTGCTACCCGCCTGTTGAGCGCCGATGCCCGCGGGACGGTCGCCGACCCGATGCTGGACAGATTCGACCGCCCCGCCGAAGCGCTCCCTACCTTCGCCGAGCTGGCAAGGTATTTCGATCAGTTGCCGTACGACTGGCCGGCGAACTGCCGGTGGTGGGGCGTGCTGGACGGTGCGCCCGCCGACGGCGGCCCCGCCGCCCCCGACACCGGCCCCCAGTCGATGACCCGGATGGCTCGCTGGCATTTCGCTGTCGAAGGTCCCGAGTTGACCGAACGCGAAATCGACCTGCTGACCACGCTGGTCCGCGACCGAGCCGATTTCGCCGGAAACCATCACGGGGTCTGGGTGGTCCCGCTGCCGGACGGTCGCCCGGTCGTCGTCCGGGTGGCGATCGATACGCCGAATCCCAACTTCGACCCGCGCCTCGGCCTGGTCTTCGGAGAGGAGGCGGCGGTGTCGCTGTGCCGCCAGGCGGGAGTCCGGGTACCGCAACTGCTGTACAGCGGTGCGCAGGACGCCTACCCGGAGCGCTACATGATCCATGAATTCCTCGACGGTCCTCACCCGACGTCTCAGGACCCGCTTCTGCAGACGGCCGAGTCCGTGTTCGGCGGGCTCGATCGGCTGCACGCCCTGCACGAAGCAGACTGGGCCGGTCTCGAGCTCGAGCAGTCCCCGCCCACGAGCCGGGTCGAATGGGAACAGCGGATGGCACGCGAGGTCGCCCGGATCCGCTTGGAATTCGACGAACATGATCGGCTGCACGGTGAACTAGGGATGCCCGGCCTCTACGAAGTGTTCGCGGTCCGACCCGCCGCCGCCGACGACCTACCGCTCGGTGCGCTGCACGGCGATCCGACCTTCGACAATCTCATCTTCCTGGGGTCCGAGGGATCAGAACAGCTGGCACTGCTCGACCTGGAACTGGCCCAGCCAGGCCCGGCGGTGTGGGATTACGTGGCCTACGCGATGCGCAACGGGTGGGCTTCGGACACCGACCGGAACGCGATCATGAACTGGTGCCGAGAGCGGCTGCGGCGCTTCTACGGTGACGCCGCGGCCGCCGACTTCGACGACTATATCGTGCTCGAGGCGTGGAAGTCCGTCGCGGGCGACAGTTTCCGGTTGCCGCTGCTGGTCGCCCGCGATCCGGATTGCCTCGACCGGGAAGCACAAGGGCTGTACCGCAAACTCGGCATCGTGTTTGCGGCGGCGCGCCGGTCGGCGCCGTCGTTCGAGCAGGTAAAGGATCTGCTGTTGCGATGGTCGCAACATCCCGTACCGGACGAGCACGAACAGTCGGCCACGCGGACTCGACGGGAACCGGCCGAGTTGCCGCGCCGGTCGATTCGAGAGCAGCTTCTGGCGGGTATCGGGCAACCCGGCCCAGATGCCGAGCAGTCCTTGCGGGCAGCCGTTGCGGCGCTGAGATGTGCCGATGGCCCCGCTCGCCTCGAGCCGGTGACAGCCGAATACGAACCGCTCGGAGACGCGGATGAGGAGGTCCACAGCCGTATCCGGATACGCGCCGTGCTGATGGACGGTCCCCGCGAATACGGCGAGACGACAGTTCACTTCGTGCTGGACCGGTCGGGGCGGATCACCGCGCGCCTCGACACCATCACCCCCGAACTCGATCGTCTCGCCGACGACTACGGCGGCCCTCGCTTGCTCGGCCCGGCCGAGGACCTGGCCCGCCGGATGGGAGCCGACGTGTTCGAGACGGAGGTCTCGGGTGCGTCGGCAGTCCGGGCGGCGCGGTACGGGTTCAGCCGGACTACCGGTCCGGGAGAGCCCACAGCATCCACCACCGGCGTGCGGGCAGCCACCGAGAGCGGGGCGGTCGGCCTCTTCGGCCGGCGCCGGGTGGCCAAGGACCTCACCGATCCCTCGAACGCACCGACACCGATCGAGCATCGTAAGCCGGCGCGCCGGCCACGGGGCAGCGCCCTGCTCCGGGAACTGCTCCGTGACCTGACCAAGCCGCTGGACGGCCGCCGCATACCACTCAGCGAGGCCACCCGGATCCTGATCCGCGCCGAGCTGCGCCCCCCGGACACCACCGGCTATCACGTGCTGGTCTGGTGCGAGGTCGACGACAGCGGAAACCCGGTCAAAGTGCGCCGCGTCGTGGCCGAGCCAGGTGCCAAGGACTTGGCGGCCAACCCCACCCATCCGAAACTGCTCAGCGACGACCGGCGTTTCCACCGTATCGCGCTGGACGAGGAACGTGCCGAGGAACTGGCCCGGCAGGCGGGCGTCCTGGTACCGACGACGCTGGCCCGCGCGGGCGAACGTTCGTTCCGCAGTATGGGCGCCGGCCGCGTCCCCACCCCCGGCGATCCGGATTGGCGGCAGACGCTACGCGGTCTGTTCCGGCAGCTGCGGCGGCTGCAGACCGTCGAGTTGCCCGCGGACCTGGACCGGCCCGTGGCCGAATACGAGAAGCTGTACCTGAGTATGCAGCGCGTCAAGTACGAAGAGCGGCAGACCGCTCTGGATGCGTTGTGGCCGATGCCGCACGAGATCTGGGTTCCGGGCGAGAGCTCCTGGAAGGCAGGACTGAGCCACGGCAACGCGACCTTCCGCAATATGTGGGTCCGGCCGGACGGCGATGTACTGCTGGACAATTGGAACCTCGCGGGCATCCGCCACCCGCTGTGGGATTATGTCGAGATCTTCTGGAATTCGTGGCAGCCGAAGGTCCTGGGTCAGGTCTACACGATGGTCGAGGACGAAATCCGGTACCTGCACGGTGCTTCCGGAGTCCGTGAGTTCCGACGGCTGCGTGCGATGGCCGTACTCGACTCGCTGTACGGCGACTCCAACCATTTCGTGACCAAGATAGGCCGCGATCCCCGCATGGCAAAAACCCTCACCCGCCGCTTCTATTCCGACTACCGCTGGCTGTGGGATTACGCTCATACCAACGGGTTGTGGGAGTCGCGGGGTGCGCAGCCCCTGCGCCCAGAGCAGGTGTACGAGCTCATGATGCACACTGTCGACCCGAGCCGGCCCCGGCCCGAACTGCTCGATGCCGGTCGCAGTGCGGCACCGCGAGCGCGCACCGCACCGCGTCCGGATCTGTCCGGAGTGCCCACCATCCCGGAGCTGCTCGCCAGGTCCCTGGCCGAACCCGAACTGCTGTCCGAACTGTCGGGGCTGCAGCAGCAGTACGGTCTCGATCTCGACCTGAAGCTGACCCGCGTCGAATACCTGCGCGCCGCCCGACGCGATTCCCTACAGGCACACGGGAATACCGAGACCGAAGCATCCTGGTCCGGGATACGGATCCGCGCCGTCTTCATTCTGCGTCGCTCGGCGCCGATCGAGGCGGGTGATCTGGACCTACGTATCGAATTCGACGAGACGGGACGTCTCACTGCGTGTTTCGAGGAGTTGTGGACCGAGCCGTGGTACGGGCCGACCGGATGCGCCCGCGACGTCGTTCCCCCGCTGCTGGACTACCTCCGCCGATCCGACGTGGAGGAGTACACCGTCATGGTCCGCGGCCGGCGCGGGGCCGCGACCGCCATTGGTTACGACGTCGACTGGGACTACGAGCCCGACCGGCACCGACTCGGTAGAGGCATGCGCGCGTTGAGCGGCCATATCCGTTCCCGCCTAGCGCTGACCCAGGATTCCGCGGCGATTTCCCCGGCCCTGGCACGGCTTCTCGACGACCTCGACCACGAACTGACCCGTCGTTATGCGACTCCCGCCGAGATCGCCCGCCTCCTGCCGGAAGGCGTGAACCCCACCGACTTCTTCGAAGGATTCCACTGGCCGGGCCGCGGAACCCTGTGAACTGCCCACTCGGACTTTTCGGCCGAAGCGTCGCTGCGTGGTTGGGCGCGGGGCTGGTCTGGGTGCTGATCGTGGGGGTCTGCTGAGCGAGGCCGCGGCCCTTTCGGCCCGATTCGCTCGATCACCGGCTATTCGCCCGGTACTGAGATCGGTTCACCACCCGCGGCGAATCCGTTGCCGGGACCGGACCGGGATGCCGCCGCCGGATTACCCGATAGGAGCGGAGTCAGCGACGTTCATCCTTGATAGCCGAGATTACTTCGGAAATAACGGTATTCAGCAAGGTTGTGAATCGCTTCGTATCTACCGGCACGGCGACAGGTGATGGGCCGAGCGTGATCGCGTAACGACCTTCGTCCTCGACATCTCGCCAGTGCTGCTGGATTCGGACGACACCGCGCGGGCCGAAGCGGGAAACACCTTGGCCGATGGTGATCACACCTTGACCGGTGGTCGGCGCACCGAGGAAGCTGGTGGTCTGCTGCTGGACCGTGTCGTCGAAAGAGTCGTGGACGATCGAGCGCCCGTAGGTGTAATCCACATCGGGATCGTGGGAGCGGGTCGCCAGCACGATCTCGCCGCGGTCACCCGCGCCCACTTCGGGAAGTTCGGCGATCAACGCGCCGGCCAGTTCCAACGGCGCGCATTCGGTGACGATATAGCCGCCGCTGTGCCACGCCGTTTCGCCGGGAAGCTGTTTGAGCAGGTACCCATCATTGCCGCGGCGCACCCCCAGGAGCCGGATCTGACTGCCGGCGTCCTCATGGTCGCGACCCCAGCCGTGCACCTCGATCCGGATATCGGGCCGCGCGACGATATCGACCATGCGGTCGAGCTCGGGATCGAGAGTGGCGCGCAACCGCTCCCGCATCTCCCGCTTCTCGCGCTGGTAGTCATGATAGAGCGGCGTCCGGCTGGTGAAGACGAACGGTGCCGGAAGGATATCGGCCTGTCTACTCTCCCAGGCGACTACGAACTCGAGGTCGGTGAATTTCCAGGTGCGGGTCATTGCTCCACAACGGCCTTGGTGACGGTACGTGCCTCACCGAGGGCCTCCTCCAGATGCTCCTTGGAGTTGAGGTAGGTGGGGCGTTTGTGCTCTTTTTCCTGTTGGCCCTGGTTGCCCGCGCCTGCGCCTGCGCCGGGGGTACCAGGTGTTCCGCCCATCGGCATTCCCGATGCGGGCATGCTCATCATCCGGGCGGGAGTCGACGCCGCCGGCCCCGCGAGGCTGGCACGGGGGAACAACCGTGCCGTTTCCGTTTCGGGTCGGACCATTGGCGGGGCCGGGCTGGAGCCGCCCGCGCCTATACTGCCCGCTTTGGGCCCGCCGCCCGGGCTGCCCGGGGAACCCACGCGGGGGAGGTCGCCAGGTTTTGGCATGTTCGGCGCGGGGCCGAGCGAGGCTGCTTGCCGAGCGGCCTCTGCTGCCTGCTGCGCAGCGGCTTGCGCACCGCTCAAACCTTGTCCGGCCAACCCCGCCGCCTGACCGAGCCCATCGAGAGCGCCGGTCCCGGGATTTGTCGGATACTGCTCGGGAATGCTCGGGTCGGTCGACGAATCGACACCATTCGCGGAGCGCCCATTGTAATTGGCGGAGTCGATCGTGGGGGGCGTGGCGGCCGTGCGTGCGGCTGCGGCATCGTAGCCACCGCCGCTGTAGCCCGGGGCCATTCCACCGCCCAGGCTCGGCGCGGCGGCACCAGTCAGGCTTGGTGTAGCGCCCCCGCCAAACGCGGGACCTGTTCCCCCGCCGTAGTTCGGCCGGGCACCCCCTCCCTCACCCGCTTGTTCTTCCTTTCCTTTCGGACTGTCCCCCGGCTCGTCCTTCAAGGTGGTGGGCAGGTCGTTGAAAGCGGGGATGAATTGCGACGAGATTTGAACACCCTGAACATAGTTGTTTTCCATGTTCTGCCGGTAGATTGCCAGATTTCGGCGGTTCTCGGCGTCTTGACCGGCGTGATCGGTGGTCTCGTAGGAGCCGTTCTCGTCCGAGTAATATGTGACCTCGGCCTCGGGAGGCTTCCGATCCTGCGGCATTCCCTTTTTGGTATTTTCGAGCCACTTCGACGTGTAATCGAGGTTGGAGCCGAAAGATTTCATTCGAGAGGTGAGATCGCCGGCCTTTTTGTGATAGTCGTTGACCGCCCCGATCGCGCCGTCGCGACCCTCACCGCTCCACAGCGAGTCGGGCATCTTGGCCAGTTTCTCGGCAAAGGTACCTACGGCGTCGTCCATTTCCTCGGCCATCCAATTCCACAGTTGGCCGGCGAGGTTCACCTGTTTGGAGACCTTCCCGGTCGACACGCCGAGTTCGTAGAGATCCGCCCACTCCTGAGCGTCCGGATTCTCCGGATGCGCTCCCGTCTCCAGTCGCCACTGTGTCAAGGATTGCGGCTGCGACTGATTCTCTCCCATGAAATCGGCCATATTGTCCTTGAACACGGCCGGCCGGATGAGTTCCTGGGCTTCGATCTTGCTGAGACCCGCCGGGGGGTCCTTCGTGTCCTTGCCGAAGTCTGTGAAGTCTCGCGTGCCCAGCGGGGCAACTTCACCGCTGTCGTCCTGCCGCTCGGACTTGGCAGCTTTTCCCTTTTTCGGTGCCGATTCGAGAAAAGCGCCGGCCTGCGTCGGTGGCTTGACCGCGTCGAGAGCTTCCTTCATCTTCGCGCGTGTCTGCTTGTCGAAGCCGTACGCCGAATCCAGTTCGGTGTCGATGTACTTCTTGCCGGCGGCCTTGAAGGTGCCCATCATTTCGGTCAGCACCGTCTTGTGACTACCCAGGACATCGTTGAGTCCACGCAGCGTGTTATTGAACTGGGTCGCCAGCAGGCCACCCGAAACGAGCTGACTGAGCGGCCCGAGACTGTCGGTATCGGTGATCGTCTTCTGGAGTCCGAGTATCCTGCCGATAGCGTCGGCGCATTCTTCGGCGGCGGTCTGGGCGGCAATGGGCTCGAAGACCAGCTTGCCTGCCGCTGCCTGTTCGGAAACCTTCTTCCAGGGGTCTTTGTCCGTCGCCGGGACGATGGGTCCGATGCGCTCGGTCGGGGTACCTCCCCCGCCGTCTCCACCATCCAGCATCCGCACCTCCAGGTTCGTGACAGGGGCATGCCTGGCCGCGACTGTGCCGAGCCCCTGGGCCTCCTCATCGAACCGACCCATCCTGACATGTGCGACCTTGTGATCGGTCCGCCGCCTTCCCGCCGGTGGTAACACTCCGCTACGTCTTTCTCGGCGCGGGCAATACGCTCGCAGCAGCCGTCGAGTGACCGAGGTGCCATGACAGAAGCCGCATCGCGAAGTGGTTCGATCACCGTAGAGACCACCGCCCAGGGACTACCGATCAAGATTTGCGTCGAACCCGACGAATTACGCCGAGCGCCCAGTGATCTGGCAGCGGAGATACTCAGGTTGTGTAGGCGGGCGGCCGGCCGCGCGGGCCTGGCCCAGCGGACTCAGTTGCAAGAAGCCGGGATGAGCAGAGAGATGCTCGCCCTGACAGGTCTGCCCACGGCGGAGGATGTTGCGCGTGAGGAGTACGTCGAGGAATCCGAGCACGATTACGAGCCGCAGAGCTGGTTGCGGCCGGTCTGAGGTGGCAGTCCGATGAGTGAGGCGATGGACGCCCTCGAGGCGAGGGTGAACCGGCAGTTGAACCTGATGCGCGACCTCGGCGACGAACTCGGTGCGATCCGGGTACGTGAGTCTTCGCCGGACGGGGCGGTCACGGTAGAGGTCGACGGTAATGCCGCACTGTGCGACCTCGCCTTCACCGATGGGATCGCGAAAATGTCCCCGCGGGAGTTCGAGTCGGTGATGGTGGCGACAGCCGGACGGGCAGCGCATCTGGCCATCGCCCGGCGTGCCGAACTGGTGAACGCGTTCAACAGCGAACTTGCCGAGACCATAACGGATCAGGGGCGCGAGCAGTGAGGTCGGCCGCGCCTTCGCGTTCGTGGAGTGTTCCCACCGGAGGTAACCATCCGGCGGCTGGATCGTCGCATGAACCGGTACTTTTTCAGAACACCATGCACACTCTCGGTTCCGGAGGATCCCGATGACTGATCTTGTTGCGGAATCCGAGGTCGTCCGCCGTTTCGGCGATGCCTCGGCGACGCTGGCAGTGGAAACCGCGACGGTCGGCGCCGCGAATCAGGCGGCGCTCATCGCTGCCGCGATTCCCGTCTTCGGTCTGATCGGCCAGGATTTCCTCGCCGCGTTCGCGTTCGCCCAAGCGAACAACCTCGCCTCGGTGAACGAACTGGCCGCTGTCCATGCCGCGACCGCGATGACCTCCTACGAGGGCATCGCCGCGTACGAAGCGACGGAAGCGGCCTCTGTCGCCGGGTTCGGGGCCGTCGGCGCCTGACCATGACAGCACCTCTGGACGAAACCGTGCTGGATCTGCTGCGCAAGAGCGCGGCGGGACCGGCGTTGGACCGGCCGGTCAACGATGTCCTGCGGGATATGGGACTCGGTCCGCTCCCGGAGTTGCCCGCGCAACTGCCGCTCCCGGAACTACCGCCCTTGCCCGCGCTCGATCTGTCGCTGCTCACCAAGCCGATCACCGATCTGGCGAGCAGTTTCGGTACCGGTCAGTTCGTCGCCGGTGGCGGTCCCGACCCGACGCAAGTATTCAGCCAGGTTGCCTCTGTATTGCAAACCGCGATCCAGGTGGGTTCCTCGGCGGCTCAACTCGCGATGACGCTGTGGCAGGGTGCGGCCGCGATGGAGGCGGGTAACAAGTCCGCTCAGGCGCAGCGTGACGGGGCGGCGATCGCGGGCCAGAGCGCGCAGACCGCGGCCGGCACCGCGACAGCGGCCACTTCGGTGTTCACCGGGCAGGCGTTGATGGCGGCGATCATCGCCAAATACATGGCATCGATAGCGGCGGCGGGGCCCTTCCTGACGACCGGTCTCGGCCAGGCATTCCTGCTGTCCGCCACTATCGAAGCCCTCACCGAGGCAACTGCCGTCACCGCGAAAACACGCGCCGAACTGACTATGGAGAGCGCGAATATGACGGCGACGGGCCAGAAGGTGCCTGTCACCGACGCGCCCACGGGAGTCGATCCGACCCAGGTCATCTCGCAGCTGCTGCAGATCGTGCCCACACTGATGGGTGCGGTGTCCTCCGGCGCGCAGTCGATCGCCCAGGTGCACGAGACCCTGAATCCGGTGAAGTCCGAGGCGGAGGCGGAGCGGGTCGACGCCGTCGGGCGAGCCGGGGGCGGGGGCGGCGGGGCGCCGCTGATCGGCGGTATCGGCGGTATCGGTGGGCTGGGTGGCGCGGGCGCTCCGGGACAACCACTTGCACCGTGGTCGGGCACCCGGGCAGCAGGTGGACCGGCCACGGCATCGGGGACATCGGGCACATCACCGGCCGGCGTAGCCGGAAGCAGCAGCTCGGCTCGCAGTAGCGGAGGCACGATGCCGATGGGCGGTCTCGGTGGCGCCGGTCTGGCCCGCGGCGGTGAATCGAGCACAGCCGATGGCGCGCGCTCACATCTGATCAACGCTGAGCACGGCAACGAGGTCGTCGGAGAAATCGACGGGGTGTCGTTGCCGGTGGTCGGCACGGCCGAACGGGTGTCCGAGCCGGTGAGCGGGGACTCACCGGACAAAGCACTTACCCTCTGACAGGAGATCGTCATGGAATACGACCCCGCGCAGGCCCGGCGAACCAGTGCCGACCTGGACGCACTGGCGGCCCGTCTGGAGGATGTGCTGCGGACCGAGCTGCCCGCGCTGGTCGTCGACCCGGCCGGTGCCGACGAGGTTTCGGTGCGGGCCGCCGATACGCTGCGGACGGTGGCCACCTCGTACAACGATGCCGCGAGCCGCGGTGTGTTCGAGATTCGCAAGCTCGCCGCGGCAGTGCGTTCGCAGTCCGATCAAGTGGTTCGGATGGACGCCGACAACGCCGGCGGCTTCGGGCCGGGGCAATGAAGGTGAGGCGGTGCAGATGATCGAACCGCCTGTCGCCGGGTTCACCGGTGTGATCTGGGAGGCTCGCCCGACCGAGAAACTCGCGCACGACCTCGGTGCCGGCGCCGGTGCGCGTCCGATGGCCGATGCCGGGGCCGCATGGTCCCGGGTCGCGGCAGCATTCGGCGCAGCGGTGATCGAATACGACCGTGTTCTCGTACAACTGCGTGAATCTTGGCGCTCCTCGGAAAGTGAGATCGCGATCGATCGCTTTGCCGCGCTGCGGCACTGGCTGATCGATGCCGCGACCGCCGCGGGCCGGCATGCGGCCATGGCCGGCGGGCAGGCGGTTGCCTACGAGGTGGCAAGCCTTGCGATGCCCCACCTGGCCGATCTCGCCGCCCTCGATGCAGCGGTACGCAGTATCGAGCAGATGGGCGCCGCGCTCGGCACCCCGCTGGTCGGGGCGATCGCCGAGGTCGATACCGAGCAGAACCTGGCGAAGGCCAACGCGGCCCGGGTGATGCAGAACTACGAATCCGCCTCCGCGCAGCTCGCATCTCCCTGGGAGCCGCACGATCCGCCGCAGATCGTCTCGGGTAGCGCACTGGCCACGGAACAGGCTGCCGCGGCCGACCCGGGTGCCGTGTCGTCGGCCCCAGCTGCTGGACTCCCGCCAGCGCTGGGCGGCGTGGGTGCGGCCTTCGGCGCGCCGCGGGTTCCCCGTGCTGTCTCGCCTTATCAGATTCGCGCCTTCGGTCCGGCCGCCGCGGTCGAGCCGGAAGCAGTTCCGGTGCAATCCTCGCCTGCCGCAGCGCATTCGGGTGCTGGACAGATGATGCCCGGCTCGTTGGGAGCGGGCGCGGCCGCTGGGGCGGGCCCGGACCGCACTATCCGCTCCGGACTGGCCGAGACCGAAGCCGGAGAGGTCATGGAGATCGATGCCGGTATGCAGGTCGCGCCACCGGTGCTGGGTGGGGTCGGACCGGGAGCGTCCGGCGGCGCCGGGGCGGAGGCATCGTGACATCGCCTCGATTCCTGGGAGTGATATGGCGACGATGACCAACGACGGCCTGCTGGCGGTCTCGGGGTTGCTGGGCGTGCAGACCTTGCCCCTGGTTCTCGGCGTCGGTCCACGCCAGGATTCCGTGGATGCGTGGCATGCCGCGCAAGCCGGGGCGCTGGCCGGATTACGTGAGTCGAGTCTGGTGGACAGCTACGACGAGGTCGAACCGGAGCTCGCCACCGCGCTCTACATTCTGGCGCAACCGGAACGGGAACTGGCGGCCCGGATCCAGAATGGCGACGGGGTTCGGCGGGTCTGCCTGGCGCGCCGCGCCGGGGAACACGCGGCGGCGACCCGGACCGGTGACGACTTCGATGTCCGCACTGTTTGGGCCGACGGGGGCGGTACCGCACTGGCACGTCCGCTGCTGGACGCGCTCGGTCCATGCCCGCCCGCGACCACATCGGCGTTCAGTGTGCCGTCGGCGGCGCTGCGGGAGCGGCTCGACGGCGCCACGAGCGCGGCCGCGATCACCCAGGCTGTGTACGGACTGGGTGTCGACGAACGCAGCGCCGTCGAATTCGGCCTCGCCATGTCCACGTGCGTCGGATACACGGAGATCGTCGCCTACGCCCACGGCGAGGGAACCACGCAGCGGGCCCGGGGCGCGGTGGCGGTGTACGACACCGAGCGTGGGCGGCTGGTCGCCAGCCCGGGGGCCTCGCCCGACCTCGAGCTCTGGTCCACGTTCACACCGGGCACGGAACACCGCATCGCCGAGGCCGTTTCCGCCCTGGTCCACTCGCTGCCGGCGGGAGGGTGGATGTCCTAGGCCGATTGATCGCCGGGCCGGTCGGACACACATCGGAGTGAACCCACCGGCGGCGCAACCAGTAACTCCGAGGTGTTGACCTCTCACATCGTCTCGAGAACATCGGGTCTCGCGGCGAGCACAATCTCACGAAAGGACCCCACAATGACAACACAGGGTATTGATCTCGATATCGACCTCGTCAAGAAGGCGACGGGCGAGCTGTACCAGGCCATCGAAAATCTGCGGCTGTCGGTGAAGGCTGTCGACGATGCAGGCGATGCCGCCCGCGCGGGCTGGAAGGGCGCGGCGAACGCCTCGTTCGTCACCACCTCGCGGGACTGGAGCGACGAGGCCGAACGGTTGAACAAGAAGCTCGACGACCTGACCAAGGCCACTGAGGACGCCACCCAGGCGATTCTGGGTATGGACGAGGACGACTTCATCCCGGGCGGCGGTTACACCAGCCTCTGAGCCGGTTGCCGATCCCACTTTCCCATTCACCGAGAAGGAATTTCGATATGAGCACAATTCTTTACGACCGCCCCACGATGGAGGCGCTGTTCGACGCGCTGAACACCGAGGGTAGCAAGATTCAGGGTGAGATCGAGGCCCTGGCCACGGCCAAGGACAACTTCCTCAATGCCATGGCCAGCCAGGGCGCGCAGGAAGGATTCCAGTCGGCGCACCGAGCGGTGAACACCGAACTGGAAGACACCCTGCACAAACTGGATCAGCTCGCCATCGCCGTGGAGAACGCGCTGCACCGGGCGCTGCAGACCGATAAGAAGATCGGCGACGGCTTCGCGGCCTTCAGCTGACGACACCGGTGATGTGTTCGCATTGACGGCCGGCTCGGATCCGGTGGCGGTCCGGCCGGCCGTCAATGCGCGGCCGGCCGGGAGACGGTGGGACGAGGCCCGGCCGGGTCTGGCATGATTCAGGCCGTCCGCCCGTACCGATAGTCGTCGAGCGGGAACCGCACTGCCTCGCGGTGCGCGTTGACCGTGCTGGTCGGGCGGAGCAGCGCCGCCTCGCCGTGCTGGTTGAAGTAGTAGCTGCGGGCGGTGGCGCAGTCACCGCCGTAGAACACCGAGGAACCGAGCTTGCCGGTGACCCGGTCCAGGAATTCGGTGTTGGCGCGGGCACTGACCTCGAAGGTCGTCTCACCGCGGCGGGCCAGCTCTCCGAAGAGCCTGGCCATATGTTTCATCTGTGCCTCGATGGTGGTGAAGTAGGACAGGCCGCTGTAGGAGTAGGGGCTGTTGAGGCTGAGGAAATTCGGGAACTTCGGCACGGTGATGCCCTCGTAGGCCTGGAACCGGTTGTCCCGCCAGAATTTACCGAGGTTCACTCCGTCGCGGCCGATGATCTCGATGGCCGGGAAGTTCACATCCCAGAGGTTGAATCCGGTGGCCAGCACGAGCGTGTCGATTTCGGTCTTCGTACCCGCGGCGGTGACGATCCCGTCCGGTTCGATCCGCTCGATACCGCCGGTCTCCAACCGGACGTGCGGTTCGTTGAAGGTGGCGAAGTAGCGGTTGGAGAAGGTCGGGCGTTTACAGCCGAAATCGTAGTCGGGGGTGAGTTGCTCCCGCGTCCGCTTGTCGCGGACCTGGGCGCGCAGATGCGCCTTGGCCAGCAGGGCTGCCGCCTTGTTCAGGGGTTTGGCCTGCTTGTAGTGCAGGACGCCGATCACCATGAGCGCTTCCAGCGCGGTGGTATTGGCCAGCCGCGCGACCTTCTGGGTGACCGGGACCTGGGCGAACAGGCGCTGCACCGCGGGCGGGATCGGCATATCGACCTTGGGTACCACCCAGATGGGGGTGCGCTGGAACACGGTGAGTTCGCGGGCCCGGGCCGCGACCTCGGGGACGAGCTGCACGCTGGTGGCGCCGGTGCCCACGATCGCGACCCGGCGGCCGGTCAGGTCGTAGGTGTCGTCCCAGTCCGTGGTGTGGATGATCTTGCCGGCGAAGGTATCGATACCGGGGAACGGCGGGGTGTAGGGCTGGGAGAGGAAACCGGTCGCGGTCAGCAGGTAGCGCGCGGTGAGCGTGTCGCCGCCGGCGACGGTGACCACCCAGTACTGGTGTTCGGCGTCCCAGCGGGCGCTGTCGACGGAGGTGCCGAAACGCATGCGCTCGCGGAGGCCGTACTTGTCGGCGACGTGCTCGGCGTACTTCTTCAGCTCCGCACCCGGTGCGAACAGGCGCGACCAGTTCGGGTTCGGTTCGAAGGAATAGGAGTAGGTCACCGAGGCGATATCGACGGCCAGACCGGGATAGCGGTTGACGTGCCAGGTGCCCCCGAGATCGGATTCACGTTCGAGGATCACGTAGTCGTGCAGGCCGAGCCGGTCGAGCTGGATACCGGCTCCCATACCACCGAACCCCGCACCGACCACGACGGCGTCGTATCGAGGTGCCACGCCGAACCTCCTGCTGCTCCGCTGAACGATTCATCACAGAATGACACATCATTCCGCTTGTGATGACGATATCATCGGTGGCGTGACGAAGCCACCGACGCGGGCCGAACGCCGTAAGGCCGAGCTACGCCAGGAGATCATCGATACCGCCTTCGTCTGTTTCGCCGAGAAGGGCTACCACGCGACCGGGATCGCCGATATCGCGACCCAGTTGGGTATCGGTCACGGCACCTTCTACCGCTACTTCAGCAACAAGCGCGACATCATCGACCATGTGATCGACGATCTGGCGGCCCGGATCATCGACGCGCTGGGGACTGACAACGCACCCGATGCCGCGACCACCCTGGACCAGTACCGGGAGCAGATCGACCGGATCGGTGTCGCGCTCACCCGCATCCTCATCGAGGACCGGCGCGTGGCCCAGTTGCTGCTGTTCCACGCGACCGGTATCGACGACGAACTCACCAAGCGTCTCTACGGGCTGCTCGACACCGCCGACGCGCTGACCGCCGGATATCTGGACCACGGTGTCGAACTGGGGTATCTGCGCGCCGATCTCGACACGATCAACACCGCCCGGGCGGTGACGGGCATGCTGCTCGCCGGGGTGGTGCACGGGCTGCGTGATCCGGACGAGGCGGCCATCGCCACGTTGAACAAGGCGATCCGGCGGCTGCTGGTCGATGGAGTCCGTAAGGACTGATACCGCGCCGCTGCGGTAATTCTCACCGCCGCGCTACCCGGGGCACGGGCAGGCGCGCACCTACAGTGGAGATATGTCGCCGTTGGACGAATGGCATCCGTCCACCGTCGCGGACTGGAGTGATGAACGTCGCCGGGCCAGGTTGCGCGAGACGCGCCCGGGCCACCGAGGGAAGACGTTGCGCCGCACCAGACTGGCGTTGTTTCGGGTAGCCGCACTGCTGATGATCGTCGGGGTCGCGTTCGCCCAGTACTGGGAGCACGATGTCGAACCGGAGCGCGTGCGCCTGGCACTGACCGAGCCGGCGTTGCTACCGATCGCCGAACCCCTGGACCCCGGCAAACGGGATACCGCCGTCGTGGATCTGGTGGGGCTGGGCAATCTCAATGCCGGCGATACGGCCGCCGCGCTGCCGGCGCTGCGGGAGATGGGTGCGGTCTGGGCGATCCGCTACGACAATCGCGGTATCGACACCGAAGTGATCGCCGACCTGATCATCCGGGCCGCGGTCATGTCGGGAGTGCGCGATATCGTGCTGACCGGGCACAGTATGGGCGGGGTGATCGCGCTCGAGGTCGCCGAGCATATCCATCTCGGTAGCGACCGCAGATTGGTGGGTGTGCTGCTGGACTGCACACCGCTGGACCTCGACGCGGTCCGCCCGGAGAGTCGTGGCCTGGGGGAGGACATGGTGCGCTGGATGGGCTGGCTGCCCGGTGCCCGCGAGAGCCGGGGGTTGCGCACCGCGGTGGAAACCTATGCGCGCCGGGAGAGTTTCATCGACCACAGCGGTGTCCCCGGTATCCGGTTCGCGCAATTCCGGGAAGCGGTGGGGCAGGTGCTGCGGGACAAGATATTCAATGCCGACGCCGCCAGCAACGGATTGATCGAGGCCCAGTTCCTGGCGATCGTGGCCGGCGGCGCGGCCGACGATCTGCGTTCGGTGTCCAAGCCCGCGCACGGCAAACCGCGGCCGGCCATCGTCTTCATCCGCCCGCACGACGGGAGCCGGGACCGGGTGGTGGATGTCGCACGCACCCAGCAGGTCCTGATCGACAAGGTCGGAGGAGTGAACGGGAATCTGCTGGTCGTGAAACCGCGGGGTACGGGTCACGCGAATCCGCGGCAGCGTCCCGCCGAATACAACAAGGTGATCGCGCAGCAGGTACTGCCCTTCGTGGAGCGGTATCAGGCGCGGATCAGCAGTGTCGCCGGCGCGGCACCGGCCTGGCACCGGTAACGCCCGGCCGCGGCACCGGTCACCGGTCCGGATCACGACCGATGATCACCGGGTCGGCGCTGTCTCCGGAACCGGGCCGGTCAGATAGCGCTGGATCGTCGGCCCCAGCCAGGCGATGACCTCCGGTTCGGACATGCCGGCCACCGGCGGAAACGCGAGGACGAATCGGCACAGCGCCATACCCAGGATCTGGGACGCCGCCAGACCGGCGCGGATGGGCGCCTCCCGGGGGGCGTCGCCGGCTTTCGCGATCACCGGACCCAGCTGTGTCGCGAAGATCGATCGCATCCGGTCGGCCGCCACTGGGTTGGTGACCCCGGCGCGCAGCAGGATCAGCAGAGTTTCGTCACGCTCCCAGCGGTCGAGGAAGTGCGCCACCAGGGCCGGGCCGATCCGGTCGCGGGGTACCTCTGTCAGATTCGGTAGCTCGAGATCGAATTCGGCCGCCGCCGCGAACAGCCGTTCCTTGTTGCCGTAGTACCGCATCACCATGGCCGGGTCGATGTCGGCGTCGGCGGCGATCGCCCGGATCGTCGCCCGGTCGTAGCCGTCGGCGGCGAAGCGTTCGCGGGCCGCGGTGAGGATGACCGCCTTCGTTTCTTCCGAGGTCCTTCGCATGCCAACAAGTGTAGGCCAACAATTGTTGACAAGAAAACCTCGACCGGCCTAGCCTTGATGCCAACAAGTGTTGACCTCTTGAGAGCAGGTGAAACGATGACCACCGAAATCGCAGATGTCCTGATCGTCGGTGCGGGCCCGGTCGGTCTCACCGCCGCCGTCGTACTGACCCGGCTCGGCCACGAGGTCGTGATCGTCGACAGCCAGGCCGAAGGTGCGAACACCTCCCGAGCGGCGGTGGTCCACCCCCACACCCTCGAGCTACTGGAGCCCTACGGGGTGACGCGGGCGCTGGTCGATCGTGGTCTGCACACCCCCGATTTCACCATCCGGGACCGGGACCAGGTGCTGATCGCCGTCCCCTTCGACCGGCTCCCCACCGCGTACCCGTACACGCTGATGATCTCACAGGCCGATACCGAGAAATTCCTCCTGCGCCGGCTGACCGAACTCGGGGTGCCGGTGCGGCGCCCGGTCGAGGTGACCACGGTGACCCAGGACGCCGACCTGGTGACGGCCACCCTCTCCGACGGAGCGCAGCTCCGCGCCCGCTACCTGATCGGCGCTGACGGCCTGCACAGCACGGTGCGTGCACAGGCCGGCATCGGGTTCACCGGCGGCAGTTATGCCGAATCGTTCAGCCTGGCCGATGTGCGGGTCTCCGGTGGGGTCCCGAAGGACGAAGTGATCCTGTATTTCTCCCCGGCCGGGCTCATCGTCGTGGCACCGCTGCCGGACGGGATGTACCGGATCGTGGCCACCGTGGACGAGGCACCGCACGAGCCCGACGTCGCCTTCGTGCAACGGCTACTGGACGAACGCGGCCCGAAGGCGCAGCCGGCGGTGGTCGAGGAAGTGGTCTGGGGCTCACGTTTCCGCGTACACCACCGTATCGCCGATCGTTTCCGGGACGGTCGCATCCTGCTGGCGGGCGACGCCGCCCATGTGCACTCGCCGGCCGGTGGGCAGGGAATGAACCTCGGAATCGAGGACGCGGTCACCGCCGCGACGACCCTGTCCCGGGTGCTGCGCGGCGATTCACCGGACCTGCTCGACGAGCACGCCGCGGCCCGGCGGCGCAACACCGAGTCGGTGGTCGCGATCGCCGGCCGGCTCACCTCGCTGGCGACGATGCCGGCCGCGGTGCGCCCGATCCGCAATATCGCCATGCGCCTCGCGGGCCGGACGGCACTGGTGCGTAACAAGCTGGCCTGGCGGTTGTCCGGTCTCGACCGTCGCTGACCCCGGCTCGCTACAGCAAAGGATTACGACAGTGGAAATCGTCGACGACCGGCTCGCCGCACAGGTCCACCTCGCCACCCTACCGACTCGGGCTTCCTGCTCCTGGCCGCGGAGATCGGTGGCCGGGCCGGCCTGTTCGCCCTGCCGTCACGAACGCGCCGTCGGCTCCTGGACCAGGCCGGCGGCCTGTGCGTGCACCTGCTGCGGCGCGCCGATGTCGCCGAGGCGACGGTGTTCCGGGCCGCGCTGCGACCGCCGGGCGAAGGCACGCCACTGCTGCGGCGCCGCGGTATCCGCCCGGCGCGCTTCGATGTGGTCGTGCTGGTGCGGGCGGAGAGCGTTCCGGCCGCCGAAGGGCTACGCGCCGAACCGGTCTGGCGCGAGCCGGCCAGGTTGTTCGACGGTACGGCGCGCCATACTCGGGTCATCGCCGCGGGCAACCCCGCTCGGATCGCCGATGTGAACCACAATGCCGACAGTTGGTTCCTGCTCAATTACTTCCACTGCGACGACCGGCAGACCGTCTTCGACGTCTGGCAGTACACCGCTGGCCGGTTCCAGCGCGAGACATCGCTGTCGGATTCGGCGCTGATGCAGCCGTTGCCGGGATGCCGACTTCGCCGCCAACGGGATCGCCGCCCAGCCGATCATCTACCGCCGGACGTGCTGACCGGCCCGGTGGGTATCCGCTCACGCCTCGTCGGCGTCCGGGGTGCCCGCGGGCTCGCCCTCGGCGCGGGTCAGCGGCAGCCACACCGTGAACCGGGTGTCGCCGGGCCGTGAATCGACCCGAATGTCCCCGCCGTGTTTGTCGACGACGATGCGGAACGAGATATCGAGGCCGAGTCCGGTGCCTTCGCCGACCGGTTTGGTGGTGAAGAACGGCTCGAAGATGCGCCCCTGCACCTCGGCCGGGACCCCGGGCCCGGTATCGGCGACCACGACGACCGCGCAGTCGTTCTCCAGCCGGGTGCTCAGGGTCAACGTCCCGCGGCCCGCCATCGCGTACACCGCGTTGTCGATGAGGTTCGTCCACACCTGGTTGAGTTCGGCGGCGTAGCAGGGCACCTGGGGAAGGGTGCGGTCGTAGTCCTTGACCACCTCGATCGAGTCACCGATCTTGCGGCTGAGCATCACCAGCGTGCTGTCCAGGAGTTCGTGCAGGTCCACCACCTGGAACGGCGCCCGGTCCATCTGGGAATACTGTTTCGCCGCGTCCACCAGAGTCGAGATGCGCGTGGTGGAATCGGCGATCTCGTTCATCAGTAGTTCGGTTTCGATGGTGTAGTTCAGCCAGCGGAACGCCCCCTCCAGTACCTGGGGCGGGCAGCCCTCGAGGGTGGCGGCCACGCGTTCGAGCCAATCGGTGTCGAAGCCGGCCTGGACATAGTTCGGCGCCAGTTCCCAGCCGTCGCGGATCCCATGGTCCTCGAGCCATTCGCCGAGCAGATCCTCCCGGTCGGCCGCCTCGAGCGGTGACAGTTCCGGCGCCTTGGCGACCTGGGCGGCCGCCTCCTCCTGGAGCCGGACCAGGGTCTCCAGGACCGCGGTATCGAATTTGCCCTGCGCCATCATGGCCAGTTTGTGGCGCATCCCGGCGATCCGGTCGCGCAGGCCCGAGGTCGCCCGGACCGCGGCCGCGGCCGGATTGTTCAGTTCGTGGGTCAGCCCCGCCGACAGCGAGCCCAGGGCGAGCAGCCGTTCCCGCTGGGCGATCCGCGCGTTGGTGTTGCGGTTACCGAAGAATGCGCCCTCGAGCAGATGGACCGCCATCGGGAACCAGCTGTGCATCATCCGGGAGAAGATCTGCGCGTCCAGCACATAGAAGCGCGACGTACGGGTCACGTAGAGCGAGGTGCCGTAGTGGGTCTCGGCCCGTTCGCCCAGATACGCCGTCCACGCTCCCGCGTAGGAGCCGCGATGGTCGGTGCGCACCATCTCGATCTCCCGGCCCCCGGACAGTTTGGTGAGTCGCACCTCACCGTCGATGAGCACATAGAAGCAGGTCGCCGGATCGCCCTCCTGGTAGACCGGGCCCGGCTCCACGGTTTCGATGCGGCCGTCGGCGCACAACCAGTCCAGCTGCTGATCGTCGAGTTTCTCGAACAGGAACAGCGACCGCAGTTCGGCGGGATCGCAGATACTCATTCTCGGTCTCCTCTAGGCCAGGTAGCGGTGCACGAGCATGACGGCCATGGCACCTTCGCCGACGGCCGAGGCCACCCGCTTGGCGGATTCGGCGTGGACGTCCCCGGCCACGAAGACCCCCGGCACGCTGGTTTCCAGATGATGCGGCGGCCGCAAAAGCTCCCAGCCCTTCGGTCGGTCACCGTCGATCAGTAGGTCCGGGCCCGCCAGAACATACCCCGCGGCGTCGCGGTGCACCACGCCGTCGAGCCAGTCCGTCTGCGGGGCGGCACCGATGAACAGGAACAACCGCTCGGCGGGCACCTTCTCCTCGGCACCGGTCCGGTTGTCGCGCAGAACCAGCGTATCCAGATGGTCCTCACCGTCCACCGCGACCACCTCGGTCTCGGTGTGCACCCGGATATCGGGGACCTGGGCGATCTGCTGGATCAGATAGTGCGACATGGATTTCTCCAGCGCGTCACCGCGCACCACCAGGTGCACCGTGCGCGCATTTCGGGACAGGAACATCGCCGCCTGCCCGGCCGAATTCGCGCCGCCGACGATATAGACGTCGTGACCGGCGCATTCGGCGGCCTCGGTCATGGCCGATCCGTAGTAGACCCCGCGTCCGGTGTACTCGTCGACACCGGTCGCTGGATGACGCCGGTAGTCCACGCCGGTCGCGATGATGACCGTATGCGCGGACAGGGCACCGCCGTCGGCGAACCGCACGGTCCGGGCCGAGCCGTTGACCTCCAGTCCGACGACCTCCCGGGTGGTGACCACCTCGGCGCCGAACTTGGCCGCCTGGCGGCGTGCCCGGTCGGCCAGCTGTGCCCCGGACAGCCCGTCCGGGAATCCCAGGTAGTTCTCGATGCGTGAGCTCTGGCCCGCCTGACCGCCGGTGGCGGTGCGTTCGACCAGTACGGTCCGCAATCCTTCGGAGGCGCCGTAGACCGCGGCGCCGAGCCCGGCCGGCCCGCCGCCGACGACGATGAGGTCGTAGAAGTCGCCGGCCGGTTCGGTACTCAGCCCCACACTCGCGGCCAGCTCCCCGTCGCTGGGCTGGATCAGTGCCCGGCCGCCCTCGGTGATCACCACCGGGCAGCGACGCGGGTCGGCGCCGGCGGCCTCGAGCAGGCGCGCGCCTTCCGGCTCTTCGGCCAGGAACCAGCGGTAGGGCAGCTGGTTACGGGCCAGGAACTCCCTGACCTGCGACGATCTGGGTGACCATCGGTTACCGATGACCTTGGTCCCGTGTACGGGCCGGTGCTCGCTGCTGCGCCAGGCATCCAGCAGGCTGTCCAGCACCGGGTACAGCTTCTCCTCCGGCGGGTCCCAGGGTTTGAGCAGGTAATGGTCGAGATCGATGACATTGATCGCATCGATGGCGGCATTGGTGTCGGCGTAGGCGGTGAGCAGCACCCGGCGGGCGTAGGGATCGAGGTCCATCGCCTGTTCGAGGAACTCGATACCGTCCATACCCGGCATCCGGAAATCGGCGATGAGTATCGCAACGGGCTGGCCGCGCAGTTTCATCTCACGCAGGACCTCGAGTGCCTGCGGGCCGGACTCGGCGCGCAGGATCCGGTACTCGGCGCCGTACCGGCGCCGCAGATCACGGACGACGGCCCGGGACACCCCGGGGTCGTCGTCGACGCTGAGAATGGCGGGCTTGCTGGTCGCGGGAGAGCTCACCCGACGAGTATGCCGCGTCGGCGCGTGGTCGTCGTCGGCGCGCGGTCAATGTTCGGTCAGGAACAGGCCGGGGGAGGTCAAGGTCATATCAAGACGGCGTCCGATACCCGGGCGGGCGCGTAGTCCTGGAGTCGACCCCGCATACGGAACGGCGGGGACACCTCAAGAGCACATCGTGACACTGCTCGAGACGATCCCATCACTGCAACCGGCGATCCCGCCCCGGCTGAGCCCGGCGATCTGGCCGCGCGGGACCGAAGACGACGCGGAGGGACGCGTCACCGTCGGCGGGGTGGCGCTCACCGAGATCGCCGACCGGTTCGGTACACCCGCCCACGTACTGGACGAGGCCGAGGTCCGGGCATCGTGCAGGGCATACCGCAAACCTTCCCTGACGTCCGCGTCTACTACGTGGGCCTGGCGCTCATGATCCGGGCGGTGGCGGACTGGGTGAACGACGAAGGACTATCGATCGACGTGTGCTCAGGGGGAGAACTGGCGGTGGCATTGTCGGCCGGTATGGATCCGCGGCGACTCATCCTGCACGGGGCCGGGCGGTCCGGTGCCGAACTGGCGGACGCCGTACGCTGCGGGGTCGGCCGGATCGTACTGGACTCGCTCACCGATATCGCATTGCCGGCCGCCTCGGCGCGGCGCCCGCAGCCGGTGCTGTTTCGGCTCTCGCCCGGCATCGACGTGCACGGGCATCCGGCGGTGCGGACCGGTGTTCTCGACCAGAAGTTCGGCTTCCCACTCGGTAGCGATACGGCGGCCGAAGCGGTCCGGCGGGTCCTGGGGCGGGCCGACCTGGAACTGGTCGGGCTGCACTGTCACCTGGGAGCGCAGATCCACGACCCGGACCACTACGGGGAGGCCATCCGGCGGCTGGTCAGGGAAACTGTGTCGGCCGGCCACCGGTAGTCGCCGTCCGGGACGGCTGTCCGCGGGAACTGGTCCGGCGGGAGACCACGGCCGACCTGCTCGTCCGGGATATCGGCCGGTGAGGTGATTTCCGGGGCGCGGGTCCGCCGGGGTCCTCGCAATGCGTGGAAGGGTGGGCGCGGGACGAGCGAACCGGGGCGATTGCCAGGTTTTCGCGGAACCGGACCATGGATTCACGTATCCGGCTCGGCGCGCCTGTTTGACCTGCGACCACCCGGGTAGTTGCCAATATGTAGCCGACCGGGTTCGCGAAGCGAAAGACCGCCGGCTACAGATAGGTGCGGCGCCGCCCGCGGGCCACAGCACCGGGAGCGGCGAGCACACCGAGCGGCAACGTCGTACCCGGCCACGAGCCGGAAACCGACCGGGCCGGACTCCGGTCGCGACCGCGCAACTCGGTTCGCCGGCCACGTATCGGACGAGAATCGAGGAAGAATGCCATGGCTCAACATGTGGAAGATCTGATCGGCGACGCAGTCTACGACCTCGGTGGCACCAAGATCGGAAAGGTTAAACGGGTCTACGTCGACAACGCATCCGGCGCGCCGACGTGGGCATCGGTGAGCACCGGCCTGTTCAGTGAGGACTCGCTCGTCCCGCTCGCCGGTGCCCAGTGGCGGGAGGATCCCGCCGAACTCCAGGTACGGGTGCACAAGGAAGCGGTCAAATCCGCGCCGCATCTGGCACACGACGGCCTGATCACTCAGGATTCCGAGAACGACCTGTTCGTCCACTACGGCGTCGACCCCAACCGATCCGGTTGGGAGGACTACGGGCGGCACGCCGGCCCGCCCGATCGTGGCGGGGCCCGGGTCACCGGGGACGCGGGGACCACCGGCCGGGCCGCGCCCGGCGCGACCACACCCGAGATGGGCGATACCCGGCGCCCGGACTTCGTCGTGCGCTCGGAGGAGCGTCTGAACATCGGCACCCGTCAGGAGGTGGCGGGGCACGCCCGGCTGCGCAAGTACGTGGTGAGCGAGGAGCAGACGATCACCGTGCCGACCAGCCACGAGGAAATACGTATCGAGCGCGAACCGATCACCGACGTCTCGGCGCTGCCCGCCGATTTCGGCGATCAGGAGCAGGAGGTCACCCTGCACGCGGACCGGGTGACCGTGGACAAGGAGATGGTCCCGGTCGAACGGATCCGGCTGGCCATCGATCAGGTCGAGGACGAGCAGACCATCACCGAAACGGTACGCAAGGAGCGGATCGAGATCGAGGGGCTCGACCGCGACGACACACTCCGCTGACCACGAACCACCGGTGGGGCCGGAGGGCCGGGCCCACCGGTGCGTACTATCCGGACCAGCCCGCCCGGTTCCGGCCCGTTTCCCGTGAGATCCCGGACCCGGTCTCCGGGAAGTAGCCGAAACGCTCGTGATGCAGGTGTGCGAAGAAGTAGCAGAACGACTCGCATTCGGCATCGAGGACCGCCACCGAGGGATCGGCGAGAACCGCCCGATGGAAATCCCGGCCCATGGCGACGATGAACCCGCGACAGTACAGGAAACCGTCGTCGGAGCCGTCGGTGACCTCGTGGATATCGGCGCGGTCGACCTCGTGGAGCTTTCGTTCGGCTACCCGGTCCAGGGCGGTCAGGTCCGCGCTCGACAGCCCTTCGCCCAGGGCGCGCAGCCGTGCCAGGAACGGCCGCAGATGCGGGTCGAGCGCGTAGGCCTCGTCGTCGGAGGCGCGGGCGGCCAGGCCTTTTCGTAGCGCATCCACGTCGGCGCCCACCTGCGCCCACGCCGTGTCGACCAGTTTCCAGAACCGGGTTTCCTCGGCGGCAGTCACGATCTCGTTCACAGCGTGGGACGCTAGCAGGCAGTTACGACGCAATCCGCCGGAGAATCAGCCCTTCCACCGCCGTCCCGCGAGCACCCGCCGATGACGGGTATCCGACGACGGCAGATCGAGTTCGGCGAAGCGATTGCCGATAGGTTTTTCCACGGCCCACTCCGAGATCCGGTGCCGCGGAACCTCAGGCGTACTGCGGTGCCTCCGCCGGCTTCGGGGACTGCTCGAGCTCGCGAGGAGCCGGGCCTGTGTCGTCCTGCCCGTCCTGTTCCACCCCGGGCAGCAGTCGCGGCAGCACCGTTGCTCCCGCGGTCGCGGCCAGCGCCGAGGTGTTCGCGATTGTCCACCCGACGGGCCCCAGCGGGGTACAGCCGAAGTAGGCGCCCAGCCCGGGTGTCATCACGATCACCCCCAGGACCGCGCCACTGGCGGCGGTGGTGAGCCAGACCAGCGGGCTGCGGTAGCCCGCCACCAAGGTCTGCCCGAGCTGCGTGCCGATCAGCGCCACGAGGCCGATGGTGTCCGCACGCCGCTGAGTACCGGTGTAGCGACCGGCCATCCAGGCGACCGAGGCGCCGGTGGCGGTCGCGACCCCGCGAATCCCGATGGTGCGCAGCAGGTCGGCGCCGAGACTGGCCGGGGGGATCGCGGCGAGCTGATCCGCGCGCTGTTCGACCCAGCGCGGGTCGGTATCGGGTTCGGGAGTTTCCTGATCGCCGGCCAGGGCGAGCGCGAGTGCGGGGAACATATCGGTCAGCAGGTTCACCAGCAGGAACTGACGGGTCCCCAGCGGTGCGCGGCCACCGACGGCGGTACCGAACAGCGTGAACGCGACCTCACCCGCGTTACCGCCCACGAGGACGGCCACCGCGTCGGCCACCCGCTGCCACATACTCCGGCCCTCGACCAGCGCGTGCAGCAGCGCCCGCGGATCCGGTTCGGTGAGGACCAGGTCGGCGGCATTGCGGGCGGCGGCCGAACCGTGCGCGGCGATGCCGATCCCGATATCGGCGGTGCGGATCGCCGCGGCGTCGTTGCTGCCGTCGCCGGTCATACCCACGACATGCCCGGTCCGGCGCAGCGCGGCCACGATACGCACCTTCTGCTCGGGATCGACGCGGGCGAACACGGTGCTGCGCTCGATGAGCTCGGTCTGCGCGGTGTCGTCGAGTTCGTCGAGATCGGCGCCGGTGGTCACGGTGTCGACGGTGATACCCAGCCGGCGCGCGACGGCCGCCGCCGTGACCGGGTGGTCGCCGGTGATCATCCGGACCCCGACACCGTTGTCCTCGAGCGCGCGGACCAGATACGGAGTCTGCGGCCGGGGTGTATCGGCGATCCCGAGGAATCCCATCAGGGTCAACCCCTCGACCACGTCCTCGACGTCGTCGGGCGGACCGGACAGGTCGCGCCGGGCGACCACCAGCACCCGCAGACCCTGTTCCGCGAGATCGTGGACGGTGGCCTCGGCCCGCTCGCGCCGGTCGTCGGTGAAGGCCCGGTCTGTCTTACCGGAGGCGCCGCCGCGGACCCGGGTGCACCGGGGCAGCACGACCTCCGGCGCCCCCTTGACCACCAGACGCAGTTTGTGCGCGGTCCGGCCGAATGCCGCCGCGTATCCCCGGTTGGATTCGAACGGTATCTCGTCGATGGGGTCCCACCGGTGCGCGTCCTCACCCAGGATCTCGGCGGCGGCGTCCAGTACGGCCCGGTCCGTGGCGTGCAGCACCGGCCCGTTGTCCGGGTCGGGGCAGGCGCGTGCCGCGGCCCGCAGCAGCCGCCGGGCGGCATCGCTGTCGCTACCGGGCTCCCACTGCTCGTCCAGATCGGCGAGGGCGGTGAGCCGTAACCGGCCCTCGGTGAGGGTGCCCGTTTTGTCGAAGCACAGGGTGTCCACCCGGCCCAGTGCCTCGACCGCGCGGTTGGCGCGGACCAGTACGCCGTAGCGGGACAGCCGCCGGGCCGCGGCGAGCTGTGCGACGGTGGCGACCAGGGGCAACCCCTCGGGCACCGCCGCGACCGCGACACCGACGCCATCGGCGATCGCCGCCCGCAAAGTACGGCCACGGAGACCACCGAGCGCGGTCACGATCGCGCCGCCGGACAGGGTGAGCGGCAGCGCGCGATCGGTGAGGGCCCGCAACTGCGCCTGGACTCCGCCCTTCTCCGGCGGTACCGCACCCGCGGTGGCGCGCCCGGCCTGGGTGTCGGCGCCGACCGCGACGACCACGGCCACCGCGGATCCACTCACCACCGTGGAGCCCTCGAAGACGAGGCAGGCGCGGTCGCCGAGTGCCGCGCCCGGAGTGGCCTCGACCTGTTTGGATACCGTCACCGATTCGCCGGTGAGCCCGGACTCGTCCATCTCCAGGTCCTCGGCCCGTAACAGCCGGGCGTCGACGGGCACCACCTCACCGGCACGGATCGTGAACACATCCCCGACGACCAGGCAATCGGCGGGAAGGTCCGTGGTGGCCGGGTCCTCGGCGTCGATATCGGCGCGGTCGATCACTCGCCCGGACAATCGCTCACCCTCGATGAGGTCGAACAACTCGTTCTCGGCCGCCTGACGCTGGCGCGCGGAGATCATGGCGTTGACGGTGAGCACCGACGACAGCAGTACCGCGTCGGAGGGCGAGCCCAGAATCGCGGTCGCCGCGGCGCCGACACCCAGGATCGGAGTCAGCGGATCGGCCAGTTCCCGGCGCATATGGCCGAGAAAATCGGTCAGCGACGATATCCGGGCCGCCACCGCGCCGCGATCCGTGGGTGCGTCGGTGACGCGTTCGGCCGCCGGTGCCGGTTCGGGCAGCCGGGCCAGCACCTCCTCCGGTTCCAGCGCGTGCCAGGGCAGCTGTGGCGCGTGCTCGGTGGACGGGCGGGCCCGGACCGCGCGCGCACCGGCCACCGCGCCGTTGACCAGGCCGGCGAAATTCGCGGCGATCATGGGTGCGGACCGTGAGCGGGAAGCGGGCGAGGCCGCGAGCAGCAACCCGGTCAGGCTGCACGCCGACAGCGCCAGGGTGCGGCCGCGTTCGCTGACCTGGCGGGCGGGCCCGACCACGGCGAGAGTGCGCTGCACCTGGCCGAGGTCCCGGCACAACAGATCGGCCGTCCAGGGCACATGGATACCGCCGCCTTTGCAGCCGATGATGCCGACCGCGACGTCGGCATGGTCGAGTGCCTTGTGCGCGCGGGTGGCCAGCACGGCGACCACATGCCCCTGCTTCTGGAGGCGGCGGACATGGGAACTGAGCGATCCCTGGGCATTCACGAATTCATCCGCGAGGCTGCGGAGTTCGCCGGCGTCCCGGTGGCCGGCGAGCACCACCCGCAGCCCGGCCCGCCGCGCCGCGCCGAGCACATCGTGGGCCCGCGGGTCGAGCTCCCGCCCGATCAGTACGCGGCCGAGGACCTGTTTGCCCTCACGCAATTCGCGCCATACCGGGCGGTTGGTGGTACCGCGGTCGGGAGCTCCCGACTCGGGGCGGACCAGCCGCACCGTCTTCTTGCTCCCCCGATCCGCCTCGTCGGCCCCGTCCCACAGCAGCCGCTGCGCAGTGCTCCAGACCCGCGCCTCCGGCCAGCCCTCGCCGGTCGTCTCCACCGCGAGCACCACTCGCCCGGAGGTGGCCAGTGCTTCGCCGTCGACGACCAGAGCGGTGAGCCTGTCCAGCCGTCGCCACGCCGCCGGATGCAGAGTGAGCACCCCGGCGCCGGCGAGCGCGGTGGACACCGTCGCGGAGAACACTTCCCGGCCGGCGCGGGCCGTTTTCGGCGCGCCCAGCATGAGGGCATCCGGAACGTCGGCGATACGGCCCAGGCCGGCCAGCGTGGCGGCTCCCGCCAGCGCGGCGGCCGCCGTTTCGTCGGCGACCTGTTCCACCGGGCCCCGCGGCATATCGGCGGGCCGGGTATGTGGTGGAAGCGGTTCGGCGACCCCGAAATGCTCGGCGTCGACGATATCGGTCTCCCACTGCTGCCACTGCCCGCGCCGAGCCAGTGCCTCGGTGAGGATGAATCCGCGCTGGACGGTATCGGCCAGCAGGTTGGTGACGCCACCGGCCGCGCCTTCACCCAGCGCGGTCCCCGCGGCATTGGCGACGGCGAGGACCATATCGGTACGGGCACTACCCAGCCGCTGCTCCAGATGCCTGCGCAGCCGGGGCTGGGCATCGGTGAACGCCGCCACCGCACGCACGCTACGCATCAGTCCGCGTAGCGGCGGCACCGTGCCCGCGGCCGATACCGCGATGGCGCACACATCACCGGCCACTTCGATGGCCGCGGCCAGGACCGGTTCCCGGTCGGCCGGGAATTCGGCGGCGCGACTCCAGCCGGTATCGGCGACATTGGACTCCTCTTCGACCTCTTCCACCGCCGCCAGCAGTTTCTCCAGGTCGGCGCCACTGGACAGCGCGGTGACGATGCGGCCGGTGACGGCGTTGACCCGCCACCATTCCACACCGCGCAACCGGCCGAGGCGCCGTTCGAGCGAACGGGTCACCGCCGACCCCTGACCGTTGTCCAGACCGCGCACCTCGATGGTCGCGTGATCCTCGGTCACCTCGACCCGGCGCTGGGCCCTGCGGTCACGGGGGTCGATCAGTGCCGCCAGATCGTCGCGCAGACTCGCCGCCTCGTCGGATTCGAGCGTCGACAGGCCGGAAGCGACCGTCGTGACGACTTTCTCCGCCGCCCGCCACGGTGCCTCCACCGCCCGGACGCCGGTCTCGACGGCACGGCCGGATCCGGTGCGCACCACCGCTGCCGCGGTGGAAACCGGAGCGGTCAACAAGCGGGGAGGCAGCATGCTTCGTACAGAGGGACCCATAGGGTGGCGCCTACCCTGCGCGGGCCCGGTCAAACGCCGCCGACCGGCATATCCGCCGCTCGGAGCGCGGTCGCGGTGGCGGGTATCGAGTGCGAGTCGGTACCCCGGGTGCGGGCGGTGTCCGCGGCACCGCTCCCGAGCTAACCTGCAAGGGGAGCGGTGGGCAGGAACCACATCCTCGGCAGGGCACGGCGCGGGCGCGATACCCGGCGGTCGCGGTGAGCGCCCAGCAGCGGTTCTCGCGGGGCCGAGATGATGGGCACCCTCGACGGAGGAGTCCTATGCGCTGTGTGGTGTTCGGGGCGACCGGATACCTCGGTGGCCGTCTGGTACCGGAACTGCTGCGCGCCGGTCATACCGTTCGGGTGCTCGCGCGGACCCCGGGCAAGCTCACCGACGCGCCGTGGCACGACCGGGTGGAGATCATCCGCGGTGATGTCACGGTCGCCGCGGATGTGCGCGCGGCAGTGGCGGATCAAGAGGTTCTGTACTACCTGGTCCATTCGCTGACCCGCGCGGATTTCGACACCGTGGACCGCGAGGCGGCGACCATCGTCGCCCAGGAGGCCGCGGCGGCCGGCCTGGGCCGGATCGTCTACCTCGGCGGGATAACGCCCGCCGGACAGGATCTGTCCCGGCACCTGTCCTCGCGCGCGGAGGTCGGCCGGATCCTGCTCGACGGTGCCGTGCCCGCGCTGGTGTTCCGGGCCGCGGTGGTGATCGGTTCGGGTTCGGCCAGTTTCGAGATGCTGCGCTACCTCACCGAACGCCTGCCGGCGATGGTCACCCCGCGCTGGGTACGGTCACGGATCCAGCCGATCGCCGTCCGGGACGTGCTGTACTACCTGACCCGGGCGGCGGAACTCCCGGCCACCGTGTCCGGCGCGTTCGATATCGGGGGGCCGGATGTCCTCACCTACGAACAAATGATGCGGGTGTACGCGGAGGTTGCCGGGCTGCCGCGGCGGGTGATCGTCCCGGTGCCGGTGCTGACGCCGTGGCTGTCGGCGCAATGGGTGAACCTCGTGACGCCGGTACCCCGGGCGATTGCGGTACCGCTGATGGAATCCCTGGTCAACGATGTCGTATGCGCCGAGCACGAGATCGCCGCACACATCCCCGACCCCGACGGCGGTCTCACCGGGGTCCGGCGCGCCGTGGAACTGGCGTTGACCCGTATCCGGGATTCGGATGTGCCGACCCGCTGGTCGGATGCCGGCCCCGAGCCCTCCGAGCCGCTGCCCACGGATCCGGCGTGGTCGGGTGGCTCTCTTTACCAGGACCTGCGGGAACGTCCGACTACCGCGGATCCCGCCGCGCTGTGGACGGTGATCGAATCCATCGGCGGCGAGCACGGCTGGTATTCGTTCCCGCTGGCCTGGTCGCTCCGCGGCTGGCTGGATCGCCTCGCCGGCGGGGTCGGGCTGCGCCGGGGCCGGCGCGACCCGCACCGCCTGCACGAGGGAGAGGCGCTGGACTGGTGGCGGGTGGAGCGGATCGAACGGCCTACGCTGTTGCGCCTGCGCGCGGAAATGCGGGTGCCGGGCCGGGCCTGGCTCGAGCTGGAAGTACGTTCCGGCAACGGACATGCCGGGGCGATCTACCGGCAGCGTGCCGTATTCGAGCCGCACGGGCTGGCCGGGCATCTGTACTGGAAGTCGATCGTGCCCTTCCATGCCCTGGTATTCGGCGGGATGACCCGGAACATCACCGGCGCGGCCGAGAAGACGGACGGTGGTCGCGGCGGGCCCGTCCGCACCGGTGCGCTACGGCGGCTGCGTCGTACGATGCGCTGAAACCACCCGGTCGGGACCGATTCCGGGGCGGCCGCACGCGGGCGGCAGGGCTCGGTGTCGGTGGACGCCGATACCCTCGGGCCCATGTCGCTGGCATGGTTGCGTTCCCACGCCGTCGCCTGGTCACTGCCGCGCAGTCCGGGCGCACTCGCCGAGGCCTTGGCCGAACTGGAGTTCGTGCAGGCCGATCCCATCCGTTCGCCCGCGCGGGCGCAGGACCTGATCCTGCGGCATCGGGTGCGCGGCTACCGGGTCGGCGATCTCGACCGTGACTACCGTGCGCTCGGGATCGACGAGGATCTTCTCTACGGCTACGGCTACACCGTGCCCCGGCTGCGCCCCTACTTGCATCCCCGACACCATCCGCGGGGCACGAATGGCGAGTTCCCGCACACCGGGCAGTCGGCGGCGGTACTGGATTTCGTCCGGGAACGCGGCGTGGTGCACCCGCGCGAGCTGCAAGCTCATTTCGGTCATCGCGGCGTGGTCAACGCCTGGGGCGGCACCTCGTCGGCCACCACCATCGCGCTCGAGGAACTCCACCGCTACGGGCTGCTGCGGGTGGCCGACCGCGTCTCCGGCATCCGGCGCTACGAGATCGCCGAGCTCCCCGACGTCGTCCTGGGCCCCGCCGAGCGGCGTCGGGCCTTGGCACTGCGGGTGGCACGCACGCTCGCCCCTGCCACCGAATCGACACTCGCCGCCACCGTCAATCGCATCGTCCGCCCGATCGGCGGCGCGACCGGCTCGGCGACGATCCGCGAACTCCTGACCACCGGCGAACTGTCCGCCCTGACCGTCGACGGAGTCCGCTACCTGTGGCCGTCGGATCTGGAGCCCACCGACCGCGCACCCCAGGCGCGGGTCCGCTTCCTCGCGCCCTTCGACCCCCTCGTCTGGGACCGGAAACGTTTCGGCCGGATCTGGGGCTGGGAGTATCGATTCGAGGCCTACACACCCGTCGCCCAGCGGGTCCGCGGATACTACGCGATGCCCATGCTGTGGCGCGACCGCGTGATCGGCTGGGCGAACTGCGCGGGCCCGGGTAGCGCGGTCGAGGTCGGATACGTGGACAGCGCCCCGAAGGGCCGGGCTTTCGCGACCGCCCTGGACGCGGAAATCCAACGGCTGCACACCTTCCTGAGCCCGAACTGATGTACGCGGAGTGGCGCCCGCGCGGCGTTCCGGGTGGTCGACGCGGCGGGGCATCTGCTGGCCGAATACGTGACCGCCGACGCAGTGAACGAATCCGCGTTCGTTTTCGGCGAGGTGTACCGCCGCGGCGACGCGTGGAAGGTTCGCGCGGTCGGGCAAGGCTGGGATTCGGGGCTGGCCGGTCTGGCCACGGATTTCGGGGTGTCCGTTGATGACGACGCCGCGGATCGGCCGAGCACACCGGCCGATCCGCCGGAGCCGAGGTCGGCGGTGCCGCCAGTTTCCGATACTCCCGCCGACGACGCGGGCGCGACCGCTGCGACGGACATCGCGCCGGCGCAGCCGAAGCGCCGCGGTGTCCGCACCGCCAAGCGCGCGGCGCCGACGAGCAAGCCGATCGAGTTCATGCTGGCCGAAAACGAGGCGTGGCAGCCCGCGCGGTTGTTTTCGGTGGCCGGAGTCGGCGCCGGAGAGGAGCAGGAACGCCGGGCCACTTCCGCGCTGGTCGCCACCATGCAGGCGGTTCGTCCGTTCGCGCGAGCATTGTGTGCACGGGTCGGGGCACCGGCGGGAACATTCGAGGGATATTTCGAAGTCCAGTACGACCGCGGTGAGGGAAGGGTGATCCCGGATGCCGTGTTCCGCGTAGCTCGTGGCGGCCGGATCTGGACCGGCCTGTTGGAGGTCAAGACCGGGGGCGGGAAACTGCGGCGCGAGCAACTGGAGAGCTATCTGGATGTGGCACGCAAGAAGAAGTACGAGGCGGTGATCAGCCTGTCCAACGACATTCCCGCTGCTGCCGGCGAACTGCCGGTGCAGGTCGACCGTCGTAAACTCACCAAGGTCGCGCTGCGTCATCTGTCCTGGGCCGAGGTCTCGCACGAGGCGCGTCGCCTGCTCGCGCACGGTGGTGTCGAGGATCCGTTGCAGACCTGGCTGCTCGGGGAGTTTCTGCGCTATCTGGACCATCCCCGCTCCGGGGCAACGGAATTCGTGGACATGGGTAGGCACTGGGTCGCGGTGCGCGATGCGGTCACGTCGGGCACCCTGCGGGGTGGTGATCAGAAGGCGGCGGCTGTGGCCGAGCGGTGGGTTTCACTGTCGCGTCACCTGGCGCTGCGACTGACCGCCGAACTCGGTGTCACCGTGAAACATGTGCTGCCGCGCCGGCACGCCTCCGACCCGGCGGCCCGGAACGCCGCGGTGGCGGAGCGTTTGGCCGCCGAGGGTGTGTTCGAGGCGGTGCTGCGGATACCGGAGACGGCCGGTGATCTCGTGGTGCTCGCCGATATCCGGACGAACAGGATCCGTTCCCGCATATCGGTCGGGGCACCCGGCGAGGGGTCGTCGTCGCGACGGCTGTCGTGGTTGCTCAAACAGCTCGCGGAGGCGCCCGGATCGGTGCAAGTCGAGGCGGTGTTCTCCGAGCGCGGCCACAGCACCTGCGAACACCTCGACACTGTCCGCGCCGATCCCAAGGTGCTGACCACCGGCCGGACCGGCGAAATCGTCTCCTTCACGCTCGAACAGAGTTTCCCGATGGGCGGCCGGCGCTCCGGAACCGCGGCGAGTTTCATCACCAGCGTGACCTCCTCCGTCGACGACTTCTACGGAAAGGTCGTACAGCCGCTTCGGGAGTGGACCCCCGCCGCTCCGAAACAGGCCGAGCCGGTGCTGCCCACGCCGACGGGAACGGTCGGCGCCTGAGGCGGCTTGTTTGTCCCGGGAGGTCGCGGGTAGCCGCTGACGGATCGGCTCCGGCAGTCGCGTCCCGACCGGATCGCGACTGCCGGGGCGGTAGTACTCGAGTTCGGAGGTGGCGGAGATGAAGGCGGTGACCTGGCAGGGTAAGCGGGACGTATCGGTCGAGGAGGTGCCGGATCCGCGGATCGGGGAGCCGGGCGACGCGGTTGTCCGGGTGACCTCCACGGCGATCTGTGGCTCCGATCTGCACCTGTACGAACTGCTCGGTCCCTATATGACCCCGGGTGATGTGCTGGGTCACGAGCCGATCGGCGTCGTGGAAGAAGCCGGACCCGACGTGCGGAATCTGTCGGTGGGCGACCGGGTGGTGGTGCCGTTCCAGATCAGCTGTGGCCGGTGCGAGATGTGCCGACAGGGTCTGATGACCCAGTGCGAGACCACTCAGGTCCGGGATCAGGGCTGTGGGGCGGCGCTGTTCGGCTACTCGAAGCTCTACGGCCAGGTGCCGGGCGGCCAGGCCGAATATCTGCGGGTACCGCACGCGGATTTCACCCATATCCGGGTGTCGCCCGGCGCGGACGATACACGCTACCTCTTCCTGTCCGATGTACTGCCGACCGCGTGGCAGGCCGTGGAGTACGCGGGCGTCCCGGTGGGCGGGTCGGTGACGGTGCTCGGCCTGGGGCCGATCGGCGATATGGCTGCCCGGGTCGCCCACCATCGCGGGCTGCGGGTGATCGGGGTGGATCTGGTTCCCGAGCGGTTGGAGCGTGTCGCCGCGCGCGGTATCGAGACCATCGATCTGCGGGCGGTCGGTGACGGGTTGGCCGATGCCATCCGCGACCGTACCGAGGGCCGGGGCACCGATTCGGTGATCGAGGCGGTCGGGATGGAGGCACACGGGTCGCCCCTGGCGGCCACGGCGCAGCGGGCGGTGTCGTATCTGCCGACGCGGGTGGCGCGGCCCGCGATGGACACCATGAGCGTGGACCGGCTCGCGGCGCTGCACACCGCGATCGATATCGTTCGGCGCGGGGGCACCATCTCGATCATCGGTGTCTACGGCGGGACAGTGGATCCGATGCCGATGCGCACCTTGTTCGACAAACAGATCCAGTTGCGGATGGGGCAGGCGAATGTGAAGCGCTGGGTCGACGACATTCTGCCGCTGCTCGACGACAGCGACCCGCTGGGCGTGGATTCGTTCACCACCCACCGGATGCCGCTGTCGGCGGCACCGGAGGCCTATCGCCTGTTCCAGGCCAAGCAGGACGGCGCGGTCAAAGTGGTGCTCGATCCCGCCGCGTGAGCCGGGACCCGGCCGCGGGTCCGGTCAGGTGAGCGCGAGATAGCCGGCGAGCCCGAATCCGCACAGGGCGACACCGATGCGCATGGCGGTGGGTGGTAGGCGGGCGACCAGCGGGGGCCCGTACCATCCGCCAGCGAACGCACCCAAGCCCATGGCCAGCGCGGCGAGCCAGTGCACCGGTCCGAAAACGGCGAAACCTACGGCCGCGACCAGGTTGGCGACACCGGTCAGCACGCTTTTGAGCACGCTGGCTCGCCAGATGGTCTCCGAGGTGCAGACGAGGATCAGGGCGAGGAACATGACGCCGACCCCCGCGCCGAAGTAGCCGCCGTAGAGGGCGACGACGGCGGTGGCGAGCGGGTAGAGCCGGGGGAAGGTCCGTCCGCCGGCGAGTTCGCGCAGTGTGGGCTGGAGCAGCAGGCTCGCCGAGGCCATGGCGATGAGGAAGGGTACGACGGCGGCGAAGACCTCCGCCGAGGTGGTGAGCAGCAGGGCGGCACCGCCGAGTCCGCCGAGCGCGGCACAGCCGGCATGAACCAGCAGCGCCCGGGAATTGTCGTTGACCGCCGCACCCGCCTTGGCGGTCGAGCCGACTCCGACGGCGACCATGGCCACGGTATTGGTCACATTGGCCGAGACCGGGGAGAGCCCGGCGGCGAGCAGGGCCGGATACGAGATCAGCGAGGCGATACCGGTCACGTAGCCGACGAGCCCGGCGAAGAATCCGGCGACCGTGACGAGGCAGAAGGTGAGCACGGTCAAGAGTGGGATCTCCTCGTGGAACGGATACCGGCGGGGGCGCCGGCGAGGTCGGGGAGGGACGGCCGGGGGCACCGCTCGGTGTGCCGGTCGTCGCGGCGCCGTTGCCGGATCGCGCCGGGGGCGATCTTGCCGCAGCATAACGGTCGTACGGGTTACCGTTTCGGGGGCCTGTGGCTGCTGATGATCCGGGGCCGGGCGTAGGGTGCCGCCACCCCCTATATTTGCGACGGATAGATAATTTGTCTCTTAAATGCTTGAACTCGTGCCCGAAGTGCGGAATACCTGTTAGGGAAAAGGTGACGCCGCGACGGCGCGGCACAAACCCGAGGAGACAGACTGTGCGCATATTCACCGGCAAGGATGAAGTTCTCGCCGCGGTGGGGGAGACCCTGGGCACGAGCGACTGGGTGGAGGTCACCCAGCGGATGGTCGACCAGTTCGCCGAGGCCACCGGTGATCATCAATGGATCCATGTCGATCCCGAGCGCGCGAAACGGGAGAGTCCGTTCGGCGGGCCCATCGCGCACGGCTATCTGACGCTGTCGTTGCTGCCGCTGCTCGGTTCGCAGATCTTCGGCTTCGCAAACGCCAAGCTGGGGATCAACTACGGCTCCAACAAGGTCCGATTCCCGAGCCCGGTGCCGGTGGGCGCCAAGGTGCGGTCCACGGCCGTACTGGCCGATGCGGCCGAGGTGTCCGGTGGTGCGCTGCAGCTGGTCGTGCAGCACACGGTGGAGATCGAGGGTGGGGCGAAGCCGGCCTTGATCGCGGAGGCGGTGAGCCGGGTCGTGTTCTGACCCGGCCCCGCGGGTCAGCGGTCCGCGTCGGTGAAGCGGATGATTCCGCGGATATTGCGGCCCTCGAGCATATCGGCGACGCCCTCGTTGATCTGCTCGAGGGTGTATTCGCGGGTGATCATATCGCCGAGCCCGAGGTCGCCCAGTTTGTAGAGCGCGAGCACCTCGGGAATGAGGAGTTGCGGGTTTCCGCCACCGAACAGCGTGCCGCACAGGCTCTTCTGCTGGAAGGTCAGCGCCGACAGATTCATACGCGGATTTGTCTCCGCGGCATCGCCGGTGGCGGCGAGGACACAACTGCCGCCCTTGGCGGTGATCCGCATCCACTTCGCCAGATCGTGGCCGTCGCACCGCCCGACCGCGACGATCACCGTACGGCACATCTGGCCGCCGGTGACTTCCTCGATACCGCCGATCGCGCTGTCGATCGTCGGATAGATATGGGTGGCACCGAATTTCGCGGCCTGGGTCCGCTTCCTCTCGACCGGGTCCACCGCGAAGATGCGGCGGGCACCGGAGATGACCGCCGCCTGGATCGCCGCGGCGCCGACCGCGCCCGCGCCGACCACCGCGACATCCTCACCCGGACGGACGGTCGCCGTATTGACCACCGCTCCGTACCCGGTCGTCACACTGCAGCTGGCGAGGCAGGCGATATCGAAGGGAATCGACGGGTCGATCCTGACCACCGAACTCTTGTGTACGACGGCATAGGGGGCGAACGCGCCGATCAGTGAGGTGGGGTGCACATTGCGGTCGCGGGCGCGGATGCGGAAGGTGCCGTCGGACACCGCGCCCCGGGTGAGCAGATCCTGACCGCGGTCGCACAGATTGTGATGGCCGGATAGGCAGGATTGGCATATGCCGCAGGCCGGGATGAAGGAGAACACCACGTGATCACCCACGGCGAGCTGCTCCACCCCGGCGCCGACCTCGATGATCACACCCGCTCCCTCGTGCCCGCCCAGGATCGGGAACTCGGCGGTGGGCACATCGCCGCTGGCCAGACGCTGATCGAACTGGCACAATCCGGCGGTCTCGACCCGGACCTTCACCTCGCCGTACTGAGGGTCGCCGATCTCGATCTCCTCGACCGACCACGGCTGCGCGTAATCCCAGATCAATGCACCCTTGGATTTCATCGGCTTCCCTTACTGTCGTGGTGGTATCGCGTGTCGGTCCGCGGTAGTACCCAGGTTGCCCGATAATGGCGTTCTCGGAAAGTGTTATATCGAATTTTCGCCGGGTTCCCGCCGGGATCCGCGGCCACGGCGGCACCGCGCACGGCGCCGCGAGGACCCGTGGGCGGTGCGCCGCGACCCGGCGGCTCAATACTGTGCGGCGCCGAGATCGACCGAAATGCTGGTAGCGGTGACGAAGCGGGATTCGTCACTC
Source organism: Nocardia sp. NPDC050193 (assembly GCA_040674215.1). Taxonomy (GTDB): domain Bacteria; phylum Actinomycetota; class Actinomycetes; order Mycobacteriales; family Mycobacteriaceae; genus Nocardia. The sequence continues at coordinate 48,374 of JBFARE010000034.1, read as the reverse complement.
GCCAGCCAGCACACCGCGTCGGAGATGTCCTCCGGTTGGGCGATCCCGTCCGGCAGCAGGGGCGTGTTCATCTGCGCCAGCAGTTCGTTGGTCTCCGCGGCCCGGGTGAGCGCGCCGACCATGTCCCCGGAACCCATGGGCGTGGCGACCGGGCCGGGGGCGACACTGTTGACCCGGATCGAATACTTGCCGAGTTCGGCCGCCAGGGCGCGGGCCATCCCGGTGACGGCGTGTTTGCTGGCGGTGTAGTGCACCATGAACGGTTGCATCGCCACCCCCGAGGCCGAACTGATGAGGATGATCGAGCCGCCCCGCCCGCCCTCGATGATCCGGTGCGCCCCGGCCGCCACGGTATTCCAGGTGCCGGTGACATTGGTGTCGAGAACCGCCTGGAACGACTCCGGGGTGATGGCGTCCCACGGTTCGGGAATGCAGATCCCGGCGTTGGCGACGATCACGTCGAGCCGGCCGAACGCGGCCATTCCGGCATCGACGGCGGCCCGCAGCGCGGCCGGGTCGCGGGTATCGGCCGCGTCGGCGACGATCTTACGGCCGGTTTCCTCGACCAGACGGACGGTCTCGTCGAGATCGCCGGGAGTCGCGGCGTCGTAGGGGACCGCGGGCGGCAGCGGAGCGCACAGGTCCACCGCGATGATATCGGCGCCCTCGGCGGCCAGCCGGACCGCGTGGGCCCGGCCCTGACCGCGCGCCGCGCCGGTGACGAAAGCTACTCTGCCGGATAGTCGACCGCTCACTTGCTGTTCTCCTGTCGTTGCGAACACATCCGACCATTGTGTGCCGCCCGGGCCGCGCCACGCACGCACCGGAATCGTGCGGAGGGTGGGGAGGTGCGGACGTGCGCGGCGGGGGGTCGCGCGTGCTACTCCGACAGCGCCTTGAGGGCCAGTTCGGCCAATTCCGGGCGGCAGATCAGTAGATCGGGGAGATAGGGATCTGGGCGGTTGTAGACCAGCGGGCTTCCGTCCAGGCGGGAGACGTGCAAGCCCGCCGCGGCCGCCACCGCGACCGGCGCGCAGGAATCCCATTCGTACTGGCCGCCCGAATGGGCGTAGACATCGGCGATACCCCGGACCACCGCCATCGCCTTGGCGCCGGCCGAACCCATCGGGACCTCGGTCGCCCCCAGCCGGGCCACCAACCGGCGGACCTCGAAGGACGGCCGGCTGCGCGACAGCGCCACCCGTACGGTCCCGGGTGGCGGTGGTGGCGGGAGGACCGGCGGCCGGCCGGTGTGCAGTACCAGGCCCTCGGCCGGGAGCGCGACAGCTCCCGCGACGGGCTTTCCGTCGACCGCGAGCGCCACGTGCACCGCCCAATCCTTACGTGCGGGTTCGCCGTACTCCCGGGTGCCGTCGAGCGGGTCGACGATCCACACCCGGGACCGGCGGACGCGGTCGCCGTCGTCGGGCGATTCCTCCGAGAGCACCGCGTCCGCCGGACGTTCGGCGGCCAGCCGCCCGAGCAGGAAGTTGTCGGATCGCCGGTCGCCGACAGCGCCGCCGAGGTCCCGGATGCCGAGCAGCAGTTCCCCGGCGTCGCCGGCCAATGTCGCGGCGAGTGTGTGGTCGTCCATGAGGATCCTTCCCGGCGAGCGGTGCCGCCCAGATCCATATACCACGGCGCGTCCGGTGCACTCGTCCCGCGGTTCCGCGGACCGGACCGCGGGTCACCGGCCCGGACCGGGCCGGTGCGGTAGGTCAGTAGGCGATGAACAGGATCTCGTCGCGGGAGTAATCGTGGCCGGGATGGTTCTCGGTGAGATGTTTGCGCACCACATCGACCAGTTCATCCTCGGTGGCGCCGGTCAGATGCTCACCACAGGGGCAGTTGAGCCGTGTCTTCACGGGAGTTCCTTTCTTCGCGTTGAACGAACGGGAACAGCGTACGTCTCCGGTGGCCGCGACGACGGCTATCGGCGGCTGCGGCGACCGTATCCGGGCTCCCCGTGCGCGGGCGCCTGGACCGGTCCCGCGTACGGGATTCCGCGCAGTTCGGCCCCCGATGGGCGCGCACTGTGTCCCGCCGGCAAGGCGGTCCGGGACCACGGCGCATCCACCGCCCGGCCGTTACGGCGGGCCGGCACAGAGGCGGAGAGCCTGGCAACACCGGCGATCGTCGGCGCCGCATCGACCGCGATCGGACGATTCTTCGAAGGCGCCCTCATTGCCGGCGGTGGTCGGAGCGACGCGATGATCCGCGCGGTCCGATCAGGCGCGACGCACCGGCATCCGTTTGATGCCGTGGACGAAATCGCTGTGGACATACTCCGGGTCGCCGAGCACCACCTCGGGGATCCGGGGCAGCAGTTCGTGGAACAGCAATCGCAGTTGCATCCTGGCCAGCCACGCGCCCAGGCAGAAGTGGGCCCCGCCACCGCCGAAACCGGAATGCGGATTGGGGTCGCGGGTGAGGTCGAAGATATGGGGTGCGTCGAGTGCGTCCTCGTCGCGATTGGCCGAGCAGTAGAACAGCACCAGTTTCTCGCCCGCCCGCGCCCGGGTGCCCGCGACCTCGGTATCGGTCACCGCGTGCCGGGCGAAATGAACGACCGGCGTCGCCCAGCGGATGAACTCCTCGACCGCGCCGCCGAGCCGGGCTACCGGATCCTCGAGCAGCCATTCGCGTTGCGCCGGATGGTCGACCAGCGCTTTGAAGCCGTGCGAGGTGGTCTGTTTGGTGGTGTCGTTCCCCGCGGAGGCGAGCAGGACCATGAACGCGCCGATTTCTTCGTCGGTGAGGCGGTGGCCGTCCACCTCCGCGGTCACGATCGCGGACATCAGGTCGTCGCGTGGCGTGCGGCGGCGGCGTGCGGCGAGTTCTGTTCCGGCGCCGTGCAGGACGGTGAACTGGGACATGAAGAAACCGGCCCGGTCTTCGAGGCTCGCGTATTCCTCGTCGGTCGAGCCGAACATCGCCTCGGCCGCATATGCGACGGTTTCCCGGTCGGCACGGTCGATACCGATCATGTCCGAGACGGTCCGCATGGGCAGTTTGCGGGAGAGGCTGTCCACGAGATCCACCGGTTCCTCGCCCCGCAGGTCGGCGAGGAACTCGTCGACGATCTCCGCGGCGTTGGCACGGATCTGGGATTCGATGCGGCGCACCTGTTTCGGTGTGAACGCGGCGCTGATGAGGCGCTGGTACCGGGTGTGCTGCGGTGGGTCCATGGTGAGGAAAAAGGTCGTCGGCCGCTGCAACTCCACCGGCATCGGGTCCATGCTGATACCCAGCCCCGGGGTGAACAGGTCCGGGTGGCGGCTGATGTAGGCGATATCGCGCTGCCGGGTCACCGCCCAGAACCCGGGTTCGGAGTGTGGGAAAACGGCGGGTGCGGTGCGTGCCAGGTGAGTCCGGGTTCGGCGCGCAGTTGAGCGAAGATCTCGTCGCGGGCCGCGAAGTCACGGGCCCAGAACGCCGGTCCGGAGATATCGAGCCGGTGGAAGCGGCGGGTGGTGGCCGGGGCGCTGTCGGCAGGGTTCATGAGCGGCTCCGGGCTCGGTAGACCATGGGTACCGCACGCGGGGCAGGCCGGGGACGAGCGCGCGTCGATAGGAATACTGTAGTGCGCGTGCTGATTCCCGGCGGCTGCTTCCGGTGAATCGGGCGACGCCTGGTGAGATCTCGCTGCCCTCGGGCGTCGAGTGGTGCCGCGGTGGATGTGCCGGGCGGCGCGGAGGCCGCACGGAAGGTGTCCGACCATCCGGCGGGACCGGACGATAACGAAATCTCTCGCGCACCGGAAGCGAAAACTTACCGATTCGAGATATTCATCGAGGAATCTGTTCTGCGAAAGATGTATCCGCCGCACAGCGGTTGTCACAAGTGTCGAGCCCTACCTGTCGATCTCGTGTCGCACCGCAACCGGACAGAGAGAAACCGATGACAGACACGCCCTTCCGTCCACCGGCCGGGGGCCGCCCGCCCGCCGGGGTCGACACCTCGCGGGCCAGTATCGCCCGCGTGTACGACGCCAGTCTCGGTGGTAAGGACAACTTCGAAGTCGATCGCCGAGTGCTCGACTCGGTGCTCGAGGTCGCGCCCGGGATGGTGGAGGTGTCCCGGCGCAACCGGGCCTGGATGCGCCGAGTGGTCCGGTATCTCGCGGGAATCGTGGGGGTGGACCAGTTCCTGGACGCCGGTGCCGGGCTGCCGGCCGCGGGAAACACCCATGAGATCGCGCAATTGGTGAACCCGTGGGCCCGGGTCGTGTATCTGGACAACGACCCGATGTGTGTCGCGCACGGACGGGTGCTGCTGGAGACCAACGAGGACACGGTGTACCTCCACGGCGATCTGACCGATCCCGATGTCCTGGCGCATGGCTCGGCGGTGTGGCGCTATCTCGACCGCGCGCGTCCGGTGGCCGTTCTCTTCGGTTCGGTGCTGCATCATATCGAGGACACGGCGGACCCGGCGGGGATCGTGGCGGGGTGCGCGCGGGCGCTGAGCCCGGGTTCGTACGTGGCCATCACGCACTACTGGGATCCGGCCGACGGTTCGCCCGGGCACGAACTCGCCCGGGAGGTGGAGCGGCGTTTCGTGGAGCATGGGTTGGGGACCGGCTGGTACCGGCGCCGGCAGGAGATCGTTTCCTATTTCGACGGACTCGAACTGGTCGATCCCGGGGTGGTCCCGGTCGACGAGTGGTGGCCCTCGGGGCCGGCGCGGTCGCCGCGGACGGTCGAGGAACGGCTGCTGCTGGGCGGTGTCGGGCGTAAGGGTGAGCGTTCGGTGACGGACGATCCGGCGGCCCTGCACGGGAACAGCTGAGGCGCGGGCCCGGTCGAGCACGGCCGGGTCGATTGCGGAAATAGCATTCTCATACTAGGAGAACTGCCCTATACTTCGGCTGGACCGGCTGCCTCCGGCAGGTGACCATCCGGGTCGAGGGGCGGCGTGAATCATGCTGGGACTGGATAGATGCCGTGAGCTCTTCGAACGAATCGTGGACAGTGGCCGACGCCCCCGGCCAGTCGGGCCGTACCGCCGTGGTGACCGGTGCGAATACCGGAATCGGACTCGAAATCGCCCGTGGCCTGGCCCGCCGAGGCGCGACGGTCGTGCTCGCCTGCCGTAACGATATCGCCGCGGCGACGGCGAAGGCCGATATCGAGGATTCGGTTCCGGGCGCCGATATCCGGACCGCGCATGTGGATATCGGTGATCTGAGCTCGGTCGCCGCCTGCGCGCGGCGGCTGCACGGCGAACTTCCCAGGATCGACCTGCTGATCAACAACGCGGGTGTGGTGGCCGGCACCTGGACGCCGACCGCCGACGGTTTCGAAAGCGATTTCGGGATCAACTTTCTCGGGCATTTCGCATTGACCGCGCAGCTGGCCGATATGGTCACCGCCGCCCCATCCGGACGGGTGGTCGGTGTGGGCAGCCTGAGTCACGGACGCCGCAATGCGGCACTGGATTTCGAGGACCTTCAGTCCGAACGCAGCTTCGGCCGACTGGTGACCTACTCCCGCTCGAAAATGGCCTCCATGACGTTCATGGTCGAATTGCAGCGCCGGTTCGCGGCCGCCGGTTCGCGAGCGCTGTCGGTGGGCGCCCACCCGGGTGGGGTGCGGTCGACCATCCTGCGTGATCGGAGCCTGCTCGTCCGGATCGCCTACAGCGACGTGGTGATGACGCTGGCACGCCTGGTCACCCAGACGCCCGAGGCGGGCGCCCGGTCCGTGCTCCGGGCCGCGCTCGACCCGGAGGTGCCCGAGGCCGGATTCTACGGTCCGGTACAACGGTGGGGGCTGGTCGGCCCGCCGGTGCGATTGTCCACGCCGGCCGGAGCCGCGGACCCCGCGGCCGGCCGCCGGCTGTGGGCGATCGCCGAAGAGCTGACCGGCGTGGAGTTCGTGCTCGGCTCGCCGGCCGGCCCGGCCACGGGCGATATCCCGGTGACCGGTGCCGCGACGGCCCCGCGGGTCGAAGCGGCGGGCGAGAGCGCGTAGCCGCGCGAGCGGGGTACCGGAGTCAGCGGGATGTACGGGGGCGGATCAGCCCCTCCTGCATCGTGGTCGCGCACAACCTGCCCGCCCGGTCCAGGATCTCGCCGTGCGCGAGCCCGCGACCCCCACCCGCCCAGCGTCCGTACTGATCGTGCAGGAACCATTCGTCGACCCGCAGGGGTGCGTGGAACCAGATCGAATGGTTGACCGTGGCCACCTGGAGTTCCCGGTCGCGCAGGGCCTCGCCGTGCGGTCCGGTCGTCGCCGAGAGCAGCAGCAGATCGCTCAGGTACATCAGGCACGCGGCCTGCTCGAGACCCGTATCGGGCACCGGCACCCGGGTGCGCAGCCACACCCGCTGCCGTGGTTCGGAGGCGGCTCCGCGCATGGCGTGCGCGCGGGCGGGCGGCTCGGGGAACCGGGCGTCCACCCCGAGTGCGTCGAGGAAGGTGGTGGTCCAGTGCATGGCCGCGGGGTCCTCGGCGAAGATCTCCCCCGGATCGGGCACCTCGTCGGGGCCGGGAGTGTCGAGTGCGGCGATCTGATGGCCCAGACCGTCCTCGGGGCGGTGGAACGACGCGAGCATCGTGAAGATCACGCGGCCGTTCTGGATCGCCTCGACCCGCCGGGTGGAGAAGGAGCCGCCGTCCCGCACCGGCTCCACCACGAACTCGGTGGGCACCGTGGTGTCGCCAGGGAGCAGGAAATAGGTCTGGGCGGAATGGATGGGCCGGTTCGCCGGTGCGGTCAGCCCCGCCGCCAGCACCGCCTGACCGGCGACTTCGCCGCCGTAACTGCGGCGTGCGGGCCCATCGTGGGTGCGCCCGCGGAAGCGATGGTCCCCGACCTGTTCGAGAGCGAGCCGGTCGGCCACCGATTCCGCGGGCCGTACGCTCTCCAGTGTCATGGCCACCTCCGTGGGGTGCGATACGGCCGGGTGCCGCGGTGCCGGACAAGGTCGGATCCCATTATGGTGCGAGTGCCCGGCGCGGCCCGGCGTCGACTCCCCGCACGAGTCCGGGGCACGGCTCGGCCGTGCCCCGGTTCGTGGCGATTCATTTGGGCGCGAAGCGCATTCCGGCGTCCAGGCGCAGACACTGGCCGTTGAGCATGCCGTTCTCGACGATGGCGGCGGCCAGTTTCGCGTACTCCTCCGGACGTCCCATCCGCTTGGGGAAGGCATTGCCCGCGACGAGTGGGGTGACCATTTCCTCGGGCACTCCGGCGAGGATGCCGGTATCGAAGAGCGACGGTGCGATGGCCAGCACCCGGACACCGACCGAGCCGAGGTCGCGTGCCATGGTCAACGCCATGCCGGCGATACCGGCCTTGGCGGCGGTGTAGGCGACCTGTCCGATCTGGCCTTCGAAGGCGGCGATGGAAGCGGTGTTGACGATGACGCCGCGTTCGCCGTCGGCGTCGGGTTCGCCCTGGCTCATATGCCAGGCCTGCAACCGGTTGAGGTTGAAGGTGGCGATCAGGTTCAGGTTGATGATCTGGGTGAACGATTCCAGATCATGCGGACCCGTTTTGGACAGCGTGCGCTTGGCGATCCCGCCGCCGGCGGTGTTGACGGCGATATCGAGGCCGCCCAGTTCGGCCACCGCGTCGGCCAGCACGGCTTCGACTCCCGCGTGGTCGGTGACATCGGCTTCGAAGAAGGAACCACCGAGATCGGCCGCGACCTTGTTGCCCTCACCGGCGGTCCGGTCGACGATGACGACCTCGGCCCCGCGCGCGGCCAGGAGCTCGGCGGTGGCCCGTCCCATCCCGGAGGCGCCGCCGACGACGACTGCACGTGTTCCCTGAATCTCCATGGTTCCCGTCTTTCTCGGTGTGATGCCCGGTCGTCGCACGCCGAACGTATACCGGCCTACGTTATAGCGGCGGGGCGCGACCGGGCCACAGTTTTCGTAGAAGTCTCGGTGATAGTGCCGGTCAGGTGCTCAGAGTCGTTCGGCCGGATCCAGCGGATAGCGTTGACCGGTTCGATCCCGGCTGCCGTAGTGGAAGGACACCACGAGATCGTCGGCCACCTGGATCAGCACATCGCGACCCTCCACTGGTCGCACCCATTCCGCCGGGAGCGCGGACAGACCGTACCGGGCCCCGAGGAGGTTGCCGGCCACCGCCCCGGTCGAATCGGAGTCGCCGGAATGGTTCACCGCCAGCAGCAGTGCGCCGCGCAGATCGTCGGTTCGTTCGGCGTATAGCGCGCAGTACGCCGCGATCGCGAGGCATTCCTCGGCGACCCAGCCCTGCCCGATCCGTTCGACCCCCTCGGGTGTCGTGCTCTCGGCGGCGAGGGATACGGCGCGGGAGAGCGCGGCGATCGTCTCCTCCGCGCCGGCGAGTGTTGTCAGCAGCGCCATAACCTCGTCGAGTGCCGCGGGCAACGCGGCCCCGGCGACGAGCCGGTCGATCAGGGCGGCGAACGCGCCCGCCGCCGCACCACCGGTCGGATGACCGTGGGTGAGCTGGGCGCACCGTACCGCGGTTGTGCAGGCGGTCTCGGCCCCCGCGCCGGTCAGGCCGAAGGGTGCCGACCGCATCACCGTTCCGCACCCTTTGGAATCCGGGTTCACGGGCCCGGGCTCGCCTACCGGGGCCGGATACAGATAACCCGATGCCTGGCGTCGCAATCCACTCATACAGGCGTTGCCGGGCGCGCGGACCGCGTAGAGGAAGGGCAGTCCGGCCAGCCAACCGTCCGGCCTGCTCTCCGGGCCCGGCTCCTGCTGCGTGCGCAGCCAGCGGAGATAGGCCCGGCGCAGGGCCGGCGCCGGGTCTTCGCCGGGCGGGCAGCGCAGCAGCCCCTCGGCGGTGAACAGCGTCATCTGGGTGTCGTCGGTGATCGCCTGCGGCGCGTCCGGGTCCGGACCGGGCAGGAAGCCGGTGACTCCGCCCGGTCCATAGCGAGCACGGATGCTGTCCAGGGGCAGGAATTCGATCGGCCAGCCGAGCGCATCACCGATGGCACCGCCCACCAGGGTCCCGCGGATCCGGTCGACGAGGGTTTCGTTGTCGCGCACGATCAGCGATCCTCGCAGTACGAACCGTTCCGGCACAACACGTTCGGCCTCACTCCGGCAACCATTCGGCCCGGCCGGATCCGCGCGGCACCAAGACCGTGCGGTACCGCCCCGGTGTCGACACGGTCGTTGGCCGAGCCGCCGGTACCGAGCAGGCCCCGGAAGACGAAATGGACCGCGCGGAGTTCGGGGAACTCGTGCCGCACGATATCCAGATCCTTCACCTCGGGAACCAGCCGCCGGATTTCCTCGGTGGACAGGAAGGCGCGCAGCCACGGCCAGACCGCCGGATAGGGCGTCCAGATCCCCGCATTGCAGTTGCCGCCCTTGTCGCCGCTGCGGGCGTGGGCGACGGTGCCGAGGGGGACCCGCCGGGCCGGCTCGGTCGCGATGATCTCGGTGGGCTCGGGATGGGTGAGCACCTCCGGAGCGGCGGTGCGCTCGGGCGCGGCGATCTCCAGTACGCGCTCGTCGAGAACCACCCGGTGCGCGACAGCGGCCAGTTCCAGAAGCCCGGGCCAGTATTCGATCCGCGGCCCCGGTTTCACCTGCTGCGTCCCGGCCACGTCGGTGAAGTACCCGGGATAGCTCTGCAGGTACAGGCTGCCGAGCACGCGTGCGAGCTGGAGACGGGCCAGTGCCTCGCGGTCCGTGGCGGTGGCCAGAATCCGCACCGCCACGGTGGCATCCCATTGGGTTTCGGGGTCGGTGGCGGCCGTCCCGAGGGTGGTCAACCGGAGGCGTACGCCCTCGGGGGTGACACGCTCGAGTTGGCGGCGGAGCAGTTCGACCTTGCCCGTGATATCGGGTGCGGTGACATAGACCGTGTTGACCTGCTGGTAGCCGATCTGTCCGAAAATGGCGACCTTCGTCGTCGGCGGTGGTGGTGAACCGGTGACCCGGTCCACCCGGACCCGATCGCGGCCCGCCGCGGTGAGCCGGACGTCGTCGAGATGCACGGTCACGTCCGGGTTCAGATACCGCGGGCCCTGGATCTCGTACACCAATTGAGCGGTGACGGTGTCCACGGTGACCGCTCCGTCGTCGCCGGAGTGTTTGGTGATCACACTGCTGCCGTCCGCGGCGATCTCCGCGATCGGGAACCCGGGAGTCAGCAGGTGTTCGACGGAGGTGAATCCGGAGAAGTTCCCGCCGACCGCCTGGGGCCCGCACTCGATGATGTGCCCGGCGAGGACCGCGCCGGCGAGCCGATCCCAGTCGCCGGGCTCCCAGCCGTGCCACCAGGCCGCGGGGCCGACGGTCAGCGAGGCATCGGTGACGCGTCCACAGACCACGATATCGGCGCCTTCGCCCAGGGCGCGCGCGATACCCCAGCCGCCGAGATAGGCGTTGGCCGCGATGGGCGGGACCGGCCACTCGCTCAGCGGTTGCCCGGTGTCGAGGTTCTCCAGCCGGTGCCCCTGCTGCTGCAGTTCGGTGAGCCGGGAGGCGATATTGTCGCCTTCGATGTGGGCGACCCGCAGGCCGACTCCGGCGGCGGTGAGTTCGTCGCGGAGCACGGCGGCCAGTCCGGCGGGGTTGAAGCCGCCCGCGTTGGTGACCACCCGGATCCCGCGGTCGGCAAGGCTCGCCAGGTGGGGCCGCAGCTGATCGACGAAGTATTCGACGTATCCGCGTTCGGGATCGGCCGGATGGCGCGCCGCCAGGGCGGCCAGCGTGATCTCCGCGAGATAGTCGCCCACCAGGACATCCACGGGATCACCGGCGAGGACCTCGTCCACCGCGGTGAACCGGTCTCCGAAGTAGCCGGAGAAATTGGCCAGGCGAATCGGCTGGTCGGCCATGGGTACACCTCCTCGTGCACCGACGAGTCTGCCGTGTGAGGGCGGATGTCTTCAGATCGGGGTGGTGTTGTCCGGTTCCCCGGGCTCAGGCGCTTGTCTGGAGGTTCTGCGCGGCGAGTCCGACGGTCGCCGGTCCGGAGCCGACCAGCATGCGCTGGAACGCTTCCTGTTCCCGGATACCCCGTGCTTCGGCACGTGCCCGCGCTCCCGGGCTGATCCGGGTGGTCGCGCTGCGAACGAGATTGACCGGCAATCGCAGCATCGGATACCACGGCGGCATATACGGCCACAATCCGAGTTTGCGCATGGCGCCGGGCCCCAGGTACATGGTGGCGATCGAAAGGTGCCGGGCGCGGGCGATCCGCCCGCGCAGCCACGGCAGGTTGGGATAGTTCCAGGTGAGCGGGTCGTTCGCCATCGGCAGCGCGAGTTGGCGGGTGGTCTCGTCGGGGTTGGTGATGGCGGTCATGCAGTGGTACAGGATTCGCACGCTGTCGCGGAATCCGGTGGGCAACCACTCGTCGGCGACGCCCATGAGCCACCCCACGTAGCGCGCGAGATGGGCGGCCGCTTCCCGATCCGCCCGCGACGGCAGAATTCCCATCGCCGTGCCGCCGATGAACGGCGCGATGAGGGCGCCGACCAGTGTCGCCGCCATATCCGTCTGGTTGATCGGCAGCCCCCAGGCGTCACCGTCCCAGTCCGGCATGGCGCCCACGTGCCGGCGGACCAGCGAGTGGACGAAGCGTACGTGCAGGGTCGAACGGTAGCCGGGGCCGAACTTCTCCATTCCGTTCTGGACATCCAGCGCCCACTGCATGGTTTCGGCGAACCGCTGGGCCGGGCCTTTTTCCAGGGCTCCGGTACGCAGCAGTGTCTTGTTGAAACCCGAAGCGAGATAGCCGCCGAGGAAGGAGACGTCCCGCGCCAGGTACAGCCCGTCGAAACCGCCGCGGCGCAGGACCCGTTCGCCACGGCGCAGCGCCTGCTCGTCCAGCCAGGCCGGCGGTGTCTCGACAGCGGTGAAGAATTGGCGCAGCGGAGCGGGAGCGTCGGGGACCGAATCGATCCCGGCGTGCAGGGCCTGTTCGAACAGCGGCCGGGTGGTGCCCATCCCCGTCGTGATCATCCAGTCGACCAGCGAATCCATCGGTTCGTCCCCGACCAGCAGGGAGGCGCCCATGGTGTCCCACTGCTCGGCGCCGGGCGCGCCGATGCCCATCAGCAGAGCGAACGGTCGCAGTCCGGGGACCCGGACCGGTGCGGCGGGGTGACGGGTGGGAATCGCGGCACCCGTGTTGTCGGAACCCATGAAACGAATGTATGGACTGCGTTACATTGTGTCAATCATGGGGTTTCGCGAGGTCCGGGAGAAGCAGATGAACGATGCCCGTCGATATGTCGTGATCGGGGGCGGGCTCGCCGGCCTGGCCGCGGCGGTATGGCTGGCCGAGGCCGGGAAGCAGGTGGCCCTGCTCGAGCGGCGGGCCCGGCTGGGCGGACGCACCCAGGCGATGGAGGTTCCCGAGGTCGGCGACACCCCCGACAACGGTCAGCATGTGGTGGCCAGCGGCTACCGCAGTCTGTTCCGCTACCTCGAAAGCGTCGGTACCCGCGACCATCTCGAATTCCCGGGCGCAGGTACGCTGCGCTGGCCCGGAGGACGCGCGGTTCTGTTGCACACCAAGGGGTTCCGCGCGGTGCGCACATTGCTCGGCGCCCACCCCGACGCGGGGGTGCTCGACCGGCTCCGGGCGCTGCGCGCGACGATCCGGCTCGGGCGGCAGGCCCTGTACCAGCCCGCGGATCTGGCCGACATCACCACCGGGCAATGGTTCGAGCGGGTGGGCATGCCCGCGGCGGCGTGGGAGGCGCTGTGGGACTGGCTGGCTCTCGGTATCGCGGCCGAGCCGGTCCAGCGCGAGTCGGCGAAGGTGTTCGCCGACGTACTGGCGACCGGTATCCGGATCGGGACGCAGGACCGGGTCGGTGTCACCATCGGCTATCCGACCGTGGACCTGGATACCCTGTACATCACCGGCGCCGAGCGGGCCTTCGTCCGATACGGTGTCGATATCCGTTTCCGGGCGGTGGCCCGCCGGATCCTGATCGCCGACGGCCTGGTGACCGGGGTGCGACTGGCCGACGGTACCGAGATACCGGCCGACGCGGTGGTCTGCGCGGTACCCAATTCGCGGATCCACGGTCTGCTCGACGAACTGCCCGAGCACGCCGAGATCTACGCGGCCGCCGACAAACTGGGCGTCACCCCGATCGTCAGCACCAACTTGTACCTGGACCGGCCGCTGCGGACGAAATCCGCGATGGAAGCGCTCATCGGCGGGACCGGCGTGATCGACGAGGTCTTCGACCGACAGCGTATGCACGGCCGGACCCCCGGCGGTGCCTGGCTCTACTGCCTGACCACCAGCGGTGCCTACGAGCAGATCCACAAGAGCAACGACGAGATCGTCGAGGAACAGCTGGCCCTGATCCGGCGCTACTATCCGGAAGCCGAGGCCGCGCGGCTGGTGCACGCGCAGGTCGTGAAAATGCCGAAGGCGACGTTCTCACAGGTGCTGGGCACCACGGGTCTGCGCCCGGACCAGCGGACCTCGGTGCCGAATCTGGTTCTGGCCGGCGACTGGACCCGCACCGACTGGTCGGCCACCATGGAAAGTGCAACCCAGAGCGCGGAGCGAGCGGTGGCCGTGCTGCTCGAGCACGCCGACGCGGCCGCCCGCGACCGGCGATGACGAGGGGGCCGGCGCCCTCCGCTCGAGCCCCAGGTGGTTGCCCCGAGGGCGTATTCCCTGCTGCCGGCCCGCGGTACCGGCGTTGAAACCGGGCGGAGCAGGCCGCCGGTGGTCCGCCCGCCGATGGGCTGCCGCGGAGGACGGGGCCGGGTCCGGCCCGGACGAGACGGTGGGCCCGGCCGCCGCCCAGCTCGCGGCGGCCGCCGCGGTGCCTACGATCGACGAGTAATACGGCGTCGACAAGGAGTTACGACCGTGGTGAAGATTTCCCGGACCATCCGGGTGTCCGACAGCATCGTGGTGGACATCGATCCGGAGACCGCGTATGACGCGGTGACCGATGTGACGCAGATGGGTAGGTGGAGTCCGGAGAACACCGGGGCCGTGGTCCCGGAGCCGGGCCGGCCCGTCTATCCCGGCATGGAGTTCGTGGGCGCCAACCGGCGCGGCGCCATGCGCTGGCACACCGGGTGCACGGTGGTGGTGGCCGAGCGGCCGGGCCGGTTCGTCTTCGAGGTCCGCCGGTGGGGGGTGTGGAAGCCGTTGCTGCCGGTCGCCGTGGCCACCTGGGAGTACCGGTTCGAGGAGGTGGCCGGCGGTACCCGGATCACCGAGACCTGGTACGACGACCGCGCCGGCTGGCCGGATACGCCCGCGCTGTGGTTCGACCGAATCGCCACCGGCAAGCGAGGCTTCGCCGAATTCCAGAAGGGCAATATCCGGCGGACCCTGGAACGGATGAAGACCGAACTGGAGACCGTTCGCGAAATCTGAACTCGCCTCACCTGCGGCGAACGAGCGTTCAAGTCGCCGTACCCTGGCCCGGGACGGGTCGCTGAACTGGCGCGATAGGGGAAACGCGATCGAGAAACGGTATTTGGCCGAGCGTCCGATAGGTTATTGGCACCTGTCCTGACAGATGTCTAGTTTTGACCTCGCCGTGAAATATCGCACGGGCACTCCGCTTGTCGGCTGTCCCGGCCGCCGCGTTCCGGGGCCGGGCGTGGCGGGGTGGGGCGGTGCGCGGAGTCGTGCACAGCTGTTCGGAGGTCGTCGTTGTCCGCATTCTCACGGCGTACATTTCTGAGTGGTACCGCGGCAGCGGCCGCCGGCCTCACGTCGCCGGCGCGGCCGTCGCCTCCGCGCAACCCGGGAGCCGCGCGCCGCGGTGGCCGAGCGGGCAATGGACACCCTGGTCGCCCGGGATGTGGGGTCGGTAATCTGACGGCTGTCGCCTCCAGTTCGGCCGGACCCTCGGATCCGGGTTGTGTGAAGCGCTTCGCGGCGAGTAGAACAGGTTCTAATCCAGAGTTCCCGCATCCGATCGGGAACGAGACCGTGCCCCTCGACCGGAATGAGAACCCGTGCCTGTAGCGCTGACCGCCGACCAGGCGGCACTCGCCGACACCGTGACCGGATTCGCCGACCGCCGCGCCGGTCGCGGATACCTCCGCGAGAACACCGAACGCCTGAAAGCGGGGATGCGACCGGATTTCTGGCCCGACCTGGTCGCGCTCGGCCTGGCCGGGGTGCATCTGCCGGAATCGATCGGCGGCCAGGGCGGCGCACTCGATGACCTCGCGGTGGTGGTCGCCGAATCCGGGCGGGCGCTGCTGCCGGGCCCCCTGCTGCCCACCGTGGTCGCGAGCGCGATCCTCGCCGCCGCGGCCGGGGAGGGCCGCGTCGATGCCGTGCTGCGGAAATTCGCCGCCGGGGCGACCGGTGCGGTCGTCCTGCCCGACCACGCGATCAGGGTGGACGGCGCCACCGGCGATACTGCGCGACTCGACGGCGCCACCGGGCCGGTGCTGGGGGCCGCGTCGGCCGAACTGTTCGTGGTGGCCGCCGCGTCCGGCGCGGAAACCAGGTGGTTCGTCGTCGAGCGGACGGCCGCGGGACTCGAGGTCGAGGTCCAGGATGGGGTCGACCTGGGTCGCGATATCGGGAAGGTCCGGTTCACCTCGGTCGCCGTCGACGCACCGGTCGCGCTGGATACCGACCGGGCCGGCGCGGTGGCCGTGGCACTGTCGGCCGTGGAGGCCGCGGGGGTGATCCGCTGGTGTTCGGATACCGCCACCGCCTACGTGACCTCGCGTACCCAGTTCGGCCGTCCGATCGGCGCCTTCCAGGCGGTACAGCACCGCACCGCGCAACTGCTCATCACCAGCGAACTCGCCACCGCGGCGGCCTGGGACGCGATTCGCGGCCTGGACGACGATGCGCAGCAGCGGACGCACGCGGCCGCCGGTGCGGTCCTCACCACTCTCGGTAACGCGGTGCACGCGGCCGTGGAATGTCTGGGTCTGCACGGCGCGATCGGGTTCACCTGGGAGCACGATCTGCATCTCTACTGGCGGCGGGCCATCGCGCTGGCCGCGCTGGCCGGTCCGGTGGAATCGTGGGAACTGCGGCTGGGCGAGACGGCCCTGCACGGGCCGCGAACCTTCGCCGTACCCCTGCCCGAGACCGATTCGTCCTTCCGGGAAAAGATTTCGGAGATCCTGGACCGGGCGGCGGAACTGGACAACCCGGGCCCGTCGAAAATCGGTGACACCGATGCGGTGAACCCCGGCCCGCGCCGGACGCTGCTGGCCGACAACGGCCTTGTTTCGCCGCCGATGCCGCGGCCCTACGGGATCGAGGCGGGACCCCTCGAACAGCTGATCCTGCAGGACGAATACGACCGGCACGGGATCGCCCAGCCCTCCATGGGCATCGGGCAGTGGGTGGTGCCGATCGTGTTGCACCGGGGCACACCCGAACAACTGGACCGGTTGGCGGCTCCCGCGCTGCGCGGAGAAGAGATCTGGTGCCAGCTTTTCAGCGAACCGGAGGCCGGATCCGATGTCGCCTCCCTGAGCCTGCGGGCCACCCCGGTCGAGGGCGGATGGGAGCTGAACGGGCAGAAGATCTGGACCACGCTCGCCCATCGCGCGGACTGGGGGTTGCTGCTGGGCCGCACGGACCCGGACGCCGAACGGCACCGCGGGCTCACCATGTTCCTGGTCGATATGCACGGCGCCGGGGTGACGGTCCGCCCGATCACCCAGGCCAGCGGCGACGCCGAGTTCAACGAGGTCTTCTTCGACAACGCGTTCGTGCCCGATTCGATGGTCCTGGGCGAGCCGGGTCAGGGCTGGACGCTGACCCTGGAGACGCTGGCACAGGAACGGCTGTTCATCGGTGGTGTCCGGGATCCCGGGCACAACAAGCGGATCAGGGAAATCATCGAGCATGCGGAATACGCCGGCAGCCGGGACGACGCGCTGCGCACACTCGGGCGTATCAGTGCGCGGGGCGCGGCCGTCTCGGCATTGAATCTGCGCGAGACGATCCGGCGGCTGGACGGTCAGCCGGTCGGTCCCGCGACGAGTGTCGCAAAGGCGGCTGCCTCCATGCTGCACACCGACGCCGCGGCGGCTGCCCTCAACCTGATCGGCCCGGCGGGGGCCCTCGGTGAAGCGGTCTCCGAACCGGTCCACCACGAACTCGATATCCCTACCTGGATCATCGGGGGTGGCACGCTGGAGATCCAGCTCAACACCATCGCGACGCTGGTGCTCGGGCTATCCCGCAAGTAACGCGCCGACCGCTCGGTCCGCGACCGCGGATCGACCCGCAACTGAGGGCGGGCGCCCCTGTTACCGTCGGTAGGGTGACCGAGCGACTACCCGCGATCCTGCGCGCCGATCTGCGCCTACCCGTCCTCGCCGCCCCCATGTTCATCGTGTCCGGCCCCGAACTGGTCCTCGCCCAGTCGAAGGCGGGGATCATCGGATCCTTCCCGGCGCTCAATGCACGGAGTACCGGCAAGCTGCGGGAATGGCTCACCCGGATCACCGGTGAACTGGCCGCCACCCCGGGCGCGGCGCCGTACGCGGTGAACCTGATCGTGCACAAGAGCAATGCGCGTCTGCTGGAGGATCTGGCGATCCTCGAGGAGTTCCGGGTACCGATCGTGATCACCTCGCTGGGTGCCCGCGCCGACGTCAACGAACGCATCCGCGCCTACGGCGGAGTGGTGCTGCACGATGTCATCAGCGATACCTTCGCCCGCAAGGCGGTGGCCAAGGGAGCCGACGGACTGATCGCCGTGGCCGCCGGAGCGGGTGGCCACGGCGGGACGGTCTCGCCGTTCGCGCTGATCCGGGAAATCCGGGAGTGGTTCGACGGCCCGCTGGCCCTCTCGGGCGCGATCGCGCACGGCGGCAGTGTGCTCGCGGCCCTCGCCGCGGGCGCCGATTTCGCCTATATGGGTTCCACATTCATCGCCACCGACGAGGCCGCGGCGGTACCCGAGTACAAGAAGATGATCGTCGCCGGCACCGCCGGGGATATCGTCTACACGGATTTCTTCACTGGTGTCAAGGGTAACTACCTGCGGCCGAGCATTGTCGCCGCCGGTATGGACCCCGATGCGCTGGGAGTGCCGGGTGACGACTCCGGGTCGCTGGAATTCCTGAACGCCGGTGAGGCCAAGGCGTGGCGCGATATCTGGGGCGCGGGGCATGGTATCGGCGCGGTGACCGAGATCGGTCCCACCGCGGCCGTGGTCGACCGGCTCGCCGCGGAGTACGAGCAGGCCCGTGCGCGGGTCGCCGCGCTGGACTGATCGATCTCGGTCCAGCGCGTGCGCCCGGAAGAAGTCCCAGATGAGCGCGGTGGCGCTGATGGACTCGGTGT
Organism: Nocardia sp. NPDC050193; assembly: GCA_040674215.1. Taxonomy (GTDB): domain Bacteria; phylum Actinomycetota; class Actinomycetes; order Mycobacteriales; family Mycobacteriaceae; genus Nocardia. The sequence continues at coordinate 30,126 of JBFARE010000034.1, read as the reverse complement.
CGGTGCCGACCAGGGTTACCGGGAAGATCTCCGAGGGGGTGCCGAACCAGAGATGACCGCCCCCGATCACCGACTACAGCTGGACCTCGGGCCCCGGCCGGGCATGGATAGGCAGACAGGACCACATCGCCGGTGACCTGCTGCTCGACCGGCTCGCTCGCACATCCGTTGCGCCGGGCCCAGGCTGCGGCATTCTCCGGAACCGAGTGCGGGCCGGGGCCTTCCAGGCCCCGGAGGCCTTCGTGGCGCGCCCCCGACCGGCAGCGGGCGCGACTCGAATCGCGCCTCTTGTTTCAGCCGTTCGCGCGGGCCAGCAGATCGTCGAGTTCCTCGGCGGTCATCAGCCCACCGAGGTTCAGCGCGATCCGGCCGATCGGGATGGACCCGATCATCCGCGCCATATCCACCCCCAGATCGGCACCCGCCGAACTGTCGGGCTCACCCATCAGTGGCCGGAGTTTCGCGCCGAGTTCCGGCCCCGCCACCGGATTCGCCATGACGTCGGCGAATGCCGACTCCCGCGTGAGCGGCACCCGAACGTCGTCCCCGTCGATCCGGACGGTCGCGCGCACCGGCAGATCCCGGCTGGAATGCCCGATGGACAGGATGTACTCGCCGCCTTCGACGATCCAGTGGCCGGCGGGTTCGTGCCAGCGGGCGAATTCCCGCCGGGGTATCCGGACGGTCACCTCTTCCGCCGTACCGGGTTCCAGCTCCACTGTCGCGAAACCGCCCAGTTCCCGCGGCGGGCGCAGTATCGACGAGGTCACCGGGCTTGTATAGACCTGGACGACCTCCCGGCCCGCCCGGGCGCCGGTGTTGGTCACCCGCACCGTCACCGTGACGCCGTCGGCGTCGGCGACCGCGTGGGGCTCGGCGTAGGCGAAGGTCGTATAGGTCAGTCCGTGCCCGAACGGGAAGCTCACCTCGAGTTCGCGACGGTCGTACCAGCGGTAGCCGACGAAAATACCTTCCCCGTACCGGACGTGGCCCTGTTCGCCCGGGAAATTGTCGTAGGCGGGTACATCGGCGAGCCGCAGTGGAATCGTCTCGGTCAACCGGCCCGTCGGTGCGGTGATACCGAACAGCAGATCGGCGACGGCACCACCGGCCGCCTGGCCCAGCAGCGCCGCGTCCAGGATCGCGTCCGCGTCCGCCACGACGGGCGCCAGCCGCAGGACGCTCCCGTGCGCCAAGACCACGACGACCCGGTCCTGCACCGCCCGAACGGAGTGCAGAAGCTCGAGCTGATCCACGGGCAGTTCGATATGGTCGCGATCGAAGCCCTCGGATTCCTGTGCGGCCGCGAGTCCCAGGAAGAGTACTGCGACATCGGCCCGGGCGGCCGTCTCGACGGCCTCCGCACGCAGCTCCGCCGCCGCGGAACCGGACCCGGTATCGAATCCACGCGCGTAGGTGACCACCGCCGATCCGGCGCGGGCGTGGATCTCGTCCAGCGCTATATCGACCCGGGTGGCGTTGACATGAGACGATCCGCCACCCTGGTAGCGCGGTTCGGTCGCGAATTCGCCGAGCACCGCAATATGCCCGCCGGGGGACAGGGGCAGCAGGTCGTGATCGTTCTTCAACAGCACCGCGCAGCGGCTCGCGATCGTACGGGCGAGGGTATGGTGCTCATCGGCATCCCATACGGTCGCCGGATCGGCGTGGTCGGTGGCGCGGACGGCCAGAGCGGCGATACGACGCGCGGCCGCTTCCAGGACCCGGGAGTCCAGCGCGCCGTCGGCGACCGCGGCGGCCACGCGCCGATCACCGGCCTCGTCGGCACCGGGCATCGCCAGATCCAGTCCGGCGGCGACCGCGGCGACCCGGTCGTCGACCGCGCCCCAGTCGCTCACCACCACTCCCGTGAAACCCCACTCCTCGCGCAGGACCTCGGTGAGCAGCCAGTGGTTCTGCGCCGCATACACGCCGTTGATCTTGTTGTAGGAGCACATCACCGTCCACGGGGCGGCCTCCCGCACCACGTGCCCGAACGCGTGCAGATATATCTCGCGCAGCGGGCGCGGATCGACATCCGAACTCGATGTCATTCGTTCGTGTTCGGTGTTGTTGGCCGCGAAGTGCTTCAGCGACGCGCCCACACCCTGCTGCTGGAGTCCGCGGACCCAGCCGGTGGCGAGCGCGGCGGTCAGCCGGGGATCCTCGGAGTAGTACTCGAAGTTGCGGCCGCAGCGCGGATCCCGCTTGATGTTGATCCCGGGCCCCAGCACGATGTGCACACCCGCGGCGCGGGCCTCCCGGCCGATCGCCGCCCCCACCTGGGCAGCCAGCTCCGGGTCCCAGCTCTGCCCCAGGCCCACCGCGGGCGGAAAACAGGTGGCCGGAATACTCGGGCCGATGCCCAGCGCGTCACCGGCGTGGTCCGGATCCTGATAGCGCAGCCCGTGCGGGCCGTCGGAGAGGGTGATCGACGGGATATCCCCGATCGGCTCGGTCGACCAGAAGTCGCGCCCACTGCCCAGCCGGGCACGTTGCTCGACCGACAGCGGGGCGACGAGGTCGTCCGGGGTGGATGCGATCGGGTCCGGCATACGACTCCTCCTGTGGTTCGGCGCTACTGTCGAACCTAGCCGCCGGGAGTCGTGTGGTGGTGGATGCGACCTGCATCGCGCGGCAGTCGGCAATGTGACCGATACCGGCTCACGGCAGCGGCACCCACCGCCACCGTGTCAGGACCCGGCCGGCCCGTAGTCCAGGTGCACCACGCCGTTGGCGTATACATCGTGGCCTTTGAGGACGAACGTCGTGGTGTCGACCCCGTCGGTGAACAGTTTCGCCCCTTTGCCCAGGGCGATCGGATACACGAACAGATGCAGATCGTCGACCAGGCCGTCGGCGAGCAACGCCCGGACCAGGGTGCCGCTACCGCTGATGTAGATGATCCCGTCGGTCTCGTCCTTCAGCGTGCGGATCCGGCTCGGATCGTAGGCACTCAGGGATACGCTGTTGGCCCATTCGACCTGCGGTTCTCGTGCGCCCACCACGTACTTGACGGTGTCGTTGAAGAACGGGGCGCCCGGATCGTCCTCGGCAGTGCGGGTGGACCAGGCAGGGGCGAACATCTCGAAGGTGTTGCGACCGAGCAGAATCGCTTTCGCCGCTCCGGTGATCGCAGCCAGCGTCTCTCCCATCTGCGGATCGAACCCGAATTCGAAGGTGAACGACGGGTCCTCGTACGATCCGTCGAGGGAGACGAATTCGTGCACGGCGATGGTTCCCATGATGATGTCCTTTCCGGCTGCGGCTCGGGTATGTGCCGCCGGTTCGTTCGTGGTGAGCCGCGGGGGCTCGTCGGTCTCGTTCGGGTAGACGTGACACAACAGGATTTCTCATCGGTATTCGGTGGCTCTCCAGCGCACATTCTCAGTAGCGGGAGGGGGGCGCCGGGTCGCGGGATGGAATTCTGTTATGCAGGTGGCGGTAATGGGTCGAGGAAGGTGGACGATGGCTCCGAAAAAGGATTGGGCGCTCCATCGTCCGGACAACGCTCCGATCCTCAACCCCTACATCACCTACATCGAGAAGGTGCTGAAGGCGCTGGAAGAGGGGCTGGGAGACAAGAACGCGCAAACCCTGAACGCGGGGAAGCTGGTGAAGAAAGCGGCCGAGCGCCCCGGCGAGAGCGCGTTGCGGCAGCAGTACCACCTCAACATGGAGCAGGTCGACGGCTACCAGGAGGACTGGGAGTCCCTCGACGACCAGATCGGGTTCATCGCCGGCTTCGCCGCCGAAGACGCCAATACGGTGAGCCGGGAGTTCGACGAACTCCGCGACACCGCCGTCGACATCTCCGAAGCGGTGCCGGACAATCCCACTCCGGCCCGTCAGATCGATGCCGTGAACGCACTGGACAACGCGGTTGGCGTCGCCTACGAGGCGATCCTGCGTGCCTACGCGAAGCTGGAGGGCAAGTCCACCGAGGTCCCCGCGCAGAACTGGTCGGGCAACGGTGGGGCCGCGCCGTACGTTCCCGGCCTCACCAACACCAGCGGTGCCTACAGCGGCGTATCGGCCCAGCCCATCGGCGAGGGTGTGAAGGTGAAACTCCAGGACATGTACGAGTACCTCTTGGAGAAGGGCTTCACCCCGGCCCAGGCCGCCGGTATTCTCGGAAACTTCCAGGTGGAGGCCCCCGGCTTCGATACCGGCGCGTACAACCCGGGTGAAGGGGCCATCGGCCTCGCTCAGTGGCAGGGCATTCGCCGGGCGAACCTGGAAGCATTCGCGGCGGCTCAGGGCAAGCCGGTGACGGATTGGAAGACGCAGGTCGACTTCATGGTGCACGAAATGCGGGGAACCCCGGGGATCCAGGGAATGGGCGCCCGCAGCGAGTCGGCTGCGTACAACAGCCTGATGGGAGCGGGTAGCGCCAGCCATGCGGCGGAAGTCTTCGACGACGCCTACGAACGGAGCTCCGGCGAAGCGCGTGCGCAGCGGGCCGCCAATGCCAGAGGTATCTACGAGCGTATCGCCGACCCCAGCACCCCGGTCCTGTCATAGTCGCGCAGAGTTCGGTCTGAGGCTATCGCATCCGCTGGCTCCGCATAGACGTTCGATGAAGTCCTTTTCACTCGACTCCGGGGCAACTGTCCGGCCGGCCGCACCTCTCGGGCGGTGCGCCGGGCATGCGCGGGAAGCCGGTCCGGGCAGGTTGCCTCGTCGATAGCAGCGAGGAAATCCGGATGCTTCTCACCAGCGGGGAGGCGCGGCAACGCGCCGGATGGAACTCTGCTGAGAAACTGGTGGTGTACTGGGCGCGGGACGGAGGGCGATGGTCGTCGCAAAGAGCTGGACACTCCGTCGTCCGTTGAACGCTCCGCTCCTGAACCCCTATATCGACTATGCCGAGAAGGTTCTGAAGAAACTTCAGAATGGGCTGGGTGACCGTACCGCGATGAGCCTCACCGCCCAGCAGTTCGCCCGCCTGGCCGGCGAGCGGCCCGGCGACGGTGAGCTCGCGAGTAAGTACGAGCTGCTGGATCAGCAGGTCGCGGCCTATATAGAGGACTGGAACACCCTCGACAACCAGATCGCCGAACTCGCCGCCCTGGCCGCCGACGATGCCAACGGCGTCAGCGGATATTTCGAGGATCTGCGCGACGCGGTCATCGAGATCACCGACGGCGTCCCGGACAATCCCACCTCCCGGCAGCAGTTCGACGCGGTCGTCGCGATCGACAACACCATCGGCGCCACCGTTCGCAAGATGCAGTCCACGCACAACGAATTGGAGAACAAGTCCCTGCAGGTCCCGCAGGACCGGTCGGGAAGTACCGGCGGCTCCCCGGCAAGCAGTGGCTCTCCGGCGAGCCCGCTCATGGGCGGGCAGTACTCGTCCTCGGACGGTAGTGACTCCGGGTCCGGCGATGAGTCCGGGTCCGGTGACGAGATCACCGGTACCTCCGGTAGGCCTACCAAGATGCCTACCGGCGACCTGGCCCAGTGGATCGACGAGGCGATCGATGTGCTGCGTGCGAACGGCTACGACGTCACGGACGCCGATGCCGCCATTATCGCGACGATGATCGAGCATGAGTCCAGCGGCAATCCTAATGCGATAAACCTCTGGGACGAGAACGCCACGGAGAGAGGTACGCCGTCGAAGGGCCTGATGCAGACCATCGACCCGACGTTCAACGCCTATGCCCTGCCCGGTCACACCGATATCTGGAATCCGGTCGACAACATCTGTGCGGGTACCGCCTATGCCCTCGACCGCTACGGATCCCTCGAGAACGTGCCTGGACTCGTCAATATGTCCTACGGTGGCGGTTACGTCGGGTACTGAACATAATCGGCAGGGGGCGAACGAGGTCTGGATTCACCGGCGTTGTCCGGAGGCGATGTTAACGCCACCCCGCCATGGGGGAATTAGAGTTCGGACGCGGCGCCACGCCGGTGACGCGCAGGAGAGCAAGGATTACAGGACTTCCGTATGGGTCATCCGCAACAGCCCAATCCGTACCAGCATCAGCCGTATCCGGGACAGCCCGTGCCGGGGCAGCAGCCTTACCCTGGGCAGTACGGTCAGCCCTACCCGCCCGGCCTGCCGCAGTACGGAACCCCCGGAGGGTACGGAGGGCCGCCTCCGCGTTCCGGGGGGAACGGCGGCCGGATCGCGCTCGTCGTCGGTGGTGTCGCAGTGGTCCTGATTGCCGTCGGGGTGGGCGCCTTCTTCCTGTTCAGCGGCGGTGGTTCGGTCGTGGGGGGTGGCTACGACGACCCCCGTGATGTCGCCCAGGCCTGGGTGGATCAGAAGGACGATCCGCAGGATCTGGTCTGCGCGGCCGATCTGGACGAGATCTCGCAGTACGAGCAGCAGAACCCGACGAAGCCGACCGACGTACCCGATGTCGACCTTCCGGAGTCGACGACCACGCTGAAGAGCGTCGACGTCCCGGCGGGCAGCGATAAAGGCACATTCACCATGGAGATGTCCATGGAGATCATGGGCACCTCGAGCACGACCACCATGACCTACGACCTCGTCGAGGAGGACGGTGGCTGGAAGGTCTGTGGCATCCTCGATCCGGATATCGAGATGGACGATTCGGGCTTCGGTCTGGGTGGCCGCTAGGTCCCCGGCTCGATACTTCGGCGGAACTCGGCGAGGGGCGGTCCCGTCACCGAGTTCCGCCGCGTCGCGCCGGCTCGTCTCCGTGGATCGCCCGCGGCACCGATGCCGGCGCCGCACGGCAGACGTATGCGAATGGAAGGCTGCGGCGCACCCCGCAGCGCCGCAGCCATGCATTCCCACACGCTGAATCGGCCCGAGCGGCTCTCGTGCGGTTCGTTGCCGTCGGTGGAGGTAGAGGCCCGGTCCGACGGCGACCGGCGATATCCGCGCCGCGCCGGGGCGCAGCGGCGGTCGGTGTCGGGTCGTCGTCCACGGACGGAGATCGCGAGCCGGCGGATTCGCGGTCACCGGTGTGTTCGGTGGCGACACACGAACGGTGCCGGTCGCGCGAAGGCGACCGGCACCGTTCTGTCCCTCCGACCCTACGGGCTTCGACAGCTGGGTAAGAGGGGCTCATGCGACAGGAAAAGCTCTGTTTGCGACACAATGCGGGTGATCGGGCCGCGTATCCCCGAATTTCTCCAGCCATAGGGACCATCCGGTTTCCGATCGCCGCGCCCGAACCGTATCCTCCGGGCGTGGATGTCGGGATCTTCGTGGTGGACGGTGTGGCCGATTTCGGTCTGGGCGCACTGCTCGGCGCGTTCGGCACAGCCAATGCGCTGCGCAAGGAACTGCCGAATCCGCCGCCACCCTGGAATATCCGCACCGTCTCGCTGGGCTCCTCGGTGCGCTCGGCCGGCGGCAATCTGGTGCCGACGACGCCACTGGGGGAGATTTCGGCGCCGCTGGACGTACTGGCGGTGGCAGCGGTGGACATCCTGGAGCCCGAGCCCCTGGTGGAGCTGGTCACCGACGCGGACCACATGCGGCTCCTCGAGCACATCCGGGAAGCGCGAGCGGAGGGAGTGCACCTGGCCGCCGCCTGCACCGCGACCTTCTTCCTGGCGGAATCCGGAGTGCTCGACGACTCCCCGGCGACAACCAGCTGGTGGCTGGGCGCCTGTTTCCGTGGGCGCTACCCCCGGGTCCGGCTGGACGAGAGCTGTATTGTCTGTCACGGGAACGGGATCACCACCGCGGGCGCCTCGCTATCGCATATGGATATGGCGCTGTCGTTGATCTACCGGACCAGCCCCGAGCTGGCGGAACGAGCCATGCGGTACCTCGCCGTGGGGCCGCGGGCCAGTCAGGCGCCCTATGCGATACCCGAGGTGGTGGCCCGCGGTAGTTCGTTGATCGCCGGTTACGAACGCTGGGTGCGCGACCATCTGTCGGAACAGTTCCTGATCGCCACTGCCGCGCGTGAACTCGGTGTCACCGAACGCAGCCTGCAACGGGCGACCCGCGCTGCGCTCGGCATGTCGCCGAAGGATTTCGCCGATGATATCCGGCTCGATCGGGCCACCCAGCTGCTGCGGTCCGGCGGGCTCACCGTGGGTTCGGTCGCCCGCGAGGTCGGATATGTCAACGCCAGCGCATTGCGTGCCCTCGCCCGCCGCCGGCGCGGCCTGTCCCTGGCCGAGATCCGCACCCACCGCCTCCCCTGGTAATGGCGATTCGTCCGGTTCCGGTGGCGGTGAGCGGGGCGATCCCTACACTGTCCGCATGTCTGTTCGACGGCTGATCGCCGCCCTCCTGCTCAGTGCCGCCGCGTCACTGGGGGTTTCGGCCTGCACCGCGACGGGCCCGGGGGCGCGGAGCGAATGCGAGGTCAGCGGCTGCACCGTGACATTCGAGCGCGGTGTGCAGGCGAAGATCAGCGTGCTGGGCGTGGATACCGAACTCACCTCGGTGCAGGGCGATCTCGTCACCCTGTCGGTGGCGGGTCAGCCGGTCACCGTGCCAATCGGAGAGTCCGGTTCGGTGCAGGGGCTGAACCTGACGGTGCAGGAGGTCACCCAGGACACGGTCGTGGTGCGGCTCGCCACCGGCCTGTGAGCTCTCGCCCCGCCGTGCGAGCTCAGCGGTGCTCGGGCACCCGCCGCTCTGCCCACCGGGGTTCGGCGCGACCGTAACCCGGCGCCGGGAACGGATAGTCCGGGAATTCGGCCAGGGCCGGCGCCGCGCTGACAACCTGTCCATGAGTCACGGTGTTCCCCGGTCCGGGCACCGCCGGCGCCGCATGGTCGGGTGTGCGGCCTCGTTCGGAGAGCAACCAGGTCGCGGTGCGGGCCAGCGACACCCGCACATCCCGGCCGCGGCCGTCGCCCGTACGGGCGGCGAGCGCGTCGACGATACCGGCCGCGAGCAGGTAGCCGGAGGCGTGGTCGAGCACCTGCGCGGGGAGGGCGCCGGGCAGCGCGGACGCCCCTTCGATCACCGCGATTCCGGTCGCGGCCTGCACGATGCTGTCGAAGCCGCGCCGGCCCGCCCAGGGCCCGGTGAACCCCCAGGCACTCACCCGGGCATGTACGAGCCCCGGCCGTCCGGCAAGGCCGAGTCTCTCCAGCGCGCCCGGGCGATATCCGGTCACCAGTACGTCGGCGGAGTCCAGTAGCGACTCCCAGGCCGGGGATGCCGACCGCAGGTCCAGCAAGGTCGAGTGCTTGCCCTGGCAGGTATCGGTGTACTGCCAGGAGATCTCCGGCAGGCCTGGCGGGTCGACTCGCAGAACTTCGGCCCCGAGCAGCGCCAGCGCCCGGGTGGCCACCGGTCCCGCGATCACCCGGGTCAGATCCAGTACCCGCACGCCTTGTAGCGGCTGGTATGGCGTGCCCGACAGCGGCAGCGTGTACCGGCGCCGGTCGCCGCGTTCCACGAGCGCGACCAGCGGTCCCGCTCCGGCGGCGGCGGCCTGCGGTCCGGCCCGCCACTGCGCTTCGTCGCGTACCCGCGCCACGATCGCGCCCCGAGCCGCGGCCAGTTCTTCCAGATCGGTGGCGCGGATCATCGCCATCTGGGCTTCGGCGGGTCCGCGCGGCGCGTCGGCGGGGAGTTCGAGGGCGGCCAGCAGCCGGGCCCGGTGATGCGGATAGTTGGCGTGAGTGCGGACCCAGCCGTCGAACGTGGGGAAGAAACCGGACAGGTCGGCGAATCCTTCGACGGGGGCACCATCGATCCGCAGCAACCGGTCGCTGGCGAAGGACGCCGCGATACGTTCGGGGTTCAGCCGGTGCCGGATCGGCGTGGTCCCGGTGGCCTGCCGGTACCGATCGGCGGCCGCGACGAATGCCTGGACCGATCCCGCGGCCAGCCCCCACACCGGCAGGGTGGCGGCGAAATACTGCCCGGGGTCGGGCCAGTCCACCGGGTCCGACCCACCGACGCCTGCCCCGTCTTCGTAATCACGGACCAGCCGTGCGCCCACGTCCACCGCACCGAGAGTACTGGGCCGTGGGCACGGCGAACGCCCGGTCATCCGATGGCACAGCGATTTTCATCACACCGTCACCGGCGGGCGCGGATCAGCCGACAACTCGCGCGTTCGGACCGTGCGGATGACGGACGCGCCACCACAGCCCGGCCCACGACACCAGGACACAGGCTGCCACCAGCAGTTGCACCTCGATGAGCATGCTCTCCGGGTAGATCACCCCGGTGAGGTAGTGGTCGATGAAGCCCTCGGGCGGCAACCCCGAGATCCCGGCGCGGTGCCGGGCCCAGTTCTCCGCGTAGGTGAGCGGGCAGTCGTAGCCGACCAGCACCGTGCCGAAACCCCAGGCCGCGGCGGCCCCGTGCAACCAGGTCGTGCGCGGGAAACGCCACGCCAGGAAGCCGCCCGCCACCACGTAGCCGATGAACAGCAGATGCAGGGCGGCGACCATATCCGCGATCAGCCGATACCACACCCGTCCAGGGTATGTCCTCGGATGCGTGACGGCACCGGGTTTACCACGGCGAGGGGCGGTAGTCCTTCAGGAAACAGCCGTAGAGGTCCTCACCGGCTTCGCCGCGCACGATGGGGTCGTAGACCCGGGCCGCGCCATCCACCAGGTCGAGCGGGGCGTGGAATCCCTCGTCGGCCAGCCTGATCTTGGTGTAGTGCGGTCGCTCGTCGGTGATCCAGCCGGTGTCCACCGCGGTCATCAGGATGCCGTCGGTTTCGAGCATCTCCTTCGCGCTGGTCCGGGTCAGCATGTTCAGCGCTGCCTTGGCCATATTGGTGTGCGGATGCCCCGGCCCCTTGTAACCGCGGGAGAACTGACCTTCCATCGCCGAAACGTTCACCACGTATTTCCGCCGGGCGGGCGCCGCGGCCAGCGTGGGCCGCAATCGGGAGACCAGGATGAACGGGGCGACCGAATTGCACAGCTGAACCTCCAGCAATTCGGTGGGATCCACTTCGCCCACCGTATGCACCCAGCTGTTGGTGTGGGCGAGGTCGGGCACCAGGCCCCCGGCATCGATCGCCACCCCGCGGGCGATGCGGTCGGGTGTGGCCGATCCCGCCACCAGCGCGAGTTCGGCCACGTCGGCGCCGGACAGGGTGGGGGCCAGCGAGGCGGTGAGCGCGGTCGGATGGGCGCGGGTGGTCTGCCCGAAGGTCACCTTCTCGGGCAACCGGCCGGCGGGCAGCGGCCCGTCCTCGGCGGCGGCCAGGGCACTGTAGGCGCCGGGGGAGCGGCGTACGGTCTGCGCGGCGTTGTTGATGAGGACATCGAGCGGCCCCTGGGCCGCGACATCGTCGGCGAGCGCCACCACCTGGGCCGGGTCCCGCAGGTCGATACCGACGATGCGCAGCCGGTGCAGCCAGTCGGCGCTGTCGGGTTGTGCGGCGAAGCGGCGGATGGCGTCGTTGGGAAAGCGGGTGGTGATGGTCGTATGAGCGCCGTCGCGCAGCAGCCGCAACGCGATGTACATTCCGATCTTCGCGCGTCCGCCGGTGAGCAGCGCGCGCCGACCGGTCAGGTCGGTGCGGGCCTCGCGGCGGCCGTGGCTCATGGCTGCGCATTCCGGGCACAGCTGGTGGTAGAACGCGTCGACGCGGGTGTACTTCTCCTTGCAGATGTAGCAGCCGCGGGGGCGCAGAAGCGTGCCGGCCGACGCGCCGGAGGTACTGGAGGTGATCGGGATACCGGCGGTCTCGTCATCGATCCGGTTCGGCGACCCGGTGGCCGTGGCGGCGACCACCGCGCGGTCCGCGGCGAGTTTCGCCTGCCGGGCGGCGACGCGCCGCTGCCGTTTGAGCTCTTTGAACATCCGGCCGACCGCGCGCTGCACGGTGGTCGAATCCGGATGGTCGGGGTCCAGCTCTCCTGCCTGGTCGAGAACGCGCAAACAGGTGGCGAGGTCGTTCGGGTCGATACTGGGCGCGGCCATCGGTGCGGAAGAAGTCCTTCGTGAGCTGGGAGAGCGTGCGCACCATTGTGGCAAAAGCGTCGTGGTGCGAGCGGAGCCGGGCCGCCGCGACGGCCCGGGAACCTACTCCGGCTGCGTCGTCACACCTGGGAACGTGCCTCGTTGACGTCACGCCAATAGTGCGGGACAGTCGTTCCCGGACGATCCGGTGCGTCGGCGCCGGCTGGGTGATCACGAACAGAGGAACGCGGATATGGCACGCCCCGCATGGAGCGACGACGAGGTCGAGGCGGTACGGGAACTCGCGCGCAACTACTTCGAGAAGGAAGTGGTGCCGCACGAGGAGAAGTTCATCGAGCAGGGTCATCCGGACAAGGCGCTCTACCGGCGCGCCGGGGAACTCGGCCTGCTGTGCCCGGCGGTCCCGGAGGAGTTCGGTGGCGGGGGCGGCAGCTTCGCCCACGAGGCCGCGATCATCGAGGAGCAGGTGCGCGCCGGTGACGGGGCCCTCGGTATCCCGGTGCACAGTTCGATCATCGCGCCCTACCTGGCCGAATTCGGGTCCGAGGAGCTGAAGAAGCGGATTCTGCCCAAGGCGAGCAAGGGCGAGATGGTGCTGTCCATCGGGATGACCGAGCCGGGCACCGGATCGGACCTGCAGGCCATCAAGACCCGTGCCGTCCGTGAGGGCGACGAGTACGTGATCACCGGTTCGAAGATCTTCATCTCCAACGGCTGGGTCTGCGACGGCATCATCATCGCCGCGAAAACCGACCCGGAGAAGGGCGCCGCCGGTGTCTCACTGCTCTTCGCCGAGGTCGGCGACGACACCCCGGGCTTCACTCGCGGTCGCATCCTGTCCAAGATCGGCGGCAAAGGGCAGGACACCGCCGAACTGTTCTTCGACGGACTGCGGGTGCCCGCGGCGAACCTGCTCGGTGGCGCCGAGGGTCAGGGTTTCTACCAGATGATGCAGCTGCTGGCCCAGGAGCGGCTGGTCACCGCCATCATGGCGGTGGCGATGATGGAACGCGCGGTCGAACTGACCGTCGAATACACCAAGGGCCGCGAGGCCTTCGGTAAACCGCTGTTCGCCATGCAGAACACCAAGTTCGAACTGGCCGAATGCGCGACCATCGCCCGGACCAACAGGGTTTTCCTCGACGACTGCATCAGCCGGCATCTGCGCGGGGAACTCGATATCCAGTCGGCCGCCATGTCGAAGTACTGGTCCACCGATCAGCTCGGTGTGGTCGTGGACCGCTGCCTGCAGCTCTTCGGCGGCTACGGGTATATGACCGAGTATCCGATCTCCCAGCTGTACACGGGAGCCCGGGTGCTGCGGATCCTCGCCGGCAGCAACGAGGTGATGAAGGATCTCATCGCGCGTGGGCTCTGACCTCGAACCTCCACTCGCCCCTGGCACCGACCTTCCCGCCGGCCCCGGTTCGTCCATGGCCGGCGGGAACGGCACGGACGAGCAGCCGCGGCGCCGTCGGCTCGAACCGGACGAGCGCCGCGCTCAGATCCTCGCCCAGGCCATCGAAATGTTCGGCGAACGTCCGTACGCGGCGGTGTCCACGGCCGAACTGGCGCAGCGGGCAGGGGTGGCCCGCGGCCTGATCAACCACTATTTCGGCAATAAGCGCGATCTCTACCTCGCGGTGGTCCGCCGGATGGTCACCCTGCCGCGCGCTGACGAATTGGCCGTGCCCGCGGGTACCACCCGGGAACGCGTCGAGGCCAGTGTGCGCTGGTTACTGGACACGATTTCCGAGCACGGCAGCACCTGGGTCAAGGTGACCAGTCACGAGGGCGTCGGCGACGATCCGGAGGTGCAGCAGATTCTCGACGCGGCCGACGACGCGGCCGCGCAGCGGCTGCTGGTGATGATCGGTCTCGCCGACGATGCGGGGTCGGAGGAGCCGCGACGCGCGATGGTCCGCGCCTACGGTGGCCTGGTGAAGGTCGCCGGCCGGGAGTGGCTGACCCGCGGCACCATGACCCGCGATCAGGTCCATGCACTGCTGGTCGACATGCTGAGCACGCTGGTCACCGAATCGCTGCCGCGGGTGCGCCGCGGGAACTGAGTCACGGTGACCCGGCGCAGCGGACCGGCCGGGTGTTTCGGGTAGTGATCAGACCTGCCCCGGCCAGGGGGATTTACCGGAACAGCCGGCCGGTCGCGGCTTATTCTTTCGGATGCCGGGCACAGTCCACTGCTCCAGGGTTGCGCCTACGGCGGCTCGAAGGGATCGGTCATGGCATATACACAGCGCTGGGCGGGCGAGCGCTGGCCGGAAGTTCCGCCGGACCCGGACGAGGAACCACCGCGTACCGGTCGGCGGCGCGACGACTACGACGACTGGTCCGCGCAACCCCCTCCCTCTGACGAACGTCCGATCGTCAATCCCTACGCGATCGTCGCGCTGGTGGCCGCCCTCATCCTGGTCTTCCCGGTGGCGATCGTTTTCGGACTGATCGCGTTCGGGCATCCCCGCGGCCGTTTCATGGCCTGTACCGCGCTACTGCTCGGGGTCGGTGAGGTGGCGCTGCTGGCGGCGCTGGTCCTGGCGCCACGGGAGACGCCCGGTGGGGTGTTCTCCCGGGTCGGCGACGCGGTGGGCGAGGTCACCGGTGCGCAGGGGGCGACCGAGTCCTCGGCCTCGGCTGCCTCCGGCACCTCCGCGAGCGCACCGACTTCGTCGCCCGGACGCAGCGCGACGACCGAATCCTCGGTGCCGGCGAGCAGGGCCGGCGCGGCCACCCCGCCCGCGGCCGAGGTCGATACCGCCTGTCCCGAACCGGCGCTACTCGGTGTCGCCGCCGACGGCGGCACCCTGCTGTGTCTCACCGATTCGGCGTCGGTCACCGGCTATCAATGGTCGGGCCCCTACCGGGTGGCCGAGACCGTCCGAGCGAAAGGCGCGAGCTGTACGGGCACGGCCACCGCCCGCACCGCCGCGGGTTACGCCCTGGTCTGCGAAAACGGGACCTGGACGCTCTGGAGTTCCTGAGCCGGGCCGGCCGCCGGGCTCAGCCCTCGATAGCGGGTTTGCGGGCTCGGCTGGGCTGCACCCGCGGCGGTTCGTTCGGCATCTTCGGGTATTGCGGTGGCCACGGCGCGTCCATCAGACCGGAGGCGAGATCGCGTTCGGACATTAGCAGCAGCGGCTCGATACTCTGCGGTGTGCGGTGCTCCCAGGGATCGCCGTACTCGGCGAGACGCGCCGGTACCGTCGCAATCGTCAGATCCTCGGGCACCACGGTATCGAGCTCGTCCCAGGACAGCGGGGTGGATACCTGTGCGCCGACCTTGGGGCGTACGCACCAGGCACCGAACACGGTCTTGTGCGGAGCGTTCTGGTTGTAGTCGACGAAAACCCGCCGGCCGCGTTCCTCTTTCCACCAGTGCGCGGTGATGTCGTCGGGGTGGCGGCGTTCCAGCTCCCGCGCCAACGCCACGGCCGCGGCGCGGACCTCGTACCCGTCCCAGTGCGGGTCCAGCGCGATATAGAGGTGCAGGCCGCGCGATCCGGAGGTTTTCACCCACGTCTCGATACCGAGCTCACCACACAGCTCCCGGGTCCGCAGGGCCGCGGTCCGCAGTTCGTCGAAACCGATACCGGGGGAGGGATCGAGGTCGATCCGGAGCTGGTCGGCGATCCGCAGATCCGGCACAGTATTGGGCCATACGTGGAAGCCGAGACAACCCTGGTTCACCGCCCACAGCACATGCGCCAGATCGTGCGCCACCAGCGCGTCGCTGGTGGTCCCGTTCGGTGTGGTGACCTCCACGGTGTGCAACCAGTCCGGGGCGGACTTCGGCACCCGTTTCTGGAACCAGGACTTACCCGACGCGCCGTCCGGATAGCGCTCCAGCAGCAGTGGCCGCCCGCCGTTGACCCGGAAGAACGGTTCTGCGACGCTCTCGTAATAGCGCACCAGATCCAATTTCGTTTCACCCCGGCGGGAGAAGTACACCTTGGCGGGGTTGGTGATGGTGAGGACCCGGCCGGCGGCCTCGATTTCCACCGATTCGCTCATTTCGCCACCGCCGCCCCGAAGATTTCGCGCAATTCGGCCGGTGCGGCCTCCTCGAGCTGGGCGTAGGTGCACGACTCGGGGGTGCGGTCGGCGCGGAACCGGACCAGCCGCCCGCCGTGCCGGAACCGGCCGGACTGGAGGTGCTCGTATCTCACCTCGGCCACCAGCTCGGCCCGCAGCGCCTCCCAGGACAGGTCCTTACCGCCGCTCCAGCGACTGACCCCGCCGGGCATGGAGCCGCCGGACTCGGCCTGGGCCACCGCATCGGCCCATTCCCGCCACGGATGGTCGACCAGCGCGTTCTCCCGGTACGGCGCGAGTTCGCCGATCAACTCGGTGCGCCGCGCGGCGGTGAAACTGCTCGCCACTCCCACATGGTGCAGCCGGCCCTCGCCGTCGTACAGGCCGAGCAGCAGCGAGCCCACGCCCTGCCCGTCCTTGTGCCACCGGAAACCCGCCACCACACAGTCGGCGGTGCGCTCATGCTTGACCTTGAGCATTACCCGCTTGTTCTGCTGATACGGCTGATCATCGGCTTTGACCATCACCCCGTCGAAACCCGCACCCTCGAACCGGGTGAACCAGTCGCGCGCGACGGCCGGATCCCCGGTGAGCGGGGTCAGCTGTACCCGGCCGGGATCGGTTCGCAGGATGGTTTCGAGCAGGCGGCGGCGTTCGGCGAACGGCGCCTCGGTCAGATCACGGTCGCGGAGGGCGAGCAGGTCGAAGGCCACGAAACTCGCCGGCGTCTCCACGGACAGTTTGGCCACCCGCGACGCCGCCGGATGCAGCCGCTGCTGCAGGACATCGAAGTCGAGTCCGTGTTCGGTGACCACGACGATCTCCCCGTCCACGACGCACCGATCCGGCAGCGCGGCACGCAGCAGTTCGGCAACCTCGGGGAAGTACCTGGTGAGGGGCCGATCATTACGCGACCCCAGCTCCACCTCCGCGCCGTCGCGGAACACCACGCAGCGGAACCCGTCCCATTTGGGCTCGTAGCTCAGGCCCGGCCCCGGTGGTATGTCGGGGGCGGATTTGGCCAGCATGGGCCGGACGGGTGGCATCACCGGTAGATCCACACGATCCTCCTCGGGTCGATCCTCACCCGTATCGACGCCGCGGCCGGCGCCGAATCATCGCCCCCGATAATAGGAGTTCGAACCGACAGATCGCCGGATCCGGCCGTCAGCCGTCGATCCAGCCCTGTTCGACCGCGAAATCGGTGAGCCGCTCCCGGATGGCAACGATCTCCCCGGCAGTCAGCGCGGGGGAGGCGTCCAGCAGGAGTTCGGTGACCAGCCGGGTGTGCTCCTCGGCAGTCAGCCGGGCACCGTCGCCGATCGGCTTGGGCCGTGTGTGCTGGCCGCGCGGGGAACGTAGGTTGATCGCCTTGGGGCCCCGATCGCCCTCGGTGACGTCGAATTCGAACACCCGGCCCTGCCGGAGTTCGTCCTCGCCCAGGCCGATATCGTTGACGTGGACGAACACGTCGGGTCCACCGTCCTCGGGCCGGATGAAACCGAAACCCCGAGATCCGTCGAACGACACCAATTTCCCGCTGGCCACCACACCGCTCCTCGCCGCAGTTCTGCTGGTCACTCTATATCCGGTTTATCCTCATCGGTGGTCGAAAGCGCCTTTTGTAGCGAGTTGAACACGGTGAGTCCCTGCCCGACCATGCCGTTGAGCAGTTCACCCACCCCGTCCGGCCCGTTGAGCACGGTCAGATTGGCGTTGGACAGGCCGCGCGCCGCCTGCTCCACGATGAGGGGCAACTGCTCGATGAGCATCTGGTCGAGCGCGATGCGATTGTGGGAGGCCGCCGCCTCGGCCTGGATCCGGGTGCGGTCGGCCTCGGCCTCGGCGAGGATCCGCACCCGCTCGGCCTCGGCCTGTGCCGGTTTCACTACCTCGGCCTGCAACTGCTGTTCACGCAGATCGGCTTCCTTACGGGCCTGGGCGGCCTGGGCGCCGAGGACTTCCTGCTGGGCGAGCGCGGCGGCGAGTGGCCCGGCGGCCGCGGCCTCGGCCTGGGCCTTGTCGATATCGCGCTGGTAACCGGCCTTGAGGATCGCTGTCTCTCGCGCGTATTCGGCCTGTTTGCGCAGAGATTCCTGTTCGGCCTCGGCCGAGCGCTGCGCGGCCTGCGATTCGGCGATCTGGGCGTCCCGATGGACAGCGGCGTTGTGCGGAGCGGCGAGGGCCGAGATATAGCCGAGGTTGCCGTCGTCGATGGACTGGATCTGGAACGAGTCGACCCACAGGCCGATATTGCTCATCTCCACCTTCGACGCGACGAGGACCTCGTCGGCCAGCCGCTGGCGCTCCCGGATGATCTCCTCCACCGTCATGGAGCCGACGATGGACCGCAGATGGCCGGAGAAGATCCGGCCGGTCAGCACCGACATCTCCTGCTCCTGCTCGGAGAGGAAACGCTGGGCCGCATTCACGATCGAGGCCGTGTCGTTGGCGACCTTGAATGCGATGACAGCCCGTACCTGCAGCACGATGGCCTGTTTGGTGACGCAGCGTTCGCTGATCTCGGCCTCGAACATCGCCAGCGACAGATACCGCACCTTACGGAAGAACGGCATCACCCACGTACCACGTCCGATGATCACCCGGAAGGGTGTTGCGTCGCGGCTCTTGGCGCCGCTGACCAGCATCGCCTCGTCGGGATCGGGTACGTGATAACCCAGCACGTCTGACTCCTCGTGTCGTGTCGCTACGGCGCCGGGTCCGGTATGAGGGGTATCCAGGGCACCACATCGGCGATGCGACCGGAATCGACAGCGATGACCAGCACGGTGCTCCCGGCCGGAATCGCTTCGGCGGCGCGCGCGATATACCCTTCGGTCCCCCCACGTACGGCCACCAGGACCTCACCCAGCGTCCCGGGGCCTCGGATCGGCGAGATCAGCTTACCGGTCGACCCGACGACTTCGTCGTGCATTTCTGGCGAACCTCCTTGCCCGGCGGTAATTCTCCGGGGATCCTTCCGCCGCCGGACCCCGTCTACCGATAGAGCCGGCGGTAGGCGCCCAGCATGGCGACGAGGTGCTCGACGATTTCCGCGCGGGTGGCACGCAATGATCCGTTCAGCCAGGCGGAAAACATTCCCGCGTTCCCACTCGCCATGGTGACGGCCGCGAGGCGGCGGCGGACCGGATCGTCGATCCGGTGGAACAGATGGTCCTGGATGAGCCGGGTGAAAGCGGGCATGACGGCGATGGTGGTCTGGCCGAGGCCGGTGCTGGAGTACGGCTCCACCAGGAACAGGCGTGATTTGCGGGGGTCCTCGAGCACCTTGTCCACCAGCGCCTCGGACAGGGCGCGGTCACGGGAGGCGTCGTCGGCGACCGCGAAGGCGGTCATCGGTTCGAGGAAGTCATCGGCGATCTGCCGGTACAGGACATCGAGCAGTTCGTCGCGGCTGGCGAAACTCTCGTAGAAATATCGATCGGTGAGATTGGCCCGGCGGCACACCGCCCGCATGGTGACACCGGCGGCGCCGGATTCACCGATCAGATCCAGGGCGGCCTCGAGCAGTGCGCTGCGCCGTGCCTGCTTCCGCTCGGAAAGCGTGGTGCCACCCCAGATCCGGGGTCCGCCGTCGTCCGATCGCTGATCTGAATGCACCCGTCCACAGTAGTGGGCCGGTGCCGTCGGCCGTGCCGGGTGGTCTCGGCGCCGCACCGTGGGTGCCGCTGGTCAGCTCCGGGGGTCGCGGTGCGGCGGGCGGGCCACGAGCACGGCCCGGCCGGCAGTGAGATCGATCCGGTCCCGCGGCGGCGCCCCGTCGGATTCCTCCTCGCGCAACATGGTCTGCGCGGCGCGGTGGTCCAGCTGGTCGCGTTTGCTCCCGTACCAGAAGGCGGTGATCTCCTCCACCCCCGCGGCCGCGAGTCGCGTAGAGGTGTGGTCGCCGGTCGAGTGTCCGGTCTTCGGGAAGCGGGTGTACACCCACCGCAGCGCGGCGGCGGCCCCCAGCAGCAGCATGACAATGGGCGCGCCGAGGAAGAGGACACTCATGGTTGTCAGGGTAGCGCCGGGCGTGCGGCGCCCGTCCGATCCCGGCCGCGCCGGGCCGGGATCGGCAACCGGTGGGCGACTAGGCTGAGATGCGTGGTCGTGCTCGCTGTACTGCTGTTCGCCGTGGTCGCCGCGACAACCGGTTACGTCGTCGCGGGCGATGCCACGACCCAGGTGGACTGCCCGCTGCACGAATGGGTGCTGACCCTGCGCACCGGTCCGCTCACCACGGCCGCCACGGTGATCACCCATCTCGGAGGGGCGGTGGCCATGTGGACGCTGGCGCTGCTGGCCTGTGCCGTCCTGCTGCGGCGCGGCGCGTACGCGGACCTGTTGCTCGTGGCCGGGGTGGGCGCGGCCTCGGCGGTTCTGGTGCCCGTATCGAAACAGCTGGTCGGCCGGCCACGGCCGCCGGTGGCCGGCCAACTGGTGGAGGTGAACAATCCAGCCTTCCCGTCGGGGCACAGCGTCGGTTCCGCCGCGGTGGTGGGCGTACTCGCCGCACTGTTCTGTTTGCGGGCCGCGCACCGCGTCGCCCGGGTGATCGTCGCGGCCACGGCGGCCGTCTTCGTATTGCTGGTCGGACTTTCGCGGATCTACCTCGGGGTGCACTGGCCCACCGATGTACTCGCCGGCTGGGCGCTCGGTGGTCTGCTGATCGCGGTCGGGGTGGCGGTGCGTACCCGGGCCCAGGGCACGGCGGCGGGCCCGGACCGTTCCGCAATCGCCGCCGACGGCGTGACCGCGGACCCCGCGGTGTGGAACACCCGCCGGTGACCGGGTTGTTCAGCCGCGTTCCAGCTCCAGGCCCGCGGCCCGCCAGCCCGCGATACCACCGTCCAGGCTGTAGGCGGTGTGGCCGGACCGGCGGGCGGTCGCCGCGAACTGCCGGGAGATATCGCCGGTGGGGCAGGTGAAGATCACCGGTTCGGCCCGGGAGAACGGTGTCCCGTGCGCGAACAGGTCGGTGAGCCGGTCGTCGGGAATATTGATCGCGCCCGGGATATGGGCGACCCGGTATGCCATGGCGCCCCTGGTGTCCACGATCACCGGACGCGCGGTGCGGAGCAGTTCGGCCATTTCGGTAGGGGTGAGCTGCGGGGCGGCAGCGATTTCGGCGGGGTCCGGGGGCCGTGGGCCGGCGTCGCGGCCGAACAGATCCGGCCGCCGCTGTTCGATATAGGACAGGTACGGCTCGAGCCGATCGCAGACGATGATCACCCCGACGGTGCGCGCCCCGCCGCGGTCGCCGCGGCCGAGGACCTCGCGCGCGGCGGCGTAGGCGGCGCCGCTGGTGGGGCCGGCCAGGACCCCGTAGCCGGTGGCGAGTTCGAGCGTGGCCTCGATCGCCGGGCCCGATCCCACGGTCCGGATCTCATCGTAGAAATCGGGCCGGAACAGGCCCACCTCCCACATCTCCCGCTCCGACCGGATCCCGGGAATGAAGTCCTCGCGTTCGGAGACCACCGCGACGGTCCGCAACTCCGGATGGAACTTCCGCAGGTAGCTGCCTGCCCCGCGGCTCGACCCGGTGGTGCCCAGCCCGCCGAACAGATAGTCGACTCGCTCGATCCCGGCGGCGGTGAGATCCTCGTGGATCTCCCGGCCGGTGCCGTCGTGATGGGCGGCGATATTCTTCTCGCTGGTGTACTGGGACAGATGCCGGAATCTGCCGGGCTCGGCGGTCATGGCCGCGTCGATCGCCGAGTACACATCGTTGGGCGTGGTGGGGTCCGGGCATTCGGACAGGCCGGGGAGTTCGACGATCTCGGTACCGATCAGCCGGAGCAGATCGCGTACCTCGCCGACCTTGATCCGGTTGGTCATGGCCCGCAACCCGATACCGTGGATCGCGCCGAGGATGCGCAGCGCTTTGGCGGTGTTGCCGCTGGACGCCTCGATCAGTGTCCGCCGCTGCGCGCGCAGCGTATCGAGTTCGTCGCGCAGCATCGCCCAGGCGATCCGGTCCTTGACCGAACCGAACGGATTGTGCGATTCGAGTTTGGCGTACAGGTCCACACCGTCGAGGCCGTGCACGGCCGGGTCCAGGCGGAGCAGGGGGGTGTCACCGATCAGCTCGGTGATGTGCTGGTGGATCGTCACGGAACCTCGGGTGCGTCGGAGTCGGCGTCGGGGGCGGACGGTGGCCGGTAGTCGGCGTCGGGTGTCGCCGGGAAGCGCCCGCCGTCGCCGACCACCGCCACTTTCTCGGCCCGAGGGTGCATGGCGGCTGTAGCCGCCGACAGGTCCATGTGATATCCCGCCGTGTTGGGGAAGACGACCAGGTCACCCGGCCGCGGCAGCCACGGCAGCCAGACCGTATGCGTGGTGACGAGATCTCTTTCGAGGCAGAGCCGGCCGGCCAGGAAGACACCGACCGGGTGTCCGGCCGGTTCGATCCCGTCACCGGGCAGCAGCAGGGGATCGGCCATCACTTCCTGATCGGCCGGTGTCACCGTGTCGCGGCTGATGTCCAGGTGAACGAGCACACTGCTGTCGGAGGCCGCCTTCACGAATTCGACGCGGGCCACGGTGATCCCGGCGTGGTCGGCGAGCGCTTTGCCAGGTTCCAGCCAGATGTCGAGGAGGTTGTCGGCGGCCACCCGGGCGACACTGCGGCCGCCGTGGCGGGTGAGCGGGGCGGCCAGAAAGCCGGCCAGCATCTCGGCGGCGGACACGGTGTTGGCGTATTTGTGGAAAACCGGCGTCCCGCGCACCGCGCCACCGTCGACCTGATAGCCGAACGTATTGTTGCCCCAGCTCATCGCGGCGCCGTGCCCGGCGAGCGCGGCGCGCAACCGGTGCACGTAATCGTCGAACCGGGCGCCGTCGGCGGTGAACACCTGGCGCAGTCCGCCGCCGATATCGAGTACCGAGGGGGCGAGCCCGGCCGAGTAGGCCTGTTCGAGTAGCGCGAAACAGGTGTCGGCGGCGCGTACCCGTTCGGCGGTATCCCCGGTGTCCAGGTGAAATGCCGTACCGCGGAACAGGAGCCGATCGCGGTGCCGCGCGAGCACCTCGAGCGCGCCCGCCACCCGCGGCACCGGGATCCCGAAGCGGCTCACCTGCGAACCCGCGAATCCGCTGACCCGTAGCAGAACCGGGACCGGTGCGGACGGGTCGGCGAGGTCGGCGAGCGTGTCCAGTTCCCATTCGTTGTCGACGTTCACGGTCACCCCGGCGCGCACCAGTTCCCGGAGCCACGCTTGGCCCTTGGGCCCGGTCACCTCGATCCGGCCGGCGTCGAATCCGGCGGTCAGCGCCGATTCCAGTTCGCCGGCCGAAGCCACGTCCACGCTGATCCCGTGCGCCGCGGCGGTACGTACGAAGGCCTGGGACCGGTTCACTTTGTGCGCGTAACAGATGCGATAGCCGGTCTGTGCCGCGTCGAGTACCGCGGTGAGCCGATCGATATTGCGCGCGAACACCTGCGGGAACAGCAGATGCAGCGGTGTCCCGAAGCGGCGCAGCACCTCGTCGAACGCGCCACGATCGGCGAGGAACGCCGCGACCAGTGGATCCCAGTGCGCCGGTAGCGCGGGGGGTGCGGTGTACTCGGTGGGTTCCGGGTGGTCCGGTCGAATCCGCACGGTCATCCGAGGCTTCCCGGGCGTAGTGGTTCGGGTCGCTCGCCGACCGGGTTGTAGCCGCCGTCGCGCAAGGCTTCGAAGGCGCGGGCCCGGTTGCGCGGACTGCGGAACTCCGCCACGACCCGTTTGCTGTCGAGGTCGATGTCCACAACCCGGATGTCCATCGACTCCAGCACCCCGCCGATTGTGCGCACACAGTGCTTGCAGGTCATATCGGGTACGTAGAAGGTCCGGTCCTCTTCCGCCGCCGGGCCGGTGCCGAACTCCTCCCGAGCCGGCACCCCCACCGGTTCGCAGCGCCGGGCGAAGTCGTCGAACATCTCGACGAAGCGGTGCACCACCGCGGCCAGCACGCTGGAATTCGCACCGCTCTCGCGGTGTACGACCGCGGCCGGGCAGGAGGGCTGCTCCCCGCGCGGTAGCAGGGCGTATTGCCGGGAAATGAGATCCAGATCGTCGTGGTAACGGGCGATCGCCGCGGGTACGGTCAACCCCTCCTCGGTGGTCGCCCGGTCCATCACCCGGTGCGCGTCGGCGATGGTCGCGTCCTTCATCGCCCGCAGCGTGGCGATCGATTCGGCGGTGTAACGCACCGATCCGCCGGGTTCGGCGCGCAGGCTCACCGGAATCATGCCCCGTCGATAGGTCGACGCCTGCAGCTCCCAGAACCACCGGGTGGCGACCGCGGCGAAAATCCCGGAATCGTGCAGTCCGCGGGCGAATTCACCGGGCGTCCGGTAGGGCGCCTGCCGCGCGATGAGCGCGTGCTGGGCCAGCGCCCGGCCCGCGGACTCCACCCCTACCCGGAAGATATCGATGGGTTCGTGATCGGTGGTGGTGCCGGCCAGTACCGCTCGCGCCGCCACGTCCAGACGTGATACCCGATCGGCGAGACCGGCGTTGTCGTCGATCGAGCGCCAGAGCGCGAGCACGGCTTCCCGGGTGGCGATCGGCACGAGCGGACCCGGCCCATCGGCCCGGTAGAACCCGGTATTGGGCACTCCGGCGCTGTCGGTCCAGGTCATCCGGTGAGTGGCGGAGGTGACCGCGTCGGCGGGGCAGGGTCGCATGAACCGTTCCAGGTACAGCCGTTGCGAGAAAGTGAGATGACTGCCGGGCTCGGGCCGCAGTTCGGTCGCGGTGTATTCGAACCGGACCGTCTCCGCCGGCCGGTGGGCGGCGAACAGACCCGGTCGGGCGAGATCGGCCAGGATCCGCGCGGTGGCCCGCCGGTCGTACCGGGTGGCGGTCTCGGTGGATGCGCTGATCTCTGTGCTCATGGCAGCTCCTCGGCGAGGGTCCGGACGCAGTCGACGAAACGGTCGATATCGTCGAGGCGGGTGTAGACGTGAGTGCTGACCCGCACCGATTCGGGATCGCTCCCGGTTGCGGGCATGCAGTGGGTGCCGGTTCGGACGAGGAAACCGTATTCGGCGAGGACGAATCCCAGGTCGGCCGCCGATATCCCGGTCAAGGTGAACGAGATGATGCCGTACCCACTGTCGTCCCGGGCGTGCGCGGGCCCCGGCAGGAACGTCAGTCCCGGCACCGCCTGCAACCCTTCGATCAACCGCCGGGTCAGCGCCCGGTTGTGTGCCGCGACGGCGGGCATGCCGTATGTCTCGAGCACCTCCAGCGCCGTGCCGAGGGAAAGGATGCCGGGAATATTGGTGGTGCCGCCCTCGAGCAGGCCCGGCATGACGCCGGTGTCGAACCCCGCCGCGGTCAGTACCGCGTCGGTACCGCCGCCGGGCAGGAACGGCCGCAATTGCGAATGTGTCCGGTGCCCGCAGTACAGGATGCCGGTGCCCGGCGCCGCGAACATCTTGTGTGCCGCGAAGGCCGCGAAATCCGCCCTCAGCGCGGTGACATCCACCGGGATGTGGCCGCCGCTCTGGCTGCAGTCGAAACACAGACGCACCCGTGGGGGAATCCGGTCGCGCAGTTCGGTGAGGGTGGTGCGGGCGCCGAATACATGATGCAGGTGGGTCACGGTGAGCAGGCGGGTCCGCGGACTCAGTTTCGCGGCGATATCGATGGTATCGGCCTGTCCCGCGGCGGTGACCCGGTAGGGCACGAGTTCGATCCGGCGACCGAAGCGCGCGAGGGTGTCCCGCAGCAGGAACCAGGGCGAGATATTGGCTGCGTGGTCGCGCGGGCTGTAGAGGATCTCGTCCCCGTCCGCGAGCGCGGTGAGACCCCAGGACAGTGCGACGGCATTGAGCGCCGCGGTCGCGCCACCGGTGAAGACGATCTCGTCGGGCCGGGCAGCGCCCACGAAGCGGGCGGTCGCGGCCCGGACCGCGGCGATGCGCTGGGTGAGCGCCGTGGACCAGGGGTAGGTGCCGCGGGCGGCGTTGGCGGTAGCGGTCGAATGGTAGTCGCGGACGGTGTCGATCACCGCCCGCGGCTTCTGCGTCGTGGCGGCACTGTCCAGATAGGTCTCCCGGCTGTCGGCCAGGGCCGGAAAGGACGCGCGGACCTCCGGCGGGAGCACTCCGGTGGCGGGCGGAACCGGTGCGGGCGCCCCGGCCGCGCGGGGCGGACGATCCGTTCGGCGCAGGGGTGATCCCATGTGATCGCTCCTTCCGCCGCTCCAGCCGGACTGCGAACAACGATACTCATTATCGGAAAGTTCGCCCAGTGCGCTTGGTGCGCAGACGGTTTCGCCGGCGCGGGGTGCCGGGTGGTGAAGTCCCGGGAGCTGTCGGTGGCCGCCGCTATGGTGCCGGTATGCCACTCACACTCGACGAACGTCAGGCGTTTCTGGCCGAGCCGCATATCGGCGCGCTCTCGGTATCGGCGGGTCCGGAGCGGGGACCTCTCACCGTGCCCATCTGGTATCAGTACGAGCCCGGCGGTGATCTCTGGGTGCTCACCGGCCCGGAATCGGAGAAGATGCGCCGGATCCGGGCGGCCGGACGGTTCAGCCTGCTGGCCGAGCGTGTCGAGCCGACCGTCCGCTATGTCAGCGTGGAGGGACCGGTGACCCGGGTGGAACCGCTGACCGACGAGCGGCATCGCGAGATGGTGGCGCGCTATCTGCCGCCCGAGCGAGTGGAGGAATACCTGTCCTTCGCCACGGCCGAGCTGGGTGAGCACGTGGTCGTGGTCATGCGCCCGCAGCGATGGTTGTCCGCCGATCTGGGCTGAGCGATCAGTAGCCGCCCTGCAGATATTCGACGAGCTGCTCGCGTTCGGTGGCGAGTTCGGAGATGGCGCTCTTGACGACGTCACCGATGCTCACGATGCCGACCAGTTCACCGCCGGATACCACCGGCAGATGCCGGACCCGGTGCTCGGTCATGATCCGGCGGAGCCCCTCGACGTGGTCGTCGGGGGCACAGGTCCGGACCTCCGTGGACATGATCCGCGAGACCGGGGAATCCAGGAGTGCCGCGCCGTCCCGGTACAGGGCGCGGACAATATCTCGTTCGGAGACGATTCCGGCGATTCGGCGGCCGTCGGGCGAGACGACCACGGCTCCGATGTTGTGTTCGGCCAGCAGAGCGAGCAGCGCGCGGATATCCAGATCGGGGCGCGCGGTCGTGACGGCGCTGCCCTTGTTGCGCAATATCTCGGCGATTCGCATGGTCACCATCCACTCGAGCGCGGGATTTCAGAATCTCGCGCTCGACGCCCGGGCGCCAGCACGAATCGGCATCGAACGTCCTTTTCCGGAGTCGTGCGGTGGCGCGGAGCCTTCGATCGGTTACTCGTCGTCGAGGCCGGCGGAGAGATAGGCGGCGGCGGCCAGCCACTGGCGGCACTGCGGGCCGTGCACATCATGGATGTGCAGGATCTCACGTGCCTGCCGGTAGGTGAGTACCGGCGGTTCGGAATTGCAGTCGGTGCCGGCTTCGGGGGCCGCGTAGCGGCGTAGCGGTTCCGGATGATGCCCGAGCGAATGACCGCCGCCGGCGCTGCCCACGGCATTCCGATGGGGACTTCGGAATGGCTGGATCATTCGGTTGCCCCTCACATGCGACGTTGCGGGGCGACACCTCCGGCCGGCGAATCAGCCGAGGAAAATGCTGTGTATCGCCCCTCCTGTGCGCCTGAGTCTAAGCCGCCGTCGCTTACAAATGCAAGTACATCTGCAAACAACAGACGAAATCGCACGGACTCTGTTGCCGGTGTTCTGAGGGACGGCCGGCGGTGTGACACTGCACCTTCCGTAGCGCCTGGTGCACTGCCCGCTCCCGGGCGGGCGGTGCCGGTTCTCATGGTGTGCGGCCCACGCCACCGTACGCGGAGATCGTCGGCCGGGATACGCCGCCGGGGGTGTCCGGACGCCACCGGTCGATCGGGACGATGCCCGGTTCCACCAGCCTCAATCCATCGAAGACGGCCCGGATCTCCGCCTGAGGGCGGGGGGTATAGGGCACGCCTCCGGTATCGGTGTAGTTCCGGCACAGCCGCACGTACGCCTCGCTGTCGTCCGTACCGTCCCATAGGACCAGATAGCTGCCGGACGGGGTGGCCTCGAGCACGGTGTGAACGATCCGCCGCATCTCGGCGAAGGATTCCGCGTGCCCGAGCACGCCCATGAACATCACCGCCAGCGGCTCGGTGAAGTCGAGGACGCGCCGCGCGTCGGAGATGATGAGCTCGGGCCGGTGATAGTCGGAATCCAGGTAGACGGTGACACCCGCGTCGGTGGTATCGGCCAGCAGCGCGCGGGCGTGGGCGAGGACGAGCGGATCGTTGTCGACGTAGACGATCTTGGATTCGGGTGCGACGCGCTGGGCCACCTCGTGCGTGTTCTGCATGGTCGGCAGTCCGGTGCCGATATCGAGGAATTGCCGGATCCCTTTCTCCGTGGCCAGGAATCGCACCGTCCGGATGAGGAACTGCCGTGACTGGACGGCCATGGTGGTGATCTCCGGATCGACCGCGATACCCGCGTCACCGGCGATGCGATCGACCTCGTAGTAGTCCTTGCCGCCCATCCAGTAGTTCCAGATGCGGGCGGAATGCGGAATATCGGTGCGAATCGCGGGGCGGTGCTCTTCGGACATAGCGGACTCCTGGGCGGTCATGGTCGGAACGCGCCGGCGCGGGAACCGGCGGTGGGCCCGACGGCTGGTGAAAGCGATGTCCGCTGCGACAGTACAAGACTCGTCGCGGTCGTTCCGGGTGGTCGGCGCAGTTCGATACGACTCCGATGGCTCCTCCGCGGGCGAGGTCGACGGTGCCCGCCGGGGTCGTGTACGGGCGCCGGGGGCCTGTGAACGCGGTGTGGCGAACATCGTGCTATCGTCCTGATGTCGGTGCAGATGCAAGAACACCTGCGTTTGCATCTGTAAGGACCGACGGTATGCGACAGTGGCGTCAGCGACCATGAGCAAGGAGTGGGTCCTATGTCGGAAGTAACGAACCAGGTGATCGGAGCCTGGCGGAAGAGCACCTTCAGCAACCCGAGCGGGAACTGTGTCGAGTTCGCCGAGGCGGCCAACAACCTGGTGGCCATGCGTAATTCGCGCTTCCCCGACGGTGGGGTGCTCTTCTACACGCGCCCGGAGATCGAGGCTTTCCTGCAGGGCGCCAAGGCCGGAGAGTTCGACGATCTGGCGGGTTGAGAGGTAACATGGGCCGTCGGCGTGGTGTGCCCGATCCGATGAGCGGCGCACCGTGGGTTAACCCGAAATCGGAGACGACTCCATGATCGCAGAGCCCGAGAACCGTGGTGGCGCGCAATCCGTCGAGGCGGAACGCGGCCCCACGGTTCTACGTATCGCTCTGGGCGGCCAGTTACGAAAACTGCGCGAGAGCAAGAAGATCACCCGAGAAGCCGCGGGTGACGCCATCCGCGGCTCCCATGCGAAGATCAGCCGGCTCGAACTGGGCCGGACGAGTTTCAAAGAGCGGGATATCCGGGATCTGCTGACGCTGTACGGCGTCGACGATCCGGAAGATCGGGAGAGCTTTCTCGAACTCGCGCGCAAAGCGAACGAACCAGGATGGTGGCACCGCTACGGTGATCTGCTGCCACCCTGGTTCGGCACGTATCTGGGGCTCGAGCAGGCCGCGAGCAAGATCCGTACCTACGAATCGCACCTCGTGCCCGGCCTGCTGCAGACACCGGATTACGCCCGTGCGGTGGTAACGCTCGGTTACGAGGATTCCGATACCGATCGCCGGGTGGCATTCCGTCAGCGCCGGCAGGAAATACTGCATCGCGCCGACCCGCCGGTCATCTGGGCGGTACTCGACGAAGCGGCACTGCACCGCCCGGTCGGTGGCCGGGATGTGCACCGGGCGCAGATGGAGCATTTGCTGGATCTGACCCGGCTGCCGAATGTGACGATCCAGGTGGTCCCGTTCTCGGCAGGCGAACATGCCGCTGCGGGGAGCTCTTTCACAATTCTCCGCTTCGCCGAGACCGAGCTGCCCGATATCGTCTATCTCGAACAGCTGACCAGCGCACTGTATCTTGACCGGCGTGAGGACCTGGCACTGTACCTGTCGGTGATGGATCGGTTGAGCGTGCAGGCGGCACCGCCGGAAGAATCACGCAGGATTATCGCGGATTACACGAAAGGCCTGTGAGTCCGGGTAGAGCTGTGAAAGCTTCAGCCCGGCTTATCGTCTCGCCGGCGATCCGGCGAG
>JBFARE010000033.1:0-96536 GCA_040674215.1 Nocardia sp. NPDC050193 | reverse complement strand
CCCGTCGTTCAGGCCTCGAAAGCGCATGAGCCGGAGGCTCGAGTCTCGAGGCCTGAACGACGGGCCGAGGGAGCCTCGACCCCGCGGCGCCGAAGGCGCCGCCGATAAACACAGCCCCGGGATCAACTCACTGATCCGAGTCCTTGCTCAGGGCCGCGAAGGCTTCGGTGAGGTCGGGGGTGACCGTGATGCGGTCGAGGGCCGCCTGCGGAACGAAGCCGCGGTCGTGTAGTTCGGTGAGCCAGGTGAACAGGCCGGCGTAGTGCCCGATGGGGTCCAGGATCGCCATCGGCTTGTTGTGCTGGCCCAGGTGGCCGCCGGTCCAGGTTTCGAAGAACTCCTCGAGGGTGCCGATTCCGCCGGGCAGGGTGAGGAAGGCGTCGGAGCGGTCCTCCATCACCTGTTTGCGCTGACGCATGGTGTCGGTGACGACCAGTTCGTCGGCGTCCACATCGGCCACCTCCCGGTGGACCAGATGTTTCGGTATGACACCGACCGTATTGGCGCCGCCGGCCCGGGCGGCGGCGGCCAGGGCACCCATCATGGAGACATGCCCTCCGCCGGATACCAGTTGCCATCCGCGCCGGGCTATTTCGGTGCCGACCTGGGCCGCCAGTGCCAGGTGATCGGGGTCGGTGGTGCCGGCCGAGCAGTACACACACACCGCGAAGGGCCGGGGAGTCACCATTCGTCCTCCGTACCGATCTTCTCGATGGTGGCGGTGCCCGGTTCGGACTCCTCGATGATGCGCACCACGTCCTCGACCGAGTCGGTGACGTGCAGCAGATCGATATCGCCCGGGGAGATGCGACCGTCGGCGGCCAGGGACTCGCGGATCCAGTCCACCAGCGGTGCCCAGTACCGGCTGCCGAACAGGATGATCGGGAACCGGGTGATCTTGCGGGTCTGTACCAGGGTGAGCGCCTCGAACAGTTCGTCCAGGGTGCCGTAGCCGCCGGGCATACAGACAAAAGCCTGGGAGTACTTCACGAACATCGTCTTGCGCACGAAGAAGTAGCGGAAGTTGATCCCCAGATCGACCCAGTCGTTGAGGCTTTGTTCGAACGGCAGCTCGATACCCAGTCCGATGGAGTAGCCGCCGGCCTCGGACGCCCCGCGGTTGGCCGCTTCCATCACGCCGGGTCCACCGCCGGTGATGACCGCGAAACCGGCGGACGCCAGCGCCGCGCCGAGGTCGCGCGCGGCCTGGTACTCCGGGCTGCCGGGTGCGGTACGTGCCGAACCGAAAACGCTCACCGCGCGCGGGACCTCCGCCAGGGCGCCGAAACCTTCGACGAATTCGGCCTGTATCCGCAGCACGCGCCACGGGTCGGTGTGTACCCAGTCGCTGTCGCTGCGCTGATCGAGCAGATGCTGGTCGGCGGTGGTGCCCCGCGGGGTCCGTTCCCGGCGGAACATGATGGGCCCGCGGTAGCGGGTCCTGGGTTTGCCGGCCATCCCGGATTCGGCGGCGTCGGTAGACATGGCCGCAGTGTATTGGGCGCGCGTGGGGTCGAGGCCCCTGAGGTCCCCCGCTGCGTGCGCGGTACACGCGCTACGCGTATGCCCCGTGCCGCCGGCCGGCCACCGAAGGCAGCTGCCGGACCGTGACAGCGATCACCACGGAAGTACGGCCGATATCCGTTCTCGACGGCCGGCCGGGCTCGGTCCGGGCCGGCTCGGCGGGTGCCGCCGATACGCCGGAGCGGACTAGGGCGAAGCCGTCAGGTAGCGGCGTAGCATCTCGGTGACCGCGGTGATCTGGGCCAGCGGGACGTGCTCGTCGCGTTTGTGCGCGAGGTTGGGGTCACCGGGGCCGAAGTTCACGGCGGGGATACCGCGCGCGGCGAACCGCGAGACGTCGGTCCATCCGTATTTGGCCCGCACGCCCGCCGACCCGTGCGCCCGCACCGTATCGACCAGACCACGCGCCGCGGGGGCGGTGAGGCCGGGCAGCGCGCCGGCGGCCGAGTCGGTGACCTCCAGGTCGAGTTCGAGTCCCGCGAACACCTCGCGCACGTGCTCGGTCGCCTGATCCACCGAACGGTCCGGGGCGAACCGGAAGTTCACCTCGACTTCGGCCGCGTCCGGCACCACATTGCCCGCGACCCCGCCACCGACGCGGACCGCGGAAAGCCCCTCGCGGTAGCGGCAACCGTCGATCTCGACCTCCCGGGCCCGATATTCCGCGAGCCGCGCCAGGATCGGCGCCAACCGGTGGATCGCGTTGTCGCCGAGCCAGGCGCGGGCCGAATGCGCCCGCACCCCGGCGGTCCGCAACCGGACCCGCAGCGTGCCCTGGCAACCGGCCTCGATCCAGCCGCCGGAGGGTTCGCCCAGGATCGCCAGATCACCGTCCAGCCATTCCGGCACGTCCCGCTCGATGGCGTTGAGTCCGTTGAATTCGGCGGAGATTTCCTCGCAGTCGTAGAAGATCAGCGTCAGATCGTGGACCGGTTCGGCGACGGTGGCCGCCAGGTGCAGGAACACCGCGTCACCCGATTTCATATCCACGGAACCGCAGCCGTAGAAGACCTCGGCGCCGTTCTCGGTGGTGAACCGGCCCGGCACATTGTCCGCGATCGGCACAGTGTCCAGATGACCGGCCAGCACGACCCGGGTCGGCAGTCCCCGATTCGTCCGGGCGAGCACCACATTGCCGCGGCGCAGCACTTCGAAACCGCTGGTCTGGGTGCGCAGCGCCGTTTCCACGGCGGCCGTGATCGCGGCCTCGTCCCGGGAGACGCTCGGGATGTCGACGAGGGCCGCGGTGAGCGCGATGGGGTCGGCGTGCAGGTCGAGTGTCACAGCGTATGAGCGTAGAGGGCCCCCACTGCCGCGGACCGCCGGTGGGTAGGCTTCCGTGTCGTGAGCACTCAGGGAGCATCCGCCATCGGCATCGCCAACGTGACTTCGGACGGGACCGTGCTGGACACCTGGTTCCCCAGCCCGGAGCTGGGTGAGTTCGGTGACACCGGCACCGAGCGCCTCACCACCGCGCCGGCCGAATTCGCCGAACTGGTGGGCCCGGATCCGGCGCGCGGTGTGGAGGTCGTCGCGGTGC
This sequence comes from Nocardia sp. NPDC050193, assembly GCA_040674215.1. Lineage (GTDB taxonomy): Bacteria > Actinomycetota > Actinomycetes > Mycobacteriales > Mycobacteriaceae > Nocardia. The sequence goes on along the minus strand of JBFARE010000033.1, from coordinate 93,472 downwards.
GCACCACCATCGCCGACCTCGCCGCCGCCCCCGTGGACGCACATGATGTGTATCTGCGGCTGCACCTGCTCTCCCACCGCCTGGTCCGACCGCACGGAGTGAGCCTGGAAGGTCAGTTCGCCCTGCTCAGCAATGTGGTGTGGACCAACCACGGCCCGGCGGCGGTGGAGGGGTTCGAGATCACCCGCGCCAAACTGCGCGCGCGTGGGCCGGTCACGGTGTACAGCATCGACAAGTTCCCGCGCATGGTCGACTACGTGGTCCCGTCCGGTGTCCGTATCGGTGACGCCGACCGGGTCCGGCTGGGCGCACACCTCGCCGCCGGCACCACCGTGATGCACGAGGGCTTCGTGAACTTCAATGCCGGCACCCTCGGCACCTCCATGGTCGAGGGCCGGATCTCGGCCGGGGTGGTCGTCGGCGACGGCTCCGATATCGGCGGCGGCGCCTCCACCATGGGCACTCTCTCCGGCGGCGGCACCACCGTCATCTCGATCGGTGAGCGCTCCCTGCTGGGGGCCAACTCCGGACTGGGTATTCCGCTCGGCGACGACTGTGTGGTCGAGGCCGGTCTCTATCTCACCGCCGGTACCAAGGTCACCGCCCCGGACGGCACCGTGGTGAAGGCGGCCGAACTGAGCGGCAAGGACAACCTGCTGTTCCGCCGCAACTCGCGCACCGGAGCCGTCGAGGTGGTGCCGCGCGCCGGGACCGGTATCGAACTGAATCAGGCCCTACACGCCCACAACTAGGTCCGGCGGCGAGGTTCAGAGGCCGAAGGCGATCACGCGTTCGGGGTGGATGCGAATGAGTTCGCTCTCCTCCGGGCCGAAGTATGTGACCGTATCGGTCAGGGCTTCGGCGGTGCCCCGGATTTCCAGGCACCGCACCCGCCACGGCTGCACCGAGGCGATATCGTCGACCACGAAGGCTACCCGGTTGTTACGCGCGAGATTGCGGAACTTCCGGGACCGGCCCATATTCCAGCCTGCGATATCGATGGTGCCGAGTTCGGGGTTGTAGCGGAATCCGACGGGATTATTCTGCGGTGCCCCGTCCGGCGCCACGGTGGCCAGCCGGCCGAGCCGCTGTCCGGCGAGGTAGTCGATATGGTCCCGGGTGAGCGTGGTATTCATGATCGAACCGTAAAACCTCGACCGGGGTTCAGGTCAAGACCGGCCGCGCGGCCGACGCTAGACGAGCAGCTTCTTCTGAACCTTGCCCATGGCGTTTCGCGGGAGTGAGTCCACGAAGCGGATCTCGCGGGGCCGTTTGTGCACCGACAGTTCGGCGGCCACGTGGCCGATGAGTTCCTGTTCCGCCGGCGCCACGTCGCGCGGGACCACGAAGGCGACGATGCGCTGTCCCAGGTCCGCGTCGGCGAGGCCCACCACGGCTACTTCGGCAACCGACGGGTGGCCGAGCAGGGAGGTTTCCACCTCGCCCGCGCCGATCCGGTAGCCACCGGATTTGATGAGGTCGACCGATTCGCGGCCCACGATCCGATGGAAACCGGCCGCGTCGATGGCCGCGACGTCGCCGGTGCGGAACCATCCGTCCTCGGTCCAGCAGTCGGCAGTGGCCTCGGAGCGGCCGTAATAGCCGTCGAAGAGCATCGGCCCGCGCACCTGGAGGCCGCCGATACCCGAGCCGTCATGCGGTACCGGCCGGCCCGCCTCGTCCCGGAGCCGGGTCTCGACGCCGTGCACCGGCACACCGACCCAGCCGGGCCGGCGTTCCCCGTCCGCCCGGGCCGACAGGGTGATCATGGTTTCGCTCATCCCGTAGCGTTCGATAGGCCGATGCCCGGTGAGCTCGACGAGCCGCTCGAATACCGGCACCGGCAGCGGGGCACTACCGGAGATCAACAGTCTGGCCGCGGCCAGCGCCTCGGCCGCGGCCGGATCCTCGGCGATCCGGGTCCAGACCGTCGGTACGCCGAAGTACATCGTGCCCGGGGCCGCCGCGTAGTTCGCGGGGGTCGGTTTCCCGGTGTGCACGAGCGGACTGCCGATCCGCAGCGGCCCCAGCAGGCCCAGGATCAACCCGTGCACATGGAACAGCGGCAGGCCGTGGACCAGCACGTCGGCCGCGGTCCAGGCCCAGGCGTCGGCGAGCGCGTCGAGCCCGGCCGCGATGGCCCGGCGGCTCAGCACCACACCTTTGGGGGCGCCGGTGGTGCCGGAAGTGTAGAGCACGAAAGCCGGTGCGCCCGGGTCGGGCTCGGGATAGGTGTGCCAGGAGCGGGCGTGCCGCCGCACCGGGACCACCGGCAGGGCGGTGCCCTCCGGTGCTTCGCCGAGCCACGCCTGGGCACCGGAATCGGTGAGCATGTGCTCGAGTTCGGCGGTTCCGGAATCGGGTGGTACCGGTACCACGGTGACCCCGGCGATCAGGCACCCGATCACGGCGAGCACGGTCCCCGCCGTCGGCCGGGCCAGCACAGCGACTCGTTCCGCCCGGGCGATACGTTCGGCCACCGAGGTGGCCGCCCCGAGCAGATCACTGCGGGACAGCGTCGCACCGTCGATGGTCACGGCGTCCGGGATATCGGCGCCCGCGGCGACGGCGAGGGGGTCGAGGGAGCTGAGCAGGCGGTGGCCGTAGGACATGCGCCCAAACTACTGCCCCGGCCCCGGCCGGCGGTCGGGCACCTGCCCCGGAAAACTCCGGAAATGCGCCGATAGACGGTTCGCTTATTCGTGCCACGGGAATCCCCGCACCCGTTTGTGAAACTTTATCGATTCGAATCATGTACCAGAGATGGGCTCCGAACCGCACACGATCGAATTGTTTCCGGCGTCGCTTGACACATATCGACAGCAGCGAGAAGGTGAATCGTCAGCCTTCTCGAGCCCTCGAAACGGTGGCTTCCATGACCAGCACACCCGCCGCGGGACCGCCCGTATCCGGCGCCGCCGATGGACCGGCCGATGCGGTGCGCGACGAGGATTTCGATTTCCGGCCCTATATCGACGGTGCCGCGATACTCGGGGCGGCCGCCAATGTGATCATGCAACTCGCCGTCCCCGGCGTCGGTTACGGAGTTCTGGAAAGCCCGGTCGACAGTGGCAAGCTGACATTGCATCCGGTGAAACGCACCCGCACCACACTCACCTATCTGGCAGTCGCCCTGCTGGGCAGCCCTGCCGAGCGGGCCGCTTATCGGGCAGCCGTCGACACATCGCATCGCCGGGTGCGCTCGACCGCGCAGAGCCCGGTGCGGTACAACGCCTTCGACCGCGATCTGCAACTGTGGGTGGCCGCCTGCCTGTACTGGGGTGCGCGCGATATCCGGGAGCGTATGCACGGCCCGGCGGATGCCGAACTCGAAGAGACGATCTATCGGCATTCCGCGCGACTGGGCACCACCCTGCAGGTGCCGCCGGAGTCCTGGCCGGCGAACCCGGCTGCCTTCGACCGCTACTGGACCGAAAATCTGGCCACGACCAGGATCGACCCGCGGGTCCGGGACATGCTGAACGAAATCGTCGATCTGAAGATGTTCCCCCGCCCGGTCCGGCTTCTCGGCGGCGGCTTCAACCGGTGGGTGACCGCGGGCCTGCTACCCCCGCATCTGCGCGCGGAAATGGGCATGGCCTGGTCGGCGGACGACGAGCGCCGGTTCGGGCGCATGCTTCGCGGACTGGGCCGGATCTCGGCGACGCTGCCGGCCCGGCTGCGCAGTTTCCCGATCCAGGCCTTCCTCGTCGATTTCCGGCTCCGCCGCAGGTTCGGACTGAAACTGGTCTGATTCGAATGCGCGGATATGAAAACGAGCCTGTTCGAATTTCAGGATTCGGCGACCTGGCCCGGCACCCGGAACGAGACCGCCACATGATCACGCGCATATCTGCGCACCGCGATATCGTCGTCCAGCGGGATAACGGTTTGTGGCGTCAGCGCCAGCGACAGCGCGGTCCGGGCGATCATTTCGGCCAGCGGCAGCGGATCGTATTCCGGCAGTTTGTCTTCCCCCTGCAGCCGGGTGATGAATTCGGCGACGTAATCGCGGCCCAATTCGATCACCGGGGCGCCCCGGGTGGTCAGGTAGGGCAGCACGATCTCCGGTTCGGTGTTCAGCAGCCGGTCCAGCAGCTCGTTACCGCGCAGCCCGGCCAGGAACGCGACGAACAGTTCCACGATCTGATCCTCGGCACCGGCGTCGCGCTCGATCTGCTGCTGGACCGCGGCGTCGACACCCTCGATGAAATCGCGGGTCTGCGCCAATCCGACCGCCTGGATCAGATCAGATTTGCTGGAGAACCGCCGGTACAGTGTGGCCAGCGAGAGGCCGCCGCGCCGGGCGACCTCGACCATACTCGTGCGCTTGATCCCGAAGTCGAGAAAAGCCTGCAACGCCGCGGACAGCACGGATTGATCTTGATCTCGGCGCGGTGTTCGCACCAGAGGCAACAGTTGAGCCAGCGCACCCATCTCGGCACCTTCCCGCGCTCGGCGATGCAATGACACAGTAAGCATCGCACAATCGCGGGGCCGGTTGACGCAACATCGAGAGAATGAGATGGTTATCATATAATCTTCTCATACGAAAGAGGTCACCGATGACCGCGCCCCGGCCCACTCCGATGAACGATCCCCAACCCCAGCGGCTGTACGCACCCGACTTCGATATGAACGATCACATCGTCGGAGTCACCGCGTTCCTGGGCGGTACCGCGAACGTCATCATGCAGCTGGGTCTGCGGCCGGTCGCCTACGGCGTGATGGAGAGCGAGGTCAAGAGCGGCAACGTCATGGAGCACCCCTTCAAGCGGCTCCGCACCACCCTGACGTATCTCGCGGTCGCCATGCTGGGTACCGACGAAGAGCGCAACTCCTACCGGCTCGCGGTCAACACCTCCCATCGCCACATCCGCACCAAACCCACCAGCCCGGTGAAATACAACGCCTTCGACCCGAAACTCCAGCTGTGGGTCGCCGCCTGCCTGTACTTCGGATTCGTGGACCTGTTGGAGAAGGTCCAGGGCCCGATGGACGAGGCGACCGCCGACACCTTCTACGCACACAGCATCCGGCTCGGCACGACCCTGCAGGTCCGACCGGAGATGTGGCCGGCCGACCGCGCCGCGTTCTGGCAGTTCTGGGAAGAGAACCTCGACACCCTGGAAATCGACGACACCACCCGCGCCTACTTCAACGACCTCATCGACCTGAAGATGGTGGCGCGGCCGATCCAGTGGGTGTCGGCACGCTTCCACCGTTTCGTCGTCACCGGCTGCCTGCCACCGCAGATCCGCGAGAAGATGCATCTCACCTGGACCGAGGGCAATCAGCGCTGGTTCGACCGCACCATGAAGCTCATCGGCCTGGGCCTGAAGATCCAGCCCCGCGTCCTACGCCAGTTCCCGATGAACTACTACCTATGGGATATGCGCCGCCGCATCCGCAAGGGCAAACCCCTGGTCTGAGCTGTGTATATTTGTGCGCCTTCGGCGCGCGGGTCACTGAGGTAGACCATCCGGGGAAGGCAGAAGGTTCATGCTGTCGTGCGCCTGAATCGGTTTGGGGTAGCTCACAACACTGTCAGTGCTCAATGGTCATCGATCCATGGACGGTCGACCGCACACTTCACCGCCCGGCGAGGGCGCGGAGGAAGAATGTCAGGTTGGCGGGCCGTTCCGCGAGCCGGCGCATGAGGTATCCGTACCACTGGTGACCATAGGGCAGGTACACCCGGACGAAATCTCCGCGATCGGCGAGATGGAGCTGTTCGTCGGTGCGGATGCCGTACAGCATCTGGTATTCCAGTCGGCCGGGGCGGCGGCCGGTGATCGTCGCGAGGTCGGCCGCCGCGGCGAGTACCACCGGATCGTGCGAGGCCACCAGGGGGCGGCCCGCACCGCGCATGAGAACCTGCAGGCAGCGCAGATAGGCGCGGTCCACATCGACACGTCGCTGGTAGGCGACGGTCTCCGGTTCCCGGTAGGCGCCCTTGCACAGGCGCACCCGGGCGCCCGCGTCGGCGAGATCGCGGCAATCGTCCTCGCTGCGGTAGAGGTAGGCCTGGATCACCGTGCCCAGCCAGGGGAAATCCGGGCGGACCTGCCCGGTGGTGGCGAGGGTGGCGGCAGTGGTGGTGTGGTCTTCGGCGTCCACCGTCACCCATACCCCGGCCTCGGCCGCCTTGGTGCACACCGTACGCAGGTTCTCGGTGGCGATCGCCGGGCCGTCGGCGCCCAGCGCCTGCCCGAGCGCGGACAGTTTGACCGACACCTCCAGCGGTGCGGCGCCGGCGGGTACCTCGGTGGTGGGCAGGACCGCCAGATCATTGATCAAGGCCAGGTATTCGGCAACCGCCGCATCGGCCTGCGCGCGATCGGTCGTGTTCTCGCCCAGGTAGTCCACACTCACCGCCCGCCCACTCATCAGTAGTGTGCGGGCCGCGGCGATCAGATCCGACCGGGCTTCCCCGGGTACGAAGCGCTGAACCATCGCCGCGGTGGCCGGGCTCGTGGTGAGGGTCCGTTTCACCCGGTCCGACCCGGCGACGGCGAGAATCGCCGGACGCAGCGGGTTCACCGCAACTCCCCGCCCGGGCGGGGCGGGGCCGCGCGCCGCCCGTCGGGGCCGGGCGCGCCGCTCATCCCTGCTCCATATGGGGGTAACGGTGGTCGGTATGGGGGATGAAGGTTTCCTTCAAGGTGCGCGGGGCAACCCAGCGCAACAGGTTCAGCGGGGACCCCGCCTTGTCGTCGGTCCCCGAGGCGCGCGCCCCGCCGAACGGCTGCTGCCCCACGACCGCGCCGGTGGGTTTGTCGTTGACATAGAAGTTGCCGGCCGCGAACCGCAGCAGCTGAGCGGCCTCTTCCACGGCGTGCCGATCCTGTGCGAAGACCGCGCCGGTCAGAGCGTACGGGGCGGTGGAGTCCACCTCGGCCAAGATCGTCCGGTAGGCGTCGGGCTGCGAATCGTCGTACACGTACACCGACAGGATGGGGCCGAAGTATTCGGTGGCGAACGATTCGTCGCGTGGGTCGTCGGCGAGCAGCACAGTCGGCCGGACGAACCAGCCCTCGCTGTCGTCGTAGGTGCCGCCCACCGGCACCTCCACCCCGGCGGACCGGGCCCGCTCGATCGCCCGCACATTCTTGTCATAGGCCCGCCGGTCGATCACCGCGCCACCGAAGTTCGACAGGTCCGCGATATCGCCGTAGCTCAGGCTTTCGGCGATACCGAGGAAATCGTCACCCATTTCCCGCCACAGCGAGCGCGGCAGATAGGCACGCGAAGCGGCCGAACATTTCTGGCCCTGGTACTCGTAGGCGCCGCGGATCAGCGCCGTACGCAATGCGGCGGGATCCGCCGACGGATGCGCGACGATGAAATCCTTGCCTCCGGTCTCCCCCACGATCCGGGGATAGCCGTGGTAGTGGCCGATATTGGCGCCCACCTGGCTCCACAGGTATCGGAAGGTGGCGCCCGAGCCGGTGAAATGGATGCCGGCCAGGCGAGGGTCGGCCAGAGCGACCTCGGAGAGGTCTCGCCCGTCACCGGTCACCATATTGATGACTCCGGGCGGCAACCCGGCCGCTTCCAGCAACTTCATCGTGTAATAGGCGGCCAGCGTCTGGGTGGGCGAAGGTTTCCACACCACCGTATTGCCCATGAGCGCGGGCGCGGTCGGCAGATTGCCGGCGATCGCGGTGAAATTGAACGGGGTGATCGCGTAGACGAACCCTTCCAAGGGCCGGTAGTCGAGCCGGTTCCACACCCCCGCGCTCGACTGCGGCTGCTGGGCCAGGATGCCCCGGGCGAAGGAGACATTGAACCGCCAGAAGTCGACCAGCTCGCACGGTGCGTCGATCTCGGCCTGCGCCACCGATTTCGACTGGCCCAGCATGGTCGCCGCGGCGAGCGTTTCCCGCCACGGTCCGGCCAGCAGGTCCGCGGCCCGCAACAGCACCGCGGCGCGTTCGTCGAACGGCAGCGCACGCCAATCCGGAGCGGCCGCGATGGCGGCATCGATCGCCGCCGCGGCCTCGGTGTGTGTGGTGTCGGTATAGGTCCCGAGCACCTGCCGGTGTCGATGCGGCGCGACGATCTCCCGTCGCGCACCGCTCCCCGGACCATGCTTACCACCGATGACCAGGGGGATCTCGGTGGTGCCGGCGGAGATATCGGCGAGTCTGCCGAGCAACCGTTCCCGCTCGGGGCTCCCGGGCGCGTACGTGTGCACCGGCTCGTTACCGGGGGTGGGGACAACTGTGACAGCGTCCATACCCCAGGCTAGCGCCGCCCGCCCGGCCCTGCCCGAACTCGACGCGCGAAGCTCTGCGGAGTCGTTACCGCACTGCCGCACATCGGCGGCAATGCGTGGTCAGCCGCGCAGCCGCTGTGCGGCCGTTTCGATCCGCTCGTCGGTCGCGGTCAATGCGATACGCACGTGCTCGGCGCCCGCGGGACCGTAGAACTCACCCGGAGCCGCCAGGATGCCGCGCTCGGCCAGCCACTCGAGCGTCGTCCGGCACGGCTCACCGCAAGTCGACCACAGATACAGCCCGGCCTCGGAATGGTCGATCCGGAAACCGGCCTCCAACAGCGCCGACCGCAGGATCTCGCGCCGGGTCCGATACCGCTGCCGCTGCACTGATTCATGCGCGTCGTCACCCAGCGCCGCCGTCATCGCCGCCTGGATCGGGAAGGGCACCATCATGCCGGAATGCTTGCGCACCTCCAGCAACTCGGCCACCAACTCCGGATCACCGGCCACGAACCCGGCCCGGTAGCTCGCCAGGTTCGACGTCTTCGACAGCGAATGCACGGCCAACAGACCGGTGTGATCACCGTCACTGACCCGCGGGTCGAGAATCGAAACGGCCGGTTCTTCCCAGGCCAGCCCCAGATAGCACTCGTCGGAGGCGACGACCACACCGCGTTCCCGCGCGAAGTCCACCACCTTCCGCAGATGCTCCACACCCAGTACCTTGCCGGTCGGGTTGGACGGGGAGTTGAGATAGATGAGCGCCGGAGACTCCGGGCCCAGCCGGGTGAGTCCGTCGGCGCGCAGGATCCGGGCCCCGGCGAGCAGTCCGCCCACCTCGTACGTCGGATAGGCGACCTCGGGGATCACCACCAGGTCCGCGGGTCCCAACCCGAGTAGCCGCGGCAACCCCGCGATCAGCTCCTTGGTGCCGATCACCGGCAGCACCGCCGTCTCGGGCACCCCGGTGATACCGAAACGCCGGGTCAACGCGGCCACCGCGGCGGCACGCAACTCCGGGGTGCCGTGCGTGGTCGGATATCCCGGCACCTCGGCGACCGAACTCAACGCCGCGCGAATCCGCGGATCGACCGGATCGACGGGCGTGCCCACCGACAGATCGACCAGTCCGCCGGGATGCGCGGCCGCCCGCGCCTTCACCTCGGCGATGGTGTCCCACGGGAAATCGGGCAGCGCCGCACTCACCCGGCGGCGTTCGGTTACCTCGGCGCTCATCGTGCGAATGCTCTACTCGCCCGCCATCGGCGGCAGCTCTTTGATGAACGCCGGATCGGAATCGACCTTGCCCAGCTTGGTGGCGCCGCCCGGCGAGCCCAGCTCGTCGAAGAAGTCGACATTGGCGTTGACGTACCCGCTCCACTGATCGGGCGTGTCGTCCTCGTAGAAGATCGCCTCCACCGGGCAGACCGGCTCACACGCACCACAGTCAACGCATTCGTCGGGATGGATGTAGAGCATGCGACCGCCCTCGTAGATGCAGTCCACAGGGCATTCCTCGATGCATGCCTTGTCCTTCACGTCAACGCACGGTTCGGCGATGATGTACGTCACTCCCGCTCCTAAGTCTTCCTTCTCCGGGTAACTGCGCCCGCACACAAGTATCCCTGGCGCCCCACAGGCTACGCTCGGTGAGCCTGCCCTAATACTCGGTGCCGGCTCCGGGATTTCCGGGTCGGAGCTCCGTGCTCCGGTACTCCACTACCACGCTCGGCCGCTGCCGGCCTTCATCCGACGGCCACGCACACCTAGACGAGTTCCAGGCCGGGGACTGCCGCAGCTCGCTCGGGTGGAACACCATAGGTGGTGGTGCGTTCCCGGACCGGCCGGCCGATACCCTCGGCGATCTCGGCAAGTTCTGCCACCGTCTTCGCCGACCCGTGCTGCGAACCCGCCATCCGGGAGATGGTCTCCTCCATGAGGGTACCGCCGAGGTCGTTGGCGCCGCTGCGCAACATCACCCGGGTGCCCGTGGTGCCGAGTTTCACCCAGCTGGTCTGGATGTTGTCGATCCGGCCGTGCAGCATGATCCGGGCCAGGGCGTGCGCGGCGCGGTTGTCGCGATTGGTGGGGCCCGGACGGGAGGCGCCTGCCAGGTAGAGCGGGGCGCTCTGGTGCACGAACGGGAGCAGCACGAATTCGGTGAAACCACCGGTCTCGTCCTGGATACCGCGCAACACGCGCAGGTGCCCGACCCAGTGGCTGGGGTTGTCGACGTGCCCGTACATCATGGTCGAACTCGACCGGATACCGACCTGGTGGGCGGTGGTGACCACATCGATCCAGGCGGAGGCGGGCAGTTTGCCCTTGGTGAGCACCCAGCGGACCTCGTCATCGAGGATCTCGGCGGCGGTACCGGGGATGGTGCCCAGTCCGGCTTCGCGCAGCGCGATCAGCCAATCGCGAACGCTTTCGCCACCGCGTGAGGCTCCGTTGACGATCTCCATCGGACTGAAGGCGTGGACGTGCATGGACGGCACCCGCGCCTTCACCGCGCGCACCAGATCGGCGTAGCCGGTGACCGGTAGGTCGGGGTCGATACCACCCTGCATGCAGACCTCGGTCGCGCCGTCGACGTAGGCCTCCCAGGCCCGGTCGGCGACCTCGTCGGTGCTGAGAGTGAAGGCGTCGGCATCCCCCTTGCGCTGCGCGAACGCGCAGAACCGGCAGCCGGTGTAGCAGATATTGGTGAAGTTGATATTGCGGTTCACCACGTAGGTGACATCGTCGCCGCAGACATCGCGGCGCAGCTGATCCGCGAGACCCGCGACCGCTTCCAGATCGGGTCCGTCGGCGGTGGCCAGCGCCAGGTACTGGGCATCGGTCAGGCCGGCCGGATCCCGTTCCGCGGCACGCAGCGCGTCCAGGACATCGGCGTCCAGCCGCTGGGGCGCGGCGGCGAGATCGCGGACCTGCTCGCGGATGGTGTCCCAGTCGCCGAACGCATTGTCGATATCGCTACGGGTATCGGTATTGCGCCCGGTGGTATCGATCTCGGTGTTCAGGTCGGTACGACCCGCCGACTCCCAGGACTCGTCCGGCTCCTGCCAGGGCAGACCCACCGGGAACGCGCCGGCCTTCGCCAGCCCGGTCTCGGCATCGGTCAGGGCCGCGACATGCGCGCCGATCCGCGGATCGATCCACGGGTTACCCGCCCGCACGTACTTCGGATGCGCCGAGGTGCGTTCCACCAATTCGAAACCGGCAGCCGCGGTGATCTCGGCCAGCGTGTCCAGATTGGGCCAGGGGCGCTCGGGATTCACATGGTCGGGGGTCACCGGCGAGACGCCGCCCCAGTCGTCGATCCCGGCTTCCAGCAGGGCACGGCACTCCGCCTCGGACACCAGGTTCGGCGGCGCCTGCACCGAGACGTCGGGCCCGAGCAGCAGGCGGGTCACCGCGATGGTGGCCAGGAACTCCGTGAAGTCCGCGTCGGGTGCGTGCCGCATGGCGGTGTCGTCCTTGGCCCGGAAGTTCTGCACGATCACTTCCTGAATATGGCCGAACGCCTTGTGCTGCTTGCGGATCGCGGCGATCGTATCGGCCCGCTCGGCCATGTTCTCGCCGATACCCACCAGAACACCGGTGGTGTAGGGCACCGAGAGCCGGCCCGCGTCGGTGATGGCACGCAACCGCACCGCCGGGTCCTTGTCGGGGCTGCCGTAATGGCAGTTGCCCTTCTCGGTGAACAGCCGGGTCGCGGTGGTCTCGAGCATCATGCCCATCGACTGCGCCACCGGCTTCAGCCGGGAGATCTCCTCCCACGACATGACGCCGGGGTTGAGATGCGGCAGCAGCCCGGTCTCCTCGAGCACCAGGATCGACACCGCGCGCAGATAGTCGAGGGTGGAATCGTAGCCGCGCTCATCCAGCCACTGCGCGGCCTCGGGCCAGCGGGCCTCGGGCCGATCGCCGAGGGTGAACAGCGCTTCCTTACAGCCCAGTTCGGCGCCCCGGCGCGCGATATCGAGCACCTCGTCGGGTTCCAGGAACATCCCGCGACCCTGTGCCCGCAACTTGCCCGGCACCGTCACGAAGGTGCAGTAGTGGCAGGTATCGCGGCACAGATGGGTCAGCGGGATGAAGACATTGCGCGAATAGGTGATCGTGGCAGGTCGTCCGGCCGAGGCCAGCCCGGCGTCACGTACCCGGGCCGCACTGCGGCACAGATCGGCGAGGTCGTCGCCGCGCGCGTGCAGCAGCACCGTGGCCTCGTCGACGTTCAGCGTGACCCCGTCGCGTGCCCGGCGCAGCGCCCGGCGCATGGCGGACAGGGTCGGCACGGGGGTCGGGACGGTCGGTTCGGGTAGTTCGGTCACGCCCTCGATCATGCGGCACACATCCGGAACTGTCTCCTCCCAGGTCGTTGAGCGTTCACAACCCCCGTGCATCTCGGGCTATTCCGTGCAGGTCGGGGCTGTGTTCATTTGCCCCGCCTCCGGCGGGGCGGGTCGGGGCCCTGTGACCCCGATTCTTCCCTCCTGCGCTCAGTCGCTGCGCTCCTTCGCTCCGTCGGTCCAGAATCGGGGGCGGGCCCCGACCATGGACGTAGACCATCCGATAAAGACAGAAGGTGCGCGCTGTCGTGCGCCTCGACCGGCTTGGGGAGGCTCACATCACTGTCAGTGCTCAATGGTTGCCATCTATGAACAGTCGGCCGCACATCCCGCCGTGCGACGATGAATATATGCCGCCGGACAGCCCGCCACACTCGCTCGATGTCCTGGCCGAGCCGTCGTGGCGGCCCAGTCCGCGCGCGAAGACGCTGTGGACCGTGCAGATCGCGCTGTCCTGGCTCGGCGTATTCGCCGGGCTGCTCGGGTGGGTCGTCTTCGACTCCGATCGCCGGACCTGGCAGGCGGCGGTAGCGGGGATCGCGCTACTGGTGGCCGTGCTGACCATGATCGTGGTGCCCCGCTGGCGGTACCGGGTGCACCGCTGGGAGGTGACCGATGACGCCGTCTACTCCCGATCCGGCTGGTTGACCCAGGAGAGCCGGGTGGCACCGATCTCCCGGGTGCAGACCGTGGACACCGAACGCGGCCCGCTGGAACGCCTCCTCGACCTGTCGACAGTGACGGTGACCACGGCTTCGTCCGCGGGCGCGGTGCACATCAGCCTGCTGGACCGCGCGGTGGCCGAGCAGACGGTGACCCGGTTGACCGGAATCGCGGCGTGTCACCGCGGGGACGCCACTTAACCTTTCCCCACGGCTGAAGCCGGGGGATTTCCAGCTCGGACAGCACCACCGACCGCCCTGGAGGGAGGCCGATAATGTCTTACGTCGTCAACGCTGGCACGGTCGAGTTCTACCGTGGCCGCCAAAATAACGTGGGCGGCGTTGCGGTCCCGGTCTGCGATGTGACCCCCCGAGCCACACTCGAAGACACACACATCCAACGCGAGCCGCTGCTTGGCTATCGCACCACAGCTCGCACAGGTCATAGTCGTATACGCGGGCGGAACCAACACCACCTTCCGCCCCGCCCGCGTGGCACGTCCGATCAGCTCGCGTTTCGCCGTACCGATCGCGGCATCCGCTGCTTTACCGGCCATGGTGGATCGGGCCAGGAACCTCGGTTAGAAGTCCTCGATGGCGATGGTGTGGTGGTCGTCGGCCACGCGCCGAGCCCACACGCGCGCAGCGTGCGTGTTCTGGCGGGCCGCTTTCTTGTGCAGACGGGCAGCCTCACGCCGCGCCCGCTGGTAACCGTTGCTCTGCGCCTGCCTTTTCGGCCGCCTTCGGCGGGCCATCTTCCGTTGCGCCCGCGCCAGTTCGGCGGCGCAACGGCGTCGATGCCCCCCGTACGGGAGGTCATGGGCGGGGCTGATGGTGGCGGCGGTCGTGGTCACGCCCCAGTCGATCCCGATCCTCCCGCGTGCTGCGTGCGGGCTCGAGTCCGTCTACCGACTTTTGGACTTTTCATTCGTACTTCGTCGCCACTGTCGGTGGCGCGACCCTGGAGGTAGCAAAACGCTATGCCGAAAATCAGAAGAACGTTCGACTCCGATTCCTCCCCACGCTTGAAGGCGGGGGTTTCCCCGGAGTCTAGTCGATGACGGGACCGCGTCCGGCGGGCGAGCCCGGCCCTGCCGCCGAGCCGGAGACCCCCGTTCCCGGGGACGACGAGCCGTGGCTACGCCTGGATCGCCGGATGCTGCTGGTCCATCCGATTCAGGAGATCGTGAAGTTCCTGCCCGCCGTGATCGGCGCGGTTGTCCTGGGCGTCAGTTCCGGTAACCCGCTCTACAGCCTGCTGGGCCTGGTGTTCGTGGTCCCGTACGCGCTCACCCTGTGGTTCACCACCACCTACCGGGTCGGGCCGACCCATGTCGAACTGCGCACCGGTTTGATCCGGCGGAAACGGCTGGCGGTGCCGCGGGCGCGAATCCGGTCGGTGGATATCGAGGCCGACCCGCTGCACCGGATACTGGGCCTGGCCGTGGTGGTGATCGGCACCGGCCAGGAAGCCGAGGCCGGCGACCGGTTCAGACTGGACGCACTCGCCGCCGGACAGGTCCGGCCGCTGCGCGCCGAACTACTGGCCCACACCCGTACCCCGCGTACCGCGGCCGACGATCCCGTTCCGGCCCTGCCCGGCGACGGCGCGGACACCGGGCCGGCGGCCCCCGCGGCCGAGCAGGGTGCGGAGATCGGCCACTGGCAGCCGGGGTGGGTCCGGTACGCACCGCTGTCGCTGACCGGTTTCGCGCTCGCCGCTTCGGCGCTGGGACTGGCCGCTCAGTTCGGATTCGGGGCCGCCGAGATCAGCATCGGCCACGACACCGTCGACAGCCTGCGCGATTTCGGGGTGCTGTCGCTGCTGGTGGTCGGCCTCGCGACACTGCTCGTCCTGACGGTCGTCGTGAGCGTGGCGGCGTGCGCGCACTACCTCGCCACCTATTACGGACTCCGCGTCACCGATCACGGCAGCACCTTGCAGATCCGCCGCGGACTGTTCACGCTGCGCCGGATCACCCTCGACACGGCACGATTGCGCGGCGCCACCATCCGCGAACCACTCCTGCTGCGCCTCGCCGGAGCCGCGCAACTGGAAGCCGTGATGACCGGTGAGAACCCGCGCCAGAAGATACTGCCGCAATCCCCCCGCGCGGCGGTCGAACAGACCCTCGCCCGGCTGCCGAGTCCGCACCGGAACGCGAACACCTCCGCGACAGCGGTACAACCGGCCGCCCTCGCCGATATCCCGTTGACCCGGCACGGTCCGGCCGCCCGGCGGCGACGATACGTCCGGGCCTGCTGGCCTGTACCGCTCACCGCGGTGGCCCTGTTCCTCTCGAACGCCGCGGATCGGCAGGTCGCGCCGTGGTGGTGGCTGCTGCCGGCCGCTCTGGTACCGGTCTGCGTACTGCTCGCCGAGGACCGCTACCGCGGCCTCGGCCACGCGGTCGTCCCCGCCACCGCTGGATCCCCCACCTGGCTGGTCGTCCGCTCCGGCTCCCTCGACCGCGAACGCACCTGCCTCGAAGCACCCGGCATCATCGGCTGGACGGTGCGGCGGACCTTCTGGCAGCGCCGAGCCGGCCTGGCCACTCTGGGCGCCGCCACGGCAGCGGGTAAGAAGCTGTACCTCGTCCACGACATACCGATGGATCGCGCCTGGGCGGTGCTGGACGGCGTCATCTCCGGCGGCACGGGCCGGAGCACGGCCACGAACGCCCACCATCCGGGCAAGACGGATGGTGGGCAGGAGCCGTAGTAGCCGGTGTCAGGTCTGACAGTGGCAGGTCGCGGACTCCCGCAGATCGGGTTCGTCGGCCACCACGCGCAGGCCGGGACGGGTATCCGGACTCGCGTGATCACCCATCCACGACAGCAGGGACCACCGGGACAGGCCGGACAGAGCCGAGCCGAGACTCAGGATGGACCCGCTGGAGATCGCCGAACCGAACGATCCGATGGACCCGATCGACAGCACCGACCCCACACTGCCGATGGACAGAATCGAATACGCGGAGCCGATGGACAGAATCGAGCCCTCGGAGCGGATCGACAGAATCGACCGTGACGAGCGCCGGCTCCGGATGCCGGACTTGCGCGATCTTTCGACAGTCGCCATCACCCCGGTCTACCACAGCCGGGCGGCCGGCGCGTGTGCGGTTGGCCGTCCACAGATCGGAAACCATTGAGCACTCACAGTGCTGTGAGCCTACCCAGGTCAACAAGGCACACAGCCCCGCACGAAGTTGCCGCGAGAACGGGCATCCACCGCGTGCCGGCAGCGCGGTGGGTTTCAGCCGACGGTGAAGAAACCGATGGTCGGCATGAAAGTGCAGCTACGGGTTTCGGTTTCGGTGGCCTGGGTGGTGAGTCCGCCGCCGATGACCGCGACGATACGGCCGGTACCGGTGTTCGCGATGGCCGAGAGGGTGGCCGGGCCGTCGGGGTTGATCTTGGCCGCGTCGGTCAGCGGCTGCGAGCCCGCCTCACCGGTGTCGAGGTTGCGCCACTGCACCGTCATCGGCTGCGGCTGTTCGGCCGTGGGGCGTTCGGTGCCCAGCGCGGTGAACACGAAGCCTGTCTGGCCGGCGGCCGGTCCGGGCGGCGGCAGCTGCGCCGGGCCGGGCACCGCGAGGGCGGTACCGACCGAATCGCCGGACGGGGCGATACAACCCTGGCCGATGGTCGGGTAGAGGAACTGGGCGATTGCCGGCCCGGATTCCGGGATCTCGGGGCCGCCACCGCCGCTGCCGTCGAGGAACGTGATGACCCGTTCCAGCGTCGATTTGATCTGCGGGGGCAGATTCACCGCCGCCAGCAGCGCGCGGGCCTGGGAAAGAATGGCCTCCTGCGGGCTGCCCGGCGCGGCGATGTCCTTGGCCGCCGGGGCCGGTGCGTTGACGATGGCCGGGGCCAGGGCGGCGAGAACGTCGACGGGAACCCCTTCGGGGACCATCGGGACGCTGCTCACCGACGCCTCGGTGGCCGGAGCCGCGACGGCCGTCGCGGGCGCCACGAGGGAGGCGCCCGCCGCAATAGCGAGCGCGGACATTGCGATCCGCGATCCTCGGGTGCGAAGCACTGGTCTAGCCGTCCTTACCTCGGGTACATCTGGGCGACGCTGAAAAGCCGTCGTTTCGGGGTCACTCTAAGGACACTGACGCGCGTTGTACAGCACCGGGGTCGGGATTGCGAGCCCCAATTCGCTGTGCTACCGAACAGTAGCGTGCAACTGGAGTGACCGGCGTGAAAAACGAGGCGGATGTGCAGTCGTGACTCATCGGTTGCTCGATGGTTACCGCACCCGCTGCGCACTGTTTGCCACCGACTGCGCGGAGCGCGCGCAAGGCTCGCGTTCGCGCGGAAAGCGGTGGGGTTAATGTATTCCGGGCCGGAAAACCGGCGACGCGCCCAACAGCACCGGGTCCGGCCGCCGGCCCGGACCGACTCGAAAGCTCGTGTATTGACTCAGCCCAGCGGCGCCCGGACCGACATTCGGGGGTTCGTACCGTTTCGCCTGGCCCTGGTGGCGCTCGGGATCACCGTACTGGCGCGGCTGCTGTGGATGCTGCTGACCCCGAACGGGATGAACCTCGTCGACCTGCACGTCTATGTCGACGGGTCGGCGGCCCTGCTCACCGACCATCTCTACGATTTCACCTACGCCGAGAAGACACCGGATTTCCCGCTGCCCTTCACTTACCCGCCGTTCGCCGCGGTGGTGTTCTTCCCGCTGCACTTCCTGCCGTTCACCGTGGTCGCCATGCTGTGGCTGTTCGCCATCGTCGCGGCGCTGTACTGGGTGGTCCGGATCGCGTTCGAGCTGATGCTGGGACCCGACGCCCTGCGCGAAGCGCGGTGGCGCACCGCCATGGTGGCGTGGACGGCGGTGGGCCTCTGGTTCGAGCCGGTGCGCACCACGATCGACTACGGCCAGGTCAATGTTTTCCTGATGCTCGGCGTGATGGTCGCTGTCCGCAGCTCGCGGTGGTGGCTGTCGGGAACCCTGGTGGGCGCGGTCGCGGGTATCAAACTGACTCCCGCGATCAGCGGCCTCTATTTCGTGGCGCGGCGGCGCTGGGCCGCCGCCATCTGGTCGGCGGCGGTGTTCGGCCTGACCGTGGCGGCCAGTTTCCTGATCAATCCGGAGGAGACCCGGCGTTATTTCGGCACCCTGCTCGGTGACGCCGACCGGATCGGGCCGGTGGGATCGGTGTGGAACCAATCGCTGCGCGGCGCGCTGAGCCGGCTGCTGGGCAGCGATGTGGGCACCGGGCCGTGGTGGATCGCGGCGGTAGCGGTGGCGGCGGCGCTGGGGTGGTGCGCGTGGCGGGCGCTGCGCCGCGATGATCTGCTGGGCACCGTGCTGATCGTGCAGCTGTTCGGGCTGCTGGTCTCGCCCATCTCCTGGTCGCACCACTGGGGCTGGCTGCTGCCGACCGTCCTCTGGTTGCTCTACGGGCCGTACCGGGCCGTGCCCGGCGCGAAGATACTGGCCGGGTACTGGCTGGTGACGACGCTGATCGGCGCGCCGTGGGTGCTCTCGTTCCTGCAGGATTCGATCTGGACCATCTCCCGCTGGGGGGTGTGGTCCTGGCTCGGCACGGTGTACGTGCTCGGTGCGCTGGTCTGCTACGGCTGGATCGTCTGGGCGGGCCGGACGGCCTCCCGGACCGCTACGGCGCCAGCCGATCTATCTCCCGGGCCAGCGCCACGTCCTGTGCCGTGAGCCCACCCGCGGAGTGCGTGGACAGGGTGAAGGTGACCTTGCGCCACCGGATGTCGATATCGGGATGGTGATTCGCCGATTCGGCGATATCGGCCACCTGCCGGACGAGTTCTATTCCGGCGGGGAAGGTGGCGGCCTCGACCGTGCGGGTCAGCGCGTCACCGGCCCGACTCCACTCCGGCAGGGTTTCCAGGGCCGCGGCGATCTCGGACTCGGAGAGCAGTGATGTGGTCATACCGCGGACATACCCCGCCACCACATTCCTACAACCGCACCCCTCAGGCGGCACGCGCCTTCTTCAGGCCCTTCTTCAGTTCTTTACCGGAGGCGCCCGCGGCCTCCAGGCGTTTCATCCGCATGATGACCACAGGGCATTTCACGCAGCGCGTCTTCTTACGACAGCACTTCTTCTTCGGCTTGAGGCTCGAAACCTCGCTCGCCTTGACCTTGCCCATGTGGGTTAGCATACCCTTACTTCCGGGCGGCGCCAGCAGGCCTCCGAGTTCCCGGTAGGGTGTAACCGGCCCAGATGCCTGGTGAGTTCGAATCTCCCTGTCGCAGGGTCCGGCCGCAAGCAACAGTTAACAGCAGGAGGAACCGGCGTGTCGTCTGCACGCGATTTTCGCAACGTCGCCATCGTGGCGCACGTCGACCACGGTAAGACGACGCTCGTCGACGCCATGCTGCGGCAGTCCGGCGCATTCGCCGAACGGGCCGAACCCGTGGACCGGGTGATGGACTCCGGCGATCTGGAGCGCGAGAAGGGCATCACCATTCTCGCCAAGAACACCGCCGTGCACCGGCACCATCCCGACGGCAGCGTCACCGTCATCAATGTCATCGACACCCCCGGCCACGCCGACTTCGGCGGCGAGGTGGAACGCGGCCTGTCCATGGTCGACGGTGTGGTGCTGCTGGTCGACGCCTCGGAGGGCCCGCTCCCACAGACCCGGTTCGTGCTGCGCAAGGCGCTGGCCTCCTGTCTGCCGGTGATCCTGGTGGTCAACAAGACCGACCGGCCCGACGCGCGGATCGCCGAGGTGGTCGAGGAGAGCCACGATCTGCTGCTGGACCTGGCCTCCGATCTGGACGACGACGCCGCCGAAGCGGCCGAACTCGCCCTCGACCTGCCGGTGCTCTACGCCTCCGGTCGCGCGGGCAAGGCGTCCAAGGAACAGCCGCGCAACGGCGAGGTACCGAACGCGGAGAACCTGGACGCGCTGTTCGAGGTCCTGCTGGAGAACATCCCCGCCCCCAAGGGCGACGCGTCCGCGCCGCTGCAGGCCCATGTGACCAACCTCGACGCCTCTGCCTTCCTCGGCCGGCTCGCGCTGGTCCGCATCCACAACGGTGAACTCCGCAAGGGGCAGAACGTGGCGTGGATGCACGCCGACGGCGTGAAGAACGTCAAGATCACCGAACTGCTGCAGACGATCGGCGTGGAACGGCAGCCGGGTGAGGTCGCGGTGGCCGGCGATATCGTCGCCGTCGCCGGTATCACCGACATCATGATCGGCGACACCCTGGCCGACCCGGACGAGCCGGTCGCGCTGCCCCGCATCACGGTGGACGAACCGGCCATTTCGGTGGTGATCGGTACCAACACCTCGCCGCTGGTCGGCCGGGTCCAGGGCCACAAGCTCACCGCTCGCATGGTGAAATCGCGGCTCGATCAGGAACTGGTGGGCAATGTCTCACTGCGGGTGCTCGATATCGGCCGCCCGGACGCCTGGGAGGTCCAGGGCCGCGGCGAGCTCGCGCTGGCGATCCTGGTCGAGCAGATGCGGCGCGAGGGATTCGAGCTGACCGTCGGCAAACCGCAGGTGGTGACCCGGCAGGTCGACGGCAAGGTGCATGAGCCCTACGAAGAGCTCACCATCGACTGCCCCGACGAGTACCTGGGCGCCATCACCCAGCTGCTGGCCGCCCGCAAGGGCAAGATGGTGCAGATGAACAACCACGCCGCGGGTTGGGTGCGGATGGAGTTCATCGTGCCCTCCCGCGGTCTGATCGGTTTCCGTACCGATTTCCTGACCGAGACCCGCGGCACCGGTATCGCCAACGCCGTCTCCCACGGTTACGCGCCGTGGGCCGGTGAGATCCGGGCCCGGCACACCGGTTCGCTGGTGTCGGACCGCTCCGGTTCGGTGACCCCCTTCGCCATGATCCAGCTCGCCGACCGCGGGCAGTTCTTCGTCGAACCGGGCGCGGAAACCTACGAGGGCATGGTCGTCGGGATCAATCCGCGCGCCGAGGATCTCGATATCAATGTGACCAAGGAGAAGAAGCTCACCAATATGCGCTCCTCCACCGCCGATGTGATGGAGACGCTGGCCAAGCCGTTGCAGCTCGACCTGGAAATGGCCATGGAATTCTGCGCCGCCGACGAATGCGTCGAGGTGACGCCGGAGGTCGTGCGAGTGCGCAAGGTCACCCTCGCCGCAGGCGAGCGGGCCCGGGAGCTGTCGCGTCGCAAGGCGCGCGACCGGGCCGCGCTGTAAGCGGTTTCGCCCCCGGACGGGCCGGCGCGGGTTTGGGTAGAGTGCCGAACGTGATTTCGGGGAGGCGCGCGGTGTGGCGCGGGCTGCTGGTGTTCATGGCGGTGCTCGTTCCGGTACTGGCCGGATGCACTGCCGATCCGCCGCCGCCCATCGCCAGTACGGACAGCCCGAAGACCGAACCGGCGCAGCCGACCAAGAACACGGTGGTCGTCGCCATCGACGACATCGGGATCGGTTTCAACCCGCATCTGCGGTCGAACCAGTCCCCGGCGACCGCCGCGGTGGCGGCCATGGTGCTGCCGAGTCCGTTCCGGCCCACACCCGACCCAGCCCTGCCCGGCGGCACGCTGTGGGTTCCGGATACGGCGCTGGTCGATTCGGCGACGGTGACCTCCGAGGCACCGTTCACCGTCACCTACAAGCTGAAGGATCAGGCGAACTGGTCCGACGGGGCGCCCATCGCGGCCGAGGACTTCCACTACCTGTGGCAGCAGATGATCACGCAGCCGGGTGTGATCGACCCGGCCGGGTACCGCCTGATCACCGAGGTCCGTTCCTCCGGCGGCGGCAAAACGGTGTCCGTGGTGTTCGACAAGCCCTATCCGACCTGGCCGCAATTGTTCGCGAACCTGTTGCCGTCGCATCTCATGAAGGATTCGCCGGGCGGCTTCCAGCGGACGCTGGTCGAGCAGATACCGGTCTCGGGCGGGAACTTCACCATCGAATCCGCCGATCCCGGTCGCGATGAGATCCTGCTGGAACGCAACGACCGCTACTGGGGCACCCCGGCCCGTCCCGACCAGATCCTGCTGCGCCGCGGCGGCACCCCCGCCCAGCTGGCGGATTCGCTGCGCACCGGCGACACCCAGATGGCGCTGGTGCACGGCGGCGTCGCCACCCAGGCCCAGCTGGCCGCGATCCCGTCGGTGCGCACCGCGATCATGCCGCAGTCCCGGCAACTCCGGCTCACCCTGAACGGACGCGAGGGGGTGCTCGGTGACCACCGGGTCCGGACCGCGATCCTCGCGCTGCTCGATCCGGCACTGCTGGCCACGGTCGGCGCGCAGACCGGTAACTGGGTGGAACCGGTGCGGGCGCAGGTGCTCTCCCCCTCCGATCCCGGCTACACGCCGACCGAACCCCCGCGTCTCAACCCCGACCAGGCGTTCGGCCTGCTGGCCGAGGCCGGGTTCGGCCGCGCCCCGGAGCCACCGCCGGTCTCGGCGACCTCACCGGCCCCGCGGCCCCGCTCGCTGGCCCGCAACGGCGAGCCGCTGGTCCTGCGGATCGGCGCGGTGACCGGCGACGATACCGCGCTGGCGGTGGCCAATACCGCCGCCGACCAGTTGCGCAGTGCCGGGATCGACGCGTCGGTGCTCAATCTGGCGGCCGACGAGCTGTATGGCAAAGGCCTCGTGGAGAATTCCATCGACGCGGTGGTGGGCTGGGAGGCGACCGGCGGCGATCCCGCCACCGCACTGGCCTCCCGCTACGGTTGCCCGCCCGCGGCACCCGTCACGCCCACGACCGACGGCGAACAAACCGAGGTCCCGGCCGCCGTGGAGGCGGCCCGCCGGGCGCCGAGCAACCTGTCCGGTATCTGCGATCCGCAGTTTCAACCGCCGATCGATGGCGCGCTGCACGGCGTGGACGTTCCGCGCACCCTGGGCGAGGCCGAACCCCGGCTGTGGGGCGCGTCCACGGTATTGCCGATCGTGCAGGACAACGTGGTGGCCGCGGCCGGTCCCTCGGTGGACGGGGCGTCGCTGAGCGGAGCGATCCAGGCCGGCATATTCGGCGACGCGGCGATGTGGCGGCGTGTGCCGTGACCGGCGCCGGCGAAGGACGTACGGGTGGGTTGCTGCTGGTCCACGCCCACCCCGACGACGAAACCATCACCGCTGGGGGCACGATCGCCCACTACCGGCGTCTCGGTGTCCCGGTGACGGTGGTGACCTGCACGCTCGGTGAAGAGGGTGAGGTGATGGGCGACCGCTGGGCGGGCCTGACCGCCGACCGCGCCGATCAACTGGGCGGGTACCGGATCGGTGAACTCACCCGCGCCCTCGCCGAACTCGGCGCCGGACCGCCGTACTTCCTCGGGGGCGCCGGCCGCTGGCGCGATTCCGGTATGGCCGGGACTCCGTCGGCGGAGCATCCACGGGCCTTCGTGGAGTCCGGTCCGGAGGCAGTCCGGGCCCTCACCGAGGTGATTCTCGACCTGCGACCCCGCGTGGTGGTGACCTATGACCCGCACGGCGGCTACGGCCACCCGGACCATATCCGTACCCACCGGGTGACCACCGAAGCCGTCGAGGCCGCGGCCGGGCAGGGCTGGGACACGCCCAAGTTCTATTGGACCGTGACCGACGCCGATATCCTGCGCGACCATCTGCGGGCGCTGGCCCGCCGCACGGTGGACGGCCTGCCCGGCGCGCTACCACCCGGCTGGCAGCTGCCCGCCGAGGACGAATTGGCGTGCGTACCGAGTAATTCGGTGACCACGGCGATCGATGTCACCGAATCGCTGCCCCGGAAACGCGCCGCGCTGCGCGCTCATGCCACCCAGCTCACGGTCGCGCCGTCGGGCCGGGAATTCGCGCTGACCAATATGATCGCCCAGCCGGTCCTGCCGGAGGAGCACTACATTCTGGTCCGCGGTCGCGCCTGGGCCGGTGGGCCGGACGGCCGGGAAGACGACCTCTTCGCCGGTTCGCTGTAGCCGAGCGGCGTCCGCGCACCAATAGACTCGTCACTATGCAGCACTCGGAATCGGCGAGCGGGACCGGAACCGCAGCGACCGCCCGACGGTTTTCGACGACCCGGGCGCGCGGATGACCGCCACCGTGGACGGTCGGGCCGGTGCGAATCCGCGCGCCCGCTGGACCGCACTGGCGACCGCGGTGCTCGGCCCGGTGCTGATCGCGGTCCTGATCGTGAACGCGGTGATCACCTTGGCCCTGGAGGTGCTCTATCTGCCGTTCTATATCGGCAGCGTCGCCGTGCCGATGGTCGCGCTGATCGCCGCTCCGGTGAACGTGGCCCTGGTGTGGGCGGCCGCCACCGTGAGCACCCGGCCGACCGTGCTGTTCCTGCCGATCGCTGCCTGGCTGGGCGCCTTCCTGGTCGCGGCGAGCCGGGGCCCCGGCGGTGATGTCCCGTTGCGCAGCGATCTCCCGACGCTGCTGCTGTTCCTGTGCGGGGCGGTGGCGCCGCTGATCTACCTGTACGTGGCCGCCAATCGAACGAAACGCCCGGCGCGCTGACCCGTCCGCCGGGCGGCGCCGGTCACCAGGCCCCGTACTCCGCGGCGAGGATATCGTTCACATCCACGCCCACCCCGTCGACCGTGCGATCGTCGATCTCGAATTGGTGCAGATGCGCGGCCGGATGCACATATTCCGGCGCGGTTCCCCAATCGTGCTGCCAGAACCACGCGCCCACGCCGGCCGTCCGGGCCAGGTCGATGGTGGGCGCATTGGCGTAGACCCCGGTGTTCTCCCGGCCGATCACCGCCTGCCAGCCGAGCAGATACGGCAGGATCATGGTGGCGAATTCCACGGGGTTCGGGTTGTCGTCGATGGAGGCGTAGATGGGCCGGTTCTCCGGTCCCCCGGCCGCGCGGTGCAGCGCCAGCCCGCGCTCGGCGTGCCGACGGCCCGCGTCGTATCCGCCGCGCCAGTCCGCGGTGGGCCCTTTGCCGAACTGGTAGCAGGACACGATGGCCAGCCCGGCGGCCCGCAGATCCTCGACCTCCCCCGCGAGCAGCGGTTTCCCGGCCATCCACTCCGCTCCCGGCCGACGGTCGGACACATACCGGATGACCCCGGCGTGGCCGGCCGCCTTGATGGCCGCCGCGGACGGCACACCCCCCGCGTAATCGAGCAGGGTCCCCAGCGAAGCCGCACCGGCGCGGGGAGCCCCGAGGGACGACCCCACCGCACCTGCGGCGACGGCGGCGGCGGTGTATCCGAGCAGAGCCCGGCGAGACAGTGCAGAAACCATCGAGACTCCTTCACACCCCGGGTGGACAGCAACGGCGTGCCCGGCGCGCCTTCCCATCGGCACTGCGTGCGCCGGGAGCCTCGAACGTGGGTAATTGCACCACATCCCCAAGACGACCGCCACGACCGACGGCCACGCGCCGCCGGGGGCGACGCCGGATTTACAGCAGCCGGTCTATGCGTTCGCCTACATCGAGGGTTCGCATGGCGGGGTCGGCGAGCTCGGTGCGGACGACGCGGACCACCTGCGCGACGATCTGTTTCTTGATGCCCGCCAGGACGCCGAGGACGGTGGCGCGCATACCCCGGGCGACGTAGTCGAGGCGGACGTTCTCCCGTTCTGGCGGGTCGACTTCCACCACGATGAGCAGGGGGTCGGCTGCGTGCGCGGTGAGCTGCAGGGGAATCTCCACGTCCGCGCGGTAGTGGTTGTCCCTGAGCACGCTGACCGTGATGTCGAGGGTGACCGGGACGACCAGGTCGAAGCGGACCAGCACCGGATCGTCGTCGGCCGTGGCGGTCTCGGGTATCAGGTCGGTCAGTGCGGGCAGACCGACCTCGCCGCGCACGGTGACCTCGGCCGCCGCCCGGGGGCCGGCGCGTAGCGGGCCGATCTCGATCCGCCGGTCGGCGAGCGGGGTGACGAATTGTTCGAGCCGGTCGCGGGTGACGATGCGCGGAAAGAACCGCCGCCCGAATTCGGCGTAGTCGATCCAGTCGAACCGGGTGTGGCCGCGGTGCGGGGAGCGTTCGCGGGCGACGATGGCCTCGATATCGTAGATCCGGCTGCGCATCACGCCCGGATCACGCAGCATACCGTTCACCCGATTGGCCACCTCCCGTTGCAACAGACCGGCAATCGGGTCGAGTAGCCATTCGGCCACCGAGTCGGCGGCGGACAGGCGCACCAGCACACTCACATCCGCGGGCTCGACGCGCGGGATATCGATCACGATCAGCAGCGGATCGGCGGTGCGGGCGCGGAAGGTGAGACCGATGGATACCACTGTCTCCGACCGTAGGGGCTTGCCGCCGAGCAGGATCTCGACCCGCAGAGATACCGGTATCCGCACATCGAAGGCGACTTCGGAGCCGCGGCGCACCACCACGGGACGGTCGATCCGGCCCTCGGCGAGGAACCCGGCGAGTCCGGCGGGTGCCAGATTGACCGGGCCGATGGTCAGCCCACGCCCGGTGATGCCGGCGACCGCCTTCTCGATCCGCCGCTCGGTCACCGCGTGGGTGACGAACCGCCTGCCGAACTCGGCGTAGTCGATCCACCCCGGGTCGCCTAGCTCGATCGGTTCCATGAGTCGTTCCGACACCTCTACCTCCACCGAATGAGGGTCACGCTACGCGATGAAGGTATCGATGCGGCACGCCCGTCACCATCCGGGTGACAGCCGCCCGTAACCGACGATGTGGATATCGGGGACGGCGGCAGGGTCCCAGCGTTCGATACCGACCGCGTCGCCCTCGTTACCGCCGATGGTGGTGAGGGTGTCGTTGTCTTCGGCCAGCACGATATTGGTGTGCTGGCCGTATCTGCTCTGCGGGCCGTAGAGGATCACATCACCGGTGACCGGCCGGTACCCCGACCCGGCGGCGGCGAAGCGACCCGAACTCTCGTAGTACTCCTGCAAGGTGTAGACGCCGGGGATCCGCCACGATCCCGAATTCGGGTTGACCAGCGGCAGCCCGGCCGCACGCATCACCCAGCTCACGAAGTTCGCGCACCACGGTTCGGTGTTTCCCTCGGAGTAGCCCGCTCCCGCGCGCGGGTCGGCGAATTCGGTCGCGGCGGCATCGACGACCCGCGCCTGGGCCGCGGTGAGTGCGGCCCGGTCGATCACCGGGAAGGATGCCGGCCGATCACCGCCGAACCCACACCGAGGGTCGGTTTGGGACCGGAGCGCGCCGAGATCCGGGCGGAGACCGGCGAGAGCAGCATCATCACGCAACCGCTCGGGGCCAGGGCGAGTCCGGCGACCACCATCGTCGATCCGAGGCCGTAGCCGGTTTCCGCGGGGGCCATCAGCAGTTGGGGGAAGCTCAGCGACATGCCGTAGAGCGCGAAACCCACTGCTATCGAGGCGATAGTGGTGAACAGTACCCGCGGCCGCGCCGAGACCCGCAGATCGACGAGCGGATGCCGGCGCCCGAGTTCGTAACGGCCCCAACCGAGGAACACCAGGATCGACATCGCGAACAGGGTCAGGATGGAGGCGCTGGTCCACCCCCATTGCGCGCCCTGAGTGATCGCGAGGAGCAGGGCGAGCAGGGCGGTCGCCAGTCCCGCGGCGCCACCGAAATGGAAAGGGGCGGGAGTGCGTATCGGGGATTCCGGGACGAACCGGAAGATCAGCAGCGCACCTGCGCCGCCCGTCACCGCGGCCGCCCAGAACAGGATGTGCCAGTCCGCGCGTTCGGCGATCAGGGCGGCGACCGGCAGCCCGATCGCGCCGCCCACCCCGAGGGTGGAAGTCATCACGGCCATCGCCGAACCGACGCGTTCGGGTGGCAGTTCGTCGCGCAGGATGCTGATGCCCAGCGGAATGGCACCGATCGCGATGCCCTGGAGAGCGCGACCGGCCACCGCGGGCAGCAGCGAGGAGGACACGGCGCACAGGATCGAGCCGACGATCATGGCGAGCAGGTCGAGCAGCAGGATGCGGCGTTTGCCGAACATATCGCCGAGCCAGCCGCTGATCGGGTGCAGACCGCGGAGGCCAGCAGGGTCACCGCGATCACCCAGGAGGCATTGGTGGCGGTGGTGTCCAGGAGGGTGGGCAGGCTCGGGATGAGCGGAACGACCAGAGTCTGCATGAGCGAGACGACGATGCCGATGGTGCTCAGGGTGGCCACCAGCGCTGTCGGGGAGGGGCGGGGCCGATCGCGTTCGTCGGGTCTGGAAGGGTCGTCGGCCACAGCGGTCACGCATATGTACGTTACATAGGCTGTGTATGGTGCACAATTTTGTATTCGGGCGAAACAGACGACATAGTGTCCGAATGTCCGATTCGGCTGCATCGATCGCCGCCTCCGCGGCGGACCTCCGGAACCCCGCCGTGCTGGCGCGGCTCGTCGTGGAACTGAACCTGTTGTCCCGGCAGTATCCGGCCGCCCGCCGGAATTCGCCGTTCCAGCTGGACAGATCCGCGTACCTGATCCTCACCCGGCTGCGCCTCGGCGATCCGCTGTCTCTGCGCGAACTGGCCGAGGCATTCGGTCTCGACGTGTCCACGGTGAACCGTCAGGTCGCCGCCATGCTCGACCAGGATCTGGTGGAGCGGGTACCGGACCCCGAGGGCGGCGTCGCCCGCAAGGTCCGACCCAGCGAAAAAGGGGTCCGGCTGTTCGAAGCCGATCTGGCCCTGCAACGCCGCGGGGTCGGCGCCGTGCTCACCGATTGGCCCGACGAGGAGGTCGAGCAATTGGTCCGGCTCCTGGAGCGGTTCAACGAAGGCGTCGAAGGGCTGGCCCGCCACCCCTGGCCGCGCCCCCACCGGGCCACCGATTCCCCGGTCCACTGACCGAGAACTCGGTGGTCACCCGGTGTTCTCCGGCAGCCGGTACGGTTGAGCCATGATCACGCTCAAAAAGGAAGACGGCGCAGCGGATCTCGCGGGGATCGCCAAGCTGAGTGTCGGCGTCAGCTGGGACCCGTCCGCGGGCGCCAGCGGTGGGGCGCTCGGCTGGGCGCGCCGCAAGAAGGGTGTCGACCTCGACCTGATCGCCATTCTCATGCAGGGCAGCGAACCGGTCCGTTTCGCCGGACTGGATTCGCTGGACCCGCTGGGCAACGGCTCGGTCCAGCATTCCGGCGACGAACAGACCGGTGCGGCCGCCGGTGACGACGAAACGGTCCACGTCACCTTCGCCGAGATCCCCGGCGGTATCGACGCGATCATCTTCGTCGCGGCGGCCTTCAAGAAGGGCAGCTCATTCGACAAGGCGAACAACATCTCGTTCAAGGTCTACGACGCCACCGGCGGCAGCAGCCAGCAGGTGGCCGATATCTGGCCGTCGCTGCTGGGCAACGACAATGCCAACGCCGTGGCCCGCGCCTTCCGCAACGGTGATGTCTGGCAGCTCGAGGTGCTCAATCGCAAAGGCAAGATCAAGCAGGGTGACAAGCAGGCCCTGCTGCGGTTCGCCATGGGCGGCGCCGGTTCCTGATCCGCCGCACGTGATCAACCCGCCGCCCAGCCCGACCAGCGCGCGATATCGAGCGCGATAACCGGGCCGGGCGGCGGCTCTGTCACATAGACGGGGTAGCGGGCGGTCAGCTGCGTCAGGCCGTGGCGCGCCTCGTCGCCGGTCACGATGCGCGCCCGCCCGTCGGCGCGCACCCACCACAGACGGGTCCAGTCCTCATCGTAGAAATCGGCGAGTACCGCGATATCCGGGTTCGCCTCGATATTGGCCAGCCGGCGCAGCGCGGTGGTCGACTTCGGTTTGGCGTCGACCGCGGTGTAGATGGTATCGCCGGCCGGCGCGAACACGATCGGGACGAGATGCGGTGCCCCCGCGGTGGTCACGGTGGCGAGCCGGGCGACCCGTGCCTCGGCGAAGCGTGTCCGCGCCCGATCACGGTCCAACCGCATACCTACACCTCTCCCGGTCCGGCGCTCAGCGCCGACCGCGCAGATAATCGCTGACCACCGCGGCGCCGAGCCCGTCCAGGTCGGGTGCCACCACCCGGCCGCCGCTGCGCCTGGCCACCAGATCCACGAACGCGGCCAGCCGCGGTTCCTCACCCAGCATGAACACCGAGATCGAGGCGCCGAGCCGGGCCAGCGAGTCCACCTGGGTCATGGTGACGGCCAGGGTGCGCCGGTCCGGCGGCCAATTGAAGTAGGAGGTGCCGTCCGGCTCCAGGTGCGCGGTCGGCTCCCCATCGGTCACCACCAGCACCACCGGTACCGCGTCGGGATGCCGGCGCAGATGCCGGCCCGCCAGCAGCAGCGCGTGATGCAGGTTCGTGCCCTGCTCCCAAACCGGTTCGAGCCCGGTGAGTTCCGCGATGTCCACGGTGCCGGCGTGGCGGCCGAAGGTGATCAGTTCCAGAGCGTCGGACCGGAACCGGGTGCTGATCAGGTGCTGTAGGGCCAGCGCCGTGCGCTTCATCGGCACCCAGCGCCCGTCCTGCACCATCGACCACGAGGTATCGACGCACAACGCGACCGCCGCCCGCGAGCGCTGTTCGGTCTCGGCGATCTCCACATCCGCCACATCCAGGGAGACCGTCCGGCTTCCGGTGGACGCCGAGCGCAGTACCGCGTTGCGCACCGTACGCGAGACATCCCAGGGCTCGGTATCGCCGAACCGCCAGGCCCGGCTCGCGCCGGTCGGTTCCCCGGCCGGCCCGGCGAGTGCGGTTTCCCGCTGGCCTTTGCGGCTGCGCAATTTACCGACGATATCCCGGAGCGCGACCTCCCCGAGCCGCCGCAGTGCCTTCGGGGTCAGCCGCAATGAGCCGTCGGGGGCGCGCTCGAACAGGCCCTGGCGACGTAGTTCCCGTTCCAGCTCGGCCAGCCGTGCCGCGTCCACCCGGGCCTGGGCGCCGAGCTGACGCTCCAGCATCTCCAGGTCGATATCTTCCAGCCGCGCACCGGGGTAGGACTGGGCGAGCTGGGCGGCGAGTTCGTCGATTTCGCCCAGGTCCTGCATGGCCGCCACAGCCTCGCCCATCCCCAGCGGGTCCTGGCCGCGGAAACGCCGCGCCGACTCCCAGTCCTGGCCGGGCCGTAGCGTGCGCAGATTCGCGTCCAGGTCGGCGATCTGCTGCGCTATCCGCGGATCCCCGAAGGCCTGCCCGATCAGTTCGTTCAGTTCGGCTCGCTGCTGCGCCGACATCGAATTCATCATCCGCTGCGCCGCCGCGGCCCGCGCGGCCAACGCGTCGATCAATTCCTCGGTATCCCGCGGATTCTCCGGGAAGAACTCGCCGTGTTCGTCCATGAACTCGGCGAACCGCTCGGTGGTGTCCTCGCCGCGGGCGTGGGCCGCGAGCAGATCGTTGAGGTCCGACATCATCTGCCGGACCCGCTCCACATCCTGTGGCGTCGCATCCTGCAACGCCTGTTTCATGCCCTGGAAACGGGATTCCAGCAGTTCCTCGCCGAGCAGGTCACGAATCTTGCGATAGTTCTCCCGGCCGGTTTCCGAACGCCAGGAGTATTCGCTCAGTTCGTTCACCGCTTTGGCGGTGCTCGACGGGAGTGCGTCCAATTGCATTTCGGCGAACCGCGCGTCGTCGGAGGGATCCGGGAACAGTGCGCGCCGTTCGGCTTCCAGTGCCCCATCCAGCAGCTCCCGAACCTGTTGCAGGGTGCCGTCCAGGCGGTGGGAGCGCGAGATCTCGGCCCGCTTCTCCCACAGGCGGCGGGTCAGTTCTTCCAGTCCGGGCATGCCTGATGTCCCCCGCCGCATCAGTTCCTCGAGCGCCGAACGCGGCGAGGAACCCTCCATCACCTCGCGCCCGATCTGCGACAGCGCCTCGCGCAGATCCAGTGGAGGCGCCAGCGGATCGGGCCCTTCGTGGTAGGGCCCGTAGGAATATCGGTCCGCCGCTGTCATCGCACCTCTTCGAAACCGGGTGCCGCGGTCATCCGCCGTACACCGCGCTGCCCTCGTCGTCGGAGTCCTTGGCCACCTGTCGTGCCAGGTACAGGGACTCCAGCGCGAATTCGACGGCCGCGGCGATCCGCTGCGGCCGATCACCTGCCGCCACGTCGAGCCGCAGCGCCACCTCGTACAGGACGGGCAGCTCCGGTAGCGCGGACAGAACCTGCGCGCCGGGCACCCGTTCGCCCGTGGTCACCAGATGTCCCCCGTCCACCGCATCGGCGAGAGGCCGCAGATCCAATCCGCCGAGCCGCTCCCGCGCGGTATCGGCGAAGGCCCGCCGCAGCAGATGGGTGAGGTGTTCCTGTTCGCGGCCTTCCTCGCCGGATTCGAACTCCAGTTTCCCGCGCAGTACGGCCGGTACCGATTCCAGATCGACCGGCCGGGCCACCGCGGGGTTCTCCCCGGTCAGTGCGGACCGTCGCAGGGCGGCCGCGGCCACGGTCTCCGCGGCCGCCACCGCGAACCGGGCCGACACCCCGGAGCGCTGATCGATGGCCGGGGATTCGCGCAGCCGCCGTACGAACCGGGCCAGCACCTCGATCAGCGGGTCGCCCACCTCGGCGACCAGTTCGGCTTCCTGCCGCACCAGCGCCATCTCGGCCGCGACGGTCAGCGGATAGTGCGTCCGGATCTCGGCGCCGAAGCGGTCCTTCAACGGGGTGATGATCCGGCCGCGGTTGGTGTAGTCCTCGGGGTTGGCGGTCGCCACGAGCAGCACATCCAGCGGTAGCCGCAGCGTATAGCCGCGCACCTGGATATCGCGCTCCTCCATGACGTTCAGCAGCGCGACCTGGATACGTTCGGCGAGGTCGGGCAGTTCGTTGACGGCCACGATGCCCCGATGCGCCCGTGGCACCAGGCCGAAATGGATGGTCTCCGGGTCGCCGAGGCTGCGACCTTCGGCGACCTTCACCGGATCCACATCGCCGATCAGGTCGCCCACCGAGGTATCTGGTGTCGCGAGTTTCTCGGCATATCGTTCGCTGCGGTGCCGCCACGTGACGGGCAGATCGTCACCGAGTTCGGCGGCCAGCCGCCGGCCCTGTGGGCTGATCGGTTCCAGCGGATGTTCGCCCAGTTCGGCGCCCGCGATCACCGGGGTCCATTCGTCGAGCAGTTCGACAACGGTCCGCAGCAGCCGGGTCTTGCCCTGCCCTCGCTCGCCCAGCAGCACCACATCGTGACCCGCCAGCAGCGCCCGCTCCAATTGCGGCAGCACGGTCCGCTCGAAGCCGACGATCCCGGGCCACGGGTCCTCTCCCGAGGCCAGCCGGGCCAGCAGATTCTCCCGGATCTCGGCTTTCACACTCCGCGGCGCGTACCCGGCCGCCCGCAACGCGCCCGCGGTGGCGGGCAGCTCCGTAGGCACATTCACCTCATCGACGCTACGACGATTTCCCCCCTCGGTCGACAGGTGGCGCGCCGTATCCGCCGCTCGGCGTGGGATCGCCGGCATTGCGGCGTCCTCGGGCGACCGCGGAGCCCAGCCGCTGCCGCAGCGTGTCGAGACCGTCTCCGTGCAGGTCGGCGGCCGCGATACCGCGCGCCGAGGCGATGAGTAGTAGCGACAACAGCGGACCGCGCACCTGTGGTCCCGAGCCCGCCGTGAACTCCGCGTCGTCGGCCACCAGTGTGAGCCCGGCGACGAGCTCCTTCCCGCCACCGAACCCGGCCGTGGTGCGTATCTGCAGCCGCAGGGCGCCGGCGACGGCATCGGCCGGGTACTCCCGCATGAGCCCCAAGGGCCGCCGGATGTCCTCTCCGTGCACGATCATCTCGACCAGCCTGCTGTCACGCGGGGCCGGCGGGGTGACCGTCCGGTCCAGGACCGCCCGCAACCGGTCCAGCGTCTCGGCGGGGGTCTCCGCCCGCTCCCGTCGGACACCGTTCTCGGTGAACCGGTCGAAATCGAAGCGGGCGCGGACGAACTGCCGGACGAAACCGGTCCGGGATGTCTTCGCCGTCGCCACGATATGCGCGAGCACATCGTGGACCGTCCAGCCGGAACACAACGACGGCGTCGCCCACTGCTCGGCGGTGAGCCCTTCGAGATCCGCTACGAGCGCCACTCTCTCGGACCGGACCGTCGGCCACACGTCTTGCACGATTCCTCCAGATCGGCTCGGACCCCCGGCCAGGGGGGTGACGAACCGCACACTACGGATCGACACCGACATATCGCTCCGATCCGGGCCGTGCCGATCCGGCGGTTTCCGAGCCGATGACCGAGCGGCGGGGCACAACGCTCGTTCGACGGACGGCGCTCAGTCGTGTGCCGCGCCCGACATCCGTGCCTCGTCCCAGAGTCGCCGCAGGACCGTGCCCGCCGGGTCCGGCGCCGCCTTACGGAAGCCAGTACCCGCCCACAGCGCCATATCGTCGGCGCCGTCCCGCTCGGCCGCGGCCGCCCGGATGGGGCTGGTGAGGTGATGGATCTGCGGGTACGCGGCCGGTGCTGTCCCGTACTCGGCGATGAAACCGTTGGCCAGGCCGCGGGCGGGGCGGCCGGAGAACACACGCGTCACGACCGTCCGGTCGAACCGCGGATCGGCGAGAGCGCGCTTGTGTGCGGCTTTGGCCCCGGATTCGGCGCTGCGCAGGAACGCCGTCCCCAGTTGCACGGCGACCGCCCCGTGCGCGAGCGCCTCCACGATTCGCGCCCCGTCGGAGATACCGCCCGCCGCGACCACCGGCAGCGGGCACCACGCGGTGATCTCGTCGAGCAGGTCGGTCAGCGAGGCCGTACCGGGCTCGTCCTCGACCCGGAAGGTGCCCCGATGGCCCCCGCCCTCGGGCCCCTGCAGGCAGAGCGCGTCGACGCCCACCTCCACCGCGGCCCGGGCCTCGTCCGGGCCGGTCACCGTCGCGACCACCGCCGCGCCCGCGTCACGCAGCCGCCGCACGGTGTCCGCCGGCGGCAGGCCGAAGGTCAGCGAGACCACCGGCACCCGCTGTTCGACGACCAGATCCACCTTCTCGGCGAACCGGTCGTCGTCGAATTCCCGGACGGCGGGTACCTCGAGGCCGTACTGCCGGGCCGTCTCCCGCAGCCTGTCCCGGTACCGCTCCACCGCCGCGGCGTCGTAGGAAGCGCGCTGCGGTACGAAGAGGTTCACCCCGAACGCCGCGTCCGTACCGGCCTGTACCTGCCGGATCTGCTCGGCCACCGCGTCGGGGGTTTTGTATCCGGCCGCCAGGAAACCCAGTCCGCCTGCTTCCCCGACGCTCACCACCAGCTCCGGCGTCGATGGACCACCCGCCATCGGCGCCGCCACGATCGGCACAGCGAGATCTCCGAATCCGAACACGATCCACCTCCACGGTCGATACCGAATCGAACGGTACCCAGCCTCCTCGCCCGCCGGCACCGGACGACCACCGGGTGGCGCCGTTGTTCCCTACGTCACGGGGCCCGCCGCCGCGGGATCCTCGATCACGGGGTGACGATCGGGAACGAGGGGTCGAAATCGCCGAGCAGCGCGGCCGGCTCTGTCCGCGCCGCCCGGTCGCCGTCGAGGCGGACCGCGCCCGCCTCCGCGAGTTCTCCGGCGGCCGCCGGCTTCAGCAGCACACCGGTGAGCGCGCGCTGCGGCCCCGCGACGGTCAGCCGGCTACCGCAGGTCGTACTGGGCGGCCGCGTCGTGGTTGATCCGCGCTGTCGTCACCGAAGCGGATTCGGGTCGTAGCACATACCGCCTCTTCCTCCCTGGTGCCCGGGACGTCCGGCGCGCCAGGTTGGGCCCGGACCCGGCGCGCGGGAATCGCCCGAAACGGGTGAACCGTGGCAGCCGTACACCGCGGCCGGCGCAGGGCATAATTCCGGTGACCGTGGCGCATTCCCGTGACGTCGCGCCTCCCTTCCCGCAGGAGAAGAGGGTATGTCCGATTCGAGTACGTACCTCGTCGAACGCGCGACCAGGATCGCCGCGCCCGAACCCCGGATCCGCGCCCTCATCGACGACTTCCACCACTGGCGCGACTGGTCGCCCTGGGAGGACGCCGACCCCGATCTGCGGCGCACCTACTCCGGTCCGGGGTCGGGAATAGGCGCCCGCTACGACTGGGAGGGCAACCGGAAGGCGGGCGCCGGGACGATGACGATCACCACCTCCGAGCCCGGACGGGTCGGGATCGACCTGGCCTTCCGCAAACCGTTCGAGAGCCGGAACGAGGTGACCTTTCTACTGGTGTCTTCCGGTGAGACCACCGAGGTGACCTGGCGGATGACCGGCCGCAAGAACCTGTTCTTCAAAGTGGTCGGTTTCCTGTTCCCCATGGACCGCTTCATCGGCCCGGACTTCGAGAAGGGACTCGTGCGGTTGAAGGGACGGGCCGAGGCCGGCATCTGAGCCCGGCGCGCTCGGGCCGCAGCCTCGGCGGGAAGCGAACGAAGGGCAGTGCGGTCGTGCGCGAAATACCGCGACCGCACTGCCGGGTCGGCGTATCCGGCCGATTCGGCCACCGGGCCGATCAGCCGGCGTCGGGTTTCGACGGGTCCGGCATGGCGAACCCGGTGACCCGTTCGGGTGTCACGCGGACGATGAACCGGCGGATGGTATCGGGTTCCGGGGGCGGCACCTCGCCGAGATACTTCTGGGACAGCCGCAAGGGCAGCGATTTGCCCGGATCCTCGATCAGTTCGGCGGTGCCCTGGATATCCACGGAGCGGTACGGGTTCGTGGCATCGACAACGGTGAGCGAGAGCCGCGGATCGCGCGCCAGATTGCGTACCTTGCGGCGGGTGGTCGTCGAACTGAACAGGATCGTCTCGCCTTCCCGGTCCATCCAGACCACCGAGGTCTGGGGGCGGCCGTCCGGTTCGATCGTCGCCACGGTGGCGAAGTTCTTCCCGTCCAGGAGCCGGCGGGCCTCTGCGGGCAATTCGATCGTCATATCGGTTCCTTCATGTTGTTTCGGTTCGGTGGGATGTCGATGCGGGATCAGCGGCCCGGGGTCAGGCGGGACGAGCCGCGGCGGGCGGGGTGGCCGGGAGCACCGCGGCGGCGGGGCGCAGCACGGTGACCGTCACCCCCAGTGCGGCCACCAGCAGGCCGGCGGCGACGGCGAAGGCGGTGCGGTAGCCACCGGTCAGCGCCTCGGCATCGGCGGCGCCGGCGGAGGCCAGGGCACCGGTGCGGGACGCGGCGAGGGTGGTCAGTACGGCGACGCCGAGCGCCATACCGATCTGCTGGGTGGTGTTGAACAGTCCGGAGATCAGGCCCGCGTCGTCGGCCGCGGCACCGGACATACCGAGGGCGGTGAGCGCCGGGAGCACCAGCCCGAATCCGGCGATCAGCACCATCACCGGCAGCAGGTCGACCGGATAGGAGGCGTGCACCGGCACGCTCGCGAGCCGGACCATGGCGGCCAGTAGGAGCAGCAGCCCCGCGATGAGCACGGCACGCTCACCGAAGCGGAGGGTGAGGCGGGCCGAGACGAACAGCGACACTGCGCCGATCGCCACGGCCGCCGGCAGCATGGCCAGCCCGGTCTCCAGTGCCGCGTAACCGAGGACCCGCTGCAGGTACAGCGCCAGCAACACCTGGAAGGCGAACATGGCCGAAACCGTCAGCATCTGCACGAGATTCGCCCCCGAGACAGCGCGCGAACGGAAGACCCGCAGCGGAAGCAGCGGATCGGCGACCCGGGACTGCCGGATGACGAACGCGGCCAGCGACAGCAGGGATACCGCCGCAAGACCGAGCGTGGGCGACGAGGTCCAGCCGCGGCTCTCGATCCCGACCACCGTGTAGATACCCAGCATCAGCCCCGCGGTGACCAGCGCGGCGCCGAGCAGATCCGGCCGGCGCACACCACCCCCGGTCCGGTCCGCCGGTAGTACCGCGACCGCCAGGGCGACCGTGGCCAACCCGATCGGCACATTGATCAGGAAGATCCAGTGCCAGCCGAAGGCGTCGGTCAGCACCCCGCCCAGTACCTGCCCGATCGCGGCACCGGCGGCGCCGGTGAAACCGAAAACCCCGAGGGCGACTCTGCGCTGCCGGTTGCCGGTGAACAGTGTGACCAGAATGCCCAGTGCGACGGCGGCGGCGAACGCGCTGCCGACGCCCTGGAGGAAGCGGGCGCCGATCAGTAGCGCGGGGGTGGTGGCCGCGCCGGCGATGAGGGATGCCGCGGTGAACACGGCGTTTCCGATCAGGAATATCGTCTTGCGGCCGAACAGGTCGCCGAGGCGTCCGCCCAGCAGTAGGAGCCCGCCGAAGGCGATCAGGTAGGCGTTGACCGTCCAGCTCAATCCGGCCGAGCCGAATCCCAGGTCACTTTGGATCTCCGGGAGCGCCACGGTCACGATGCTGCCGTCCAGGACGGTCATCAGGGTGGCCGCCGACAGCACGGCGAGGGCGAGACGTGCGTGGGTGTTCATGGTGTTCTCCTGTCCGGAACCCGACAGGAGAGACTGTAGTAGATGGTTTCGTTGCAGACAATCTATCGAAGATCTATTGCCGTGCGCGGCGCGCCGCCGACGGCGCCTCCACCGCCTCGGCGAGATGACCCTCGGTCAGATTCCGCAGCGCACGCACCAGAACCTCCCGCTCCCCCGCCGGCAGCGAGCCGAGCGCCGCGCTGTGCACGCCGTCGACGATCCGCTGACTGCGCTCGGCGACCTCCCGCCCCTTCTCGGTGACGGCGATGATGCGGGCCCGCCGGTCCGCCGCGGAAGGCCGCCGTTCGGCGAGCCCGGCCTGCTCCAGCGCATCGACGGTGACCACCATCGTGGTCTTGTCCA
Organism: Nocardia sp. NPDC050193; assembly: GCA_040674215.1. Lineage (GTDB taxonomy): Bacteria > Actinomycetota > Actinomycetes > Mycobacteriales > Mycobacteriaceae > Nocardia. Next base: position 54,653 of record JBFARE010000033.1, on the reverse strand, counting down.
TATCGCCGATCGTCGCGAGCTGCGCCTGCGTCCGCTCCTCCTCCAGGGCATGAACGAGCACACAGTGCATCCGGGCGGTGAGCCCGATCTCCGCCAGCGCCGCCGCCATCCGGGTGCGCAGGACGTGACTCGTGCGGTCGAGCAGGAACGACAGGTCCGGTTCGGCGCGGACGGGGGCCATTGCGGTCATACCTCCATGATAGTTCCGTTGCGGATCTTCTACGGCGAACCGTCCGGCCGCGCGCCGTTCGTGGCGCGGCAGGGCGCGGCTCGGGTCGCCGGGCCGGACGCCGCAGCACCACCGCGCGGACACGCCCGCCGAGATAGGCACGAGGCTGCCGTGCGGACTCCAGAGCAGGCCGCGAGAGCCGGGCCGCAGCACGAGCGCCCCCATCGCGGTACAAATCAGAACGGCGAGCAGTGCCGGCACCGCCGGATGCAGGGTGAACCGCGGTTGTTCGGGTCGCACTCGGGCAAAAGTGGCGCCGCGTCCACGGACGGAACCGCGTGTATATGGTCCGCGCCGGATGGTCGGGCTGCTGCTCCGGGGACTACAGGCAGGATAGGAACGCGAGGTGTGGCCCGGACGAGTGCACGAGTTCGGACGCCGCCCTAGACTTGCCGTACAACTCGACGCACCGATCCGTTCTTCTTGTGACGCGCACCAGTTCGTGGTGCGCCGACGGGTGCGTCCGCCCGCGCGGCGGCCTCGCACCGAAACTCCGATCCGAGGCGGCGCTCATGACAGACGTCGACTATTGCGTGGTAGGTGGGGGATTTGCCGGACTGACCGCCGCCCGGCGGTTGAAACAGGCGGGCCGCACAGTGGCTGTACTGGAAGCCCGCGACCGGCTCGGTGGGCGCACGTTCACCGAAACTCGGCCCGACGGGTCGTGGATAGATCGCGGCGGCGCCTGGATCGGCCCCGGCCAGGACCGGATCCGCGCCCTGATGCGGGACTACGGGGTGGCGAGCTACAAGCAGTACACCGACGGTGAGGCGATGATGCTCGTCGAGGGCAAGCAATATCGCTACACCGGCACGATTCCGTGGTCGATGAGCCCGTGGGTGGCGATGAACCTCGGCGCCGCACTGCTCGATCTGGGCCATCTGTGCAAAACGATACCGCTCGAGGCACCGTGGACGGCGGAGCAGGCCGACCGCTGGGATCGCCTCACCCTGGCACATTGGCTGAACACCCACGTCGTGTCCAAGGCCGCCCACGAACTGCTCGAAACCGCGATCGCCGGTGCCTACACATCCGCCGCGTCCGAGGTGTCGCTGCTGTTCGCCCTCTACCAGATGGCATCCGGTGGCGGGCCCGGTTTCGTGCTGGGCATCGAGGACGGCGCCCAGGATTCCCGGCCGGTGGGCGGTATGGGCGCCGTCTACTGCCCGATGGCGGCCGAACTCGGCGACGCGGTCATGCTCGCTCAGCCGGTCCGCCGCGTCCGGCAGGACGCCGAGGGCGTCACGGTGTTCTCCGCTAAGACAACGGTGCGTGCCCGCCGGGTGATCGTGGCGGTTCCGCTGGCGATCGCGAGCCAGATCCGCTACGAACCGATACTGCCGGTGGACCGGTCGCTACTGCATCAGCGGATGCCCAGCGGCGCCATCATCAAGGTCTCCCTCGTGTACGACGAGCCCTTCTGGCGCGCGGACGGACTGTCGGGTCAATCGGCGGCACCGGGCTCGCCGGCCACCATCACCATCGACGCCTGTACCGATACCGGCAACCCCGGCGTCCTGTGCGTCCTCGTGGAGGGGCCCATGGCCCGGCGGATCGGCCGGCTCGACCCCACCGATCGGCGGCACACGATCCTCGACGCCCTCGTCGAACGCTTCGGCGACCGGGCCCGCAACCCGGCCGACTACATCGAACAGAACTGGACTGCCGAACGCTATTCCGGTGGCGGCATGCTCAGCCACGCGCCGACCGGCGTCCTCACCCAGTTCGGCCCCGCCCTGCGCGCGCCGTGCGGACGTATCCACTGGGCCGGCACCGAGAGCTCCGCGGTGATGTGCGGGTGGGTCGACGGCGCCGTGCGCTCGGGTGAGCGGGCGGCGGAGGAGGTATTGGAACACGAGACCGTGACAGCGTCCGCGGCCCGCGGCCCCGCCGAGCGATGACACGCCCCGGCGACCGGAATCCGGAGCGAACCGCGTCCAGCGCCGCGGGCTCGGTGTGCGTACCCGCCACCAGTTCCGCGCCCGCGGGCAGCAGCGTCGCGGCCCGGCGCGGATCGCGGGTCAACGCCCGCACCTTCCGGCCCCTGCGCAGCAGCTCCGATACCCCGTACTTGCCGGTGTTCCCGGTCGCGCCCGTAACCAATACCGTCACGTCGGCTCCCTTCCGAACGCGAAGGCTATGACCTCAACAAAGCTCGAGGTCAAATTCCGCCCGGTATCCCACTGGAGCAGACCGGGAATTACCGCCCATGCGACCTGGCCGGAGACTACGAACACTACCGCGCTCTCGGCCGCTCCACGGCCCCGTTCGACTGCGGCCGACCACGCTGCCGCAGGCAATTGGACCAATTGCGCGCGGCACCCCGGGATTCGTAGCAAGAGCGCCGAGCCCACGGATGCTTCGCGGGGACGCACGACCATCCCGACCGGTTACCCGTCGTACCGGTATTCGGCCGAGGCCTGCAGCCGGGCGACTTCCGCGGCCAGGGCCGTCCGCAGTTCCTCGTGCTGCCGCCCGAGCGCTGTCGCCGGGTCGTGCCAGCGTTCGTCCGGATGGACCCACACCGGATTGCCGACGATATCCCCGGGTTCCCAGTCGTACCGCGGCCAGATATGGGCGTGCAGGAAATGGTGTGTATTCCCCAGGATCTCGACATTGGTTCGCCGGTATCGCGGGTCGCGTGCCGCGCACACCGCTTCGACCGCGGTGGCGACGAGATCGACGTCGGCCAGGAACTTCACCCGTTCGGCCCGGGGAAGATCGGTGAGCCGGTCGACGCCCGGCATCTTGGTCAGGGCGAGGGAGTAGCCGGGCAGGAACTGCACATCACCGATGACCGCGAAAGCGGCGTCGAGCTCGGCGAAGACGGTCGGATTCCGGCCCTCGATCGCGGACCGCACACGATCGTCGCTCCAGTCGCCCATGGCAGGGATCAGTTCTTGCGACCGACCGCGGCGTAGCCGGGCACCTTCGTGTCCATCGACTTCGCCGGTTCGATCGGCGGCCGCCACCGGTGGATGGGCACGACACCGGGTTCCAGGATTTCCATCCCGTCGAAGAACTTCGCGATCTCCGCACGGCTCCGCGGGTGGCAGTGCATGCCGCGCTCTTGGTACACCTTCACCGTGGCCGCGATCCCCTCCGGATCGAAGTCGGCGGTCAGGTGGGTCATTGCCAGGTACGACCCGGGAACCACTGCGGCCATGAGGGTTTCGGTGACCGCATAGGCGCCGGGCACGAAGTTCAGCAGCGCGATCAGTGATACCGCGATCGGCTCGTCGAAATCCAGGGTGCGGCCTGCGGCCGCCAGGATCTCCTCCGGCCGGGTCGCGTCGGCCTGGAGGTAATCGGTGCGTCCCTCCGGGGTGCCGACCATAAGGGCGCGGGCGTGCGCGAGCACTATCGGATCGTTGTCCACATAGACGACCCGGGATTTCGGCGCCTCCTCCTGAGCTACCTGGTGCAGGTTCGGCTCGGTCGGGATGCCCGTACCGATATCGAGGAACTGGGTCACCCCGGCGTCCCGCGCGAGATACCGGGTCGCGCGGTGGATGAATCCCCGATTCGCCTGCGCGGCAAGCCGCACTTCGGGCAGTGCCTGCAACACCTGCTCCGCAGCTTCCGCATCGGCCGGGTAGTGATCTTTACCACCGAGGTAGTAGTCGTACATGCGAGCGATATGGGGCTCGTGCGGGTTCAGGCCGGACCGATCCATACTGGTCAAGATACAAGACCGACAACCATTTTCGTACTGATGAGCCGGGGTTGTCCGGCTTGGTCCGACCCCCACATCGCGGCCTCCCTGTCCGGGATGTGCGCACCGCGATCGTTCCTTCCGCAGGTTCGGCTCCGCATCGGCCATCCGCTGCCCCGCGTCCCGGAGCCGGGCGAACCCCGGCACCGAAGCGGCGACGCGGCGCACCCTCGCACTGTGCACCGACCGGCCGGCAATCGCCCGTCGTGCGAGAAATCCGACGGTATACGAGATCGGCGCGAAGCCAGGCGACCGGTTCGCGACAGTGCCGGTGATTCCGAAGATCTGCCAGGATGACCGCATGAGAACCATTGCTCGCCCCGGCACGATCTCCGCCGGGACACTGGTTCTGCTGACCGCCCTGTATTTCGCCCAGGGCCTGCCGTACGGGTTCTTCACCCAGGCACTGCCGGTGGTGCTGCGCGAATCCGGTTTCTCACTGATCGAGATCAGCGCCACCGGAATCCTGTTCGCGCCATGGGCCCTGAAGTTCCTGTGGGCGCCCTACGTCGACCGATACGGCACCCGCCGGCAGTGGCTGCTGACCCTGCAACTCACCGCGTCGGCGGTGACGCTCGGGCTCGCCTGCCTGGACCTGTCGGCGTCCCTGCGCTGGCTGCTGGTGGGCATCGCCGTGGTCAACGCGGTATCGGCAACCCAGGACGTCGCCACCGACGGGCTCGCCGTCCAACTTCTCGGTACTCGGCAACGCGGCCTGGGCAACGGTATCCAGGTGGGCGCGTACCGGATCGGCATGATCGTCGGCGGCGGCGCGCTGCTCTGGCTCTTCGCGCTCGCGGGGTGGCGCGTGCTGTTCGTCGCGATGTCGATTCTGTTGTTACTCACTGCGATTCCGGTGTGGTGGTCACCACGCACCACCACGATCGGCAGCACATCGGAGAAGGCACCGTCGAACGCGAGCCGGTTGGCGATCGGATGGTGGCAGCGGCTGCGCCGACCGGGGATGCTCGCGTTCATCCTGCTCGTCGGCGGCTTCAAATTCGGCGATTCGATGGGTTCGGCGATGGTCGGGCCGTTCATGTCCGACGCCGGGCTCACTCTCGGCCAGATCGCCCTGGTCAAAGGGGCCCTTTCCTCCGCCGGCGCGCTCGCGGGTGCGGCCCTGGGCGGCTGGCTGTGCTACCGGCACGGCCGGCGGCGAGCCCTGCTGATCGGCGGCGTCACGCAAACGCTCAGCCTGGCTCTCTACCTGCTCGCCGCGCTGGGCACCGGCGGCTTCGAGTTGATGGTCACCGCGAGCCTGGCCGAACACATCCTCGGCGGTGCCGCGACCGTTGCGGTGTTCACCCTCATGATGGACGCCGCCGATCCCGACCACGCCGGCAGCGACTACACGTTGCTGGCCTGCGCGATCGTGGTGGTGCAGGGTATCGCGGGATTCGCGGCGGGGACGGTCGGCGAGCTGCTCGGTTATCCGGCGCTGTTCGGTTCGAGCCTGGTGCTGTCGGGAATCGGTTGCGTGGGATTGATCATCGCGATGGACCGGGGCGCGGGGCCGGCGGGAGCACACGCGGTGTGGGCAGCATCCGGTCGCCGGCTCGAGCAGAACCCGACCCATTGACCGCGAGGTACAAGAGGCCGTGGGCGCTGCGAGCCACCACAGCGGGCGTGGCGCCGATGCCACCATATGACACGCCACAGCGTGTGCCCGGACACGGATATCGCGCGTACGACCGCGCCGTCCATCACGCTCGGCGCTGTGCGGCCGGGGCCGAGCCGCAGCCGGCATCCGGAACACTCGGCGGTGTTTCAGTCCGCTTCCAGCAGGCCCCTGAGCACTCGGCCCAGCAAGAGCTCGTACAGGTCACCCGGACGCCCCTCGTCACGCTCCGGGGCGGCGAGCGCTGCCGCCAGATACGGATGACCGCCCGCCGCAGCGGATTTGTGCACGTATGTCACCTGGGCGATACGGCGCGATTCGTTCGCGGTCCTCTCGGCGGCCTCGGCGCGAGCGAACTGCTGGGCGAGGGCGTTCAGCACCGCGACTGTTTGCAGTTTCACCTGTGCGGATACGTCGACGGCCGCCATCGCCCGTAGCGCGTACTCGAGATAGTCGATGCCGCGCGGCCCGAGGCGCAACGGCTCGACCGGGATATCGGCCAGCCACGGATATTTCAGGTACACATTCTTCGCCCGGACTCCCAATGCGGTGAGGTCGTCGATCGCCGCACCGGTCAATGCCACATCGAGGTCTATCTCGCCGGCGGCGGCGTCGGCCATGAGGTCGAGCACGTCGTCACGCCCGGATATGTAGCGGTACAGCGCCGATTGACTCACCCCGAGCTTGTGCGCGATCCGGCGCGTGGAGACAGCGGCCAACCCGCCCTGGCCGGCGAGTTCGATCGCGGCGGCCGCGAGTTCGTCCCCGCTGTGCGCGGGGGCGGGACCGCGCCGGCCCGCGGATCGCTCCCAGAGCGTCGGGTCGGCCTTCCCGGACTGCGCCACTCGCCATACCCCTCTGTTCATCGGTGCCCAGGCCCTATATTCTAAATTGCGTTCAGTGAACGCTATTTATGGGAGGTGCCGGATGCCGGCAGATAACGCCTGGGGGCCCAGGGGTTGGGCGAAGAACGGAGCGGTACGCCTCGCGTTCGACCGGTACCTGCCGGAGCGAGGCGGGGAGCCGCTGCTGATCGCCACCGGACTGGGCGCCAACCGGCACTGGCTCCCAGACGGGTTGTGCGAGCAGCTGACCGAACACGGTTTCGCCGTAGCGCGATACGACCAGCGCGACGGCGGCGAATCCACCCACCTGCCGCCGACGGCCGTGCGCAACCCGATCACGGCATTGCTCACCCAGCGCGGTGCGGACTACACCGCCGAAGACATGGCGGACGACGCGGTCGCGGTACTCGACGAACTGGGCTGGCAATCGGCACATGTCCTCGGGGTCTCCCTCGGCGGCGCGGTCGCGCAACGCGTCGCCCTCCGGCACCCCGGCCGGGTACGGACCCTCACCTCGGCCGATGCCGTCCCCGGTGACGTCACCGGCCTGCGCACCCTCCGCTACATCCGGTGGCGCGCACTCGCGAAGTTCGCCCGGGTGAAGTTCCCCGATACCCGGGACGGGGCGATCGAGGCAGGCGTCACGGTAGCGAAACTGCTCGCCTCACCACGCCACGAATTCGACGAAGCCGCTGTACGAGCGCGGTTGGCGACCCGGCCGGACAGCGGAATCCACGACGCGCAGGCCCAGAGCCGGCAGATCGGGGCGCAGTGGAGCGGTCCGCCGATCACCGAGATCACCCGGCCCACCCTGGTCGTGCATGGCGAGGACGACCCCCTGATCGACCCCGGCGCCGCGCGTACCATCGCGTCCCGCATACCCGGCTCTCGTCTCCTGATACTCCCTGGAGTGGGGCATGACCTGCCCGAACATGCGTGGAAGCCGCTCGCTACCGCAATCCGCGAGCTGGCGGACCGGAGCGCACGATGAACCCGCACGGACCACGGCGCGCCCGGCCACCGGATCCCGACCGCACTCTCGTGCTCGGATCTCGGACGGACGCGGCACGGCCGCACGGTGCGTTGGCAGCCGGGCAGCCCGGCAGTGCGTTATCGTCGGCACCCCGATGGACATACCGACTGTCCGGGAGACAGCGCGCCATGACGTTCGGTACCGGCCCGAAGCGCGGTAGCAGGGAGGGATTGTGGACATTACCCAGCTGATCCTCGACGACCACCACGAGCAGCGGCGGCTCTTCGCGATCCTGGAGCAGATCGATCGGCGCGAGACCGGCGTGCTCTCCGCGATCTGGGACAGGCTGGCGGCCTTCCTCGAGCTGCACGCGCAGGCGGAGGAGGAGATCTTTCTATCCCGCGCTGCTCCAGGTGGGTATCGCGGCCCGGCGCGCGGCCGGAGTGGAGGCCGAGACCATCGATGCTGTCCACGACCACAACGACATCAGGGACGCGGTCGCCGAAGTGGCACGTCATCGGGTCGGCGGCGATGACTGGTACACGGCCGTGGCGGCGGCGAACACGGCCAACAGCGATCATATGGCCGAGGAAGAGCGCGAGGGCCTGACCGATTTCCGCCGCCTGGCGGGGCTGTCGCATCGTCATCGACTGGCCGTCGCCTTCGCCGCATACGAGGCGCGGAACTACGCGGGCGTCCGCCCGGTCGACAAGGATCCCGTCGGCTACGTCCGCGCAGCGGAGAAAGAGCTGCGGACCACCCCGAGCGGATCCCTGAGTGTCGGCACCCTGAAGCGGGCCCGCCCCGGCGGCCCCGCCGGTTAGGCCGACGGTGCCGCGCAGTCGTCGACGGTCATGGAGTTGTGGACGCGTGTGCTCTCGGTGGTGAGGCGGAGGAAGGCTCGACCGGCCCGCGTGGGCAGGACGAAGAGCAGGCGGACGCCCTGGACCAGTCCCCGCACCCCGAGACGGCCAGCGTGGTGCTGCCGCCGACGGCGGGACCGGGACAGTAGCCCGCGTCACCGACGAGCGACACCATGCCCCGTGACCAGGTGGGCAACTCCGGCGTGCGCTCCACGACCGTGACCGGAAATCCGTACCGGGTGAGCCAGTACGCCGGTACCGGCCCGGCGATACCGGCACCGGAGGTCAGGATCCGCATTGCTGTGCCCCACGTTCATCGGTGTCCGCGCCGACGAACCTGCCCCGGGCTGTGGGTCGGGGATCGGGTGACGATCCGCAGCATTACTCTGCGTGGCGGCAACTACCGGTGTCTTGAAGAAGTGTCAGCGGCGCACGGCCGCATCGACCCCGCGCCACCTCGATGGACAGCTTCTCGACCGGGGTCCTGCCGAAGGTCGGCACATTCGCCGATCTCGGCGCATCCGAGCCCGGCCGTCCATTGGAGCCGCAATCTCGCATGGGCTGCTCGAATAGCCAGGACACGGCGCGCTCCCTCGAATCCCGCGCTGTACGGACCGGGCAGTGATCGCCCCGCTTCACTCTTCCAGCGTCATATGCAGCAGCGGATACGGCCGCCCCGCCTCGTCGTGTTCACTCCGCCCCACGACGACGAACCCGCGCCGCGCATAGAAGCGCACGGCCTGCTCGTTCTGTTCGTTCACATCGACCCGCCGGATCCCCTGCTCCTGGACCGCGTGCGCGAGCAACTCGCTCCCGGCACCGCGACCCCGGGAATCGGCCGCGACGAACAGCATTTCGAGGCTGTCCCCGGCCGTTCCCGAGAAGGCGATCGCCAGTCCGTCGACATCCATGATCGTAAGCCGGACCTGCGGAAAATAGGTATCGATCAACCGGCTCTCGATATCCACGCGGTCGGCTTCCGCCAGAAAGTGATGGGTCGCCAGCACCGCACTTCGCCACACATCGACCAAGCGGTCGTATTCGGCCGCACCGCGGCAGCCGCGCAGATGTGATCGCGGCGACGGGCTCGCCTCCGCCCGCAGACTTTCATCCATACCGGAACTCCATCACGTCACTGTCGGCCGGTACAACGTCACCACGCCACCGTCGGCCACGACGTGGTCGTTCCCCACCATCCGACCTTGCCCGCCGCCTTCGCCGCGGCCATCGACACCGCGGAGAACTCGGGCCCGCATCGGCGACCACTTCGACCTCGACGGGCCCGCGCCCGAAGCCTCGCGTTGGCCGAGCGATAGCCGGCGGCGGTGCACGACACATCCGGGCTTGTCAGCGATCCGGGAGTTAACGTTATGAACGGTTCGAGTAACAAGCGCGATTCCTGTGCGATGTGTTCATACAACATCAAACCAGGAGGTTCCAGATGCTCTCTGCGAAGCGACTTGCGGCCGGCGCCGTTGTTGCCGGCGCGACCGCGGCCACTGTGCTCGCCGGTGGTGGCGTGGCCCAGGCCGACGTACCGGTGTGGCAGGCCAATTGTCACGTCTACAACGTTTTCAACACCGGCGGGATGGCCAATTGCGAGCTGCCGACCTGGCACCAGGTGAAACTCACCTGCGTCGCGTGGCCCGTTCCGTTCACCTACTGGAAGTACGGCCCGGTGCAGTACGGGCAGAACCAGTCCTGGGCCAGTTGCGACTCCTTCAACGCACTGACGAGGGTCGAGGTCATCCAGGCCTGAACCGTAGACCGGCCCGCGGCACCCACTTTCCCGAGCGCGCCGGCTCCGGCTGCCGCAGCGGACGCTCCGCACCTACGACCGCTCCCCACCGGATCTCCGATGAGGAGCGGTAGAGGCACCCACAGCAGCGGGGCACCCGCTCAGCAAATCTTCGCACACGCGAGGAAACCGGTCCGATCCGCGCTACCCGCCCGGATATTCCGCGTGGATATCGCCACCGAACAGTTTCCAGTAGAAGGCGTTCATCCGCGCGGCGGCAGGGGCGTGGCGGGTCAGGATCGAGGCAACATCCGGCGACACGTCGTCCGGAATATGCCCGGCAGCGCATCGAAGTACGTACTCGTTGCGGGCGACAGGGCCACCGCCGGCCGGCACCGGTATCCCACAGACGTCGGTCACCAGCCAATTGACCAGTCGCATTGCGGCATAGCAGGCGTCATGAGTGGTATGGCGTTCGGCGAAGTCGCGTTCGGCCGGTGACAGCTCGAAACGCGGCGAGGTAGCGAGCCCGAAGTCGGTGAGAAAGATCCGCCGCCCGTCGGTGCGCAGGTTGCCGAAATGTCCGTCCATATGCAGCAGCCGGCGATCGCCCAGGAAGGCCACGATCTCCGAAAACTGCCGTTCTACCACGGCGGCCTTGCCTGCCGGGTCTTCGCGCAGCCAGTCCGGCAACGACCGCGGGATGTATTCGCAGAACAGCACGAGGCTCGACGGTGCGGCGGCCAGTGCTTCGACACGCGCACGCACAGCCGGGCACCCGTTATATGCGGCGACGACGGTGTCGACATCGGCGTGTTCGGCGGCGACCGGCGAGCGGCCGGGGAGAACTCGCCAGTGGTAGAGCATCGGGAACGAGTGCGTCGCACCGGCCAGAACACCATCGGTGACGAGGATGTTCGCGGCCAGTTCGCGCCATGCGTTGAAGCTCGGGCCACCGATGCCGTATTGGCAGAACACCGGCAGGTCGAACAGATTCGCGGTGGAGTCCCGATGCGCGAGTTCCCGATCGGTCAGCGGAATTCGCTTGGTGAACACCGGCACTCCGCCGACGTCGAGGACTGCCGCACTCCCGCCCACCCCTACGGTGCCGGCCCGGCCGGTATCCATGAGCGAGACGAGTTCGATATCACTGCGGGAGGCCAGGAAAGCCGAGAGTTCCCGGTGACGGTCGCTCCTGGCAGTTGTCATCACACAATCCTGCCACCATCCGGTGGGTGATCACCGGCAGTGGGTCGGCCCGACGCTCCCGGGCCACTCGCATATCCGGACATGCCGCGTACCGCGTTGCGGGACCGGTGCGCCGCGACCGGCTCAGCGCGACGCCCGAGTGCACCTTCATGCCACCTGGATACCGATTCCGAGTCCCCGCACCCGGCAGCCGCGTTCACCGATCGGCGGCCAGCACTGCCCCGAGGCCTTCTCGCAGATCCTCGACGAAATACCCGGGAACCTCCAGCGACGGGAAATGTCCTCCCCTTTCGGGCGACCTCCATCGGACGATCCGCCGGTACCGCTCCTGCGCCCAGGGGCGCGGACACTTCTCGATGTCGCGGGGATACATGGTGATCGCTGAGGGGACGTCGACCCGGAGTTCGGGGTCCAGCGAATTGTGGCTTTCGTAGTAGATGCGGGCCGCCGACGCGATCAGCATCCTCTCCGGCGAACGAGACGGAAAGCTGGCCTTGTGCGCCTCGTCTACCTGCCGGGCCGCCTTCTTCGACACCAGCCAGAGCCGCACCCGCAAATGGTGTGAGATGAACACGTGCGGGAATCGTCAGAAGAAGGCGCGCTTCATTGCCAATCAGCGCAAAAACATCAGAGATTGACGACACTCGAGCTCTCGATATCGATCAGCCGAGCTACCTGTACCCGCTGCACGACGGTCGGTCGACAGCCGCAGCGATATTCGAAGATCCCTGCTGCCCGACGGCAACCAGCAAGACAAGATCCCAGCACTCCCGATGCGCACGTTCGGGGCAGAGGTTGGAGCGTGACACGACGAAGCCCGAATGTCTATGACACCGATCGCTCGTCGGAGCCGGACACAAGGTGTCCGCAGATGTGGACACGATCGCGGCCGCACCGATGATTTTCCGGTGGCTCCGACGTCGATACCACTGGATACACCGACAGTGGTGGATCCGAGCAGAGGCAATGGATTCCGGACAGTGATCCGGCGGGGCAAGCAGGAGGCGCAGTGAGCGGTACCAGGGTGTTGGTGGCGGGGGCCGGTATCGCGGGGCCCGCGCTGGCCCACTGGTTGCGTCGGCGGGGAGCCGAGGTGACCGTGGTGGAGCGGGCTCCCGCGCTGCGTCCGGGTGGGCAGGCGGTGGACGCGCGGGGAGTGACCAAGGAGGTCATCCGACGGATGGGGCTGGACACGGCGGTGCGCGCCGCCTGCACCCGGACCATCGGCGCGCACACCGTGGATGTGGACGGCAACGTACTGGAGACCTTCCACGTGGACGACGACGGCGGCGACGGATTCATCGCGGAGATAGAAATCCTGCGCGGTGACCTGTCGCAGGTGCTCTACGACGACACCCGCGACGGTGTCGAGTACATCTTCGGCGACCGGATCGCCGAACTCACCCAGGACGCGGACGGGGTGGACGTGACTTTCGCGGGCGGCGACCGGCGCCGTTTCGAACTGGTGACAGGAGCGGACGGGCTGTATTCGGCGCTGCGCGCAATGGTTTTCGGGCCGCACGAGCAGTTCGTTCACCATCTCGGGCACATGCTGGCCTTCTACAGCGTGCCCAACGAGTTCGGGCTGGACAAATGGCTGATCGAGTACCAGGAATCCGGACGCTCGGCCGGCCTGCGCCCCATCCAGGATGCCACCCGGGCCATGGCCATGTTCTCCTTCCCCGCCGCCGACCTCACTGTCGACCACCGAGACGTCGCGGCCCAGAAGCATCTGCTGCGTGAGCGGATGGCCGGCCTGGGCTGGTCGACCCCCGCCATCCTCGCGCATCTGGACGATACCCCCGACTTCTACCTCGACCAGGTCGCCCAGGTGGTGATGGACCGCTGGTCGAGCGGGCGGGTGGGGTTGCTCGGCGACGCGGCGTTCAGCTCGTCGCCGATGTCCGGGCAGGGCACCGGACTGGCCTTGGTCGGCGCTTACCTGCTGGCCGGTGAGCTGGCCGCGGCCGGGTGGGACCCGGAGACCGGGTTCGCCGCCTACGAACAACGGATGCGCTCGTTCGTCGAGGCCAACCAGGAGATCGCCCGATTGAACGCCCGCAACCGCGACGTCCCCGGACCGGATGCCGAACCGGGCCCCGATTTCACCGGAGAGTGGTTCACCGAGTTGGTCGAGCGCGCGATAAATGGCGTCGAACTGCCCGATTACAAGGGAGTAGCGGACTCCGGTGTCGGCCATTCCGTGGGTGTCACATAACCCAGCGGAAATTCGACGTCCCCGGCAACCGCCGACAGCACTATGACGTAATGGAGGGGCCAATCGGTGACAGCCACCACCGAGCGGCCGAATGGCTTTGGATAGTTGCAGCGCTCGGCGTAACGGTCGCGGACTCAGCCGCCCCGGGCGCCTTCACTCACTTCGGTTTCCGGTTCCACAACTGATGTGTCAGGCCACTGGATGTGCTGATGGACTCGACGCTGAATCGGTCTTCCAGACCAGCCAGGTGATCCCAGATCCGAACACCATTGCCCAGCACGATCGGAACAATCGACAGGTGCAGGAAATCAATGAGATCGGCCTGGAGGAACTGACTGACAGTCGAGGGCCCGCCACCGATCCGCACATCCAACCCACCGGCTGCAGCCTGCGCCAGGCGAAGCGCCTCCTGCGGCGACGCATCCACGAAATGGAAACTGGTCCCATTGGCGAACTCGAGCGTCTCCCGGGGGTAGTGGGTCAGGATGAACACCGGGGTACGAAAGGGCGGCGTATCTCCCCACCACCCGTCCCAGCCGTCATCCGGCCATTCGCCCGCGTGCGGGCCGAACTTCCGACGCCCCATGATCTCCGCTCCGACGCCCTGGCCCCACATGCTGAACAGGGCACGGTCCACGGTCACCGGTTCATCGATTCCGTGAATACCGTGGATGACACGTCCGTCGAACTTGCCGAAGAGCGCCTCGGCTCCACCGATCGGCTTCTCGAATGTCACGTGATCGCCTGCGGCATATCCATCCGAAGAGACGAACAAGTTGTGCACTCTCGTCCGCGGCATGACAACTCCTCAAGTGATTGCAATATGAAATCACTTGCACTCTAACGTAGCGTGATTGCTACCCACAAGCACTTTCGCGGGCGAGCCGGAACTGTTCAGCGCCGGCCACATAAGATCCCGTAAGTTGACATTATCGATAGGGAATACTTATGGATCTGCGCGATATCGACCTGCGCGACATCGAGATCTTCCTGACACTCTCCGCCGAGCTGCATTTCGGCCGCGCTGCCGAGCGGTTATACCTCTCGCAGGCCCGGGTCAGTCAGGTGATCCGCAAATTGGAGAACCAGCTCGGCGGAAAGCTTTTCGAACGCTCCAGCCGCCACGTGTCGCTGACGCCGATCGGGCGACAGCTCTATACGGACCTGCAAACCAACTATCGCGACCTGCGTGCCAGCCTGGGCCGGGCAGCGCGATCGGCCCGTTACGGCGACGACGGTCTCCTGCGGATCGGCGTGACCAGCAGCAGCCTGGCGGAGATACGTCCGGCCCTGAAAACCCTGCAGGCCCGGCATCCGAACTGCAGCGTGCACATCGAGCACATCCATTTCGGTAATCCCTTCGGGGCCTTGCGCACCGACGGGATCGACATCCTGGTCAGCTGGCTACCCATCGAGGAGCCCGACCTGATCGTGGGTCCAGTGCTCTACGAGGAGCCGTTCATGCTTGTCGTCGCCGAGGATCACCCCCTTGCGGGACGCGAATCGGCCTCCTACGAAGACCTCGCGGACTACGGCGTATTCGGAGCCGGCACCGACCCCGCCAACGCGCCACCGGACTACTGGCAGAGCGCCGCCGCACCTTTCACCACCCCCTCGGGCCGCACCATCCCGCGCGCCGCCTACGTCGACACTTTCCAGGACATGCTCATGCTCGTGGCCTCGGGGAAGGCCGTCTCTCCCGTTCATGCCCATGCCGCCCTCCACTACCCCCGCCCCGACGTCGTCTACATCCCCATGCCAGACGCCCCACCCGCCCGCTGGTCGCTGGTCTGGCGCCGCGGCGGAGAAACCTGTCTGATCCGAGAGTTGGCCGCAGCAGCAGCCGAACTCACGACCCAGCCCTGAAACTCGCGAACAATTCTCACCCGCCCATCGGGCCTGCGCCGGCACCACGCGCGGGGTTGCGGCCGGTCCGATCATCCGATCGTGACAGGCAGACCGCCCGGCTGTGGACCACAACGGCGGAATATTGCCACCGACAACACCGGTGTGCGGCCTGTATCCGGCACCGACCTCACCCCGCCGCGCTGCCACGGCGTAACCGTCACCGTACTGCACGACTCGACCTGCCCTGACCACCAGACGTTTGCCGCAATGCTCCGCCGCCGACCCGGTATGTGGGTGACGATCGGTCTCGACTGTCAGAAGTACATACCGGAACTTCCGGTCGCGTTCAAAAAGGCGATCCACAGTCGCCCCACCGGCCCAGGGTCGCTGCACGAGCCACCGACCGAGGAGAAGGTGCAACCGTCGTTCGCCACTGATGCCGAATTCCCCTGAGGGGTGAGGGCCAATCCGCCGTCAGCCGATGCCGGGGTCGCCAGCCCGGTCAGAGCACCGGCGACTACCGCGCCGACCAACACACTGCTGCTGATGCCACGTTTATATTTCATGCTGCTACTCAACTTTCGCATGGCGGGCGAAATTACCATACGGGTTCTATCGATGATCGCGAGACCGTCGATCGGTGAATCTCCATACCGGTCCGGTTCGGAAGATGCTGGTATCGGCAAATTTAGTCACTACCTGACGGGTAGCGGTGGCAGGATCAGGGCGGCAAACTACAAGTCCGTCACCCGACCTACCGGCGCATCACTGTGCACTCCATGACAGCTTCGGGGGTCCCAGGCCATATCCGTTGTTTCCGCGCCGAAACTACTGGAACCCCCGGCCGCGCGAAATCGAGCGTCTGGCCGACGATTAGGTCCACTTCCCTGTCGGCCATCGGCTGTCAGCTGTCCTCGGCCGGCGGTTCCTCGACGAGGTCGGCGTCCTCGATGAAGCGCGCGAGCAGACTGAATGCGCACAGCCTCTCCAGCGCGGACTGCTCACTGAGTTCGATCTCGTCATTCGGCAGGTGCCCGAGGGGGTTCCGGATCGCCGCGAAACAACCGGATCCGGACTCCATCACCCTCGCCGCATCGAATCGGCCGTTTGGTCGTTGCTGACACCCAGATATCGGAGCCGCGGTTTTCCCGCCACCGGGTACGGGTCCAGCCGGATCGTGCCGTCGGTGATCCGGTGCCGATCGGTCGGTGACCAGGCACGCGGGTCGTAGACGATGCGCTCTATCGGCCCGGTCAGCCCCCGCAGTGCCGGGATCAGATCGCGTAGTTCGGTAGCGAGGTTGCTCGATCGAGGCCACCAGACGGCATCGATATAACCACTGGTTTCGGAGTCCGAACTTGCTGCCGCCTTGACCCCTGCACATCTCGTGGGCCGCGAGTCCTTATACAAGACCGTGGGTGAAATGGCAGCGGTTCCGGCCGCTGGTTTCGCCTTGCTGCGACAGCTGCTCGGCGATGCCGGCGACACCGAGGTAAGTAATGGCCGTGGTCGTAGAGGTGATCATGTCGCCGTGGCGTCCGCGTTCCGAGGGCCTGGTGTCCCTGCGCGTGGGTCGGCGGCCGGGGCGAGGATGCGCATCAGGCTGGTGGTGAACGCGCGTTCGGCCGCTGCGCCTGTCATTCGGCCGCTGCTGCCCTCTTCGCTTGCGGCGTGGGCGAGGCGGATCGCGGCGACGACCAGCCAGTCCGCGGGGAGTCGGCTGTCGAATTCGCCCGTGGCTTGTCCGCGCCGGATCACCTGTCCGATGCGATCCGCGATCGGTGCATGCCGAGCATGATCCTCCCGCGCGGTGATCGGCAACGCGTTGATCCGTTGCAATAGAGCGGGGTAGCGCCCGGATTCTTGTGTCGCCGCGGCGAACACGCGCAGCAGCGCCTCGGTCGCCGGGCCCTTGTCCGGCTCCACGGTGTCCATCGCGGTGGCGGTGAGTTCGGTGAGTCTGTCCAGGACCGCCACCAGTAGCCGCTCACGTGACGGGAAGTGCGCGTAGACCGTCTGGCGGGTCACCCCCGCATCAGCAGCGATGGTCTCGACGCTGGCTTCGGGTTGTTCGTTCAGAATGCGCGCGGCCGCGTCGAGAATGGCCGCCCGGCTGCGGTGGGCGTCAGAGCGCTGCTTACGGGCCATCGGTCCCCACTATTTCTTACATGTTGTCAAAGTATTCATTGTCTTATATCTTACATCCAGTAAGAGTTAATGTGGTTTGGCCTGTCAGGAGACTCATGCCCACCTTCGCCGACACCGACCCCGCGCGGTTCATCGCCGACTTCTTCACATCCTTCAACGAACATCTCTTGGCCGGCGACGAGGACGCGGCAGCCGTCGTGGACCGGTTCCACACCCCCGATATCGTGCAGGTCGCCGACGGGCACCGGATGGATCGCGACAAGCTGATCGCGCATACCCGCCCGGTACGAAAAAACCGTCCTACCAGCCATATCGACGTACACGAGGCCCTCGCGGACGAGGACCGGATCGCCGCCCGATACACGCTCCACGTCGAGCAACGCGGTAAAGAATTTGCCATCGAGGTCTGCTTCTTCGGCCGCTTCACACCGGATGGCCGAATGCGACAATCCCATATGCTCACCCGGACCGCGACCACCGACGACCAGCACCAGCGAGGTATACGGGCATGAGGGAACACCGCTACACGGTCCTCGGGATGGCCTGCGACCACTGTGCCTCATCCGTGACCGAGGCCCTCGAGCACCTACCCGGTATCACGGCGATTGCGGTAGACGTCGACACCGACTCCGTCACGGTGACCAGCACCGGCGACCTCGACCCCACCGATATCCGTACAGCTGTCGAAGCTGCCGGATACGAACTGGCCAACACCTGATAACCCGTCGGACTGGAACACTCGTCTCGCACGGAGTGTGCCCCGAATCGGCCGAGGGCGGCCGAAATTCCATCGCCGCTCGACAGTTAGCAGAATCGGAGGTCTTGCATCGTCGCGGCGTCGGGCAGACAATCGAGCTCGCCGACCGCGAATGGTGAAGGTGCCGTTCGACTCACCCCCAGATCATGACCCACGCCTGGCCGACGACAAGATCGACTACGCCCGACTGCTTCGTGAGCAGGGAAACAGCCTCGCCCAAAGCACGAGCAAGGCCGGCATCCTGAAGACATCACTAAGCCGCTACCTCACCCTGGCGACCGAACGTTCATGCACCGGGTGACACGACCGTCAACGACACCCCACCCGCAGGACCATCTCGAAATCCGCACCTCTGATGCGTAGCCCGTCCCGCAACCCGAGCAGCACGCACAGCTCCCATGTCCGCGCAGGCTGCGGGGCTGCGAGGGGCGGACCGTCGGTGAGCTCATCTGAATGCTGTGCGCCAGGTCGGTGATGTACAGTACCTACCGTTCCGTCGGCGAAAGGGGCGACGAGGCACTGCGCTGTCTTCGCAGACGAGATCCGCTACACGTTGAACCTGAACTCGACCGTGTTCTGTAGCCGAATAAACCTTCGCAGCACACATGCCCATTCGGTCCACTACAAGAGTGTCTCGACAGGCTGTCCAGTGATATCGGCGATAAGTTCGAAATCCTTATCCACGGCGAGCACGGTCAGGCCGGCTTTCTCGGCGGTGGCGGCGATCAGTAGGTCGGGGATGGACGGCGCCCGATGCTGTCCACGGTCGGCGAGCAGCATCTGCACCTCCCAAGCCCGATCCTCCATTGCGGGAGTCAGGTGCTCGATCGGCATCAGGGTCAGTGGCGGGGATGCGAAGGCACGTCGTCCTGCAGTCCCCGAACGAGCCGAGAACCCGAGTTCGAGTCGCGTGATCGTCGAGAGGTGCACGAGACCACGTTCGATTCGCGCATTCCACTCATCGAGGTTCCGAGCCTGGCCCAACTGCATTCTCGCGTAGGCCGATTTGTCGACGAGCCAGTTCGTCACCGCCATGCGGAATCCATTACCGAGGGGTCCGAAAGGTCTCCGAACGCTTCCGCAGACCGATCCCAATCCTCGGGAGTGAGAGTGGCGGTCGGCACGGGTGTCATCCGACCCTCCAACTTCCGCCGCAGGTATTCGTTGCGCGACAGACCGAGGGCGGCAGCATCGGCATCGATGCGATCCACTGCTTCGTCGGACAGGCCGCGAATGAGAACGTTCGGCATGATCTCCACCTCCCAAAGGTTGATATCATGATATCACCTTCGGTTGAGGGCGCTGGTCAGGTCGCTACCGCAGTCGGCACATGCTCGGGCGCGATGAACCAGAACACCTCCGACGGCGCGCCTCACCGCTGTCGAACGCCGACGCGATCAGCCACAAATCGGTCGAAGTCGGCGCGTGGGTCGACAAGCCATGGAGCCTCGCCCCGATGCACCATGTCGACGCGTAACCAGCGTGAGCCCGACCGATTGCCAGACGTTCGACAGGAACTCGACTACACGTTGAAGCGGAACTCGACCGCGTTCCGCCGCGAACCAACGTCATGGCGAAGGTGCGATATATTCGCACTGCAGGTCGGATACCCTCGCGATATGCTCGAAATCGTGGTCCGCGGCAAGCACGGTCGCATCGTTCACGATGGCGTAGCCGGCGATGAGGATGTCGTGTGAGCCGGCCGCCCGGACAAGCCCCTCATTCCACAGCGCTGCCTGGATATCGAGCACGAGCGATTCGTCGGGTGCATGCTCGAGCGGAAATCCGAGAGAGATCTGCTCTCGGTAGTTCGCGTGCTCTTCGGGCGTTCGGGCGCTGTGGCAGAACTCGAGCACCTGCGGCGGGCAGGTGACGAACAGGTCGGCCGGCGCTCGCTCGATACGCCGCAGTCGCGTAGTGATCCCCGGGTCCCCTGTGGCCAACCTCGCCCAGACGGAGTTGTCGACAAGGTAGTCGGTCACGAAGGCTCGGACTCGCCCGGAGAGACCACCGGCGCGCCGAGCTCGTTGTCGAGGTCGGTCAGCCCTGAGATACCGTCGACCATCGCGCCCTTCTGCTTCGAGGCGATGAGTCGGCGCAACGCGAGGTCGAGGACGGCCCGGTTCGATCGCTCGCCCGTCAGGGCTCTAGCACGCTCGATGAGCCGCGGATCCAGGTCGACGCTGGTGACTGTCATGACAACCCCTTTCAATCTTATATCAGTGATTATATATCGAGCGGGCCCCACGGGCCACCCCGGCCGTCCCGAGGCTCCCGCTCGAGCAACCCATCACCCGCGGCCTGCAACATCAACTGAACTTGCACAAACCCGGGCCCGCTACCGAGCGTGGTCGCATCACCGGACAGATCAGGCTCCAACCGAGTAGTTTCCGATGCCGAATCAGCCACCCCAACTCGACGTCTCAGCACCTCGGAATTTACTGACTCGAACTTCCGGTCCATTTTCGATATGCAGACGCAGGCCCCTTTCTCCCCGGGATTCTCTCGATCTGCCTGCTGGCGATCAGCCGGTAGAAGATTTGCTTGACAGCATTCTCCGAACCAATGCCCGTGAGGCCACGGAGGGTCCTATTATTTATCTCGTCATATTTCTGCAAGTACTCCATACAGATCTCTTCCGGAGAGGCGAGGCGCTCATGGCGAATGTTGACAAGAACCGAATTCGTCCGCTCGATAATTTCCGGATATTTCAGCTTGAGCGACTTCATAGCATCAAACGCTGTATTCAGCCCTTCACCGACATCCTTATTAGGCGCTTCGGGGAACTTATTTATCAGTCGGACGATAACCGCATTGCGAGAGAATCGCTCTTCGAGAATATTGGAAGGTGTAATATGCGCCGGGAGCCTTCCCGGGCTCTCGACCTCGACCCTGTTGTCGAATATTCTAATGTGTATATCATCGGATATACTGTAGTCACGGTGAATCACAGCGTTTGTTACTATCTCATGAATTGCTTCCCGCGGATACTGTATCTTAGTCAGACCCTCAGTGTCAGCAATTCTTGTTTCCTCCACTACAGCCACAACTTTATCTACCGCAGCGTATATCTGATCGTATAGCGATCCTTCGATCGTCACGGGATCGTAATCGAGGGTGGAACGAGATCCCTCGGCATCAGATGTTTTGTAACGGTACACTTTCACCCCAGACCGCTTCGGTAGTGCGATCTGAGGTTCATCCGAAAACAATAACACTGCCGCCACCGTAGGCATGTCACCATGGACAAGCAACTGCTTCTTAAGCCATCCTTCTGGAGTGTTCGAAGGCACTTGGTCGATCATGAATCGGATTATCGCGATCGAATTTGTTAGTTCGGAAATGGGATACCGCACCGTCTCGGTTTCGAAGGAAGTTATTCCCTTCGTCCGTTCTAAAGCTCTCAGCGCTTCGGAGGTATCGATCGGGATGTTTTGGGCACCACGGCGCTTGTAGACAGTTCCGTTAGACGACTTCTTGACAGAAAGTGATTTATCAACTTCTACGTGAAGAACCTTCCCTGGATACCCCTCTGCCTGAAGGAACTCATACCTATGTTCACCGCCGAGGGGAAACAGAGACTCGAATATCTGAACGTGCCCGTTTGCATCTTCTTGATGCTCGAACCCACGCCAACGACGGCGACCACCGTCCAGCTCATCGATCCCTATGAAGATCTCGCCACCGTCAGTATTAGCGAACGCTGCCAGGGTTTTTGTTAACGACGCGGGCGAAATTTCGATGGCCTTGACGTCGGAGAAGTTGCCCTCTTCGATGTTGAGTGCCCTTGCGACTTCTTGCTCACTGATCGGCATGACGCGGATGCTCATCAATGCAGTGTACGAGACCACGGCCTCGCCTCTTGCCGGAATCGTCTGCCGCACAGGGACATTGACTTCACTCAGGCATTCGACCAGCGTGTAGCGCCAGCCCCCAACAATTGCTCAGGACCCGTTGCCATCAACCGCCGGGCCCTGCTACACGTTGAAGCGGAACTCGACCACGTCGCCGTCGGCCATGACGTAGTCCTTGCCCTCCATCCGGACCTTGCCCGCCGCCTTCGCCGCGGCCATCGATCCTGCCTCGACCAGATCGTCGAAGGCGACCACTTCGGCCTTGATGAACCCGCGCTCGAAGTCGGTGTGGATGACCCCGGCAGCCTTCGGCGCGGTGTCGCCCTGGTGGATCGTCCACGCCCGGGACTCTTTCGGGCCGGCGGTGAGGTAGGTCTGCAACCCGAGGGTGTGGAAGCCGGCCCGGGCCAGGGCATGCAGGCCGGGCTCGGTCTGGCCGATGGATTCCAGCAGTTCCGCGGCCGATTCCTCGTCGAGTTCGAGGAGTTCGGATTCGACCTTGGCGTCGAGGAAGACCGAATCTGCCGGGGCCACGGAGGCTTTCAGTTCGGCGACCTTGGCTTCGTCGCTGAGCACCGACTCGTCGGCGTTGAAGACGTACAGGAACGGCTTTGTGGTGAGCAGGGACAGCTCTTTCAGGAGTTCCCCGTCTATCTCCTTCGCGGCGTGGAACAGGGTCCGGCCGCTGTTGAGGATTTCCTGGGCCTGCTTGGCGGCGTCGGCGTGGGGCTTGCGGTCCTTTTTGACCTTGGCTTCTTTCTCCAGGCGGACGACGGCCTTGTCGAGGGTTTGCAGGTCGGCGAGGATCAGTTCGGTTTCGATGACCTCGATATCGGAGGCCGGGTTCACCTGGCCGTCCACATGCACCACGTCGTCGTCGGCGAAGACGCGGACGACCTGGCAGATGGCGTCGGCTTCGCGGATGTTGGCGAGGAATTTGTTGCCGAGGCCGGCGCCCTCGGAGGCGCCCTTCACGATGCCGGCGATATCGACGAAGGAGACCGTGGCGGGGACCGTGCGGGCGGAATCGAAGATCTCGGCGAGCTTGTCCAGGCGGGGATCGGGCAGCGGAACCACGCCGACATTGGGCTCGATGGTCGCGAACGGGTAGTTCGCGGCGAGCACATCGTTGCGGGTCAGCGCATTGAACAGCGTCGATTTTCCGACGTTGGGCAGGCCGACGATTCCGAGGGTGAGACTCACGAGGACAGCAGTCTACGCGGGTGGGTGCCGGGGGCTACGGTCGGCCGGGGCGGGCGCGCGGGCGCCCATGCGGAGGGCAGCCGAGAAGGCGGCAAACTTCATGCGGTCGCCGGGCCGCTCGGTGATGTCGAGGAGTTCGGTGGCGCGTTCGTGCTGGACGGCGCGGACAGCGAACCCGGGGACCACACCGAGCGCCCACCACGGTGGGTGCAGGGCCTGCGCGGCCAGGCGGTCGGCGCGGGCGCCGGTATGATCGCGACCCTTGACGTGCTCGTGGGCGTAGCGGATGACGCGGGCGGGGTCGGGGTGGTCGCGACAGGCCAGGCCGATCATGCGGTCGACCGTGCGCTGCTTGTGCGCCCACAGGCCGGTGTGGATGTGCTCGGTGAACGAGGCGGCGATCGCGGGGTGCAGGATCTGCAGGGCGACGGCGCGGGGCAGGGTCAGCAGGAAGCGCCGGTCGGGCAGATATCTGCGCAGCAGGGAGTGGTGGGCGATTTCCCGCTGCGCGGGCGCCTGGGAACTCGTCATCGCGCAACCTCTCGGCCGGGGCTCCGGATTGCCAGAACCTGAGATCAATGAAACATTTCCGTCTCATCATGTCAACGCACCGATATGTCGGCCCGACGGCGTAGCGTGACCCCATGGAGCCGAACTCGCAGGTAGTGACGGCCTACCCGGCGCCCGCCCTGGCCGCCTTCATCGACCGGTACGTCGGATACCGCATGACCGGGTACGAGGCGGGTCTGCATCGCGGGCTGCCCTCGCGGCATATGACGTTCATCGTCGCCATCGGACCGTCGATCGACGTGATCGGCCAGACCGACGCCCGCCAGGCGCCGGGCGACTACCGCTGTGTGCTCAGCGGACTCCAGGACAGCCCGGCGATCATCGCGCACGACGGCACCCAGGAAGGGGTGGCCATCAAGCTCACCCCGCTGGGCAGCCGGGCCCTGTTCGGGCTACCCGCGGCGGAACTGTGGAGCACCTCGATCGAATTCGCCGACCTCATCGGCGCGCCGGGACGGCAACTGTGGGAGGAACTCCAGGAACAGCCGCAATGGCCGCAACGGTTCGCGGCGTGCGACCGGGTACTGACCCGGCTGCTGGTCCCCGAGCGAACGGTGGGACCGGAACTGAGCTGGGCATGGCGGGCAGTGACGGGGTCACACGGGACGATGGGCGTGGAACCGCTCGCCGAACGGATCGGATGGAGCCGCCAGTACCTCACCAAACGTTTCACGAGCGAGTTCGGCTCTAGCCCGAAGGTGGCCGGGCGGGTGGCGCGGTTCGAGCGGGCCAAACAGATGCTGCTGCACACGCCGTCGTTCGTCTCGATCGCCCAGGTCGCCGCCACCTGCGGCTACTACGACCAGCCGCATCTCAACCGGGAGTTCGCCCGGCTGGCCGGGTGCAGTCCGACACAGTGGCTGGCCGAGGAGATTCCATCCGTCCAAGACCCGGAGATGGCCGGCGGACCAGGCTGAAACCATGACCGCAACCGAGAACACCACCACGACCACCACCCCCGCACCGGCCGTCTGGCCGTGCCTGGCCTTCACCGACGCCCGCGGCACCGCGGACTTCCTGGCACGGGCGTTCGGCTTCGAACTGACGGCGATGTACGCCCGCGAAAACGACCCGTCGATAATCGAACACGCCGAAATGCGCTGGCCGGAAGGCGGCGGGATCATGTTCGGCACCGTGAACAAGGGCGGTGGGCTGCCGGAGCGGCGCACCCCGGGCACCGAATCGATCTATGTGGTCTGCGCCGACCCGGACGCGCTGTACGCGCGAGCCACCGCCGCCGGCGCGGAAACCGTCGCGGGGCTGAAGGACGAGGACTACGGGTCGCGCGGGTTCACGGTCGCCGACCCGGAGGGCAACTACTGGAGCTTCGGGACCTATCGAGGGCACTGAACCGCGTCGCTGAGCCGGATCGGCACCGGCACGTGGTTCGCTGTTCCCGGTGGCCGCGGCGGTGTCGAGCCCTGCCGCGGCGCCTCTTCGAGGCGGGCCACGCGATCGTGGCTTGACCTTCAGGTTGCTCGAAGCCCCATGATGGGCGCGTGCCCGAATCCGACCTGATCACCATCGGCGCGTTCGCCCGCTCGTGCGGTATCACGCCCAGTGCGCTGCGCTTCTACGACGACTCCGGCCTGCTGGCACCGGCCGGGGTCGACGCGGCCACCGGATACCGCTATTACGCACCCGCCCAGGTCGAGCGCGCGGTGACGATCCGCCGCCTCCGCGCCATCGATATGCCGCTGGACGAGATCGCCCGCGTGCTGGCAAGCGACCCGCACACCGCAGTCGGGCTGATCGACGACCATGTGGCGGGGTTGCTCCGGCGGACCCGACAGGCACGGCGGACCGCCGAAGTGATCAAAGCCGCGCTCGGCGAACCCTCCGGCTGGTGGGTGGCGACGGTACGGGGGCCGGTGCTGGCGGCAGCGGTCGAGCAAATACTCGCCGCCACCGGCACCGATCCCGACCTGCCGGTACTGGCCGGGGTGCGGCTCGAGGCGACACCCGAATCGCTCACCCTCACCGCCACCGACCGCTACCGGCTCTCCACCCGCACGCTGGTCCCCGAACAGCCGGGATCCGCCGAGTGGGCCGCCACGGTCGACGGCGCCGACCTGAGCGCGTCGCTGCCGGAGATCCGCAACGCCCACTCCATCGATATAGAAGCCGGTGAACACAGCGTCCGGTTCCGCTCCACCGACGGCGCCGTACGCAGCTGCCGGACGCTGGCCGAACCGTTTCCCGACCACCGCGGGCTGCTGGCCGCGCTGCCGGGGGCGCCCACCCACGCCGTGGTCGCCAAACACGACCTGATGCGCGCGCTGGAACAGCAGCGCGACCGCTACCTGCGGGTGACGACCGCGGCGGGCATCCTCACCGTCTCGGGGACCGGAGGCGAGCCGCCGACCGAACTGTCCGCGCGGGTCACCGGCCCCGACAGCGAACTCGTCTTCGGATTCACCATCCTGCACCCGGCCGTCGCCACCGCCATCGGACCCGATGTGCGGCTGGATATCGGCGGCCGCACCGATCCCATGGTCGTCCGGTCCGCCGACAACGGCGACCTCACCACCCTGGCCATGCCGGCCGACCCCGCAATTGCCGACGAGAACGGACCCTCCAGATGACCACCACCGACCAGCTCTCCCCCGACACCACCATGGACGCGATCACCGCCGCCGTCACGCTCGGCCGGGCCGGGGACACCGCCACCGCCCGCGAACGTCTCCTCGAGCTCTGGCGCGGTATCGGCGTCACCGGCGACCCCTTCCATCGCTGCACCCTCGCGCACTACCTGGCCGATCTCTACGACGACCCCACCCAGGCGCTGGCCTGGGATATCCGCGCCCTCGACGCGGCGGACGCACTCACCGACGACCGGGTCCAGCGGCACCACGCGAGCTTGCGGGTGGCGGGGTTCTATCCCTCGCTGCACCTGAACCTGGCCGACAACTATCGGCGCCTGGGCTCATGGGACGCCGCGGCGGAACAGCTCGCCGCCGCACGCGAACGACTCGACGCCCTCCCCGACGACGCCTACGGCGCGATGATCCGCACCGCGCTCGACGAGGTGGCCGACGCGGTCAACCGGCGGTCCACCGAGCGGCGGCCGAGCGCGCCGGGCCCGGGTTCCTGAAAATCGCGACTCCGCCTCCCCGGCCGACATCGATCGGCCGGGGCACGATCACTGCGTGGTGAGCGCGGCGAAATCGGGGGCGTAGACGGTCGTCCAGTGCGGGCGCAGGCGAAAGAACACCACATCGTTGTCCCAGTCGAACGCCTCGTCGCCGTAGAAGTCCTGGAAGTAGGCGAGCAATTCCGGCCACTCGGGATCCGGTCCACCAACCGCCGGGTTCAAGGTCTCGGCGGTGCCGTGCGTGAACACACCCAATGCCTCGCCACGCAGGTGCGCGACACTCGCGGCCGGCCGGGCGGTGAGGTGACGAGCTTTGGCCGCGGTGCGCGCGGTGCCGAAGTACCACCGGCCATGCAGGAAATGCCCGTCGACACCGCTCACCCGCGGCTCGCCCTTGGCGGTGACGGTGGACAGGGTGAGCAGGCACATACCGGTGAGTATCGAGGTGAGCTGCTCGGCGGTGAGGGTGCGATCAGCGGCGATGATCGAGCGGAGATGACCTGTGGCCCCCGCGAGCGAGGTGTCGAGCAGGGTCTGGAGTGCGGCCAGTTCTTCAGGGGTTTCGCGCATTGCCCCACCGTATGCGCGCCGGACCGCGTTCCGGTTGACCGAAATTGCTCCATATGCCGGGCTCGCGCAGTTGTCGTTCGGCCGGAGAGGGGACTACTGGAGGTCATCGGGCAGCAACCTGAAGGCCGCGTACCCGGTCAGCGGTCGCAGCACCCGGAAATCGCGGCGGTTCAGCGTGAGCACCGCATCGGTATCGAACGCCTCCGCGAGGCATACGCACATCGCGTCGACCAGATCGAGGTTCATCGCCGCGTAGTGTCCACGGATCTCGACAGCCGTACGGATCACCCTGGCGTCGACCTCGGGCACGACGATACGACCCGCGGCGATTCGATCGGCTATCAGCCGCAGAATTCCGTCGGCTACGCGGCGCTCGGCTCGGATACTCGCCACGTGGTGTACCTCTGTCAGCGCGAGCGGACTCACGACCACGGCGCTGGCGGAATCAGCAGCGCGGCGGGCCGCGAAGTGTTCAGGGTCGGAGCGGTTGAAGAGAGCCAGGAGTCCGGAAGTATCCGCGACGACTATCACGCCGACCGGTTCATGGCATCGTGGATCTCGTCTTTACCGATCGGCCCGCCGAGGTCGAAGGTCTCCTCGTCGGTCAGGAGATTCCGCTCGGCGCACCACAACGACCGTTCACCGCAACCGTCGAAGCGCCGAACGGCCATCGGTTACGTTCGTGTGGCCGGCATGTTCCAGCTCGCTGTACAGGAGTTGCCCGATGGGGACTATCGAATATCTCAAGACCGACCCCGACCTACCACCCGTGGGTGTGGTCGACCGGTCCCCGATCACGCCCGCGAAGAAGGCGATTTTCGCGGCCATCGCGCTGCTCGGCGCCGTGGCCTGGACGATCCTCGCCATCGCGCGGGGCGAATCCGTGAACGCGGTGTGGATCGTGATCGCGGCGGTGTGTACCTACATCATCGCCTACCGCTTCTACGCGCGGCTCATCGAATACAAGGTCGTCAAACCACGCGACGATCTGGCGACTCCGGCCGAGATCCTGGACAACGGCAAAGACTTCATGCCGATGGACCGGCGGGTGCTGTTCGGGCACCATTTCGCGGCCATCGCGGGGGCGGGGCCGCTGGTCGGGCCGGTGCTGGCGGCGCAGATGGGGTACCTGCCGGGCACCATCTGGATCATCGTCGGCGTCGTGTTCGCCGGCGCGGTGCAGGACTACCTGGTGTTGTGGGTGTCGATGAAACGGCGCGGGCGCAGTCTCGGGCAGATGGCGCGCGACGAACTCGGGGCCATCGGCGGTGTGGCCGCCATCATCGGCGTCCTGGTGATCATGATGATCCTGCTCGCGGTGCTGGCGCTGGTGGTGGTGAACGCGCTGGCGCACAGCCCGTGGGGCGTCTTCTCCATCGCGATGACCATCCCGATCGCGCTCTTCATGGGCGTGTACCTGCGGTATCTGCGGCCGGGCCGGGTCGGTGAGATCTCGGCGATCGGTTTCGTCCTGCTGATCCTGGCGATCATCGCGGGTGGCTGGGTCTCGCACAACGACACCTGGGCCGGCTGGTTCACCTTCCATCCCGTCACCATCTCCTGGATGCTGATCGGCTACGGCTTCGTCGCCTCGGTACTGCCGGTGTGGCTGCTGCTGGCCCCGCGCGACTATCTGTCGACCTTCATGAAGATCGGCACCATCGGCCTGCTGGCGGTGGGCATCCTGGTGACCCTGCCGGTGCTGAAGGCGCCCGCGGTCTCGGAATTCGCCACCTCGGGCACCGGCCCGGCCTTCGCGGGGAGCCTGTTCCCGTTCCTGTTCATCACCATCGCCTGCGGTGCGCTGTCCGGTTTCCACGCGCTGGTGTCCTCGGGTACGACACCGAAACTGCTGGAGAAGGAATCGCATGCCAAGGTGATCGGCTACGGCGGCATGCTGATGGAGTCGTTTGTGGCGGTCATGGCGATCATCACGGCGTCGATCATCGATCAGCACCTGTACTTCGCCATGAACGCCCCGGCCGGCGCGACCGGGGGCACCGCGGAAACCGCCGCGGCCTACACGAACAGCCTGGGTTTGTCCGGCCCACCGACGACCGGCGCCGAACTGAGCCAGGCCGCCACCGATGTGGGTGAGGAATCGGTCATCTCCCGCACCGGCGGCGCACCCACACTGGCCATCGGGATCTCCGAGGTGTTCTCCGGGTTCCTGGGCGGCACCGGGATGAAGTCGTTCTGGTACCACTTCGCGATCATGTTCGAGGCGTTGTTCATCCTCACCACCATCGACGCGGGCACCCGCGTGGCGCGGTTCATGCTGTCGGATTCATTGGGCAACCTGCGCGGTCCGGCGCGTAGGTTCGCCGATCCGTCGTGGCGGGTGGGCGCGTGGGTGTGCTCGGCGGTCGTGGTGGCGGCCTGGGGATCGATCCTGCTCATGGGTGTGACCGATCCGCTGGGCGGGATCAACGCGCTGTTCCCGCTGTTCGGTATCGCCAACCAGCTGCTGGCCGCCATCGCGCTGGTGGTGGTGCTGACGATCCTGGTGAAGAAGGGCCTGACGAAATGGGCCTGGATCCCCGGTATCGCCCTGGCCTGGGATCTCATCGTCACCATGACCGCGTCCTGGCAGAAGATCTTCTCGGCCGATCCGAAGGTGGGCTACTGGAAACAGAACAGCATCTGCCGGGCCGCCCGCGACGCCGGTGAACTCTGCCTGACGGCGAAAACACCCGGCGATGTGGACGCGATCATCCGCAATACGTTCATCCAGGGCGTACTGTCCATCGTTTTCGCGGTGCTGGTGCTGATCGTGGTGCTGGCCGCGGTATGGGTCTGCTACCGCACCGTGAAATCGGGCGATACCTCGACCACCGAATCGCCGGAGGAACCGTCGAAGATCTTCGCGCCCAGTGGCTTCCTGGTCACCTCGGCGGAGAAGGAGGTCCAGCGGCAGTGGGACGAGCGGATCGCGAAGGGTGAGGCCGCGGTGCCGGGGGCGGCACCCGCGGAGGTGCGGAGTTGACCGGGCCGCTCGCGACAAGGCCGGGCGGGCACGCCGGCACGGTGGGTGCCGAGCGGCCAGGTTCGCGCGAGATGCCGGCGGCGCCGGCCCGCGGGGTGCGGGCGCTCGCCCGCGGGGTGCGGGCGGTGTTCCGGTATCTGGATTCCGTCGTCGGTGGGCAGGACTACCAGCGCTACCTCGCGCATATGCGCAGGGTGCATCCCGATCGCCCGGTGGCGAGTGAGCGGGACTACTGGCGGGAGCGGTACGCCGACGCGGAACGCAACCCGGGCGCGCGCTGCTGCTGAGCACGGACCGCGAGAAGTTGCGGCGGGGCCCGGTCGGACCGGCCCCGCCGTCGCGTTTCCGCCGCCGTCGTGCACCGCCGTTATTTCCGCGGCCATCCTCCCGTATCGCCGTCCGCGGCCACCTGTACTCGCGAATCTCTTCATGTTCCCGCAGCGCTGCGGAACGCCGGCCGTAGTGGCCGCGTGGTTACCCTCTGTCGGCGGACCGGTGTCACCCCGCCGGTCCTCGGGCGCGCTTCCGGAGCCACCTCCGTCACCCCAAAGGATCCCACGAGCGGGCCCGCACAGCACTCGGCGGCCACCCTGGACGACACTCGGCACCGATGTCTGTTTTCCGCTAGCTCGAGGCTTCCCGAGCTGACATCGTGTGGGGGTGAGCATCACGGCCCTCGAATTCGAACGCTGCTATCGCGCGGTTTCGGCCCGCGACTCCCGTTTCGACGGGCAGTTCTACACCGCCGTGCGCACCACCGGAATCTATTGCCGGCCGTCCTGCCCGGCGATCACTCCCAAGCGCACCAATGTGACCTTCCTGCCGACCGCGGCCGCGGCCCAGCAGGCGGGTTACCGGGCGTGCCGCCGCTGCCTGCCCGATGCCGCGCCCGGGTCGCCCCTGTGGAACACCCGTGCGGATCTGGCCGCCCGGGCCATGCGGCTCATCGGGGACGGTGTGGTGGAACGCGGCGGGGTCCCCGCGCTGGCCGCGGCGCTCGGCTATTCGCAGCGCCAGCTCACCCGGGTCCTCACCACCGAACTCGGGGCGGGCCCGCTGGCGCTGGCGCGCGCCCACCGGGCCCACACCGCGCGGCTGCTGATCCAGACCACCGCCATGCCCATGTCGGATATCGCCTTCGCCGCCGGTTTCGCCAGTATCCGGCAGTTCAACGACACCGTGCGCGAGGTCTTCGCGGTCAGTCCGAGCACCATGCGCACCGAAGCGCAGCGCACCCGCGACCGCTCCGTCCCGGCCGCCAACGGCACCCTGTCCCTGCGCCTGCCCTACCGGGCGCCGCTGGACCGCGACTGGCTGAACTGGTTCCTGTCCGCCCATGTGGCGCCGGGTCTGGAACTCTGGCAGACCACACCGGGTGGGGAGGGCCACTACCTGCGCACCATCGGCACCCCGCACGGTTACGCCGGAGTCCGGCTCGCGGTACTGCCCGGGCACGTCCAGGCGGAACTGACCCTGCGCGATATGCGCGACCTCGCGCCCGCGGTGTCCCGGGTCCGGCATCTGCTCGACCTCGACGCCGACCCGGTGGCCATCGACGAGGCACTCACCCGGGCCCACGAGAGCACCGGCGCGCCCCACGAACCGGACGCTCATTTCGCTCCCGGGATCCGGGTGCCCGGGTGCGTGGACGGACCGGAGTTACTGCTGCGCACCATGATCGGTCAGCAGATCTCGGTGGCGGCGGCCAATACACATACGGCCCGGCTGGTCGCCGCCCTCGGTGAACGGGTGGACGGGCCGGTCGGCCGGTTGTTCCCGGCCCCGGCGGTGATCGCCGAACGCGGCGCCGAAGTACTGACCGGCCCCGCCCAGCGGATCCGTTCCATCACCGCGGCCGCCGCGGCGATCGCTTCCGGCGACCTGGTCCTGCACCAGGGCCGAACGGCCGCCGACCTGCGACGCGATCTACTCGCGCTCGACGGGGTCGGCCCGTGGACGGCGGACTACGTCACCATGCGACTGCTCGCCGACCCCGACATCATGCTGCACACCGATCTCGTCATCCGCCGCGGCGCCGTCCGCCGCGCGATCGACCTGACCGATACGACCCGCTGGTCGCCCTGGCGTTCCTATCTCTGTATGCACCTGTGGCGCACCGAACTGCGCTCCCGGGCCGAATCCCGGGAATCCGCCGCGCCCACGACCGAAACCGACGCGAAAGCGAGCACCGACTGATGTCCACCGCCACCATGCCCGCCTCGGCCACCGCCGCGACCGGCACCGCCGATGTCGCCACCATCGACACCCCGCTCGGCCCGTTCACCACGATCGTGGCCGCCGACGGCGCGGTCCTCGCGTCGGGGTGGACCGCCGCGCCCGAAGAACTCCGCACGCTGATCCACCCCCGCCTGCGCCCCGCGGATCTGCGTGCCCGCCGGGAACTGGGTGCGGTAACCGAGGCCGTCACGGCCTACCACCGCGGCGACACGACCGCCATCGATTCCGTCCCGGTGCGTCAGCGCTCGGGCGAATTCCTCCAGCACGCGTGGGAGGTGCTGCGCACGGTGCCCGCGGGGCAGCCGATCACCTACACCGCGTTCGCCGCCCGCTCCGGCCGCCCGGCGGCCACCCGCGCCGCCGCGAGCGCCTGTGCCCGCAATGCGGCCGCACTGTTCGTGCCGTGCCATCGGATCGTGCGCACCGACGGCACCCTCGGCGGTTTCCGCTGGGGCCTGGACATCAAGCGGCGGCTGCTCGATCTCGAGGGTTGAATCCGCGCGGTCAGGCGATGGTGGCGTGCAACCGGGAACCGTTGCGGCCGCGCACCACGTGCAGGCGGCTGGGGATGCGCTGACGCATCTCGTCGACGTGGCTGACCAGCCCCACCACCCGGCCCCCGGCGCGTAGTTCGTCGAGAACGCCCATCACCGCGTCGAGGGTGTCCGCGTCCAGGCTGCCGAAACCCTCGTCGATGAACAGGGTGTCGAGGATGATCCCGCCCGCTTCGGCCGCGACGGTATCGGCCAGCCCCAGCGCGAGCGCCAGTGACGCCATGAAGGTTTCGCCACCCGAGAGTGTGCGAGCGGGCCGGACGGCGCCGGTGTAGTCGTCCCGGATATCCAGTCCGAGCCCGCCGCGCCGGCCGTGGGTTCCGGCCCGGTCGGTGTGCACGAATTCGTACCGACCGCCCGACATCCGGCGCAGCCGGGCCGAACCGGCCACCGCGACCTCCTCGAGCCGGGCCGCGAGCACATAGGAGCGCAACGACATCCGCCGATTGTTCGCCCCGCGGCCCGCGACCACCTCCGCCAGCTCGGCCAGTTCCTGATGAGCCCGCTGCGCGGGGGCGATCAAATCCACGGCCGCCCACAACTGCCCGCACAGGGTTTCCAGTCGGGTGACCCGGTGCACGGCGGCGGAGTGGGCCCCGACCGCCTCGTCGAGCGCGGTCCGGGCGGTCCGTACGGCCGCGTCGAGCGCTTGCGGATCACCGGGCACGGTGGTGGCGGCGGCCTGGATCTCCGGTTCGTCCAATACGGCTTGCGCGGCGGCCCGTATCTCGTCCGCCGCGGCCAGGGCGGCGCCGAGTGCGTCCTGCCGCTGCGGGGATCGAGTCGCGGCGCCGACCAGTGGCGAGTAGATCCGCAGCGTCGCCAGCATCTCCTCGGAGCCGGCTGCGGGCTCCCGGCCCCCGGCGCCCGAACCACCCGCCACGGAATCCGGCGCGGTGCCGTCGGCGCTCGTGGGCGGGACCAGGCCCGCCGATCCGGCCAGCCGTTCGACCCGCAGGACACAGGTGGCCACCCGTTCCCAGGCCGCGCGGACCGCGACGTAGGTGTCCCGCCGGTTGCCCGCGGCGGCGATCAGCGCGTGCAGGCGCTCCCGGCGGCGACCGATGGTCCGGTCCCGCCCGGCGGCGCTGCGCAGCTTCTCCTCGATTTCGGCGAGCCGGGCCTGCGCGGACTCGATCCGGGCCGCGACGGCTCCCGCCCGGGTTTCGGTTTCGCGCAGGGCATCGTGCACCCCGCTCTCATCGCTACGCAGGCGGGTGAGTTCGGCGGCACACGCTTCGGCCGATTCGGCCAGTTCCTCCGCGTCCCCGCACTTCTCGGTGGCTGCGCGCAGCTCGGCCGCGAGTTGTACGCGATCGGTATCGCCACCGCGGGCCAGCAGTGCCTCGATCTCCCGCTCCACCTCGGCCAGCGCCGACTGCGCACGTTCGCGTGCCGCCTCGGCGGTACGTTCGGCGGCGACCGCCGCCGCCTCGTCCTCCTTCGATACGGCCCCGGCCGCCGGCCGCGCCGGCCGGGGATGTTCGGCCGACCCGCACACCGCGCACGCCTGCCCGTCGACCAGGCGCCCGGCCAGCTCCGCCGCCATCCCGGCCAACCGGCGCTCCCGCAGGTCCAGCAGGTGCTCACGGACTTCCAGGTGCCGGGCACGCACGGTATCGAGATCGACCCTGGCCCGGTCGAGTGTGGTGCGCGCCCGAGCCAGTTCCACGGCCGCGGTCGCGGCCTCCTGCACACGCCGGAGCTCGCTCCGCAGACCGGGCAGCGTGGCTTTCGCCGCGTCGGCTTCCCGCGCCCGCGTCTGCGCGCCGGCGATGATCTCGGGGAGCCGGGCCCGGCGTTCGGTGAGCGCGGCCGAGCGTTCGCCGAGTTCGGCCGCCGCGGCGTGGAGTTCGGCGAGCTCCCCGCGCAATGTGTCGGCGGTGGCCGCGTCGGCGCGGATCTCACCGAGTTTGCCCAGCAGCGCACTCCATCCGCGGATCGCGGTATCGAGGCCGAAGTCCTCGTCGCACCCGGCGCGGTCGTCCAGCCGGTCCGGCTCCTCCGCACCGGCCCCGACAGGGCTCTGCCGAGACCAGCCGGGAGCCACGTCGAACAGCGCGAACTCGTCCGCCACCGGGAATCCCTCCGGCGCCGCGTCCGCGGCGGGCAGCTCGTCGATCTCGTCCCCGGTTCGCGCCGCGGCCGGGGCCGGCACCAGGCGGATACCCGGGATATCCGCGCTGTCGGGTTCGGCGGCCAGCCGGGCCAGGTGTTCGGCCGCGGCCGCGGATTCCTCTTCCCGGCTGCGCGCCGCGCGGACCGCGGCCTCGGCCTCGGCCAGCGCCGCGGCCACCGGTTCGGCGCGGCGCGCACGATCCAGTTCGCCACGCTCCGCGGCCCGCGCGGGAGCCTCGGCGGCGTACTGCTCGAGCTGCTGCCGGGCCAGTTCCAGCCGGCGCCGCCGCTCGGCCGCTCGCCGCTCCCGTTCGGCCTGTTCGTCGGCACGCGCCGACTCCGCGCGCCGCTCATCGAGTTCGTGCTGTGCTTTCTCCACCTCTCCGCGCGCCCCGGCCAGCAGATCCTGCGACCACTCGACCGCGTCCAGAATGTCGATCCGCTCGGTACGGTCGATCCCGGCCGTCACCGCGACCCGGGTGATCAGGTCCTCCACGTTGCGCTGCTGGGCGCCGATCTGCTCCCCCGACGATTTGCGCTGGGCGGTGAGCCACTGTTCGGCCGATCCGAAACGTCCGGTATCGAACAGTTTCTCGAGCAGTCGTTCGCGTTCCTCGTTCTCCGCGCGCAGGAACTTCGCGAAATCCCCCTGGGGCAGCAGCACCACCTGGAAGAACTGATCGGCACTCATCCCCAGCAGCCGCACGATCTCGTCACCGATCTCGTTGATCCGCGAGAGGTTGGTGGCCTGTCCGTCCAGCCACGCCAGCGTGGCTTTGGCGTTCTCCACCCGGGTTCCGCTACCGCGCAACTTGGGGCGCTCGAATTCCGGTTGCCGAGTGAGCCGGAGTCGCCGGCCGCCCAGCGTGGCCTCGAGCACCACCTCCGGGCGGATATGCGCGGGCGCGTGATCGGAATGCAGCCGTTTGTCCCCCCGCGCCCCCGGCACCCGCCCGTACAGGGCGTAGGCGATGGCGTCGAGCACAGTGGTCTTCCCGGCGCCGGTCTGCCCGTGCAGCAGGAAGAGTCCGTCCGCGCCGAGTTCGTCGAAGTCGACGGACGCCGTCTCGGCGAAGGGGCCGAAGGCCGTCATCTCCAGCCGGTGCAGTCTCATGCGGTGAGTTCCGTATCGGCCGAAGGGGACACGCCGATATCGTTGCGGACCACCTCCGTCTCCCGGACGGCCGCGGCCAGGGCTCGGTTCAACCAGTCCGTCTCGGAGATGTTCGGCTCGCCGCGCACATCGGTGAGGAAGGTGCGGGCGATCTCGGTGTCGTCGCGGCCGCGCACCCGCTCCCGGTAACGCAGGGCCGGGTCGCCCCGGGGTCGTTCCCATTCCACATGCACCGCGTACGGGAAACGCTCACGCAGCCGGCGCATGGCGTCCACCGGCCGGACATAGTCGGTGAGCGATACCGAGACGTAGTGCTGCTCGGCCGCTTCCCACGCGGGGTCGGCCAGCAATTCATCCAGGGTCCCGGTGAGGTGGCTCAGCCCGCGGACCAGCGGTAATTCCAGAC
Source organism: Nocardia sp. NPDC050193 (assembly GCA_040674215.1). Classification (GTDB taxonomy): domain Bacteria; phylum Actinomycetota; class Actinomycetes; order Mycobacteriales; family Mycobacteriaceae; genus Nocardia. Next base: position 17,782 of record JBFARE010000033.1, on the reverse strand, counting down.
CTCGCACCCGAGCCGGACCGGTATCACCGAGGTCCACCAACCACGCCTTTTTGCGGTGCGTACTCTCCCCGAACGAATACGGAAGCGGCGACCCCGAATAGCGCACCGCCTCGGCGAGGGTCTGCGGCGAATGCAGATGCCCGAGCGCGACATAGTCGAACCCCGGTTCGGTGAACATCCCCAGCGGCACCGTCTCCACTCCACCCACCGAGATCGACCGCTCCGAGCCCGTCGCCGCGCCGCCCACCACGAAGGCGTGGGCCAGCAGTACCGTCCGGGTATCCGGCCGCTGCGCGCTATCCGCCAGGATCCGTTCCAGCACCGCCGCGAGCACCTCGGCGTGCGAGCGTGCCTGCGGTACGCCGAGCTCACCCCGGCATATCTCCGGCTCCAGATAGGGGATGCCGTAGAAGGCGACCGCACCGTGCTCGTCGGACAGCAGCACCGGTCGGGCCGAATCCGCCACCGTGGTGCGCAGATACAGACCACCGGCCGCGGCGAAACTGGCGCCCGCCCCGAGCCGCGTCGGCGAATCGTGGTTACCGGAGGTGGCCACGATGCGCGCCCCGGCCGCACGGATGGCCTCGAATCCCCTGTTGCAGATTGCGATCGCATCCGCGCTGGGAATGGACCGATCGTAGACATCGCCGGGGAGTACGACGGTGTCCACCTCTTCGGCGGCGACGAGCTCGGCGATCGCTTCGAGTACCCGCGACTGGTCGGCCAGCAGGTCCACGCCGTGAAAGGTGCGACCGATATGCCAGTCCGACGTATGCAGGATTCGCATGACGGCGAATTTAGGGCACCGCACCGACAGCTTCAATGCCGGTACCGATACCCGGGACGCCACACCGGCAACACGCCGAGACCCGCACCGCCCCTGGACCGGCGGACCCGTGACCACCGCGGACAGTGTCTCTATTGCGCCATCGTGTTGCGCACCACCCATATCCCTTGACGGTATGAATACCGCCACCGACCACCGTTTCCGCACAATCACGGAACCGGACCCGCCGTGCCGTAACACAGTCGACCCTTCCGGACGATAGTGTTCAATACGTGGCTGCTTCCCAACGAGTGAATTCCCGGGTGCCCGCGCCGCAACGTTCGTTATTGCCGACGGTGCCGGGTGTCCCGGCCTATGCCGCGGTTCTCATCGCTGCGGTGTGCACCTTCCTGGGTTTCCTCATCGATGCCCTCGGCGACGTCACGGACCTGACCGGCACCTTCAGCGCGTTCTACATCCTCGGATGTCTGGCGGCGGTGGCGGCGGTGCGGTTCCGCGGCCTGTTCACCACGATGGTGTTACCGCCGCTATTGCTGTTCGTGGCCGTACCGATCGCATACCGTCAGCTCACCGGGACCAGCACCGCGTCCCTCAAGGACATCCTGCTGAACCTGGCGATCCCGCTGGTGCACCGTTTCCCGCCGATGATGCTGGCCACCGTCCTGGTGCTGATCATCGCCGGGATCCGGATCGCGCAGTTCCGCTCGGAGAACGCGGCCCACCAGACCGGCGCCGCCCGGCGCGGCACGAGCTGGGGCCGCAGCGAACGGCGCGCGACCCGCGGCGAGGCCAAGGAGCGGGCGGAGAACCGGCCCCGGCGCGAGACCGCGAAGCGGCCGAGCCGCGGACAGGCGAAGCGGCCCGTGGGCGAGGGCAAGACGGCCCGCGGGAGCAAACCCTCACGTGCCGAAACCCTGGCGGCACGGTCCAAGGCCAACGGCCGGGCCAAGGCGAAAGTGCGGCCGAAACGGCCCGAGAACCCCGAGCCCGATTACACCCACGAATCGTTCGACGAGCCCCCACGCCGCGGCGGCCGGGGCCGTCCGCCCGCCGAGCCGGCCGCGCGGGGCGCCGCCCCACGCACCCGCGAGATGCGTCAGCACCGGCCCGCCCGCCCGGCGGCTCCGACCCCGGACGAACCGGTGCGCGCGAACGCCCGCCGGGGCGAACCGGCCCGGACCCCGCAGACCGCCCGGGTTCGCGAGCCGATCCCGGAACGGCGACGACCCGAACGCCGCTGAGCGCCGGGCCGTCGCCGGAGGTGAGCGCGGGTCAGCGCCGGGCGGCCCGCAGCTCCCGCGGCAGCGCGAACACGAGGGTCTCGTTCGCGGTGGTCACCGGCTGGACCTCGCCGAACCCGTGTTCGGCGAGCATGTCCAGTACCCCGCGCACCAGGATCTCGGGGACCGACGCGCCGGAGGTGATCCCGACCGTGGTCACTCCCTCGAGCCACGCCGGGTCCACCTCGCGCGCGTAGTCCACCAGATACGACGCGCGGGCCCCGGCACCGAGGGCCACCTCCACCAAGCGCACCGAGTTCGACGAGTTGCGCGAGCCCACCACGATCACCAGATCGCATTCCGGGGCCATCGCCTTCACCGCGACCTGCCGGTTCTGGGTGGCGTAGCAGATATCGTCGCTGGGCGGATCCTGTAGCGCCGGGAACTTCTCCCGCAGCCGCGACACCGTCTCCATGGTCTCGTCCACGCTCAGCGTGGTCTGCGACAGCCAGATCACCTTGGACTCGTCGCGGACAGTCACCTTCTCGACCGCCTCCGGACCGTCGACCAGTTGGACGTGCTCGGGAGCCTCGCCGGCGGTTCCCTCGACCTCCTCGTGGCCTTCGTGGCCGATCAGCAGGATGTCGTAGTCGTCCCGGGCGAAGCGTTTGGCCTCCTGATGGACCTTGGTCACCAACGGACAGGTCGCGTCGATGGTGCGCAGGTTGCGTTCGGCGGCGGTCGCGTGCACCGCGGGCGAGACACCGTGCGCGGAGAACACCACCAGCTCCCCCTCGGGGACCTCGTCGGTGGTGTCGACGAAGATCACGCCGCGCTCGCGCAGTGTTTCCACCACGTGACGGTTGTGCACGATCTCCTTGCGGACATAAATCGGCGCGCCGTGCTTTTCCAGCGCCTTTTCCACGGTTTCGACGGCACGGTCCACACCCGCGCAGTATCCGCGCGGTTCGGCGAGCAGCACTCGTTTTCCTTCGGGGGCGGCGGTCGCGGCGCCGGCCGAGCGAGCGATTCCGACATTCAACGGTATTGCCGAGGACATGCCCCACAGAATACGTGCGTACCTCCGCGACCGCCGCGCCCGTACGCCGCGGCGCCCGGTCGGTGTCCCGACCACCTGTTCGGCTCATTCACCCCGCTCACCGGCGGCCCTCCACGACCACACGGACCGGTCGCCGGGGCACCACGTCCGGAAGAGGTGTGCAGGTTCACCCACCGATCCCGACCGGCGCGGGCGCCGGATTCCCGCGATGCGCGCGCCGGCACCACCCACCGAACGCCCGGAAACCCGCCGATCCCGCCGCGGCTTGCCGGGTACGCGCACCCTCTTTTGCGTACCCCGCTATATCGGGCAGGCTATTACCATGTTTCGACCACCGTTCCTGGCCCGCGTCGCCGCCGGAGCCGCCGTCTATGTTCTCGAGGAGACGCGACGGCTGCCCTCGGCGGCGGCGAAACTACCGCTCACCGCGGTAAGCCAATTACTGCAGACGGGGATGCACGTCCAGCAGTTCGTCACCAGTCTCGCGATCAAGGGCGATTCGGTATTCGACCGGATCATCAACCGTCCTGAAGAACAGCCCGAATGGGCCACCTTCGACGAAGATGACGACGACCCACCGGTACGCGAGTCCGGCGCCATCCGGCGCCGCCGCAACAGCAGTTTCGACCGATTCGAATCCGATCCGGCCGAAGTGGAGCAGGCCCTGCAGGAGACCCTGGCCGGGCTGCGCGCGATCCAGAACGGCAACCCGGTGCCCGCGGCACGCACCTTCGAGGCCGAGGCCACCGTCGACCCCGGTGACGCGGTCGGCGAAATCGCGCCGGCCGGCGCGGCCGCGGTCGACGGACCCGAATCCGCCGCCACCGCCGACCCCGAACCCGTCGCCGAACCCGAGCCGGCGGCCGAGCCCGTGCTCCCCGAGGTCGGCGCCCGCTACGACTACCCGAACATGACCCTCGCCCAGCTGCGCGGACGGTTGCGCACGCTCACGGTCACCGATCTGGTCGCCTTGCTCGACTACGAACAGCGCACCCTGGATCGCGCCGCGTACGTGACCATGCTGACCAACCGGATCGCCACCGTGCGAGCCCAGTGACCGAGGCCGATCCCGCGTCCCCGGTCGGCCGGAGCAGTTCCGGCCGGCCCGGGCAGGCACCCGCCCCCGCCAATTCCGCCGAGCAGCCGTGGCCGGTGCGCTCGGTGTCGATGAAGGTCGCCCAGTGGATCGACCGGCTCGGCAGTATCTGGGTGGAAGGCCAGCTCACCCAGATCAACCTGCGGCCCGGCACCCGCACCGCCTTCCTGGTGCTGCGCGATCCGGCCGCCGATATGTCGCTGTCGGTGACCTGCGACCCGGCCCTGTTGCGCGCCGCTCCCATTCCGCTGCAGGAGGGCAGCCGGGTGGTGGTCTACGGCAAGCTCTCATTCTTTCCCGGCCGCGGCACGCTGTCGCTGCGGATCTCCGAGATCCGCCCGGTCGGTGTCGGCGAATTGCTGGCCCGGATCGAACGGTTGAAGGCCCTGCTGGATGCCGAGGGCCTGTTCGATCCGCGGCTCAAACGCCCGGTCCCCTTCCTGCCCGGCACCGTCGGGCTGATCACCGGCCGCGGCAGTGCCGCCGAACACGATGTGCTGAGCGTGGCGCGGGATCGCTGGCCCGCGGTGCGGTTCGAAGTCCGTAACACCGCGGTGCAGGGTCCGTCCGCGGTTCCGCAGATCCTCGACGCGCTGGCGGCGCTGGATCGCGACCCGGCGGTCGAGGTGATCGTGCTCGCCCGCGGTGGCGGCAGCGTGGAGGATCTGCTGCCGTTCTCCGACGAGACACTGTGCCGGGCCATCGTCGCGGCGACCACCCCCATTGTCAGCGCCATCGGCCACGAACCCGATTCCCCGGTATCCGACCTGGTCGCGGATCTGCGCGCGGCCACCCCGACCGATGCGGCCAAACGGATCGTGCCCGACGCCGCCGCCGAGACCGCGCTCGTCCGGGAACTGCGCGCCCGGTCCGCGACGGCACTGCGCGGCTGGGTCGAACGCGAGTCGGCGGCGCTGCGGCAACTGCGGTCACGCCCGGTCCTGGCCGATCCGCTGCGCGATCTCGGCCACCGCCACGACGAGATCGAACGCCTGCGCACCGCGACCCGCCGCTGCGTCGAGAGCCTGGTCCGCGCCGAATCGGTGACCACCGACCATCTGCGGCGCCAGCTGACCGCGGTCGGCCCGGCCGCCACCCTCGCCCGCGGCTACGCTGTCGTGCAGCGGGTGACCGGGCCCGAACGCCATGTGGTGCGCGCTGTCGCCGATTCGCCCGCGGGCAGCCAGTTGCGTATCCGCGTCGGGGACGGCGCGATCTCCGCCGCCGCCCTCGGCGCTCGACGGCTCGGTGAACGCGGCTCCCCCTCCCGCCCCGACGACTCCGAGAGGACCTGACCGTGTCCGATACCGGCACCGACGACCTGGCCGATATCGCCGGCCTCGGCTACGAACGCGCCCGCGACGAGTTGGCGGGCGTGGTGAAGATGCTGGAGCAGGGCGGTATGGATCTCGACGACGCCCTGGCACTCTGGGAACGCGGCGAGGCGCTCGCCAACCGGTGCGAAGAACACCTCGCCGGGGCGCGGCAGCGGATCGAGAAAGCGCTGGCCGAATCCGACGACGCGGAATGACCAGCGCCGACCCCCGTTGACCGGTTACGCGGCCGGGAGCGGGCGGGCAGCCACCACCGCGGCGGCCAGGGTATCGAAGGCCGCGGTATCGCCGGCACCGCGGATCAGCACCCGGGTGTCCCCGAAATCGGCGACCCACGCGGGTTCGGCGCCGGGCTCCTGGTAGACCACCCATTTCCGCCCGGCGATATCTCGCGTCCCGGTGGCATACCGGCTGCCCGCGATATGTCCGGCGAGGACCCCTTCGGTGGCGTCGCTCTGGTCGAGTTCCATATAGGTGCCCACACCGGTGACATAACCGATGGTGCTGACCGTGCCACCGCCGCGTTCGGTGATGGTGTCGCGGCTTCCGGAATTCGGCTGCCAGTTCTGCGGGACGGCCGGTTCCCGAATCGGGAACGACAGGTTCCGCGCATCCGATCGCAGCGCCGCGGCGGCATCGAAACTCGGTATCGTGCCCTGGGTGGGGCCGGTCGTGGAGAGACTGCACTGACTGGTCAGTCCGGCGAACACCACGGCGATCAGCACCAACGGGATCAACGACCAGAAAAGATCCCGGTAGTCGTTCATGATGCGTGGCTTCTTGTTCGGCACGCTCCCAGTATCCATCGTGGTAACGGCGGGACCCCGCGCCGCCCCCGGTACTGCCGTACCAGGTGATCACCGGCACGCAATCCGGCGATGCGACAATTACGGCAAGTTACACAACCTAGGAGGCACCCGCTATGACGGCATCTTCGCCCGCTTCGAGCCGCCGCGAGGCGCCCGATCGCAACCTCGCGCTCGAACTCGTCCGCGTCACCGAAGCCGGTGCCATGGCAGCGGGACGCTGGGTGGGCAAGGGCGATAAGGAAGGCGGCGACGGGGCGGCCGTGGATGCCATGCGGCAGCTGGTCAGCTCGGTATCCATGAGCGGCGTCGTGGTGATCGGCGAGGGCGAGAAGGACGAAGCGCCCATGCTGTACAACGGCGAGGACGTGGGCGACGGCACCGGCCCGGAGGTCGATTTCGCGGTCGACCCGATCGACGGCACCACCCTGATGTCGAAGGGGTCTCCGGGCGCCATCTCGGTACTGGCGGTCGCCGAACGCGGCGCCATGTTCGACCCGTCGGCGGTGTTCTACATGCAGAAGATCGCCGTCGGCCCCGACGCCGCCGAGGTGATCGATATCTCGGCGCCCATCGCCGAGAACATCCGCAAGGTCGCCAAGGCCAAGCATGCCTCGGTCTCCGATATCACGGTGTGCATCCTGGATCGCCCCCGCCACGGCGACCTGATCCAGGAGATCCGCGACGCCGGCGCCCGGATCCGCTTGATCTCCGACGGTGACGTGGCCGGCGCCATCGCCGCCGCGCGGCCCGATTCCGGGACCGACATCCTGGTCGGTATCGGCGGTACCCCCGAGGGCATCATCGCCGCGGCCGCGATGCGCTGTATGGGCGGCGCCTTGCAGGGCAAGCTCGCACCCAAGGACGACGAGGAGAAACAGAAGGCGATCGACGCCGGCCACGACCTGGACCGGGTCCTGGTCACCGAGGATCTGGTGGCCGGGGACAACGTGTTCTTCTGCGCCACCGGTGTCACCGACGGTGATCTGCTACGCGGGGTCCGCTACTACGGCGGCGGCGCATCCACCCAGTCCATTGTGATGCGGTCGAAATCGGGCACGGTCCGGATGATCGACGCCTACCACCGGCTCACCAAACTACGCGAATACTCGTCGGTCGATTTCCACGGCGACGAGCACGCCGCCCCGCCGCTGCCCTGATCGCCGCGCGTGCGGTCCGGGCACTGCTCCCGGACCGCACGGGGCCCCTCCGGCGCGCCGGGTCTACACCCGCCGTAGCCAGCAACTTTTCGGCATCCAGGCCGCATCCCCGATTTTTGCGAGTAGTATCCGCGTGGCCACCGAACTGGCAATGTCACAGATCTCCCCGCTCGGTAGCCGTGACGTTGCCGAACCCACAGCCGGAGTGATGAACCACCACGACCTGCCCGTCCATCACCCCGGCCTGTCGCGAGAGGATGGACATGCACCACTTCGCTCGACGTTCGGCCGGATTCACCATGGCACTCGCCGCCGCGGGTCTGCTCGTCGCCGGTTGCGGTGACGACGACAACTCGGTCTCGGATACCGTCGGCTCCCTGACCTCAGCGGTGATGCCGGGCGGCAACACCGGCACCAACGGCCAGGCCCCCTCCCCGGGCGCCGAGGGCTCGCCCACCGAGACGACAGGCGCCGAGGGTTCACCCACCCCCGACGAAGACCCCAATGCCGACGCCGGCGAAACCAAGGTGCAGACCCCGGATGGCACCGAAGTCGCCGTGAAGGGCAGCATCTACCAGAAATACACGGAGGCCGGTGGTCCCACCGGCACCCTCGGCATGCCCGAAGGCGAGGAGCAGGTCGCCGGGGACGGCGGTCGCTACCAGAACTTCTCCGGCGGCACCATCTTCTTCAGTGAGGACACCGGCGCCCATATCGTCTGGGGCGATATCCGCGAGGCATGGGAGGCCAACGGCGGCGCCGACGGCCAATTGGGTTTCCCCACCTCCGACGAGGAGGCGACCCCGGAGGGTAAGAAGAGCGAGTTCGAGGGCGGCACCATCACCTGGAGCTCCTCGGACCGTTCCACCACGGTCACCGAAAAGTGAGAGCCGGCGCTCGGGGCGCCCGCGAGAGCGGGCACCCCGAGCGCTGTCCGGAGCCCGCACCCGACCCGATGCGAAAGCGCCGTTCACATCCGGGGAACGGCGCGATTGTGCGAGCGCCCCATCCGGATCGGCCGGATCACCGATATTCCCCAACCCGGACCACGGCGCTCACCCCGTACTCGGTCCGACCCGCTACCGTGTGTGCGTGCAGAAACTGTTGACCGACCGCGACCTGCTGGAATCGCTCGCGGTAGAGGTGGAACTGACCATGCGGCGCCATACCGAGATCGCCGAGGAATGGCAGCCGCACGACTTCGTCCCGTGGGACGACGGTCGCAACTTCGCCTTTCTCGGCGGCGAGGACTGGGACCCCGCACAGTCCGAGCTCAGCGATACCGCCCGACTGGCGCTCACCGTGAGCGTGCTGATCGCCGACAACCTACCCGCGTACCACCGCGAGCTCGGCAAATATCTGCGCACCGGCGCCTGGTGGCGCTGGGTGGGCCGCTGGACCGCCGAGGAGGCCCGGCACTCCATTGTGATCCGCAACTACCTGATGGTCACCCGCGCCTGTGACCCGGTGGAGCTGGAACGGCTGCGGATGGGCCATATGACCGACGGTTTCCGGCGCGCGCCGCTGCATCTGCTGGATGTGCTGGCCGCCTGCGCGTTCGAGGAGACCGCCGCCGCCGTACGTCACCGCAATACCGCCGCGCTCGAGGAGAACCCGCTGATCACCGCCATCAGCGAGCGGATCGCCGAGGACGACGAGAGGCAGGCGGCGGTATTCGCCGACCTCGTCGCGGCGGGGTTCGACGAGGCCCCGGACCAGACCATGCGCGCCGTCGCCGACCAGGTCGCCGCGTTCCGGGTCCCCTCGGTCACCCTGCCCGACGGGCGCAGCAGCGACGAGGCGCTGGCCGACGCCGGAATCTACGATCCGGAGCAGCAGGACGAGCTGATCTTCGCGCCGCTGCTGCGGCGCTGGGATGTGTTCGGCCGTACCGACCTCGGCGAATCCGGTGAGGCGGCCCGCGAAGAACTGGCGCGGTTCCGGTCCTGACTCCACCTACGGTGCGACGCGACCGCTGATCGGCGGTCGCGTCGCACCGGCTGCCGCGTCACCCGGTTTCCCGGGGTGGTGCGGCATCAGTCGTTGTCGATATTCGTCATGGACAGCACATCCAGGCGCCGGTCGAGTTCCTCCTCGCTCAACCCGTCGCCGATCAGCCCACGATCGATCACCGTCTGCCGGATGGTCTTCTGCTCCCGCAGCGCCTGTTTGGCCACCGCCGCCGCCTCCTCGTAACCGATCGCCGAATTCAGCGGGGTCACAATCGAGGGCGAGGATTCGGCCAGGGTACGCAGCCGTTCGGTGTCGGCGGTCAGCCCGTGCACACACCGGTCGGCGAACAGCCGTGACACCGCCGCCAGCAGCCGGATGGATTCGAGCACATTACGCGCCATTACCGGGATGTAGACGTTCAGCTCGAAATGCCCGCCCGCCCCGGCGAAGGCCACCGCGGCATCGTTTCCGATGACCTGCGCCGCCACCTGGGTGACCGCCTCCGGCAGTACCGGATTCACCTTTCCCGGCATGATCGAACTACCCGGCTGGAGGTCGGGCAGTTGCAGTTCACCCAGCCCGGTCAGCGGACCCGAACCCATCCAGCGGATATCGTTGGCGATCTTGGTCAAGCTCACCGCGACCGTGCGCAGCGCCCCGGAGACCTCCACCAGCCCATCCCGCGCCGCCTGCGCCTCGAAATGATCCTCGGCCTCGGTCAGCGCGTCGATCCCGGTGGCCCGCACCAACTCCGCCACCACCTTCGCCCCGAACCCGGCGGGTGCGTTCAATCCCGTCCCGACCGCGGTACCGCCGATCGGCAGTTCACCCAGCCGCGGCAGCGTCGCCAGTAGTCGCTCCATACCCGCCGCGACCTGCCGGGTGTACCCGCCGAACTCCTGGCCCAGGGTCACCGGGACCGCGTCCATCAGATGGGTGCGCCCCGATTTCACCACCGTGCGCCATTCGGTCGCCTTGTCCAGCAGCGCCAGCCGCAGATGCTCCAGGGCGGGCAGCAGATCCTTGATCACGGCCTCGGTGGCGGCCAGATGGGTCGCGGTCGGGAAGGTGTCGTTCGACGACTGGGACATGTTCACGTGATCGTTCGGGTGCACGGTGACCCCGCCCGCGGCCGCGATCGAGGCGATCACCTCGTTGGCGTTCATATTCGAACTGGTCCCCGACCCGGTCTGGAAGACATCGATCGGGAACTGGTCGTCGTGGCGACCCTCCGCGATCTCGGTGGCGGCCGCGACGATCGCCGCGGCCCGCTCCTCATCGAGCAACCCCAGATCCCGGTTGACGACCGCGCAGGCCCCCTTCAACAGCCCGAGCGCCCGGATCTGCGCCCGCTCCAGCCCCCGCCCGCTGATCGGGAAGTTCTCCACCGCCCGCTGAGTCTGGGCACGCCACAGCGCGTCCACCGGAACGCGGACCTCGCCCATGGTGTCGTGCTCGATGCGGTACTGCTTCTCCTCGCTCATATCCCCGACCCTATGCCGCGTCCCGGCGATGTCGGCGTGCCACGCGTGAGGTCTGGGTTACCGGAATTCCCTTCGACGGATCGGCCACAGCCCCCGCGAGAAACCGAAACACCTGTTCGATACCGACACGCCTCCGAGGCGGCTACTCATCGATCGAGACCTCGCCAGCCGGGCGAGCCCGCAACCGCTCGGTCGTATCCGGCGGAGACGAGCCGAAACCTTCGAAGTCCTTATCGCATCGAAGATTACAAGGCCTGCTTCGGCACGTACGTGTATATCGCAGGTCTTCACCAGGTGCGGGTCGCGAACCCACATCGCTTCTCGACCGTTGACTTCCAGTGGCTCGCTGATCGCTCCGTTCTTGTCCAGATCCTCTTGCCGGCTCGCGTTCCCCGAATCGATCTGCAAGTCCCTGTACAGGCCGTCGAAATCGCACGTCGAGAACGTGTACGCCGATCGGTCGGCGCTATATCCCGGACACTCGTTGTCACCGGGGCATACCCCGGCCCGCGTGTCGGTGACACGCAACCGGTCGCGCCCGCTGTCCACGCCGCATGTCTGCTCGATCTCGACGCTTGATGGCCGCGGCCTGGCCTACGGGCGCGCATACTCCGCCGTCGACGTCGGTTTTCCGGGAACCAATACCTCGACGAGCGCCGATCCGACCCTCGCCGGAATCGATCCCACGATTCGTCGCGAACACGGCGTACTACTGTCCGATACGCGGCATAGTGAGGTACATCACGCTCTATTCCGGCGTGCGTTCAGCGCCCGAGTCGACCGAGGAGTTCGTCATGACCTACGCCAAGCCCGGTGCCGACGGCAGCATCGTCAGCTATGCCCGCCGATACGACAATTTCATCGGGGGTGAGTGGACCGCGCCCGTCGAAGGTAAATACTTCGACAATCCGTCTCCGGTCGATGGCGAGACCTTCTGCGAGGTGGCGCGTTCCACCGCGCCCGATGTGGAGCTCGCGCTGGATGCCGCGCATGCGGCAGCCGACGGGTGGGGGGCCACTTCCACCACCGAGCGCGCGAATATCCTCAACAAGATCGCGGATCGGATCGAGGAGAATCTGGAGGCGCTGGCTGTCGCGGAGACCTGGGAGAACGGGAAACCGGTCCGGGAGACGAAGGCGGCGGACCTGCCGCTGGCCGTGGATCATTTCCGGTATTTCGCCGGCGCCATCCGCGCCCAGGAGGGTGGGATCAGCGAGATCGACGCCGATACCATCGCGTATCACTTCCACGAGCCCCTGGGTGTGGTGGGTCAGATCATTCCGTGGAATTTTCCCATTCTCATGGCCGCCTGGAAATTGGCGCCGGCGCTGGCGGCCGGTAACGCGGTGGTGCTGAAACCGGCCGAGCAGACGCCGGCGTCGATCATGAAGGTGGTCGAGCTGATCGCCGACCTGTTGCCGCCGGGGGTCCTGAATGTGGTGAACGGCTTCGGGGTGGAGACCGGTAAACCGCTGGCGTCGAGTCCGCGGGTGGCGAAGGTGGCGTTCACCGGGGAGACCACCACGGGCCGATTGATCATGCAGTACGCGAGCGAGAACATCATCCCGGTGACCCTGGAACTGGGTGGGAAGAGTCCGAATATCTTCCTGCCGGATGTGCTGGCGGCCGACGACGATTTCCTGGACAAAGCGGTCGAGGGTTTCGTGATGTTCGCGCTGAACCAGGGCGAGGTCTGCACGTGTCCGTCGCGGGCACTCGTCCATTCGTCGATCTACGACGAGTTCATGGCGCGCTGTGTGGAGCGCACCAAGGCCATTGTGAGCGGAGATCCGCTCGACGACGCGACCATGATCGGCGCGCAGGCCAGTAACGACCAGCTCGAGAAGATCCTGTCCTATATCGATATCGGCAAGAAGGAAGGCGCCGAGGTGCTCACCGGCGGCGGTTCGCGTTCGGTCGAGGGCTACCCGAACGGCTACTACGTGGAACCGACCATCTTCAAGGGCAGCAACGATATGCGCATCTTCCAGGAGGAGATCTTCGGCCCGGTCGTCTCGGTCACCACTTTCGATTCCACCGAGGAGGCCCTGAAGATCGCGAACGACACCCTCTATGGTCTCGGCGCGGGCGTGTGGACCCGGGACGGCAATACCGCCTACCGGCTCGGTCGCGGTATCAAGGCGGGCCGCGTGTGGACGAACTGCTATCACGCCTATCCGGCGCACGCGGCGTTCGGCGGCTACAAGAAGTCGGGTATCGGCCGGGAGAACCACGCGCAGATGCTGGACCACTACCAGCAGACCAAGAACCTGCTGGTCAGCTACTCACCGCAAAAGCTCGGGTTCTTCTGATGCCGGACCCGAACCGGGTGGAACTCACCGCGACCGCCGCCGATCTGCTGCACCAGCTGATCGAACGGCACGGTCCGGTGATGTTCCACCAGTCCGGTGGCTGCTGTGACGGGAGCGCGCCCATGTGCTATCCGCGGGGCGAGTTCCGGGTCGGGGCGCAGGATGTGCTGCTGGGGCAGGTGGATGCGGACACTCCGTTCTGGATGAGCGCGGACCAGTACCAGTACTGGAAGCACACCCATCTGACGGTGGACGTGGTGCCGGGGCGCGGGAGTGGTTTCTCGCTGGAGGCGCCGGAGGGTGTCCGGTTCCTGATCCGGTCCCGGCTGCTCACCGATGAGGAGTTCCTCCGCCTCGAAGCCGCGCCACCGCCGCCGACGGGCGCCGAAATCACCGACTGATCGCCTCCCGGCCCACCCGGCCCCGGCTCGTGCCGACCGGCCCGGTGGGTCGGATCGGGCGTCGTCCACGATCGCGATGATCGTCGACCGGCACCGGTCCACCTCACCCCTTTTCTGGTCACGTCGACGGTCGGGGCCGGTCCCGGCTCTGGAGCGGCACAGCGCAGTGAGTGGCCGGCTGAGTGCCGACCCGGCGCTACCAGAGCCCGACTCACCGCGTCGGACTCTCGCCGACCGGGCCCGGCGGGTCGAGCCGGATGCGCCGCGCCGGTGCCGGATCATCGATCGAATCCGGCCGAAGCCGATCGATTACGGCTCCGGGATCCGTCGTCAGTGCATACCAGCCGTCAGCCGAGGAGGATCGTCATGCAGAAGATCGTCACCAATCTCTGGTACGACACCCAGGCCGAGGAGGCCGCGGAGTTCTACTGTTCCCTGTTCCCGGACGGGAAGATCACCGGGGTGCAGCGTTATACGGATTCGGGCATGCGGGAAGCGGGGACGGTGATGCTGGTCGATTTCCAGCTCGCCGGCCAGCAGTTCACCGCTATCAACGGCGGCGGCGACTATCACTACACCCACGCCATGTCGCTGCTGGTCAACTGTGAAGATCAGGCCGAGGTGGACCGGCTGTGGGAGGCGCTGCTCGCCGACGGCGGCGAGGAGGTCCAGTGCGGCTGGCTCAACGACAGGTACGGGGTGCCGTGGCAGATCTGGCCCGGTGAGGCCAACGAACTGCTCTCCGGTGACGATCCGGTGGCGGTCGACCGCGCTCTCGCGGCCATGTACCAGATGAAGAAGATCGACCTGCAGGCCATGCGGGAGGCCTACGCCGGCTGACCCGCTTCCGGCGGCCGCGCCGGGTGGGTCCGGCGCGTTGCCGGCGCCAGGCGAATCCCCCGGCTGCGGCGGCGGGCCAGCAGCTCACCAGCGGCGGCCGATCCGGAGATCAGGACCGCGAGCACCCGGCGAGTGAGCCCGGATCCTGGCGGTCCGGCACCGCGGCGGGGCCGCGGTGCGCGCCGCCGCGCGACGTTCAGAAATGCTCCTTCAAGTACTCCAGATAGAACCCGCGCAGCGCCTCCGCGAGTTCGCCGTCACCTGCGTGAACATAGTCGTCGAGCATGGGTACCACCCATTTGATATCGGCTTCGCTCTCCCCGGCCCGGCCCGCCGTGGCCTCCGCCGCGGGGATCCGGGTCAGCAGGTCCCAGAGGAAGCGCATATCACCGTGCCGCACCGCGAGCCTGACCGCGCGGTCGTGCAGTTCCTTCGACGAGAGCTTGTCCAACTCCTCGTACTGGGTCATATCGCCGACTCTAATCCCGGCACCGGGTTCCGGACCCGGTTTCCGGGAGGGCCGCCGGGCCGTCGCCGCGTGGCGTACCCACTCCGGGCCGCTCCCGTGCTGCGATGACCCGATGACCGACGAAACCCTCACCCCACCGCCCGGCTTCCAGGTCAAACGCGTCTACGAGGCCCCCACGGCCGATGACAGTTACCGGGTGCTCGTCGACCGGCTGTGGCCGCGCGGCCTCGCCAAGGCCGCGGCCCGGATCGACGAATGGGCCAAGGAGATCACCCCCTCGACCGAGTTGCGCCGGTGGTTCCACGAAGACCCCGACGGCCGGCGCACCGAATTCGCCGACCGCTACCGGGCCGAGCTCGCCGAACCGGCGGCCCGCGAGATCCTGCACCGGCTCCGGGAGCGCGCCGGCGGCAGCCCGCCGGTGACTTTGGTCACCGCCGTCAAAGAGCCGGGTCACAGCCACGTTCCGGTACTCGTGGAGCAGTTGCGCGAGTGAAGTGCCCCGCGCCGGGCGACACGAAAGCGAACGCGGAGCGAACACGCCGTCCGAACGCGGGGACAGCGTGCATTTCGGCGATACCTGATCTGAATCGATCGCGGGCCGCCGATACCCATGCTGACCTGCGTGAAACCGGCCGAACCGGGGCCAGTTCACAGCGAATTCACCAAAGCCTCCCGCATTTCTGCGAGCGCACAGGGGCGGTGAGGAGGTAGCTTCGGAGTGGCGGGTCGCACGTAGCGGTTCGCTCGGGAGGTCCTGACCGTGACTGAGAGACTCAGTACGAGGGGGCCGGCACCCGGTCCTCGTGGCCACTGACGCACCACGTCAGCAGCCATCCGGACCTACCGGCCCAGCGAGACTGTCTGTGTGGGTGCCGCGCAGACCATAGGAGCCTACCGTGACTGATAATCGCTCCGTATCCGCCCCTTCGGCGAATTCTCGCTTCATTGAGAAAGGTTTGAAAACCTTCGTCATCGACACCTCGGTACTGCTGTCGGATCCCTGGGCAGTGACCCGGTTCGGCGAACATCATGTGGTGTTGCCGCTGGTCGTGATCAGCGAACTCGAAGGTAAACGGCACCATCACGAACTCGGCTGGTTCGCCCGCGAGGCCCTGCGCATGCTCGACGATCTGCGGGTGGCCCACGGCCGACTCGACGAACCGCTGCCGATCGGCACCGACGGTGGCACGTTGCAGGTGGAACTGAACCACACCGACCCCTCGGTGTTGCCGGTCGGTTTCCGCACCGAGAGCAACGATTCCCGCATCCTGGCCTGCGCGTTGAACCTCGCGGCCGACGGATGCCAGGTGGTGTTGGTGTCCAAGGACATCCCGATGCGGGTGAAGGCCAGCGCGGTAGGTCTACGGGCGGAGGGATATCACGCACAGGATGTGGTGACCTCCGGTTGGACGGGCATGGTCGAGATCGATACCTCCTCCGACATCGTCGACCGGCTCTACAGCGAATCGGTCGTCGATCTCGACGAGGCACGAGAATTGCCCTGCCACACCGGGATCCGGATCCTGGGCAGCAGCTCCAGCGCCCTCGGCCGGGTGACACCGGACAAGCGGGTGCAGCTGGTGCGGGAGCGGGAAGCATTCGGGCTGCACGGCCGCTCCGCGGAACAGCGGGTGGCACTGGATCTGCTGCTCGACGAGAGCGTGGGCATCGTCTCGCTGGGTGGCCGCGCCGGCACCGGTAAATCCGCACTGGCACTCACGGCGGGCCTGGAAGCCGTCCTGGAGAAGCGCAGCCAGCGCAAGGTCGTGGTCTTCCGGCCGCTGTACGCGGTGGGCGGTCAGGAACTCGGTTATCTGCCGGGCACCGAAAACGAGAAGATGGGCCCCTGGGCACAGGCCGTCTTCGACACCCTCGACGGTCTGGCCAGCCGCGAGGTCATGGAGGAGGTCCTCGGCCGGGATATGCTGGAAGTTCTCCCGCTGACCCATATTCGAGGCCGGTCGCTGCACGATTCTTTCGTGATCGTGGACGAAGCCCAGTCGTTGGAACGCAATGTCCTGCTGACGGTGCTGAGCCGGCTCGGCAGCGGTTCGCGGGTGGTCCTGACCCACGATGTGGCCCAGCGCGACAATCTGCGGGTCGGCCGGCACGACGGTGTCGCCGCGGTGGTCGAAAAGCTCAAGGGGCACCCGTTGTTCGCGCATATCACGCTGACCCGTAGTGAGCGGTCGCCGATCGCGGCACTGGTCACCGAGATGCTGGAGGAATACGGGCCCAACGCGTAGGGCCCGGCGCACGACACAGCCGTTCGAGAGCGTTCGACGACGCTCTCGAACGGGGCGCGCCATTGCGGCCCGGCACATCAGCGGCCGAAAAGCGCCTTGACGACCCCGACCGCGGTGCCGCGCAGAAAGTTCTCCCAGCTGAAGTGGTCGTGCCACAGTATGATTCGGCCGTCGCGCAGTGCGAAGGTTCCCATCACCCAGAACGAAATGCGCACCGGGCCGAACCGCAGCACATCGGTGCGATCGGTGAGCACCACCGATCCGTCCGCGGCGATATGGTGCATCTGCGCCGAGAACCCGAACTGCTCCCGGTCCAGGCCCCGCAGCAATTTCCCGACCCGCCGCGCCCCGCGCACATCCGGCAGCGAGGTGTTCTTCCAGACGATATCGGGATGCACCAACTCCAGCGCCTCATCGAGCGCGCCGATCTCCATCGCGGTGAAGAACTCGCGGACCGTGGTGACCGCGTCCTGATTCAGCTCGGTATCCATTGTCCGAGCCTAGGACAGTGTTTATTTGCGCGCCTTCGGCGCGCGGGGTCGAGGCCCCCTCGGTCCCGCCGTTCAGGCCTCGAGACTCGCGGCTACGCCACATGCGCTTCGAGGCCTGGA
>JBFARE010000032.1:0-100502 GCA_040674215.1 Nocardia sp. NPDC050193 | reverse complement strand
GTTGAGGCCCGTCTCGCCGTTTCGGCCTCGAAAGCGCATGAGCGAAGCTCGAGTCTCGAGGCCGAAACGGCGAGACCAAGGGGGCCTCAACCCCGCGGCGCCGCAGGCGGCGCCAAAAAACACGGCACCTTCGCGAGTAAGCCCACACCCCCACCGTCACGAGCAAGCCCACACCAGTCTTCGCCCGAGCTCGCCATCCCCGGTACTCACACTCACCCCCCGAACATCAACTGCGAGACCGCATAGATCGCCAACCCCGCCAAACTGCCCACCACCGTGCCGTTGATCCGGATGAACTGCAGGTCACGCCCCACCTGGACTTCGATCTTCTTACTGGCCTCCTCCGCGTCCCAGCGGGCGACCGTATCGCTGACGATGGTGGCGATCTCGTCGGCGTAGTTGGCGGCCAGGTAGCGGGCGCCGCGCTCGATCCAGCCGTCGACCTTGGCTCGGGTCTCGGTATCGTCGCGCAGGCGTTCGCCCAGCTGCTGCACGTTTTCGGCAACCTTGCGACGCAGGGTGCTGTTCGGGTCGTCGGCGGATTCGAGGATCAGGCGTTTGGCGGCCCGCCAGGTGGCCTCGGCGAGGCCGGTGATCTCCTCCCGGCCCATGATCTCGGTTTTGATCCGCTCGGCCTTGGCGATCATCATCTCGTCGAATTGCAGGTCGTGGGCGAAATCCTCCAGGAAGCGGTTCGCGGCCAGCCGGACCTCATGGTCGGGGGTGGAGCGCACCTTCCAGGTGAATTCGACCAGCTCCCGGTACACCTTCTCCGACAGCAGGACGTTCACGAATTTCGGCGCCCACTGCGGCGCCTCACCGTTGACGATGCGGTCGATCGTCTCCTGGCTGCCGAGCGCCCACTGGTGGGCGCGTTCGGCGAGCAGATCCAGCAGCGGCAGCTGCCGGTTGTCGGCCAGCAGCTCGGCGAGGACGCGGCCGATCGGCGGACCCCACAGCGGTTCGGCGATCCGTTTCACGATGGTGTTGTCGATGACCTGTTCGACATCCTCGTCGCGCAGCACCCCCACGACCGCGCGCAGAATGGTCGAACTCTCGTCGGCCACCCGGGCCGCGTTACCGGGCGCGGCCATCCAGCGCCCGATCCGCCACGGGATCTGCGCGGTGTTCACCTTGGTGGTGACCACCTCCGGGGACAGGAAGTTGGTGCCCACGAAATTGCCGAGACTGGCCCCGAGCTGATCCTTCTTCCGGCGAATGATCGCGGTGTGCGGGATCGGCAATCCCAGCGGATGCCGGAACAGCGCTGTCACCGCGAACCAGTCGGCCAGCGCGCCGACCATTCCCGCCTCGGAGGCCGCCCGTACATAACCGACCCAGTCACCGGCGCCGCCACGCGACTCCAGCCACCGGCACACGAGGTAGATCGCCGTGGCCACGGCCAGCAGGCCGGTGGCGACGGCTTTCATCCGCCACAGGTCACGTCGTTTGGCTGCGTCATCGGTGAGAGTCGCGAACACACCCGGCGGTTCCGCCTGCCCGCCGGGGGCGGTCGTCCCGGGAGCGGAATCGAGCACCGCACTACTACCGGTCGGTTTCTGCATACTCCCCATTCTGCTGTGTTTATTTGCGGCGCCTCCGGCGCCGCGGGGTCGAGGCCCCCTCGGTCCCATCGTTCAGGCCTCGAGACTCGCGGCTGCGCCGCATGCACTTCGAGGCCTGAACGACGGGACGGACCTCGACCCTTTCAGGGCCTCGTAAGACTCGGCACCGATGGAGTCGATCGGATAAGCGGCAGGTGCGTAAGTGCGTATGGCGAGGCCGGACAGGCGCGGGGGCCGTCGGTTCCGGCTGAGATCCGGTATTTGTCCAGATGACTGCCGCACGCAACCGATCGACGGCACACACTCCAGAACCGGTGCGGGCCGCGGAAGCCGACCATCGAAGTCGACGAGAGGTGCATGGGGAGGTGCGCCGTGACCGGCCTGAGCAGGTCGACCACCCTGTAAGTGCTCAAAGGTCACCGTCCTATGAATTGCCGACCGCATCGCACATCGCACATTGCAACGATTCCTTCCGCAGGCGGCGGACACCACACATGCCCATGGGGCCACTGGCCCGCGGGGGGAGTGTGGGATCTGCCGCACCGGCGCCAAACGAACCACCTGGGCTGAGATGGGGCCTAGAGTGGAACGCACGTGAACCGTCCGGACCGAGGAGCCCACGCTGTCCACCGAAGACCTGCTCGATATCGGGACATCCGCCGATCGATCGGCGCCGGTGCGTACCCCGCGGACCGACGGGCGCAAGCGGCGCTGGCGCCAGCACAAGATCGACCGTCGCGAGGAACTCGTCGACGGCACGCTGGCCGCGGTGCGCACGCGCGGCGGAAGCGCCGGTATGGACGAGATCGCCGCCGAGATCGGCGTGTCCAAAACCGTCCTGTATCGCTACTTCTCCGATAAGAACGACCTGGTCAACGCCGCGATGCAGCGGTTCATCGAGATCACTCTGATGCCGCGCGTCTACGCCGCGATCAGCCTCGACGCCGACGAGTACCAGCTGGTGCGGTCGGCGCTGGCCGAATACGTGGGCGCGGTCGATGAGGATCCCGAGGTGTACCGGTTCATCATGGGCACCGGTTCGGGCGATCCGTCGTCGCTGGCCGATTTCGAGAGGTTGTTCGCGGAGGTCGTCGCGGCCGCCATCACCGAACGCGGCAGTGCCCGCGGTATCGAGACCGAGGGGGTGATGCTGTGGTCCTATGTGCTGGTCGGCGGTATCCAGCTCGCCACCCACTGGTGGACCACCCATAAGACTCTGCCCCGCGAAGAGGTCATCGACTACCTCACGATGATGGTGTGGAGTGCCATCGAGGGCATGGCGCGCGCCGGCGGTTCGCGGACCAAGTTCGCCGAACAGGAGCATGTGCTGCCCGCGGTATCGACCGACGACCAGGCCGTCTGAGCCGGCGGGTTCGCCTGGCTCGACAACCCGGCCGGGTTGGCTAGTCTGATTGCCGTGCGGTGACGAAGAACCGGCTGTGTTCTTCTGTCGTCGCAGGCGCGGCGTCGGCACCAACGGAGGTTCCTCGATGGCGAAACAAGTGCCGACATCCCGGCTGGCCCGCGGTACCAAGCTGGGTGCGGTGGCGGCCGGCTCGATGGTGCGCAAACAACGCGCCCGGCTCTCGATGCGCGGCCGGTCCGAGGCCGTACGGGCCCGGATGGCCGAGGAGTCGATCCTCCGCAGTACCGAACAGCTGGTCATGGTGCTGGGCACCATGAAGGGCGTGGCCATGAAACTGGGCCAGATGATGTCGGTACTCGATCTGGACCTGGTGCCGCCGGAGCATCGGGAACGGTTCCAGAAACGGCTCGCGGTATTGCGTAATGCCGCGCCCTCGGTGTCGTTCGAGGCCATGCGCGCGGTGATCGAAGAGGACTACGGGCAACCGCTGGACGCGGTGTTCGCCGAACTCGAACCCGAAGCCATCGCGGCGGCCTCCATCGGACAGGTCTATCTCGCCCGCCTGCACGACGGCCGCCAGGTCGCGGTGAAGGTGCAGTATCCGGGCATCGATGCGGCGGTCCGGGCGGATCTGAAGAATCTGAACATGTTCCGGCGGGTCCTGCAGTCGGCGATGCCGTGGGTCACCCCGGCGGTCCTCGACGAATTGCGGCTGAACATGGAAGCCGAGCTCGACTATCACATCGAGGCCGAAACCCAGCGCGATATCGCGGAACTCTACGCCGACCATCCGTTCGTCGTGGTCCCGCGGCCGGTCCTCGAACACAGCACCAGGCGGGTGCTGGTCACCGAGTATCTGGCCGGTACCGCGTTCGAGGACATCCGCCGGATGCCCGGGCCCGAACGTGACCGGGTCGGCGAGATCATCTACCGCTTCTATGTGGGGTCGCTGTTCAATTTCAACGAGTTCTGTGGTGACCCGCACCCGGGTAACGTGCTGCTCGCCACGGACGGCCGGGTCGGGTTCCTCGATTTCGGGCTGTTCAATCGGATGGATCCCGAACATGTCCGCTTCGAGGCGATCTGCCTGTGCGCGGCCGCCGAGGACCGCGGCGATGATCTGCGTGAGCTGATGATCCAGCGCGGGGTCATCGATTCGGCAGACGAGATCGGGGTGGAGGAATGCCTGGAGTATGTGCTCTCGGCGTCGGAGTGGTGTCTGGTGGACCAGGAACTCACCATCACCCCGGAACTGGCCAGTGGCGCGTTCCTGCTGGCGGTGGACCCGCGGTCCAGTGAGTTCTCCGGGATGAAACAACAGAATCTGCCGCCGGAGCATCTGTTCTCGCGGCGGGCCGATTTCCTGACCTTCGGCATGCTGGGTCAGCTCGAGGCGACCGCCAATTGGCATCGCATCGCCCGGGAATGGTTGTACGGCGAGGAGCCGGTCACCGAACTCGGGCGCCTCCATCGACAGTGGCTGGCGAAGCGCCGGCCGGCCAAACGCGGCACGCGGCGTACGGGTTAGCGCCGCGGTACCGGAAATATCCAAGGGGTTCTATCCATGACCGACACTCGTGAATTCGACCTGATCGTCTTCGGCGCCACCGGCTTCGTCGGCAAACTCACCGCCGGGTACCTGCTGGGCGCGGCGCCGGCCGGGGCGCGGATCGCGCTGGCCGGGCGTTCGGCGGACAAACTCGCCGCGGTCCGCGACGAGATCGGTGCCACGGACTGGGGTCTGGTGGTGGCCGATATCACCGATCAGGTGTCGATGGACGCCCTCGCCGCCCGCGCGAGCGCGGTCATCACCACGGTCGGCCCGTATCTGCGCTACGGGATGCCGATGGTCGCGGCCTGCGCGAAGGCCGGTACCCACTACGCGGATCTCACCGGCGAACCGCTGTTCATCCGCGACGCCATCGACAGCTACCACGACGAGGCCGCGCGCACAGGCGCCAAGATCGTGAACTCGTGCGGCTACGATTCCGTCCCTTCGGATCTGAGCGTCTATCAGCTCTATCGCCGGACCGTCGCGGACAACACCGGCGAACTCGGTGACACCACCCTGGTGGCGACCCTGCGCGGCGGGGTCAGCGGCGGCACCATCGATTCCGGCCGAGCGATGATGGAGGCGGTCGCGGCGGACAGATCGAAGGGCGCGGTACTCGCCCACCCCTATTCGCTGAGTCCCGACAGATCCATGGACCCCGAGGTGGGCCGCCAGTCCGACCTCACCATGCAGCGAGGACGCGAGATCGACCCGAGCCTGGACGGCTGGCTCGCCACCTTCGTCATGGCCTCACACAACACCAAGATCGTGCGCCGGAGCAACGGCCTGCTCGGCTGGGTGTACGGCAAGAATTTCCGCTACCGCGAGACCATGGGCGCGGGTAATTCGGTCCTGGCTCCGGTGATCGCGGCCGGTATCTCCGGCGGGGTCGTCGCCGGGATGGCGGTCGGCGGTCTGCTGTCCCGGTTCGGCGCCGGGCGCGCGGTGCTCGACCGGGTGCTGCCCGCGCCGGGCACCGGTCCGAGCGAGGCCACCCGGGAGAGCGGCTGGTTCCGTATGCGCACCTACACCCGCACCTCCTCCGGCGCCCGGTATCGCGCCGATTTCGCCGGTCTCGGCGACCCCGGGTACAAGGCGACCGCGGTCATGCTCGGTGAGAGCGGTCTCGCGCTGGCCTTCGACGACAAGCCCGGAATCGCCGGTGTGCTGACGCCCGCCGCGGCCATGGGCGACGCCCTGACCGCGCGGCTGCGCGCGGCCGGGATGACGATCGATGTCGAGCCGCTGGGATGAATCTCGCTCGGCGCACCATGAACGCCCCGGCACTGGCGGCGGTCTACGAAAAGATCTGGCGGCCCACGGTGTTCTATCTGGCCACCGGCCGCACCACCGCCGCCGATCGCCGGTTCGCGGTGCAGTCACTGCACCTCGACAGGTCGCGACGGGTCCTGGACATCGCCTGCGGCCCAGGTAATTTCACCCGTTTCCTGAGCGAGCACGTACCGTCGGGCGGGTATGTCACAGGGATCGACTATTCACCGCCCATGCTGGCGCGCGCCCGCGCCGACAATGCCGGGCCGCGCGCCGGATACGTACGCGGCGACGCGCGTCATCTGCCGTTCGCCGACGAGACCTTCGACGCGGTCTGCTGTTTCGGCGCGCTGTACCTCATCCCCGATCCACTGGTGGCGGCCCGCGAGATGATCCGGGTGCTGGCGCCCGGCGGCCGGATCGCCGTCACCACCAGCCATCGCCCGGACAACCCGGTCGGTGAACTGACCCGGCTCACCGCGGGAATGAGCGGACTGCGTATGTTCGGCGGCCGGACCTTCCCCGAGCTGTTCGCGACGGCCGGATTGGTCGATATCGACCAATCCGTGCACCGCTTCTTCCAATACGTGACCGCCACCCGTCCGGCCGCGGATGCGCCGGGGCGCGCGGCCGGCCGACCGGCGTCGTCCGGCGTCTGACGGATCCCGCGAGAGAAGTGCTCGACCCGGTGCCACGCCTCGATACACTGCTGACCGCGCCCCGCCGCGCGTGCGCCAATTCACAGCCGAATCCCTATGACCGGCAGGTTTTCGCCCGCGTGCGCGGCTACTCGCCGGTAGAGTCGGCTGGCGTACCTACGGGCCGGAAGGGGGATTCCAGATGTCGGTACCGGAGGTGGGGCAGAGCAGGGCTCGGCAGCTCTACATCGCGGCCACAGCCGGCGGCGAGAACTCCTTCACCCTCGCCGAAGACGTGGCGCTGCGCCTGGCCCAGGCCTGCGACACCCTCGTCGCGGATCTCGAAGCGGCGCGGGCCGGCGGCCATCGTATCGCCGAAACCGACGGCACCGCCGGTTTCCCCGATCTGCCCACCGGGCACGCCCTCGCCGCGGGGTTCCGCGGTAAGGCGGTGCAGTACCTGGAAACCCTCACCGCGCTCCAGGAAACGGCGCTCTGCTTCAAAGCCGCCTATCTGGCCGCCGGCGGCCGGCTCGCCGAAGCCGATCTCGCCAACCGCACCGCCCTCGCGGTGGTGGCGGCGAATCCCGGCCTCGGCCGCGACGGCGGAGACGATCATGGCTGACCCCGTCGGCACCGACCCGCCCTACGCACCCGAGCGCGAATGTTTCGGCAGTTTCACCCATCAGGAGATCTGGGACCGGGTGCACCAGGTACTCGATCCCGGTGCGCTCGCCACCGCCGCCGCGGCGTGGCAGTCGAACGCGGACGCCGTGGCGGATGCCTTCGCCGCGTTCACCGACACCACCCGTCGCGAGTTCGAGGGCTGGTCGGGGCATTCGGCGGCGGCCGCCCGGCAGGCGACACAGGAGTTCGTCGCCGGCGGTGATGAAACCCATGCGGCGTGCCGCGCCCTCCAACGCCTGATGGAAGGCAATTCCGAGGCGGCGCAGACATTGCGGTCGGCGCTGACCCCGCCACAGCCCTATCGGCCGCTCGACGATCCGGCCGCCGAGGCCGTGCACGGCGGCCGCCGCCGGATGGACCACGATATCGCCGCCGCCGCGGCCGCCGCCGACGCGCAGGACGCGATGACCGCCATCTACAACCCCACTCTCCCGGCTTCCGGTGACCGGGTACCCCGGTTCCCCGACGCGTCCACCGGCACCGGCGGGAGCCCAGGGCGGTGAAGTGGAGCCTGACCCCGGACGAGTTCAGTTACGTCTGGGCCAATGAGACAAGCCTGGACCGCCGACCCTATCCGGTGAATTTGGCCCCGGCCAGCGCTGTGCGCACCGAATCCGAACTGGACGCGCTGCGATTACCACAGCGGTTCGCCAGACAGGCCGACCCGGATCTGGCAGCCGCGCTCATGCTCTGCGCCCGCCCGGACGCCACCGCAGTCACGATTTCCGGAGAGCGCCCGGCGCTCACCCGCAACGGCGACCAGCCGCATACCGAGCAGATCCTCGGCTTCGCCGCCGTTATCGATCATCACGCCGCCGTCCTGCACGCCACGCCCACGAAGGTCACCGTCCACATGTGCCATGCCCGGGACCTCGGCGGCCGGCTGGTTCAGCTGATCGGTTCCGCCCGCCCCGGCGCCCACGGCCCGTTCCATCAGCCCCAGGACGCGGTACTCACCGACGCCCCCCTGTCCACCTGCGACGGGGATGGCGACGCCGCCCGCTTCCGCGCGGCGCTGCGCGAACCCGTCGACGCCCGCGGTTTCATCACCGTCACGGTGGCCCCGGACGAGCCCATGTCACCGCCCACGCTGCATCGCAGCTGGCTCGATATCCGTGACGACGGCCGCTATCTGCTCACCACCGCCGATGTGCTGAGCCTCGCACCGGTCAGCGATGCCGAGTTCGCCGACAACCTGCAGAGCATGGCCCGCATCCGCGGCAGCACTCCCGGACTGTGATAGGCCTGTCCGATGTCCGAGCAATGGAAAATCCCCGCGAGCCGGGCCCTGCGCGCCGACGGCCTGCGTATCGCCGATATCGATACCTCCGCCCGGCCCGGGTTCGACGGTCGCAAGAAGGACGGCGAAGCACTGCTGGCCGAACGCGGCACGGTACTGGCCGGCTTGCAGGAGAAGCTCTACGCCAACGGCCGCTCCGGGGACAACCGCAGTGTGCTGCTGGTTTTGCAGGGCATGGACACCGCCGGCAAGGGCGGAATCGTGCGCCACGTCATCGGCTCGGTGGACCCGCAGGGCGTCGATCACGCCTCCTTCGGCGTCCCGACCGAGGAGGAGAAGCGGCACCACTTCCTGTGGCGGATCCGCAAGGCCCTGCCGCGCGGCGGGCAGCTGGGCGTATTCGATCGCTCACACTACGAGGACGTGCTGGTCGCCCGAGTCCACGAACTCGTGCCGGAAGCGGTCTGGCAGCAGCGCTACACCGAAATCAACGATTTCGAGCAGGAGCTGACCGAAGCGGGGACGACACTGGTCAAGGTCGCGATGTTCGTTTCGCTCGATGAACAGAAGAAAAGGCTACGGGAGCGGCTGGAACGGCCGGACAAATACTGGAAGTTCAGCCCGGGCGATATCGACGAGCGCGCCTATTGGCCCGCCTACCAGCAGGCCTACCAGGATGTGCTGGACCGCACCTCCACCGGCTACGCGCCCTGGTATGTACTGCCCGCCGACGCGAAATGGTATTCGCGCCTGGCCGTCACCGAACTGCTGATCGAGGCGCTCGAGAAACTGGAGCTGAGCTGGCCGCCGGCGAATTTCGACCCGGCTGCCGAACTGCGCCGGCTCGACACAGCCTGACCGGCGCGAATCGGTGAGTTATGGAAACTCTCAGCAAGCCGGACAATGATGGGCGGTGCGCCGGGCAACCCGGCGCCGTCCGGCGAACCTACGAGTGGCCGGGGCAGGCGAGGCGAGGGAAAGGCGTGGTGAACGCACGGTGAGCAAAAACCCCGGGCGGCCGAATCCGCTGGCGGCGGGCGCGCGCGCGGACCGCAACCGCAAGATCGCGATCCAGGTCGGCGTGGCCGCCGTGCTGGTCGCACTGGTCGCGGCGATCGGTATCGGCCTGGCCGTGCGCAACTCCGGTTCCGACGATGTGGGTGCCGTCCCGGCCGTGGCAACCGATAACGGCGCCATCCGGGTGGGCCGGCCCGACGCGAAGGCGACCGTGCGGATCGTCGCGGATATGCAGTGCCCGGTCTGCAAACAGTTCGAGGCCGACCACGCCGAACTGCTGAACAAATCGGTGGCCGACGGCACCGCCGCGATCGAGTACAACATCGTGGGTTACCTGGACAAGATGTCCAGCACCGAATACTCCACCCGCGCCGCGAACGCCTCCTACTGTGTCGCCGATACCGGCACCGACAGATACCAGGATTGGTTGAAGCTGATGTTCGGCCAGCAGCCGCCCGAGGGTGGCGCCGGCCTGACCGACGAGCAACTCATCGCCATCGCGCAGCAGGCCGGCTATACCGACCCCACCATCGCCGACTGCATCACCGACCGCAAATACGACGGTTTCGTCGGCGCGAAATCCCAGCAGTCACTGGACGAGGGCATCGACGGCACCCCGACCGTGTTCGTCAACGGTGAGAAGGTCGACCTCGCGCTGAAGCAGGACCGGACGGGCTTCGACACCGCGCCGCTGACCACCGCGATCCAGGCGGCTGCGGGCCGGTGATCCGGACTTCGCCGCCCGCGGCCTGGACGATGCTGCTGTGTGGTCTGGCCGGCTGGATCGCCGCGTTCGTCCTGCTGGTCGAGGACTTCAAACTGCTCAGCGAGCCCGGCTACATCCCCTCGTGCAGCTTGAACCCGGTGTTGTCCTGCGGTTCGGTGATGGCCACCGACCAGGCGGCGGTACTGGGCTTCCCGAACCCGATCATCGGCCTGGTCGGGTTCTCGGTGGTGGTGACGCTCGGTGTGCTCTCGGTGGCGGGGGTGGTGCTGCCCCGCTGGATCTGGACCGGTCTGTGGCTGGGGACGGTCGCGGGCACTCTGTTCATCTGCTGGCTGATCTTCCAGAGCCTGTACCGCATCAACGCCCTGTGCCCCTATTGCATGGTGGTATGGGCCATCATCACGCCGCTGCTGGCCGTTCTCACCGAACAGCTGTGGGGTAACGACCGGGGTGCGCTGCGAGTGGTCGCGGAATGGCGCTGGACCTTCGTCGCGGTCTTCTACGCCGTGGTACTGGTGCTGGTGTTCCTGCGCTTCCAGGATTACTGGCTCTCGCTGTTCTGAGCGGTCGCCGGCCCGTCCTACCTAGCCGGGTGTGCCGGCGACCAGCCGCACCGCCACGAACCGATCCCTGCCGTCGGGGGCTCGCACGCCCAGCCGCACCGTTTCGGCCGGTTTGCGGGTATCGATCGCCGCCCGCAGCGCGCCCGCGCTCGTGATGGCGCGGCCGTCCAGCGAGGTGATGATCTCCCCGGCCGTCAGGCCCGCCACCTGCGCGGGCAGGCCGCGGATCGCCATATCGATGCGGGCTCCGCGCGGTCGCGCGTCGGAGATCAGCACCCCCAGGGTGGCGGTGGGGCCGATGTGCACGGAGTCGGTGGGAGTGCCGGAACGGATCTGCCGCACGATCCGCATGGCGGCGTCGATGGGCACCGCGTAACCGTTGGGTGGGTCCTCGTCCGCGCCGGGTGGTGGGTCCCGGTTGCCGGATGCCGCGGCGATCACCCCGACGACCGCACCGGTGGAATCGGTCACCGCCCCACCGGACTGGCCCGCGCTGACCGCCGCCTCGATCTCCAGCATCCCGGTCAGCGCCTGCCGGGACAGGTCCTGCTGGTTCAGGGCCATGATCGTGCTGTCCAGGTCGCTGATCTCTCCGGTGACCGCGGTCGCCGTGCCGCTGCCGCCGGCGTTACCGATGGCGAGGACCTCGTCCCGCACGCGCAGCCCGGCCGAACTGCCGATCCGCGCGGTGGCCAGCCCCCGTGCCCCAGCGAGGGAGAGCAGGGCGATATCGGCGTGGGCGTCGTAACCGAGTACCTCGGCGGTGTAGACGGCACCGTCGGAGACGCGGCTGACCCGGACCGTCTTCGCACCCTTCACCACATGGTGGCTGGTGAGCACCTGCCCTTCTCCGGTGAGGACTATGCCGGATCCGGCCGCCGCGGCGCCGAACGGACGGGCGGCGGCGGTGATGTTCACCAACACCGGGGAGATACCGCGGGTCACCTCGCTCGCGTTCAGCGGTAGCCGCGGCGCGGGCCGGACAGGTGCGAGGACGACACTGCGGCCGGGGTGCGCCAGACCGGGTAGTTCGCCCCGGTAGCCGAACAGGGCGCCGAGGGCCAGCACCGCGGCGAAGACGGTAACGAGCACGCGGCCCCCGCCGGTGGGCCCACGGGAACCGGTGCTCTGCCACTGGTTGTCCAAGGAGCCTCCCGCTGCCGCAGCCGATCACGACCATTGTCGCCCGGATCAACGCGCGACAGTCGGGTTTCTTCCCCTTGCCGCAAGTTATCCACAGGTATCCCCAGTTATCCACAGGCTGCGGCGGGCCTGGGGAAACACCGGCCGGATACCTGTTGATTCGTTACCATCGGGCGGCCAGGGTCACATCCGTGTCACATCCCCGCGCCGGTCCTTTACACCGTCCGGGCGAAAACCGGCCCCTATGTCGGCGTCTGCCCACACCGAGCGGTCGGGCGGCGCGAGCGGAATAACGACCAGCTCGTTATCCGGCGGAAACCGAATCAATAGAATTCCGTATCCCGGGCCCCTCCACCCGAAAATCCATCCACAGCCGCTCGGCCTTCATCCACACCGTGGATCCGGGTTTTCCACAGCGTTCTCCACAGTGTGGATAATCGGCGCATACGAGTGGGAATCCCATTGTTCGACGACGACCGATTGTTCGACGGCGACCGATCGAATCGACTTTCCGGGGCCCGAAATCCCCATCACACCGGCGAAACACTCAAATGGTCGCGGTATCGATGACGAACCGATACCGCACATCACTGGCCACCACACGCTCGTACGCGCTGTCGATCTCGTCCGCGGAAATCAGCTCGATTTCCGCCCCGATTCCGTGCTCGGCACAGAAATTCAGCATCTCCTGTGTTTGCTCGATACCGCCGATCATCGAACCCGACAGCGAACGCCGACGGCCGGCCAGCACCCGGGCCTGGACCTGAAGCGGGGCCTCCGGCAACCCCAGCACGACCAGTGTCCCGTCCAGCCGCAGCAGCTTCATGTAGTCGTTGATCGGCAGATCCGCGGAGACGGTGTCGATAACGAGGTCGAAGCTGCTGCGCAACTCCCGGAACATCTGGGCATCGCTGGTGGCGTAGTAGTGGTGCGCGCCGAATCGCTTTCCGTCGTCCTGTTTACTCAGCGAATGGCTGAGCACCGTCACCTCGGCGCCCAGCGCGGCGGCGATTTTCACACCGATATGGCCGAGTCCGCCCATTCCGATGATCGCGACCTTTTTCCCGGGGCCCGCGCCCCATTGCCGTAAAGGCGAATACAGGGTGATTCCGGCGCACAACAGTGGCGCGGCCACCGACAGATCGATTCCCTCCGGGATGGCGACCACGAAGTTCTCGGTCACCACGATCCGGGTGGCATATCCGCCCATGGTGTACCCGCCCGGCTGCACCTCCTCGGGCACCCGGGAGTTGTAGGTCATCACCGCGCCACGGGTACAGAACTGCTCCTCACCCGCCAGGCACGGCTCGCACACTGCACAGGAGTCCACCATGCAGCCGACACCCACCCGGTCGCCCACCCGATGGCGGGTCACCGCCGCACCCACGGCAGCGACGGTCCCCGCGATCTCGTGCCCCGGCACACAGGGATAAGCCGCGCCGCCCCACTCGTTACGGGCCGTGTGGATATCGGAATGGCAGATCCCGGCATACGCGATATCGATCAGGACATCGTGGGGTCCGAGCTCCCGGCGCTCGATGGTGACCTTCTCGAACGCGGCCTCCGGACCGGCCATCGCGTACGCGGCTACAGCAGTACTCATGCGTCCATGCCTACCGGCGCATACCGGATTTGCCAACCGCTGCCTGGTTGTCTCGGCGACCGTGCACCCGGGCATCAGGAAAGAAGCACGCGACCCCGTTCCCGGGAGCTGTGCAGAGTTCTGCGCTCACTCCCGGACCGGATCCAGGCCCTGCTCGGCTTCCAGTCGGCGGCGGACTCGGCGGGCGGCGGCGACCATATTGCGGAGGGCGGGGTCGAGCTGCCAGTGGTGGCGGGTCTTGAGGCCACCGTCCGGGTTGGCCCAGAGCCGGTCCGGGCCGACCGCCGCGGCGGCCGCGGTGAGCAGTTCGTCCAGTTCGTCGATATCCGGGATGCGGGCCGAACGGCTCTCGTACACGCCGGGGCCGACCCCGTGGCTGAGCCCGTGACCGGAGGCGTAGTCCTCCTCCAGCGCTTTCAGCACCCACTCGATGGACCGGGTGGCGACGATCGCGGTGACGTCGGCGTCGAGCTGTTCGATGGCCTGGACGATCTCGGCGCGGCCCGAGTACGGGATATGGGTGTGGATCTGGGTACTGGGCGCCACGCCGGAGGTCGCGAGCCGGAATGCCCCGATCGCCCAGCGCAGGTACTCGGTGCGGCCTTCGGGCCGGGCCGGCCACAACTCTCGCAGCGCCGGTTCGTCGACCTGGATGATGCCGATACCGGCGCGTTCCAGGTCCACGACTTCGTCGCGGATCGCCAGCGCCACCTGGTCGGCCGTTTCGTAGAGCGGCTGGTCCTGCCGGACGAACGAACGCGCCACCATGGTGACGGGCCCGGTGACCATGCCCTTCACCGGTTTGTCGGTCAGGGATTGGGCATAGGTGATCCACTCCACCGACATCGGGGCCGGTCGCGACACATCGCCGTAGATGATCGGCGGACGCACACAGCGCGATCCGTAGACCTGCACCCAGCCGAAATGCGTGGTGGCGAAACCGTCCAGCAGTTCAGCGAAATACTGGATCATGTCGTTGCGCTCGTGCTCGCCGTGCACCAGCACATCGAGACCGATATCTTCCTGCAACGCGATGGTGGCGGCGATCTCCGCCTCGATCTTCTTGCGGTATTCGTCGTAGGACAACCGGCCCTCACCGAGCTGGTGGCGGGCTTGCCGGGCTTCGACGCTCTGCGGATACGACCCCAGCGTGGTGGCGGGCACCGGCGGCAGCTGCAATTTCTCCTGTTGCGCGGCCCGGCGCTCGGCATAGGACGCGCGTTCCCGCATCTGCGGGGTGATCGCATAGACCCGCTGGCGCACCGCGTGTTTCTGCTTGAAATGCACTTCGGCGGGGCGTTTACGCCATTTTTCCGAGGGGCCTTCGGTGAGCGCTTTGGCCAGTGAGACGACCTCGCCGACCTTCTGCTTCGCAAAAGCGAGCCGATCGGCCACATTTCCCTCGATATCGTATTCGGCGAGCACATCGTAGGGCACGTGCAGCAGCGTGGTTCCGGTGGAGACCACCAGATCCGGGCACACCTCGGCGAGTTCGCTCAAGTACTCCAGGGTGACGTAGCGGTCGGCCCGCCACACATTCGTACCGCTGATGACCCCCGCGTACAGCCGTTTGCGGCGGATCCCCGGAATCTGCGCCAGATCCTCGGGCCGGACCCGGTGGGACGCCAGATCGAGGCCGATCGCCTCCACAGCGGTACCGGCGAGGATGCGCAGCGCCTCGCCGAAATCGCCGTACTGTCCGGTGACCAGGATGCGCGGCCGCAACGGCGCCTTGGACAACCGGTCGTAGACACGTGCGAAGGCGGCGAGTTCGGCGGCCGAGCGTTCGGCGGTGAAACAGGGTTCGTCCAGTTGCACACAGGTGGCGCCGCGCCGTGCCAGGATCTCGAACAACTGCTCGTAGACCGGGAGCAGCCGATCCAGCAGATCGATGGTGTCGAACCCGGCCGATTCACCGGGCACACTGCCCGCCTTGGACAGCAGCAGCAGCGACACCGGACCCAGCACCACCGGCCGCTGTTCGATGCCCACGGCCATCGCCCGGTCCCATTCGTCCAGCAGTGCCTCGGGGTGCAGGGAGAATTCCGTATCGGCATCGAGTTCCGGCTGCCGATAGTGATAGTTCGTACCGAAGAAGCGCACCAATTCCAGCGGTGGTAGATCGGGCCGGCCACGCGCCATCAAAAAATAGAAATCCAGCGGATCGAGATCGGCGCGGTATTCCGCGAAACGGGAGGGGAACGCGCCGAAGAGCAGCGCGTTGTCGAGCACATGGTCGTAGAAGGAGAAGGTGTTCCCCGGGACCTGGGTGAGCCCGGTGGCGGCGAGTTCGTTGAACTGCTGCTCCTGGATATCGCGCCCGACCGCGCGCAACTCTTCCCGGGTGATCGCCTGCCGCCAGTACGCCTCGAGCGCGCGCTTGAGCTCCCGGTGCGGACCGATCCGCGGATACCCGAGCACACTCGAGCCGAACCCCTCACCGACGTTGACCATTGCCGACCTCCGTGTTCAGTGTTTATTTGCCCCGCCTGCGGCGGGGCGGGCCGGGGCCCGGTGACCCCGGTTCTTCACTCCGCCGCTCAGTCGCTCCGCTCCTTCGCTCTGTCGCTCCAGAACCGGGGCGGGCCCCGACCACTGAGGCCGACCATCCGGAATCGACGGTACGTTGTATGACCGGACGAGCGGCGGCACCGTACGCGGGTTTTTCGACGCCATTCGAATCGTTTCAGCGCCGCAGATCTCACCCGCGGAGGTGAAACGTCGATCCCCGGTCGCGCTGCGAGCGATCCCGCACGCGACCATATTCGGTTTACGCTTTGTTGTACTGGTAGAAGCCCGCGCCCGTCTTCTTACCCAGCAGTCCCGCCTCCACCATGCGCATGAGCAGCGGCGGGGCCGAATAAAGCGGCTCCTTGAATTCCCCGTACATCGAGTCGGCGATGGATTTCACCGTATCGAGGCCGACCAGGTCGGTGAGTGCGAGCGGACCCATGGGGTGGGCACAACCGAGCACCATCGCCTTGTCGACATCCTCCTTGGTGGCGAACCCGGATTCGACCATGCGTATGGCCGAGAGCAGATACGGCACCAGCAGCGCGTTGACCACGAATCCGGAGCGGTCCGAGGAACGCACGATCTCCTTGCCGAGGACCTCGGCCGCGAACTTCTCGGCCCGCTCGGTGACAGCGCCACTGGTCTTGAGCGTGGTAACCAGTTCGACCAGGGGCAATACCGGCACTGGGTTGAAGAAGTGCATACCGACGACCCGCTCGGGGTTGTTGGTGGCCACCGCGATTTTCATGATCGGAATGGAGGAGGTGTTGGAGGCCAGTACCGCGCCGGGGTCGGTGACCACCTTGTCGAGTTCGGCGAAGATGGAGGTCTTGACCTTCTCGTCCTCCAGGACGGCCTCCACCACCAGCTGGCGGTCGGCGAAATCGCCGAGGTCGGAGGTGAACCGCAGCCGCCAGGCCGCCTGTTCCCGCTCACGCTCGGTGATCTTGCCGCTGCTCACGCCCCGGTCCAGCGACCGCAGGATCCGCGATCGGCCGGCCGCGGCGAGATCCCGCGTCTGCTCGTACACGAGCACATCGACATGCGCACGCGCGCACACCTCCGCGATACCCGCGCCCATCTGGCCGGCACCGATGACACCGACACGCTGAATCTTCTCGTTCACGTCCCACTCCTGTGTTCGTGGCGCCGCCTCGGCGGCGCGGGGCTGTGTTCATCGGCGCCGCATCCGGCAGCGCGGGCTCGGCGCCCTGGGGACCCCGTCGACAATTGCCGACCCGCTCGGCAAGAGGGTGAGCGCCGGCGGCGGTCGGGTTCGGCGCTTCCGTCTCGCCGGAGAGACCGAAGCCCCCTCGCCGGGCTGTTGCGAGGGGGCGGTACACCCCTACCGAGGTAGTGGGTCCGGGATATCCGCCCGAAGACGGAGTACCACGATCGGTCCCGGAGGACTCGGCCCCGTGGGCCCGAGTCCGGCTCGGCGCAGAAACCCCGAGCCGGGGCCGTACTCCCGGCACCATGTCGCAGGCGGCCGGCGAACCCGTCCCCCACCCCGGTTCCGACAACAACCGGGACCCGGACCGCAGAACATTGATCCTCACCGCAACCACCACCTGGTGCCGAGTCTTACGAGGCCTACAAAGGGTCGAGGCCGAGGGGGCCTCGACCCCGCCGCGCGTCAGCGCGGCCTAATGAAACTGCCCCTCTTCGGTGGAGCCCTTCAGTGCCGCCGTCGAGGTGTTGGGGTCGACGGTGGTGGCGATGGTGTCGAAGTAGCCGGCACCGACCTCACGCTGGTGCTTGATGGCGGTGAAGCCACGCTCGGCGGCGGCCTTGAACTCGCGCTCCTGCAGGTCGACGAAGGCGGTCATACCCTCGCGGGCGTAGCCGTAGGCCAGGTCGAACATGCCGTAGTTGAGCGAGTGGAAGCCGGCCAGGGTGATGAACTGGAACTTGAAGCCCATGGCGCCGAGTTCCCGCTGGAACTTGGCGATGGTGGCGTCGTCCAGGTGGGCCTTCCAGTTGAAGGACGGCGAGCAGTTGTAGGCCAGCAGCTGGTCCGGGAATTCGCTGCGGACGGCCTCGGCGAACTTGCGCGCGACCTCGAGGTCCGGCACGCCGGTCTCCATCCAGATGAGGTCGGCGTAGGGAGCGTAGGCCTTGGCGCGCGCGATGCAGGGCTCGATGCCGTTCTTCACGCCGAAGAAGCCTTCGGCGGTGCGGGTGCCATCGAGGAATTCACGGTCGCGCTCGTCCACATCGGAGGTGATGAGGGTGGCGGCTTCGGCGTCGGTGCGGGCGATGATCACCGAGGGCACCTCGGCAACGTCGGCGGCCAGGCGCGCGGAGGTCAGGGTGCGGATGTGCTGCTGGGTGGGGATGAGCACCTTGCCACCGAGGTGGCCGCACTTCTTCTCCGAGGCCAGCTGGTCCTCCCAGTGCACACCGGCGGCGCCGGCGGCGATCATGGCCTTCTGCAGTTCGTAGGCGTTGAGCGCGCCACCGAAGCCGGCTTCGGCGTCGGCGACGATCGGGGCCAGCCAGTTCTCGACGGCGGTATCGCCCTCGACCTTGGCGATCTCGTCGGCGCGCAGCAGCGCATTGTTGATGCGGCGGACCACGGCGGGCACCGAGTTGGCCGGGTAGAGGCTCTGATCCGGGTAGGTGTGACCGGACAGGTTCGCGTCACCGGCGACCTGCCAGCCCGACAGGTAGATGGCCTTGAGCCCGGCGCGGACCTGCTGCACCGCCATATTGCCGGTGAGGGCGCCCAGCGAGTTGATGTAGTCCTCGTTGTTCACCAGATCCCAGAGGATCTCCGAGCCACGCCGTGCGAGGGTGTGCTCCTCGACAACGGTGCCCTGCAGCTTGGAGACCTGCTCGGCGGTGTAGTTGCGGGTGACGCCCTTCCAGCGCGGGTTGGTGTCCCACTCCTGCTGGATTTCCTCGGCGGTCTTCGGGGTGCCGGTGGTCGACATCTTGCGACTCCACTTCCTTGTTCGGTCGGTCCGCCGGTCCGCGTCGACGAAGCGTTTCCGCGTCGCACTGCTGGAACGACGATTTGCAGGCTTGCAATGCCAGGTGGGTGTACTTCCACACCATGGCACACCATCAAAATGCCGTCTACCTGTTGCTTCTGTGAATCTGAGCTAGGATCGGCCACAACTTTGCTAAGCCTGTGAAAGTTGCCAGCGCGTAACTACAGTCAAGTCTACTCACCAGTAGCTCTGACATGGGGTTTTAGCGTAACGCTCGTACTGTTAGCGAAGGCAGGGATCGCGGGCGAACCCACTCGTCGCGCCTCGGTCCTGTGAGGACCTTCATAACTGATGGCGTTTGCCTTCAGATGTGACGTGTGTCCGTGGCAGGCCGGCTCGCGCAAGCACCGGGCAGGCTCTCTACAGGCGGACTCGCTCGCAAAGGCGTGAGGCGGGTGGGCTCGCCCCCCGAAAGGGGAAGTTGGCTGGGTACGGCCCCGAAAGCGGAAGTTGTCCGGGCCTGCCGGCAAAGGTGACAGGCGGACTCGCTCGTGAAGGTGCTGTGCTTTTTGGCGGCACCTGCGGCGCATGCGATGTTGTGCGGTGGGCCGTCCATAGAGGGCGACCTTTGAGCACCTTCGGCCGAGGGGCGAGACGGGCCTCAACCCTTGAAGGTGTCGCGTAAAACTAGACGCATGCGGGTTGCGTCGGCATTCGAAGTGCGGGGCGGCATGCGGTCGGTACTCGGCCCACCCTTACGGGCCCGACCGGACCACTGTCTCTTCCCGCCGTCGGGGAGTACATCGGTGGGGTGAACCCGCAAGATTTCACAACATGCCCAGAACGGGACAGTGTCGGCACACAACGCTTGGCCAACCATTCACGTTCTCGCCCGACGAGATTTTCGCAGGCGTGCCAAATTCACAGCGAACAGCGCTAGGGTGTCCGTCACGTGCGCGGTCATCGGTGACGGGTGCCGATGGTGAGCGCCTGCCCTCCGTCGCACGGTGGGATCGGAGCTGTTGATGCGCGACATCGTCGACGACCTGCTGCAGGTGTGGCGTTCGGGCCGGACGGGCGGGCTGGCCACCATCGTGCGCACGGGTGGTCAAGTGGACATTCCGGTGGGTACGGCGATTCTGGTGGATCCCGACGGCATGATCTACGGATCCATGGCGGCCACCGGGATAGAGGACACCGTCTACGAATCCACCCTGCAGTCGGCCCGGACCGGGCAGCGCGCGCTGCACCGGCTGCCGGTACCCGGCGGCGAGGGCGCGGTGATCGATGTGTTCACCGAACCGTTCTCTCGCGGACATTTTCCGGAATTCCCGACCATCGCCACCGAAATAGCCGAGCACCGGCGGGTCACGCTTTTCACCGTGGTGTGGAATCCGGAGCCGGGAATGATCGGACAGCACCTGATCACCGATAAAAGACACGCGACGGAACTGGTCTCGCTCCCGCAGTCCGATATTTTCGTCGCCTCGTTCGCCCCGCCCCCATTGCTGGTGGTGTTCGGGGCCAATACCGTCGCCGCGGCGCTTTCGGCGCAGGCCCGGCTGCTCGGCTACCGGGTCGCCATCTGCGATCCGCGCCCCACGTTCGCGGTACCGGAGTCCTTCCCCGGGGCCGAGGTGGTCTGCGATTGGCCGCACCGCTATCTGAACATGCTGGTCTCCGAAGGTGAGATCGATTCGTCCACCGGTATCGTGCTGGCCTCCCACGATCCGCAGTTCGAGATCCCGCTGCTGACGGTCGCGCTCCGGCTACCCGAGATCGGTTATATCGGCGCGGTCGGCTCGCTGGTCTCCAGCGCGCGCCGCCTCGACGACCTGCGCGCGAGCGGATTCGAGGAGTCGCAGCTGGCCCGGCTGCACTCCCCCGCCGGCATGGATATCGGCGCGGCCACGGCCACCGAAACGGCTCTGGCGGTGACCGCGGAGATGGTGGCGGCGCGAAACGGGCGGCTGGGCCGGATCACGGTGCCGTTCCCGGCGGAGGCGGCAATCTGAGCGCAGCGCGCCCTGGTCCCGTACCCCGCCGAGGGCGACCGAAATCACCCCCGCAATCCCGCCCCTCGATCTTGTGCCGGGCCGACTCTCGTGGACAGTGGTTCTCGTGATCCTCACCGTGACAATGAATCCCGCCTACGATGTGACCTACCGCGTCGAGAATTTCACCCGCGGGCAGGCCCATCGGGTTCGCTCGGTGGAGCAGCGCCTCGGCGGCAAGGGCATCAACGTCACCAGAGTGCTCAACCAATTGGGCCGCTATGCCCGGGCCACCGGCTTCGCCGATCACGCCTTCGCCGCGGCCGCCGAGGCCGAGATGCCGGTGGATTTCGTGCACGCGCTGCCGTGGGTCCGGCGCACCGTGGTGATCAGCGAATCCGATACCGGCACCGCGACCGCGTTGCGCGAACCGGGGGCGCGGATTTCGAATCCGCACGCCTCCGAACAACTCGAGGTCCGCGTAGCCGGCATGCTGACGCATATCTCGGGCCTGGTGATCGCCGGATCCCTACCCGACGGCATCGATCCCGGACTACCCGCCCGCATCGCCCGAACCGCCCTGGCCGCGGGGGTTCCCACGGTCTGTGACCTGCACGGACCGGCATTGCGGATGGCCGCACGGGTGCCCGGGGTGGTGCTGCTGCCCAGCCTCGACGAGTTCGAGTCGCTCACCCACTGCCGCCCCGAAACCACCGAGGCACTGGTCGCCGCGACCCGGCCGCTGGTGGATCGCGGGGTGGGCGCGGTGATCATTACCCGGGGACCGGCGGGCATGGTCGCGGTGACTCCGGACGGATCCTGGGAGGCGCGGCTGCCGGAACCGCTGACCGGTAATCCGACCGGTGCGGGCGATCCGGTGACCGCCGCCGTGATCGCGGCCCTGGCGACCACACAG
Organism: Nocardia sp. NPDC050193; assembly: GCA_040674215.1. Classification (GTDB taxonomy): domain Bacteria; phylum Actinomycetota; class Actinomycetes; order Mycobacteriales; family Mycobacteriaceae; genus Nocardia. The sequence continues at coordinate 78,769 of JBFARE010000032.1, read as the reverse complement.
AGTCCGGATTGGCCGGCGATTCTGGTCGACGCGGTCGCCACCTCGGCGGCCTCGGTGGTCATCCCGGTGGCCGGTGAGATCGACCGCCGGCTGCGCGGTCATCTGGCCCCGACCGTGCTGATCTCCGAATTGGAGACACCGGGCCGGGAATCGGCCTGACCGCGAGCCCCGCGGCATCGCCTATTTCAGGACATACGGGGAGACCGAACTCCGGTGTTCGCTGATATCGAGAGTTTTTCCGAGCGGAGGGAAGGCGCGCTGGGGGCAGTTGGCGCGATCGCAGACCCGGCAGCCCGCGCCGATGGGGGTGGCGTTGGCCTCCCGCAGATCGATACCGTCGGCGTACACCACCCGCGCCGCGTGCCGGATCTCGCAACCCAGCCCGATCGCGAAGGTTTTACTCGGCTGTCCGTATCGGGTGGCGCGGCGTTCCACGGTGCGAGCCACCCACAGATATTTCCGGCCGTCGGGCATCTGCGCGATCTGCGTCATGATCTTGCCGGGATAGGCGAAGGTCTCGTACACATTCCACAGCGGGCAGGTACCGCCGCTGGAGGAGAAGTGGAAGCCGGTGGCGGACTGCCGTTTCGACATGTTCCCGGCCCGGTCGACCCGGACGAACGAGAAGGGCACCCCACGCAGTTCCGGCCGCTGCAAGGTGGACAGGCGGTGGCAGATGGTCTCGTAGCTCTGCGCGAAGAACGCCGATAATCGTTCGATGTCGTAGCGGAAGCCTTCGGCGACCTCGTGGAAGTAGGTGTAGGGCAGCACGGTGGCGGCGGCGAAGTAATTGGCCAGACCGAGCATGGCAAGTCTGCGCGCGTCCGGCCCGGAGAAATTCCCCTCGTCCACCAGCTTCTCCAGCAGCTGCCCGCATTCGAAATAGGCCAGTTCGGCGGCCAGTTTGAACAGGCGCTGACCACCGGACAGATGCGGCGCGATCTCCAGCAGCTGATTGTCCGGGTCGTATCGGTGCAATACGCCCTCACCGAGGTCGATACGTTCCATGATCCGCACGCCGTAGCTGCGCAGGACCTTGGGGATCTCGCTGTGCGCGTCACCGTTGTGGAAGCGGATACGGTTGGCCAGTTCCTCGGCGGCGGTGTCGAGCTCGTGGATGTAATTCTGCCGCTGATAGAAGTAGTCGCGTACTTCCTCGTGCGGTTTGCTGATGGTGGCGCTGCCCGAACCGTCGGCGAATCTGTCCTCGGTGGCCGCGGCCAGCTGGGCGCTGGTGTTGCGGTAGCGGTTGTGCATATTGACCAGGGCACGGGCCATGCTCGGGTGGGCCGACACCATCTCCGCGATCTCCCGGGCGTCGGCTTCGATACCGAGTTCCTGATCCATCACCACTTCCTGCAGCTCGGCGATGAGCCGGGTGTCGTCCTGCGGGGAGAAGAAGGTGGCCTCGACGCCGAAGACTTCGCTGATCCGCAGCAGCACCGGCACGGTGAGCGGCCGGACATCGTGCTCGATCTGATTGAGATAGCTGGCCGATATTTCCAGCTGCTGGGCCAGTGCCACCTGGCTGAGCCCGCGTTCGGTCCGTAGTTGCCGCAACCGGGCGCCGACATAAGTCTTGGCCATATGTCCAGCTTAGGGGTCGTTCGCACGATGCGATAAGCGGGTTAGCAAGAATTTCGCTTCCGGTACCCGACTCCGGCACGACCCGGACAACCGCGTCACAGCCGGGGCACCATCGAACCCGGTATGTCCGCCCACCCTCACCGATCCTCGTCCGGCTGCGCGATCTCGGCCAGCGGCGAGGCCAGCGGCCAGCCGCCGGCGGCCAGATGTGAGACCACCCGCGCGATGTCCTCCGGACCCGCCTGCTCCCGGGCGTGCCGGCTGACCGCGTCCTCGACCTCGGCGTGGGTGATCTCCCGGTCTCCCCGGTCACGGACCAACTCCTCGGCGACCAACACCACCTCGTACTCGGTCAGGTCCCGGTGCAGTACGGCGAACAACGCCACATAATCCGACCGGGGCACTCCCTGCGGATACCCCGCCCGCAGCCACGCGAGCACCCGGGCCAGCAGTCCGGACCGCTCCGGCGGCAACTCGTTCCCGGTGGTCATGACGCCTGCCCGAACAGATGGATACCGAGCCGGTCGGCCAGGAACGCCTTCGCGACGAACAGCACCGCGGCGACCACCACCGCCAGTACGGCGATCAGGCAGAGATAGGCACCGGCCAGGGCGACCGGGTTACGCCGTACCGTTCCGTCCGGTCCGGCCGTCGCCGCCGCCGACCACAGCCGCACCCCGAGCGCGAACACCATGGGCAGGCCGGCGCCCAGCACGAGCGCCGCCAGGGTCACCTCCCCCAGCGAACGCAGATTCGTCAACACGGTTTCCATTACGCCTCCTCGGATGTCGACCCGGCGACCCGCGGCTGCTGCGCGGGCGAGGATTGCTCCGGCCCGAGGTCGGCATCGGGGGGAGCATTGACATTGCCGCTGGACACCTTGTCCCGCAGCGAGCGCCGATAGATCACGGTAGCCAGCGCGACGAGGAGCGCGAACACCATGAGTACGCCGGCCAGGCCACCGATGTAGTAGGCGAGCGCCCAGCACATCGCGCCGACGATACCGGCGGCGGGCAGGGTCAGCAGCCAGGCCACAACCATCCGCCCCATCACCCCCCAGCGCACCTCCGCCCCCTTGCCGAGGCCGGTACCGAGGATCGCGCCGGTGACGGTCTGGGTCGTCGAGAGCGGCAGCCCGAAATGCGCGGAGGTCAGAATGATCGCCGCCGACGCCGATTCGGCCGCCAGCCCCTGCGGTGAATCGATATCGACGAGTTTCTTGCCGAGGGTGCGGATGATCCGCCAGCCACCGAGGTAGGTGCCGGCCGCGATCGCGAAGGCGCACGCGGCCATCACCCACAGCGGCATGGCCGAGTCCGGCGAGAGCTCGCCGTAGGCGATCAGGGCCAGGAAGATGACGCCCATCGTCTTCTGCGCGTCGTTGGTGCCGTGCGCCAACGACACCAGCGACGCCGAGCCGACCTGACCCCACCGGAATCCGGTGGTCACCTTACCCGGGTCGGCGCCGCGGGTGATCCGGTACACCGACCAGGTCCCGATGGTGGAGACCAGACCGGCGACGACGGGCGCGAGCAGCGCCGGGATCACGATTTTGTTGATCACCCCTCCCTCCGCGGAGATCCACACCACTCCGCTCCAGCCCAGCGCCGCCAGAGTCGCGCCGATCAATCCACCGAACAAGGCGTGCGAGGAACTCGACGGCAGCCCGAACAACCAGGTGAGCAGGTTCCAGAGAATGCCGCCGACCAATCCGGCGTAGACGATGAGCAGCAGGTCGTGCCCGGATACCGCACCGAGCCGCACGATCCCCTCGGCCACGGTCGCCGCCACCGCCACCGACAGGAACGCGCCCACCAGGTTCAGGACCGCGGACAAGGTCACCGCGACCCTCGGGCGGAGCGCCCCGGTAGCTATCGAGGTCGCCATGGCATTGGCCGTGTCGTGAAAACCGTTGGTGAAGTCGAAAGCCAGCGCCGTGACAATGACGACCAAGAGAATGAGCAGCTCAACTGTCACGCCCTGCATTGTGCGTCATACCCCGGCGGCTACCTTCCGGCGGGATCGGCCGGTCGCCGAAAGATAGCGGTCACCTGCGTGTATCGAATCGGACACCGGGATCACGCGTGGGCGGGCTCCGAGGCCTGCCGCACCACCGCACCCGCCGTATCCCCCACCCGCCGCGCGACGATGCCCAGGCAGGCGCAGACCACGATCGCCACACCCATCGGCACGCCGGTCACGGGCCCGCCGAGACCGACCAGTGGGGACACCACCGCGCCCAGCGCGAACTGCAGCGCGCCCATGAGCGCGGAGGCGGAACCGGCGGCATGACGCGCCCGGCCGATCGCCAATGCGCTGGCGGTACCCATGACCGTCGGGGTGGCGGCCACCATCACGAAGAGGACGGGCAGCACCAGCGCCGCGGGCGCACCGGTGGCCAGCAGTACGAGCAATACCGTCGCCGCGGCCAGGATGACCAGCTGCCCGATCCGCAGGATCGGCGCCGGGCCGAACCGGCCGACGAGCCGGGAGACCACCACTCCGGCCGCCACCATGCCGGCGGCATTGGTGGCGAACACGATCGTATAGGCCCGGTTGGACATGCCGAGCACGTTTTCGATCACGAACGGCGAAGCCGAGATATAGGACATCATCCCGGCGAACCCCAGCGCGAAAGCGAAGATGTAGCCGAGATAGCCGCGATCGGATCCGATACCACGCAGCGTACGGAGGCTCCCTCCGGCCCCGGCACGGTGGCGCCGCGCCGGCGGTAGCGATTCCGGCACCACGATCAGCGCGCCCAGGAACATCAGCACGAAGATCCCGCTCAACACCCAGAATTCCGCCCGCCAGCCGGCGGATACCAGCACGCCGCCGAGCAGCGGTGCCACCACCGGTGCGATACCGCCGATGGCGGAGAAGAGGGTGAAGATCCGGGCGGTGGCCGCTCCTTCGGTGCGGTCGGCGCCAACCGCACGGCCGATGACCAGGCCGGCGGAGGCGGTCAAACCCTGTACGAAACGCATGGCGACGAGCAGCCAGACGGTGGGTGCCAGCGCACAGATCACGGTGACGACGACGGTGATCGCGGTGGCCACGACGAGTGGCCGGCGCCTGCCGTACCGATCGGAGAGCGGACCGATGAGCAACTGACCCGCGGCGAGCCCGACGAGAAACGCTGTCAGTGTGAGCTGCACACTCACCGCGCCGGTGTCCAGATCGGCGGCGAGGTCGGTGAACGCCGGCAGATACATGTCCACCGCGAACGGCGCCGCCGCCGAGAGCAGTGCCAGCACCACCAGCAGCAGCCCGGATACCCCGGGGCGCGTTCGGATCGGTAGCACGGTACCTCCTCCCAGATGATTATTTATACATACATAAGTTAACATGGTCGGGTGAGCAGCAACCCCTCCGATCTTCGTGCGCTGGACCACGCGCTGCGGGAAGTCGCGCGAGCGGTTCGTAAGGCCACGCCGCGCCTCACCGGCGCCGAACCGCTCACCGGTACCCAGTTCGAGGCGCTGCGCATCATCGTGCACAACCCCGGCGCCGCGGCGGGCGAACTGGCCGCGCTGACCGGTACCCAGCCGAGCAATATGAGTGTGACGCTGCGCCAACTGGGCGAATACGGCCTCATCGACCGCGAACCCGACCCGGCGGATCGCCGCTGCAGCCGGATCCTGCCCACCGAAAAGGCCATCGCGCACGCTCGCGAGATGGAAGCGATGCGTACCCGGCTCGTCCTCGACGCCCTGGGCACCCTCGCGCCGGAGGATCAGCAGAGTCTGACCGCGGCCATCGGCGGCCTGCGCGCCCTGGCCGACGCGCTCACCGACGCGACACCGGCGCGGACGCACCGCCCGCGCACCGGCTGACCGCCGCTACCGCCTCTATCCCGGTACGACCCACCCGGAACCGGATGGGTCGTACCGGTCGGATCAGAACGCCTCTTCGGGCAGGCTCATGATGTCGGTGTCGATCGCCGCGATGATCTCCTTGGTCGCGGCGAGGGTGGGCAGCACGTTCTTCGCGAAGAAACTCGCCACCGCTACCTTGCCGGTGTAGAACGACCGATCACGTTCGTTCGCCGTGGCCAGTGCGGCCGTCGCGACCTCCGCCTGCACCAGCAGCCGCCAGCCGATCAGCAGATCGCCCACCGCCAGCAGGAACCGCACCGAGCCGAGCCCCACCTTGTACAGCTCGGCAGGATCGGACTGGGCGGCCACGGCATAGCCGGTCAGCGATCCCGCCATCGCCTGGACATCGGCCAGCGCGGTGCGCAACAGTGCCCGCTCGGTGTCCAGCCTGCCGGTGGCCGCATCGAGGAAAGCGGTGATCTGACCGAAGATCTGCCCCGCCGCGGCGCCCTTGTCCCGAATGATCTTGCGGAAGAAGAAATCCTGCGCCTGGATGGCGGTGGTGCCTTCGTACAGCGAATCGATCTTCGCGTCGCGGATGTACTGCTCGATCGGGTAGTCCTGCAGGTAGCCCGAACCGCCCAGCGTCTGCAGGGATTCGGTCAGGTACTGATAGGCCCGCTCGGAACCGACGCCCTTGACGATCGGCAACAGGAAATCGTCGATCCGGTGCGCCGTTTCGGCATCCACCCCGGAAACCAGTTGCGCCACATCGGCGTCCTGATGGATGGCGGTGTACAGGTAGACCGCACGCATCCCCTCGGCATAGGCCTTCTGCATGGCCAGGCTGCGCCGCACATCGGGATGCCGGGCAATCGGGACCCGGGGCGCGGTCTTGTCGGTCATCCGGGTCAGGTCGGCGCCCTGCACCCGCTCTTTCGCGTAGGCGAGCGCGTTCAGGTACCCGGTGGACAGGGTCCCACTGGATTTGACGCCGACCGTCATGCGCGCGTTCTCGATGACCTTGAACATCTGGGCGATTCCGTCGTGACTGTCGCCGACCAGCCAGCCCACGGCGGGCTTCGCGCCGCCGAAGGTGAGTTCACAGGTGGGCGAGGACTTCAGGCCCATCTTGTGTTCGACACCTGTCACGTACACGCCGTTGCGCTCGCCCAGTTCCAAGGTCTGCGGATCGAACAGGAATTTCGGTACGTAGAACAGGGACAAGCCCTTGGTGCCCGGCCCCGCGCCCTCGGGCCGCGCGAGCACCAGGTGGAAGACGTTCTCCGCGGTCTCGCCCACATCGGCGCCGGAGATGAAACGTTTGACACCCTCGATATGCCAGGTGCCGTCGGGCTGTTCGACCGCTTTGGCCCGGCCCGCACCCACGTCCGAACCCGCATCGGGTTCGGTGAGCACCATGGTGCCCTGCCAGTGCCGCTCGAAACCGGCGGCCGCCCAATGCTTCTGCTGTTCGGTACCGATACCGAACAGGACCTGCGCCATCACCGAGCCCATATCGAAGAACACCGCGGCCGGGTTGGCGCAGGTGATCATCTCGCTCACCGCCCAGCACAGCGCGGCGGGCGCGGGCATCCCGCCCATCGCCTCGGGTTTGCCGAGGCGGTTCCACCCGGCTTCCCGGACGGCGTACACGGTCTTGGCCAACGGCTCCGGGACGGTGATCGAATGGGTGTCCGGGACGAACGCCACCGGATCCCGGTCGGCCGCCGCGAAGGATTCCGCCACCGGGCCCTCGGCCAGGCGCTTCACCTCCGCCAGGATCTCCCGCGCGGTATCGGTGTCCAGATCCCCGTACGCACCGGCGTCGAGGATTTTGCCCAGTTCGAACACCTCGAAGATGTTGAACTCGATATCACGCAGATTCGCCTGGTAGTGACCCACGGCTGTCCTCCTGGTCGGTACGGTCGGCGGCCGGGCCGACCGCGTGGTTACAGGCTTTTTGACATCGTACGAACTGAAGAGTGCCGGACCCGGTGGCGGGTACGCAACCTTGACATCCTCCCCGCCCTGAAGGACGAGGATTCCTACCAGCGCCATCACGGGCGCTCTCGATGGGTTCCTGTTTCACAGGGGCGTGCCTTCCGCTTACGCGGCTGGACTTACAGCTCCTCCGCAGGCGTTTGAACTCTCCGCTCGTCCAGCGGCGAGAATGTTCATTGCGGCATTCAGATCCCGGTCGTGCCGAGTACCGCACGTGCACATCCATTCCCGGACATGCAGTGGTTGCTGCTCACTCAACGCCCCACATACGGAGCACATTCGGGTTGACGGGAACCAGCGATCCACTTTCCCGAAGGTCCGACCATACCGGGCAGCTTTCTCCTCCAGCATGCGGGTGAACATGCCCCACCCTGCGTCGTGGACCGATTTCGCCATACGCGTACGGGCGAGACCTTTCACGCACAGATCCTCGACGAATATCGCTTGGTTCTCGCGGATAATCCGTGTCGAATTCTTGTGCGCCCAATCCCGCCGCGCATCCGCGACCCTGGCGTGAGCACGAGCCACCCGCACACGGGCCTTGGCTCGATTCTTCGACCCTTTCTCCTTGCGAGAAAGGTTCCGTTGCGCTTTCTTCAAACGCCGTTCCGCTTGCCGCAGGAAACGCGGGCTGTCGATCTGCCGACCGTTCGACAGGACAGCGAACGTCGTAAGGCCCAGGTCGATACCGACCTCGGTATCCAGCTCGGGCAACGGCTCCTGGTCCACCTGTACCACAAATGATGCAAAGTAACAGCCGGAAACATCCTTGATCACCGTCACACTCGACGGCTCGGACGGAAGCTCCCGCGACCAGGCGACTTTCACGTCCCCTACCTTCGGCAAACGCAGCTTCCCGCCCGACGTGACCGAGAACTTCGCATTTCTCGTGAACCGGACGGCTTGCCTGTTGTCGCGGCGTAACCGAAACCGAGGCGGCCCAACCCGGGCACCCTTCCGCTTTCCGCTGATCGACTGGAAAAAGTTTCGGTAAGCGGTGTTCAGGTCCGCCAGCGCCTGCTGCAACACCACCGCCGACACCTCGCCCAACCACACCCGAGCGGGGTCTTTCTTCGCCGCGGTCAACGCTTTCGACAGTTCGCCGTCTTTCACATACGGCAAACCGTCGCGTCGGGCTGCTTCTCGTGCCGCCAAAGCGTCGTTATACACCACCCGCGCGCAACCAAACGCGCGAGCCAACGAAATACGTTGACCAGGGGTCGGATAAACGCGGAAGTTGTACCGCAACAGCATATCTCGATTGTATCGCAGTGGATTGCCAGAGTAATTATCGGTGGTTTTTGGGAGTCGCCGCGTTCAGGGCACGCTCGGGCCTTGGCGGCCCTCCCGCGTGGGCTTTCACCACCGCCCTGAAGGACGGCGCACTAGCTGTTGCGGGTCGTGACGTTGGTGACGCGGGGCGTGGGGTGAGCTGAAAGGGGCGGTTCTTTCGGCGGCAGGATGTGAAGCGCCAACCACACGTCCGTCCGCGAGTGAAAGAACCGCCGTGTCTCACCGTAATGCCCCGCTCACCGTCGAGGGCCGCCACCGGCTCGTGCACCGCTGCCGAACCCGCCCGATCTCTCATGTCGCTACTGAAATGGGTATCTCGCGGCAATGTGCATCGAAGTGGGTCAACAGATTCCGACGGTTCGGCGAGCTCGGCCTGCTCGATCGATCCTCGGCGCCATACAGGTCGCCGACAAGGATCTCACTCGAGCTCGTCAACCGAATCGAGCAGCTGCGCAGGACCAGGAAATGGTCGGCACGCAGGATCGCGCTGGAACTGGCTGCCGAGGGCACCGTCGGCCGTCACTTGGCCCGGCTCGGGCTGAACCGGCGTCGCTACCTGGAACCAAACGGCGAATTGAACCGGGCGCCACGCCGCATCATCGCCCGCCGACCGGGTCATATGGTGCATGTCGACATCAAGAAGGTCGGCCGGATCCCCGACGGTGGCGGCTGGCGTGTCCACGGCCGGGGTTCGTCTCAGGATCTGGCCGCCCGGGCCGCGGCCAAGCGCTGCCGGCCCGGGTACTCGTTCTTGCACACCGCGGTCGACGGCTACTCCCGCCTGGCCTACACCGAAGCCCTCGACGACGAGAAAGCGGTCACCGCGATCGGGTTCGTGTTCCGGGCCAGAGCGTTTTTCGCCGCTCACGGCATCATCCGGATCGAGCGGATCGTCACGGACAACGGCTCCTGCTACAAGGCCCGCGACGTCGCGAAGGTGCTTTTCGGGGCCCGTCACCAGCGGATCACTCCCTACACGCCACGGCACAACGGGAAAGTGGAGCGCTACAACCGGATACTGGCCGAGGAATTCCTCTACGCCCGCGAATGGACCTCGGATCTGCAACGCCCGCAAGCATTGGGGATCTGAAATATCCACTACAACTATCGACCCCATTCGGCCGCCGGAAACCGGCCACCAGCCAGCCGCCTCCACACCGGCGTCACCAACGTCCAGGCCTCATACAACTAGCCCACATTCTGGTAGCCTCGCGCATCCCGACCCCCGTCCGCCGGCAGTGTCCGGGACGGGCGCGCTATCGCCTCAGCAACCCGGCTGCAACGGCCAGCACTCCACCGGGCCCGCGGGGGTGGGCACGACCGGCGCGACGGTGGTGCTGGGTGCCGCCGGTTCGGCGGCGGGACCGTCGGCGAGCAGGGAACCGGCGATGGCGCCCAGCACTATCAGTACTCCGAGCACCGCGATCCCCAGCACCGCCCAGCCGATGAGGTCCTGGTTGCGACCGGAATCCGGCCGGCGCCAGCCGGGCCGCTCCCGTGGTTTCCGCGGCGGTTCCGGCAGTTTGTCCGCGAAGCCGGCAGCGATCAGTTCGGCGCGATCCGGCGCCCAGCCGGTGAGCGCCCGGGTGGCCGCGCAGACCCGGCCCAGCGTCCAGCGGGGTGGCCCGGGGGCGAAATTCTCCAGGAAGATCCGCAGTTCGGTGGATTCGACAGCGTTCCCGACCACCACATCCAGGCCCGGGCGCAGAGTTTCCCGGCCCGGCCGCAGCACCACGCCCCGCATGGGCACCAGCGCCACTGCACCGCACAGCTGTCCGGGATCGTAGGTGGCGCGTTCGAAGGTCAGCTCGACCTCCCGCACCGCGTTCTCCAGCTGTCGTATCGGATTCACCCCGAATTCCGATTCCAGATCCGCGGCGACCGCGCCCACCTGCCACGGCCGGTCCTGCGAAACCGTCAGCACCCCGCTCTGCCGGCTGCGGAACCCGACCACCTCGATCACGAGAACACCCTGGGGCGTCCAGATAACCGCCCCGACCTGCCGGGTCCCGCGCTGGGTGCCGATGCGCAGGTCGACGATGGCCAGGCCGGTCGTCGGCAACTGCCGCAGGCATTCCACGAATTCCTTTTCGGCCGCGGATAGTTCCGCCCGATCGTCGACCTTCACCAGCATCGTGCTCTACCTCTGCCGTGTGTCGTTGCCCCTCATGCCACCACCGACCCCCGGTGTCGATCATGGCCCGCCAGCCACTTTCGTACCACTCATATGACTTGCGGTTGAGGCGAATCGGGAATCAGCGCCCCGGATCTCGGGGCACCGATACCCGGTACGGCACCCGCGCGAACGTCAGACCCATTGCACAAGCTGATAGATGATCCCGTTCCGATCGGTCGTCTGGAAGTAGCGCTCCCCCCATTCCTCGGTTTCGACAGGAGTGACGATCGGGGCGCCTTCCTTCTGCAGGCGCGCGTATTCGATATCGATATCGGTCACCACGAACACCACGAGCAACCCGTCCCCGGCGGAGCCTGCGGCACGTTCGGGTTTGAAGGTGGACAGGCCGGTGCGCAGGTAGATGAGGTTCATTCCGGCTTCGGGATGAACGAGCGAGACGAAACCGTCGGCCGCCATCTGCTCGGTGAAGCCGAAATGGGTGGTGACGAACTCCGCCGATGCGGCCGGGTCGGCGACGTTCAGCGAGATGGCGGATCCGGTGATGCGCATATGACCTCCATTTTCCATAAACACCGTATGGTGTACGTAGTATTTGTACCCGACCGATTCACCGACCGCACGGTGATCCGCCGCACGCCGGAGAACAGCCGGGACCGACCGCCTGCCTGCCGGTACCGACCGGTCGCGCCGGGCGTAACCCGGCCCGGGCGGCTAACCTCATGCCATGCCTGACGCCCGGCCCATCGAAACGCCCACAATCGCGCTGGTGCTGGGAGGCGGTGGCCCGGTCGGCATCGCCTGGCTGAGCGGCCTGGCGATCGGCCTGGGCGACGCCGGAATCGACCTGGCGCGGGCCGACCGCATCATCGGCACCTCCGCCGGGGCGGTCGTCGGCTCGGCCCTGGCCGCCGGGATCGATATCGCCACGCTGCTGACCCCGCGACCACAACCCACCGAGCCGGTCCGGCACGACTACGCACCGCTGCTGGAGATCGCCTCGCTGCTGCGCGCCGTCGACCAGGATCGCGACCTGGTCCTCCAACGGGTCGGCGAACTCGCGCTGGGCGGCGGCACCGGCGACCCGGCGGTGCACATCGACCGCATCGGCTCACTCGTCGGTTTCGCCGACTGGCCCGAACACGATCTGCGGATCGCCGCCATCGATATCGGGTCGGGGACGCTCACCGCCTGGACCCGGGGCGGCGCCGCCACCCTCGTCGAGGCGCTCGCCTCGAGTACCGCGGTACCCGGGGTCTTCCCCCCGATCGAGATCGCCGGGCGGCACTACATCGACGGCGGAGTCCGCTCCACCGTCAACGCCGACCTCGCCGTGGGCCACGATGTGATCGTGATCCTGGAACCACTGGCGCATGTGTATCCGCGCACCCGCGCCGACCGGGAACTCGGACCGGCCCGAGAGATCTCGATACGCCCGGACGATATCGCCGTCGCCGCGTTCGGCACCGACCTCTTCGCCGATACCGCCCTCTATCCCGCCTACGAATCCGGTGTCCGGCAGGCGGCGGCAGCGGCGGCCGAGCTGAAGGAATTCTGGCCTGCCGGCCGGGCCGGCGTCAGATGACACTCGGGGATGCTCCGGTCCGTACCGAGCAGGTCCGCGGTCGTCGAACGGGCCGACTTGTGCCGGTAGAGCTGTTCCGGGGCGAGTAGTTCGGTCTCGAGCAGAAGGGCCAGGGCACGTTCGGGACTGCGCCGCTGGGCCCATCCGCGAGCGGTATCGATGAGCAATCGGCCCCGGGTGTCCGGGCGAGAGCCGCCCCCGGTCGATCTTCCCGGCGAGCCTGATCGCGGTGCCGGCGTCGCCGAGTTCTATATTTCCGGCCCCTGCTCCCCACCCCGCCCACCGGTCCTGGTGCAACCGACAGCGTCACGGTACTATAAGTTCAAACTTATAAAGGGAGGAAGAAATGGGTTTGCTCACCGATCCCGCCGCCATCGCCGGACTGGTCACCCGGGAGGTCCGCACCGCCGAACGACAGGGCGCGGTCACCCGGATCGCCGTGGCGCGGCGTACCTACGCCACCGATCCGGACGATTTGTGGGAAGCACTCACCGATATCGAACGGATTCCGCGCTGGTTCCTGCCCATCACCGGTGAGTTGACCACGGGCGGCAGATACCAGCTCGAAGGAAATGCCGGGGGCGTGGTCGAAGAATGTGAACGACCGAAACGATTCGCGGTGACCTGGGAGATGGGACCCATGGTTTCGTGGCTCGAAATCCGGCTCGAACCCGGCGCCGGGGGGACCACACTCGAATTGGTGCACGAGGCACCGGTCGATCCGGAGATGTGGAAACAATTCGGTCCCGGCGCGGTGGGCGTCGGCTGGGACCTGGCCCTCATGGGACTCGGCCTGCATCTGGAAACCGGCGCCGGAGTCGACCCGGCGGTGGCGCTGGAATTCCCGGCCACCCCCGAGGGCCTGGAATTCGTCCGGGCCGCGGCGACCGGCTGGGCGGCGGCGGCGATCGCCGACGGTGACGATCCGGCGCAGGCCCACGCGGGCGCCGAGGCGACCACCGGCTTCTACACCGTCGCCCCCGAGGAGGAGGAGCGATCCTGATGGGCCGGTCTGCCCCGGCGAACGTGTTCGAGGCACTCGGCGATCCGGTACGCCGCGCGATACTGCAACTGGTGACCGGCGGTGAACGGTCCGCCGGCGCCCTGGTCGAGGAGATCCGCGGGCACACTCCGATCTCACAACCCGCGATTTCCCAGCACCTCAAGGTATTACGGGAAGCCGGGCTGGTGCGGGTGCGGTCGGAGGCCAACCGCAGGTATTACACCCTGGAACCGGAAGGTTTCGCCGACGCCCGGGAATGGCTCGCCGCACTCGTCGATCCGCTGGCTCGGTTCGCCCAGCCCCTCGACGCCCTTGCGACCGAGGTCGCCCGCGGCAAACGCGAACGGCGTGGGCAGGCTCCCGGGACAGCAGCGGGCCGTACGGGGAAGTCCGCCTGACGTTTCGGTGCGGTCGCCGCCCGGCCCCGCGCCTGCTATACACCTGGGATGCGTAGGTGGATGGCAGGGGCGGCGATCGCTCTGGCGGCAGTACTGGTTGTCGGGGCCGGCGGCTATTTTCTGATGAACTCACGGACCTACCAGCTGGCCGGACGGCTGGTGGACCGCGTGGAGACCAGCGCGAAGGTGGTGGCCCTGACACTGGACGACGGGCCGTCCGAGCGCGCCCCCGAGGTGCTCGATCTGCTCGCCACCGCCGGTATCCCCGCCACCTTCTATCTCAACGGCCGCGATCTGGCCGCCCGCCCCGAACTGGGCCGGACGATCGTGGCGGCCGGTCACGAGCTGGGCAACCACACCTACAACCACCGGCGGATGGTGCTGGTCTCGTCCGATACGGTCGCCGACGAGGTGGAGGATACCGATGGCGAGATCCGGGCCGCCGGTTACCAGGGCGAAATCACCTTCCGGCCGCCCTACGGGAAGAAACTGTGGAACCTGCCGAACTACCTCGCCGACCACGACCGCACCACGATCACCTGGGATGTCGAACCCGAGGACGGCAACACCACCACCGAGGACATGGTCGACGCCGCCGTAGACCAGGTGCGTCCGGGGTCGATCATCCTGCTGCACACCATGTACGCCACCGGGGCGGCCTCGCGGGCCGCCATCGTCCCGATGGCCGCGAAACTGCACGCGCAGGGCTACCGGTTCGTCACGGTTTCCGAACTGCTCGAACACGACTCCGCACGCTCGTGACACACCGAAGCCGCCTGTTCGCGCGGCGCACCGGCGGGTAGGTTCGGGGGCGGTGCCGTGCCACGGGAACCCGGCAGGCACCGTGGGCCGTACGACAGTTCCACCGGAGAGGACGATGTGATGGTGTCGCAGGAGCGACCACGGATAACCCCCGGCCGCCTCCGCGAGCTGGGACCGGTCAACTGGGCGGCCTGGCGGGTGCTCTCGCGGGCCTCGGGTACGGCCGACGCGCAACTGTTCAGCACGCTGGGCCGGGCCGGGCGGCTGTTCCGCGGCTGGCTGCACTTCTCCGGCACGCTGATGCCGGGTGGGCGGCTGCGCCGGCACGACACCGAACTGGTCATCCTGCGGGTGGCCCATCTGCGTGACTGCGCGTACGAGACCGACCACCACATCCGCCTGGGCCGGCGGGCCGGGGTGACACCGGAGATCCTGGAGCGGATCCGGGCCGGAGCCGACGCGCAGGGCTGGAGCGACAAACACCGGGCGCTGCTCACCGCGGTCGATCAGCTGGTCCGCACCCGCGATATCGACGATGCCGCCTGGCAACACCTGTCCACCTACTACGACGATCGCCGCCTCATCGAAATCGTGCTGCTGGTCAATCAATACGAGGGTCTGGCCGCCACCATCACCACCCTCCGCATCCGCCGCGACGATTTCTGATCATCCGCGTTACCCCGAGAGCCGAAGCGCGCGTAGACCTCCGGTTCGTGCCGGACGATCACCACACCGCCCGGGCCTGTGCGATCCACGGTGTGAGTAGTGCGCGAGGACCCGTTCTCTGCGACATTGCGCCGGATGAGCGCTACCTCGTCCGGACTCATCCGCATGGTTGCCTGTACCTCACCTCTGCCGGGAGCCACGAACTCGGGACCACCCTGGTGTTCCAGATCGGGTGTATCGGTCGCCCAGCTGCCACTGCGGCTTCAGCCCGAAGAATGGATCTGTCATGGCCGAGAGCGGGCCGCCGAAGGCCGCGCCGTGGTGGTTGTTGTCCCAGCCGCGGACCTTCGATCGCATGGCGACACCGGTCCAGTCGGCGGCGACGGCTTCGACCCGGACCCCACCCACCAGAAACGGCGGGTAGAGGCTGGTGACGATGGCGAACGCCGGGCCGGCATTCTGGAGAACAGCTGTGCTGATGGCAACATGACCTCACTTCGTCGGTCGGGCTAACGGCCACCGGTGAATGCGCCCGCGGGAACGAATATCTCGTGACCGGAATCGAGGCGGACGATGACCCCCTCAGGGCTCCATCGCGCCGACTCGAGGGCTGGGTCGCGGTTGCCCAGGATCTCGAAGTACACCGGGTGGCCGTACCCCATATCGGGATAGCGGCCGACCATGATCACATCCGGCAGCCGCCGGTGCAGCAGCCAGCTCTCCTGCCGCAGTAGACCCGCATGATAGGTCGCACCGTCGTATTCGACGGTCGGCGGCTGGGTTTCGGTGCGCAGCAACTCCGTACGCACCATCCGGGTGTCGATGACGACCGCGCCCGCCACGATCAGGGCCACGGCCATTGCCACGCCGAGGACCGGTCGCGACCCGGATATCCCGGAGCGAGCGGAAGGCGACGGTTCCACGGTCACCCACGGAATGTATCCCGGATGCCCGGGCCGAGGAACCCGGCCGGCGCCGGACCGGTAGGGGCCCTCAGACGGCGGCCTCCGGCGGCAGAATCCGGATGGCGCCCTGCCACCGATCCCCTGCTCGTCCCCATTCGAGGACCTCGAAATCCAGGTCGCGCCCGAGGAGTAACTCCAGCTCCCAGGACCACGCCGATTTGTCGCCGATGAAGATGCCGGGTGTACCGGGCGGGACCTCCACGCGGAGGTCCGTATCCCGATTACGGGTGTTCTTGAGCCTGTCGATGCCCTCACGGGCCAGCGCGGTACTGAAGAAATCGGAGATATGCCCGCGATCGCCGGGGCTGATATCGGCCGGATCCCGGCCGGGGAACAGTCGGCCCGCCGATATGGATTTCCAGGCCTGGATCCATTCCGGTACCGGCTTTCTCCCCAGAATATCGTCCAGCCGTTCGACCCGTTCCATATCCGGCGGGTACCTAGCCGCGCCCCGCAGGGGCGCGTTGATGCCCTCGGAGCCCACCGTGAAGTCGCGCAGTGCTTGTATCCGGTTCTTGCCCAGCCGGCTGAACGTCGCACCCCATACAGATCTGCCCCACCGCCGGGCACTCTCCCCGGAGTCGAAGGCCCGCAGTGTTCCCGGGGCCGGCGCTCGGTCGGATATTCGGGCAGGCGACAGGTTTTCCGCAGGCCGATCACCTGCCAGAGAATCAGCGCCCCGGCCGTCGGCGCCTGGGACCTTCCGCAACACCTGGCCGATCGGCACCGTGGTGATGTCGCGATATCGTCGGCTCCCACCGGTTCCGATCGACGCGATGTTCTGCTCGACCTTCTTCGCCAGCTCCCGCATCGCCGATACGGCCTGGCTGTACAACCGGCACCTCTTCGTGTATTCGGCCCCGACAACTCGGCCGTCGGTCCCGATCGAGCCGAGCGGGGCGGGCGTCCAACAAGAATAGCCGAGAGTTGTCCGATACATCGGGTCGTCGGAACAGCAAACCGCCCCGGGCCCACGCACGGGGCTCCGGGGCGGTCGACTCCGCGCGCGGGGGTCAGAAGTTGATCATGTGCCCGGCCAGGCCGTGGATGGCCTCCTGCAGCGCCTCGCTCAGCGTCGGGTGCGTGTGCACATTGCGGGCCAGCTCGTTGACCGTGAGATCCCACTTCTGGGCAAGGGTCAGTTCGGGCAGCAGTTCGGAGACATCGGGGCCGATCAGGTGGCCACCGATCAGTTCGCCGTAGGTGTTGTCCGAGATCAGCTTGACGAAACCGGTGGCGTCACCGAGGCCGTGCGCCTTGCCGTTGGCGGTGAACGGGAAGGTGGCGACCTTCACGTCATAGCCCTCGTCGCGCGCCTGCTGTTCGGTGAGACCGAAGCTGGCGACCTGCGGCTGGCAGAAGGTGGCGCGCGGCATCATCCGGTAGTCACCCAGGGTCAGCGTATCCGCGCCGCCGATGGTCTCGGCCGCGACCACGCCCTGGGCCTCCGCGACGTGCGCGAGCTGCAGCTTCGCGGTGACATCGCCGATGGCGTAGATATGCGGCACATTGGTGCGCATGGTGTCGTCGATGGCGATCGCGCCGCGCTCGGTGAGCGCCACACCGGTGTTCTCCAGGCCGTAGCCATCGACCCGAGGCGCGAAGCCGACGGCCTGCAGCACCTTGTCCACGGTGACGGTCTCGACCGAACCGGATTTGTTGTCCTTGATCGCGACGGTGACCTTGGAGCCGTCGTCATCGATGGACTGCACGGCCGCACCGGTGGTGATGGTGATACCGAGCTTCTTGTACGCCTTGGTGATCTCCTTGGAGACATCGGCGTCCTCGTTGGGCAGCGCCCGGTCCAGGAATTCCACGATGCGCACATCCACGCCGTAGTTGCGCAGGACGTAGCCGAACTCCATACCGATGGCGCCGGCGCCGACGATCAGGATCGAACCCGGCAGGTCACGGGTGAGGATCTGCTCCTCGTAGGTGACGACGTTCTTGCTCAGGGAGGTGCCCGGCAGCAGTTTGGTGTTGGTGCCGGTGGCGATGATGACGTTGTCGAAGGTGATCGACTCCGTGCCGCCCTTGGAGAGCTCGACCGACAGCGCGTTCGGGCCGGTGAACGAACCCTTGCCGTCGTACTCGGTGATCTTGTTCTTCTTCATCAGGAAGTGGACGCCCTTGACCCGGCCGTCCGCGACCTTACGGCTGCGATCGAAGGCCGCCCCGAAATCGAAGGTCGCCTCCCCGCTGATACCGAAGGTTTTCGCTTCCTTGGTGAAGATATGCGCCAGCTCCGCATTACGCAGCAGCGCCTTGGACGGGATGCAGCCCACGTTCAGGCACACGCCACCCCAGTATTTCTGCTCGACGATCGCTGTTCGCAGGCCGAGTTGAGCGGCACGGATCGCGGCGACGTAACCGCCGGGACCAGCACCGAGAACGACGACATCGTAGTGGGAAGTCACGGTGTCGAGCCTAACGCTGTTGCTGGATGTTCACTCGGCTAGCCCCGGCAATGGGGAGGCGCCTCTGGTTACCCGCGGGTTGTCCGCCGGACGGCCGCGATGATTACCGTGGCATCCGTGGTGAGCGCGCGACCCTCTGACCTGGACCCTGTCGACGTCCCCGCCGTCGGCACCGCTGCCCGGCCCGGGCACACCGATCCCACGATCGGGACCGTCTCGTCGCAGCTGATCCGTCTGGTCCGCGAGACCGCTGCGCGGACCGGTGCGGACCCGGAACGACTGGCGATGATCCCCGGTACCACCGACAGCGAGTTGCGCGGCGAACTCGACCGGGTGCCGCTGCGCTCGCTGGTCCAGATGTGGCAACTGCTGGCGGACGCCGGCCCCGGCACGGGTCTCGCGGTCGCCGGCGACGCAACGCTCGGCAGGCTCAGCACCTGGGATTATCTCGTCACCACGGGGGCGAACCTCGCGGATTCCCTGGCCGCCGCCCAGCCTTACCACCGACTGGTCACCGCCGCCGACGAAGGCTTCGACCTGCAGTACGACGGCGAGCTGACCCTCGGCTTCCGTACCTCCGCGGACGACCCACGGGTCGCGGCGGTTGTCAACGAATACGTACTCGGCTACTACCTGAGGCGCGCACGGGAAGGACTCGGCCGACCCGTTGCGCCCGCCCGCCTCACATTCGGACGTCCGGCGCCGCGCGAACACCGGACCCTCACCGAAGCCTTCGGTACCGACCGCATCGACTTCGACGCGCCCGCCGATACGATCACCTTCGCCGCCGCCGACGCCGCCGCGCCGCTGGTGCGCGCCGATCCCGCCCTGGCCGAGCTGCTGCGCGGCCACGCCGACCTCGTGCTCGCTGCGGCCCGCCCGATCTCCGGACCGCTGGACAATTTCCGCAGCGCACTCGCCGCCGCCCTCGATGTGGGCACCCCGACCATGGCCGGCGTCGCCGCCCGCTTGGCGACGAGCCCGCGAAGCCTGCAACGACGGCTGGCCGAACACGGCACCACCTGGCGCCGGGAACTCGACGAGTTGCGCTACCGCCGCGCCGAGGAACTACTGCGGTCCGGCCGGACCACCGCCGCCGTCGCGGCACGTCTGGCCTTCACCGACGATCGGGCGCTGCGCAAGGCCTACCGGCGGTGGAGTGGCGGATCGCCCGGGGTACACCGGAATCGCTGATTACCGCGCATCCGCCCGGCCGCTGATCCGGATGCCGGAACCTGCGTCGCCCCGGGAGCACCGATCACCGGGCAGCCCGCACGGCACCGAGGTAGACGGCCGAGGCCGGCCGGCGGTGGCACGACAGGACCGGATCATGGCGGCCGAGGACCTGGGAACCGACCCCGAATCGCCATAGCTTCTTGATAGCGAGACCGACAGTCCGTGAAACGAGAGGCAAAGCCGTGCGCGACAACACCCAGCAGGACCCGACCACCCGGACGACTCCGGCGACCGGCACAGCCGGCCTGGGGGAACCGGCACCGCCCACCACCACTCGCGAGATCCATTTGGCCGCACGCCCGTCCGGAACACCGACCGCCGCGAACTTCGAACTGGTCACCGCACCGATCCCGGCCCTCGCCGACGGTGAGATCCTGGTCCGCAATACCTGGATGTCGGTTGACCCGTACATGCGCGGCCGCATGGACGACCGGCCCTCCTATATCCCGCCGTTCCGGCTGGGCGCGGTGCTGGAAGGTGCGGCCCTGGGCGAAGTGATCGCCTCCCGGTCCGCTGACACTCCCGTCGGGGCGATCGTCACGCACTTCGCGGGCTGGCGCGAACACTCGGTGATCGACGCCGCCACCGCCACGCCGATCGACCCGGCTCTCGCGGCACCGCACCATTACCTCGGTGCTCTCGGCACCACCGGACTCACCGCCTACGCTGCGCTGACCGATATCGCGCCGGTCCGCCCCGGAGATACGGTCTTCATCTCGGCCGCGGCCGGTGCGGTCGGCGGCGTCGCCGGGCAGCTCGCCCGGGCGCTCGGCGCCGGCCGCGTGATCGGGTCGGCGGGCGGACCCGGCAAGACCGAAATGCTCACAGCGGAGTTCGGTTTCGACGCCGCCATCGACTACCGCGCGGGCGGTCTGGCCGGGCGCCTGGCGCAAGCGGCACCCGACGGTATCGACGTCTATCTGGACAATGTCGGTGGCGACCATCTGCGGGCCGCGGTCGAGGCCATGCGCCCGCACGGCCGAATCGCACTGGTCGGTGCGATCAGTGGTTACAACGGCGATCCAGGGCGGCGGGGGCCCGATCTGTTCCTGGCCGCGACCAAAGAGCTGACACTGCGCGGAATGTTGGTGAACAGCTATTTGCCGCTGTTCGGCGAATACATTCCCAAAGCCGCGGCCTGGCTGGCCGACGGCACGCTGCACACCAGGGAGACCGTGTACGACGGAATCGACCAGGCCCCGGCCGCCTTCCTCGGTGTTCTGTCCGGCGCGAATACCGGGAAGATGCTGGTCCGGCTCGCCCCGGAGTGACGCCATCGCGATCCTGCTCGGCCGAACGCTCGGCGAATACCGAGTGGTGCGCGGCGGGTGCGGCTTGCTCCGGTACCGGTTCCGACGAGCCGTATCCCGAGGCGTGCAGCCCGCCGCGAGAACGTCCGCCCGACCCGGCACCGATTTCGCCGGTGAAGCCGTGTCACGAGGCTCGCACCCCGCCGGCCACCATCCCGGCCGGGATCCCGCCGCACCGGCGAATCCCTCGTCCGAGCCGAAGACGCCGAGCTCGTCGGTCGGGAGTTCGGCCTGGATCAGGGCCTGCCGGACGATCCCGGTGACCGCGACGGCAAAACCCGCGGTCGGACAGCCGATGAACAACAGAACCGGACCGACCACGTCCAGCCCGCAGCCTGCGGCCAGCACCAGCGCCAGCCCGCCCTGCGCGACCATACGCACGGCATCGGCACCGATCATCACCGCGAATTGGTCGCGGCGAGCGGCGGCGAGGCCGGCGACCGGTGTGCAGGCGAACCGGCCGGTCCACAGAGCGATCAGGATGACGGTGAGCGAGGTGGCGGAGCCGAATGCCTGTATCGAGTGCACAGCGAAGGCCACCGGGACGATCCCGTCGGTGACGCCGGCGCACACGGCGCCGGCGAATAGTCCCCGGAAGGCGCACGCCCGCAACGGCTCCGGCTTGCGCCGGAGTCCGGAACGGAATGCGTCGGCTGCCATACCTTCCGCGTCCTGCACCGGCCGGGCGGACGAGGAAACCTATTTTCGGCGCTCGGCCGGTCAGCTCAGCAGAAACGCGACCAGGAACCCGACAGATGTGGCCATACCGACCCACCAGCCACCCTCCCGGTATGCCTCCGGCATGAGCGAATCGGCGAGAACCGCGATGGTCGCGCCGCCCGCGAATGCCTGGATCGCACTGATATGGGTCGGCTCGAGGTGGTCGGAGAGCAGGTCTCCGGTGACGGTGACCACGACGAGGACCGCGCCGGTGAGGAGCCACAGGGTGAACGCTCTACCGCGGGAGACATTCCGCTGCCGATGCAGCAGTGCCGATCCGCCGATCGCCTCCGGTACGTTACCCGCGGCGATGGCGACCAGCAGCACGATCCCGCCGCCCGACCCCAGCGATACGCCGAGGGCAGTGTTCTCGGGAACCCCGTCGAGAATCGTTCCGAGCATCAGGGCCCAACCCACCGCACCCGCACCCTGCCGGCGTTCGAGGAGCCGGTTGGCGACCACGTACACGGCGGCACCGAGAAACAGCGCGGCGCCGGCGGTCAATGCTCCTGCTTGCAGGAAGGCGGGTTCGAACAGTTCGTTGGTCACGGCGGCGATCATGGTGCCCGCGCCGAACGCCATCAGCGAGGCGAGCAATGGCTCGGGCAATGTGGTTCGCAAACCGATGGCCGCACCGATCAGCAATGGAATTGCCGTACCCAGCCCATACAGCAGCGCGGTTCCCATAAGGTGAACACTATGTGTTGCCGGGTTATTGCAATGGTCATACCGGGCCCATGGAAATTATTCTAGAATTTCCCTCCAAAATCCGCTGTACCAGCAACATCCAGGCATTGTCCGGTTTGGCAGTTTCACCGGCGGCCAGAGTTGCGGATAGCCAACTTTCGGCAAACCCGTACTGTGCTACCGGCATGCTACGAAAGGCCCGATCGATGTCGAGGGGATCCGGCTTTTCGGTATTGTTCTGCGCGATGTCACAGGAAGCGAATTCGGGACGACGGTATGCCGGGCAGCCCGTAGAAGATCGGCAACGCGAGCGACGCGCTCGTTTTCTCGAATCCGGCCTGACGGTTTTTGCGAGAGACGGGTATGCCAATAGCTCGGTAGGAGCCATTTGCAAAGACGCGGGGCTGTCCTCGCGCCAGTTCTACGAAGAGTTCACCGGCCGCGAATCGCTCCTTCTCGAACTCTTCGCTCTCATCGACCGGGAATCGCGGACCGCGGTGCTCGCCTCCCTCGATCAGAGCACCGACCAGAGCGCGCTGGCGCGGATCGACGGCGCCATCCGCGCCTATGTGCAATCCATCGGCACCGATATGCGACGAGCTCGGGTCGTGCTCGTCGAAGTGGTCGGCGCCGGGGCCAAAGTCGAGAAGATGCGCGGGGAATCGCGCCGCGCCTGGAGTTCGGTGCTCGCCAAGGCCGCCGAGGACGCCGCACTGCACGGTGAGATCCCCACCGGTGACTACGACCTGCGGATGCTCGCCATCATCGGCGCGGTCAACTATGTGGTGGACGAATGGAGCGGTGCCGAACCGCGGCAACCGCTCGACGAGGTGATCCGGGTGCTGAGCCGGATCATCGTGGGCGCGATCCGGGCCTGACCATGCCGCCGGGCAAGGGTGTCCGGCGGCTAGCCTTGACCCGGTGGAGACCGTTGCGATCCAGATGCCCGACGGCAGCACCGTCCCGGTGCGGCTGGTCCCGGCCACGGGATCGGACGGGCGTCCGGTCACCCCGGATACACCTCGCCCGGTGGTCGTACTGATACCCGGGCTCGGCGTTCCCGGCGAGTACTACCTCTATTTCGCTCGTGCGCTCGCCCGGCGCGGCATCGATGTCGCGGTGGGCGAACTGCGCGGCAACGGCGCCGGCTCACCCAAACCGAGCGCGGCCAGCACCTACGGATACCACGAACTCGTCGCGGTGGACTTCCCGGCGATCTTCGAGGTGGTGCGCACCCGCTTCCCCGACCGCACCCCGTACGTGCTGGGTCACAGTATGGGCGGGCAACTGTCGGCGCTGTACGCGGCGCGGGTCCGCGGCCGCCTCGCAGGACTGATCCTCGTCGCCTCCGGCACCCCCTACTACCGGAGGTTTCGCGGCCTGCTCGGGCCGGGCATGCTGGTCGGCACCGCCGCGGTCTCGCTGACCGCCGCGCTGGCCGGAGTGTGGCCGGGCGACAAACTCGGCCCCAACGGTTTCGGCCGCCAGTCGAAGGTGCTCGTCTCCGACTGGGCCCGGCTGGCCCGCACCGGCCGGTTCGAACCGGCCGGTGCCGATATCGACTACGAGGAGCGCCTCACCCGGCTGAAACTGCCCGTACTCTCCATCACCCTCACCGGCGACGAACTGGCCCCGCGGACATCGGCCGGTCATCTGCTGGACAAACTGCCGAACGCCGACAAGACGACCTGGCACGCGCCCCGGCCGCTCGGCCACAACGGCTGGATCTCGGAACCCGCCGATGTGGTCGACCGTATCGAGAAGTGGTTGCACGATCGCTGACCGGCACCGGATCACTTCGCGGTCCGGCCCTCGATGAGCATCTGGGTGAAGAACTCGTAGATCAGGGCCGCCTGGAACGCCGACTGTTTGTTGTCGGCGGCGCCGCCGTGCCCGCCCTCGATGTTCTCGTGATACCACACCCGGTGGCCCTGCTCCTCCAGCAGCGCCGCCATCTTGCGGGCATGCCCCGGATGCACGCGATCGTCACGGGTGGAAGTGGTCAGCAGGATCGGCGGATAGGCGGCGCCCGCACCGGTTTCCGCGGCCCGCTGATAGGGGGAGTACCTGCTGATATAGGCCCATTCCTCGGGCACATCCGGATCACCGTATTCCGCCATCCAGGACGCGCCCGCCAGCAGCCGGTGATACCGGCGCATATCCAGTAGCGGCACCTGGCAGACGATGGCCCCGAACAATTCCGGGTAGCGGGTGAGCATCACGCCCATCAGCAGACCGCCGTTACTGCCGCCGACGGCACCGAGCCGGTCGGCGGTGGTTATTCCGCGGGCCACCAGATCGCGGGCGATCGAGGAGAAATCCTCGTACACCTTGTACCGGTTCTCCTTCTGCACCGAGGTATGCCACTGCGGCCCGTATTCCCCGCCGCCGCGGATATTGGTCATCACATAGGTGCCGCCCTGTTCCAGCCAGCCGATACCGGAAGCGCCACCGTAGCCGGGGGTCCGGGACAGCTCGAACCCGCCGTAGCCCGACATCACCGTGGGCGCCGGCGTATCCCGGGTATCGCGGTGCCGGATCACGAAGTACGGGATGGGCGTTCCGTCATCGGAGCGCGCGAAGAACTGCTCGGTCTCGATACCGGTCGCGTCGAAGAACGCGGGTTCCTGTTTCCATTCGGTCACCGGCGCACCCACCGACCCCGCCAGCAGTGTGGTGGGTGTGGTGAACCCACTGGTCATGAGCATATAGTCGTCTCCACCCTCGAGCGGGTCGAGATTCATGATGCCGGTGGTGGCCATGGCCGGGGTATCGGCGAGCGGTTCCGTGCGCCAGCCCCCGGAGCCCGGGGTGAGGACGTACAGCTTGGTCTGCACATCCTCGAGGGTCACCAGCAGTAGATGGTTCTCGGTCCAGCCGTACCCGTGCAGCGAGGTGTGCGCGTCCGGCTCGAACAGCACCTCGAAATCTCGCGCCCCGGAGAGGAACTCGGCGAAATTCGTGACGATCAGCGCACCGGCGGAATAGGTGCGGCCCCCGACCTCCCATGGTGATTTCAACCGGACCAGCAACCATTCCTTGTACCACGACTCGTCGGCGTCCGACGGTGTCTCCAGGCGGGTCCGGGAACCGTCGTCCGCGAGCAGAAACACCTCTTCGTTGAAGAAATCGGTGGTCTGTGCGATGTAGTGCCGCTCGTAGCCGGGGGTCCGGTCGTAACCCGCCGACACGGAGACATCGGTTACCGCGCCCTCGAATACCGTCTCGGCGGTATCGAGCGCGGTGCCCCGGCGCCAGCGTTTCGCGATCCGCGGATATCCGGATCCGGTGAGCGAGCCGGGACCGAAATCCGTTCCTACATATACGGAATCGATATCGACCCAACTGATCCGCGACTTCGCTTCCGGCAGGAAGTAGCCGCCGTCTTCCGGGGCGATGAATTCGCGCGTTTCCATATCGAATTCACGAACGACCTTGGCGTCCGCCCCACCGCGCGACAGGCTGATGAGTGCCCGGGTCTGAGCGGGTCGCAACACTCCGGCACCGCCCCAGACCCAGTTCTCGTCCTCGGCGGCGGCGACCGCGTCGAGGTCGATGAGGACATCCCATTCGGGCTCCGCTTTCACATATTCGGCGAAGGTGGTGCGCCGCCACAGACCGCGCGGATGCGCCGCGTCGCGCCAGAAGTTGTACAGCCACTGCCCACGCCGCCCGGGGAAGGCGATCTTGGCGTCGGTGTCCAGCATGTCCAGTATCCGGCGCTGCAGCACATCGAACCGGTCGCCGACAGCGAACCGCTCCATGACGACCTCGTTGTGCGCCCGGGCGAAATCGAGTGCCCGCTCGCCGGTGACCTCTTCGAGCCAGAGATAGGGATCGGTTTCGCTGTCCTGTACGCCGCCACTCATCCGACCATTATCATCCGGTACGGCACCGCGGTCACCTCGATCCACGCCGTGACCATGGGCACTACGCCTTGTCGCGGGCAGGACCGAGCTCGTTCCTGCCACACGACTCCCTCATCTCACTCCTCGACCACGAATACGGTGCGATTCAGGAATACCCAGGCAGGCGCGCCGTTGATCCAGTATCCGTCGTAGCCGTACGCGGTGGCGAGCCGACCCGTATCCCCCAGCACATACGCGCGCGCCTCCAGTTCTGTTCTTCTCGCAGACCCTTCGGGCTCGTTGGACAACTGCGCGTCGATCCGGCTCAGTTCGGCATGTTTCCTTGCCTCCAAGGAATCCAGATCGGTCAGCAGGGCATCGGGATGCATCGCCATACGGATCACGTTGCGCGGATTGTTGCTTCGACCCGTGCAGTCCTGGGCCAGATCCCGGAGCTCGGCCGAAGTATCCCGGAGTTCCGGCGCACCATATTCGCTCCAGACGGGTGGGCGGCCCCACACCCAGATACCGTTGCCCCTGCCTGTCTCGTCCCTTCCCGCGTAGAGGGGCCCCATTTTGAAATCCGCTACGTACTGTGATCCGTGCACACCTCGGAACATTTCCTCCCAACCGGCATCGATCGCCCTGCGCATACCGTCGGCGTCCACGAGAAGGGGCAGGCCGTCGAATCCTTGGACCTTGAGCATCTGCGCCAACGCGGGATCACTTTCGGTGACGGTTCCACGGCGTTCGACTTCCTTCGCCACCCTCGGATCGCTACGGTCGTGACGCTGAGCTTCGAGATAGAGTTCACGGTAATCGAAGGAATCTATCCGGGTGCGATCTGTTTCCCGGGAATCGATTCCCCGCAGCGATTGCGCGATCTCTTCGTCGGTTTGCCCGATCCCGGAGGCCCGGCGAAGTCCGTGACCGGCCCCTGTCAGCGGGGCCGCGTGCACCTTGGCCACATCCGCTGTCACACCGAGAAGCCGCGCGATGAGCTCGGGGACCACTCTCTCCTGCAGTGCGATCCTCCGAATTCGACGAGCCGACCACAACCGCAGCGCAGGTGCAGCGAATAGATTCCCCGAGCATAGCCCCCGGCTCGTAGCCGATGGCCGGCATCGGTGAACAGACCTCGGTCGTGATGTGCACGTCCTGTCGAGGTATCTGCCCACCTGCAGAACTCAGCTACCTTAGGTAAGGCATTGCTAACCTCATAGGCATGGCGACGCGTACCAAATACGTCAAACCGGAGCAGCGGCGGATCTGCACCGCCGAAACCCTGGCCGCCGAGCGTATCGGCCACAGCTTCATCCGGGTCACGGTCGGCGGACCCGACCTCGCCGATTTCGCGCCGATGGGCTACGACCAGTGGCTGCGCCTCTTCCTGCCCCGGGAGCGGCAGACCGGACTGCGCCTCCCCACCGCGGCGGAGAACACCCTCTGGTACACGCAATGCCGGGCGATGAGCACTGATACCCGGCCGCTGATCCGCAACTACACCGTGCGTGGGTTCCGCCCCGCCGGCGCCGGCTACTTCGGCCAGCACGCCGAGATCGATGTGGACTTCGTCGCGCACGGGGATACCGGCCCGGCCTCCGCCTGGGCCGGGCGGGTGCGCCCGGGTATGCCGATCGGCCTGCTCGACGAAGGCATCATGTACCAGGCGCCGCCGCACACGAACTGGTCACTGCTGGTCGGCGACGAGAGCGCCCTGCCCGCGATCGCGGGTGTCCTGCGATCGGCACCGCGGGATCTGTGCGGGGCGGCGTATATCGAAATCCCCCACCACGCGGACAGACAGGACCTGGGCGAGCCGGCGGGTGTGCGGGTGCACTGGCTGCCCCGCACCGACCCTCGCACCCGGATCGGTGCGCCGGCCATCGAAGCCGTGCGGGCGGCGAACCTTCCGGACGAACCCGGCTACGCCTTCGTCGCGGGCGAACAGCAACTCGTCACCGGAGTGCGCCGCCATCTGGTGCGCGACCGCGGCATGCCCAAGTCCGACATCATGTTCAGCGGCTACTGGCGACTCGGCCGGGCCGCCGCGAGTTGACGGGCAACATCGTCCGGGCGATCGCAGTGAGCTCGAATCCCGGACGGGGGTATCGACGAGCAGACCCCTGGTCGACCACCTCCGCCCGGGCCGCGCCCGCCGACGAGGTCGTAGCGCCGGGTCCGCCACGATTTCCGGCACCCGGCGCCCGGCCGATCAGGGAATCAGATCCTTACGCGGGTCGACACCGAAGTGTTCGGCGAGTGCGGTGATCGAGGCGTGCGCGCCCTGCACGCTCACCGAGAGGACGAACGGCTCGTCGTCGACGTGGACGACGTCACCCGAGAGGCGCTGCCAGAGCGGATTGGCTTCGAAGGACGCCTGCTGGTCTCGGCTGGAGTCCCCTTCGGCTCCCGGCGGAGTGTAGGCGGAGACCATGACGATCCCCGCGTCGGCCGCGAGGATCTGCTCCACCGACAGCGGGGTGAAGATGCTGTCGGCGGAGTCGGGTGCGCCGGCCGGACGCGGGATACCCATATCCGTCATGATCTCGCCGATAAAGGAACTGCTGGAGTAGAGCCGGGCGGTGTTCTCACCGGCGAACCGGACCAGCGAATAGGTGACTCCGGGATGCGCGGCCCTGATCTGTTCACCCACCGCGGCGGCGCGCTCCTCGTAGCCGGTCACCAGTTCCTCGGCCCTGTCCTTCCTACCCAGCGCCTCGCCGAGAAGTACGACATTCTGCTTCCAGGTGGGCCCGGTGGTCTCCGAGAACACCGTCGGCGCGATCTTGGACAACTGATCGTAGAGCGGCTCGTGGCGCACTTTCGCCGAGATGATCAGATCGGGTTCGAGCTCCAGGATCTTCTCCAGATCCGGCTCGGCGATCGTTCCGACGTTCACCGAATCAGCGACCGCATCGTCGATTTCGCCCAGGTAGTCCGGGAAGGGATTGTCCCGATCCTCGCGGTACTGGACGTAGCCCACGAGTGGGGCATCGAGCAGCAGCGCGGCGTCGGAGAAGCTCGGGTCCAGTGCGACAACGCGTTCCGGTGACGCGTCGATGGTCGTGGTCCCCATAGCGTGCTGTATCGAGATCGCGGCACCTCCCGCGCCCCCGGGAGCGCTCGAACCCGGCTCACCCGAACCACACGCCCCGGCGAACAGCAGTCCGCCCGCCAGCAGGGGGGCCAGTGATCGCTTGGCTATCGACCGTGGGGACGTCACTCGCATGAGGTCACCTTTCCTTCGGGTGGGCTACCACGCGACATCCTGGTAAGGATAGGCTGCCCAATGCGTTGCTGAACCTTAGCAAGGAGAACCGAGATGGCGACAGTGCCGGTGCGAGCGAACCGGTGACCGGCGATACCACCTCGGAGGTACCGGGAGCACCGATCGGACCCGCGGTCTCACGGCGTAGCGGTGCCACTCCTCGTCCCGGTCGTGCGCCGCTGGTCATGGTGGGTGTGCCCGTCGCCGTGGTGCTGGCGGCGATTCTGGTGAGCGTTTGTGTCGGCAGTAGCCCCTCGACCTTGCCGGAGGCATGGCATGCGATCTTCACCCCTACCGGAACCGATATGGATGTGACGATCCGCGAACTCCGCTGGCCGCGCACCCTCGTGGGCATCGCCGCGGGAGCGTGTCTGGGGGTGGCCGGAATCCTGACCCAGGGGCATACCCGCAACGCCGTCGCCGAGCCGGGCCTGCTCGGTATCAATCAGGGCGCGGCGCTCGCGATCGTATCCGCCACATTCCTGTTCGGCGCCCTGCCGGTACACGCTCAGGCCGGTCTGGCCTTCGTGGGCGCCCTGATCGCCGGCGTGGTGGTGTTCACCGTCGGTACCGCCGCCCGTAACGGGGCGACGCCGATCACGCTGGTGTTGTCCGGTGCGGCCGTCACCGCGCTCTGCGGCGGCCTGGTCACGGGATTGGTACTGCTCGACAGCGCGTCCTTGGACACCCTGCGGTTCTGGCAGGTGGGCTCGCTGGCCGCGCGCCCGGATTCGCTCACCGCGATATGGCCGTTCGCCGCCGCGGGACTGCTGCTCGCCGTGCTCAATATCGGCGCGCTCAACACCTTGGCTCTCGGTGAGGACGCGGCGCGTTCGCTCGGGACCTCCGTACCCGTCGCGCGATGTGTCGGCATCGTGGCGATCACCCTGCTGGCCGGCTCCGCGGTCACCATGGCCGGGCCGATCGCCTTCGCCGGGTTGCTGGTGCCCCATATCGCCCGGGCCCTCGTCGGGGCCGATTACCGCCGGTCGGTGCCCGCCGCGGCCGCGTTCGGCATATTCCTGGTCCTCGTCGCCGATACCGCCGGCCGGGTCGTCGCCCGCCCGGGTGAACTGTCGGTCGGGGTCGTGCTCGCCGTCATCGGAGCACCGTTCTTCGTGTTCCTCGCTCGTCGTCGCCGGTTGGTGACCGTATGAGCGCCCCTGTCCCGAACCTGCTCGCTCCCACCCGCGTAGTGCGGTGGGGCCCGGTCTCGGTGCGCCTCACACCCCGAACGCTGTGGGTCGGTGGGGCACTGTTCGTGCTGGCGCTGGCCGCCACCGCTTTCCATATCGCCCACGGCGGTTCCGCGCTACCACTCGACGCGGTCGTCCGGGCACTGCTGGGCGACGACTCGAATGCCCGGCTGCACCTGGCCGTGACGGAGTTCCGGGCCCCGCGCGCCGTGGGGGCCGTCGTCGCGGGGGGCTGTCTGGCCATGGCGGGGGCGATCACCCAGACCGTCGCCCGTAATCCGCTCGCCAGCCCGGATATCCTCGGCGTGACGGCCGGCGCCTCACTCGGCGCGGTCTCGGTACTGGTGCTGGCCGGTGGTGGCGCCGCCGGCCTGAGCGGGTTCGCCGGCCGGATCGGCCTGCCGTCCGCCGCGTTCGGCGGCGGCATCCTGGCCGGAATCCTCGTCTTCCTGCTGGCCTTTTCCGCGACGCTCGACAGCTACCGCCTGGTACTCGTCGGCCTCGGCCTCAACGGACTCGCGGTGAGCCTGACGACCTGGCTGCTGACCCTCGGCGATGTGAGCAACGCCGCCCAGGCCCTCACCTGGATGTCCGGTTCGCTCAACGGCAAGGACTGGCCACTGGTCCGGCCGATGGGACTGCTGGCCCTGGCCCTACTGGCGGGTGCGCTGCTCCTGGGACGGCGGCTGATGCCGCTCACCCTGAACGACGATATCGCGATCGGCCTGGGTATCCGGATCGGCCGCCTCCGTCTCTACGCTCTGGCCCTCGCGACGCTGCTGGCCTCCACCGGGGTCGTCGTCGCGGGTCCGCTGGTATTCGTCGCGTTGGCGAGCCCCCAGATCGCGCGGCTGCTCACCGGGTCGGCCGTGCCACCGATTCTCGTCTCCGGGTTGGTGGGTGTGGTGTTCGTCTCGGTTGCCGACACTCTTGCGGCGCACGCGCTGCCGGTCTCCCTGCCGGTCGGTGTGGCCACCGCGGTACTGGGCGGGCCGTATCTCCTCTTTCTGGTCCTGCGCAACCAAAGGAAGCTGACGTGAGCCACCCGGAACCGATATCCGTGCTGCGCGCGGAGAATCTGACCCTCGGCTACGACGGCGCCGATGTGGTCGCCGACCTGACCTTCGACGTTCCGGCCGGAGCGGTGACCTCGATCATCGGCCCCAACGGTTGCGGGAAGTCGACCCTGCTGCGCGGCCTGGGCCGGTTGATGGCGCCCCGATCCGGCCGGGTATTGCTCGATGGCAAGCCGATTCATACGCTGCCCACCCGGCAGGTCGCCCGGCGCATCAGCATCCTGCCCCAGTCCCCCACCGCGCCGGCCGGGCTCACGGTCGCCGATCTGGTCGCGCGCGGGCGCCATCCCCGGCAGCGGTGGTACGAGCAGTTCTCGGCCCTGGACGAGGCGACGCTGCGGCACGTCCTGGACAGCACCGGAATGCTCGACCTGGCCGGAGCCGGGCTCGACCGACTCTCCGGCGGGCAACGTCAGCGGGCGTGGATATCCATGACCCTCGCCCAGGAGACCGACATCTTGCTGCTGGACGAGCCGACGACCTATCTGGATCTGGCACATCAGGTCGACCTGCTGAAATTGATCGTGCGACTGAACCGCGAGCACAACCGGACCATTCTCATGGTGCTGCACGACATCTCGCTGGCCGCCCGGTACAGCGACCATCTCGTCGTGATGAAGAACGGATCCATCGTGGCCCAGGGCGCTCCCGGGCAAGTGGCGCGCCCGGATGTGCTGCGGGACGTATTCGGCCTCGCCGCGCAGGTGGTCGCCGAGCCGACCGATGGCCGGCCGCACGTCATCCCGCTCTGATCGGTACGGAAGCCGAAGGCCGGTGGGAGACTCGGCGGTCCGTGCCGCCCGTGCGGCGGTGAGCGGTAGATCGGCCGCACTGTTCAGCCGGACTGCGGACGCCCCGGCTGCGGCCGTCATGGAACGGCGGTCGCTGCTGTCGGAATCGTGATCGCGGGGGCTATTCCGCGGCGCGGCCGGTGGCGAAAGCCGGCGGTACGTCCACCCGAGCGATATCGAACAGCTCGGCGCAGCGGGTGAGCAACCGGCACAGCGTTTCCCGCTCGGCATCGGTGAATCCGTCGCCGACGGTTCGCTCCACCGCGATCGCGCGGGCGTCGGCTTCCCCCATCACCGATTCCCCCTTTTCCGTGAGCCGCGTTTCCAGCATGTTCTTGTGCCACGGATGTGGGGTGCGTTCGATCAGGCCGCGGTCGACGAGGTTGGTGAGCACCGTGTTCATCGTCGGGGGTGTCACTCCGCACAACCGGGCCAGAGCCGCCGCCGAGATACCGGGATTATCGCTGAGGAACAGCAGCGCCGCGTATTGCGCCTCGGTGACGCCTATGGGTTTGAGCGCAGCGCTCTTGGCCGCGTTCCGCGCCTGTTCGGCGCGTTTGACATACGAACCGATGCGCTCCTCGGCGGGCATGGACGTCATGCAGGCATGGTATCCATGCCGGCCGGAATTAGAGGCTTGACGGATATTAGAGCTCTAATCTAACTTAGCCTTCACATTCCGATGTCAGGCTGAACATAATGCGTGCAGAAAGAGCAGGAGCCATGTCTCGTACCACCCGTCGTCGCTGGTCCGCCACCGTTCTCGCGGCGGCCGCCGGCCTCGTCCTGGCAGGCTGCGGGCACCCGGCGGAACCCGCCCCGGCGCCCCGTATCGACACCGCGTTCGAATTCCCGGGCGACCGCGTCTATCCCGAGGGCATAGCCGTGGACGAACACACCGCGGATGTCTATATCGGCTCCTACGCCGACGGGACGATCTACCGCAACGCCGTCGGTGCCACCCGCGCCGAAGTCTTCCTACCTTCCGGAACCGACGGCCGCCGGACCGCGAACGGTCTACGAGTAGACCGAGCCGGACGGCTGTGGGTCCTCGACTCGACCGCCGGGGCAGCCGTCTACGACATCGGGTCGCGGCAATTACGTGCGCGATTCGACGTACCGGGCACCGGCGACCGCTTCGTCAACGACATCACCTTCGGCCCCGACGGGACGGCTTATCTCACCGACAGCCGACGCGACCTCGTCTACCGGGTCACACCCGCCGACCTGGACCGAGCATCGCGCGGAGACGGGCACGGGGAACTGACCCGGGCCTTCGATCTGGCGTCCGCCCTCGAACCGCACGGCCCCGACGCCTACACCCTCAACGGAATAGTCGCCGACCCCACCGGCGCCTATCTGCTGACCGCCGACTCCACCGGAGGCGACCTCTACCGGATCGCCCTCACCCCGGATCCCACCGCGATCCGGCGGGTGAACCTCGTCGGCGGTGAATTCGCCCTCGCCGACGGTCTCGATCTGGACGGCACCACCCTGCGGGCGGCTCACAACACCGACAACATCGTCAGTACCTGGACCCTGTCGGATACCGGCTACACCGCCACCCGGACAGCCGCGTACCACGACGACGCTCTCGGCGTTCCCACCACACTGGTCCACATCGGAGACCGCGTACTCGTGGTCGCCTCGCAATTCGACAAAGGCGGTCCGTTGGGCTCCGGCACACCCACCACGCCGTTCCGGGTGCTCGCGGTCACCGGCCTCTGAATACCGGGCGATCGGAACACCGGAGGTCGGCCGGTCGAGGCGGGCCGGACTCCGCTCGTAGCCGGGGTCCATTCGAACGGAAGTGCCGTGTGGCCTGACTCGACAACACTCGATCAGCCCTTGCGGTGGTCAGCCCGAAGTAAGCTGGACAACGGCCGAGGGCCGGCCCACCCTGACGGTGGACCGGCCCTCGATTCGAAAAGGTTTGCCGGGTGGCGGGACTCAGAAGTCCATGCCGCCCATGCCGCCGGTCGGATCGGCCGGCGCGGCGGCCGCCTTCTCC
Organism: Nocardia sp. NPDC050193; assembly: GCA_040674215.1. Classification (GTDB taxonomy): domain Bacteria; phylum Actinomycetota; class Actinomycetes; order Mycobacteriales; family Mycobacteriaceae; genus Nocardia. Next base: position 43,991 of record JBFARE010000032.1, on the reverse strand, counting down.
GGCTTGTCGGCGACAACGGCCTCCGTGGTCAAGAACAGGGCCGCGATGGAGGCCGCGTTCTGCAGGGCCGAACGGGTGACCTTGACCGGGTCGGCGACACCCGCGCCGAGCAGGTCCTCGTACTCACCGGTCTGGGCGTTGAGGCCCTGGCCGGCAGGCAGGTTGGAAACCTTCTCCGCGACGACGCCGGGCTCGAGGCCGGCATTGAAGGCGATCTGCTTCAGCGGGGCCGACAGCGCCACCTTCACGATGTTCGCGCCGGTCGCCTCGTCACCGTCGAGCTTCAGATCGTCCAGAGCCGGGGCCGACTGCAGCAGGGCCACGCCACCACCGGCGACGATGCCCTCTTCGACGGCGGCCTTGGCGTTGCGCACGGCATCTTCGATGCGGTGCTTGCGCTCCTTGAGCTCGACCTCGGTCGCGGCACCGGCCTTGATGACCGCAACACCGCCGGCCAGCTTGGCCAGGCGCTCCTGCAGCTTCTCGCGGTCGTAGTCCGAATCCGAGTTCTCGATCTCGGTGCGGATCTGCGCCACGCGGCCCTGGATGGCCTCCGCGTCGCCCGCGCCCTCGACGATGGTGGTCTCGTCCTTGGTGACGACGACCTTGCGCGCCTGGCCGAGCAGTTCGATGCCAGCGGTCTCCAGGGAGAGGCCGACCTCTTCGCTGATGACCTCGCCACCGGTGAGGATGGCGATATCGGCGAGCTGGGCCTTGCGGCGGTCACCGAAGCCCGGGGCCTTGACGGCGACGGACTTGAAGGTGCCGCGGATCTTGTTCACGACCAGGGTCGACAGGGCCTCGCCCTCGACGTCCTCGGCGATGATCAGCAGCGGCTTACCGGCCTGGATGACCTTCTCCAGCAGCGGCAGCAGGTCCTTGACGGTGGAGACCTTCGAGCCGACCAGCAGGATGTAGGGATCCTCGAGGACCGCTTCCTGACGCTCGGGGTCGGTGACGAAGTAGCCCGAGATGTAGCCCTTGTCGAAGCGCATACCCTCGGTGAGCTCCAGCGACAGACCGAAGGTCTGCGCCTCTTCGACGGTGATGACGCCTTCTTTGCCGACCTTGTCCATGGCCTCGGCGATCAGCTCACCGATGGACGCGTCGCCCGCGGAGATACCGGCGGTGGCGGCGATCTGCTCCTTGGTCTCGACCTCCTTGGCGGAGTCGAGCAGCTTGGCGGTGACGGCCTCGACGGCCTTCTCGATGCCGCGTTTGAGGCCCAGCGGGTTCGCGCCGGCCGCGACATTGCGCAGGCCCTCGCGCACCAGCGCCTGGGCGAGCACGGTGGCGGTGGTGGTGCCGTCGCCCGCGACATCGTCGGTCTTCTTGGCGACTTCCTTGACCAGCTCGGCGCCGATCTTCTCGTACGGGTCCTCGAGCTCGATCTCCTTGGCGATGGACACACCATCGTTGGTGATCGTGGGGGCGCCCCACTTCTTCTCGAGCACGACGTTGCGGCCCTTGGGCCCCAGCGTCACCTTGACCGCGTCGGCGAGGCTGTTGAGACCCCGCTCGAGGCCGCGACGGGCCTCTTCGTCGTACGCAATTGTCTTGGCCATTGCGGTGAGATCCTCCAAGTAATGAGGCTGACACACAGGATGACCGCATTGTCGGGCCACCCTTTAGCTACGCTTGTGGCCAGGTTCGGTGCCCGCGACGGACGACCAGGGGTGTCGTGGTACCCGATCTCACCGTCCCGACCTTGGCACTCTCCGGTGGGGAGTGCCAAAGCCATTTTTAGCACTCGCAGGTGCCGAGTGCAAGGTCGGTGTTCATTTACCCCGCCTCCGGCAGGGCAGGTCGGGGCCCTGTGACTCCCGGTTCTTCACTCCGCCGCTCAGTCGCTGCACCCCCTCGCTCTGTCGCTCCAGAACCGGGGGCGGGCCCCGACCGTTGCGGTAGACGATCCAGGAGGTGGGGTGCGCAAACCACACGGCCTCCCCGCCACGTCGAAGGTGGCTTCGAAGACAATTCAGAGGCTGTCGGTCACTCGCAGGGCGAGGGCCAGGAATGCGTCCGCACGCCGCTCCTCCGGGGTGCGCGGCTCACCTTCGTCGATCGTGACGAATTCGGCATCGTGCAGTAGCAGTTCGGCCTCGACCCGCATGATGGCGCGAATGAACGGCGGCGCGACCTCCGGCGGTAGATCGCCGTTGACCACATAGCTCCCGTCCGACAACGATTCGGTGGAGACGTAGGTCAATGCGCGCAGCAGATCGTCCCGGTGCTCACCTGCCACCAGGTCGGAATCCGTTTCATCCGCCATTGCTATAGATTACCGGGACACCGCGCCGGATCGGGTGCATCAGAGCCCCCGCCTGCGGTAACACCAGGCCGGGGGCGGCCGTCACCCGCCCACCACTTCACTACAGACGGTTCGAATCGCGATGATCGCACGGCGCGCGGAGTCCCGGTCGCCTCCGCGGCCGAGCATTCACTATTCCTTCTCGGCGACGATCTGCCGCAGCAGCTCGATCAACCGGGTCTCGATCGGCTCCTTACGTAATCCGGCCTCACTCAGGATTCCCGAGCCGTTCTCCAGTTCGAGGACGGCGAGCAGGATGTGCTCGGTGCCGATGTAGTTGTGGCCGAGCCGCAGGGCCTCACGAAAGGTCAACTCCAGCGCTTTCTTCGCTTCGGCGCCGAAGGGGATGAGGCCGCTCATCTTGCCGGCGGCGGTCGCGGCCTTGAGTGCCTCCGGCCCAGCCTTCGCATCGCCGCCCACCGCGGCCAGCGCCGCATTCGCGACATCGGCGAGGGCGACCCCCTGTTCCACAATCAACTGACCGGCCAGGCCGTCCGCCTCACTGAGCAGGCCCAGCACCAGGTGGCCGAGGGTGATCTCGGCGCTTCCGGTGATACTCGCCGCCTCTTGGGCAGCGACCACGATAGTGCGGGCGCGCGGGGTGAATTTGCCGAATCCGGCATTGGGGTCCATCTCGGCGGAGGGGTCGCCCGGCGGTTTGGGTACGAAGCGTTTCTGGGCGGCCTGCTTGCTCACGCCCATACTCGCGCCGATCTCGGTCCAGGAGGCACCCGAACGACGTGCCTGATCGACGAAATGACCGATCAGATGGTCGGCCAGCTCACCGAGATGGCCCGCGGTGACCACCGCGTCGGCGAGCTGGTCCAGGGCATTGTCGGGTCGGGCCTTCTTGATGACCTCGATGAGATCGTCCAGACGCACTGTTGTCATGCGTCAACTATAGGTTGACGCATGACCCATCGTCAACCATGGGTTGACGATGTAATCCCCTCAGTTCCGCCCGCCGGGCCGGCGCAACCGCAACCGCGAATCGCCGCGCAGCGCCGGCCGCCGGATATCGGGGCGACGCAGCACCGGCCGCCGGATCTCCGGGCGACGCAAGACGGTCAACCGGCGGTCGGCCCGGCGCTGTGCGCGGCGTTCGGCCGGTTTGTACTGCCAGGTCTCGGGCCGGGCCGCCACCCAGCGCCGCGAGTACCACGCGAAGGGAATGTGGCCGAGGTACAGCACGATCAGGACGAGCAACAGCACGATGGGGTAGGTGATCAGCGCCGCGCCCGCCAGTGCCACCAGCACCAGCAGGCCGGCGGCGGCCTGCGGGGCGACCGATACCGATTTGAGGGCCAGCGTAGGGATGGTGCTCACGCACAGCGCCGCGGTGAAGACCGTCCAGGCCGCGACCACCGGAAAACTCGTCCACCAGCCGTCGCCGAACTGCACGTACACCGCGATCGGAGCCATCGCGATGAGCGCGCCGGCCGGAGCCGGAACCCCGACGAAGTACTCCCGCGCCCAGTCGGGCCTGGTGTCATCGTCGAGCAGGGTGTTGAACCGGGCCAGCCGCAGCACGATACTCACCGCGAACAGCAGCGCGATGATCCAGCCCGAGCCGCTGCTGGCGCCGTTGAACAGCACCACGTAGAGCACCAGTGCCGGCGCCACCCCGAAGGAGATGGCGTCGGAGAGCGAGTCCAGCTCGGCACCGATCTTGGTGGTCGCCGACAGCAACCGCGCCAACCGGCCGTCGAGGGTGTCCAGGACCGCGGCCGCGCCGATCATGGCCAGCGCGATCTTCAGTTCCCCCTCCAGGCCGAACCGCACCGCGGACAGTCCCGAGCACAGCGCCAGGATGGTGACGATACTGGGCAGCAGCCGGATCGAACGCCGCCGCCTGCCTTCGATGACCTGCTCCATCACGCTCCCGCCGACGGCAGGACCGCGAGCACCGTCTCCCCCCCGATCGTCCGCTGGCCGATGTTCACCAGCAGTTCGGTCCCGGCCGGGAAGTAGGTGTCCACGCGGGACCCGAACCGGATCAGGCCGTAGGTGTCGCCGATGGTGATCCGGTCACCGGCGGCGGCGTCGCAGACGATGCGCCGGGCCAGCAGCCCGGCGATCTGGACCACCACCACCTGTTGTCCGTCGGCGGTATCGATCAGCATGCTGCTGCGTTCATTGACCTCGCTGGCATCGGCGAGGTCGGCGGATTTGAACTGCCCGCGCCGGTAGCGCACATCGCGCACCACCCCGGAAACCGGCGTGCGTTGGACGTGCACGTCCAGGACCGACAGAAAGATGCTCACCCGGGGCAGCGGCTGATCGCCGAGGCCCAACTCGGGCGGCGGCGCGGCCGTGTCGACCAGGGCGACCTCACCGTCGGCGGGGGCGACCACCACTCCCGGCCGATTCGGCGGGACACGGTGGGGATGCCGGAAGAAGGCGGCGCTCGCGGCGGCCGCCGTAAGCGCGGTCCGGCGGACCCAGCGCCGCCTGCGGCCCAGGACCGCGACCCCCAGTGGAACGGCCACGAAGGGCAATCCGGCCGGATGCATCGGCGGGATCGCACTGCGCACCAGATCGGCCAGATGGGCCGGACCGGTGGTTTCCGGGGTGCCGGGCGGCGTGGGACGGCGTGCCACTGATTCCTCTTTCGTACTCGGTTCGATCGGCGCGGACTCTCGGGTGGCGACCGGTCACCGCGCACGGGCCGGCCGACCCTGTCGGCGCAAGCGTTCACACCTTACGCCGAACAGGCCGGTGGCACCGGGTGTCGAACCGAGGCCTACCTCCGTACGACCAACTTCACCAGGAACAAGAGGATGACGGCGCCGGCCAGGCAGGTGAAGAAGCTGAACCACCAGCCGCCACTGTTCACGTCGACACCGAATGCCGCGAGCAGGAAGCCACCGATCAGGCCGCCCACGACACCCACCACAATATTGAGAAGAATGCCCTGCTGGGCGTCGGTTTTCATGATCTTACTGGCGATCCAGCCGGCGATACCGCCGATGATGATCCAGCCGATGATGCCGAGTCCGAGCATGAGTTGTTCCTCGCTTGTTCTCCGGGTACACGGCCGCGGCCGCGGGCGTGTACCGCCGCAATACCCGGAGTCGATCTCTATAACCCCGGGAAATATCGAATAAGCGATGCCGTCGCCCGCACTTGGAGATAATATGAGGGTGCCTCATGTCTCCGGATTGCCCGGTGACCGCGACCACGCGGCCGGCGGGTGAGGAATCCATATCGAAATCGGGTCCACCCTCGCGGCGACCCAGCCGCAGGTACATAGGAGAAGCACCATGGCTACTCAGATCGCCCAGACGACCGGGGCCCAGCACACCGCGATCCTCGGGCTGGGCGTGTACCGCCCGGCGCGCGTGGTGACCAACGAAGAAGTAGCCGGACCGATCGATTCCAGCGACGAGTGGATCCGGACCCGTTCCGGTATCCGCACCCGCCGCTTCGCCGACGACACCGAGACCATTCATTCGATGAGCGTGGCCGCCTGTCTCGGCGCCCTGGACTCGGCGGGCATAGCCGGTGACCAGGTCGACTGCGTTATCGTCGCCACCTCGACCCATCTGCTGTTGACACCCGCCGCCGCGCCCCGGATCGCCACCGAACTCGGCACGGGCGGCGCCGCCGCCTTCGATATCTCGGCCGGCTGCGCCGGCTTCTGCCACGGCCTCGCCATGGCCTCGGACCTGATCCGCGCGGGCACCGCCTCGCACGTACTCGTCATCGGGGTGGAAAAACTCAGCGACACCGTCAACCCGGCCGACCGCGGTACCGCGTTCCTGTTCGCCGACGGCGCGGGCGCGGTGGTGGTCGGCCCGGCCGAGGAACAGGGCATCGGGCCGACCGTCTGGGGTTCCGACGGCACCCAGCACCGGGTCATCCGCCAGGACAAGGACTGGGTCGAGTTCTTCGCCGAGATCGAGGAGAAGGGCACCGACGCCGTCCGTCCCTATTTGGCCATGGAAGGCACCGCGGTGTTCCGGTGGGCGGCGCACTCCCTGGAGAAGGTCTGTCGCGACGCCATCGACCGCGCCGGCCTGTCCACCGACGACCTGGACGCCATGATCCCGCACCAGGCCAACGGCCGGATCATCGAGATCATGGCGCGGGTGCTGAAACTGCCGGAGAACTGCGCGCTGGCCAACGATATCGAGGAGGCCGGCAACACTTCGGCAGCCTCGATTCCGCTGGCGATGGAGAACCTGTTGCGCACCGGGCAGTCCGAGCCCGGCGATACCGCGCTGCTCATCGCCTTCGGCGCCGGACTCTCCTACGCAGCCCAGGTCGTGAACCTGCCGAACTTCAGTTCGCCTCGGCCGCTGCCCTGATCTTCGCCAGCGATTCGTTCATCCCGGCCACCAGGTTCTCCTCGAACGCCGCCTCCCCACCGAGCACGGCGTCGATCAGGGTCCGCGATACCCGGGTGGTGCCGTTGGGGACGTCCCGGCGTTCGACGAGCCGGGTCCCGTTCTCGGTGGGCTCGAGCGTGTAGGTCCACACGGTCCGGTTCTGGCTCACGCGAAAGGCCAGCGCACTGTTCTTTTCGTAGCGCAGGATGCGCGAGGTGGTCGGCCAGAACTTCCAACCGTCCCGGTTGAGGTTGATCGTCAGCGTGCCCGCCCGCGGCTTGCCGATCGGGACCATCCGGACACATTGCGGACTGAACTCCGGCATCCGGCTCGGGTCGGCGAGCACCGCCCAGACCCGCTCCGGCGGTGCGGCGATATCGATGCTGACTTCGAGGTTTTTCGGCAACGGTGCCTCCGGGTAGATGAAACTCCAAGTATCAGAAAGAGTAGCGATAGGCGACGGGTCGGTCACATTTTCCCGCGCCGTGTATCGATATCCCCCATCCGGAAGCAGAATCGATTGCGGGACCCCATCGGTTGCCGTACACGCCACCGCCAGCAAGACGCATCGCCAGCAAATACACAGCTACCGTGAGGTGATGGGCCGTGAACTTTCGCTCGCTACTGCGCCGTCAGACCCCCGAGGGACTACCGCAACTCCCGGCACCCGAACCCGATGACCCCTGCGGGCCCGCCAGGATCGACGAACGACTGGAACGTCTGCTCACCCCCACCGAACTGGATATGGTCCTGCACCACCGGGTCTGAACCCCGGTGTGCGGCGATCCCGGTTGCGGCCGGGGCCGCCGCACACCACCCGGTACGCTGCTGGTCGCGCCGGAGGCTCCGGCGTGGCCGACCACCGGGGAATGCGTTATGAAGCGAATCTCAACTGTTGTGCTCGCCGCTGCCGCCACCGCGGCGCTGGTGCTTTCGGGTTGCTCTTCCGAAGACGAGCCCGCCGAAGCAGCGGGCCTGCGCAAGAACACAGCGACCGCGCAGACGGCACCGCAGCCGGAATCCGGCGACGGTGCCGACACCGGAACCACCACCCCCGATACGGAACAAACCCCCGGGCAGTCGCCGGAAACCACCGCGGCCGAGGAAGGTTCCGCCGACGAAGCCCCCGCCCCGAGCCGGCCCTCCGACACCACCTGCGGCCAGTTCGCACAGCTCGACGAACCGCAGCAGCAGCAACTCATCGGCCAGATCCTCGCCGAGAACCCCGACAGCGCGTTCGTGGGTAACCCCAACGCCGCGCTCGGCACCGCCAAACTGGTGTGCAACTCCCAGAAGCTGGCCGATCAGAAGGTCGCCGTCGTCGCGGGGATCGTCGTCAACGGATGAATAGAGGTACGACCGGCCGCACACTTTCAGCTACCGATCACCGAGACCACGTCGTTGCAGTGGTGCAGTAGGCGGTATCTCCGCCGGTATCGATCGTGATGTCTCACGGGATGCCGGCGGAACCGAGGTCGACGGTGACGCTCGGCCGGGGCCCGGTTCGCTGCCGAGCGCGCCACGCGCGGCCTCCGCGAGTTCGCTTACTGTGCCTACCGCCGGTCGGCACCCTTGGCCATATCGCGCGCGACGACCGCGTCGAAAGGCCGCGGCGGCGGCCGGGCGGCGCTCGGCTCCGGCGGCGTCGTGGTGAGATGGCCGGCGATCCCGGGCCCACGCCCCGGCATTCCTGAAAGCGGCGCAGAATGGCACGGTGGCTGAGTTGGCGTTGACCGTTCGTCTGAATCCCTCCGCCGCCGACGCCCGGCGCGGGGTGGTCCGGCTGCATCCCGAGGCGCTCACCGCCCTCGGGTTACGCGAATGGGACGGTGTCTCACTCATCGGCGCACGCCGTACCGCGGCCGTGGTGGGCCGGGCGCCCGCCGGGACTCCGGCCGGTACCGCGCTCCTCGATGATGTGACCCTGTCCAACGCCGGCCTGCGGGAGAACGCGGGCGTGGTGGTGACACCGGCCGTGGTGTACGGCGCCCGCCGCGTCACCGTGAGCGGGTCCCGGCAGGCCACGCAGTCGATTCCGGCGGCCACACTGCGCCAGGCACTGCTCGGCAAGGTGGTGACCGTGGGCGACACGGTATCCCTGCTGCCCCGGGAACTGGGACCGGATATCCCGTCGTCGGTGGCGAGTCAGGCGTTGTCGCGGGCGTTCGGGATCGCCTGGACCTCCGAATTGCTCACCGTGGTCACCACCGATCCGCCCGGTGCGCCGGTGAGTGTGCAACCGAACACCGCGGTCGAGTGGACGGCGGGGGTCGCCGCCGGTGACGAGCCGGCTCCCGTCCGGGTGAACGAGTATCCCGGCCCCGAACAGGCGCTGGCGCCGAGCCACCTCGACACGGTAACGGGGCGTGACCTGCCCGGATCCGTTCCGGTCGGGACAGCGCCGCCGCCCGAACTGAAGGTGGAGGATCTGGCCGGGGTGCAACCGCAGGCGGCGAAGCTGACGGAATGGCTGAGCCTGGCCCTGGACGAACCCGAATTGCTGAAGGCGCTGGGCGCGACCCCGCGGTTGGGTGTGCTCGTCACCGGACCGGCCGGGGTGGGTAAGACGACGCTGGCCAGAGCGGTCGCGGCCCCGCGCCGGATCGTGGAACTGGACGGGCCGTCGGTGGGCGCGGCGGAGAGCGGGGCCCGGTTGCGCGCGGTCGCGGCCGCGGCCGCGGCCGTGGGTTCGGGCCGGGGCGGCATTCTGCTGATCACCGATATCGATGCGCTGCTACCGGAACCGGCCGAACCGGTCGCGACGCTGATCCTGGATCAGTTGCGGGCGGCGCTGGCCGAGCCGTGCGTGGCGCTACTGGCCACCACCGCGCACCCGGCGGCCATCGACCGGCGGTTGCGGGCGCCCGAGCTGTGCGACCGGGAGGTCGCGCTGACACTGCCCACCGCCGGTATGCGCCGGGCGTTGCTCGAACAACTGCTGCGCAAGGTGCCGACCGGCGAGCTACGACTGGACGAGATCGCCTCGTCGGCCCCCGGCTTCGTGGTCGCCGATCTCGCCGCGCTGTGCCGGGAAGCGGCCCTGCGGGCGGCCGCGCGGGCCAGCCGGGACGGCACGGAACCACTGCTCGAGCAGGAGGATCTTAGCGGTGCCCTGGAGGTCATCCGGCCGCTGTCGCGTTCGGGCACCGAGGAATTGGCGATCGGCAGTCTCGGTCTCGACGACGTGGGCGATATGGCCGAGACCAAACAGGCCCTGACCGAATCGGTTCTCTGGCCGCTGCGGCACCCCGATTCGTTCGCGCGGCTCGGTATCGAGCCGCCCCGCGGGGTGCTGCTGTACGGGCCGCCCGGGTGTGGGAAGACCTTCCTGGTGCGGGCGCTGGCGGGTAGCGGCCAGCTGAGCGTCCACACCGTCAAGGGCGCGGAGCTGATGGACAAATGGGTGGGCTCCTCCGAACGTGCGGTGCGCGAGCTGTTCCAGCGGGCCCGGGACTCGGCGCCCTCGCTGATCTTCTTGGACGAGGTGGACGCGCTGGCGCCGCGGCGCGGCCAGAGTTCCGATTCCGGAGTCACCGACCGGGTGGTGGCGGCCCTGCTCACCGAGTTGGACGGAGTGGAACCGCTGCGCGATGTGGTGGTCTTGGGCGCCACCAACCGGCCGGAACTCATCGACCCGGCCCTGCTGCGTCCCGGCCGGCTCGAACGGCTGGTGTTCGTGCCCCCACCGGACGCCGAGGCCCGGGCGGCCATTCTGCGTACGACCGGCCGCGCGGTCCCGCTGGCGGAGTCGGTGGACCTGAACCGGCTCGCGGCCGAGCTGGACGGTTTCTCCGCCGCGGACTGTGCGGCACTGCTGCGCGAGGCGGCGCTGGCGGCCATGCGCCGCGATGTGGATGCCGCGGATGTGACGGCCGCGGATATCGACGCCGCCCGCCGGGCGGTGCGGCCCTCGCTGGAGGCCGATCAGCTGGAGTCGCTGCGCCGGTACGCGGAGTCGCGCCGCTGACTCGTTCCCGTTCTGTCCGATATGCCTGACCTGGTGAAACCGTTGCCCGAGGGTAGCCGGATGCGGGCGCGCACCTCTTAATCTGTACGATTGTCCCAGTTCGTGCTCGCATATGATGAGCGCGCAATACCCCGCCGCCCCTATCTCGACGGAGGTAACGCTTGCTCGCCATCCTGCTCGCACACGCCTTGGCCGCGCTGATCGCGCCCTCCGCGGTGCGAGTACTGGGCCGCAACGCGTTCTATCCGCTGGCACTGGTACCACTCGGCTGCCTCGGCTGGGTGATCGCCCACTGGAACGACGAGATAAAGGTCCGGATGCAGTGGGCGCCGACCATCGATCTGAGCCTGGACCTGCGCTTCGACTCCCTGGCCACCGTGATGAGCGCGCTCGTCCTGGGGATCGGCGCCCTGGTCCTGGCCTACTGCGCCCGCTACTTCACCGACGACGAACCGAAGCTCGGCTCCTTCGCCGCCTGGCTGGTCGCCTTCTCCGGCGCCATGTTCGGCCTGGTCACCAGTGACAATATGCTGTTGCTGTTCACCTTCTGGGAAGTGACGACCGTCCTGTCGTTCCTGCTGGTCGGCCACAACTCCGACAGCGTGCCGGGCCGCCGCGCGGCGCTGCAGGCGCTGCTGGTCACCGGCGCCGGCGGCCTGGCCATGCTCGCCGGCATCATCATCCTCGGGGAGATCTACGACAGCTACCTGCTGTCGGATCTGCTGGCCGCCACCGCCCGTCCCGGCGGCGTCGCGGTGCAGGTCGCGGTGGTGCTCGTCCTGGTGGGCGCGCTGAGCAAATCCGCCATCGTGCCGCTGCACTTCTGGCTGCCCGGCGCCATGGCCGCGCCCACCCCGGTCAGTGCCTACCTGCACGCCGCAGCCATGGTGAAAGCCGGTGTCTATCTGATCGCGCGTCTGGCGCCCGCGTTCGCCGACGAACCGGTCTGGCGGCCGCTCGTCCTCACCCTCGGCCTGGCCTCCATGCTGCTGGCCGGTCTACGCGCCATGCAGGTCACCGACCTGAAACTGGTTCTGGCCTTCGGTACGGTGAGCCAGCTGGGCTTCCTGGTGACAATGGTGGGTCTGGGCACCCCGGACGCGGCGCTCGCCGGTATCGGCCTGGTGGTGGCGCACGCGCTGTTCAAGGCCGCGCTATTCCTGGTGGTCGGCATCATCGACCACGGGGCAGGCACGCGTGACCTGCGCGAACTCTCCGGGTTGGGTCGACGCTCACCGGCGCTCTTCGGCGCCGCGTCACTGGCCGCGCTGAGTATGGCGGGTATCCCACCGCTCTGGGGATTCGTGGCGAAGGAATCGGCGCTGGCCGCCGAACTCGACGCCGCGCCGCTCTCGCCCACCGTGCGGCTGCTGCTGGCCGCCGGATTGGTACTGGGGTCCATGCTCACCGTCGCCTACAGCGCACGCTTCGTCTGGGGTGCCTTCGCCGACAAGCCCGGGGTCCCCCTCCCTCGGTGGCACGCGCCGGGTATCGCACTGAGCGCGGCGCCGGTGCTGCTGGCGGTGGGCTCGCTGGGCGCCGGACTCGCCGCCCCCTGGATGGACGGTCTGCTGGCGCCATACGCCGAGACCCTGCCCGGCACCCTGACCGGTCATCTACAGCTCTGGCACGGCCTGACCTGGCCGTTGCTGCTCACCGTCGTGATCATCGCCGGTGGCCTCGCGCTGTTCGCGGCGCGGGGCCGGTTCGGTGAATCGGCGACCCTGCTGGGTAACGCCGACCGCGGCTACGACGCCGCGCTGCGGGCGGCCGACCGACTGTCGCTGCGCATGACCGGTGCCGTTCAGCGCGGTTCGCTGCCGCTCACCCAGGCGGTCATCCTCGGCACCCTGGTGATCGTGCCCGCGGTGGTATTGGCGGTCGGTACCCGGACCGGGGTCGAACTGCGCCTGTGGGATTCCCCGCGGCAAATGGTGATCGGCGTGATCATGATCGCCATGGCGCTGGGTGCGACCGTACTGCGCAACCGGCTGGCCAGCGTGCTGGTGGTCGGGCTCACCGGCTACGGATGCGGTGTCGTCTTCGCCCTGCACGGCGCGCCCGACCTGGCATTGACGCAGTTCTTGGTGGAAACGCTGACGCTGGTGGTGTTCGTGCTGGTGCTGCGGGCCTTCCCGGCCGAGATCGGACCGGAGCAGCAGGCCGGCTTCCAGGTCGGCCGGGCGGCGATCGCCATCGCGGCCGGTATCGCGGTGCCGGTGCTGGCGGCGTTCGCCGCCGCGGCACGCAGCGCCCGGCCCATCTGGGAACGCATCCCGGACGCGGCCTACGAGTTCGGCGGCGGTAAGAACGCGGTCAATGTGCTGCTGGTCGATATCCGCGCCTGGGATACGCTCGGCGAGATATCGGTGCTGGTGGTGGCCGCCACCGGCGTGGCCTCGCTGGTATTCCGCAGCCGGCGGTTCGGTCTGCCGCCACGCGCCGCCGACGCGCCCAACTACCGGCCCGGCGGCAAGGTGGGCTGGCTGCCCGCAGGCCGGCTGGTCGACCGCCGCGATCGCTCGATGGTCCTGCAGATCACGACCCGCCTGGTGTTCCCCACCATCATGGTGCTGTCGGTCTACTTCTTCTTCTCCGGCCACAATGCGCCCGGTGGCGGTTTCGCCGGGGGTCTCATCGCGGGGCTGGCACTGGTACTGCGTTATCTCGCGGGCGGCCAGTACGAACTGGGTGAGGCCTTACCGGTGGAAGCCGGCCATCTGCTCGGCGCCGGACTGATCCTCGCCGCCGGTACCGCCAGCGCCTCGCTGCTGCTGGGAGCACCGCCACTGAGTTCGGCCATCCTGGAGCTGACGGTTCCACTGCTCGGCCATGTCAAACTGGTGACCTCGCTGTTCTTCGACCTCGGCGTCTACCTGATCGTGGTCGGTCTCGTACTGGACGTATTGCGCAGCCTGGGCGCGCGCCTCGACGACGAGTTGGTGCAGTCATGAGCGCGAATCTGACCCTGCTGATCGTGGTGGGGGTCCTGGTGGCCTGCGGGGTGTATCTGCTGCTCGAGCGCACCGTGACGAAGATGCTGCTCGGCATCCTGCTGTTCAGCAATGCGGTCAACCTGCTCATTCTCACCATGGGCGGACCCGACGGGGCGGCGCCGATCCGGGGCACGGACGATATCGAACACAGCACCATGGCCGACCCGCTGGCCCAGGCGCTGGTGCTGACCGCCATCGTCATCACCATGGGTGTTTCGGCGTTCGTGCTGGCGCTGGCCTATCGCTCCTACATCCTGACCACGAGCGAAAAAGTCGAGAACGACCCGGAGGATGTCGGGATCGCCGCGCGCCCGCCGGAGGAACCCGAAGAATGAGCTTATCGCCCGATCTGGTCCCCGCCTTCGCTCCGCTGCCGGTGCTCATCCCGCTGCTGGCCGCCGCCGCGACGCTGGTGGCCGGGCGTCGCGCCCGGGTCCAGCGAGTCCTGGCCACGGTCGCGCTGAGCGCCGCGGTCGCCGTCTGCGCGGTGCTGCTGTATCTCGCCGACCGCGACGGGACGGTGGCTGTGCAGGTCGGCGGCTGGGAAACCCCCATCGGAATCACCGTCGTGGTGGACCGGCTCTCCGCGTCCATGCTGCTGGTCTCGGCGATCGTGCTGCTCGCGGTCGCCCTGTACGGCGCCGGCCAGAACATCAGCGACGCCCAGGTCCGCCAGCCGACCTCCATCTTCTGGCCCACCTACCTGGTGCTCAGCGCGGGTGTGGCGATGGCGTTCCTGGCCGGCGACCTGTTCAACCTGTTCGTCGGTTTCGAGATCCTGCTGGTCGCCTCGTTCGTCCTGCTCACCCTGGGCGCGACAGCGGAACGTATCCGCGCCGGGGTGTCGTATGTAATGGTCTCCATGGTGTCGTCACTGATCTTCCTGATCGGCACCGCCGTCACCTACGGCGCCACCGGGACCCTCAACTTCGCGCAGCTGGCCCAGCGGATGGACGCCATCCCGGACGGTATCCGGCAGGCGGTGTACGCCGTACTGCTGGTCGCCTTCGGTATCAAGGCCGCGGTGTTCCCCCTGTCGAACTGGCTGCCCGACTCCTACCCCACCGCGCCGGCGCCGGTCACCGCGGTGTTCGCCGGTCTGCTCACCAAGGTCGGGGTGTACGCGATCGTGCGCACCCAGACCCTGCTGTTCCCGGACGGCGGATTCGACAACCTGCTGATGATCAGCGGCCTGCTCACCATGCTGATCGGCATATTCGGCGCCATCGCGCAGAGCGATATCCGGCGACTACTCTCGTTCACACTGGTCAGCCATATCGGCTACATGATGTTCGGGGTGGGCATCGCCAGTTCCATCGGGCTGGCGGGCACGGTGTACTACATCGCGCACCACATTCTGGTGCAGACGGCGCTGTTCCTGGTGGCCGGGCTGATCGAACGCCAGGCGGGCTCGACCTCGCTGCGGCGGGTAGGCGGTCTGGCCGCGGCCAGTCCACTGTTGGCGGGACTGTTCCTGGTCCCGGCGCTGAACCTCGGCGGGATACCACCCTTCTCCGGTTTCATCGGCAAAGTGGCGCTGCTCCAGGCCGGCGCACAGGACGGCAGCGTAGTCGCCTGGGTGCTGGTCGCCGGCTCGGTGGTGACCAGTCTGCTGACCCTGTACGTCATGGCGCGGACCTGGAGCAAGGCGTTCTGGCGGCCCCGTGAGCAGGCCCCCGAGGGCCATCTGGTGGCCGCCACTCTGCCGTCGCTGGTGGAGGACAACACCGACATGCTCTACGACGAACGCACCGATCCGGGCCGGCTGCCGGCCATGATGGTGCTGCCGACCGCGGCGCTGGTCGCGGTCGGATTGGCGCTGACGGTGTGGGCGGGCCCGGTCCTGGGGATCGCCGACCGGGCCGCGACCGAACTGCAGGACCGCGGCGTCTATATCGGCGCGGTCCTCGGCGGGGGGCCGCGATGAACAGACTGGTGAACCGCGACAATGTGCTGCGCGTCGGCGTCCTGTTCTGGCTGACCGCGGTATGGGTGGCGCTCTGGGGTCAGGTCAGCGTCGCCAATGTGCTGGCGGGACTGGCGGTGGGCCTGGTCATCATGGTGGCCCTCCCGCTGCCCCGGATCCCGCTGCGCGGGCAGTTGCGGCTGCTGCCGCTGATGAAATTGGCCGCGGTCAGCGTGTACTACGGGCTGGAGTCCAGTTTCCAGCTGGCCTGGTTCGCGCTGCGGCCCGCGCCGCCGCCGCCCTCCGGTGTGCTCGAGGTGCAGTTCGCGTTCCGGTCGGATCTGGTCATGGTGCTGTGCGTCAACCTGATCAATTTGATCCCGGGCACCATGGTGCTGGAGATCGACCGCGAACTGTGTAAGGCCTACGTGCATGTCATCGACGTGAGCAGTACGGAGGCGGTGGCGAAGTTCTACCGCACCATCCGGGTGCTGGAACGATTGCTGATCGACGGGCTGGAACGTCGCGCCACCCCGCTCCCGCCACCGACCGGTCAGGAGGTGACCAAATGATCGTCGTTGCCGTAGTGGCCGCGGTCCTGCTCGGTGCGGCCGCGTTGATCACCGCATTCCGCATACTCGCGGGCCCGGATACCCTCGACCGGGTGATCGGAATCGACTCGATCATCGCGATGGCGATCTGCGGCCTCGCGGTGTGGGCGGCCTACAGCCGCGACACCAGCGTGGTACCCGCCATCGTCGCGCTGTCGCTGGTGGGCTTCCTCGGTTCGGCCGCCGTCACCCGCTTCCGGGTCCGGGACGACCGATGAACACCGTATTCGACTGGATCTCCGGCATCCTGATCATTTTCGGCGCGGTACTGGCGCTGACCGCGGCCATCGGTATCATTCGGTTCCGCGACACCCTGCTACGTATGCACGCGGCGACAAAACCCCAGGTAATCGGCCTTATTTCGGTGCTGGCGGGCACCTGTATCCGGGTGTACGACGATCCCAATGTCTGGATGCTGGTGCTGGTCGGGTTGTTCACATTGCTCACCGCACCGGTAATCGCCCACCTGATCGGCCGCACCGCCTACCGGGAGCAATTGCACCGCAAGGATCTGCTGGTGGTCAACGAACTCGAGGACAAACTGGATCGGCCGCAGCTGTGAGCCCGGTGGCCCCATCGGCCACCGGTACCGCCGTGTCGAGTGGATCGGCCGTGGCCACGACCGCTTCCGCGGCGCCGTCCGGCAGTGTCGCGCCCTCGGTCGCAACCGGCCGCTCGCGGCGGCGCCGGGCGAACCAGGTAGCGTGGAAACCCGCCGCCATCGCCGCGAGCAGGGCCGAGACGATCGAACCCGCGACCACCGGATGGTCGGCCATGTGCACCGCCAGATACCGGTAGCCGACGAGCAGCGTCACCAGTATCACCGCACCACCGGCGACCAGCCTGATCCGGAACCGGCCCCAGCCGCGTTCGGGTTCCCGCAGCGCCGATTCCACGGTCAGGCACAGCACCGCCCCGGCGACCAGGTCCACGCCGTAGTGGTAGCCGAATCCGAGGGTCGCGGCGAGCGTGCACAGCAGCCAGAACATTCCGCCCCAGCGCAGCCAGGTCGGCGCGAGCGAACCGTCGGGGTTGCGGCGGGTGTGCAGGAAGAGCGCCAGGGCCCACGCGGTGTGCATCGAGGGCATGCAGTTGCGCGGGGAGAACGAATCGAAGACCATCGCTTCCGGCGCGCGATCGAGCGGCGGCAGCACATCGGGCCAGAAATTGCCGAGCTGGAAGCCGTTCCCGTCGACCCCATAGGCGAACATCGGCCCGACCACCGGGAACAGTATGTACACCAGCGGCCCCACCAGGCCCAGTACCAGGAATGTGCGCACCAGATAGTGTTTCGGCCACCGGCCGCCCGCCGCCACCGCCCGCAACTGCCAGACCGCCACCACGATGGCCGCCGCCGGCAGTTCGATGTACACCCAGTGCAGTACCGCGTCGGGTACCGGTCCCAGGGTCTCCAATACCCGGCCCATCACCCACGCCGGATCACCGAGCGCGTGATCGGCCAGCATCACGTACTGGTCCAGTACCCTCGGCCGCAGGTCCACAGTGATATGCAGCCAGACGTCACCGACCTTGGTCGCGAGGATCAGCAGCACGCCCAGCGCGGCGGCGTGCAGCGCGTTGCGCCGTTCGATGCCCGTCCAGCGCAACCAGGCCACCAGCGCCAATGCGGTGAGCACCAGAACGGGGCCGTTGCCGACGGTGAACGGTCCCCCCAGTAGGAGCCGAACCCCCGCGTATGCCAGATCGATCAGCACCGCCGCGCCCGCGGCGATCCACCGGCGCCGGGCCGAGATTCCCACCAGTGCGAGGACCAGGCCCGCCCAGGGCACGGTCATGGATTTGGGGGTACCGATGTAGTCGCGGGCCAGGCTCGTCAGCGGACCCTCGAAATCCCGCCATATCGCCACGCCCTGCAACACCAGCAGCAGTACCGGCACCGCGGCCACGGCGGCGACCCGAACCCCCCGGCGCGGCACAGCACTACACGCCGCTGCTCCAGCTCCCGTATTCGGGTTTTCGACTAGCACCCAACCATCGTAAACGGCATGTGAACGGCAGGTCACCGGGCTGCTGAACAGCAGCGTACCGACGGGGTCAGCTATCGAGTTCGCGGACCAGCGCGTCCACCACCGCGACCAGATCCCCCTGCGCGGCCGCCGCCGCCTGCCGCTGCCGCTGATAGTTGGCTCCGCGCCGCGGAATATCGGCCACCGCCGCGAGTTCGGCCACGCAATCCAGGCGCCGCGCCGTCGGCTCCAGCCGGGCCAGCAGATCGTCGAGATCCTCGGTGACCAGACGTTCGCGGTTGTCGTCACCCACGATCACAATGGCGTCCAACCCGTAACGCGCGGCCCGCCATTTGTTCTCCTGCACATGCCAGGGCGGCAGCGTGGGCAGCGACTCACCGCGTTCCACCCGCTCGTCCAGATGCACGATCAAACAGTGGATGAACGCCGCCAGGGCGGCCAGTTCCGCCCGGTTGGAGATCCCGTCGCAGATACGGACTTCGATGGTCCCCCATTTCGGGGCGGGCCGGATATCCCAGTGCATACCGCCGAGTTGTTCGAACACACCGGTTTTCATCTGATCGTGCACATAGCGTTCGAACTCGTTCCAGTTCTCGAACTGGAACGGCAGTCCCGCCGTGGGCAACTGCTGGAACATCAGCGCGCGATTACTCGCGTAACCGGTATCCGAACCCGACCACATCGGCGAGGAGGCCGACAGCGCCAGCAGATGCGGATAGGACAGCAGCAGGGAGTTCAGAATGGGAAAAACCTTGTCCCGGTGCGACACCCCGACGTGTACGTGCACCCCCCAGATCAGCATCTGCCGACCCCACCACTGCGTGCGTTCGATCAGTTCGTCGTAGTGCTCGGACCGGGTGAGCTGCTGGGTGGACCACTGCGCGAACGGATGCGTGCCCGCACAGAACAGATCCACCCCGAGTTCGTCGGCGGCCCGGCGCACCGTAGCCATGGTGCCGGAAAGATCCGCCACCGCGGCTCCGACGGTTTCGTGTACCCCGGTGACAAGTTCCACGGTGTTGCGGAGCAGTTCCTTGGTGACCTGCGGGGTGCCGTCGTGCGCCCGCAGCTCACCCACCGCATCGAAAACGGCTGCCGCTGTATTGGACAGATCGCGGCTCGTCTTGTCGACGAGCGCGATCTCCCATTCGATCCCCACGGTCGGCCGAGGCGACCCGCGGAACGGCACCGGCTCGATCCGCGCCCCACCCATATCGGCCCCTCTGCCTTACGTCTAGCCGATGACGCCGCAGGCGACCCGGCCGCCCGCGTCGCCGGTGCTCATCGTCTGCTGATCCGGGCCGGTGCCACCCTGGCGGCTGTACCGGTCCGGGATATTGGCGAAGTTGTCCGAATTGGCGTGCACGATGATCGCCTTACCCCGGATATCACTCAGACTGACGGTATCGGTGGTGGTCACCAGGTAGCCATGGCCGTCCTTGCGGACCTGCAGCGAGGTCAGGTCACCGCTGGCGGGATGCCCGGTGGCACCGCCGACCTGCAGATGTCCGCCCGCGGACAGGAAGTCACCGGGCGCACCACCGGCCGGCGGGGCCGAATTCGCCTCGCATTTGCCTTCCTGGTGGATATGCAGACCGTGGAAGCCGGGGGTCAAACCGGTTGTGTCGACGGTGATCCGCAGATGGTTTCCCTCGTCGGCGATATTCGCCGTCCCGATCTTCGCGCCGCTCGGCGACTTCAGTTCGACCTCGGTCCCCGATCCGGCCGGGGACCCCGGCTGTTCTCCGTGCTCACCATGCTCGCCCGCGCCACCAGCCGGGGCCGGGGACGAGGTCCACACCGGCGGAGTCGTCCCCGTCACGTCACTGGATTCCTGACTGTTCGTGCAGGCAACGAGGCCGAAAGCCGCGACAGCCAGCACCGGGGTCACGCTCCGCCAAGACCGGCGACGAGAAGTGGACTGTGCCATCAGGGAACTCCTTTACGAGTACCGAGTTTAAGGGTAGAGCGTTTCGACAACGATCTTTCGACGCACAAGATGATGCCACGCCGCCCCGGCCCGGCCGGGACGCCCCCGACCCCCGGAGACGCGTGTCACCGCCCGGTCACCACCACGACGACTCCCGAACCGTCGCCCAGCCCCGGGATCATCGGCGCGGTGGTGGCGCCGATATCGGCGGCGACCGCGGCGGCGGTGGCCTCGTCGGCCGGCGCCGGACCGTAGTACACGGTGGTGTTCTCGAGCGTGGTGGCGGCGTAGTTGCCGGTGGAGGTGTTGGTCCAGCCACGCGCGGTGAGTTCGTTCGCGGTCGTGGACGCCAGACCCGCGACCATGCTGTTGTTGAGCACCCGGACCGGGGCCGATCGATCGACCCCGCCGGCCGCCGCCGTGGTGGTCGGCGCGGCGGTGGTGGTGCCGGTTTCGACGGCCGCAGTGGTGGTCGGCGCGGCGGTGGTGGTGCCGGCGCGCGGCGCGGCCAGCGCGGTCGTCGACGAGGCCGCTGTGCTCTCGGCGTTGTCCGAACTCTCCGAGTCCGCACTCGACAGCGACATCGCGCCCAGACCGGCGAAAACGATCGACAGGGCGATCAGAACCATTGCCGTCGCACGCAGCGGCGGTCCACCGGAGCCAGGGTTCGAATTGCTCACCCGCCCGAGCCTAGCGCCTGCTGTGTTGATTTGCCCCGCCTCCGGCGGGGCGGGTCGGAGCCCTATGACCCCGATTCTTCGCTCCGTCGGTCCAGAATCGCCGGTTAGGAGAAGCCACAGTGTTCGAGCCCATCGCGATCGGGGGCGGGCCCCGACCACGGATGCCGACCGTCCGAGAGCCGTAAGGATGCGAACGGGAGCGATGCGGAGCCGGTTTCACCGCGGCAACCGTCCGGAGGGGCGTCAGACCTGGAAACCGAGCTTTCGCGCCGCCCGCGACTTCTGCCGGCTGGCGCGTAGCCTGCGCAGGCGCTTCACCAGCATCGGGTCGGCGGCCAGGGCTTCGGGCCGGTCGATGAGGGTGTTGAGCACCTGGTAGTAACGGGTCGGCGACAGTGCGAACAGTTCGCGGATCGCCTCTTCTTTGGCGCCCGCGTACTTCCACCACTGTCGCTCGAAGGCCAGGATCTCGTGTTCGCGGCGACTCAGGCCGCTCTCGGGATCATGGGCCCCTTCGGGATTCGTATTCGCTGTGTTGGCCGGAGGACCGCCCTGGATTGCGGAAAGATCCCGCGCTGCTGCGCCGTCCATCTTGCTCCTCGCCGAGTTACCACCGGACGCGATCGCCGTATCAGGGCACGATCGGGTCACCGTGTTACTGCCTTGCGATATTGAACCACGCCGCCCGGACGAGCGCTGCCGTCGACGTCCGGCGTGTCCGGTACGGCGGTACCACATATTGCACGAGAACCCGTTCCACCTGCCACGACCGGTAAGGGCGACCGCCCAGAGCAGGCCCTTTTCACCGGCCGCCGACGGCCCCAATAAGCTCGTGTCATGTCAATCCTGCCCATCGTGATCGTCGGCGATCCTGTGCTGCACGGCCCCACCGCGCCGGTGACCGAGTCGCCGGCGGAACTGGCCGGGCTGATCACGGATATGTACGAGACCCTGGACGCCGCCAACGGGGTCGGCCTGGCCGCCAACCAGGTCGGAGTGTCCAAGCGCCTCTTCGTCTACGACTGTCCGGACGGGGCGGAGGACGGCACAATGGTGCGGCGCCGAGGAGCCGTGATCAATCCCGTATTGGAGACCTCGGCGATCCCGGAGACCATGCCGGATCCCGATGACGACGAAGAGGGCTGTCTGTCGGTGCCCGGCGAGCAGTACCCCACCGGCCGGGCCGACTGGGCCAGGGTCACCGGAACCGACGAGCACGGCGAACCCGTCACCGTCGAGGGCACCGGTTTCTTCGCCCGCATGCTGCAGCACGAGGTCGGCCATCTCGACGGCTACCTCTACATCGATGTCCTGATCGGACGCCACGCGCGGGCAGCGAAGAAGGCCGTCAAGCGCAACGGCTGGGGCGTCCCCGGCCGCACCTGGCTACCCGGCAGCGACCCGGACCCCTTCGGACATGACGACTGACCCGCACGACCGAGACGGCGACATCCCGATCACCCGGATTCCGCTCGGTGAGCGGGTCGTGGTGCGCTACCGGCTCCCCGAGGGCAGCAGCCCGCCGCTCACCGATGTGATCGGCGAGGTGGTGGAGACCAATCCGCTGACCGTCCTGGCCGCCGACGGCCATCCGGTGATGATCCCGGCGGCCAGCGTGGTGGCGTTGAAATCGCTGGCTCCCCGACCGATCCGCACCTCGGAGATCCGCGCGCTGGAGACCGCGGCGGCGTTCGGCTGGCCGGGCACCGAATCCGCCTGGATGGACGGCTGGCTGCTGCGCGCCGGACACGGTTACACCCGCCGTGCCAATTCCGCGGTACCCATAGGTGATTCGAACGGGCCGGCCCGGGTCACCCCGGACGCCCTGCGTCGGATCGGCGCCTGGTACGCCGCCCAGGGTTTACCGCTGCAACTGGCACTTCCCGACCGGCTGGCCACCGTGCCGCCGGGCTGGAACAGCTGGGGCGAAACCCGGGTCCTGGGCATCGACCTGGAGAATTTCGTCCTCCCACAGGGCCCGTCCATGGTGCGAATCGCGCCCGAACCCGATATCGCGTGGCTGGAGATCCACCGCTACCGCGGCGACGAACCGAGCGGCCACACCGCCACGGTCCCGCTGCCCGAAGTACTCTCCGCCGTGCACGACGGACAGCTGGGTTTCGCCTCGCTGGGCCTGCCCAATCCCATCGCCATCGCCCGCGGCGCACTCACCTCCGCCTCCGACGGCCGCCGCTGGGTCGGCCTGACCTGTGTGGCGGTGGTGGCCGCCCATCGCCGGCACGGCCTGGCCGCACTCGTCTGCGGTGAACTGCTGCGCTGGGGTCGCGATCGTGGCGCGACACATGCCTACGTCCAGGTCGAGGCCGGTAATGTGGACGCCCTGGAGCTGTTCGGTGAACTCGGGTTCGTCGATCATCACAGCTACCGCTATGCCGTCCCCGGCAGTTCCGGGGTGCTCGGACAGTAACGGCGGTACACCCCGAACTGCGGTTCGCCCGACTCGCGAAAAGGTAATTCGTTGCGCCTGGCCACCTGGAATGTCAATTCGATCCGCTCCCGGCAGGACCGGGTGCTGGCCTGGCTGGATCGCCAGGACATCGATGTGCTGGCGATCCAGGAGACCAAATGCCGCGACGATCAGTTTCCCTTCGAGCGTTTCGCCGAGGCCGGGTACGAGGTCGCGCATGTGGGGTTGAACCAGTGGAACGGCGTGGCGATCGCATCGCGGGTGGGTCTCGACGACGTGGAGATCGGCTTCCCGGGCCAGCCCGGATTCGATCGCGACGCCGCCGATACGCTCATCCCCTCACCGACCGTCGAGGCGCGGGCCCTGGGCGCCACCTGCGACGGAGTCCGGGTGTGGAGCCTGTACGTGCCCAACGGGCGCGCACTGGCCGACCCGCACTACGAGTACAAACTGGCCTGGCTGGCCGCGCTCCGCGACAACGCCGCCCGCTGGCTGGCCGCCGACCCGCAGGCGAAGACGGCGCTGGTCGGGGACTGGAATATCGCGCCCACCGACGACGATGTCTGGTCACCGGAACTGTTCGCCGGCAGAACCCATGTGTCCCAACCGGAACGGGACGCGTTCACCGCGGTCACCGATACCGGTTTCACCGATGTGATGCGGCCCTTCGCCCCCGGCCCCGGTGTGTACACCTACTGGGACTACACCCAGCTGCGCTTCCCTCGTAAGGAAGGAATGCGTATCGACTTCGTACTGGCCTCACCGGCCCTGGCCGCGACGGTGGTCGACGCTGGGGTGGACCGGGAGGAGCGCAAGGGCAAGGGCGCCAGCGACCACGCTCCGGTGCTCGCCGAATTCACCACCTGACGCCGCTACAACCAGTCCGCGAGCGGATCGGTGGCGAGGAAGACACCGAGCGGCTCGGGAATCTCGATATCGGTGCCGAACGGCACGGTCACCTTGGTGCTGTAGCGGCCGTCCTCGGGCTCGCTGTACACGCTCACCTCCGCGGCACCGCGGTCGATCAGGAAGTAGAGCGGGATACCGGTGGCCGCGTACAGAAACGGCTTGTCGAGCCGATCCCGCAGTTCGGTGTGCTGGGCCCGGGAACTGATCTCGATGGTCATGATCACCGGCTGCGGGTCCGACCATTCGCCTTCACCGGCGAAGGCGGACGCGGGTGCGAGGATGGCGTCGGGTCGCACCCGGCTGCCGCCGGTGCGCCCTGCCCGCAGACCGCGATCGGCGAAAAGCCAGAGTTCGGACCGGCGCGGCACCAGGAACCGCGCCAGCCACTGCACGACGCGGGTGTGGTTGGAATCCGGTCTCGCCTTCGCGGCCAGCAGACCGTTCAGGTATTCGAGCCGCAGCCCTTCGGAAATCCGCTGGGCCGCCGCGTCGAGTTCCTCGAACTCGTCGACGGTCATCAGCGATCCATGCGAGAGGGTCACGGATAGACCCTATCTCTCGCAGTCCACAACAGCCGCACCGAACACTCTGTGCTTATCGGCCGCGCCTCCGGCGGGTCGTGGTCGGGTCGGGCCGCCGCGGTCGGCCGGCCGAGTTCGCCGTCCTGCCCGGGACGGTCCGCGGGCAGGTATGGTCGGCGGCGGAAAACTGCACATGCCAACGGGGGCTCGCACCAGCGGGCTGAGAGGACGGCTAGCTCCACGGAGCGCTCAGGGCTGTCGACCGTATGAACCTGACCGGGTAATGCCGGCGTAGGGAGGAAATATGACGACCACACCTGTCGATTCGGTGACCACCGGTCCGATCGAGGGCAGCGTCAAGCACTACCGGGAAATCGACGGTCTGCGCATTCCGGTGCGCCGGATCGAGCTGACCAACGGCGACCATTTCGACGTCTACGACACGTCCGGCCCGTACACCGACGCCACCGCGTCCATCGATCTGGAGGCGGGCCTGCCCGCGCTCCGGGACGAGTGGGAGAAGCCGGATGTGCCCGGCCCACGCACCCAGCTCGCCTGGGCCCGGGCCGGGATCCTGACCCCCGAGATGCGCTTCGTCGCCGCCCGGGAGGGCGTGCCGGCGGAGTTGGTGCGCGCGGAGGTCGCCGCCGGCCGCGCGGTGATCCCGGCCAACCACCGGCATCCGGAGCTGGAGCCGACTGTCATCGGCAAGAAGTTCCTGGTGAAGATCAATGCCAATATCGGCAATTCGGCCGTCTCGTCCTCGATCTCCGAGGAGGTCGAGAAGATGGTGTGGGCCACCCGCTGGGGCGCGGACACCATCATGGATCTGTCCACCGGCAAGAACATCCACGAGACGCGCGAGTGGATTCTGCGCAACTCGCCGGTCCCGGTGGGCACGGTGCCGATCTATCAGGCCCTGGAGAAGGTCGGCGGTGATCCGGCCGCGCTCAACTGGGATATATACCGCGACACCGTGATCGAACAGTGCGAGCAGGGGGTCGATTATATGACCGTGCACGCCGGTGTCCTGCTGCGCTATGTGCCGCTGACCGCGAAGCGGGTCACCGGAATCGTCTCGCGTGGCGGTTCGATCATGGCCGCGTGGTGCCTGGCCCACCATCGGGAATCGTTCCTGTACACCCATTTCGAGGAGTTGTGCGAGATTCTGGCGCGCTACGACGTCACCTTCTCGCTGGGTGACGGGCTACGGCCCGGTTCCATCGCCGACGCCAACGACGAAGCCCAATTCGCCGAACTCCGTACCCTCGGCGAGCTGACCACCATCGCGAAATCGCACGGTGTCCAGGTGATGATCGAGGGCCCCGGCCACGTACCGATGCACAAGATCGTGGAGAACGTCCGGTTGGAAGAGGAACTCTGCGAGGAAGCCCCCTTCTATACGCTCGGCCCGCTGGCCACCGATATCGCACCCGCATACGACCACATCACCTCGGCCATCGGGGCCGCGATGATCGCGCAGGCCGGCACGGCGATGCTGTGCTACGTCACGCCGAAAGAACATCTCGGCCTCCCCGACCGTGACGATGTGAAGACCGGGGTGATCACCTACAAGATCGCCGCGCACGCCGCCGACCTGGCCAAAGGCCATCCGCACGCCCAGCTCCGCGACGACGAGTTGTCCAGGGCCCGGTTCGAGTTCCGCTGGCGCGACCAGTTCGCGCTGTCACTGGACCCCGATACCGCCCGCGAATATCACGACGAGACGATGCCCGCGGAACCGGCGAAGACGGCGCATTTCTGTTCGATGTGCGGTCCGAAGTTCTGCTCCATGCGCATCTCCGCGGACGTACGCGAATACGCGGCGCAGCACAATCTGACCGATATCGGCGCGATAGAGGCCGGGATGGCAGAGAAGTCGACCGAGTTCACCGAGGCCGGTAAACGGGTGTACTTGCCGGTGGTGTCCTGACCGGAGCGGGCGCACTACCGGTCGTGGTCCGCCCGCATTCGGGAAATAAGCAGGTGAACGGCCACTTCGCACGAGATGGCTACCACTGAGCAATAATGTGTCGAGGGCGGCTCACGAATGGGCCGCATCGGCCCGAGGACCGCTGTGCTGTCTCGCTCGTTGATCGACGTAATGCAGTCGATCAGAAGTCGGCTCGGAAGCGTGCTGCGAATGGGCGCGCATGCTTCCGCGAGCACAACACGCCTGATCAGCGACGCAGCCATGAATGCCACACGAGAATTTGATGCTGCGGACCGTGCCAGTGGTACACGCGGCGTTTTCTCGAATCTGTTCGCCCGGCGTGAGCGCAGCGGCCTACCCCAGCTGTCCCGATCGAAATACTCGCGCGGTAGGAATCTGCTGGATAGGTTGGACTACGTCGCCATTCGTAGCAAGCTGGAGCAGAACACCGGAGATCGGGGCGATCCCGGCCTCGCCGAGATCTACCGGATACAGGGCTTCGACGGGCCACCGACGCTGACCGACGCGCGCGGCGTAGACGAGGTTATCGCCGCCGGTGGCCAGGAACTGTTCCGCGGCGTCACCGAGGTGCGCTATGTGCACGATTTCAAATACGAAGCGCATACCTCGGGCTCACCCCATCAACGTCTCGCGACCGGGAACGGCACTTACGCCACGGACCTGCGCGAGTCCGCACTCGACTATGCCGACAACAATCCCGATGGTGTGATCAGAATGGCGTTACGCCCCGATGCCAAGATCGCCCATATCGACCGCTTGCGCAAAGAACAACTGGCGGCGACCGGGGCGATCAGCGCTGAGAACAGGCGGCTCGCAGAATTGGAGCGGACGCCGGAAACAGAGGCGCGGATGCAGGAACTCAGGGCTGCATGGTGGGTTCATGCGGACTTGGGCCGCTTCGCCGCCGCACAGGGATATGACGCGTACTCCACCAACGGTGCCAATTGGAAGATGGGCGACCAGTACTGGGTGGTGTTGAACCGAACGGCCTTGGCCGTCGAGCGGTGACCGATCTCCAGCGCCCCAGGGGCCCACCGTCTCGCTCGCATCCGGGACGGTTCAGTCCGGCGAGCTCGGGCGTCCCCTGAGCTGAGGCGTGATCGGTGATAGAAGCCGGGACACCCGCATGGCCATTAATGACAACCGTTATCATTTTTGCTATGTGTGCGACCGACCTCCGCCCTTTGCCAGTCACCGTCCTGTCGGGGTTCCTCGGCGCCGGCAAAACCACCCTGCTCAACCACATCCTCGCCAACCGGGAAGGACGACGGGTGGCGGTGATCGTGAACGATATGAGCGAGGTGAACATCGACGCGGCATTGATCACGGGGCAGGGCCATCTCGACCGGACCGAGGAGAAGCTCGTCGAGCTCACCAACGGCTGCATCTGCTGCACCCTGCGGGAGGACCTCATCGAGGCGGTGGGCCGCCTGGCCCGGGAGGGGCGGTTCGATCAGCTGGTCATCGAATCCACCGGTATCTCCGAGCCGATGCCCGTGGCGGCGACGTTCGAATGGGAATTCGAGGACGGGTTCTCCCTGGGTGAGCTGGCCCGGCTCGACACCATGGTCACGGTGGTGGACGCCTCGACCTTTCTCAGCGAGCTGACACGTGGTGAAACGCTGGCCGCCCGGAAGTTGGAGGCCGGTGCCGGCGACGAACGCGGTATCGCCGAACTCCTCTCCGATCAGGTCGAATTCGCCGATGTCCTGCTGCTCAACAAGATCGACCTGGTGAGCCCGGCAGTGGCCGGGGCGGTGGAGGCGACGTTACGGCGGATGAACCCGCGGGCCGAACTGATCCGCACCAGCAACGGGATCGTCGAACTGACCGAGGTACTCGACACCGGACGCTACGACCCGGCCGTGGCCGCCACCGCCGAAGGCTGGGACGCGGAACTGGCGGGCGGGCACACTCCCGAGACCGAGGAATACGGCATCAGCAGTCTCACCTACACCGCCGGCCGCCCGTTTCATCCCCAACGCCTCGCCGATGTCCTGGCCGGTCTGCGCAGGTTGTTGCGCAGCAAGGGTTTCTGCTGGATCGCCAGCCGGCCCGAGATCGCCGCGGTCTGGTCGCAGGCCGGACCGAATCTCACCTTCGAACCCGCGGCGTGGTGGTCGGCACTCGAGATCCCGGCCGGGCAGGAGATCGTGTTCATCGGCGTGCGGCCGGACCGCGAAGGAATACGCGCCGCGCTCGACGCGGCCCTGCTCACCGATGCCGAATACGCTGCCGGGCCGCGCACCTGGGCGCGCTACCCGGACCCCTTCCCCGCCTGGGACACACTGCACGAGCACAGCTGAACCGAACCACGCACCCCCTTCCCGGTCGCCATCTCCCCGAGCCCACCCGCACCGGGCCGGTGACCCCGGCAGGCTCCCTGTCGCGGCGCCGGAGGTACTCCGCGCCGGGCCGGCAGGGCGTCGCGGGCGCGCCCGTGCGATAGCCGGCCCCGGGAGCGAGGTCGTACCGGACCGCGACAACAGCGGATCCGTACTCGCCGAGCCCGCAGACCGCACCACCTCCACTTCCGGAGCCGTTCAGTTCGAGATTCCCGGAGCCCGGTGCACATAGGTGCGGTCGGTGATCTGGTCGAGCAGGAACTCCGCGATATCGGCGCGGGCGATCTTCAGGCTCAGTCCCTTCTCGTCGACCCCGAAACCGCGCCGATAGGTGCCGGTGCGCGGGCCGTCGGTGAAAGCACTGGGCCGCACGATGGTCCACTCCAGGTCACCGGCCCGGACATAGGCCTCCTGCTGCTGGTGGTCGGCGTAGGCCGGGCGCAGCAGCAGGCCGAACATGATGTACTTCCAGAGGAAGTCGAGATTGGCGCGGCTGTCGCCGGCACCCAGCGTGGACTGGCAGATCAGCCGTTTCACGCCGGTACGGTTCATCGCCTCGATGATCGTGCGGGTGCCCTCCGCCCGCACCACGCCCTTGCGCCCATTGCCCAGCGCCACCAGTACCGCGTCCTGACCGTAGACGGCCCGCCCGACCGCGCCCGGGTCGAGCACATCCCCTTCCACAATGTGCAGGCGTTCATGGGTGCGGGTGATCCGGCCGGCGTCGCGAGTGAGCGCGGTGACCTCATACCCGCGCTCGAGCGCCTGCTCGACGATGTGCTGCCCGACCGTACCGGTCGCTCCGAAAACCGCGATTCGCATGATTGCTCCTGACTCGAAACCCGTTGCCTTTTGGCTGTTCCCAGTACAGCAATCAGGAGCGAGACGAACCATGGCCCGAACTCTCGTCCGCATAAGCGAGCGTCTACGGCTCCGGGCGGCCGCTCAAGTGCGGAACCGCCGGGCCGTCGCTTCGTCGGCCGGGTAGAAGGCTTCGATATGGAGTTCGTCGATGGTGACGTCGGTGGCCGAGAGAGCCGAGGCGGTGATGCTGAAGAAGGAGAACTCCGCGTCGCCGACCCGCAATTGCAACGGCACCACCACATCGGTGCGGGCCCGGGTGCCGCTGTCGTGGCACGGGTAAGCGGATACCTCGTCGAGCAGTGCCTTCAGCCGGCTGTCGCCGGTGGCCTCCAACCGCCCGCGGACCTGGCCGAGCAGATGGTTGCGCCACTGTCCGAGGTTGCGGATCCGGGGTGCCAGGCCGCCGGGGTGCAGTGAGATACGGATGGCATTGACGGGCGGCTCCAGCAGTTCGGGGGCACAACCGTCGAGTAGCGCGTCGGTGGCGGTATTGCGGTCCACCACATCCCAGCACCGATCCAGCACCAGGGCCGGATGCGGGAGGTGCGCGTCGAGCAGCACCCGGAAGGCGTCCATCACCGACCGCAGTTCCGGTGCGTCCACCTCGCGCTGGCCATAGCTCGGCGCGTAACCGGCCGCCAGGAGCAGTTCGTTGCGTTCACGCAGCGGGACGTCCAGGTGCCCGGCCAGTCGTTCGACCATCTCACGAGTGGGCCGGGAACGGCCGGTCTCGACGAAACTGAGGTGCCGGGTGGACACCTCGGCCTGGGACGCGAGCTGCAGCTGACTCAGCCGGCGCCGCTCCCGCCAGGACCGCAGCAGGCCGCCGACCGAGGGTTCGGTATCCGTGATCACCACGTCCGAAATCGTAGCCGGAGCAGTAACCGATCCCATTACCTCCGAGGTAATCGCCGGGCCGGCCGATCCCGGCGATGCTGAGGGCACCTGGTTCACACAACCCCGGAAGGAACTCCGATGAAAGACACCGTCACCGCCTACCTGCAGACCTGGAACACCACCGACGCGGCCGCCCGGAAAGAACTGCTGAACACGCACTGGGCACCGGAAGCGTCCTACATCGATCCGCTGGCCGAGGCGGCCGGTCTCGAGGCGATCGGCGCGACCGTCGGCGCGGTGCACGAGCAGTTCCCCGGATTCGTCTTCACCCTGGTCGGGGAACCGGATGCCCACCATCGTCAGGTCCGGTTCCAGTGGGGCCTGGGACCCGAAGGCGCCGAGCCCGTGATCATCGGCTTCGACGTTCTGGTCACCGACGAGCAGGGCCGGATCGAAACGGTGCTGGGCTTCCTGGACAAGGTCCCGGGCTGATCCCCGGACGGCCGGTCGCGCACCCGGTGGCGGCCGGGTGCCGATTCGGCCGTCACCTACTCCGGCCTGCCTTTCGCGGCGACGAGAATGGGGCGGACGCAGCGAAATGCGTTCGGCCCCGGACGCTGTGGCACTCGGTGTGTCCCGCGCTTGCGCCGGTCGTCGTGTCAGGCCCGGCCCAGCGCCAGCGTCACATTGTGACCACCGAAACCGAACGAATTCGTCAGCGCGTACTCGATCCGCTGTGGCCGGGCCCGGCCGTGCACGATATCCAGGTCCGCGTCCGGATTCTCGAGATTGAGAGTGGGCGGTACGACCTGTTCCCGCAGGGTGAGCGCGGTGAGGATGGTTTCCAGGGCGCCGACCGCGCCGATGGAATGCCCGAGCGCCGATTTGGGCGCGTAGACCGAGGCATCGGGGGTGACCGCCTCGATCGCCGTCGCCTCCGAGGCGTCACCGATGGAGGTCGAGGTGGCGTGGGCGTTGACATGCCCGATATCGGCGGGCGCCAGCCGCGCGACGGCGATCGCCTTGCGCATGGCGCGGGCCGCGCCCTCGCCGGCCGGATCCGAAGCGACGATGTGATAGGCGTCGGAGGTTATTCCGGCGCCGAGCACCCGGGCATGGATGCGGGCACCGCGGGCGCGGGCGTGCCGCTCCGATTCCAGGACCAGCAGCGCACCCGCTTCGCCGAAGACGAAACCGTCGCGATCCCGGTCGAACGGCCGCGAGGCAGCGCCGGGATCGTCGTTGCGAGTGCTCATCGCCCGCATCATGGCGAAACCGGCGATCGGCACGGCGTGGATATGCCCCTCCACGCCACCGGCCACCACCACATCCGCCTCGCCGGTGGCGATCAGCCGCCAGGCCTGCGCGATGGCCTCGGTACCGGACGAGCACGCCGAGACCGGCGCGAAAACCCCGGCCTTCGCGCCGATTTCCAGGCTGACGGCCGCCGCCGGGCCGTTGGGCATGACCATGGGCACCGCCATGGGCGAGACCTTGCGGTAGCCGCCGGCGCGCATGGCGTCGACCGCGTCGATGAGCGCGTCGCCGCCGCCCAGCCCGGTGCCGATACTCACCGCGAGCCGCTCACCCTCCACCTCCGGCCGGCCCGCCGCACACCAGACCTGCCGGCCGAGCACCAGCGCGAGCTGTTCGACATAGGAGTGCCTGCGCTGTTCGACCCGGGTGAGTTGCGCACCCGGATGGGTGGCGAGCTTGCCACCGATACGTACGGGCAGGTCGTATTCGGCGACGAAATCGTCGTCGAGGGTGGTGATGCCGGTTCGGCCGTCCAGCAGCCCCGACCAGGTCTCGTCCATATCGCCGGCGATCGAGGTGGCGCCCGCGTACCCGGTGACGACCACCTGCGCCGCCGCCGGAGTTTCTGAAGCGATCGGTACAGTCACGGGGTCATGAATACCTGTAGCGTTCGCTACAGTCAACTCATGGCCCGCCCACTCGACCACGCAAAACGCGCCGAGATCCTCGATGCCGTGGTGCGCTATATCGCCGAACGCGGCCTCGCGGACCTTTCCCTGCGTCCCTTGGCCGCCGCCCTGGGCACCAGTTCCCGGATGCTGATCTACTACTTCGGCACCAAAGAAGAACTGCTGGTCCAGGCCCTGGCGACCCATCGCCCGAACCTCACGGCCGTCTTCGCCGAAGTGCACGACGCCGCCGCGCTACGGGAACGGCTGTGGGATTTCTGGCGTTCGAACACCACCGGCTCGGGATCGGTCAGTGTGCGGGTGATGCTCCAGGTACTCGGCGCGGCCTGCGCGCCCCACGGCCCCTACGCGGGCTACGCCGACAAGGCCACAGCGGCGTTCGTCACCGCCCTCACCGCGGGCCTGCGCGCGCTCAACCCGGACGACGAACCCGAAGTGGTGGCCACCGTGCTGGTCTCCGGGTTGCGCGGCATCCTGCAGGACCGGCTCATCACCGGCGATATCGAACGCACCGACCGGGCGGCCCGCCGGCTCATCGACCACACCATCCGCTGACCCGCCGAGCTGTGCACCGGCGCATGCGCGACAGAGATCACGGTGTTCAGCCTGCCCTCGGGCGCGCGCTACCAGCGCCGGGTGACAGTCTCGATCGGTGACAGCGTCGAACTGCCCGCCCCCGTCGCGCTGACCCTGGACACCGAACCGATCGAAGCCTGGGTCTGACATTCGCCGACTCCAGACACCGCACCCGGCCACGAACCCCGCCCACGTAGGGTGACCGGGTGAGATTGTTGCCGTTGACGCCCCCGGGACAGACCCCGGTCCGGGTGCTCACCATCGCCGGTACCGATTCGGGCGGCGGGGCCGGAATCCAGGCCGATACCCGGACCATGGCCCTGTGCGGAGTGCACGCCCTGGTGGCGGTGGCCGCGGTGACCGTGCAGAACACGGTGGGCGTGAGCGGGTTCCACGAGATTCCCCCGCAGGTGGTCGCGGACCAGGTGCGCTCGGTGGCCGACGATATCGGTATCGGCGCCGCGAAGACGGGCATGCTCGCCTCAGGTGACATCATCGAGGCCGTGGCCGCGGTCTGCCGGGAGGTCGGCATCGGGCACGACGCCGCGGTGCCGCTGGTGGTCGACCCCGTCGCGGCCTCCATGCACGGCGACCCGCTGCTGCACACCGAAGCACTCGACGCCGTGCGGTACACGCTGTTCCCGCTGGCCACCATCGTCACCCCGAACCTGGACGAGGTGCGGTTGCTGACCGGGGTGGAGGTCACCGACGCGGCGTCCGCGCGCACCGCAGCCGAGGCACTGCACGGGCTCGGACCACGCTGGGTCGTGGTGAAGGGCGGCCACCTGCGCACCTCGGCGCTGAGCACCGATCTGCTGTTCGACGGCGACCGGTTCCTGGAGTTCTCCGCCCCGCGTATCGAGACCGGCAACGATCACGGCGGCGGCGACACCCTGGCCGCGGCCCTGGCCTGCGCGCTGGCTCACGGCTATTCGGTCCCCGACGCCTTCGAATTCGCCAAGGAATGGACGCGGCGCAGCCTGGAAGCCGCCTATGACCTGGGCAAAGGCCATGGTCCGGTCTCCCCGCTGTGGCGGCTGGGCTGACCTCGGCCGAGTCGGCGAACCTGTCGGGGGGCGGGGCGGGCGAGGGAGCGAGCGAGGGCGAGGGTCCATACTCGAGGTTTGACATCCTCCTGGCCGTGAACGGCTGGGATTGCTCCTGAAGCGCTACACGCCTCTCCGGCGGGTTCCTGTTTCTCTGGGGCTCGCTCCCCGCTAGGCGGAAAGACTGACAGCCCCTCCGCAGGCGTTTAGCCACTCCGCCCGTCCGGCGGCGCGCCAATCTCGATCATCCGCCAGTACATCGAGCAGCAACGACGACCGCCCCGTGGTCCCGGTAGGCCGAAGTTGATGCGCTAAGCCGGCCCTGAAGGACCGGGCTTGGGCGCTACCATCTGGCCAACCCAGCCGCACTGGTAGTGACGTTCGCCGACACACCTTCTGCCCATTCCGGATCGTCCACACCCGTGGTCGGGGCCCGCCCTCGATTCCGGACCGACGGAGCGACTGAGCGCAGGAGGGAAGATTCGGGGGCGCAGGGCCCCGACCCGCGGCGCCGAAGGCGCCGCAAATAGACACAGCTACCTCCCAGGTTGGCTGGAGCCCGGCCCCAGCTCACCCACCGACTCTGGTCCACATGACCGAGACCCTCGCCGCAGCGGCGGACCTCAGGGAACACACCGCGGCGCCGCCGGTGCTGGATGTGGTCGTCCCCGTGTACAACGAAGAAACCGATCTCGGCGTGTGTGTGCGCCGGCTCCGCGACTATCTCGACAGCGGGGTCCCGTTTCCGGCGCGGATCACCGTCGCCGACAACGCCAGCACCGATTCCACGCCGGCGGTGGCCGAACTACTCGCCGATGAACTGGACAGTGTCCGGGTGGTCCATCTCGACGCCAAGGGGCGCGGGCGCGCGCTGCGCACGGTGTGGCAGGACTCGGACGCGCAGGTCGTCGCGTATATGGATGTCGACCTCTCCACCGATCTGAACGCGCTGCTCCCGCTGGTCGCACCGCTGGTCTCCGGTCATTCGGATCTGGCGATCGGCACCCGGCTGGGCTCGGGGTCCCGGGTGGTGCGCGGACCCAAGCGCGAATTCATCTCCCGGTCCTACAACCTGTTGCTGAAAGCAACGCTCCGGGCGCATTTCTCCGATGCTCAATGCGGTTTCAAGGCCATGCGCACCGAGGTGGCGCACAAGCTGTTGCCGCTGGTCCAGGACGGGGAGTGGTTCTTCGACACCGAACTGCTGGTCATCGCCGAACGTGCCGGGCTGCGGATCCACGAGGTTCCGGTGGACTGGATCGACGACCCCGGCAGTCGCGTCGATCTCGTCGATACCGCCTACCAGGACCTGCGCGGCGTCTGGCGGATGGGCCGCGCCCTGGCCACCGGCTCGCTTCCGCTGGCCGAGCTCCGCGCGGCGGTGGGCCGCGAGCCGCTGGTGCCGGGGGTGCCCCTCGGCATGGTGGGCCAGCTGGTGCGGTTCGCACTGGTCGGGGTCGGCTCCACCCTCGCCTACATACTGCTCTACCTGCTACTGCAACCGATGGTAGGTGCGCAGGTCGCCAATTTCGCGGCCCTGTTGATCACCGCGATCGGCAATACCGCCGCCAACCGGACGTTCACCTTCGGGGTGCGCGGACAGAGCGGGATGGTGTCGCACCAGTTCCAGGGTCTGCTGATCTTCGGGTTCGGGTTGCTGGTGACCAGCGGCTCCCTGTTCGTCCTGCACCACTGGGCGCCCGGCGCCCCCGTACAGCTGGAGTTGTTCGTGCTGGTCGTCGCGAACCTGATCGCCACCCTCATGCGGTTCGTCGGGCTGCGCTGGGTGTTCCACGAGAGCGGCCGCCCCGCATCGGTGGCCGAGGAGGTCGCGCGATGACGGTGACCCCGGCGCCGACCGGAATCGAGGTGATCCCGGCCACCGTGCCCGCTCCCGGGCCGGCGCACGCGAACCGCTGGGAGTATCCCGCGCTGGCGGCCTTGTTGCTCGCCACCGGGCTCTCCTACCTCTACAACCTGAGCGCCAACGGCTGGGCCAATTCCTTCTATTCGGCTGCCATCCAGGCGGGTTCGGTGTCGTGGAAGGCGTTCTTCTTCGGATCCTCCGATGCCGCGAACTCCATCACCGTGGACAAGGCACCCGCCTCGCTGTGGCTCATGGAGCTGTCGGTGCGTCTGTTCGGTTTGAGCAGCTGGAGCATCCTCGTTCCCCAGGTACTGCTGGGGCTGGCGACGGTGGCACTGGTCCGGGCGATCGTGCGGCGTTCGTTCGGCCCGGCGGCCGGGTTGATCGCCGGGCTGGCGCTGGCGGTGACCCCGGTATTCGCACTGATGTTCCGGTTCAACAACCCGGACGCGCTGCTGGTGTCGGCGATGGTCGCGTCCGTATGGGCGATGACGCGCGCGCTGGATGACGGGCGCCGGCGCTGGTTGGTACTCACCGGGACCTTCATCGGGATCGGTTTCCTGGCCAAACAGTTGCAGGTCATGCTGGTGGTGCCCGCCCTGGCACTGGTCTACCTGTTCGCCGGACCGCCGCAGCTCGGCAAACGTATCGCGCAACTGTTCGCCGCCGGGGCCGCCATGCTGGTGGCCGCGGGCTGGTGGATCCTGGCCGTGGAACTGTGGCCGGCCGATTCGCGCCCGTACATCGGTGGCTCGCAGCATAATTCGATCCTCGAAC
The DNA here is from genome assembly GCA_040674215.1 of Nocardia sp. NPDC050193. Lineage (GTDB taxonomy): Bacteria > Actinomycetota > Actinomycetes > Mycobacteriales > Mycobacteriaceae > Nocardia. Next base: position 7,201 of record JBFARE010000032.1, on the reverse strand, counting down.
TGACCCTCGGCTACAACGGATTGGGGCGGTTGAACGGTAACGAGACCGGCAGCGTCGGTCCGGGCGGTGAACTGCCGCCCGGCGGCAACGGCATGTGGGGCCGGACCGGGGTAACGCGAATGTTCGACCAGATGCAGGGCGGGCAGATCGCCTGGCTGATCCCTGCGGCGCTGGTCGCGCTGGTCACCGGACTGCTGCTGCGGGGCCGCGCGGCCCGCACCGATGGTCCCCGCGCGCAGGTGCTGCTGTGGGGTGGCTGGCTGCTGGTCACCGGACTGGTGTTCAGCTTCATGGCCGGGATCTTCCACCAGTACTACACGGTGGCGCTGGCCCCGGCTGTCGCCGCGCTGGTGGGTATCGGCGCGGTGCTGTTCTGGCGCGAACGGTCCCGGTGGTGGGTAAGGGCGGCGGCCGCGCTCGCGGTCGGCCTGACCACCGCCACGGCCTGGATGCTGCTCTCACGCAGTGCGGAGTTCCTGCCGTGGCTGCGATGGGCGGTACTGGTCGCAGGTATCGTCGCGACGGTCGCGCTCCTCGTTCCGCTGCCCGGCCGGGCGACCGCGGCGGCGGCCGTGCTCGCCGCGGCGGTGGGCCTGGCCGGACCGGTCGGCTACACGGTAGACACGTTGAACACCGGCCACGCGGGTGCGATTCCGACCGCCGGACCGAACACGGGGATGTCCGGCGGTATGCGACCGCCGCCCGGTATGGGTGGCCGGATGCCGGGATCCCTGGTCGGTGGTCCGGGCGGTATGCCGGGTGGTGGGATGCCCGGTATGACCGACGGAACCGGCGGAGTTCCCGGGATGTACGGCGGACCCGCGGGGATGCCGACTCTCGACGGCAGCCCGGGTGGGCTGCCCGGTCCGGGTGGTGTGCCCGGGACGACCGGCGGCGGGGCCGCGCCCGGCGACGGCGCGATCGGCAGTGCCGGTGGACGCGACGGCAACCGCAGGGGCGGACCCGGCGGTGGTTTCCTGAACGCGAGCAGTCCCGGCGACGCGCTGGTGGCGCTGCTGCGGGAGAACGGCGACGCCTACACCTGGGCGGCGGCCACCATCTCCGCCACCGGCGCCGCCGGATATCAACTGGCCACCGGACTGCCGGTCATGCCGATCGGCGGGTTCAACGGCAGCGACCCCTCCCCCACGCTGGAGCAGTTCCAGCAGTACGTGGCCGCCGGGCAGATCCACTACTTCATCGAGGGCGGATTCGGACCGGGCGGCCGACAGGGCACGACCTCCGCGATATCCCAGTGGGTCGCGGACAACTTCACCGCGAAGGCGGTGGACGGGGTCACGCTCTACGACCTCGGCGGAGCGCCGTAGCGCCCCCTGCCCGGCTCGGTTGTCCGAGTCGGCCCGCGCTCACCCGGCCGTGCAGTCACGTTCCGCACTCCGGCCGGAAGAAGGCTGCGGCGCGGGGGCTTTCACAATCCGATGCCTACGTGAGCAAATATCCGGCGATCAGATCGAATTGATTCTTCTCCGCTATCATGCGAGGTTCCCCGTCCGCCGCGGGAGCGGCGCCCCCAAGGGGCGACGCCGGCCGGCCGCGCGCCGCCCGGCGAACCAGACAATGCTCCAGGATCGGAAAGCCGGGACCCATTCCGAAAACCGACCGGAATGCACTATTCGACAGGCCGTCCGAGACAGCGAGAAATCCCGAGCGGCACGCGCCCGCGCACAGCCGTTAATTCATCAAGTTCTGAAATTTCGACGTTCCGGACAGTCGGATTCCGCTGGACGCCGCGCGCCGGAACGCTAGGATCGACCGAGCCGCCTGGCACGACCAGGCAATTCTTCATATCGGTTACCGCTCGGCAGGAAACATGGTGATGTACGGGAACAGTGGAGTTCTCGCCACAAAAAAAGCCAAAGGCATTGTGGCGAAAGAGCAGTTGGTGGCCCGTGACGCGGTGTTCGTCTACGACGAAACCGAGCGGCACCCGTCCAATATCGTTGCGGTCTATATTTTCGACGCCACCGGGACCGAACCGGTGGATACCGCCGCGCTGCGGGATTGGGCACGGGCGCGGCTGGGTTTGGCACCCTTGTTCCAGCGGCGATTGCAGCGTGTCCCACTGGATCTGGACCTGCCGTACTGGGTGCCCGATCCGGCACTCGATATCGCCGAGCACGTGATTGCCGGACCGTCGGGAGCCGGCTGGGACACCGTGCGGGCCCGGCTCGCGGAAATGACCACGGCGCGTATGGATCTCACGCGACCTCCGTGGCAGATCCAAGTGTTCGACCGAGTCCACGCTGTGCCGGAGATCCCGGGGCAGGCCACGGTCGTCGCACTGAAATTTCACCACAGCGCCTGCGACGGTATGGCGACCCGGGAACTCGAGCTGGAACTCTTCGGCGGTCGAGAAGCGCCGGCCGCACCGGCGGGGAACCGGTGGTCGAGATCGGCGGCGGGGTTACGTGCCGCCGTGCTGTTTCCCTACCGGATGGGCCGTTTCGCACGGGGACTGTCGCGTACCCGGGCGGCGAACGCCGCGGCGCGAGCCCGGATCGAGGCCGGGCTGCTGCACGAGCCGGTGCCCGTACGCCCCGCGACCCGATTCAACCGCACGATCGGCCCCACCATACTGATCGAGCAAATGTTCCTGCCGTTGCCCGAGGTGACGGCCTTGCGCGCCCGGTGCGCCGAACGCGTCACGGTCAACGATGTCATGCTGACCGTGGTGTCCGGTGCGCTCGCCGCCTATCTCGACGAGAAGGGTGAGACACCACCGGAGGGACTCGCGGCGATGGTTCCGATGTCGATGCGTGGTATCACGCAATGGGATTCGGCGAACCAGCTGTGCCAGATGACCGTCGACCTGCACACCGGTCACCGCGATCCGCGTGCGCGATTGTCGGCGATCCGGGAGTCGGTACGCCGGGAACGGCGCAGGCACAGCGATCCGGCGGTACTCCGGCATGCCGCGCGGGTCGAGACCGCGCCGGCCTGGTTGTTGCGGGCGGCCGGTTGGGCGCGGGCACACCGCTCGTTCGCCGAACTTTCCTCGGTCCCGTTGCACAACACCACGATCAGCAATGTTCCGCTGCTGGGTGCCGGGCTGACCTTCCGTGGCGCGCCGATGCTGCGGGCGTTCGGTGTCCTGCCACCGATGGACGGTGACGGTCTCCGGCACCTGATCTCGGCACAGGGCGAGGAGATCGTGCTCACCTTCAGCGTCGCCGCGGCGATGATGCCGGACCCCGACCGCTACCGGGAGCTGCTACGGGAATCGTTCCGCGAGCTGGTGAAAGCCCTCGGCTGACGCGCCGCGGGCCCCGCCGGATTCCGGCGGGGCCCGGCCGCGGTGGGTTCAGGAGGCCAGCGCGGCGGCCAGCAGCGGCCAGGAGCGGTGCAGATCGTCTTGCCAGTACCCCCACGAATGGGTGCCGGAAGGACGGAGGTCGTAGACGATATCGGTCCGGCCGAGCTCCTGGGTGCGGCGCTGGAGCGCCCGGGTGCAGTAGTCGGCCGCGGCCTCGATTCCGCCGCCGATGAGCAGCTGGTTCCACAGCATCCGCTGATTCCCGTCGAGCCGCGGATCGTCGGCGCTGTCGTATCGCCCGGCCAACCCGGTGCCGCTGGTGATGTACATCGGGATATCGGGGAGCCGGTGGGCCTGCAGGTAGGGGTCGTGTTCACGCCATCCCGGACCGTCGGTCGGGCCCCACATGTTCTCGGCGTCGCCGCCGCCCAGACTCACCACGAGTGTGACGAACGCCTGACCCATGAGATCGCTGGTCATCGCGCATCCGCTGTACGCCGCCGCCGCGCTGTAGAGGTGAGGCGCGCGGATGGTGAGGTCGAGTACCGAGGTCGCGGCCATGGAGATCCCCGCGATCGCGTTCCGGCCCGTGGTACCGAAAGTGGAATCGAGTACGGGCGGTAGTTCCTCGGTGAGGAAGGTCGCCCACATGTTCCGACCGTTGTTGCCCAGTTTCGCCGCCAGCCCGGCGTCCTCCTGCTGCCAGTCGGTGTAGTAGCTGAAGGCCCCCTCCTGCGGGATCACCACATTGACGTGTTCGCCGGCGAAGAATTCGGATACGTCGGTCTGCGCGGACCAGGTCGCGGCGTCTTCGCCCCCGCCGGCACCGTTGAGCAGGTAGAGCGTCGGTGCGGGGGTATCGGTATCGGCCGGGCGTAGGACCTGCAGCGGGATATCACGGCGCATAGCCGGTGAGTACACCGTGACCTCGACCGATCGTCCGGCACCGGGCGCGAGCGCGACGATATGCGCTCCCGGGGTGGCGGCGGCGCGCGGTGCCGCACCGAGGGCGAGAACGAACAGTATTGCCAGCAGATATACCGGCGACGTCCTGCTTCGTGGAATCATCAATTCGTACACGTGGCTTTCGAGCACGGGGTCCACCCGTGGTGACCGGGTGGACCCCCTTTCCGACCGGCGATCTATTTGCCGGGGGCGGGCGTGCCCCCGCTCAGAGTGATCAGCGCGTTGACGATACTCGTGCCGATACCTCCGGCGCTGGCAGTGCCCATGCCCAGAATTTCGAAGAGAGATCCCATGTCGTGCTCCTTGCAGTGCTGAATTAACGGAATTCCGTGCGGAATTTCGGTGAAAGTGGGTGTATCGTTCGACGAATCAGGCGGCGACGCTTCCCTGTAGGGAACCGATGAAAACATCGAGGAGGCCGTCACCTGCGACGGCCGAACCGAGTGCCGGAATCAACGCGGTGAGCAGATCGGTCAACGAACCCATAGTGAACTCCTCGAGAGGGGTGAGGCGTCCTCACGGATCCGGCTCACAGCCGGAGAGGACGGTCACGGCCGCGGTGTCCGGCGGTGACCCAGGCAACATAACAAGCGACCAGTTTTCCCGCAACGAATTCCTCTAAATTTGAGTTACAGGAAAGCAGCAAATAATTGGCAATCACACTGGATGCGTCCTAACCGCCCCAGAACCCCGGCGAGTGGTCCGCGACCGGGACCGCCGCCCGGTCCTGAAACCGCCGAACGCACGGCGCGGACGCGAAAAACCGGCATCGGAGGCGTAGGAATCCGCGGGTGTCTGGGTCGGATCACGAGCCCATCCGGGGGTATCGACGGCGAACACCACCCGCCGTCGAGCAGCCCCGGCACACCGGTGGGCATGGAGTGCCCGGCACGGGGACGCCCATCCACGACGCGGCAGCCGGCCGCGCCGCAGAGGCGGGAGCCGGGAAACGAATCGGCCGGATTGAAGAAGCTGACGAGTCCGGCGATGACCTGCCCCAGACGTGTACCGCCTTCCCTGATCAGCTCCAGAGCCACGGTGTCCCCCGCCGCCGCGGCCGCGGACACGTCCTCGGCCGTCAGACGTCCGGCCTTCTCCAGCCGGTCGGCCAGCTCGGCCGAACGGCCCGAGCGCGCAGCCTCCTCCGCGTCGGCGGCCAGCGCCGCACCGCTGAAGTGCGCTTCCAGGCAACCCCGGTTGCCGCACGCGCAGGCCCGGCCTCCCGGTTCGACCGGGATATGACCGATGTCGCCGGCGCTGCCGGTGGTCCCCCTGTAGACCTCGCCGCCGACCACGATCCCGCAGCCGATGCCGGTGCCGATCTTGACGCACAGGAAGTCACGTACGGAACGGGCCACGCCCGCGTGCTGCTCCCCCACGGCCATGAGGTTCACGTCGTTGTCGACCATGACCGGGCAGCCCAGTTCCTGGCTGAGCGCCTCCCGCACGGGGAAGCCGTCCCAGCCGGGCATGATCGGCGGCTGGACGACGCGACCGGTCTCGCTGTCGACGGGGCCGGGGACCGCGAGGCCGATGCCGCACACCTCGTCCGGGCCGTGGCCCGCCTTCTCCAGCAGCCGGGCGAACCAGCCGGCCAGCTCGCCGAGCACCGCCTCCGGCCCGTCCTCGACGACCAGCGTGCCGCCGTGCTCGGCCAGCAGCTCCCCGGTCAGCGTCAGCAGGGCCGCCCGGGCATGGCGGGTGTCCAGGTCGGCCGCCAGGACGACGGCGTGGGCGTCGTCGAACTCGAGGGTGATCGAAGGCCGGCCGCCGAGCGGAGAGTCGACCGGGCCGCCGGCCCCCTCGCGCAGCCAGCCCGCGCGGAAGAGCCGGTCCAGGCGCTGCCCGACCGTGGCGCGGGAGAGGCCGGTGGCCTGCTGGAGGGCCCCACGTGTCGTCGCCCGCCCCTTGCGCACCAGTTCGAGCAGATCGCCGGCACTTCCCTGGCCTCGTCCCGTCATGCGCACCCCCTTGTGTTTCCCAAGCCTGCATTACATATTGAGTTTTGCGTGTTAAATAGACGTAACCCTACGGTAGCCGCTGCCGCAGCAGCCGGCCCAGTCGTCTTCGGGGAGCCCCGAGTGGATCGCACCGCCCAGCTCGTCGCCCGGCCGGCGCAGCACGCCGTCGCATACGATCCGGGTACCCCACCGGCTCCGCCGCACCTCGGGCCGCATCCCGGGAGGCCGCACCCCGGGGAGCTGCGCCGCAGGGCAGCGCAGGTGCTGGCGGCCAACTGGACCGGGTCCTCGACGGTTCCCTCCCGCGGCCTGTACCCGCACCAGTGGTCCTGGGACTCGGCGTTCGTCGCCATCGGACTGCGGCACGTCTCCCCGCGCCGGGCGCAGCGGGAGCTGGAGACGCTGCTGGACGCCCAGTGGGGCGACGGGCGCATCCCGCACATCGTGTTCAACCCCTCCGTACCGCTCGACGCGTACTTCCCGAGCCCCGACTTCTGGCGCTCCTCGACCGCGGGGCGCGCTGCGGGCGCCCCGCGCACCGTACAGACCTCCGGGATCGTGCAGCCACCGGTGCACGCCCTCGCGGCCTGGCTGGTGCACCGCGCCGACCCGGGGCTCTCCCGCGCCCGCGGCTTCCTCGCCCGGGCCTATCCCCGGCTGGCCGCCTGGCACCGCTATCTGCTGCACCGGCGCGACCTGGGCGGCGGCGGTCTGGTGTCCGTCGTCCATCCGTGGGAGCAGGGCATGGACAACGCGCCGAGCTGGGACGCCCCGCTCTCCCGGGTGACACCGGCCCCGGCCCGCTCCTTCCGGCGCGCCGATCTCGACCACGGCGCCCCCGAGGACCGTCCGACGGATCTGGACTACGGGCGGTACGTCCGGCTGGCCGCGGAGTACCGGGACGGCGGCTACCGCGTCGGGGGGACCGCCGTTGGGCCCGCCGGGGGCCGGGCCGCCGCCGTGCCGAGGTGCGGGCCGTGCGGCTCGGGGGGCGGGGGGT
>JBFARE010000031.1:0-100552 GCA_040674215.1 Nocardia sp. NPDC050193 | reverse complement strand
CGCTCGAGATGCCGGTCATGCTCGCGCCCGTCCCCGACGTCGTCGACTTCTCGGACAAGAAGGTCCTGATCACCGACGACGTCGCCGACACGGGCAAGACGCTCAAGCTCGTCCGTGACTTCTGCCTGGACGCCGTGGCCGAGGTGCGCAGCGCCGTCATCTACGAGAAGGCGCAGTCGCTCGTGAAGTGCGAGTACGTCTGGAAGCGGACGGACGCCTGGATCAACTTCCCGTGGAGCGTCCTGCCGGTGGTGCGTAAGTCGGGCGAGGCCGTCACGCCCTCCAAGGAAGCCCTCTGACGGGGGCGGGCAGGGGGAGGGTCCCCGCTCGAACTGCTCTTTCGCACAGTTCCCGCGACGCCGTACGAAGGTCGATACATTGGACCTGACGTCGTGTCCGGGGCTCGCGGCAGACTGCATCTGACTGCGAAACGATCAGGTCACGTGCATCGCTGCGACGAAGTCCGATGGGGGCGGCATGACACGCTTTGAAAGCGAATTGAGCTCGTGGCTCTCCGGGACCTGGCTGAGCGATGGCCCTGCCGTCGCGGTATTGGCGGGATTCAGCGGACTGGGCAAGAGCGACATAGCCTACGAGGTCGCCGAGAAATCGCAGAGGCCCTGGGCCTTCGAGAATCTGATCTCCGACAACCTGACGCTCGACGAGATCACGCTGAATGTGGCCGAATCCCTCGAGGCCTGCGGCAGCAACACCATGGCCGACCTGCTCGGAAGCGATTTCGTCACCACTTTCGTCAAGAGCCTCGAAGAGCCGATCCTGATCGTGCTCGACGATTTCCACGAACTGCTCGACGAACAGGGGCTCCCGCCACGGGAGTTCCGCACCCTGATCCACCGTCTGTGCACCGCCCGTCCGGCTCCCGCCGGGCGGCTGCTGCTGGTCACGAACAGGGCCGTCACCCAGGAGAGCTGGCTCGACCAGGCCCATGTCCGCCGGGTCGAGCCGCCGGCGGAGGACCACGCCGTCAGCCTGCTCGCCTCCCTGCTCGCGCAGCAGGACCTGGAGGACGAGGTCCCGAGCGAGCGGCGCGGTGACGTGGTCCGATGGCTCGGCCGCAACCCGCGTGCCATCCAGGCCCTGGTCGCGTGTCTCAGCAACGACTCCCTGGACGACCTGATCGAGCTCGACCGGGACTCCTGGGGCGTGCGCGACGAAGTGGTCGGACCCGAACTCGTCCGGCACCTGGAGGAGCGCTTCCTGGACCGGACGCTGCAACGCATCTCCCCCGAAGCGCTGGCGCTCGTCGAGTCGTTGAGCGTGTACCGGAAGACGTTCACGAAGGAGGCGATCCAGGGCGCGGGTGCCGGCATCGTCGGCAATTCGGACGTCGAGGACGCGCGGCGCGAGCTGAGCAGCCGGTTCCTGCTGGAGCGCCGGCGGAACTGGTTCACGCTGAACCCCATCGCCAGGGAACTGGCCCGGGCGCGGATCCTCATGGACGAGCGGAAGTTGCGGCGGTCGCACGCCAGGGCGGCCGAGTACTACTCGCGGCATTTCCGGGCCCGTAATTCCGCCTCCAGGATGGACAAGGCGTCGGAGTTCGTGGAGGCGCGTTTCCATCTGCTGAGGCTCGGGCAGCGTGAGGAGTTCGACGAGATAGCGCGCGGCTTCCGTGCCCAACTGCTGCTCGTGTACCGGAACATCGAGTCCCTCCCCAAGGACGTGAGCGCTCAACGCGAGTTGCTCGCCACTCTCTGGGCGGCCCTGGAGGGCGAGGAGGGCGGATCCTGGTCGCTGCGCTTCTGCTTCGCCCGGCTCCTGCTCGCCCGGGACGAACCGGACGACGCGCTGGTCGCCTACCGCCAGATCACCATCGCCTCACGTGAGTCCAACCATCACGACGTCTGGATCCTGCGCTGCCGGCTGGCGGTGAGGTTCGAGGAACCGGCGATCACCCGCACGATCATCTCGCAGGCCCGCGAGAGACTCTCGGCGGGCGTCCTGCTCCAGGTGGTCCGCGTCACGGCCGTCGCGCTGACGCAGATGGGGCACCCGGCCGACGCCCTGCGGCTGCTGGAGGACGTTCAGCAGTACTGCCTCCAGACCGGGGACGCGTGGCTCCTCTACCACACGGCGTCCGTCATCCTGTGCAGCCAGGATCGCCACAAGGACGCGATCGCGTTCCTGCTGAAGGGCTACGAGACCCTCGGTCCGCAGCGGGAGCGCAGCGGTCGTCTGGTCGAGGAGAGCGCCTTCCTCGCCTTCGCGGCCCGGGACGCGGCACTCCTCGGCCGGATCCAGCAGGTCGTCGTGGGCTCTCAGGGGCGGCACGGGTGGGTCAGTCTCTGCGAGGTCCTCAAGCTCCAGACGGAGCGCAAGTTCAAGGAGTCCGCCGACCTCGCCGCGGCGTTCCCGGAGTATCTGGCGCTCAAGGCGCAGCGGGCGTTCAGCCTGCTCTGCCTCGGCCGGGCGAGCGAGGCGAAGAGCGTCCTCACGGGCTCGATCCCCGTGCGGAACCTCGAGACCGGCCTCGGCTGGCTGAGGGCGGTGGCCTGTGTCGCGGCGGGAGACGTGCCGGAAGGCGACGGCACCTCGCCGGAGAGTGCCTGGCTCGCGGAGTTCGCGGCGAGATCCGCTCGCGGGTCACCCCGTAGACCTGACCGATCTCGTCCAGGGTGCGCGGCTGACCGTCGGTGAGGCCGAAGCGCAGCCGGACCACACCCGCCTCACGTTCGGACAGGGTCTCCAGTACCGACTGCAGCTGGTCCTGCAGCAGGGTGAAGCTGACCGCGTCCACCGCGACCACGGCCTCGGAGTCCTCGATGAAATCACCGAGTTGGCTGTCGCCTTCGTCGCCGATGGTCTGATCCAGCGAAATGGGTTCCCGGGCGTACTGCTGGATCTCCAGCACCTTCTCCGGGGTGATATCCATTTCCTTGGCCAGTTCCTCCGGGGTGGGCTCGCGACCCAGGTCCTGGAGCAGCTCGCGCTGGATACGCCCGAGCTTGTTGATGACCTCCACCATGTGCACCGGGATACGGATGGTGCGGGCCTGATCGGCCATGGCGCGGGTGATCGCCTGCCGGATCCACCAGGTGGCGTAGGTGGAGAACTTGTAGCCCTTGGTGTAGTCGAACTTCTCGACCGCGCGGATCAGGCCGAGGTTGCCCTCCTGGATGAGGTCCAGGAACGCCATCCCGCGGCCGGTGTAGCGCTTGGCCAGCGACACCACCAGACGCAGGTTCGCCTCGAGCAGATGGTTCTTGGCGCGGTTGCCGTCGCGGATGATCCAGTTGAAATCGCGGCGGGTGGCCACGGGAAGCTTCTCCCCGGCCTCGGTGAACTCACGCATTTTCTCCGCCGCGTAGAGCCCGGCCTCGATCCGCTTGGCGAGTTCGACCTCCTCTTCGGCGTTGAGCAGCGCGACCTTACCGATCTGCTTGAGGTAGGCCCGCACCGAATCCGCGGACGCGGTCAGCTCGGCGTCCTTGCGCGCTTGGCGCAGCGCCTCGGACTCTTCCTCGTCCCAGACGAAATCGCCGGAGGCCTTGTCCGCGGCGGTGGGTTCGGAGGTGCCGTCCTCGGCCGCCTCGCCCTCGGGTTCCTCCTCGACGGCCTCGGCGACCAGATCCTCACCCTCCTCGGTGAGATCGTCCTCGGAGACCTCCAGGTCGCCGAGATCCGCCACATCCAGCGAATCGTCGTCTAGCTGTTCTTCGCCCGCGCCGGGGGCGCCCGCGCTCCCCGCCTTCTTGGCCGGGGCCTTCTTGGCGGCTCCCTTCTTGGCGGCGGCCTTTTTGGCCGGAGCCTTCTTGGCGGCGGCCTTTTTGGCCGGAGCCTTCTTGGCCGCGGCCTTACGGGCCGGGCGTGCCGCGGGAACTTCCGTGGCCTCGGCGTCGGCCGATTCGGCTGTCTGACGGGTATTCGTGGCTACCACGTACGCCCTTTCGTGACGGTCTCGTGCGGCGTCACGCCAGAGTAGTATTCCGGCGGAGCGGTCTGTCGGGTTTACCGGCTAAAACGCCGGTCGGGGGTCCGGCTCACCGCCGGGTGCTTCCATTGTAACGATCCGACCAGTGTGCACTGGCCCGTGCCGTGGACAACCTCAGGGGGTGATCCCGGCATCCACGGCCATGGCCGCGCCGACGATACCCGCTGTGTTCTTCAAGTTCGCCGGAACCACGCGGGTGCGGTTGGTGAGCAGTGGAATCCACTGGTCGGCGTCCCGGCTGATCCCACCACCGGCCACGATCACCGTCGGCCAGAAAAGGTCCTCCAGGCCGCTCAGGACGGTGCTGACCCGCGCCGCCCACTCCGGATAATCGAGATTCTCCCTTTCCTTGACCGAGGCGGCGGCCCGGTGCTCGGTTTCCATGCCGCCGATCTCGAGATGCCCGAGTTCGGTGTTCGGAACGAGGGAGCCGTTGTTGAGCAGCGCGGAACCGATTCCGGTGCCGAAAGTGAGCAAAAGTACGAGGCCGTGGATATCGCGGGCGGCGCCGTAGCGGTCCTCGGCGAGCCCCGCGGCGTCGGCATCGTTGAGCACGGTCACCTCGCGACCGCCGAGTGCCGTCGCGAACAGGGCCCGGGCGTCGGTGCCGATCCAGGACTTGTCGACATTGGCCGCGGTATGCGCGACACCGTCGAGGACCACGCACGGCAGGGTGAGACCCACCGGCCCCGCCCAGCCCGCGGTCTCGATCAACTTCGCCACGGCCGCCGCGACCGCGCCCGGGGTGGACGGGTGCGGGGTCGCGATCTTGATGCGCTCGTGCACGAGCTCCCCGGTGTCCAGATCGACCGCGGCGCCCTTGACGCCGCTCCCGCCGATATCGATACCGAACGCGTGCCGTCCAACGGACATGCGGGTTCCTCGTTCCCTGTGCTGGCTGATGTCGTGGTGCGCCGCACCGGTTTCCGGGTGGGCCCGGCCGCGCGCGAGGAGATCCGGACGGCGTCGGCCGGCCACCGCGTCGCGCTGCCTCCTCCGCGGCCGCGCTCCGCCGGTGTGGTGTGCACGACAAGAGTAATGTGCGTGCCCGAACGACCTCATCGCAGGATCTGTGCTCCGATGGAGGACGTGCCGGAATCGATTTGGTCTCTCACCGCTGCCACCGAACCCGCCCCCGCCGACGCCACCGTGCTGCGCCGGATCGCGGCCCATCTGGCCGGTATCGCCGCCGCGCATGCCCGGGTTCGCCGTCGCGAAGTGTTCGCCTCCGCCGCCACCGCCGAGGCCGCGGTGCGGACGAAGAGCACCCCGACCGACCCGGTGACCGTCGTCGATACCGAGACCGAACAGCTCATTCGCGACGAACTGGCCCGGCTGCGACCCGGCGACCACATCCTAGGCGAAGAGGGTGGCGGCGATCTGGCCGCGGCGGGGGACGACGAGGTGGTGTGGGTGGTCGACCCGATCGACGGCACCGTGAACTTCCTCTACGGGATACCGGCGTACGCGGTATCGGTGGCCGCGGTGCGTGGCGGGCGACCGGTCGCGGGGGCGGTCGCCGATATCGCGGCGTCGACGGTCTACACCGCGGCCACCGGTCTCGGCGCGCTGCGAATCGGCCCGGACGGCCGCGATACGCCGCTACGGTGCAACCCGGTGCGCTCCGCGCGGCTGGCCCTGGTCGCGACCGGGTTCGCCTACGGGGTACCACGGCGCACCCGGCAGGCGGCCTGCGTGGCCGAGTTGCTACCGCATGTGCGCGATATCCGCCGGATCGGCGCGGCCGCGCTGGATTTGTGCATGGTCGCCGAGGGGCGGGTGGACGCGCACTACGAACACGGCCTCAATCCGTGGGACTGGGCGGCCGGCGCGCTCATCGCGGCCGAGGCCGGTGCGGTGCTGCGGCTGCCCCCGCTGCCGACGACCGGCGCCGCGGGGGCACTCGTGGTGGCCGCGGCGCCGGGTATCGCCGACGAACTGTTCGCGCTGCTCGATCGTCTGGGCGTGGCCGCGCCGATCCCGGAGGCCTGATCCCGCCCGGGGTCAGCAGCGGGCGGTCCGGGCGGCCGCGAGCATATCCGGGTCGATCGCCGGGCTTTCCCCGCTCACCGGGTTCTTCAACGACCGCAGCACTTCTTCGGCGTCGTTGTTCGGCTGCAGGTCGCCGCCGAACAGCGAGCCGAGCACCAGGTCGACGGATTTGTCGGTGCGTTTGTCCTCGACGAGTTCGGCACACGGGACGGCCAGCTGGACCGCGGCCGCGACCGGGCGGCCGTTCTCCCCGAACCGGATCTGGCCGGTGCATTCCAGGTCACCGTTGGCGTATATCGGATCGTTACCATATGGATCTCCGGGCGGGCTGCCGAAGCCCAGATCGCCGAGCTGGGCCGCGACATGTGCGGCCTGGCCGCGCTGCCCGTTGGCGTTCAGTACCCGTACCTGGGTGCCCGCGGTCGGTGCGGGTTCCACATCCTCGAGGCGACTCGCTCCGACCCGCTGGCCCGGCAGCGGCTGCGGCGCGGCCTTGGGATCGGTGGCCGGGGTGGGCGAATTGCATGCCATCGGCGTGTGGTCGTCATCGTTGGTGGTCAGTGCCTTGATCCACAGACCTGCGCAAACAACCATGAGAACAACGACGAGGATCAGCCATGGGCGCGGCCGTCGACGCGGATAGGGACGGCCTTTGGCATCCGTCGGTCTGCCTTCGGTGATCAGTGAAACCACGTCGATACTGTACGTACCCCGGCCCGCGCGCCGCGCATTACCCAGTCCGCTCCGGGCGCGTTACCGGGGCCGGTCACGGCACGCTCGGAGCGGCATATCGATTGCCCAGCGGTTTCGACACGGCAGGGTTTCGATTGCGACATTTTCCGCACCGTCCGCTATTGTCTGGCCGCCCAGACCGAAATATCCATGAGTAAATCGGCGATCGGTCGCGGGAACAAGCAGGGCAACTCATGCGTTGTCCGGACGCTATCGGAGGTGAGTCCACTGGATTCGCGCTGATAGAGGACCGGTGCGGGTGTGAAGTGCACCACCGGCGGGGCGGCGGGCGCGGTCGAGAGACGGCGTGCGCCGATCCGGATATACGGAGTAAGGACGAGGGGAAGACGACATGGCAACCGACTATGACGCACCGAGGCGTACCGAGTCCGACGATGTGTCGGAGGATTCGCTGGAGGAGCTGAAGGCTCGTCGCAACGAGGCCCAGTCCGCCGTCGTGGATGTCGACGAATCCGATACCGCGGAGTCGTTCGAGCTCCCCGGCGCGGACCTGTCCGAGGAAGTGCTGACGGTTCGGGTGATCCCGAAACAGGCCGACGAGTTCACCTGCTCGAGCTGTTTCCTGGTACATCACCGCAGCCGCCTCGCGAGCGAGGCAGGCGGTCAGATGATCTGCATGGATTGCGCGGCCTGAGCGGAGCGTGAGGTCATCCCGCGCTCGGCAGGCCGAGCGCGGCCAGGACCGCTGTGGGCCGGCGCGTACTGACCAGCCAGTAGGGCGTCGGATCGTCCGGGTCGTCGAGAACCAGCAGGACCATGGTGCCGATCCACGGACGGTGCTGGACATAGGCCGCGGGATCGAGCTGACGGCCCAGCGCCGCACTCTTGGCGCTCTTGGGCACCACGGTCGCCCGGGCGACGAACGAAACCGGCAGATGGGCTCGGTCCACCCGCAATTCGGGGGTGCCCGTCGCGTCCTGGGTGACTTCGAGACGATGCCGGCTCGTCCACAGCAGCACCCAGACGGGCACCGGGAACAGCAGCACATACGGCAGCCAGGCCCGCAGGCCGGGGGCGCCCATATGGATCTCCGCGGCGAGCAGACCGGCGAGGGCGAAGCCCACCGGCCACCACCACAGCGGCACCCAGAGGCGCTCGCGATAGGCGGTCGGTTCCGGTCGCGCGGGATGCTCGGTTTCGGTGGGTCGAGGCTGGTCGGACACGACTCAACACTAAGCGACACCGGCGCCGGGCCTGCGCGTAGGCTGGTCGGACGTGAACGCACTCTCACCGATACCGCTGCTCCGGCTGGACCCCGGGATTCCCATGCCGACGCGCGCCCACGAAGGCGACGCGGGCGTGGATCTGTGCACCGCCGAGGACGTCGTCCTGGAGCCGGGGGAACGGGTACTGGTCGGCACCGGTATCGCTGTCGCGCTGCCGGTGGGCACCGTGGGCCTGATCCATCCCCGCTCCGGGCTGGCGGCCAAGGCCGGACTATCCGTGGTGAACACGCCGGGGACCATCGATGCCGGGTACCGGGGTGAGATCAAGGTCTGCCTGATCAACCACGATCCGCGCACACCCATCGAATTGCGCCGCGGTGACCGGATCGCGCAGCTGCTGGTGCAGCGGGTGGAGCTGGTCGATTTCGTGGCCGTGGACCGGCTCGACGAGTCCGCGCGCGGCGCGGGCGGTTACGGATCCAGCGGGGGACACGCGAGTTTGACGCCGGGCGGGGCGGACGCCGCCGACGGCAAGGAGGCCTGACATGTTCGGACGACGGAAATCCGGCGGACGCAGATCCGGCGACGGGCACGACACCGGTGAGTACACCACGGGTGAGTACGAGGCCGGCGAATACGAGGACTACGACGACGGCGGGTATCACCGCGCCGAGTACGACGAGCCCTACGACGACAGTTACGACGACGGTTACGGCGGCGCCGCCTACAGCGACGCCTACGACGCCGCGATCGACGATCCCGATACCGAACCCCAGCGGCGCGGCCCCTACGACTACGACGATGTCGCCGAGGTACTGGAGAACTTCACCGATACCCGGCTCGACCTGGGCTCGGTGATCCTGCCGGTGCCGCCGGGCGGGCAGTTGCAGGTCGAGATGACCCCGCAGGGCACTCCGCAGGCGGTCCATCTGGCCACCGAACACGGGCGTATCACCGTTGCGGCCTACGCCGCGCCGAAATCCAAGGGTCAGTGGCGCACGGTCGCGGCCGATCTGGCGGAATCGCTGCGCAAGGACGGGGCCCGGGTTTCGGTGGAGAAGGGCCCGTGGGGCCGGGAACTGGTGGCCGTCACCGAGGGCGCCGATCTGCGCTTCATCGGGGTAGACGGTTACCGGTGGATGATCCGGCTGGTAGCGGCGGGACCCTCGGGGTCCACCGCGGCGGGCGGCCCGCTGGTCGTCGCGGCGCGCACCGTGCTCAGCGAGACGATCATCCGCCGTGGCACCGACGCGCTGCCGGTGCGTGAACCCCTCCCGGTGGTCCTGCCCCAGCAGCTCGCCGAACAGCTGACCGCCGCCCACCAGCAGCAACAGCAGGCCCAGCAGCAGGTCGCGACGCCGCCGCCCGGCGCCCGGCCCTCGCCGACACCCGCGGTGCTCCCGCCCCAGCAGCCGCAGCAGCCGCGGCGGGGCGCCGAAGGGTCGGCGATGCAACAGCTCGGCCGTAACTGACCGATCCCGTGGTCCGGCGCCCGAGCGGGCACCGGACCACGTGGCCTGGGTGTGACTTCCCGTCGTGCGGCCGGGCGGTGAGGCGGCGTCAGCCGAGGTGCCGCAGCGCCAGCCGCCCCACGATGCCGGGATCGGCGCCGAATTCGTCCAGTGTCACCTCGGTGAGCGCCGACCGGGGCGCCCGGCGTGCCCATTCCCGTCCCACGGTCACCGGATGTACCGGGTCGTCCGAGGCGGCGATCACCACCAGCGGGACGCTCAGTGCGCCCAGCAGGGCGGGTTCGGGCCATTTGTACTGCGCCGCTTCCTCCAGCGCCGCGGGCAGCCCGGGCCACTGCGAGCGCCAGGACCGGGTGAGGGCGTCGGCCAGCCAGCCGGGGCTGCTCGCCCGCATCCTGGCGATCACCGCGTCCAGACCCTCGCTGCGCAACTGGGCCGCCGTGACCGCCGCGCTGTGCGTGGCGGGGCATTCCGCGGTGTCCGGGCCGGTCCACGCGGGCAGCGCCGCCACCACACCACCGACTTCGCCCGGTTCCCGGCCCGCGGCCCATTCGACGGCGACCGCGGCACCGAGCGAGATACCCGCCGCCAGCACCGGGCCGCGGGTCGCGGCATCGTCCAGGGCGGCACGGTAGCTGTCGATCACGGCGGCAGGGTCGGGTTCCACGGCGACGAAATCGATTCCGGCGGCGGCGCAGGCGGGGCCGAACGCCCGGTGGGCGAAATATGCGTCGGAACCGGTTCCGGGCAGGGCGACGACAACGGCCGGACGTGGGGAATCGAACACCGGACCGAGCGTAGCGGTGCCGCCGGTACCCATCTACAGTGGCGGGTACGGCCACAGCCGGGCCGGAGTATGGAAATTCGGATGACGTGCGACCCATGTCGTCCGCGCACAGGAGAGCAGGCGATGTCTTCCGCGGCAGGAAGAAAAGCGGGCGCCAAGTCCGCGACCGGATATTTTCGCAGGCTCGGCCGCAGATTGACCGAGGATATCGATCAGCTCGACGCCGAGGAGCTGGCGGAGAAGGCGGACGCCTCGGGTGCCTGCCGGGTCTCGGAGTGCCGGCGCGGTGAGGAGGCGATGATGCTGGGCCGTTTGCGCAGTGTCGACTCCTGCCCGCAATCCTCGGGTGCGAGTATGCAGGCGGAGTTCTTCGACGGTACCGATGCCATCACCCTGGTGTGGATCGGGCGACGCCGGATTCCCGGTATCGAATCGGGACGGCGCATCATGGTGCGCGGCCGGGTGGGAGAACGCGAAGGCCGTAAGGTGATGTACAACCCCTACTACGAATTGCGCGGAAACAGCTGACGTATGCCATCGAGCGACGAGTACGCCACCAGACCGCTGCCCCGGGCCGCGACCACCCCGGAATCCGCGCCCGCCGCCCGGGCCGGTGTCACCACCGACACCCCTGAGGAACCGGACAAGCAGACCCTGCTGGAACAGCTGGGCGGTTTCGGTGGTCTGATCTACTCGACGCTGCCGGTGCTGGTCTTCGTGCCAGTGAACACCCTGTGCGGGCTCACCGCGGCGATCTGGGCCGCGCTCGGGGTGGCGGCGGCGATCCTGGTCTGGCGGCTGGTGCGCCGCGAGCCGATCCAGCCCGCCGTCTCCGGGTTCGTGGGTGTGGGCATCTGCGCGCTGATCGCCTGGCGGGTGGGCGAGGCCAAGGGCTTCTTCCTGTTCGGGATCTACACCAGCCTGATCTACGGTGCCGCGTTCCTGATCTCGATACTCGTCCGGCGGCCCCTGGTCGGGGTGGTGTGGGGCGTCCTCAACGGCCACGGCGGCGACTGGCGCGGGGATCCGCGGGTGGTCCGCCTCTACGACCTGGCGACCGTGGCGTGGGTACTCGTCTTCGGTGCCCGCTACCTGGTCCAGAACCATCTGTACGACACCGACAGCACGGGCTGGCTCGCCGCCGCGCGGATCGCGATGGGCTGGCCGCTCACCGCCGTCGCACTGGTGGTGACGGTCTGGGCGGTGCGCCGCGCCGGGCATCTGCCCGCCGGCTCCGGGCGGCATTCCGCCGATCCGGCCTGACCCGCGAGGGGCGCATCATCCGACGGTGCGGGCCGGCGTCATCCGAAGGGGTGGACCAGGACCCACCCTTTGGTGTCTATCCCGCGCGCGCCGTTCATCGGACGATCGTTGTCGAAGACGATCTCCCGAGAGGACTGGCGAATGCGAACCGAGCAGCACCCGATCACCCGCCCCGAGCGGGGGTCCGACCATCCGGTGCGGTCCCAGAGCCACCGGATCTCCGCCGAACTGGACGTCCTCGTCCCGGCGGCGGCCGCCGGCGACCGCGCCGCCGTGGCCGAAATCCTGCGGCTGGTCCAGCCCCTGGTCCGGCGCTACTGCCGGACCCGCCTGGGCGGCGCCACCCATCTGCACGTCACCGCCGATGATGTGGCGCAGGAGGTGCTGATGGCCACCGTCCACGCCATCGGGCGCTACCGGGATCAGGGGAAGTCGTTCCTCGCCTTCGTGTACGGCATCGCCGCGAACAAGGTGTCCGACGCGTTCCGGGGCGCCCAGGTGCATCCGGCCTATCCCGTGGCCGAGGTCCCCGAAGCGGTGTCCACCGCGGCCGGCCCCGAGGAGTGGGCGCTGGCCGCCGAACGCGGCGCCCTGGCCCGCGAACTGATGCAGCAGCTCAACCCCGTACACCGGGAGGTGCTGGTGATGCGGATCGTCCTGGGCTGGAGTGCGGCCGAGACCGCGGCGGCGATCGGCACCAGCCCCGGGGTTATCCGGGTCATGCAGTACCGGGCGCTGAACAAGCTGCGGGCGCGGGCGGCGCAGCCCGTCGCCGCCTGACGGCCGCGGAGGCAGGCCGAGTGCTGCCGGGTGGTCAGTATTCGGCGTCCTGCGCGGGGGTCAGGCCGGTGGTGCCGCCGCTCTGCGGTTCCATTCCGTGTGGTGCCAGCACCGCACGCAGTTCCTCCTCGGCGGCCGCGGAGACGACGAACAGCAGTTCGTCGTCGCCCTCGAAGGGGTCGTCGGGTTGCGGCACGATGACCCGTCCGCCGCGCAGAATGGTGACCAGTGCGGAATCCCGCGGCAAGGTCAGATTGCGCACCGGTTTACCGGCCAGCGTCGTATCCGGGGGCAGGGTGAGTTCGACCAGATTGGCCTGCCCCTGCCGCAAGGTCATCAAGCGGACCAGATCGCCCACCGAGACCGCCTCCTCGACGAGAGAGGCCAGCAGACGCGGGGTGGAGACGGCCACATCGACACCCCAGGAGCCGTCGAAAAGCCATTCGTTGCGCGGATCGTTGACCCGCGCGACCACCCGGCGGACCCCGAATTCGGTCTTGGCCAGCAGACTGTGCACGAGATTCGCCTTGTCGTCGCCGGTCGCGGCGATGACAACCTCGTAGTCCTCGAGCCCGGCGTCCTCGAGCAGTTGCAGTTCGCAGGCGTCGGCATGAACCCAGATCGCGTCGGGGACCGCGTCGCGGTCGATATGGTCGAGCTGGCGTTCGAGCAACATGACGCTGTGCCCTGCCCGGAGTAGTTCACGGGCGATGGAGCGGCCGACGGCCCCGGCTCCGGCAATGGCCACTTTCATGATCAGTCCTTGCTAGCGGGAGGTTTCGCGGCCAGTGCGACGGCCTCTCCGGCGGTGCCGGAGGTGGCGGCCACGTACACGATGTCGTCGGCCTGGACGACGGTCTTGGCATCGGGCAGGATGCCCTGCCCGAACCGGATGACGAACGCGACCCGGGCGCCGGTGGCGTCCTCCAGTTCGCTGACCGTGCGTCCGTACCAGTCCTCGTGCAGGATCAGCTGGGCGACAGCGACGGTCCCGGTGGGATCACGCCAGGTGGTGGTGCCCGCGTCACCGATCAGTGTGTGCAGGAAACGGTCCGTCGTCCAGGGCACGGTGGCGATGGTCGGGATACCGAGCCGTTCGTAGACGGCGGCACGTTTGGCATCGTAGATACGGGCCACCACACGTTCGACACCGAACATCTCCCGCGCCACCCGCGCGGAGATGATGTTGGAGTTGTCGCCCGAGGACACGGCCGCGAAGGCACCGGCCCGTTCGATACCCGCCCGGCGCAGGACCTCACGGTCGAATCCGACACCCACGACCTGCTCGCCCGCGAAGTCCGGGCCCAGGCGCCGGAACGCGTCCGGATTGCGGTCGATCACGGCGACCTCGTGACCTATCCGGACCAGGGCGCGGGCCAGCGACGCCCCCACCCGGCCGCATCCCATGATCACCACGTACACCGTGAACCTCGCTCCTGACTCGGTGTGCCCCTGCGGCAAGTGAAACAGCCGTGTGGCTGCTGCGAAACCGAACCGTACCCGCTGGTTCCCGCCCTCAGCCACGTTCCCCCCGTGGTGGCCGGCCAAACCCCGCCGTGCGGTGATGCCTCGCAGCGCACCGTGGCACGGGGGCTTATGCTCCGTCCAGTGTCGAAGTTGACGACCGCCACCAAGCGTCTGGTGTTGGGGCGGCCATTCCGTAGTGACTCCCTGGGCCACACTCTGCTGCCGAAACGGATCGCGCTGCCGGTGTTCGCCTCGGACGCGATGTCCTCGGTCGCCTACGCGCCCGAGGAGATCTTCCTCGTACTCTCGGTGTCCGGGCTGGCCGGTTACGCCTACGCCCCGTGGCTCGGACTCGCCGTCGCGGTCGTACTGGTCATCGTGGTCACCAGCTACCGCCAGAACGTGCACGCCTACCCGTCCGGCGGTGGCGACTTCGAAGTGGTCACCACGAACCTGGGTCCCACGGCCGGTCTGGCGGTGGGCAGCGCGCTCCTGGTCGACTATGTGCTCACGGTCGCGGTCTCGATCGCGTCGGCCGCCTCCACCATCGGTTCGGCGATCCCGTTCGTCGCGACCCACAAGGTGCTCTTCGCGGTGGCCGCCATTGTGCTCATCACCGCGATGAACCTGCGCGGGGTGCGGGAATCGGGCCGGATGTTCGCGCTGCTGTCCTATGCCTTCCTGTTCGGTATGTTCACCATGCTCGCCTGGGGGCTGATCCGGATCTTCGTCCTCGGCGACGAAGTGCGCGCCGAATCGTCGGGTTTCGAGCTGCGGGCCGAGGAGGAGCATCTGGCCGGGCTGGCCCTGATCTTCCTGCTCGCTCGCGCGTTCTCCTCGGGTTGTGCGGCGCTCACCGGTGTCGAGGCGATCAGCAACGGCGTACCTGCTTTCCGCAAACCCAAATCGCGTAACGCCGCGACGACTCTGCTGATGCTCGGGACGATCGCCATCGTGTTGCTGCTCGGTATGATCGTGCTCGCGCGCCAGGCACATGTGGTGTTCGCCGAGCACCCCGAACAGCTCGTCGGCGCGCCCGCGGGCTACCAGCAGAAAACATTGATCGCGCAGATCGCGCACGCGGTGTTCAGCGGTTTCAGCCCCGGTTTCTACTTCGTGGCGGTGGTGACCGCGGTGATCCTGGTACTGGCCGCCAACACCGCGTTCAACGGATTCCCGGTGCTGGGTTCGGTCCTGGCCCAGGCGCGCTTCCTGCCCCGCCAGCTGCACACGCGCGGCGACCGGCTCGCCTTCAGCAACGGCATCCTGTTCCTGGCGGTCGGCGCCATCGCGTTCGTGGTGGCGTTCGATGCCGAAGTGACCCGGCTGATCCAGCTCTACATCATCGGGGTGTTCGTCTCGTTCACGCTCAGCCAGACCGGCATGCTGCGGCACTGGAGCCGGTTGCTGGGCCGGGAGACCGATCCGGCCGAACGGCACCGGATGATGCGCTCCCGGGCCATCAACGCGCTGGGCCTGGTGGCCACCGGGGCCGTCCTGGTGATCGTGCTGGTGACGAAGTTCTTCGCCGGCGCCTGGATCGCCATCGTGACCATGGCGGTGATCTTCGTGATCATGAAGATGATCCACCACCACTACAACTCGGTGGCCCGGGAATTGGAAGAACACGAATGGGACGGAGTCCTGCCGAGCCGGACCCATTCGATCGTCCTGGTGTCGAAGCTGCACCTGCCGACCCGCCGGGCGCTGGCCTACGCGCGGGCCGGGCGGCCGGATACCCTCGAGGCGATCACCGTGAACGTCGACGAGGACGATACCCGGGCCCTGGTGCGGGACTGGGAAAAGAGCGACAATCCGGTCCCGTTGAAGGTGATCGAATCGCCCTACCGCGAGATCACCAAACCGGTGCTCGAGTATGTGAAGCGGGTGCGCAAGGACGCCCCGCGTGATGTGGTGACCGTTTTCATCCCCGAATACGTGGTCGGACACTGGTGGGAGCAGGTCCTGCACAATCAGAGCGCCTTGCGGCTGAAGGGCCGGTTGCTGTTCGAACCGGGTGTGATGGTGACCAGCGTGCCGTGGCAGTTGAGTTCCTCGGCGCGTGCCCGGGCGGCGGGCGAACCCGCGGCGCCGGGCGCGGTACGGCGGGGTTACGGCGACAATGGGTGAGGTTCGATGAGTTCGTGGCGCGATCGGGTGCTGTCGGTACGGCTGGGTCCGCCCGGGCACGGCGGATTCTGTGTGGCACGCCATGAGGGCCGGGTGGTGTTCGTCCGGCACGGGCTGCCCGGTGAGCTCGTACGGGCCCGGGTCACCGAGGACCGCGGCGGCGCGTTCTGCCGGGCCGAGGCCGTGGAAATTCTGGAGGCATCGCCGGACCGGATCCCCGCTACCTGTCCGGTATCGGGGCCGGGTGGGGCGGGATGCTGCGATTTCTCCTTTGCCGTCGCGCCGGCGCAGCGGCGGCTGAAGGCCGCGGTCGTGGCCGAACAGCTGCGCCGTATCACCGGTATCGACCGCGCGGTCGAGGTGGAACCCATCACCGGTTCCGGTGATCGAACCGGCGGCTGGCGCACCCGGATCCGGCTCGCGGTGGATGGGGAGGGCCGGGCCGGTGTGCACCGCTACCGCAGCACCGATGTACTGACCGATCTGCGCTGTCCGCAACCCGTGCCAGGCGCCCTGGACGATATCGGCCGGCGCCGCTGGATGCCCGGCGCGGAGCTGGTGATCGCGGTCGACGACACCGGTGCCCGGCATATCGTCGAAATCGCCCCACCGGTACCCGAGGCCGGCCGGCGCGGCGGTGATCGGCACGGGGGCCGGTCCGGCCCCGAGGGCCGGACCGATCGGCGCACCGGACGCGCCCGTGGGCCGCGGGACGGCTCGGGCCGGGCCGCCGCGGAGCCGGAGACGCCGGGCGCGCAACGGCGGCGTACCGCGGCCCGACGCGCCGCCGCCCACACCGACCGCGACGAATGGGTGGTGGAGGGCAGCGGCCGGGCCGTCCAGTACGTGTCCGGCCGGCGCTGGGAGGTTTCGGCGGCCGGATTCTGGCAGGCACACCGCGGTGCCGCGCAGTGCTATTCGGATCTCGTCGCCGACTGGGCCGATGCGGGCGTGGGTGCGACCGCGTGGGACCTGTACAGCGGCGCGGGCGTTTTCGCGGCGCGCCTGGCCGAACAGGTCGGCCCGACCGGTGCGGTGCGGGCGCTGGAATCCGCACCGGCCGCGGTCGCCGACGGTACTGCCGCCCTGGGCGATATGCCGTGGCTGGATCTGCGCACCGGACGGGTCGAGAAGTGGGCGGCCGCACACCACCACCCGCGGCCGCGGGTGGTGGTACTCGATCCGCCACGGGCCGGGGCGGGTAAACCCGTAGTACACGCCGTGGCCGCCGCGGCGCCGGACCGGATCGTGCACATCGGCTGTGACCCGGCGTCGTTCGCCCGGGACCTGCGCCTCTACCTCGACTCCGGCTACGAATTGACCGCGTTGCGTGCCTTCGACGCGTTTCCCGCCACCCATCACGTGGAATGTCTTGCGCTCCTGGAGCGCTGACACCGCCCGTGCGACGCGGCGGCGCCCTACTTCAGTTGCCAGGTGGCCCGCAGTGTCGCGGTGATCTCGGTCTCCCCGGTTTCGATGGGCACCGTCGCCGGCGCGGACGCGGCAACCATCCGGATCCCGCCGGGTTCGGTGGGCTGGCCCGGCGCGGTGGTGTGCTCGGTGATCTCGAGCACGGGACCCAGTTCGCGGGCGGCGCGGCGGGCGTACTGCCGTGCCTTGTCCAGTGCGTTGTCCCAGGCGGCGTCGCGGGCGCGCGCCAGCAGCCGTTCCCGGTCGGCGAAGGTGTGCCGTAACCCACCCAGCCGCGCGTCGTCACCGCCCGCCGCCACGGCATGGGCCACCACGTCCGACGGCGCCGGTCGCGCGGGGTCGGCCGTGGCGGCGAGCGTGACCGTGAGTGTGCTGGTCGCGATATAGCCGATCACCCGTGTAGTGCCGTCCTGCCAGGCCGTATCCGAGCGCACCGACAGGATGCCGGTGCCGATATCGGTGCCCGGGACACCGTCTTGGCGTAACGCGGCCGTCAGTGCCGTCACGCTCCGGCCCGCCCGCTCGTAGGCCAGACCGACGGTACTCGCGCGACATTCGACGCCGATCGAGAGCACGATCAGATCGGGAGCGGCGTGGACGGTGCCGTAGCCGAATACAGTTACCGTTCCCGCCTGCGGCTGGGTCATCCGGTCTCCTCGTGGTCGGTGTGCGGCGCTCGTCGGTGCGCCGCCGTCCCGGGGCCCCGCGGCCGGACGCGGTTCGCGTGGTACCCGCCCCTCACCCTAGGCTGGACCGGTACGCCGGACCGCGGTTCCGGCCCGGTACGGAGGTGGGTACGGCTTGCCGCCCCGGTGGTGTAGTGGGCCGCGGCTCCTAGACTGGTCGGATCAACTGCGCTATCCGGAGGGAGCGAGTCAGGTGGGAGTGCTTTCCCGGGTCGATACGCCCGAAGACGTGCGTCGGCTCTCGGCACCGCAACTGCGGGAGCTGGCGGCCGAGATCCGCGAATTCCTGGTGCACAAGGTCGCCGTCACCGGCGGGCACCTGGGACCCAACCTCGGGGTGGTGGAACTCACCCTCGCCCTGCACCGGGTATTCGATTCGCCCGCCGATCCGTTGATCTTCGACACCGGGCACCAGGCCTACGTGCACAAGATCGTGACCGGTCGCAAGGACCGCTTCGACAGCCTGCGCCGCAAGGACGGGTTGTCGGGGTATCCCAGCCGCACCGAGAGCGAACACGACTGGGTGGAGTCCTCGCACGCTTCGGCGTCGCTGTCCTATGCCGACGGCCTGGCCAAGGCGTTCGCGCTCACCGGACAGGACCGCCATGTCGTGGCGGTCGTCGGCGACGGGGCCCTCACCGGCGGTATGTGCTGGGAGGCGTTGAACAATATCGCCGCGGCCAAGGACCGTCCCGTGGTGATCGTCGTCAACGACAACGGCCGTTCCTACGCCCCCACCATCGGCGGGCTGGCCGACCGGCTCACGGCACTGCGCACCCAGCCGGTGTACGAGCATATGCTCGACACGGGCCGCCGGTTCCTGAAAAGCATTCCCGGCGTGGGGGATTCCGCGTACTCGATGGTGCACGCGGTGAAGGCCGGGATAAAGGACGCGGTGAGCCCGCAGGAGCTGTTCAGCGATCTGGGTCTCAAATATGTCGGTCCGGTGGACGGCCATGATCTCGTCGCGCTCGAGTCGGCGCTGCGGCACGCCAAGGATTTCGGCGGTCCGGTGGTGGTGCACGCGGTCACCCAGAAGGGGCACGGCTACGAGCCGGCCGAGAATCATGTGGCCGATCAGATGCACGCCTGCGGACCCATCGACCCGCTCACCGGCGAATCCGTGAGCAGCGGGACCGCGGTCAGCTGGACCTCGGTGTTCTCCAAGGAACTCATCGCCCACGCCGAACGCCGCGACGATATCGTCGCGATCACCGCCGCCATGCCGGGGCCCACCGGGCTGTCCGCGTTCGGTGAACGTTTCCCGGATCGGCTCTTCGATGTCGGTATCGCCGAACAGCACGCGCTGGCCTCGGCGTCGGGTCTCGCGCTGGGTGGGCTGCACCCGGTGGTGGCCATTTACTCGACCTTCCTGAACCGGGCGTTCGACCAGCTGCTGATGGACGTGGCGTTGCTGAAACAGCCGGTCACCCTGGTATTGGACCGCGCCGGGATCACCGGCGCCGACGGCGCGAGCCACAACGGTATGTGGGATCTGTCGCTACTCGGCATCGTGCCCGGTATGCGGGTGGCCGCCCCGCGTGATGCCGCGACCCTGGCCGAGGAGCTCTCCGAGGCGCTGGCGGTCGACGACGGACCGACAGCGTTGCGGTTCCCCAAGGACAGTGTGGGCGCCGAGATCCGGGCGATCGAGCGGCTCGACGGCGTGGATGTGCTGTGGCTGCCGGACCGGGAGGGGCCGTCGGCGCAGGCCCAGCACGGCGATGTGCTGTTCGTGGCCGTCGGTGCCCTGGTTCCGGCCGCGCTCCAGGCCGCGGAGTTGCTGGAGGCCGACGGGATCACCGCCACGGTCATCGACCCGCGCTGGGTGCTGCCGGTATCCGATACCGTCGTCAAACTGGCCGAGAACTACCGCCTGGTGGTGACCCTGGAGGACAGCGGCCTGCACGGGGGCATCGGGGCGACCGTCTCGGCCCGGCTGCGTGCCGCCGGTCTGGATGTGCCCGCGCGCGATATCGGTATTCCACAGGAATTCC
Organism: Nocardia sp. NPDC050193; assembly: GCA_040674215.1. Classification (GTDB taxonomy): domain Bacteria; phylum Actinomycetota; class Actinomycetes; order Mycobacteriales; family Mycobacteriaceae; genus Nocardia. The sequence goes on along the minus strand of JBFARE010000031.1, from coordinate 80,676 downwards.
TGGAGCACGGCAGTATCGCGCAGGTGCGTCAGGAACTCGGTCTGACCGCGCCCGATATCACCCGCCGGGTCGCCGGCTGGCTGGACGCACGCTAGCCCCTCCCGGGCGGCCGTCAGCTCGGCGGCGGGTCGATGAGGGCGGTGGCCAGTGGCTGCGCGGCGATTTCGCGCTGCCAGGGCCGGGCACCGTGGCTCTTCAGGAACCCGTCGACCGCCGCCGCGACCGCACCGGCGGCGTCCGGCCCGCCGCGGTAATCGGGCAGGCCGTCCCAGCACAGCCGGCGCACCAGATCGGGCGACAGCAGATTCTCCACCGGCACCGCCACCCGCTCGGAGATCCGGGTCATCACCGCGCGGGCCCGGGCCAGCCGGGCCGCGGCGGCGGGATCACGGCGTTCCCAGCGGTTCACCGGCGGCGGCCCGTCGTAGGGCTGACTCATCCGGGGTAGATCCTCGTCCGGCAGGGCGCGCGCGCGTTCCACCGCGCCCAGCCACTCCCTGGAATAGCGGCGCTGGCGCGGGCCGCCGAACACCGGTAACTCGCGCAGCTGCCCGATCGAGGCGGGTTCGGCCTTGGCGGCCGCGATGATGGCGGAATCCGGAAGGATCCGGGAGGGTGCGATATCACGACCGCGCGCCAGGGTATCGCGGGTGGTCCACAGTTCCCGCACGATCGCCAGCTGGCGGGCCCGGCGCAGCGTATGGATTCCGGAAGTGCGCCGCCAGCGGTCCGGTTTCGGCGTGGCGGGTTCGAGCAGCCGGATATGTTCGAACTCTTGCGCGGCCCAATCGGTTTTGCCCTGCTCGGCCAGCGAGGTGGCCACGGCCGCACGGAGCTCGATCAGCAGTTCCACATCGAGCGCGGCGTAGTTGAGCCAGGCTTCCGGGAGAGGTCGGGTCGACCAGTCCGCGGCGCCGTGCCCTTTGCGCAGCGCCCGGCCGAGCAACTGTTCGACCATGGCCGCCAGGCCGACCCGGGGAAACCCGGCCAGCCGCCCGCCCAGTTCGGTATCGAACAGCACCGCCGGCCGCAGCCCCAGTTCGGCCAGGCCGGGTAGGTCCTGGTCGGCCGAATGCAGAATCCATTCCAGTCCGTTGATCGCCTCCGCCAGCGGTGCGAGCGCGCCGGCGACCGGTATCGGGTCGATGAGCACGGTGCCCGCCCCGGCCCGGCGCAACTGGATGAGGTACGCCCGCGACGAATACCGGAAACCCGAGGCGCGTTCGGCGTCCACCGCCAGCGGCCCGGAACCGGCGGCGAGGCGCTCGGCGGCCGCCGCCACGGCGTCGGCGGTGCGGCAGACCGGGGGCACGCCCTCGGCCGGAACCAGCAGCGGAATCGCGGTGGGCTCGGCCGGAGCGGCCTCGTCGTGTGGGTTCGGATCGGACGCCGGAGACAGGCCGGTGCCACCATCCGGGTGGTCACCGGACAGGTGTTCGGGCTCCTCTACTACCGGCATAAAGGGCCACTCTACGTGGCCGAGGCTACGTCCGATATTCAACCACGGTCGGTCTCGCCGGCCGGCGAGGGCCGCAGATCGGTGATCCCCGCCGGCGGCAGACCCGCCGCATAGGCCAGGACTTCCCCGAACGCTTCGACATGGGGGCGCATCTCGGTGGTGCGGGCCGTCCATGAGGCCCGTAGTTCCAGCTGGTGCGCGCGGGGCGGACCGGCGATATCTCCGTAGCGCACCGAGCTGGTGGAGGTCACCGTCCCGCCGAGCGCGGTGAACGGCCCCTCCCGGGATTCCAGGGCGTCCACCAGCCAGCTCCAGGCGACCTCCGGGAGGAGCGGATCGGCGGCCAGCGCGCCGTCGATATCGGCCTGGATATAGGCGACCAGCCGGAAGACGCCGTGCCACGCCTCGTCGCCGCTGGGGTCGTGCAGCAGGATGAGCCGCCCGAAGGCGTCGCCGTCGGAGTCGATCGGTACGACGGGTGAGTCCTCGTGGATCACCTCGGCGCCGAGTGCGTAGGAGTACGGGGCGAGCCGCTGCGGCGGACGGATCGGGGACAGCTCGATCCGCGGATGTACGGATGCGGCGCCCATCGACGAGACGGCGGCACGAAACGCTGCGGGTTCGTCGCCGGGCCCGTCGTCGGGTGCGCCGTCGCGGTTATCGAGCGGTGTCACGGGGAATGACGGTAGACCCGTAGCGCCCGGGGCGTGCGGAGGCGCGCCGGGCGACCGTTGTTGCTGCGCGGGCGGGCCCGATCGTGGTAAACACCGCGCAACCCGGCGGGACGGTGTACGCAGCCGCCGCCCAGGACGGCGGAACGGCGGTCCCGGCGGTGCCGCGGCCTTGCGTGCCGGGCCGGGTGGGGCCGCATACGATGGCGGGTGATGAGCACATATACGCGCCGCCGGTTGTCCGATGCCCCGTTCCTGGCCGCCGCCACCGGCGCCGCACCGGTTCGGCGGCCGGTGTGGTTCATGCGCCAGGCGGGCCGGTCGCTGCCGGAATATCGTGAGGTCCGGGCAGGTATCGGGATGCTGGAATCGTGTTTCGACCCGGAACTCGTCTGTGAGATCACCATGCAGCCGGTCCGCCGTCACGGTGTCGACGCGGCGATCCTGTTCTCCGATATCGTCGTTCCGCTCAAGGCCGCCGGAATCGATCTCGATATTGTGGCCGGTGTCGGTCCGGTGGTGACCACACCGGTGCGTACGGCCGCCGATGTCCAAGCACTGCCCCGGCTGCGGCCCGAGGAAGTGGGCGCGGTCACCGACGGGGTGCGGTTGCTGGTCTCCGAGCTCGGGGAGACTCCGCTCATCGGTTTCGCGGGTGCGCCGTTCACCCTGGCGTCCTATCTGGTGGAGGGCGGCCCCAGCAAGAACCATGAGCGCACCAAGGCCATGATGCACGGCGATCCGACGGCCTGGCACGCGCTGCTCGGGGTGCTCACCGATACCACCATCGTGTTCCTGCGGGCCCAGCTCGAGGCGGGGGTCGACGCGGTGCAACTGTTCGACTCGTGGGCCGGGGCGCTTTCGCTGGCCGACTACCGCCGCTATGTGCTGCCGCATTCGGAGCGGGTCTTCGCCGAACTCGCCGAGGCCGGGGTGCCCCGGATCCATTTCGGGGTGGGGACCGGAGAACTGCTGGGCGCCATGGGGGAGGCCGGGGCCGATGTGGTCGGTGTCGATTGGCGGCTGCCGCTGACCGAGGCGGTGCGTCGGGTCGGTCCCGGAAAAGCGTTACAGGGCAATCTCGATCCCGCGGTGCTCTTCGCGGGCTGGCCGGTGGTGGAGGCCGAAGCCCGCCGGATCGCCGACGAAGCGGATTCGGCGCTGGCCATGGGCGCCGCGGGCCATATCTTCAACCTGGGGCACGGGGTACTGCCCGAGACCGACCCGGGGGTGCTCACGGCACTGGTGCAGCTGGTCCACCAGCTGTGAGGCCGCCGGGGCCGTCCCGACATCGCGTGCGGGACCGGACGCTCCGGCCGGGGTAAGGGTTTCCGGTGCGGAGGGCGCGATCGCGTGCTGTGGGGGCGCCGGATACGGTCGGGGGATGAGAATCGCGGTCGTCGGTGGGGGGATCAGCGGGCTCGTCGCGGCCTACCGGTTGCGCGGGCTGCTGGGGGAATCGGCCGCGATCACGGTGGCCGACACCCGGGACCGGTTCGGGGGGGTGCTGCGGACCAGCGAGATCGCGGGCGAACCGGTCGATCTGGGCGCGGAAGCGTTCGTCGGCCGGCGGCCCGAGGTGCCCGAGCTGCTGGGTGAGCTGGGTATTTCCGATCAGCTGGTACATCCGGCCGGTCTGCGCCCGCTGATCTGGTCGCAGGGGCGGGCCCATCCGCTGCCGGAGCGCACGCTGATGGGGATCCCGGCCGGCGCCGCGGCCGTCGAGGGCCTGGTCGATGCCGCGACGGTGGCGCGCATCGCCGCCGAACCGCAACGCCCGTTCACCTGGCTGCCCGGTGCCGATATCGATGTCTGCTCGCTGGTGGCCGACCGCTTCGGGGAACAGACCGTGGCGCGCAGTGTCGACCCGCTCCTCGGCGGCGTATACGCCGGTTCCGCCCGCTCCATCGGGCTCCGCGCGGCGCTGCCCACGCTCGCCGCCGCGCTGGACCGTGGCGCCGGCAGTCTTACCGAGGCCGTGGCGGCCGCGCTGCCCCCGCCTTCCGGCGCGCCGGTGTTCGGGGCGCTGCGCGATGGTTACGGCGCGCTGCTGGACGCGCTGGCCGGCCGGACGGCGGCCACCACGGTCGGCGATACCGCCGTGACCGGTCTCCGGCGGATACCGGGTGGTGGCTGGGCGGTGGAACCGCTCGGCGAATTCGAGGCGGTCGTTCTCGCGACCCCGGCGCCGGTGACGGCCCGGCTGCTGGTCGATATCGCGCCCGGGGCGGCGCGCGCGGCTGCCGGGATCGAGCTTTCCTCCTCGGCCCTGGTCGCACTGGAACTGCCGAAGGACACCGCGCTGCCGCCGAATTCGGGGGTGCTGGTCGCGACGGGGGAGCCGTTGCGGGCCAAGGCGTTCACCCTGTCCAGCCGGAAATGGGCGCATCTGGCCGCGCGGGAGACGGCGCTGGTGCGGGTCTCGTTCGGCCGGTTCGGCGACGACGTGGTGCTGGGCCTGTCGGACGCCGAACTCATCGATGCCGCCACCGCCGACCTCGCCACCGTCACGGGGGTGCCGATCACTCCGCGGTCCGCGATCGTGCAGCGCTGGCCCGGCGGGCTCGCCCAGTACGCCCCCGGGCACACCGAACGGGTAGCCGAGATCGAGTCCGCGCTGGCCGGTTTCGGCGATCTCGCGGTGACCGGTGCCTACCTGCACGGTGTCGGGGTGCCTGCCTGTGTGGCGGCGGCGACGCGGGCCGCGACACATATCGCCGACGGTGCGGCTCCGGCCCCGTCCTGAACACCGATCGTCCGGGCCCGGGCAGCCGGGCCGCCGATCGACCGGCCCCGCCCCCGCGACGATCCGGCGAGTGGCACGATGGGGCTATGGCGCGACTCGATTACCAGTCTCTCAACTCCACCATCCGCTATCTCATGTTCTCCGTGTACCAGGTGCGGCCCGGAGTGCTGGGGGACGACCGCGCGACCGTGCTGAAGGAGGCCCGCGAGTTCTTCGACGGGCTCGCCGATCGCGGTGTCGTGGTGCGTGGTGTCTACGACGTGGCCGGTATGCGCGCGAACGCGGATTTCATGGTGTGGAGCCACGCCGAGCGGGTCGAGGACCTGCAGGCCGCCTACGCCGATTTCCGGCGCACCACCGAACTGGGCCGGGCCAGCACCCCGGTCTGGAGCAATGTGGCGCTGCACCGGCCCGCCGAGTTCAACAAAAGCCATATCCCGGCGTTTCTGGCCGGTGAGGAAGCCGGGAACTATATCTGCGTCTACCCGTTCGTCCGGTCCTACGAGTGGTATCTGCTGCCCGACGACGAACGCCGTAAGATGCTCGCCGATCACGGCAAGGAAGCCCGCGGCTATCCCGATGTGCGAGCCAACACCGTCGCTTCCTTCGCGCTCGGCGACTACGAGTGGATCCTCGCGTTCGAGGCGCCGGAACTGCACCGGATCGTCGATCTCATGCGTGATCTGCGGGCCACCGAGGCCCGGATGCACGTCCGGGAGGAGACCCCCTTCTACACCGGGCCGCGGGTCGAACTCGATCAGCTCATCGCCGCACTGCCCTGACCGGTAGTCACGCAACCGCCCGGCGGTGGCCCCGGAAACGGGGGCGTATCCGCCGGGCGGTCGTCATAGGACGTGCTGCCGGAAAGCGGGACGGGTCACTCTGCTGTACCGGTCGCGGGTTGCAGGCGCAGGGAGATCGAGTTGATGCAGTACCGCTTGTCGGTCGGCGTCGAATATCCCTCGCCCTCGAAGACGTGCCCGAGGTGGCTGTGGCAGTTCGCGCACAACACCTCGACGCGGCGCATGCCGAGCGAATTGTCCGCACGCAGTAGCACCGCGTCGGAGTCGGCCGGGTCGAAGAAGGACGGCCATCCGCAATGTGACTCGAACTTCTCCGTGCTCCGGAAGAGTTCGGCGCCGCAGGCACGGCAGCTGTACACCCCCTCGGTGGTGGTGTCGGTGTATTCGCCGGTGAACGGTCGCTCGGTGCCGGCTTCACGGAGCACCGCGTACTCCGCGGGATCCAGCCTGGCCCGCCACTGCTGCGGGCTGAGCTGGATCTTCGGGGCGGGCAGGGAGGTATCGGTCGCGTCCGTTTCAGAACTCATGCCTCCACGCTAATACGTGTGCGGCGGCGAGTCCCGTATCAGCCGCGGACGGCCTGCGTCTCGACCATGCGCGCACCCGCCCGTTCGGGCTCCGCCGCGGGGCCGGCGGCCGAGGACCTGGCCGGCGGGGCCGGTGCGGCGAAATCGTCCACTCCGGCATCCCGGGAGTCGGGCGCCGCGGCCATCCACACCGGATCCAGCCGCGGCAACCGGCCCTCGCGCCGGGCGGCCAGGTACCGGTCGCCGAGCACACAGAACACCACGACCAGCAGCAGCCCCCAGCCGAAGGTGATCCGCAGGTATTCCAGGTTGCGGCCGATATCGGGCCAGCGGTCCGAGAGCCATTTGTCGTAGGACAGGAATCCGAATACCGCCAGCCAGGCCGGCCAGTTGCGCAGCACGGAATTGCGCAGCACCACCGACATGAGGAACGGGAACAGCAGCATCGAGTAGTACATCTGCCCCAGCGAGGCCAGCAGCCACGAGGCGGTGAGCAGCACGCCCGAGGCGGTGGTGACGAAGAAGAGCTCGTCTTCGCGGTAGTACCGGTACAGGATCCACAGCGAGACCAGGACCAGGACGGCCATCGTGAGCCGGATGGTCCAGGTCAGCCAAGGGGGCAGGCCGTAGTACTCGGCGTTGCCGGGAATGGCGCTGTTGAAGTAGTCACGGGTTTCGAACAGGTACGGCGCGGTACGGGTGAAGAAGCTCTCCGGATCCCGCGACAGTGGCCAGGCGACGGCTGTCAGCGCGATCGGCACGGTCACCGCCGTGGCGACGAGTGCCCACTGCTTCCGGACCACGGCGATCAGCAGCAGCGGGGCCAGGGTCGGTTTGACCGCCATACTCAGGCCGAGTACCACACCTGCCCAGACGTCTCGTCTTCGCAACAGCAGGATCAGGAACAGCATTTCCGCCAGTAGCAGGCATCCGTTGACGTTGGTGAACACCAGCGTGTTGATCACCGTCTCGGACAAGAACATGGCCAGCAGCAGGACCGGGGCGGCGATGGAGCGCAGCGTGTAGTTGAACAGCCGCAGCAGCAGGTACCAGGCGATCAGGATGGCGACAGCGTTGAGCAGGATGAACAGCCAGCGCGACTTCTCGTAGTCGATCACCGCGATGGGCGCGATCAGCAGGGTGCCGCTGGGCGGGTACAGGTAGTGCGGGTCGACCGAATCGAAATTCGCCGTATAGACCTCGCGCCCGTTGAGGAAATCCAGCGAGGCCTGATAGACCGGCTTGTAGTCATCGGTCACGAAACCGTTGACAGCCTTGATGAACACCCGGTTCAGCACGGTCATGACCGCCAGCGGCCAGAGCGCGAACCGGATCACGTCGGCGGTTGTTCGAGCAGTGCGGGGCTCGAGCTGTCGAAGGAACACCACGGCACGGTACACCGGGCGGTGCCGTGGTGTTGCCGGGGCCCACCCTCGACGCGCCGGTCAGGCGCCCCTCTTACCGGCTCGGGGCGCCTTCGCGCGGTACCGGTCAGGCGGGGCAGGCGGTCCCGTCGCCGGGCAGCCGCCCGTCCTTCAGATACTCGACGAGCGCGGTCTGCGCGCATCCGGAATGCGCGCTCACCGGGTGACCCCAGCCCTGCCAGGTCATGGTCGAGGTCCGGGCGCCCGCGGCGCCGAGTGCGCCGGTCACCGAGGCCTGGGCGATACCGGTCACCGGATCGGCCACACCGGTGAGTACCAGCACCGGCAGCTCGAGTTTCTCCAGCGCCGCCGGTGCCTCGGTCACCGGCCACGCCGCGCAGGCCAGCATCGACAGTGCGCTCGCCCGGCCGAACGCCGGATACTTCTGCGCCCAGATACCGGTGAGGTCGGTGACCTGGGGCGCGGGCGGGGTCTGCGGCATATCGGTGCAGCCGTTGACGAACTGACCGTCGGTCGCGGTGGCGGCCTCCTGCTGATCGATCAGCGCCTTCAGCCCGCCCAGGTCGCCACGCCCGGCCGCGGACAGGGCGTCGGCGAGCGCGCCGATCCGGGCTGTCTGGTCCGCGCGGGGGCTGCCGAGGAAGCCGGTGACGGCCGTGCGTACCCCGTTTGCCGAAATGTCGCCGAGCTGCCCGCCGGCCGCTTTCTGCATCAGCGCGGTCACCGCCGCGCGCGGATCCGGTCCGAGCGAGCACGAGATACCGGCGCACTGCTGGGCGAACGCCGACAGCGCCGCCTCGGCGCCCTGGACCGCGGTCTCGGTCCGGGTGACGGTGTCCACACCCACCGGGGTGGGGGAGTCGAGGACGAGCCGGGCGAGCCGGTCACCGTACTTGCGGGCGTACTCCAGCCCCACCAGCGCGCCGCTGCCGGTACCCAGTACGGCGATATGGTCGACGTTCCACTCGCGGCGCAACTGCTCGATATCGTCGGCGGCGTGCGCGGCGTCGAAGGTGCCGTCGTAGGGCTGCAGGAAGTCCCGGCACGAAATGGTCCCGTTGCGGGACAGGTCGGACATACCGGTCACCGCATCGCCGCCTGGAGCGAACTGGGCGTTGTCCTGCAGGCCGCTGCGGATATCGGTGGGCAGGCAGTCGATCGGCTGGGAGGTGCCGATACCCCGGCGGTCCACCGCGACCAGCGGGTGCGCGGTGAGCAGAGCGCTCGCCGGACCGCTGGCCAGCCCCGCGAGGGTGGCGCCGGAGGAGCGGTCCACGCCGGAGGTCAGTACCAGGGGTGCGGCGTCGGGCGGGGTCTGCGGCAGGCGGGCGCGCACCGCGCCGGTACGGAAGTTGCCCAGCACCGAACCCGCGCTGTCGATCGGGGTGGAGAAATCGGCGCATTCCAGGACCAGTCCGGCGGGCCCCGGACCCATCCCGGCCCCGTCGAATGTTTCCCGGGTGCACTCGCGCCACGGGAGGTCCTTCTTCGGGACCTCGGCGGCGGGCGGCGGTGGGGCCTGGGCGGAGGCGGTGGATTCGCCTGGCACAGGCGGGCGTTCGACGGCGACGTGCGGACGGTCCGACGGACCGGCCCCGCAACCGGCGATCATGATCAAAAGTGCCGAGGCCGGCACCACTGCCCGAGTCCAGCGCATGCGTACACCCTGCCAGGTCCGGATCGGATCCGCCTGAGCGGGACGCCCGGCCCCGCCGCGCGGGCGCGCCGCCCGGGTTTCAGGCGCGCACCCAGCGGGTGAGCATCGTCCCGTCCGGGTCCAGCAGCACATGCGCCGGTGTCATCCGCAACCCGAATTCCTCGTGCGACACCGAGATCCGGCGCGCCGCCCCGCCGACCAGCAGCGGCGCGGTGGTCAGGCAGAGTTCGTCGACCGCCCCCGCACCGGCCAGCGAGCCGAACAACTGCGGTCCGCCCTCGCACAGGATCCGTCGCAACCCGCGCGCCACGAGCGCCTCCGGAACCGCCTGCGGCGCGATGATCTCGTCACCGATCTCGACCACCTCGGCGCCCGCGTCGGCGAGCGCGCGTACCCGCTGCGCGGGCGCCGCCGCGGTGGTGAGGATCAGCGTGGGGGTCCGGGCGGTGGTGATCACCCGGTGGTCGGGCTCCAGCGCGGCGGAGGCGGTCACTATCGCGATCGGCGGCGGGGCGCCCTCGGTGTGGCCGCCGATGCCCCGGGTGAACAGCTCCCGGCGCAGGCCCGGGTCGGTCTGGGCGCCCCCGTAGTTCTCCGCGCGTACCGTGCCCGCGCCGACCAGGACGACTTCGCACAGTTCACGCAGCAGATGGAACACCCGTTTGTCCGCCGGTGTGCCCAGCGCACCCGAGACACCACCGGATCCGGTGACGGCGCCGTCGATACTGGAGACGAAATTGACCCGCAGCCAACTGTCCTGCGGGCCGCCCGGATAGGCGTACAGATCGGCGAGCGCGTCGTTGTCGAGGTCTGTGAGCTGGATCGCATCGGGGATACGCTGCATACCAACAGCTCATACCACGTCATTAGGCTACGTCCATGCCAGATCGCCTCGTCGACCGCCGCCCGGAGGTCCCCGCCGACCAGCTGGTCGCCCAGATGGTACCGCCGCCCATGTTCGACGAGGTCGGTTTCGATACCTACATCCCCGACCCGAACGAGCCCAGCCAGGCCGCGGCAGTCGCTTCGGCCCGTACCTTCGCGGAAAAGGTCACCGCCATCCACAAAACCGCGCAGAAGAAATCCTTCTTCGGGAAGAAGAAGCCGGCCCAGGGCGCGGGGCTGTACCTGGACGGCGGTTTCGGTGTCGGCAAGACCCACCTGCTGGCCTCGATCTTCCACAGCGCGCCGGCGCCGAAATCGTTCGGCACCTTCGGTGAACTCACCAACCTCGTCGGCGCGCTGGGTTTCGGCAACGCGGTCGAGCGGCTGTCGGCGAACAGTGTGCTGTGCATCGACGAGTTCGAACTGGACGATCCGGGCGACACCATGCTGGTATCCCGGCTGCTCACCGAGCTCTCGGCGAGTGGCGTGTCGGTGGCGGCCACCTCCAACACGCTGCCCGGGCAGCTCGGCGAAGGCCGGTTCGCGGCGCAGGATTTCCTGCGCGAGATCAAGAAGCTCGGCTCGATCTTCGACACGGTGCGGGTGGACGGCCCCGACTACCGGCACCGGGATCTGCCGCCTGCCCCCGAGCCCAGCAGTGACGCGCAGTTGAACGAACGGGCGGCGGCCACCCCCGCCGCGACGCTGGACGATTTCGATGCCCTGCTGCGCCATCTGAGCACCCTGCACCCGTCGAAATTCGGCGCGCTGATCGACGGGGTGTCGGCGGTGTTCGTCTCCGGCGTGCATCCGGTCAACGATCAGGCGGTGGCCCTGCGCCTGGTGGTGCTGGCCGACCGGCTCTATGACGCGGGTACCCCGGTGACCGTCTCGGGAGCGAAACTCGACGAGATCTTCTCCCAGGAGATGCTCGACGGCGGCTATCGCAAGAAGTATCTGCGGGCGATCTCCCGGCTGCTGGCACTGTCGCGCTTCGAGGTCCCGGCCTGAGCGCGGCCCGGCGATAGCCGGGTCGCTCCGGCTATCGGGTGTCGCTGCGCGCGGCGTGCGACGACGCGCCGTTTTCGGGTTGACCCCGGACCCCGGGGTTGGTTTGCTGAGTCCGGTACGCCGCGCGGGGGTGCCGGCGAGCACGATGGGAGTTTCGCTCATGGTTCATCGTTCGGCGCGTGTACCGGCCGCTGTTCTCAGCGGCGCCCTGATCGCGTTCGGTCCGGTCGCGGCGGCGGATATCACCGCGGCGCCGGCGGCCGCCGAGGTGTTCACGGTCGACCGGTCGCTGCACCTGACCGGCGCTCCCAATGCCCGTGATCTCGGCGGTTACCGCACCGTGGACGGGCGCACCGTACGCTCCGGTATCGCGTTCCGCACCGACCAGCTCACCAATCTCACTCCCGCGGATCTGGCGGAACTGACCCGGCGCGGAGTCCGTACGGTCGACGATCTGCGCACGGTCTACGAGCGCGCGCTCGGCCCGGACCGGATCCCCACCGGTGCGCGCGCCAACTGGTACGACATGATCGGTGCCGCCCCGCTGCCGGAGCTCGTGTCGACCCTCGCCGGGGGCAGCGACCTGTACCGGGCGTTCATCACCGCCCCGGGCGCGAACCAGGCGGTGGCCGGGGTACTGCGCGATATCGCGGCATCCGGGCAGGGTCCCGCGGCCGGCGCGGTGCTCTTCCACTGCACCGCCGGCAAGGACCGGACCGGCTGGACCGCCGCGGTACTGCTCACGCTGCTCGGGGTGGATCGGGCCACGGTCACCGAGGACTATCTGCTGTCCAATCACTACCGCGGCGCCGCGGCCGGTGATCCGGTGGGCGGGGTCCAGCGGGAGTGGCTCGACGCCGCCTTCGATCAGGTCGCGGTGAGCTACGGCGGTTTCGACCGTTATGTGAGCGAGGGCCTGGGGCTGAGCTCCGCGGAGGTCGACGCCCTGAAACAACGCATGCTGGACTGAGGCCGCGATACGGTCGGCGCCGCCGCGATCAGAGCTCGAGTCGCAGCACGTAGTCGTGGTGGATCCGACGCCCGACGGTGAAGGTTCGGGTACCCACCTGTTCGAAGCCGTACTTGGCGTAGAAGCGTTGCGCCCGCAGATTCTCCCGGTTCACACCGAGCCAGACACCGGCGTAGTCGGCGCCGCGGGCCTGCTCCAGTGCCGCGTGCATGAGCGCGCTCGACACTCCGGTGCCGTGATGGCCCGGCAGCACGTACATCTTGCTGATCTCGAGCACCGGCTCCAGCGCGACCGCCGCCGCCACCGCGGAGTCGGACGGTGGCCCACTGTGCAGGATGGCGTACCCGACGATCTCGCCGTCCGCGACCGCTTTGAGGACTGTGCGCGCCGGATCCGACAGATACTCGCCGAACCGTTCACCGGAGAGCACCTCCGCCAGAAATACCTCGATATCTTCGATATCCGAACCCGGCGGGCAGGCCAGCGGGAACGTCGCGGCGGCGACATCGCTGAGCGCCTCGGCGTCCCACAGTCCGGCCCGGTCCACGGTGACAGTGGTCATATCCCCATGAGACCACAGCGGTTCGGTCCCCGGCGTGTCCGCTGGTCCGGCCGGTGCGGGCCCGGTCTGCGGACAGCTGGTACGGAGTTCCGGCGGGACTCTCGCGACCTGCGGCGATGGGCGTAATAGCGCCTCCGGCTTTGCTGCCGGACACATCCGACGTAATCTCTCGCCCATGAGGAGCGGGAACCGCATCGCGATCGTCGGTGCGGGTATCGCGGGTCTGGTCTGCGCGAAGGTCCTGAGTGAGGATGGGTTCGCGGTCGAGGTGTTCGACCGAGCCCCCGATATCGGCGGCGTGTGGAGCGAGACTCGCCGTTACCCGGGCTTACGCGCGCAGAGCAGCAAGTACACCTACCACTTCTCCGACCATCCGATGCCCGCCGACTACCCGCGGGTGCTCGACGGAGCCCGGATGCAGGAGTACCTGGCGAGCTACGTGCGTGCCTTCGGGTTGACCGATCGCCTCCGGCTGCGCACCGAAGTGGTGGCGGCCGATCCGGTCGACGGCGGCTGGCTGCTCGAGATTCGCGATCTCGACGGTGTGCACCGCACCTCCTGCGATCACCTCGTCATCGCCAACGGTGTGTTCAGTGAACCGGAGATCCCCGATTTTGCGGGAATGACCGAATTCGGCCGTGCCGGAGGTCAATTGGGCCACAGCACCCAGTTCCTGGATGTGGACGCGGTCCGGGACCGGTCGGTCGTGGTGGTCGGCTACGGCGCCGCGGCCTGCGATCTGGCCACCGAGATCAGCCGGGTGGCCGCCGAGACCACGGTGGTGGCCCGTCGGCTGCTGTGGAAGATGCCGCGCCGGCTGGCCCCCGGACTGGACGCCGAACGCGTGTTGCTCACCCGCACCGGCGCCGCCCATTTCCGGCATCCCGAGCCCGGCCGGTTCGAGCGTCTGCTGCGCGGCCCGGGCCGTTCCTTCCGGGAGAGCAACCTCGATCTCATCGAAGCATTGGTGGCTCAGCGGTCCCGGGCCGCCGAGCTGGGGCTGGTGCCGCCCGTGCGGTTCGACCAGGCCCACGAGGCCGCGTTCGGCCTGGTCGCAGACGATTTCGCCGACCAGGTCGCGGCCGGCCGTATCACCGTGTGCGGCGGGACGGAGGTCGCCACGCTGGGCGGCGGCCAGGCCGGCCCGTATGCCGAACTGTCCGATGGGCGGCTGATCCGTGCGGATATCGTCGTCTGCGCCACCGGTTTCCAGCAGCGGGTGCCGTTCCTGACCCCGTACGTGCAGCGCCAGCTCACCGACGATCACGGTAATTTCCGGCTGTACCGGCAGATCTTGCCGTTGCAGGTACCGCATCTGACCTTCGCCGGCTACAACTCGTCGCTGCTGAGCGCGGTGGGTGCGGAGGTCGGTGCGCACTGGACCTCGGCCCTGCTCACCCGGACCCTGACCCTGCCGCCCACGGAGACGATGAGCGAGCGAATCGAGGCCCGCCTGCGCTGGATGCACGAGTACACCGGCGGTCACCACGCGCACGGAGCCTCGGTAACGCCCTACGCCCTGCGCGATCTCGATGAACTGCTCGCCGATCTCGGGGCGAAGTTGCCGCTCGCGGCCCGCGCCGCGCAATGGGTGCGCCCGGCCCGGCCCGGTGACTACAAGGTGGTGTCGCGCCGGAAACGAGGGCCCGTGGCCCAGCCTCTCGGTGCGGCCCCCTACGGCGCCCCCTCCTCGCAGCCGCCCTCCTCGCCGCCGCAGCCGGCGTCACCGCCGACCGGTGCGACCGAACCGATCCAGACCGGCGCCGCCCACCCCGAATCGCCGGGCGGGCGACCGGTGGCCTCCGAATCGCCGACCGTGAAACTGCCGGAGTCGGCTCTCCCGGGAGCCGACGAGCGGACCAAGATCATCGCGATGCCCGCCGTGCACCCGGCCGGGCCGGACCCGCAAGCCGCCCCCGGAAAGCCTGCGCAACCGCAACCCGCGCCCGGACAAGCTCCGCAACCGGTGCCGCAGTCCCGGCCCGCGCCCGCGGCGGCGAACTCCCGGTGGCCGGTGAACGCTCCGCAGCCGCCGAACACACCGCAGCCGGAGAATGCGGCGCCGTCCCCCAACGGGCAACCCGAGCCACCCACCGCCGCGCAGCAGTCGGTGGTGGATGTCGCCCGGGACGCGGCCCGGCGGGCCGCCGCCGAAAAGCGGGCGGCCGGTATCGCCGCACGATCCAACAGCCCCACGGTCCGGCTCGATATGCGTGCGGCCCAAGCCGCGGCGGCCGCCGAGAATTCCGCGCCGCCGTCACCCGGCCCGGGGGCACCCGGCGAAGACCCGGCGGGGGCGGCATCCGTGTCCGCCGCCGAGCCCGGCACCCGGGAGGCGACGCAAGCGGATACGGCCACGGCGGGACCGGACCCGGCCGAACAAGTGAAGACCGACCCGGCACCGGCGACCGGCATCGCGGACACGGAGTCGGCTTCCGGCGCGGGCCGGCCATCGGTTTCCGGTGCCGGCGGCACGGCGTCTGCTGAAACCGCGGGTTCGCCACCGGCTCCCGGAACCGCCGAGCCGGTATCGGCCGAGACCACCGGCCGGCCATCGGTTTCCGGTGCCGGCGATACGGCGTCTGCTGAAACCGCGGGTTCGCCGCCGGCTCCCGGAACCGCCGAGCCGGTATCGGCCGAGACCACCGAGCGGGCACCGGCCACCGGGTCGGCGTCCGCCACCGGACCGGAGACGCGGGAAAGGGTAACCGCGGACTCGGAATCGGCGTCCCCCGAACCCGAGACACAGGCCACCGGCGCGTCCTCGCGAACCTGATCCGGCCGTGCCGGATCTGGATCTGAACCTGCTGGTGGCCCTGCACGCCCTGCTCGAGACCAACAGTGTCACGCAGGCCGCCGAACGGCTCAACACCTCGCCACCGGCGATGAGCCGCACCCTGGCCCGGTTGCGCCGGGTCTACGACGACCCGCTGCTGGTCCGGGCCGGGCGTCAGCTCGTCCCGACCCCACGCGCGCTCGAATTGCGGTTCGAGGTCGGGGCGCTGGTCGAACAGGGCCGGGCGCTGCTGGCGAAACCCGATACCGTCGACCCGGCCGCCCTGGTCCGCGGGTTCGCCTTGTACGTCGACGACGCGGTGCTGCCCGAACTCGCCGCCCGGCTGCTCACCGAGGTCCGGGCCCGGGCGCCGGGGGTGACCCTGCGGTTCGTATCCGGGGAAACGGCCGGTTCGGCGAGTGCGCTGCGCGACGGCCGGATCGACGCACAGGTCGGGGTGATCGCGCAGGCCGATCCGCAGACCCGGGTGGAACGGGTACGCGGGGACCGGCTGATCGGTGTCGCCGCGCCGGGGCATCCGCTGGTCACCGAGCGGGTGACCGTGGCCGCCTACGCCGCCGCGGCACATATCAGTATCTCGGCGCGCGGGATCGCCCGCGGCCCCATCGACGACCGCCTCGCCCTGCACGGCCGCACCCGCCGTGTCGTGGCCACTGTCCCCGATCTGACAACGGCGTTACTCGCCGTGCGTTCCGGTGTCGCGGTGTGCCCGGCCCCCGCGGTCGTGGCCGCCACCGCTCTGCCTGCCTTGGGCCTGTGCGCGTTCGAGATCCCGCTGCCGCTGCCGGAGGTGACGATTTCGCTGGCCTGGCATCCGCGTAACACCCCCGACCCGGCGCACGCGTGGCTGCGCACCCTGGTGCGTTCGGTGCTGACAGCCGCCGATCCGGTGACCGGGACACCGCCGGGGGTGAGGGTTGCATGGGTCCCATCTGGGTAACTGCTGGGCAGAAACCTGGCGGCGACCGGCTCTTGTGGAGCACCCTGGAATACGTCGGTGTGGTGTCGGGCCGACATGGTGGGACGGGTTAGATGGGTGGTCGCATGCAGACGAAGCGGCGGACTGAAATTCGGTGCGGGCGCCGGACGATGTTGTCCGACCTGGGCATATCCGACGGTCCGGTGAGCACGGACACTGCGCAGCAGACCACCTCCGGCTACGGTTGCGGCTGCGCGCGCTGTGTGGAGGCGCAGTGGGACGCGCAGCGACTCAAGTTCTGGCTGGCGAGTCGGCTGCTCGCGTTCGGTGCGGACGAGGCGGTGGTGGACCGGCGCTGCGGTCCGGTCACCGTTGATGTCTGGTGGCGGCGCGGCGCCGAGCAGGGCGCGATCGAGGTGCGCACCGGCCCACTGACCCAGGAACTCGCGCAACAACATACGGACCGGCTGCGGGCGCTGGGGTGCGCGAAGGTGCTGTGGTTGTGCGCGCCCGGTTTCTGGGTGTCCCAGTTGCCCGCGCTCGGTATCGCCGATCTCGCGCCCGCCTCGTGTGAGTACCGCGCCGTGAGCGGCATGCTGGAAAGCGGTCCCACCGGCCTGGCCGTGCCGGCCGCGCGACCCTACGAATTGCGGGAGTTCCTGCGGGAGTGGGTGGCCGGCGAGGTCGCGTGGGGTTACCGCGATCACATGAGGAAAGGATGGGCGGCCGTGACCGACTGGGAGAAGCACACCAGGGCCCAGGCACTGCTGCTCGAACAGCAGCGCCAGGAACTGATGTCGCAGCGCACCGCGCTGGCGATGGCCCGGCAGGCGGTGCGGGAGAAGAAGCGGCAGCTCGCCAGGACCGTCGCCCGGATGGAGCGGACGGCGGAGCGCGCCCGGCAGCAGGCCGAGGCGGTGGCGGCGGTGGATCGCCGGATCGCCGACGAGCGCCGGGTGCACCGCGCGCTGGAGGACACCATCCGGCGCCTGCACAAAACTATCGACAATTGGCAGCTGATCACGGTTTTCGTCATGTTGTTGCTCGCGACCTTCATCGCGGCGACCATGCTGGTCAAACCCTGACGGCAACCGCCCGGCGCGGTCCAGCACTCGCCGGGTGGTTCTCAGCGTGTGGGAGCCGCCGAGTTCGCCGCGGGCGCTCTTTTGTTCAGCGCGGCGCACGCCGCGTCGAGGGCGGCCACGCGCAATTCTTCCACTGGGGCATCGGCGAGCAGGACCAGACAGTCGCCGAGGCCGCCCAGCGCGACGATGGCGCGGGCCCGATCGCCGAGTCCGGCGTCGGGGCCGACCAACAGAGTTGTGAGCCGTCGGCGCCATTCGACGACGCGTTCGAGGAAACCGAGCTCGGCCAGCGGCGCGATATCGCGGAGCAGCAGTGCGGTGACCGCGCGATGCCGGTAGGAGACATCGAAGTAGCGTCCGAGTAGTTCCCGCGCGTCCACCGGCCCCTCGCCGGCGCGGGCTTCGTCCGCGGTGATCGTTGCCTCGGGGTCTCGGCACATCTTCACCCCTACGCGTTTACCGCCCGGTAAGTAAACGAACGAGGGGACCCTGTGGACATCCTGATGCTCCGTGCCGGCCTGATGTCCGGCAGCGCGAGCAGTACGCTCTCGTCGTTCACCGTGCCCGATCCCATCGGGCAGACCTGCTAGCCGTGACCCGGCGGTTTCCGCGCCGCGGCACCGAACGGGGCCGGCAGTTCCGGCCGCTACCCGGCGGTCAGCCGGAACGGTCCTCGATCCCACCGCCATTCGTTGCGGACCACCAGCGCGATCAGGTCCAGGATGTCGAATCCGGTATCCGCCCGCAGCTGCCGGAGCGCGGGTAGCCGGACGGGACCTTCGGCGAGCAACTCGGTGAGCCGGTCCTCGATCCCCGCGGGCACCCGGTGGGCCGCCAGTTCCGGTTCGCCGAGGTGACTGCCCGTCCAGAGCAACCAGCCCCAGCCGTTCTCGTGTGCCCGGGCGCGGCCCGCGGCGGACTTCATCCGGTTCACATGGAAACCGATATGCCCCAGTGGTTGTTCGTCGATCAGTACCAGGCGCCCGTCGGTGAGTTCGGCGACGACGGTCGGGAAATGCAACTGATCCGTGCCGTCGATCCGGTACTCCACGGCATCGGGATACTCCTGGAAGTTACGGATCCGGTCGTCGGCGTCGAGCAGGCGGAGGAGCCGGGCCTCGAGCCCGGAGTCGAAACCGATATCACGTCCCGGTGTGGAGAGATAGAACCAGCCGCGACCATCGTCGTCCACATCGAATGTCCGGGCCGGGCCGGTGGGCAGCGGTGCGGGCGAACCGGTTCCGGCGGGCCAGTCGATCCGGTCGAGCCAGGGTGCCGGCGGTCCGGCGGGTCCCCCGTCGGTGCGCAACCGGGACAGCAGATGGTTGGTCTTCTTGCGCCAGCCCACGATGCGCTGGGTGACGAAACCCGCGACCCGTTTCGCGTCGGCCGCGGTATGCCCCGCCAGCCGCAGTTTCAGATACGACAGATCGTTCACTGCGATATCGGTATCGGTGGCGTAGGTTTCGGCCAGCAGTGCGCGAGTGAGCGCCGAATCCCGGGCGCCCACGGGGTAGCGCCGGGCGTACTCGGGGACCGGCAGCCGTCCGGAGCATGCGGTGTGCCGGAGCAGTTCGCCGACCGCCTTGGTGTGCAATTGGCGGGCCCGGTCCCGCGCGAAATCCAGTCGCGCACCGATACGGGTGAGCGTTTCGGGACGGTCCCCGGTGATACCGAGCCGCAGTCGCAGGATCGTCGCGGCCCGTTCCCGATCGACCGCGTACTCGTCCACCAGTTCGGCCAGGGCGTGACCGCACTCCTCGAGCTCGAAGGACAGGTGCGTACGGAGATCGTCCGGAAACGATTCCCCGGTATCCGTGGCGTCCGGACCATCCGGCATCACCTCGCGGGCTGGTTCCGTCTGCACACACACCCCCTGTCGGGACCCGGCGGGCCGGCCGGCTCGAGTTCGTGCGGGACAGCTTAACCGCGTCCGCCGACAAACCCGGCGGATGCGTACCGGCGGTCCGGGGTCGTCTGTGCTCTAATGAAGTTTGCCGAGTAATTGCCCTGAGCAGTATCGGCCCCAGAAACCGACCTTCGCGAAGCCCGCTCCGCCGGATGAGCCCCACGACCCACCGCCGCGATCCCCGGTTCCACCGGATTCGGCGCGCCGTTCCCACGATGTGGAGGATTTCGTGCTGCACACCGATATCCCGACTCGCGGCGAGATCGAAGCACTCGCCGCTCTCACCGACGACTGGTGCGTGTCGATCTACACCCCCACCGAATCGGACGCGGCCGATCCGGACCGCAACCGGATAGCGTTCTGGGACCAGGTCCGCCAGGCACTCGACCAGGTCACCGACGCGGCGGCGCGGACCGCTCTGGAGGAGGAATTCGACGGCCACATCGACGACGCCGAATTCTGGCGCTACCAGTCACGCACCCTGGTCGCTTTCGCCACACCGACGCGGATCCGCACCTTCCGGGTGCCCAACGAATTGAACGCCTCCGTCACCGTGGGCGCGAATTTCTATCTCAAACGCCTGCTCCGCGCGGTCACCTTCCCGCAGTCGGCGTTCGTCCTGGCACTGGCCGAAGGCAGCGTCCGGCTGGTGGAAGTCAGTGCCGACAAACCGGCGTACACGGTGCGGATACCCGGGCTGCCGGCCGGCGCGGCCGCGCACGCCGGTAAATCCAGCCTGGGCGATCGCGCCCCGAAGCGCCGGGTCCAGGGGGAAGAGGGCCGCAAGATGCGGGTCCGCCAGTACGCCCGCGCCATCGACACCGAACTCCGCGATTTCCTGTCCGGCCGTTCTGTGCCGCTCATCCTCGCGGCCACCGAACCGATCGACTCCCTGTTCCGGTCGGTGAACAGCTACGACGGTCTGCTCGCCGAGAGCATCCCCGGCAATCCTGAGCACGCTTCCGACCAGGAACTCGCCGAACGTTCCCGGGCGGTGCTGGACCGCCACTACGCCGCGCAACTGACCGAGCTGATCGACCTGCTGGACCGCCGGCGCAGTGAGGGCCGGGCCGCCACCGATGTCTCCGATCTCGCCCGCGCGGCGACCGCGGGCGCCGTCGACACCCTGCTCGTCGATATCGACGCCTCGGTGCCCGGCGCCGTATCCGCCGACGGGGCGATCACATTCGCCGAACCGGACCCGGTCGAAACGCCCGGCATCCTGGACGAGATAAGCCGTCGCGTCCTGCTCACGGGGGGCCGGGTCCTGGCTGTGCGCGCCGAGGACCTGCCCGGTGAGATGCAGATCGCGGGCATACTCCGTTACGCGGCGTAGCCGCCCGGAAAGCAGTAGAGGCACTTTCCGATCCATTCGGAAAGTGCCTCTCGACCGATATGACTGGTGCGCGATACTGGGATTGAACCAGTGACCTCTTCCGTGTCAGGTTCCCTGTCCTGCATATTGGCTGGTTATGGCGAATGTCGGTGGTGTTGGGAGAGCTTCGCGACCTGCGGTTTTCCATGTTGGCTGGCGCCGGTGGTGTTGGGTAGTCAGACAGCCGCTGCGGACTGACTGCGGACTGAGCGCGCAACACGATTTGAGCGGTTCGATAGTTGCGCTCTATGTTCGGGCGGTGCCGCGACCTAATTCTTCCGCGCTCATGCGATGGCAAGTAGAGCGCTGCGCCGCGCTCGACAGCCTTGAGGAGATCCACGGCAAGATAACCGGCCGTCGTCGTGGTCGGCAGTACGCCACCGAGCACCTGAACCTGGCGTTGTTCGTCAGCCTCGCGGGAGAGTTTCAGGGCTTCTGCCGTGAGCTGCACGACGAAGCTGCGGTCGCACTGTCGGACAGCCTGGGCAGCCCCGCTGATCCACGAGTCAGCATCTTCCGGAATGCGCTCGTTCGGGGCCGCAAGCTCGATCAGGGCAACGCTCAGCCCGCGTCCCTCGGCGCGGACTTCCAGATTCTCGGGATGACGCTTTGGCCGGACGTTCACGCGGCGTATCCGAAGCTCGGCACCAAGTGGCATGACACGCTGCGCAGGCTGAACAAGGTCAGGAACGCAATCGCTCACCGTAATGATGCTCAGTTGACGACGGTGAAGGGAGAGCAGCCGCTCAATCTCGCGACGTTCCTGAGGTGGAGGCGTTCACTGAACGGGGCTGCGGCTGGCTTCGACAACACTGTCGGCGCATACTTGAAGGAAACAGCCGGTATCGGCTGGCAGGCGTGAGGAGGTGGACACGATGGCTGCACGCAAAGTGCGTAAGGTGCGTAAGGCGCACGCGGCGCTGAAGCCGGGGGATCGGGTCCGCGTCCGTTTCGGACACAGAGTTCTGGCTGGCACGGTAACCAGTGCCCATGGGGATCTGGTCCACGTCGCGTTCAGTGTCGAAGGCTCGGATGAGCCAGTAGCCGGCCTTTACCGGGAGAGTGAACTCATCTCGGCGTGACCCGCTGCGATTGATGCGTAGGAATCAACCCGTTCCTCTTGCGAGGTAACTCCTAGGTTGACTCCTACGCATCAATTTTGTCCGCCACTTGATTCATATGCATCAGGATGCCTGCGGTGCAGTGACGGCCACCGGCCAAGGACGCCGAACACTACCGCGCGGTGGCTCAGGCCCGGATCATGCTCGTCGGTACCGACCTCGACGCGTGAATCTCCGAACGCCGGATACGACACGAGGCCGAGATCGAGGCCCGACGTAGCCGTAACCGCGGCTACCGCTCGACCGGATATATCCACGACGGCCGGTTCCTCGGCGTCGTGGGCGGCACCTACGGGTGGTGGGCGCTGGAGGTTGAACTCACGGTCAAAGCCGCGCCAATCTCGACGAGGCGATGATGGGCGCGATCCGCACCGCCCGCGACGCCCAGCCCGAACCGATGGTCGGCGTGCTCTACCTGGTCCGCGGCACCGACGTTCGCCGGGTCGTCAATGAAGCATTCGAACGGGTCGGTGACCAGTTCGCCGCCCTCGATGTGGAACTGGTGATCCGGGACTTCGACCGCGACTGGAACCGCTTCCTGACCACCCGGCAGAAACTGCGCAGCAGCCGTCTGCGCGCACTCCCCGGCGGTGCGGCATGAACACCCGCCGCCCGCGCAGTGCATACCGAGCCGCGATCAGCATCGAGATAGCAAACCCAGCGCACCGACCGGTGCACAACCGTCACACACGGTGCACACGGTGCACAACGAGACACCGGTACGGAACGCGCCGTCACAGCCCCGCACCACCGATGCGTAGGACCCTGCCACCCCTCGTTGTGGTCCTCCTCCTCATGACCCCGACCCGCTCACGCTGGTGGGCCCTGGCGCTACTGGGCCCACATCGGCTCCGGGCCGTCCAGCTTCAAACTCGGCCGCCGCCGCGTCTGGCGCCTCAGCGTCATTGAGGCATGGATAGCCGAACAGCAAGCAGCCACCCGCACTGGCGGTGCCGCGTAACCATGACAAGGCAGCGTCGGAACCGGCGGGGTGGCATCGAATCACGGTGGCACAAGACCGTGTACGAGATGGGTCCGGACGGGCAGAAGACCAAGAAGCAAGTGAAGTCCGCCCGCTACGGAATCGGGAAGCGGTGGCTCGCTCGCTACGTCGACGACCACGGCAACGAGCACACGAAGTCGTTCGATCGGAAGGTGGACGCACAGCATTGGCTCGACGGCCAGATGAGCACCCTCGTTCACGGGAACCACGTCGCGCCGTCAGCTGGCCGCGAACTGATCCGTGACGCCGGGAAGCGGTGGCTGGAATCGCAAGGCGATCTGAAGGAGACCACCGATTCCAGCCGCCGGTTCACCTGGCATATCCATGTCGAACCGTACTGGGGCTCCCTGGCGATTCGCGATGTCCGCGAGAGCGATGTCAAGGCATGGATCGCGGATATGGTCAGGACCGGTGTCGGTGCGCCGACGATCGAGAAGGCTGCGGGTGTTCTCCGCATGATCATGGAGACCGCGGTCGAGGACCAGCAGCGCGCCCACAATCCTTGTGCCGGTGTGAAACTCCCTCGGCCACTTCACAAGCGCCGGGGATACCTCACTCACGACCAGGTGGAACAGCTGGCCAAGGAGGTTCACCAGAACCCGACCCTGATTCGCTTCCTGGCCTATACCGGGCTGCGGTGGGGTGAGATGGCGGCATTGAAGGGAGCCAGCTTCGACGTGCCGCGCCGGCGGGTGATGATCCTCGACGCGGTGGCCGAAGTGAGCGGCCGACTGGTGTGGTCGTCCACCAAGGGACACACCCGGCGGTCGGTGGTCCTGCCCCGGTTCCTGGCCGATGAGATGGAACCCATCATCCGGGGTGCCGGGTACGACTCGTTGGTGTTTCGAACTGCCCAGGGCGCGCCGCTCCGTGGGAACAACTACCGGAAACGGGTGTTCGCTCCGGCCGTCAAACGGGCCCAGATCGCGGCGAAGGAGGCGCGGGCCGAAGAGTTCCGGCACGGCGGCGGTGTCGTCACGCCGGAGTTCCCGAACGTCACCCCGCACGACCTGAGGCACACCGAGGTCTCGTTGGCGATCAGCGCCGGCGCGAATGTGAAGGCGGTCAGACGATGGTCGGGCACAAGTCCGCCTCGCTCACCCTGAACACCTACGCGGATCTGTTCCCGGATGATCTCGAGGCGGTGGCCGATGCGCTGCACATCGCGGCGCGAGGGCCGCTGCGGAACGACACTGCGGACTGACTGCGGACTGGACGTCGAGTTCCCGATTCAATCTGCGAACGACAAGACAAAGCCCCTGACCATTGTTCCTGGTCAGGGGCTTTTCTATGTTGTCGTACGCTAGTGCGCGATACTGGGATTGAACCAGTGACCTCTTCCGTGTCAGGGAAGCGCTCTCCCGCTGAGCTAATCGCGCGAGGTGGAGACGGGAATCGAACCCGTGTGCACGGCTTTGCAGGCCGTTGCCTCACCACTCGGCCACTCCACCGCGCAAAGGGGGAAGGCATTCTATGCGCCTGGCCCTACCTCTCGAGCGGATGACGGGATTCGAACCCGCGACCCTCACCTTGGCAAGGTGATGCGCTACCAGCTGCGCTACATCCGCATTCCGCATCCCGGTGGCCGTTTCCGTCCTCCGTGGTGCGAGACAGAACATTAGCCGACGTTCGGCGAAACCTACAAATCGCCTGGTAGATGCCGGTAAATCACAAGCTTGTCATTTATCGCCGGTACTGGTGTGGGTCGTGGCGGCCGGGCGGTGGCCACGACCCAATCCGGTGGTGGCAGACGGTCGTAGTGGCCTCGGCAGACCGCGGTAGGGGAATGGCAACCGGGTGATTTGGTGGCGAACGGGTGGTGCGTGTTAAAGTTCGTACTCGTTCGGAGGGCATCGAAAATCCCGCCGAAAAGCAGCCTCTGGTCTCATAGCTCAGCGGGAGAGCGTCCGCCTCACACGCGGAAGGTCGCTGGTTCGATCCCAGCTGGGACCACTCAGGGCGCCCCTCATCTGCGAATAAGCAGACGAGGGGCGTTTTCGTTTCTGGCATTTTCGCTGCGGCGCCCGGGTCGGCCCTCGGAAGCGTGATGTGGGGGACCGGTGCCCGCGGTGTGAGCGAGCGGAATCGACGGCAGTCCCGCCCTCGCGGTCTATGTGCTGATACCTGGATATATGCATCCATGTATGTGATGCCGTCAGGTTGGAGAAGTCGACCCGGCCTTGCCTCATACTCTGGTGATAGCTTTTAGGCATGGGTTTCGGGGCGGAGTCGATGGCCGGCTCGGGTGCCATCGCATGGCTCGTCGTCGGTTCGGGAGAGACGTGGCGGGCCGAAGTGGTGTGCGGACGGGCCGAACCTGTGCTGTACCGGGCAGCGATCCGATGACGGTTACGGTCCTTCTCGGTGGTGATGTCATGCTGGGTCGCGGCGTGGACCAGATCCTGCCGCATCCGGGCTCCCCGGAACTGCGGGAGCCATGGGTGCGAGACGCCCGGCGCTACGTCGAACTGGCCGAATGGGCCCACGGGCCGGTGCCGCGGCCCTGCGGCTACGACCGGATATGGGGTGAGGTACCGGGCCTGCTGGACGAGCTGGCGCCCGACGTACGCCTGATCAATCTGGAAACCGCCATCACCGCGGACGGCGACTTCGCTCCAGGTAAGGGCATCCACTATCGGATGCAGCCCGGCAATCTGCCGGCACTCACCGCGTTCGCCCCCGATGTCTGTGCGCTGAGCAACAACCATGCTCTCGACTTCGGTATCGGCGGATTGCTGGACACGCTCGACGCGCTGGCGGGAGTGGATATCCGGGCCGTAGGTGCGGGAGCCGACCTCGCGGCGGCGCAACAGCCCGCCGTGGTGCCGCTACCGGACGGGTGCCGGGTCCTGATCGCCTCCGTATCGACCCGGTCGAGTGGCGTTCCAGCGGGCTGGGCCGCCGCCACCGGCCGCCCCGGAGTCCAGCGCATCGACCATCCCTCGGTGCGCCACGCCGACGAGATCGCGGCGCACCTGGCGACCCACCGGCGGGACGGTGAACCGACGGTCGTCTCGATCCACTGGGGATCGAACTGGGGGTACGGGACCGGATTGAGCGAGCGGCAGTTCGCGCACCGTCTCATCGACGCCGGTGTCGATATCGTGCACGGTCACTCCGCGCACCATCCTCGGCCTGTCGAGATCTACCGGGGCAAACCCGTTCTCTACGGGTGCGGTGATGTGATCGACGACTATGAGGGGATCGGCGGCCACGAGTCCTACCGGCCCGACCTACGGCTGCTGTATCTCGTCACGCTGGGTGCCACCGGCCCGGCCGTGCTGCGGATGCTGCCACTACGTATCCGTCGCCTCCGGCTCGAGCGCCCCGGGCGATCGGATACGCAATGGCTGCGGACTCGGCTCGCCGATATCAGCCACCGCTTCGGCACCCGGGTCGAGATCGGGTCCGACGATCTGCTGACCGCCGGACCCGTGGCGGCATGACTGTCGAATCATATTCTGCGGCAATGTATTCAGCGAACAGTCGGTAACATGAGGACGAGGCCGACGTGGGGTTTACGACGGCCGCGGTGCGCCGGGAGATACCCGATCGGGGCGGCCGTGGTACCGGCCATACCGACGGCCTCGCGAAGGCTACCTATGACGGATACGCCTGCGGGTACCGGCGGGGAGCGATCGGAAAGTGACTCCGGTCCGGTCGACGGTGTCGGCCCTACCGGATGGCGTATCGGCATTCGTGAGTCGGTCGTGGGGCCGTCATCGATGGCGGTCGCCGAGTCGCGCGGGCGGGATCAGCTCCGGGGTCCGGTGGATGCGCAGGGGCGGGAGGTCGCCCGCGTAGCGTTCGATCTCGACCAGGCAACTGTTCGCCGACGGCCCCTGGGCCAGCGAACTGGTGCCGATGTCCTGGGTGACGGTGTTCGGGTTGCCGTGTATATCCAGTGCCTCCGGGTCGTCGGGGTCGAGGGGGTCGTACCAGGCGCCGGTGGCCATGTGCACGACACCGGGCCGGACCGCGTCGGTGAGCCGGAGGCCCGCCAGCAGGGCGCCGCGGTCATTGAAGACGCGGACGATATCGCCGTCGCGCAGGGCGCGGGCGGCGGCGTCGGCGGGGTGCATACGCAGAGGTTCGCGGTCGCGGATCTTGGATTCCCGGCTGGTGGCGCCGTAGTCGAGCTGGCTGTGCAGGCGGGTCGCGGGCTGGTGGGAGAGCAGGTGTAGCGGGAAGCGTTGCGCCCGAGGGCTGCCGAGCCATTCGCGGGCGGGGAACCAGGCCGGGTGGCCGGGGCACTCGGCGTAGCCGAAGTCCGCGACGGTGCGGGAGTAGATCTCGATCCGGCCCGACGGTGTGCCGAGCGGATAGCGGTCCGGGTCGTCGCGGAAACGTTCGAGCACGTGGCGGCCTTCGGGGAGCCGGGGGCGCAGGTCGATCGGCGCGCCGGACCGGAACTCATGGTAATCGGGGAGGGCGATGCCGGCGGTGGCCGCGTTGTCGACGGTGGTCTGCCACAGGTGTTCCACCCACTGCGGCGCGGTGCGACCTTCGGTGAACCGGCGGCCGAAGCCCAGCCGCTCGGCGAGGGCGGCGAAGATCGCGTAATCGTCGCGTGCCTCCCGGTAGGGCGGCAGGGCCGCGCGCATGGGGGAGAGCCAGTGATCGCCCCGCGCGGCGGCGAAATCCTCGCGTTCCTGGGCGGTGGTACTGGGCAGCACGATATCGGCCAGGCGAGCGGTGGAGGTCCAGCCGATCTCGTTGACGACGACCGTCCGGGGCCGGGTCCAGGCGCGGCGCAGCCGGTTGAGGTCCTGATGGTGGTGGAACGGGTTGCCGCCGGCCCAGTACACGAGGTCGATATGCGGATAGGTGAGGACGCGGCCGTTGTAGTCGACGGTCGCGCCGGGACGTTCCAGCAGGTCGGCCAGGCGCGCCACCGGGATCACCTCGGCGACCGGGTTCGGCGGCTGCGGTAGGGCGGCGATCTCGAAGGGCAGGTGCCGCCGTTGCATGCCGTTGGTCATCCCGCTGCCGGTACCCATGAGGACGCCGCCGCCGGGCAGGCCGATATGGCCGAGTGCGGCGGCCAGTGCCCAGGCGGCCCAATAGGTCTGCTCTCCGTGTTCGGCGCGTTGCAGGGCGTAGGGCAGTCCGATCACGCAGCGTTCGCGGGCCAGCAGCCGGGCCAGTTCCCGGATCTCGGCGGCGGGCACCTCCGACAGCGACGCCGCCCATTCGGGAGTTTTCGGTTCGCCGTCCGCGCGCCCCGTCACATAGTCGGCGAAGCGGTCGAAACCGACGGTGTAACGGTGCAGAAAGGCCCGGTCGTGCAGATCCTCGGTCAGGAGGGTGTGTACCAGGGCCAGCATGATCGCGACATCGCTGCCCGGCCGGCACGGGATCCAGCGAGCGGCGAGCACCGGCTCGAGGTCGTCGCGGACGGGGCCGATATTGACCGTGTCGACGCCGGCGGCGCGGAGGGCCGCGAGATGGCCGCGGTAGCCGTGGGCGCCGAAACTACCCGGGTTGACCTGTGCGTTCCGTGCCGCTGCTCCGCCGAAGAAGACGATGCGGGCACAGTGCCGCGCGATCTCCTCGGTGGTGGGGGACTGCCGGGCCGCGTAGTAGGCGTTCATCCCGAGCACGTGCGGGATCGTGACCTCCGCGGCGGCGAACGAATAGGTGTCGACCGAGGCGGTGTAGCCGCCGAACATCCGCAGGAAGCGATGGATCTGCCCCTGGGTGTGGTGGAACCGGCCGGCGCTGGCCCAGCCGTAGGAGCCGCCGTAGATCGCGCGGTTGCCCGCTCGCTCCCGGGTGGACCGCAGGGCGTCGGCGGTGATATCCAGGGCTTCGTCCCAGTCGACCTCCACGAACGGTTCGCGGCCGCGGAGCGTGGTGTCGCTGTGCTCGCGGTCCCGGTAGTAGCCGAGCCGGACGGCGGGCCGGGCGATCCGGTGATCGGGATCGTGGGTGGCGGCGAGCGAGCGGCCGATCGGCGAGGGGTCGGGGTCCGATCCGGCGGGGGCGACGCGGAGTTCGCCGTCGCCGGCGCGGTCGATCAGGTAGTTGCCCCAGTGTGTCGCGGTCGGTAGCGGCTGCGTCATCGTGGTCCTTCGGGCGGTGGTACGGCGATCCGGGTCATCGATCACCGTACGACCGGGTCGCGGTGCGAACCGGGGCGCGGGGTGGATGGGGCGGGATGTGTACGCGGGCGGGGCCCGGCCGGGAACAACCGCAGGGGGACCTCTCGGCCGGTCGCTCGGCGATTGCTATCTTGAACGTCGTTCAAGTCATGGTGTTGCGGAGGTATACCGGTGAGCGGTGTCGACAACGAGCGGATGCCGCGGCCCGGTATCACCGCACGCGATATGGCACAGATCGCGGTCTTCGCCGCGTTGATCGCGGCGCTGGGGCTGCCGGGTGCCGTCACGGTCGGATTCAGCCCGGTGCCGATCACCGTGCAGACTCTCGGTGTCGTACTGGCCGGGGCGGTGCTGGGGCCGCGCAAGGGCACGGCCGCGGTGGCGGTCTTCATCGCGCTGACCGTCATCGGATTGCCGCTGCTGTCGGGCGGCCGCACCGGGCTCACCGCGCTGGCCGGACCGAGTGCCGGCTATCTGGTCGGCTGGATCCCGGCGGCGCTGTTGATCGGTGTGCTCACGGTCCGCATCGTGCCCAGGTATCCCGTAGTGCCCGCGCTGTTGATCAACGCGGCGGGTGGGATCGTGGTCATCTACTTCTTCGGAACCCTCGGACTGCTGCTGCGCACCGATATGGCGCTCTGGCCGGCCATCACCTCCAACGGTGTGTTCCTGGTCGGCGATGCGCTGAAAGTGGTCGTCGCGACGATGGTGGCCCAAGGAGTGCACCGTGCCTACCCCGGGTTGGCCCGTGCCTAGCCGGGCGCCGACGGTGGGTTCGATCGACAAGGAGATCGTTCCGGTCGACCCGCCGGTACTCGGCGGCGCCGGTGACGCGCCCGCACTCGATCTGGCCGGGCGGCGGTACAGCTACGCCGAACTCGATCACGCGGTCGACCGCTGGATCGACCGGCACGAACCGGGCCCGGGTGGATACGACGCGTCCGCCCTTCCGGTCGCCGACGCGCTGATCTGCGTCTGCGCGGCCGCACGGCGCGGTGTCCCGGTCGCCGTGGAGGACCCCGCCGCGCGCCCCGACCGCACCGAATGGCCGGCCTCGGCGTTCCTGCTGGTCGCGACCTCGGGGTCGACCGGACGACCCCGGCCGCTGGCCCGCACCGCCGCCTCCTGGTACGACAGTTTTCCGTCCTTCACCGCGATCACCGGGATCACCGCCGCCGACCGGGTCCTGCTCACCGGCCCGCTGCACGCGACGATGCATCTGTTCGGGGCCCTGCACGCGCTGTGGTGCGGGGCCTGCGTCACCGACGACCCGCGGCAGGCCACCGTTGTGCACGCCGTCCCGGCGGTACTGCGCGAGGTCGTGCGGAACGCGCCCGAGCTGCGCACCGCCGTCGTCGCCGGTATCGCCGCCGATCCCGGTGCGCTCGTGGCGGCCCGTCATCTGCGCGTCGTCGAGTACTACGGCTCCTCCGAGGTGTCGCTGGTCGCGGCCCGGCGGGTACCGGAACCGCTGCGGTTGCTCGACGAGGTGGATGCCGAGATCCGCGACGGGTTGCTCTATGTCCGATCGCCCTACACGGTGCTCGGTGCGCCCGAATGGTTCGGTGTCGGCGATCTGGCCGTCCTCGGAGCCGACCGGGAACTCACGGTCCGGGGGCGGGGCGAGGCGGTGATCAATGTCGGTGGTACCACCGTCGTCGCCGAGGACGTGGAGCGGGTACTCGGTGGTATCGACGGTGTGGTGGCGGCCGCGGTGATCGGTTCGGCGCATACTGTGTTCGGTGAGACTGTCACGGCTGCGGTGCAATTGGACGGTATCGCGATCGAGGAGGTACGGCGGCGAGCGCGCGGGCTGCTGAGCCGGGAAGCGCTGCCGCGACGCTGGGTACGGGTCGGGGAACTCCCCACCACGACCGCCGGGAAGGTCGCCCGCGGCCGATTGAAAGACTTGCTGGCGTGAACGCTGTTCCTGTTCTGGTCGCTGCCCGGCGCACCCCGATCGGCACGGCCGGGCACGCGTTCGCCGGGCTGACCGTCACCGATCTGGCCGCGCCGGTCCTGCGGGCCGTCGCCGGGGAGTTGCGCGCGGCCGGGGTGGACAACGAGATCGACGATGTGGTGCTCGGCAATTGTCTGGGTCCCGGCGGAGATCCGGCCCGGGTCGCGGCGCTGCGGGCGGGGCTCGGGACACAGGTCCCCGGCGTCACCGTGGACCGGCAGTGCGGTTCCGGGCTGGACGCGGTGATGCAGGCCGCGCTGCGGGTGCGCAGCGGTGCGGACGGGTTGATCCTCGCCGGCGGTGTCGAATCCGCGAGTACCGCGCCGTGGCGGTTCTGGCCGCCGGAGCCGGAGCGGGAACCGGTGCGCTACACCCGCGCGCCCTTCGCGCCCGAGGGCTTCCCGGACCCGGATATGGGTGTCGCCGCCGATGATCTCGCCCGGCGCCGCGGTATCGGCCGGGACCGTCAGGACGCCTACGCCGCCCGCTCCCATGCCCGCGCCGCCGCCACCGATTTCGGCACGGAGCTGGTACCGGTCGCGGGGGTGAACCGGGACCAGCGCATCCGGCCGGGGATGACCGCGCAGCGGCTGGGCCGGCTGCGGCCCAGCTTCGGCGCCGACGGCACCGCGACCGCGGGCAATTCCTGTGGGATCTCCGACGGTGCCGCCGTGCTGGCAGTGACGAGTGAGACGCGCGCGGCCGGATTGCCCGCCCTGCGGATCCTCGGTTCGGCGGTGAGCGGTTCGGATCCCGCCCTGCCCGGTTTGGGTCCGGTGCCGGCGATCCGGAAGGTGCTGCGGCGCACCGGTCACTCGGTGGCCGATCTCGGCATCGTGGAGATCACCGAGGCCTTCGCCTCGGTGGTGCTGGCCGTGGCCGACGAACTCGGTCTGGACGAAGCGGTGCTCTGCCCGGAGGGCGGCGCGATCGCCATGGGCCACCCCTGGGGCGCTTCGGGGGCGGTCCTGCTGGTGCGGCTGGCGAGCCAGATGCTACGGCCGGACGGGCCCGCCCTCGGATTGGCGGCCTGTGCCATCGGCGGTGGTCAGGGGATCGCCGTACTCGTGGAGCGGATGTAATGAGCGAGATCGTCTTCGACGCGGTGAGCCACCGCTACGGTGAGCGCTCGGTACTGCGTGCGGTGGATCTGCGGATCACCGAGCGCCGGGTCGGGATCATCGGCGCCAACGGGTCCGGGAAATCGACCCTGGCCCGGATGATCAACGGTCTGCTGACCCCGACCTCGGGCACCGTCACCGTGGACGGCGTCGACGCCTCGAAGAAGGGTGCCCGGGTACGTCGCAAGGTGGGGTTCGTGTTCACCGATCCCGACTCCCAGATCGTCATGCCGACCGTCGCCGAGGATCTGGCGTTCTCGCTGCGGCGTACGGGTCTGAGCAAACCGGAGATCGCCGGGCGGGTGGCCGAGATACTGGAGCGCTTCGGTCTCGCCGCTCACGCCGAACATCCGTCCCATCTGCTCTCCGGCGGGCAGAAACAGTTGCTGGCGCTGGGTGCCGTCCTCATCCGGCGCCCGGAGGTGATCGTCGCCGACGAGCCGACCACCCTGCTGGATCTGCGCAACGCCCGCGCCGTCGCCGCGGCGCTCGATTCGGTGGATCAGCAGGTGATCGTGGTGACCCATCAGCTCGGACTGCTGGACAGTTTCGAACGGGTGATCGTCGTCGACGAAGGCGCGGTGGTCTTCGACGGCACTCCTGCCGCGGCCGTCCCCGCCTACCGGGAGCTGATCGAGTGATCGGGCTGTACCTCCCCGGTCGCTCGCTCCTGCACCGGATGCCTGCCGGTGTGAAACTGCTGTCGCTCGTCGCGATCATCGTGGCGGCGACCGTGCTCGTGCGGACCCCCGTGCAGGTCGGTGTCCTGGCACTCGGTGTCGCCGCGGTGTTCGCGCTCGCCCGGATCCCCTGGCGGGTGGCGCTGGCCCAGCTGCGGCCGGTGCTGTGGATGCTGGCGTTCATCGCGGTGGTCCAGGTCCTGACGACCTCGCCCGCGCGCGCCACGGTGGTGTGCGGGCTGCTGCTGATCTCGGTGGCGCTGGCCGCCCTGGTCACCTTGACGACCCGGGTCACCGATATGTTGGACGCCGTCACCCGCGGACTCGGACCGCTGCGGCGTCTGGGCGTCGATCCCGAACGAATCGGCCTGCTGCTGGCGCTGGCGATCCGCTGTGTGCCGCTGCTGGCCGGGATAGTCCGGGAGGTGGCCGACGCCCGGCGGGCGCGGGGACTGCAGTGGTCGGTGACCGCCCTGGCAACCCCGGTGCTGGTCCGGTCGCTGCGCACCGCCGACGCGATGGGCGACGCCCTGGCCGCCCGAGGAGTCGACGATGACTGAACTGCTCGCCGAGCGGATCGTGCGGCAGGCGGCCCGGAATCCGGCGGCGACCGCCGTCGTCGCCGTCGGCGAACAGGCCACCTACGGCGCATTCCTGGAGCGGGTCACCCGTACTGCCGCCGGTCTGCGTGGCGCGCACCGGGTGGCGGTACTACCCACCTCCGATATCGGCTCACTGGTCACCGTGGCGGCGGCGATGTACGCCGGGGTCGGTGTGGTGCTGTTGCACCGCCATCTGCTGCCGCGGCAGCTGGACCGGGTCCTGACGCTGTCCCGTCCCGCGCAGGTGTGCGCCGCTGCCGGGCATCATCGGCTGCTGCGCCGGCTGGGCTGGACGGGCACGATCCGCACCGCGGCGGAACTGGAAGCCGACGGGCCCTGCGGGCGCGCGGCTCCCGGCAGCGAACTATTGGTGGGAATCACCTCGGGCACCACCGGTGAACCCAAACTGTTCGTCCGGGACCAGCGTTCCTGGGCGGCGACCCTGGACCGCTCCGACACGACCTTCGATATCGATGCGGGGGACCGGGTCTCGACGCCGGGCGTACTCGATCACACGCATTTCCTCTACGGCGCGTTGCACGCGCTGACCCGCGGCGCGACGGTCGATCTGCGTCCGGTCACCACGGCGCTGGCCGACGGCCCCACCCACCTGTACTCGGTCCCCGCCATCGCCTGGGATGTGGTCCGTTCGGGCGTGGGGCCGGTCGGCAGCGTGCGTGAGGTGCTCTCCTCGGCGGCGCGGTGGCCGCGGCCGGGTCGCGCGGCCTTGCGGAAGGTACTCCCGAATGCCGCGATCACCCATTTCTACGGGGCCTCGGAACTGAGTTTCGTGTCGTTCGACCGCGGTCTCGGCGCTACCGACGACAGTGCGGCAGGGGAACTGTTCGACGGAGTCGAGGTGGAGATCCGTGACGGTCTCGTCCATGTACGCAGCGAAATGCTCTTCACCGGGTACCTGACCGAGGACGGCGTGGTGGACGGTCCGGTCGACGGCTGGTTCTCGGTCGGCGATCGAGGGGCGTCGGTGGGCAACCGGTTGCGGCTCTTCGGTCGCGACGGCGACATGCTCATCCGGGGCGGCCTGAACGTGGAGCCGGCGGCGGTCGAGGCCGCGCTGACCGCGATCCCCGGGGTCACCGAGGCCGCCTGCGTCGGACTCGCCGACGCGCGCTGGGGTCAGGTCCCGGTGGCCGCCGTCGTCGTCACCGGCGCCGCGCCCGGACCCGAGGAGATCCGGCGACGGCTGCGGGCGGTGCTGCCGGCCCCGAGCATGCCGGATCGGGTGCGGGTGGTGGACCGGCTGCCCCGGACGCCGCGGGGCAAAGTGGATCGCGCCGCGCTGACCGCCCTGTTCGACCGACCCCGCGCCGGCCGGGGGAGCGGCGGCGCTCGGCCGCGGTGGGTGCGGCACCCACCCGGCAATGCAGAACCTCAGTGCGACAGGTAATCTCGCGTGCCTGACGTTGCCGGGACTTCGGTCGAGTCGCACCGGTCGTCGAGTAGCCGCCGCGACTGGAGAATTCTGTGAATGCCGCACACCCCACCGTGCCACCCGGAACCCCGGCGGCTCTCGGCTCGCCCCACAGCAGTGCCGGGCCTCGTGTCCCCCTGTACTCCGACGAGATCGCCACCACGCCGCAACGTGCCTATCAGGACATGCGTCGGCGATACGGCTCGCTGGTACCGGTCGAACTGGCGCCCGGGGTCCCGGCGACCCTGGTCATCGGCTACCACACCGCGCTGCGGATCCTGAACGATCCCGAGCACTTCCCCGCGGATTCCCGGATCTGGCAGCAGGACGTACCACGGGACTGCCCGGTCCGGTCGATGCTGGAGTGGCGTCCGGCCGCCATCCGCAGCACCGGTTCCGCGCACACGCGCTATCGCCGGGCGACGGTCGCCGGGATCGACGGCGTGGATCTGTTCGCGATGCACAGCACCGTCGAGCAGATCGCGATCCCACTGATCGACGGCTTCTGTGGTACCGGATCCGCCGAACTCATCGGCCGGTACGCGTTTCCGCTGACCTTTGCGGTGGTGAACAGCATGCTGGGGTGCCCGGACGAGATCGGCCGGCGGGCCGCGGCCGGGATGGCCGCGATGTTCGAGGGTGTCGACGCGGACGCCGGCAATATGATGTTCGCCCGGGCCATGGCGGATCTGGTCGAGTCGAAGCGGTCCGAACCGGGCGACGACGTGGTCACCCGGCTGCTGGCGGATCCGGCCGGCCTGGACGACGAGGAGATGTTGCACCAGGTCCTGAGCTTCTACGGCGCCGGGATCGAACCGCTGCAGAACCTGATCGTCAACACCCTGCGGCTCATGCTCACCGACGAACGTTTCGCCGGCGGCATCCTGGGCGGCAGCCTGTCCACCCGGGACGCGCTGGACGAGGTGTTGTTCACCGATCCGCCGCTGTCCAACTATTCGGTCTCGTTCCCGCGGCAGCCGATCCTCATCGACGGGGTGTGGCTGCCGGCGCATCAGCCGGTGGTGATCAGCATGGCCGGCTGCAACAACGATCCCGCGATCGATACCGGTGCCTACACCGATAACCGCTCGCATCTGTCGTGGAGTATCGGACCTCATGCCTGCCCGGCGAAATCGGTGGCCTACATGGTGGCCCAGGACGCCATCGATCAGTTGCTGGATGCGCTGCCCGAGATTCGGCTCGCCGTATCGGCCGACGACCTGACCTGGCGGCCGGGACCGTTCCACCGGTCGCTCACCGCGCTGCCGGTCGTGTTCCCCGCGTCCGCGCCGCTGCGGCCGCCGAGCGCGTAGGATCTGTCACCGGCGCTTGCCCGGCCGCCGGTGTTCGCCCGGCCGTCGCCGTGATGGGAAGGGTACCGCTCGGTGCACCGATTATCGTCCTGTGCGCAGAGGTTTCGGTGTGTGAAAGGTTCGGGTGGTCGAGGTGTCGGTTCGGGAAAAGGGCAGGGCGGTAGGGCTCACCACACGGGTCGCGGGGTACTACCTGCGGGACGTGATCCGCAGGACGGCGCCCACCGAGCTCACCGATGTACCGGCCGCACCCGAGTTGCTGACCGAGCAGTGGCTCACCGCCGCGTTGTGTGCGCAGCATCCGCAGGCGCGGGTAGAGTCGTTCACCCTCACCGAGGGCAGTAACGGCACCTCGTCGCGACGGGGGCTCACCGTCCGGTACAACGAGGCCGGGACGGCGGCCGGTCTGCCGACCGAGCTGTTCACGAAATCCACTGCGGCGCTGACGATGCGGGTCGTGTGCGGGCTGTGTCAACTGCTGGGCAACGAGTCCGGTTTCTATCGCCACATCAGGCCCGAACTCGAGCTGGAGGCGCCCTGGGCGTATCACGCCGCCTTCGATCCGCGGTCCTTCCGCTCGCTGTTCGTGCTCGAGGATGTGGTGGCCACGAAGGGCGCCACCTTCGGCAATCCGCTCACCCGGGTGCTGGACAAGGCGATGGCCGAGGACATGGTGGGGCAGCTGGCGATCTATCACGGTGCGTACTGGGACAGTCCGCGGCTGCGCAGTGATTTCGGCTGGTTGCTCACCGGTGAGCAGTGGCACACCACCATGAACAACATGATCAATACCGGCCGGATGTTCCGCACCGGGCTCGCGCGCGGTGCCGAGGTGATCCCGCCGGAGCTGCGCGGCCGGCAGGACGAGCTGTGGCCCGGCCTGTTCCGCGCCATGGCGCTACACGAGCGGACTCCGCAGACCCTGCTGCACGCCGATGTGCACGCGGGCAACTGGTACGTCACCGGTGACGGGCGGATGGGCCTCTACGACTGGCAGTGCACCCTGCGTGGGAACTGGGCGGCCGACTTCGCGTACGCGATCATGTCCGCGCTGACCGTCGAACAGCGCCGGGAATGGGAGCGTGACCTGCTGGAGTACTACCTCGACCGGTTACGGGCCGCCGGTGGGGCGGCGCTCGCTTTCGACGCCGCGTGGTTGCAATACCGGCAGCAGACCTTCCAGGGCGTTTTCGCCTGGGTCGGCACCCTGGGGCAGGGCCGGATGCAGCCCGATATGCAGCCCCGCGATATCAGCCTCGCGAACTTCGAGCGGATCCTGCAGGCGGTCGCGGATCTGGAGTCGCTGGACAGTCTGGCGGAGTAGCCCGCGCTCGCGACCGGCCCGGCTCAGGCCGGGACCGGTCGCGGCGGGCCCGGGAGGGGTCAGGAAACGTCGGCGAACTGCATCGCACCGCACCGGTCACCGCAGTAGGCATGCCGATGGACGACTCCTGGCCCATTCGGCCGGGCGGTCGGTGCGGATTCCCGCGGCCCCGGTGACGAAGCCGAGCGCGCCGGCATAGGGGTCCGCTCGCGCGCGCACCGGGGACAGGTGAGGTCGACCGATTCGCGAATGCGGCGGGTTTTCTTGCCCTGCGTGTGGTTCCGGCTGCGGACCTGCCCGGTACAGCGCTCCGCGAGGCCGAGTGGCAGCTGCTCGGGGGCCGCCCTGGCCGCTGTCGACGTAAGGCCAGGGTTTTGTTCGATAGAGTCATGTCGATTCATTGATGCGATACGCGCGTCGCCGGCTCGTTCGCCCGATGGTGCGTCCGGGGCGCCGCACGTCACCGCATCTCAGTGACACGTATCGTTTGGGTAGCGATTGTCATTTCCGTCTCGCTACCTCTATTGCTGAGTTTGGGTAGTTCTTTACTATATGTGGAGCCGGACTGTGGTATCTCATATCGGAGGGGACGCTACGGGCCTGGTTGTGACGGTGCATCGGAAGGGTTCATCCGATCGCTGTGCACTGAGCTTCGATCAGCTGTCTCGCATGGGTTTTCAACAGTATTCTGGTAGTCGAGTCTGTTCGTTCGATGTGGTTCCGATGGTGGGATCGCTGCGGTTCGGTCTTCGCGGTGGCGGTTCGCCGGCTGCGAAGTCCGTTTCTTAAGCTTTGCTAAGTCTTTACCAATACCATAGCGATGGTTTGAAACTCGGCTCATTGCCGTGCCGAGGACCTGCTTCACCGCGAGATGCCGGTTCGCGGTCTGTGCCCGACTGGACATGTTGATCGTCAACCGACCTCGGCTCGTGCCGAGTCGGCGAAGGAGACCAATGGCAACCAAAATCCCGAATGCCCATGCGTCACCGCCTGGACCGGGCTCGTCCGTATCCACGGCCGCGCCCGGATTCCGCCTGCCCGCCCTGGGCCCGGCCTCGATCCTGCGCCATGATCTCCCGGCCTCGATCGTGGTCTTCCTTGTCGCGCTGCCCTTGTCCATCGGTATCGCGATCGCATCCGGCGCCCCGGTGGCCGCCGGGCTCATCGCCGCCGTCATCGGCGGTATCGTCGGCGGTGTGCTCGGCGGCTCCGCGCTGCAGGTGAGCGGCCCCGCGGCCGGACTCACCGTGATAGTCGCCGAGTCCATTCACCAATTCGGCTGGCGCATAACGTGCTTCATTGTCGCCGCCGCCGGTGTCCTGCAGATCCTGTTCGGCTTGAGCCGGGTCGCCCGCGCCGCGCTCGCGGTGGCGCCGGTGGTGGTGCACGCCATGCTCGCGGGTATCGGTATCACCATCGCACTGCAGCAGGTTCATGTACTACTCGGTGGCGAATCCGGTAGTGCCGCATGGGAGAACATCACCGAACTGGCGGGCCGGCTCGCCGCCGCGGATGGTCCCGCGGCGCTGCTGGGAGTGACCGTTATCGTCATCATGCTGGGCTGGAATCGCCTGCCGGAACGCGTCAGGGTGGTGCCCGGGGCGCTGGTGGCCATCGTGATGGCGACGGGAATTTCCGTGGTGCTGTCGCTGGACGTGAAGCGGGTCGCGCTGGACGGCTCGCTGTTCGACGCGATCATGTTGCCCGAACTGCCGCACGGTGATTGGGCCGCGGTGGTCATGATGATCTTCACCGTGGCGCTGATCACCAGTGTGCAGAGCCTGCTGTCGGCCGTCGCGGTCGACAAGATGCACACCGGGCCGCGGACGGACCTGGATCGCGAGATGATCGGCCTGGGGTCGGCGAACGTCCTCACCGGGTTGCTCGGCGGTTTGCCCGTCGCCGGTGTCATCGTGCGCAGTTCCACCAATGTGGCCGCGGGTGCCCGTAGCCGGGCTTCGGCGATCCTGCACGGTGTGTGGGTGCTGGTGTTCTCGGTGGCCCTGGTGTCGCTGGTGGAGCAGATCCCGCTCGCCGCCCTGGCCGGCCTGTTGATCGTCATCGGCGTACAGCTGGTCAAACTGGCGCATATCCGGCTCGCGCACCGCACCGGCGATCTGCTCGTCTACGTCGCCACCCTGGTGGCGGTGGTTTTCCTGAACCTGCTCGAGGGAGTCCTGATCGGATTGGCACTGGCCTTCGCGCTGCTGGTCTGGCGAGTCGTGCGGGTCGCCGTGACGGCGGAACGGATCGGCGGCACCGATCGCTGGCTCGTGCGGATCGACGGTTCCTGTACTTTCCTTTCTCTGCCGAAACTGTCCACCACCTTCGCCGAGGTCCCGCCGGGTGCCGCGGTGACGGTGGAACTCACCGTCGACTTCCTCGATCACGCCGCCTACGACGCGATCACCGATTGGGCGCGACAGCACGAGAGCAACGGCGGCACTGTCGATTTCGTGGAGATCGGCACCTCTCGGATGGCGGAGGCGCAAGATGCTCCGCCGTCGCGGGGGATGGGCCGGGTCGCGCTCGCCGATGTCCTCGGGCCGTGGCGGTGGCATCGCAACGGTTCGCCCCATGGATCGGGTGGCAGCGGTAATCCGCTGGCCAGCGGTATCGCCGCATACCATCGCAGCCGCGCGGATCTGGTGCGATCACATCTGGACGAGCTGCGGGACGGGCAGGATCCGGATTCCTTCTTCCTGACCTGCTCGGATTCGCGGATCGTGCCGAACGTGATCACCCACAGCGGGCCGGGCGATCTGTTCACGGTCCGCAATGTGGGCAATCTGGTGCCCGAGCACGACGCCTCGGTGGAGGCGGCGCTGGTCTTCGCGCTCGAGAAGCTCAGTGTTCGCACCGTGGTGGTCTGCGGCCATTCGTGCTGCGGGGCCATGGGCGCCCTGTACTCGGGTGAGTCGGCGGGTCCGGGTATCGACCGGTGGCTCGAATACGGGCAGCCGAGCCTCGAGCGCTACCGGGCCGGGCATGTGGTGGGCGCCGCGGCGGAAGCGGCCGGTTTCGGTCCGGTCGAGCAGCTGAGCATGGTGAACATCGCGGTGCAGCTGGAGAACCTGCGGCGGCATCCGTCGGTGCGGCGAGCGATCGAGGAACGTGGGCTCACCGTCTCCGGTCTGTTCTTCGATATCGCCAGTGCCCGGCTGATCGAGGTGGGAGTGGACGGGATCGCTTCCATCGAGGACTCCAATGGGCTGCTGGCGCACTTGCAGCGGGAACCGGCGTCGATGGGGAGGGTGTGAGCATGGTTCACGTCCTTCGCTCCGGT
The DNA here is from genome assembly GCA_040674215.1 of Nocardia sp. NPDC050193. Lineage (GTDB taxonomy): Bacteria > Actinomycetota > Actinomycetes > Mycobacteriales > Mycobacteriaceae > Nocardia. The sequence continues at coordinate 39,969 of JBFARE010000031.1, read as the reverse complement.
CTTGTCGGTCGAGTTGTGATCCCCTGCGGGACAATCCGTTTCGGTGGTGACGTGGGTCATAGCGAGACCGGTCCGATATGGCCGCGCGCGTTATCGCCAGCGGTGGGGGGTGCTTTCTCAGGCTTTGATAAGTCATTACCCTTACCATGGCAACGGTTTACAACTCGGCCCGTTGGTGTGCCGAGTACCCACTTCACCGCGAGATGCCGGTTCGCGGTCTGTGTCCGAGCGGACACGTTGATCGTCAACCGACCTGGCCCGTGCCGAGTCGGCGAAGGAGAACGATGGGCACCCAGAGCACGAATTCCCCGGAATCAGTTACTGGTTCGGGCCCGGACGGGAGTGAGCCCGCCGGGCCCGGGCGCAAATCCACCCAGACCTGGCTGACCTCGATCCTGCGCCATGATGTCCCGGCCTCGATCGTGGTCTTCCTTGTCGCGTTGCCGCTGTCCATCGGTATCGCGATCGCCTCCGGCGCCCCGGTGGCCGCCGGCCTCATCGCCGCGGTCATCGGTGGTGTGGTCGCCGGCGCGCTCGGCGGCTCCGTCCTCCAGGTGAGCGGCCCGGCCGCGGGCCTCACCGTGATCGTCGCCGAATCGATAAACCAGTTCGGCTGGCGCGTGACCTGTTTCATCGTCGCGGCGGCCGGTGTCCTGCAGATCCTGTTCGGATTGAGCCGAATCGCCCGAGCGGCACTGGCGGTGGCGCCGGTGGTGGTGCACGCCATGCTGGCCGGAATCGGCATCACCATCGCACTGCAACAGCTACACGTGCTGCTCGGCGGTGAATCCAACAGCACCGCGTGGACCAACATCACCGATCTGCCCGCGCAGTTGGTCGCGCTGCACGGGCCGGCCGTCCTGCTCGGCGTGGTCGTCATCGCCATCATGCTCGGCTGGAAGTACCTCCCCGAACGGGTCCGAGTGGTCCCCGGCGCCCTGGCCGCGATCGTGGTGGCCACCGTGCTGTCGCTGGTGCTCTCGCTCGATGTGAAGCGGGTCACCATCGACGGTTCGCTGTTCGATGCGATCGGACTGCCCGAACTGCCCCGCAGCGACTGGGCCGGTGTCGCGGTGATGATCCTGACCTTCGCGCTCATCGCCAGCGTGGAGAGCCTGCTGTCGGCCGTCGCGATCGACAAGATGCATACCGGACCGCGGGCAGACTTCGACCGCGAAATGCTCGGCCAGGGTTCGGCGAACGTCCTGTCCGGCCTGCTCGGTGGCCTGCCCGTCACCGGTGTGATCGTCCGCAGCTCCACCAACGTCGCCGCCGGTGCCCGCGGCCGTGCCTCGGCCGTACTGCACGGTGTCTGGCTGCTGATCTTCTCGGTGGCCCTGGCCTCGCTGGTGGAGCAGATCCCGCTCGCCGCCCTGGCCGGCCTGTTGATCGTCATCGGCGTACAGCTGGTCAAACTGGCGCATATCCGGCTCGCCCACCGCACCGGCGATCTACTCGTCTACGCGGTGACCCTGGCCGCGGTGGTATTCCTGAACCTGCTGGAAGGTGTGCTCATCGGCCTGGCGCTGGCCTTCGCGCTCCTGCTCTGGCGGGTCGTGCGGGTCACGATCACCGCCGAACCGCTCGACGGCACCGATCGCTGGCTGATCCAGGTCGACGGATCGTGCACATTCCTGTCGTTGCCGAAACTGTCGTCCACCTTCGCGAAGGTTCCGCAGGGTATCCCGGTGACGGTGGAGATGATGGTCGACTTCCTCGACCACGCCGCCTACGACGCCATCACCGATTGGGCACGTCAGCACGAGAGCAACGGTGGCACAGTCGATTTCGTCGAGATCGGGACCGCCCGGATGGCGAACGTGGCGGTGGCACCGCCCTCGCGCAGTATGAGCCGGGTCGCTCTCGACGGACTCCTCGGCCCCTGGCAGGTGGATCGCAACAGTTCGTCCAATGGTTCGGGTGACAGTGGTGATCCGCTGGCCAGCGGTATCGCCGCCTACCACCGCAGCCACGCGCACCTGGTGCGGCCGCATCTGGACGAGCTGCGCGACGGGCAGGATCCGGAATCCTTCTTCTTGACCTGCTCGGATTCGCGGATCGTGCCCAATGTGATCACCAACAGCGGGCCGGGCGATCTGTTCACGGTCCGCAATGTCGGCAATCTGGTGCCCGAGCACGGCGACGTGTCGGTGGAGGCGGCGCTGGTCTTCGCGCTGGAGAAGCTGAACGTCCGGTCCGTGGTGGTCTGCGGTCATTCCTCCTGCGGGGCCATGGGCGCGCTGCACTCCGGCGAACCCGCGGGCCCGGGTATCGACCGCTGGCTGGAATACGGGCAGCCGAGCCTGGAGCGCTACCGGGCCGGGCATCCGATCGGCCGCGCCGCCGAGGCCGCCGGTTTCGGTCCGGTGGAGCAGTTGAGCATGGTCAATATCGCGGTGCAGCTGGAGAACCTGCGGCGGCATCCGTCGGTGCGCCGTGCCGTCGACGAACGCGGGATCACCGTCTCCGGCCTGTTCTTCGATATCGCCAGCGCCCGGGTCATCGAAGTCCGCCTGGACGGCATCGCTCCCATCGAGGACAACGACGAGTTATTGGCGCAGTTACAGCGGGAACCGGCGCAGTCCGCCCGGTGACGCGCCGGAACGTGACCCGTCCGGGTGCCCCGGGCGGGTCACGTTCGCGTTCGGCCGCCACGGCGCCTCGTAGGCTGGTACCTGTGGAAAATTGTCCCGATTCCGTCACGGATCGCCCCGCGGCCGAGGCCGATGGGCCGGAGGCCGGCCATCGGTCCGGCCCCGCGTTCTTGCGCGCCTACCGGGACCGGATCGCCCGGCGCCCTACGCTCGACCTCGTCTACCGGGTCGGGGTGGCGGTCGTGGGCACTGCGGTGTTCGTCGTCGGAGTGATCACCATCCCGTTCCCCGGCCCGGGCTGGGCACTGGTGTTCGCCGGTATCGGCATCCTGGCCACCGAATTCGCGGTGGCGCGGCGGGCGCTGGTGTGGTTGCGGGACAAGTACCGGCGCGGGCTGGCCTGGTACATCTCCCGCGGGCCGATCATGCAGGTGATCGCCTTCCTGGCCACATGTGCGCTGGTCGTGGCCACCCTGTGGGTACTGGGGACGTTCGGATTGGTCGGTGACTGGATCGGAGTCGATTGGCAGTGGTTGCACAGCCCGCTGATGTCATGAGGCCGGTGAGCGGCCGGATGCTCACCGACGAATTGTGGCTGGCGGCTCGAATAGCGGATCTCGGCGCCTCCTGGCGTACCGATTCGATGCGGGTGAGCGCGACGCTGTGGTGGTGTATGACGGCTTCGGCGCTCGTCGAACAGGTGGTCGGGGCGCTGGCGCGGCGGCGTCCGCTTCCGGCACCCACTCTGGACCGGCTCGTGCTGACACTGCGCGCCGACGGGACGGTCCAACGGGTCCGGATCGACGAGACCGGGTGGACCGCGGCCGACGCGATACCGGACGGCGCCGAACCGGCCTCCGGCTCCGGGACCGGCGCCGCCCCGACCGATATCGCGGTGGCCCTGCGGCAGACCCTCACCACCGTGGTCGACCGGCTCACCGCGGTGTCGGGTGTCCGGGAGCAGGCGCTGTGGGCGGTGGTCACCGATGTGGTGGCGAGCTGGGCGGTCGACGCCGGGCAACCCCCGATCGGCCGGCGGTTGGCCGAGGCGATCGGCACGGTAATGCCCGAACCCCGCTTCGTCGAGGTCGCCGGGCGTACCTTCGTCCGCCGTGCCTCCTGCTGCCTGGTGTACGAGGCGCCGGGCTGCGAGAAATGCGTGAGCTGCCCCAAGCGCCGCCCGCACGAACGCGAAGCGCTGCTCGCGGACTACGCGCGGCGGGGGTGAGGCGCCGGTTCCGTTATCGGCCGGGCGTTCGCGCGGGTACAGCGAGCGACCTCGCCCGGTCCATCGACACGCGTTCCCGGCTGTGCCGATAGCATGGTCGCGGCCGGGCTGTGCCCGGTCACCGACAGACGGATCGAGTCGTCATCGCCCCGGAACGAGCCGGAATGATGCGGGCGATCCATCGCCCGAACGAGCCGAACCGTAACGGCCACAGATATCCGAGGAGAGCGCCACCGTGACCACCACAGCCCCCCGCAGCCCAGCCACCCTCGTCCGGGTGCCTGCCGGGACGACGGCGGGTGCCGCGGTGCGTGAGGCGGGCCTGCCGGCCAAGGGCCCCGATACCGTGGTCGTCGTCCGCGACGCCGCGGGTCAGTTGCGCGACCTGTCCTGGGCTCCGGAACTCGATACCGAGGTCACCCCGGTCGCCGCGAACACCGAGGACGGCCGCAGTGTGATCCGCCATTCGGCCGCCCATGTGCTGGCCCAGGCGGTGCAGCAGGAGTTCCCCGAGGCCGTGCTGGGTATCGGCCCGCCGATCAAGGACGGCTTCTACTACGACTTCCGGGTCGAGCGCCCGTTCACCCCCGAGGATCTGGCCAGGCTGGAGTCCCGGATGAAGAAGATCGTCAAGGGGGCGCAGCGGTTCTCCCGCCGCGTGGTCGAGGTGGACCAGGCGCGGATCGAGCTGGCGTCCGAACCGTTCAAACTCGAATTGATCGGCGACAAATCCGGGATCGATGATCCGGAGATCATGGAGGTCGGCGGTAACGAGCTGACCATCTACGACAATCTCGACCCGCGGACCGGTGAGCGGGTGTGGGGCGATCTGTGCCGGGGCCCGCACATCCCCACCACCAAGTTCATCCCGGCCTTCAAGCTGACCCGCAGTTCGGCCGCGTACTGGCGCGGGGATCAGAACCGGGAAGGCCTGCAGCGTATCTACGGCACCGCGTGGGAATCGACCGAGGCGCAGGACGAGTACCTGCACATGCTCGCCGAGGCCGAGAAGCGGGACCATCGCAAACTGGGCCTGGAACTCGACCTGTTCTCCTTCCCGGACGAACTGGGTTCGGGTCTGCCGGTGTTCCATCCCAAGGGCGGCATCATCCGCAAGGAGATGGAGGACTACTCGCGTCAGCAGCATGTGGCGGCGGGCTACGAGTTCGTCAACACCCCGCACATCACCAAGGCGCACCTGTTCGAGACCTCCAAGCACCTCGAGTGGTACGCCGACGGGATGTACCCGCCTATGCACCTCGACGCCGAACTCAACGAGGACGGCACTGTGCGCAAGCCCGGGCAGGACTACTACCTCAAGCCGATGAACTGCCCGATGCACAACCTGATCTACCGGTCTCGCGGCCGGTCGTACCGGGAGCTGCCGCTGCGGCTGTTCGAGTTCGGTTCGGTGTACCGGTACGAGAAGTCCGGAGTCGTGCACGGCCTGACCCGGGCCCGCGGTTTCACCCAGGACGACGCGCATCTCTACTGCACGCAGGAGCAGGTGGTCGAGGAACTGACCGGCACACTGCAGTTCGTACTCGATCTGCTGAAGGCGTACGGACTGGACGATTTCTACCTGGAACTGTCCACCAAGGATCCGGACAAGTACGTCGGTTCCGACGAACTGTGGGACGAGGCCACCGAGACCCTCCGCCAGGTGGGGGAGGCATCGGGTCTGGAACTGGTGCCCGATCCCGGTGGTGCCGCCTTCTACGGCCCGAAGATCTCGGTGCAGACCCGCGACGCGCTCGGACGTAACTGGCAGATGTCGACCATCCAGCTGGATTTCTTCGAACCGGACCTGTTCGAACTCGAGTACACCGCCTCCGACGGCACCAAGAAGCGGCCGGTGATGATCCACCGGGCCCTGTTCGGCTCGATCGAACGCTTCTTCGGTGTCCTCACCGAGCACTACGCGGGGGCGTTCCCGGCCTGGCTGGCGCCGGTGCAGGTCGTCGGCATCCCGGTCGCCGACACCTTCATCCCGCACCTGGACGCGGTGCTGACGCGGTTGCGCGCGGCCGGGGTCCGGGCCGAGGTCGATCGCGGTGACGACCGGATGCAGAAGAAGATCTTCAACCACACCGCGCAGAAGGTGCCGTTCATGCTGCTGGCCGGCGCGCGGGATGTGGAGGCCGGGGCGGTGAGCTTCCGGTTCCGGGACGGCACCCAGGTCAACGGGGTACCGGTGGACGATGCGGTGCGAGTGGTCGCGGAATGGATCCGCCGCCGTGACAATTCCTCGCCCACCGCGGAAACGGTTCGCGCCCTGGTGGACAGCGAAGGCGGTGCGCCCGAGTGACACCGGGTCCGTCCGGGCGGGGAAAGGGTATGGAGCATGAGTGAGCGCACGGTGCCGGACGAGCTGACCGAGGAGTCCGGCGCGACCCGGGAGCGGTCCGGCGAGATCGTGGATCGCGGTGCGGGCGAACCGGACCGGTTGCAGCGGCTGTGGACGCCGTATCGGATGTCCTATATCGCGGAGGCCGCCACCACGGCTCCCAAGGGCGTGACCGGGCATCCGTTCACCGATATCCCCACCATGTCCGACGAGGACGGTCTGGTCGTCGCCCGCGGCGAGCAGGTGTACGCGGTGCTGAACCTGTACCCCTACAACCCGGGGCACATGATGGTGGTGCCCTATCGTCGGGTCGCGAACCTGGAGGATCTCACCGCCGCCGAATCCACCGAACTGATGGAGTTCACGCAGCGGGCCATCCGGACGATGAAGAAGGTGTCCCGGCCGCACGGCTTCAATGTGGGGCTCAACCTGGGCGGTGTCGCGGGCGGCTCGCTCGCCGACCATCTGCACCAGCACATCGTTCCGCGCTGGGGTGGTGACGCGAACTTCATCACCGTGATCGGGGGCGCGAAGGTGATGCCGCAGCTGCTGCGCGAGACCCGGGCGCTGCTCGCGTCGGCCTGGGAGGAGGCGTAGATGAGCGACGCCGCGCTACGCGCGCGCGCCGGAGCCGGACGGTCGCGGGTGACCCGTCGGCCGGAGCAGGAGCGGTAGGTGCTGAGCATCTTCGGCCGGGCGACCTTCGCCAAGGCCACCGCGCCGCTGGGCCGGGCACTGGTCGGCACCGGTCTCACCCCCGACGCGGTCACCCTCATCGGCACCGCCGCCTCGATCGCCGCCGCGGTCACGCTGTTCCCCACCGGGCATCTGTTCTGGGGAACCATGCTCATCTGGCTGTTCGTCATGTTCGACATGCTCGACGGTGCGATGGCCCGGGCGCGGGGCGGTGGGACCCGCTACGGGGCGGTGCTCGACGCGACCTGCGACCGCGTCGCCGACGGTGCCATCTTCGGCGCGCTGGCCTGGTGGGCGGTCTACCACGAACAGAGCGAGCCGCTGTTCGTGGCGACTCTGGTCGTGCTGGTGACCTCGCAGGTCATCTCCTACGCCAAGGCCCGGGCCGAGGCCAGTGGGCTGTCCGCCGACGGCGGCCTGATCGAACGCCCGGACCGACTGGTGATCGTGTTGGTGGGCGCCGGGCTCACCGGGATCGGCGGGTACTGGGGTATCGAATGGCTCACCTGGGCCGTGCACGTGGCGATGTGGATCCTGGCCGTTCTCAGCATCGTGACGGTGGGCCAGCGAGTGCTGGCGGTCCGCAACTCGCCCCGCGCCCGCGAGATCCTGGGTAGCGCGAACAACGGAACGGAGCAGTCGTGAGCGGGTGGCGGGCGAACGCGAGCGATCGCGGATACGCCGCGGGCTGGCGGCTGGTGCGCGCCCTCCCGGAGCGTATGGCACGCACCGTGTTCGAACGGGGGGCGGATTTCACGGCCCGCAAGGGTGGACCGGTCCAGTTGCGGCGCAACCTGGCCCGGGTGGTCGGGGTGCCCGCGCAGGCCGTATCCGACGAACTCGTGCGGGCGAGTATGCGTTCCTACGCCCGTTACTGGCGGGAGGCGTTCCGGCTACCGACGATGGACCACGCCGAACTGGTGAGGTCGGGCCGGATCGCGGTGATCGGCCGGGAACACCTGGACGCCGCGCTGGCCCGCGGTCGCGGAGTGGTGTTCGTCCTGCCCCACTCGGGTAACTGGGATATGGCCGGTACCTGGCTGGTTCAGAATTACGGGACGTTCACCACCGTCATGGAACGGCTGGAACCGGAATCGCTGTTCGAACGGTTCGTCGCCTACCGGGAGAGTCTCGGCTTCGAGGTGTTTCCGCTGACCGGGGGCGAGCAGCCGCCGTTCACCGCGTTGGCGCAGCGGTTGCGTGATAACAAGATCGTCTGCCTGCTGGGTGAGCGCGACCTCACCGGTCGTGGTGTCCCGGTCACCTTTTTCGGTGAACGGACGTGGATGCCTGCCGGAGCGGCCGCGCTCGCCGCGGAAACCGGTGCCGCGCTCATGCCGGTACATGTCTCGTTCACCGTGGACGAGCGGGGCCGTGAGGGCTGGGTCGTCCGTACCCGGGAACCGCTGGATGTCACCGACGGTGTCGCGGCCGTCACGCAGGCACTGGCGGATTGTTTCGCCGCGGGTATTGCCGAGTATCCGGCCGATTGGCATATGTTGCAGCCGCTCTGGGAAACGGATCTGTCCGAGGCCCGGCTGGACCGCATCCACGCCGAACAGGCGCGGCGCGAGACGTATTCGATCGACGCCGGTGGAGACCGCGCCCCATGAGAATCGGCATGGTCTGTCCCTACTCGTTCGACGTACCGGGCGGCGTGCAGGCGCATGTGGTGGAGCTCGCGCAGGTCTTCCTGGAACGCGGGCACAAGGTGAGTGTGCTGGCGCCCGCCGCCGAGACGACCGAACTCCCCGATTTCGTCGTCTCGGCCGGACGCGCGGTGGCGATCCCGTACAACGGTTCGGTGGCCCGGCTCTCCTTCGGGCCGACCGCCTACACCCGGATCCGCCGGTGGATCGAGAGCAACGAGTTCGATGTGTTACACATCCACGAACCCAACGCACCCAGCCTGTCCATGCTGGCTCTGAAGATCGCCGAGGGCCCGATCGTGGCCACCTTCCACACCTCTACGACGAAGTCCCTGGTACTGGCGACCTTTCAGGGTGTGCTGCGGCCCTATCACGAGAAGATCAGCGGCAGGATCGCGGTATCGGAACTGGCCCGCCGCTGGCAGGTGGAGGCCCTCGGTTCCGACGCGGTGGAGATCCCGAACGGGGTCGATGTGCAGGCGTTCGCCCGCGCCCCGCGGCTGCCCGGCTATCCGCGACCGGGTGGCACCGTCCTGTTCCTCGGCCGCTACGACGAACCGCGTAAGGGAATGCAGGTCCTGCTGGGGGCACTGCCGGCCCTCGTCGCGCGGCATCCCGAGGTGGAGGTCCTGGTCGTCGGCCGCGGCGACGAGGAACGGCTGCGCCGGGAAGCCGGGCCGCTCGCCCGGCACCTGCGTTTCCTGGGCCAGGTCTCGGATGCGGAAAAGGCTTCGGCCATGCGCAGCGCCGACGTGTACGTGGCACCCAACCTGGGCGGGGAGAGTTTCGGCATCATCCTCATCGAGGCCATGGCCGCCGGGACTGCCGTGGTGGCCAGCGAACTGGATGCCTTCCGGCGGGTCCTGCGCGACGGCGCCGCCGGGCTGCTGGTGCCGATCGGTGACGCGACGGCCCTGGCCGAAGCCCTGGATACGGTGCTCACCGACGAGACCCGGCGCGGCGATCTGGTGCGGACGGCGACTCAGGTGGTCGGCACCTATGACTGGCCGGTGGTGGCCGAACAGATCCTGCGGGTCTACGAAACCGTGGTGGTCGGCGATCTGCGGGTGCGGGTGGCCGGATGATCACCTTCTCCGCGACCACGGTTCTCGCTCTCGCGCTGGTCGCCGCCTTAGTGGTCGCACTGGGGGTATGGGCCTATTCCACCGCCAACCGGCTCGACCGCCTGCATGTGCGCACCGATCTGGCCTGGCACGCGCTGGAGGCTGCACTGGCCCGGCGGGCCGTGGTGGCCCGGGCGGTGGCGACTTCGCTGTCCGGTTCGCACGCCGGCCCGGAGCCCGATACGGCCGAGTCCGCCCGGCGGCTCACCGCGCTGGCCGACCGCGCCGAACGCACCGGCCGCGAAGACCGCGAAACCGTGGAGAACCAGTTGGCGGCCGCACTGTCGGTCGTCGATATCGCCCGGCTGCCGACCCAGCAGGTCGCCGAACTGGCCGATGCCGAGGCCCGGGTGCTCATCGCCCGCCGCTTCCACAACGACGCGGTGCGCGACACCCTGGCGCTGCGGACCCGCCGCCCGGTGCGCTGGCTGCACCTCGGCGGTACCGCCCCCATGCCGACCTATTTCGAGATCGCCGAACGGGCCACTCCCGCGGCCTCCACGGGACTGGAGGTCGACACCACGCGGGTCTCGGCGCGGGTGGCCCTGCTCGACGAGCAGGACCGGATCCTGCTCATGCGCGGCCACGATCCGCTGGCCCCGGAAGTGTCGTTCTGGTTCACCGTCGGCGGCGGGGTGGAACCGGGGGAGAGCCTGCGCGAAGCCGCGGTCCGCGAGGTGTACGAGGAAACCGGGCTCACCGCCGATCCGGCCGCCCTGCGCGGCCCGATCTGGCGGCGGGTGGCGGTCTTCCCGTTCAACGGCGATCTGATCCGGTCGGAGGAACTGTTCTTCGCGCTACGGGTACCGCGATTCGAACCCGAGGCGACCGATCTGACCTATGTCGAGCAACGCTCCATCACCGGTAACCGGTGGTGCGGTCCGGACGAGATCAGGGCCCAGGTCGCCGCAGGTGAGATGGTGTATCCGTACCAGTTGGACGAATTGCTCGCGGAAGTCGCGGCCGCGGCCGACGCCGCGGGCGATCCGGAGGTGCGGTCCATCCGGTGAATGTGACCGGGCTCACTGGCGTGATAGGGTCGCAGACGGTTTGACACACCGAGGATGTGTCGATTCGGTGTGTGGAGGTGAAGACGTGTCCTACATCCTGTTCGATTACCTGTTGCCGATTCTGGGCCCCGGCGCCGCCGAGTACTGGGCGAAGCTGCTGGTGGTCGATCCGATCTGAATCGGTTCGCAGCGCCCCGCCGGGCCGGTGTCACACCGGTCCGGCGGTCCCGTTTTCCGGTCCAGTAGCCGGAGGTCGCCGGTAAATCGCAGGTGGTTGCCAGTCCAGTGTGCGCCAACTGGCTATGAAGCCGGTTTGTCGCCCCACCTAGAATCGTGGTGTTCATCGACGATCCCCACCTGGCAACAGACACAGGAGCTGCCGTGACCACGCCCGAGACCACCCAGACCCCCGACGCGACCCGCGAGGCCGGTACCGCCCGCGTGAAGCGCGGTATGGCCGAGATGCTCAAGGGCGGGGTGATCATGGATGTCGTCACCCCGGAGCAGGCCAAGATCGCCGAGGATGCCGGCGCGGTCGCGGTGATGGCGCTCGAACGAGTGCCGGCCGATATCCGCGCCCAGGGCGGGGTGTCCCGGATGAGCGATCCGGACATGATCGACGGGATCATCGAAGCGGTTTCCATCCCGGTGATGGCCAAGGCCCGGATCGGGCATTTCGTGGAGGCACAGGTACTGCAGAGCCTCGGGGTCGACTACATCGACGAATCCGAGGTCCTCACCCCCGCCGACTACGCCAACCATATCGACAAGTGGAATTTCACGGTACCGTTCGTCTGCGGCGCCACCAATCTCGGTGAGGCGCTGCGCCGGATCACCGAGGGCGCGGCCATGATCCGCTCCAAGGGCGAGGCGGGCACCGGTGATGTCTCCAACGCCACCACGCATATGCGCAAGATCCGGCAGGAGATCACCCGGCTGGCCTCCCTGCCCACCGATGAATTGTTCGTCGCCGCCAAGGAACTCCAGGCGCCCTACGAACTGGTGAAGGAGATCGCCGAAACCGGCAAACTGCCCGTCGTGCTGTTCACCGCCGGCGGTATCGCCACCCCGGCCGACGCGGCCATGATGATGCAGCTCGGCGCCGAGGGCGTTTTCGTCGGTTCGGGCATCTTCAAGTCCGGTAACCCGGCCCAGCGCGCGAGCGCGATTGTCAAGGCCACCACGTTCTACGACGACCCCGACGTGCTCGCCAAGGTGTCGCGCGGACTGGGCGAGGCCATGGTCGGGATCAATGTCGACGAGATCCCGCAGCCGCACCGGCTGGCCGAACGCGGTTGGTGATCGGCGCGCCGAACTCCGGCGGTCCGGTGCCGCCTTCGTGCCCGGCGTGCGCCGGCGGCCTCGATCCGGTGCCGCGGTGCGACACCGGGTCGAGGCGGGCGCGGTAGCGCGGCGCGGATGGAACTGCGGCAGCTGCGGTACTTCGTCGTACTCGCCGAGGAACTGCATTTCGGGCGCGCCGCCGACCGCTTGTTCATCACCCCGCCCACCCTGAGTCAGCAGCTGAAGGTACTGGAACGGGAACTCGGTACCCCTCTGGTACTGCGCGGCCGCCGGACCGAACTGACTCCGGCGGGAGCGGCGCTGCTGGTATCGGGTCGTGCGGTATTGCGCGCTGCCGACGAGGCGGTCCGGTCGGCCCGGCGAGCGGGCGGCGTCGACGATCCGTGTTTGCGTCTCGGGCTGGTCAACGGCGCACCGCCCTGGTTACCCACCCGGATCGGCGAACTGGCCCGGGCCGCGGTTCCGGGTGCCCGGACGGTCCTGACCAGCGGTACCACTACCGATCAAGCCGAGTTGCTGGCCGCGGGCGCGGTGGATCTGGCGCTGCTACGGGCACCGGTCCGATTGCCTGCGTCCTTCGTCCAGCGACCGGTGGCCGCCGAGGAACTCGGGGTGCTGATGTCGGCCACCCATCCGCTGGCCGACGCCTCCGTCCTGACTGCGGACGAACTGGATGGACACGAACTGGTCCTTTTTCCCCGCGACGTGGCTCCCGGGCTGTACGACAGGCTGCTCGACGAGTTCCGCGCGCGGGGTGTGCGGATGCGACTCAGTGACAGTGTGCTCGGGCATGCCCAGCTGGTTTCGGTGCTGCCGACCCGTGACGATGTGGTGGGTGTGGGGTCGCTGCGGGCACGGCGGCCGGGCCTGGTCTGGCGTGCCCTCCCCGGTGATCCACTGATCGTCACCTATGTCGCGGCATGGCCGGGGAACAGTCGCCATCCGGTGCTGCGCGGTGTGCTCGAGACGCTGCCGGCCGGTGCGCTCACCGGTCCGGCCGATCCCTGACCGGGCCCCACGGGAGACAAAGGCGCTTCCAACAGCGGTGTTCGCCGGAGCCGAACGGTTGTGTGCAACTACCACATGGACCGGGGATCTCGCCGGTGGTCGACTGGCGCCATGACAGCAGATACGACGGCGACCGAACGGGTCGTCATCATCGGGGGCAGCTCCGGAATGGGTCTCGCGCTCGCCCGGGAACTCGTCGGCACGGGTGCCGAGGTGGTGATCGCCGGCCGGTCCGCCACACGGCTGGCGACGGCATCGGCCACGCTGCCCGGAGGCCCCGGTGCGGTGCACATCCGGCAGCTCGACATCACCCGGGAAACCGAGGTCGAAGCACTGTTCGCCGACCTCGGCCGAATCGATCACGCGATCGTCACCGCCGCCGATGTGCGGGGAATGTACGCGCCCATCGGGTCCTTCGAGCCCGCGGCGACCCGGGCCCTCGTCGATACCAAGCTTTTCGGGCCCGCGCTGGTCGCCAAGTACGCCGATTTCGGTCCGGGCGGGTCACTCGTGCTGACCTCGGGTATCGCCGCCTATCGGCCGGGCCCGGGTTCGGCGATGGTCGCCGCCGTGAACGGCGGCGTGGCCTCGCTGGCCTACGCGCTGGCACTCGAACTCGCGCCGACCCGCGTCAACGTGATCTCGCCGGGCTGGGTGGACACCCCGATCTGGGAGTCGATCGCCGGTGGCGACCCGGTACAGCGACAGCGGGATATGGCGGCGAGGCTACCGGTGGGCCGGATCGGGCGCCCGGACGATATCGCGGCCGCGATTCTCGCCCTCATGCGCAATCCGTTCGTCACCGGCACCGTTCTGCACGCGGACGGCGGCCACCGCCTGGTCTGAGCGTCGGCCCCTGCCGCGGCACCGCGGCGAGGAGCCGATGCGCGTCGGTGCGAGTGGCGCGGATCGGCGCCCCGGTCGCGAAGAGATCCCCGCCGGGCAAGCGGGGTGCCGTTGACGATCGGGTCACCCGGTACATGAAGGTCTTGGCCGGGGAGGTTCGGCCGTGTAGTTTTCGCGCGTGCTGAGGGAGCTCGACCAGGATGAGCTGATCGGCCGGTGGACAGGAAGTCGAGATCGGCTCGGCTCTCGCAGGCACCCGGCGGGTACCGGTGGACCAGCCGGGTGTCGCGCGGTCAGCCGGTGCCGGTCCGGAGAGCGGGCCGGTCGGGATGGTCCCAGCGCACGAAGTACTCCGCTGTCCCGCCGTGTTCACGTTCGTGCGCGAGCAGGGCCGGCACGGTCCAGGAATCCTCGTCCGGGGTGCCGCGGGTGAGCGCGGCCGCGCCGAGGTCGAGGCGGACGGTGCGGTCGAAGGGCAGACCGCGACCCAGCAGCATGGGGCCCGCCACCAACAGCACGGTCCCGGGCAGCGCGGTGCGCCGACGGGCCCGTGCGGAGCGGTCGGCGGCCTCGTCCCACAGTGCGGGCAGCCAGGTACCGGTGTGGTGCACCGAGTCGAGCACTTCACGCCGCAGTGCCGAATAGTCGAACCAACTCGTACGGTACGAGATCTCGTCGCGGCCGAATTCCATCCGCAGCGAGGCGGGCCGGACGTAATCGTGCAGTGACACCGTTTCGGCGGGCCGACCGTCGGCCCGTACCCGCTCGGCGGCGCGGTCCGCGAACCCGAGCGGGTTCGCCGCGTCGGCACCGTCGACACCGACCACCCGGTACCCGTCCAGCGTCCGCAGGTCCCGGGTCAGTAATTCGGCGAGGGCGTCGGGGGTGGTCGGTGTGAAACGCGGCACCGGACCATCACAGCAGGTCCGGCCGGGCGGCCGGTGACGGGGATTACCCCGCGACCGGATCGTGGGAAAACGGGGGCTCGGGATAATGTCAGCGGATGGCGACTATCGAAGAGGCACTGGAGATCGAACGCCTCGAGCGGGATATCTTCCGCGGCGCGTCCACCAAGACCCAGCTGCCGCGCACGTTCGGGGGCCAGGTGGCGGGCCAGGCGCTGGTGTCGGCGGTGCGCACGGTGGAGCCGCGGTTCCAGGTCCATTCGCTGCACGGCTACTTCCTGCGCCCCGGCAATCCCGGCGCGCCCACCGTCTACCTGGTGGACCGGATACGGGACGGTCGCTCTTTCTGCACCCGCCGGGTCACCGGGGTGCAGGACGGTGACGCCATATTCACCATGTCGGCGTCCTTCCACATCGGTGACGACGGCCCGTCGCATCAGGACGAGATGGCCGATGTGGAGCCGCCGAACGATCTTCCCGATGCCGCGACCAGCATGGATCCCGAGCGGCTGTGGGCTATGCGGGAATGGGAGCACTGGGATATCCGTCCCGTGCCGCAGGATCGGGTGACCAAGCGGCCCGGGGTCGTCTCCCCGCAGCAGGTGTGGTTCCGCTACCGGCATCCGCTGCCCGACGATCCACTGTTCCATGTGTGCACGCTCGCCTATATGAGCGATATGACGCTGCTCGGCTCCTCCAAGGTCACCCACCCCGACGAGCCCACCCAGAACGCCTCGCTCGACCACGCGATGTGGTTCCTGCGCCCGTTCCGTACCGACGACTGGCTGCTCTACGACCAGTCATCGCCGTCGGCCGGATTCGGCCGGGCCCTGACCGGTGGGAAGATCTTCGACCGCGACGGCCGGCTGGTGGCCGCGGTGGTGCAGGAGGGCCTGATCCGGACACTGCATTCCTGACGGGGACGGTCCGTGGCCCCTGTGTCGGTCCGGGCCGGCGTGACTCCGCGCACACCGGTCGGGCTCGTAAGCTCGCACTCGTGAACGAGTCTGCGGTGTCCCCGGAAGTGGCGGCCGCACCGGATACCGGTGCCGCGCCCGACCAGCCCACCATCGGCGTGCTGGCCCTGCAGGGCGATGTGCGGGAACATATCGCGGTGCTCGCCGAATGTGGTGCCCGTCCGGTCCTGGTCCGCCGCCCGGACGAGCTGGTCGCCGTCGACGCGCTGGTCCTGCCCGGGGGGGAATCCACGGCGATCAGCAAACTGCTCGAGATCTTCGAACTGCTCGAACCGTTGCGTGCCCGGCTGCGCGCCGGGATGCCGGCGTTCGGGTCCTGCGCCGGGATGATCCTGCTGGCGAGCGAGGTGCTCGACACCCGGGCCGACGCGAAACATCTCGACGGAATCGATATGACGGTGCGGCGCAATGCTTTCGGCCGCCAGGTCGACTCGTTCGAGACCGATATCGAATTCGCCGGGCTGCCCGGCGACCCGGTCCGGGCGGTGTTCATTCGCGCGCCGTGGGTCGAACGGGCGGGTGACGGCGTGGAGGTGCTGGCCCGGGTGCCGAGCGGCCCGGCCGCCGGCCGGATCGTCGCCGTCCGGCAGGGCCGCGTGGTGGCCACGGCCTTCCACCCGGAAGTCACCGGTGATCACCGTGTGCACCGAATGTTCGTCGATCTGGTTCGTGGCGTAGCGTTGTCCAGCGATACCGTGCCATCGACCTGAAGGAAGTAGGGAATGAGCGGCCACTCCAAATGGGCCACCACCAAGCACAAGAAGGCGGCGATCGATGCTAAGCGTGGCAAGCTCTTCGCCAAGCTGATCAAGAACATCGAGGTGGCGGCCCGGACCGGCGGTGGCGATCCGGAAGGCAACCCGACGCTGTTCGACGCCATCCAGAAGGCCAAGAAATCGTCGGTTCCCAACGACAATATCGAGCGGGCACGTAAACGCGGCGGCGGCGAGGAAGCCGGCGGCGCCGACTGGCAGACCATCATGTACGAGGGCTACGGCCCCAACGGTGTCGCCGTCCTGATCGAATGCCTCACCGACAACCGCAACCGGGCCGCCGGTGAGGTGCGCGTCGCCATGACCCGTAACGGCGGGAACATGGCCGATCCGGGATCGGTGTCCTATCTGTTCCACCGCAAGGGCATCGTCACCCTGGAGAAGAACGGTCTGTCCGAGGACGATGTGCTGCTGGCGGTGCTGGACGCCGGCGCCGAGGAGGTCAACGACCTCGGTGAATCCTTCGAAATCATCAGCGAGCCCGGCGATCTGGTCGAGGTCCGGAAGGCACTGCAGTCGGCCGATATCGACTACGACTCCGCCGAATCCGGGTTCCAGCCGTCGGTGAGCGTCGCGGTCGATGCGGACGGTGCCCGCAAGGTGTTCAAACTGGTCGACGCGCTGGAGGACAGCGACGACGTCCAGAACGTGTACACCAATGTCGACATCTCCGACGAGGTACTGGCCGAACTGGACGCCGACTAACCGGCGAGTCCGGTGTAGTGGTCCCGCAGGGCGGGGTAGTAGTCGTCGAAGTCGGGGCGTCGAGTATCCGTGCGTGACGCCCCGAGCGCGTCCAGGTAGTAGTCCCAGCCCGGCCCGATCTCGGGCAGCTGTTCGGTCGAGACCAGGTGATGGACGAACACGAGTTCGGTCAGCCCCGCGTGCTCGGTGAGTGTGACCTCGAGATGCCAGCTGCCGTGCTCGTCGACGGCGCGCAAGGCGAGGTGATGCGGCGGCTCGCAGGCGTCGACCGTGTACTCGCTCCACGGCTGCCCCTTCTCGTAGGACAACCGCACCCGTATCATCCGGCCCGGTCCGGGCTCGCCCTGCCATGGCCCGAACCAGCGGGCGGTGCGCTCGGATTCGGTGATACTGGCCCAGACGTCCGTGATGGGTGCGCGATAGGTCCGGGTGAGGACCAGATCGTGGCCGGCCGGTGTGGTCTCCAGGCGTCCGGTGGGGCGGATGGTCATGCCGAGTTCTCCTCGTCGTCGGAAATTTCCGGGGTGCCCGGAAGTGGCGGCCCGGTGTGCGGCCGGGCGGTGGTGGACCCGCGCTCGCGCCGGGTCCGGTAGACCTCGGTGGCGAGCGCGTCCAGCCGGTGTTCCCACGTCGCCGGTTCGTCCAGTGCGGCGAGCCAGCCGCGCAATTCGCGCAGTGGTGCGGTGTCCAGGGCGTAGTAGCGCTGCCGGCCCACCAGTTCGTCGCGGACCAGGCCGCTGTCGCGCAACACCCGTAGATGCCGGCTGATCGCGGGCCGGCTGATCGGGAACCGGTCGGCGATCGCGCCCGCGGTGCGGCGGGTGCCGCGGAGCATTTGCAGGATTTCCCGCCGTACCGGGTCGGCGATTGCCGCGGCCACCTCGTCCACGGACAAAAGCGTAACCAGTTGGTTACGCTTTCGTCCAGGGGTCGCCCGGGCAGGTCGGGGGCGACGGCGGCGGGCACGCCGGTATCGCTCGAAAGAGGGCGGGCGTGCCACCGGAGCAGGAAATGGCGGGCGGCGGCACAATAGCGGCATGGTCGCTGTGATTCTCGTGCACGGGGATATCACCGAGCAGCAGGTCGACGCGGTGGTCAATGCCGCCAACTCGGAGCTGCTCGGCGGCGGGGGTGTGGACGGCGCGATACACCGGCGCGGCGGCCCCGCGATCCTGGCCGAATGCCGGCG
Source organism: Nocardia sp. NPDC050193 (assembly GCA_040674215.1). Lineage (GTDB taxonomy): Bacteria > Actinomycetota > Actinomycetes > Mycobacteriales > Mycobacteriaceae > Nocardia. The sequence continues at coordinate 21,613 of JBFARE010000031.1, read as the reverse complement.
GTTACGGGAGACCGACTATCCCCGCGGACTGCCCACCGGGCAGGCGGTGGCGACCACGGCCGGTGACCTGCCGGCCCGGTGGGTCATCCATACGGTCGGGCCGGTGTGGTCGGCCCGCGGCGACCGCGCGGCGCAGCTCGCCCCGCTGCTGGCTTCCTGCTACCGCGAATCGCTGCGGGTCGCGGACGAACTCGGTGCGCGCACGGTCGCGTTCCCGGCGATTTCCACCGGTGTGTACCGCTGGCCGATGGACGACGGGGCCCGGATCGCGATCGACACCGTCCACGCCGCCGCGACCCGGGTCGAGGAAGTGCGGTTCGTGCTGTACGACGCCGCCGCGTACGGCATCTTCGCAGCGCAACTGGCCCGCTGAGCCCCTGCCGGCGCCGGCCCGTGTCCCTGACGCCGAGATACCCGGTCCTGCACTAGACTTCGAACAACTGTTCGTTCTGGGAAGGGATTCGTCGGTGCGGGTGATGGGCGTCGATCCCGGGCTCACCCGGTGTGGGGTGAGCATGGTCGAAGGGGGCGCGGGGCGCACCGTGCGGGCGATCGCGGTGGATGTGGTCCGTACCCCGGCCGAAATGGACCTGGCCGGGCGGCTGCTGCGGATCTCCGACGCCGCCGAGGAGTGGATGGAAACCCACCGTCCCGAAGTGGTGGCGATCGAGCGGGTGTTCGCCCAGCACAATGTGCGCACCGCCATGGGTACCGCGCAGGCGGGCGGAGTCATCGCACTGGCGGCCGCGCGCCGCGATATCCCGGTCGTGTTCCATACTCCCAGTGAGGTGAAGGCGGCCGTCACCGGTAATGGCGGTGCGGACAAGAAACAGGTGACCGCCATGGTCACCCGGATCCTCGGGCTCGCGGCCCCGCCCAAACCGGCCGATGCCGCCGACGCCTTGGCGCTCGCCATCTGTCATTGCTGGCGGGCGCCGCTGCTGGAGCGGATGGCACGGGCCGAAGCCCTGGCCGAACGGGCCCGGCAGCAGTACACACAACGACTGGAACAGCAGCGGAAGGCGGTACGCGGGTGATCGCGTCTCTACGCGGCGAAGTCCTCGAACTCGCCCTCGATCATGTGGTGCTGGAGGCATCGGGGGTCGGATACCAGCTCAACGCCACCCCCGCGACTCTGGCGGGACTCACCCGTGGTGCCGAGGCCACACTGTTCACCGCATTGATCGTGCGCGAGGACTCGATGACCCTCTACGGATTCGCCGATACCGAGTCGCGCGATCTGTTCGGGCTGTTGCAGACCGTATCCGGGGTGGGCCCGCGGCTGGCCATGGCAGTGCTGGCGGTCCTGGAACCGGAAGCGCTGCGCAAGGCGCTGGCCGCCGGCGATATCGCGGCCCTGACCCGGGTACCCGGGATCGGTAAACGCGGCGCCGAGCGGATGGTCGTGGAACTGCGGGACAAGGTGAACCTGGTACCGGTGCCCGCGGGCGGCGCGACCGCCGCCGCGCCGGTGCGCACTCCCGTCCGCGATCAGGTCGTGGAAGCGCTCACCGGCCTCGGGTTCCCGCTCAAACAGGCCGAACCGGCTGTGGACGCGGTGCTGGCCGACAACCCCGACGCCGGTAATTCAATCGCGTTGCGCGCCGCGCTCGCGATGCTGGGCAGGAACCGCTAGGCCGCAATGGAATTCGACGACGACGACAACACTCCGGAATCGCCGGTCAGTGCCGGCTATCTGGCCTCCGACGGGGATACCGACTCCGGGCTGCGCCCCACCTCGCTCGACGGTTTCATCGGTCAGGCCCGGGTACGGGAACAACTCGCCCTGGTGCTGCGCGGCGCCCGCGCGCGCGGCGGTACACCCGACCACATCCTGCTGTCGGGTCCGCCGGGGCTGGGTAAGACGAGCCTGGCGATGATCATCGCCACCGAACTCGGGACCGCGTTGCGCATCACCTCCGGTCCGGCCCTGGAGCGCGCGGGTGATCTGGCCGCCATGCTCAGCAACCTGGTCGCCGGTGACGTGCTGTTCATCGACGAGATCCACCGCATGGCCCGGCCCGCCGAGGAGATGCTCTATCTGGCGATGGAGGATTTCCGGGTCGACGTGGTGGTCGGCAAGGGACCGGGGGCGACCTCGATTCCACTCGATATCGCGCCGTTCACCCTGGTGGGGGCCACCACCCGCTCGGGTGCGCTCACCGGCCCGCTGCGCGACCGGTTCGGTTTCACCGGCCATATGGATTTCTACGAACCCGACGAGCTGCTGCTCATCCTGCAGCGCTCCGCGCAAATCCTCGGCGTGGGCATCGACACCGATGCCGCGGCCGAGATCGCCGGCCGTTCCCGGGGCACGCCCCGGATCGCCAACCGGCTGCTGCGCCGCGTGCGCGACTACGCCGAGGTCCGGGCCGACGGTCTGATCACCCTGGCGGTCGCCCGGGCAGCGCTCGAGGTCTACGACGTCGATCCGATGGGCCTGGACCGGCTCGACCGTGCGGTGCTGGGTGCCCTGGTCCGAGGTTTCGGCGGGGGACCGGTGGGCGTATCGACGCTGGCCGTGGCGGTCGGCGAGGAACCCGCCACGGTCGAGGAAGTGTGCGAACCGTTCCTGGTGCGGGCCGGAATGGTCGCGCGTACCCCGCGCGGCCGGGTGGCGACCGCGGCCGCCTGGACCCATCTGGGTCTCACGCCGCCCCCCGACCTGGCTTTCGGCGGGCTCGAGGTCCGGAGCCGGGAACCCCACCCGACCCTCGACCTGTTCGAGTGAGCGGCGACGGCCCGCCGTCGGGTCAGAGACCGAACTCGCGCCGCACCCGCTCGACGAAGGCATCCACCTGGTCCGGGTGGTAGCCGCGCCCGAACAGACCCGCGGGCGCCCGGAACCCGCGGTTCAGGATCTCGCCGCTCAATGCGACGCGGCTCTGCAGCGCGGCGGCGACGAGATCCAGCAGTTCGTCGACATCCTGCTCCCGGTAGCCGCGGCGGCCGAATGGCGCTCGCGTGAAAGTGATCTCGTGAACTTCCTCGGGAGTCATCCGTCGATTATCGCGGCGCCGGCCGTTGCCCGCCGGGTGTTCACCGAAGGGTGAGATGCGCCACCGGACCACCCCCGGCCCCGCCCCCGCACCGCGTGTCAGGGCGTGCGGGTGTGGCGCGGATCCGAAGAACTGGCAGACTGTGTGCGTACCTGTCCCCCTCCCCACCCAGATCAGGAACTGACTTCGACCATGGATCTGCTGTTTCCGCTCATACTGGTCGCGCTGCTGGTGCCGATGTTCCTCGGCATGCGCCGCCAGAAGAAAGAGGCCGACAAAGTCGCCCAGATGCAGGACAGTCTGAAGGTCGGTGACCGGGTCACCACCACCTCGGGCCTGTACGGCACCGTGGTCGAGGCCGACGACACCAGTGTCGATCTCGAGATCGCCGAGGATGTCGTGACCACCTGGCTGCGTGCGGCCATCCGCGAGGTGCGCGTCGACGATACCGCCGACGAAACCGCTGGTGACAGCACCGAGGGCGCCGAGTCGACCGACTCCGCCGACGCCCCCGCCGCCGAGGAGACCCCGGCGCAGACCGAGACCCGGCTGACCAAGGACTGACTCGCCACGGCCCGGCCACCGGAACCGGATATCCCGGGCAACCGGTGGTATAGGCATGTGCCGTGGCCGTTCCACCCAGAACTTCCGCCTAGGAGATGACGACCTGTGCCACCGTCCCAGGGATCGGCGCACCAATTCCGCTGGCTCGCCTTGTTCGGCGTGCTGGTGGCCGCGATATACGCGCTGGTGTTCTTCACCGGTGACAAATCACCGACACCCAAACTCGGCATCGACCTGCAGGGTGGTACCCGGGTCACCCTGACCGCGCGAACGCCCGACGGGAACCGGCCCAGCAAGGACAGTCTCGCCAAGGCCCAGGAGATCATCGAGAACCGGGTCAACGGTCTCGGCGTCTCCGGTTCCGAGGTCGTGATCGACGGGGACAACCTGGTCATCACCGTCCCGGGAGAGGACAGCCAGCAGGCCCGCACCCTGGCCAGTACCGCCAAGCTGTACATCCGGCCGGTCCTGAAATACAACCCGGCGCCGGCCGCCCAGCAGCCGGCCCCGGGAGGTACCACTCCGGCTCCGGGCCAGACCACGCCGGCTCCGCAGCCCACGGTTCCCGCCGGCGGGCCGGGCGAGGTACCGGGGAGCGGCGCCGAGGGCACGACGCCGGATGCGGGCACCGCGCCCGATACCGGCGCCCAGGACGGCGCGACTCCCGATACCGGTGCCACCGCACCGGCCGAGGAGACCCCCGCCGCCGCGCCCCTGCCGGAAAGCGAGATCGACGTCCGTCCGGCCCAGGCGCCCGGTGAACCTCCGGCTCCCACCGAAACCACCCCGTCCCCCGCGCCGCAGGATCCGAATGCCCCGCCGGCCACGCCCGCCGAAGGGTCGCTGACCCCGCAGGAACAGGCGCAGCAGGAGATCGAGGCGGCCAAGGCCCTCCGGCAGAGCACCGATCCCACCACCCAGCAGCTGGCCATGGCGTCGATGGACTGCACCGCCTCCGATCCGCTCGCGGGTAACGACGATCCGAATCTGCCGCTGGTCACCTGCTCCACCGACGGTAAAGAGGTGTTCCTGCTCGACAAGAGCCGGATCGACGGACAGGAGATCGCCAACGCGACCTCCGGGCTGAACACCGAGCAGGCGCGGCACGAGGTCAACCTCGAGTTCAAGGGCAGCGGTAGTGATGCCTGGGCCTCGCTCACCGGTGAGTACATACAGCAGCGGGTCGCCTTCGTCCTCGATTCGGAGGTGGTCAGCGCACCGGTGGTCCAGCAGGGCCCCCAGCTGGGCGGGCGCACCTCGATCTCCGGTGACTTCAACGCCGCCAGCGCCAAAGAACTGGCGAATACGCTGAAGTACGGTTCGCTGCCGCTGTCGTTCCAGACCTCCGAGGCCGAGACGGTTTCGGCGACCCTCGGGCTCTCGTCGCTGAAAGCGGGCCTGATCGCCGGGGCGGTCGGCTTGATCGCGGTTCTCGTCTACTGTCTGGTCTATTACCGCATGCTCGGGTTCCTCACGGCGTTGTCGCTGGTCGGGTCCGGTTTCGCGGTGTACGGGATCATGGTCCTGCTCGGCCGCTGGATCGGGTTCACGCTCGACCTGGCCGGTATCGCCGGTCTGATCATCGGTATCGGTATGACCGCCGACTCGTTCGTCGTGTTCTTCGAACGGATCAAGGACGAGATGCGGGAGGGACGGAGTTTCCGGTCGGCGGTACCGCGTGGTTGGCAGCGCGCCCGCAAGACGATTCTGTCCGGTAACGCGGTCAGCTTCATCGCCGCCGCCGTGCTGTACGTACTCGCGGTCGGTCAGGTGCGCGGCTTCGCGTTCACGCTCGGTTTGACCACCATCCTCGACGTGGTGGTCGTGGTCCTGGTGACGGCGCCGCTCGTTCACCTGGCCTCCCGGTCCACGTTCTGGGCCAAACCGTCGGTGAACGGGCTCGGCGCGATGCAGGAGCTCGCCCGGGAACGCAAGGCGGCCGAGGCCGCGGTCGGGAAGGCGTGACGATGAACAGCCCCGTGACGATGGACAAACCCGCCGCGCCGCGCCCCTCCGGCGCCCGGCACAGCTGGTTGAACCGCCTCTACACCGGCACCGGTGTACTCGATGTGGTCGGCAACCGCCGCCGCTGGTATCTGATCACCGCCGGGATCGTGCTGGTCTGCCTGGTCAGCATGGCGGTGCGCGGTTTCACCTTCGGTATCGATTTCGTCGGCGGCTCCCGTATCCAGCTACCGGCCGGTGATGTCACCACCGAGCAGGTGGAACAGGTCTACAGCGACACCATCGGTGCCGAACCCGAATCGGTGCAGACCGTGGGCACCGGCGACGGCAAGACCATTCTCATCCGTTCGGAGACACTGGACGCCCAGCAGCTCGGTGCCCTGCAGACCGCGCTGTTCGACCAGTTCCAGCCGCGCGACGACACCGGTAACCCGAGTCGTAACGCCATCAGCGCCTCCGATGTGAGCGAGACCTGGGGCGGTCAGATCACCAGGCAGGCGCTGATCGCGCTGGTGGTGTTCCTGGTACTGGTCAGCGTCTACATCGCTATTCGCTACGAACGCGATATGGCCCTGGCGGCGCTGGCCGCCCTGGTCTTCGACCTGCTGGTCACGGCCGGGGTGTATTCACTGGTCGGCTTCGAGGTCACCCCCGCCATGGTGATCGGCATGCTCACCATCCTCGGTTTCTCGCTCTACGACTCGGTCGTCGTCTTCGACAAGGTCGAGGAGAACACCCGCGGGGTACTGCACACGAGCCGGCGCACCTACGGGGAGCAGGCGAACCTGGCCATCAACCAGACCCTGATGCGTTCCATCAACACCACCCTCATCGGCGCGCTGCCCATCATCGGCCTGATGGTGATCGCGGTGTGGATGCTGGGGGTCGGCACACTGCAGGACTTGGCGCTGGTGCAGCTCGTCGGCACCGTGGTCGGCGCCTACTCGTCCATCTTCTTCGCGACCCCGCTGCTGGTGTCCATCAAGGAACGCTGGGGCCCGGTGGCAGCGCATACGAAGAAGGTGCACGCGCGCCGCGCCGCGCAGGCGAGCGGCCGGCCCGTCCCCGGCGCCGACCGGCCCGCGGCGGCACCCGGCCGGCGCCCCGCGAGCGCGCCCGAAGACCCGAATCAGCCCAACCCACGCAGGACCGGGCCCGGCGGGCCTCCGCCCGGCGCCCGCCCCACCGGAAAACGACAGAGGCGGCACTGACAGACGAGGGGTAGTGCGATGCGACACTCATCTCTGCGCCGGGCGATCGCGCTGCTCGCGGCCACGGCCGCGGCGGCCGGACTGGCGGCCGGGTGCTCCGGCAAGGACAAGGTGCCGTCGATCGGCTACGCCGTCGACACCACCGTCACCAGCTACAACGGCGGGACGACGGCCGGTGCGGCCGCGGCCCAGGCGGTATTCGGCCGGGTGCTCACCGGCTTCTTCTACACCGGCCCCGACGGGCAACCGATCGCCGATACCGACACCGGGACGGCCAAGGAGGTGCCGGGGGAGGCACAGACCATCCAGTATCGGCTGAACCCCGCGGGTGTCTACTCCGACGGTGTCCCCACCTCATGCGACGACCTGGTGTTCACCTGGGCCGCGCGCAGCGGGCGGTTTCCCGGGTTCGATTCGGCGAGCACGGCCGGTTACGAGGACATCGAGCGGGTGGAATGCCAGCCCGGGTCCAAGGACGGCACCGTGGTGTTCCGGCCGGGCCGTCGCTACTCGCCCTGGCGCACCCTGTTCGGCGCCGGTGAACTGATGCCCGCCCATGTGGCGACCCAGGCGGCGAATGTGCCCGATATCGTCGCTGCTGTCCAGAACGACGACCGGCCCGCACTGGACCGGCTGGCCCAGTTCTGGAACACCGGGTGGAACATGGCACCCGGTGATCTCGATATCACCGCTTTCCCTTCCTCCGGGCCGTACCGGATCGAATCGTTCGATCTCGACGACGGGCTGGTCCTGGTGGCCAACGAACGCTGGTGGGGCGACGCCCCCGCTACCGGCCGGATCGTGGTGTACCCGAAACCGGCCGATCTCGCCGCCCATATCGAGGACGGTTCGGTTTCGGTGGTCGATATCGGCACCGGCTCGCTGCCGGAGTTGAACCTCGACGCGTTCGCCGTCGAACAGCAGCCCAGCCGCGGGGTCGAGCAGTTGGTGCTCGGCACCGGCGGGGTTTTCGACTCCGATGCCGCGCGGCGCGCGTTCGCGCTGTGTGTGCCTCGCCAGGCGCTGTTCGACCAGCTCGGCCGGGTGACGGAGGCTCCGGAGACCGGACTGGGTTCGGGTCTCGCGGATTCGCGGACGGTGCAGCCGGATTCGCCGTTCTACCCTGCGGTGACCGGCGCCGCCGATCCGTTCGCCGGCGGTGATGTGGCCGGGGCCGAGTCCGCGCTCGCCGAGTCCGGGAAGAAGCAGCTCACTGTCCGTGTCGGCTATCTGGCCCCCGATGCCCGCCGTGCGCGCACCGTATCGATGATCGCCGACGCGTGCCGACCCGCCGGGATCACCGTGGAGGACGCCGGCACCCCGGACTTCGGCACCGCGCAACTGGCCGGTGGTGCGGTGGACGCGATTCTCGGCGGCCCCGGCGGACTGCCCGGTCCGGCCGGTTCGCTCGACGGTATCGCCGCGGTGAGCGGCCTGCGCAGCGGCGGCGGACTCAATGCCGGACAGTTCCGCAACGGCCGCTACGATGCGATCACGGACCAACTCGCGGCCGACGAGAACTCGACAGATCAGCTGAACCTGCTCACCGAGGCGGAGAACCTGCTGTGGGCACAGCTGCCGAGCGTTCCGCTGTTCGCGACCCCGCGCACCATCGCCTTCGGCGGTGGGCTGCAGAACGCCGTCGCGGGGCCCACCCGGGCCGGATCCGGCTGGAATATGGACAAGTGGGTCCTGCAGCGCTGAGCCGCGCGGTAGCGATGATGGAGGTGTCGGTGAGCAAGCATGCGGCGGTCGACCCCGCGGACGGGGTGGCCGGGCGATCCGGTCAGGCCGCCGCATTGGTGCGCAAATACACCCGCTGGGCCGACGACTTCCCGGAGCCGGGGGTCCGGTTCGCCGATCTCACCCCGGTTTTCGCCGACCCCGAGGGTTTTCGCACGGTGGTCGACTGTCTGGCCGAGCTGGTGCCCGATGCCGAGCTGGTGGCCGGGGTCGATGCCCGGGGCTTCCTCCTCGGCGCCGGAGTCGCCACCACCCTGGGAACCGGTGTGCTGGCCGTCCGTAAGCGCGGCAAACTCCCACCGCCGGTGATCACGCGGGAGTACGCACTCGAATACGGAACGGCGGCCCTGGAGATTCCGGCCACCGGCGTAGCGCTGCGGGGTCGTCGCGTGCTGTTGCTCGACGATGTTCTGGCGACCGGTGGCACGCTGGCTGCGGCCGCCGACCTGTTCGCCGATGCCGGAGCGGAGGTGGTGGCTGCCGCGGTGGTGCTGGAAATCGAGGCGCTGGGCGGCCGGGACCGGCAGGGCGACTACCCGGTCACATCGATCGTCACCGTATAGTCGCCCCGGCCGGTCCGCTGTCGCTCCCGGTGGTCGCGCAGTGCGCTCGCATATCCCGAAGGTCGTGGCCCGGCTCAACGGGGTGACTCGGCGCACAATATGCTGGCCTTCGTGGCGGCCGGTGCGTATTCTCGCCTGAGTCCTGTCCCCGACGATCGGAGCTGCCGTTGCTCTCATGAGGTAGTCGCTCGTGCGGCCCGCGTTCTGCGCGTCGCCTCCGTATCGATACCTCCAGGGGCAGCCATGGCCGCTATTTCTCTCTCCGATCTCTCATTCGCCTGGCCGGACGGGACTCCGGTGTTCGACGGGCTCGACGCCGTGCTCACTGCGGGCCATATCGGGCTCGTCGGCGCCAACGGCGCCGGGAAATCCACTCTCCTGCGGCTGGTGGCGCGTGATCTGCTGCCCGTGCGCGGGTCGATCACCGTGACCGGGGAACTGGGTTATCTGCGCCAGGATCTCGGGCTCGCCGCCGGTCGGCGGGTCGACTCGGTGCTCGGTATCGCCGGCATTCGAGAAGCCTTGCATCGCATCGAATCCGGTAGCGGCGCCGAGGCCGATTTCGAAGTCGTCGGGGCGCAGTGGGATATCGAAGAACGCGCGGTGGCGATGCTCGGCCGCCTCGGTCTCGGCTACCTCGCCGACGGTGTACAACAGCTGGACCGACGCCTGGCCACACTGTCCGGTGGCGAGACCGTACTGCTCGGCCTGGGCGCGCAACTGCTGACCGAACCGGATGTGCTGTTGCTCGACGAACCCACCAACAACCTCGATCGGGCCGCCCGCGCCCGTCTCCACGAGGTCGTCGCACAGTTCACCGGGACCGTCGTGGTGGTCAGCCACGACCGCGACCTGCTGGGGCGGATGGACACCATCGCCGAACTGCGCGGCGGCGCGCTGCGAGTGTTCGGCGGCAACTACAGCGACTACGAGTGCGCCGTCGAACAGGAACAGGAGACAGCCCGGGCCGCGATCCGGGAGGCCCGCGGCGATGTGCGCAGACAGTCGCGGGAACTGGTGCAGGCCCGGATCAAACTCGATCGGCGGCAGCGGTACGGGCAGAAGATGTTCGAGAACAAACGCGAACCGAAGATCATCATGGGCCAGCGCAAACGGCAGGCGCAGGTCGCGGCCGGCAAACTGCGCAACAACCATCTGGAGAAAGTGGAGGAGGCCGAGGAACGCCTGGACAAGGCCGAGGAGATGTTGCGCGACGATCGAGAGATCCGCGTCGAGCTGCCCGGTACGCGCCTGTACCCCGGACAGGAGGTTTTCGATCTGGACGGGGTGGAGCTGGCCAACGGCCCGGTGGTGTCCCTGGCGGTACGGGGGCCGGAGCGGCTGGCGGTCACCGGCCGCAACGGCGTGGGAAAGACCACGCTGCTGCGGCGGATCACCGCGGAACCGCCCCGGGTGCCCTGGCGGCTGCTCCCGCAGCGTCTCGATATCTTCGACGAGCAGCGGACGGTATACGACAATGTCGCCGGCGCCGCCCCGCACGCCGCACCGGAACGGATCCGCGCCCAGCTCGCCCGCTTCCTGTTCCGTGGCGCCGCCGCCGATGTGCCCGCCGCGGCGCTATCCGGTGGCGAGCGGCTGCGCGCCGCGCTGGCCGTCCTGCTGCTCGCCGAACCCGCGCCCGGCCTGCTGATACTGGACGAACCCACCAACAATCTCGACCTGGTGAGCCTCGGCCATCTCACCCAGGCTCTCGCCGCGTACCGGGGAGCGCTGCTGGTGGTGAGTCATGATCAGCGGTTCCTGGACGAGATCGGGGTCACTCGGCAAGTGGAATTGACCCCGGCCGGTCTGGTGGAATGAGCCCGGACCGTGCCGCCGGGGGAACGCCGGGGCGTGATCGGGTGTTCTACCCGGGTGGCCGGGGATATCGATCCATGTCGATGGTGTTGCGGCGAGGGTTTCCCACGGTGCTGTGGGGGTTAAAGTTGGTGGTCTGGAACGTTGCGGTGATCTGCCGTGGCACGGAGAGGTGGTGGCATGACTCAGCATCTGGGCGAGGCGAATGTCGGTCAGACGTCCGGTTCGCAGTCGAACGGTGCCGCCACCCCCGCCCCTGCCGCCGGTTCGCGCCCGGAGACCGCGCCCGAATCCGACGGTATCCGGTCCTCCGGCGCGGTCCCGAGTTCGGCGTCGCGCCGGGTCCGGGCCCGGCTGGCCCGGCGGATGACCGGTCAACGCGGTATTCCGGCGGTCAAACCGGTGCTCGAGCCGCTGGCCACGGTGCACCGCGAGCTGTATCCGAAGGCCAACCTCACCCAGTTGCAGCGGGCGTTCGATGTGGCCGACGAGCGGCACGCGACCCAGTTCCGCAAATCCGGTGACCCGTACATCACCCACCCGCTGGCGGTCGCGAATATCCTGGCCGAGCTGGGGATGGACACCACCACCCTGGTCGCGGCCCTGCTGCACGACACCGTCGAGGACACCGGGTACTCACTCGAACAGCTGACCGCGGATTTCGGTTCCGAGGTGGCCCACCTCGTCGACGGTGTCACCAAGCTGGACAAGGTGAACCTGGGCGCCGCTGCCGAGGCCGAGACCATCCGCAAGATGATCATCGCGATGGCGCGTGACCCGCGTGTCCTGGTGATCAAGGTGGCCGACCGGTTGCACAATATGCGGACCATGCGGTTCCTGCCCCCGGAGAAGCAGGCCAAGAAGGCACGCGAAACCCTCGAGGTGATCGCGCCGCTGGCGCACCGGCTGGGTATGGCCACCGTGAAATGGGAATTGGAGGACCTCGCGTTCGCGATCCTGCATCCCAAGAAGTACGACGAGATCGTTCGCCTGGTCGCCGACCGTGCGCCGTCACGTGACACCTATCTCGCGAAGGTGCGCGCGGAGATAGTCAATACCCTGGCGGCCTCCCGCATCCCCGCCACCGTCGAGGGGCGCCCCAAGCACTACTGGTCGATCTACCAGAAGATGATCGTGAAGGGGAAGGATTTCGACGATATCCACGATCTGGTGGGTATCCGGATCCTGTGCGACGAGGTGCGCGACTGCTACGCCGCCGTCGGCGTGGTGCATTCGCTGTGGCAGCCGATGGCCGGGCGATTCAAGGACTACATCGCCCAGCCCCGCTACGGCGTCTACCAGTCGCTGCACACCACGGTGGTCGGCCCCGACGGTAAACCGCTCGAGGTGCAGATCCGCACCCACGATATGCACCGGACCGCCGAGTTCGGGATCGCCGCGCACTGGCGCTACAAGGAGACCAAGGGCCGTCACTCCGGGGACGCCGCCGAGGTCGACGATATGGCCTGGATGCGACAGTTGCTCGACTGGCAGCGGGAGGCCGCCGACCCGGCGGAGTTCCTGGAATCGCTGCGGTTCGACCTCAAGGCGCCCGAGATCTTCGTCTTCACCCCCAAGGGTGATGTGATCACGCTGCCGCAGAAGTCGACTCCGGTGGATTTCGCGTATGCGGTGCATACCGAGGTCGGGCACAAATGTATCGGAGCCCGGGTCAACGGGCGGCTGGTCGCGCTGGAACGCCAGCTGGAGAATGGCGAGGTCGTCGAGGTTTTCACCTCCAAGGCGCCCAATGCCGGGCCCAGCCGGGACTGGCAGAGCTTCGTTGTCTCGCCGCGCGCGAAAGCCAAGATCCGGCAGTGGTTCGCCAAGGAGCGTCGCGAAGAGGCGCTGGAGAGCGGCAAGGAACAGATCAACAAGGAGGTCCGCCGCGTCGGGCTGCCGCTGCAGCGGCTGATGAGCGTCGACGCGATGACCGCCGTCGCCCACGAACTGCACTACAGCGATATCTCCGCGCTCTACACCGCGGTCGGCGAACATCAGGTCTCCGCGCACCATGTGGTGCAGCGGCTGATGGCCCAGCTGGGCGGAATCGGTGACGTCGAGAACGAACTCGCCGAACGGTCCACCCCCTCCACCACGCCGTCGCGGCAGCGGCTCACCGGCGATGCCGGTGTCCTGATCCCCGGCGCCGAGGGGACCGTCGCGAAGCTGGCCAAATGTTGCACTCCCGTACCGGGCGACGAGATCATGGGTTTCGTGACCCGCGGCGGGTCGGTGAGTGTGCACCGGGTCGACTGCACCAACGCCGATTCGCTACGCGCCCAGTCCGAACGCATCATCGAGGTCGAATGGGCGCCGTCGCCGCATTCGGTGTTCCTGGTGGCCATCCAGATCGAGGCGCTGGACCGCACCCGGCTGCTCTCCGATGTCACCAAGGTGCTCGCCGACGAGAAGGTCAATATCCTGTCCGCATCGGTGGCCACCCACGGCGACCGGGTGGCGATCAGCAAATTCACCTTCGAGATGGGCGATCCGAAGCATCTCGGGCATTTGCTCAATGTTGTCCGCAATGTCGAAGGTGTGTACGACGTGTACCGGGTCACCTCGGCCGCCTGAGTTTCTCCGCGCCTCCGTTGTCGCCGTGGTCTTCCCGCGCGTCCGCTGTGGCCGTGGGCTCGTATACCTGTGCGTCCCCCGGGGTGGTCTCGGCGGCCGGGCGGTGCGTAGGCGCGGGCCGATGGTTGCGTGTGCGTGCTGGGGTGACCGCTTGTGTCTCCTGCGGATTCCGCACTCCGGCCCGGGAGATAGAGGGGTGTCCCCGGCCGTGTTTCGGGGTCTTGGCAGCCCCACCGGGGTTGCCGGAAGAATATAACGTTCGGGCTTCGGCGCGCCGCGTCACGTACGGGTCGAGCTGGCGGGTCGCGTAAACTCTTCGGCGCTTCAGCGGTCATAGCCGGAATCTGTTACCGTTTACTGCGTTTCGTCGCGCTCGGTAACTGCGGTAGGACTGATTGCGGGTCGCTATGGCTGGATGCACAAGATTCTCGGGGATGCTGATCGCATTCACCGTCGCTGTGGCGACGGCGGCAGCGGGCACACTCGCCGCTCCCGCGTACGCTCAACCGCCGAATCCGGCGGGCCCGTCGACTCGACTCGCGGTGACCTCGTGTCCGGCACTGTATGCGTTGGGGGTCCAGGGCACCGGTGAATCCTCGCCGGATGCCGCGCCCACGACCGATACCGGCATGCTGTCCACCGTCTTCCGGCCGCTCATGGCTGCCGCGCCCGATCAGGGGCTGGTCGAGCGTGCCTACGTGCCCTACGAATCCAGCTTCGGCGGTGTGGACGGCGGTAGCGCCACACCGTATTCGGATTCGGTGAAGGGCGGCCTGATCCGGCTGCGCAGTATGGCGAGCTCGGTGGCGCAGCGCTGCCCCGATACCCGCTTCGCGATCGTCGGGTATTCGCAGGGCGCACATGTGGCCTCGGTGTTCGCGCAGGAGATCGGCCAGGGGCAGGGCGGCCTGCCCGCCGACAAGATCGCCGCTGTCGCCTTGATCGGTGACCCGACCCGGAATGCCGGAGCCCCGCTGTTCCCCGGTGCGCCGGGCAAGGCCAACCCCGACCCCGCGCCCGGTACCGAGGGCACCGAGATCGCGCATATCGCGGCCCTGAACCAGGCGCCGGCCACCGGCGGCGGTATCGCGCCGGATCGCGACACCGCGGAGAATTTCGGTGCGCTCACCGGCCGCGTGGCCAGCTTCTGCGCCGCGGGCGATCTCGCCTGCGATGCCCCCGAGGGCGCGCCGATTCTCAAGGCCGTGGCCGGTGTCGTGGGGCAGATGAAACTCAGCGGAGGCGATCCGATCGCCTCGCTCACCTCCATCGCCCAGGCCCTGGCGTTCACCTCGATCAAAACGGCGACCAAGGTGGTCAACGAGGATATCCAGGGCACCTCGCTGGCGACGCTGAACATCTCGCCGAAGAAGTCGATCTCCGAACGCCTGGCCGATGCGGCCGATCCGCGGACTCCGCTGGATATTCCGGGCGCCATGCGAGCCCTGCTGAAAGTGGGCATGATCGGCCTGAACGCGGTGGTCACGGTCGTGCGTACGGTACTGAACCCCACGGCGATCGCCGAACTGGCCACGGCCGGGCTGGCGAATCCACCGGCGGCGCTGATGATGCTGGGAGTAAAACTGCTGGGCGCGATACCGCAGCTGGTGCCACCCACCACCGGTATCCGATTGGTGAGCCAGGCTTTCGACGCGGTGATCGAGAACATCACCGACAACCACGCCCTGCTCGACACCACGACCTGGGTGCGCTATTGGGATACCATCCAGCGGCACCAGGCCTATGGCAATGCGGCCATTTCGGCCACCGGTGAGGCACCCACCCGCTTCATCGCCGACTGGTTCGCCGCCGCCGCCCGGGATCTCGCCGCGGTACACGGCAGCGGCAACGAACCCGTGGCGGAGAAGGCGATACCGCCGGTCCCGAGCATGCCGGACAGCGGAGTTCCCGCTCCGAACGGATTCTCAGGTTCCGATCCCGGCGCGTCGCCTGCGCCCGCTCCCTCCGGTACGGGACAATTCCCATTTGGGACAGGAGTGAACAATGGTGCCCCGGAGGGTCCGGTGACCGTCACTCCCACACCCCGTACAACCGAAACCGACTCGTTCTCCGTGAACTGATCGCCGAGAGGGATCGATGATGCCAGATCACGCGCCCGGCGCCACGGGAATGGGGGAATGTTGAAGTCCTACAAAAAGCTCGATCGATGGTACGGTCCGCTGGAGCCGGAGGGGGCGCGCGACACGGATGTGTCGTCCCGCGTGCCCGAGTCCGGCGGCGAGGCTGCCCCCGGGGCCGACGACGACGGTCCCGCCAGGTACCCCGACTACATCGCCGAGGCCGGAAGCGCGACCGCCCGGCCCGACCCGGCGCCCGCCGAACTGTCCGGCCGTCGTACCGAATTCACCGGTGGCTGGTCGGATTGGGTGGACACGCCCGGCGACGACCGGGATGCCGATCTGGTGCGGTTTCCCTGGTCCGACGACGAGGAACTCACCGAACCGGCCCGGATCGGCCGCACCCCGGCCCGGCTCCGCGATATCGGGGCCGAGTCCGGCGCCCGCCGGCGCCGGACCGCCGGAGTGCTCCTCGCCGCAGTGGTGCTGCTCGGTATCGCTGCGGCCGTGATCCTGTACCTGCTGGCGCCCGGCGCACCCGGTGCCGCCGGTCCCGGAGCCGCGCCCGACGGGGGTGCGGGCCTGCGCTTCACCGCCGGGAGCACCGGCGCCGATTCCGGCGCCGCGGCGTGTCCGGCCGAACAGACCGCGCAGGTGGTGCGCGGGGCAGGGCCGGGTGGCACGAATTCCGGCCCCGAGGCCGTGCTGCGCTTCCAATACGCCTACTACGTGCAGCGTTCCGGCGCCGAGGCGCGTGCCGCGGTCGCGCCCGACGCCCCGGTGTCCTCCGCCGAGGTGATCCAGGCGGGTATCGACAGCGTGGCGCCCGGTACCACGCACTGCGTGCGAATCGTGACCGTGGCCGATGGCCGGTACACGGTCGAGGTCACCGAGTTCCGGCCCGGTGGCGAGCCCGCCACCTACAGCAGGCAAACGGTCACCACCGCGGTGATCGACGGCCGCACCCTCATCACGGGTATCTCGGCCGGATAGAGGAGAGTGCTGCGATGGGAGAGGATTGGAGCCGCTGGCTCGACACCGCACCGGATGCCGAGGTGACGGACGGGACAGACGGGGACCGGAAGGCGCGGGTGGTGCGGTTGCCGGGTGGCGCCCGGACCCGTGCGGCCGGCGAGCCCCGGCCGATCCTGGTGGTGGGCGGCTGCGGCGGTGCCGGCACCACGACCACCGCACTCGGATTGGCGGGCGAACTGGGTCTCGCGGGTACCGCCACGGTCGCGGTGGACGCCACCCCGGCCGGGGGCGATCTGGCCCTGCGCGGTGCCGACGAGCATCTGCACCCCATCAGCATGCAGCAGTGGTTGTACGGCCGCGGCGACGACGAACCGGCCCCGTTGAAGGACTGTATGTCCCGGGCGACCTCCGGAATCGGACTGCTGTGGCGGGACGCCGCGCCGCTACGCCGCCGCGCGAGCTATCTCACCGTGGCCCGGGCGGTCGACCAGGCCGGATACATCGGTGTCTACGACGGCGGGAACCCGATCGCGAGCCGGCAGCTGCGGCCCTTGCTCGACGACGCGGATGTCGCGCTGGTCCTGACCATTCCGGCCCGGGTGGACGCGGCCAACCGCCTGCGGGTGACACTCGAATGGCTCGACGACGAATACGGCGACTCGTCGGAACCCATGGGCGGCGGTATCGTCGGCGACACCACCATCGTGGTCTCACATCAGCAGCGCGGTGCCGATTCGCGGGTAGCCGACCATTTGCATGAGCATCTGGCCGGCTGGGTCCGCGATATCGTCGAGGTGCCCTACGACCCCCATCTGGCCCGCGGCGAACTGGTGCGCCATATCGCACTCGCCGACGAGACGCGGCTGACCTACGAGCGACTACTCGCCGGGATGGCATCATGACGCGATCTCGTCGTCGAGGCTCCGGCCTCCGCGGATTACCTGCCGTATCTCGGGGGGAGGCATCATGTCTGTTGCTATGAATCTTCCTCGCCGACCCGACCGTAACGCTGTTGCCGGAGTGGTACCACCGCCGGAATCACGCCGCGCCGCGGTCTGGGACCGTCCTGTTCCCGGTGCCGGCCGTGCCCCGCTGGTGTGGTTGCTGGGCGTCCACGGTGGCGCCGGCGCCAGCTCGCTGGCCCATGTGCTGGCCCCCGCCGCGGATTCGGGCCGGCGCTGGCCCGGTGTCTTCGAACGGGAATCGCCGTTCGTGGTGCTGGTGGCGCGGGAGACCATCGCCGGACTGACCCATGCGCACGACCTGCTGCGTCAGCACCACTCGGGGTTCGCCGGGCCCAGCCAGGTCCTCGGCCTCATCACGGTGGCGGCGCGGCCGGGCCGGATGGCGCCGGAGATCCGGCGCTACCGCGATGTGGTCGCCTCATTGGCCGGACAGGTCTGGCAGGTGCCCTGGTACGAGGAGTGGACGCTGGTCGAGCCGGAGAAATTACCGGTGTGGACGCCGGGTGTCGCGACCTCGCCGCAGCGCCGCCGCCGGATCGACCCACTCGACGAGGTTCCCCTGGACATCAGGGAACTCGGTGCGGAAATCGTCGCGGCCGCCCGGGCCGCGCTGGAGGAATCGGAGGCCGCCCCCACTCGGGGCCGATCGAGATTCGTAGAGGAGTGATGCCGTGATCGCCGCCGTCGAGCACGTATTCCGTGTCGTGCTCCCCGCGCTCGCGCGGACCGAATGTTGCACCTCAGCTATCGAGAAAGGCACCCGATGAGCACTGTACTTCTCGCCGTTCACCAAGCCTACGACACCGTTGTTGTGGCCCAGGTGGGCAATCCGACACCCGAGGCCCCGCCCGGGTCGGAGAAGATCCTGCAGCTGGTGCGGTACCTCACCTGGTTCGTCCTGCTGTCCGGGATCTGCGGCATCATCTACGCGGGCGGCAAGTTCGCGTGGGAGAAATGGACCGGCGGTGGACTGGAGTCCCCGAAGATGGTGGCCGGAGCGATGATCGGCGGCGTGGTCGCGACCAGTGCCGGCACCATCATGAACGCTGTCATCGGAACGTGAGGTTGTAATGGATCTGGTCGGGGCGGCCGGTGTTCTGGCGTACAAGCAGATGCCGGCCGAGGTGTTGGAACCGTTGATGCAGTTGCTGAACTGGCTGCTCTGGTTCGTTCTCATGGGCTGTCTGGCGTGGATGATCGTTTCGGCCGGAAAGCTGTGGCTCACGTTCAAGGGCGATCTGGCGATGAACGACGCCTCGCACGGGGTGCTCATGAGCCTGCTCGGCGCGATTGTGGCCAGCGGCGCCTCCGGTATCGCCCTGGCGTTCCTGCCCGGATGATCCGGGGCGAGGCGAGGAGAACGACCTGCGCATGAAATCGACCGTGATTCCGGCCCCGCGCCGGGCCGGCCGGCCGAATGTCCTCAGGGCTGCCCCGGTGCTGTCCGCGCTGCTGCTGGCCGGCGCCGTGGGCTGTGGTGGCGGGGACGCCGCCGCACCGCCCGATCTGTCGGCGCCCCCGACGAATGTGCGCTGGGTGCCGTTCCAGGGCGTATCGTTGCCACAGACCGATCAGGGTCCGACGGCTCAAACCGACGGCGCCGCAACGGGTTTCGAGCAAACTCCCACCGGCGCCGGAGTGGCCGCCATGGTGCACGCCGTGCGCCTGGCAATCGCCGACGACGGACAGTGGTCGAATATTGTTGCCCGGGAGGTGGTTCCGGGCCCGGCGAAGGACGAATGGGCGGTGAACCGGGTGCAGCTGTCCATCAGTGGTCCAGCGGATCCGGTCTACGCGCCGCGGCTGCTGGGATACCGGATCACCGAGTACAACGACCAGCGCGCGGCGGTGGATGTGTACAGCGAGTACTCGGACAGTTCGAAAGCGGTGAACCACACGACGGTGGAGTGGTTCGCCCGGGATTGGAGGTTACGGCTGCCGGATCCGGAATCGACCACGCGACCGATCGACCCTGTGACCGAATTACCCAGTGACACCGTGAAAGTGGAGGCACCGAAGTGAGCGGGAAGGAGACCTATCAGCGTGACCGCGTCTCCTTCGGCGTCATCGCCTCCGCGGCGGTTCTGGCGCTGATCGTGGTGGTCGGCGTCGTCATGTGGACGGGCCGCGACGACGAACCCGTCTCGGCGGCGCCGCCGCCGGCCACGGTGGGCGAGGGCTTTGCCGATCCGGAGGTGGATGTGTTCAACCGGCGCATCGATATCCCCAACAACCCTGCGGGGCAGGTTCTTCCGCAGGACCCGTCCCCGCAGCGCAAGCCGACGGATCCCGATTGGCTGACCGCCGCGCCGGCGGGCACCACCGACCCCCGCGGTTGGCAGCGGGTGTTCGGCGCATCGGTGCCGTTCTCGAGTTCCGACGGTCCGAACCGGATCGAGGACGGACTGGCCGTGGGGTACTCGCACACCCCGCAGGGCGCCGCGCTGGCCGCGGCGCAGATCACCTACCGGCTGAACGCCAGACCGGCGGACCGTGATCTCTATGTACGGCAGGTGCGGGTTTCGGCGCAGCAGATCGCGGCCTACGACAAGGCCCTGGAAGCGGATCGGCTGCCCGAACAGCAGCCCGAATCGGTGACCCGGTACCTCGTCGCGTCCGACGCGTTCAAGATCGACGACTACGCGGACGATATGGCGATCGTGCGGTTGGCGCTGCGTGCTCCGGCGCTCGATGCGAAGCCGGTGTGGGTGACGTTGCGACTGATCATGGTGTGGGACGCGGGGGATTGGCGGCTCAAGCCGACCACCTCGCCGAACACACAGACCGAGTATGTCGAATCGCTCGAGGGGTGGACTCGATGGTGATTCCGATGTTGGGACGGAATGTGGAAGCTCAGGTAGTGCGCGAAGAGAGCCCTTCCGGGCGCGGGGAGCGAACTCCCGCGGTCTCGTACCGGGTGTCGCTGGCCAGACGGCTCGTCACGATCCTCGCGGTGATCTTCACCGTATCGATGGCGACACCGGTGGTGGCCTACGGTCAGTCGTACGGGTTCGACGAGACCTGTAACGAGATACACGATGCCCTGGACGGACTCGGTATCCCCGGCATCTCGCTGGGCGACGCCGCCGCGGCGGTGTGCAAGGCGGGCAATGCCGCCACCCATCCCGGTGAAGCGGCCACCGCGGTCAAGGACAAGGCGTGGGATTCGACCTTCGGCAAAGTGGTCGATTCGCTGATGAACGGTCTGGGCGAAGCCATCATCCTGGCGCTGACCTTCTGGATGAAGGTGCCCAACGAGGTGGCCAGCGATTCCGGTTCGCTGTTCACCAAGATCAACGACTACACGTATCAGGTACAGATACTGCTGTTGATGGCCTCCATCATCATCACGGGCCTGAGATTGGCCGAGGCCAGACGCGGCGGTGCGATGCAGGAGGCGGCCGAATCGTTCCGGATGTTCACCCGAGTGGTGTTCAGTTCCTGGATGCTGGGCGCGGTGATCGTGGCCGGCACCGTGGCCTCGGACCGCTTCGCCGAATGGATCATCCAGGATTCCACCGACGGCAATGCCCGCAACTTGGCCGAGCTGATGGTGAAAACCAGTAAGTTGCAGGCGTTCTCACCCGGCCTCGTCCTCATCATCGCGATCGTCGGACTGCTCGGTGCGCTGGCCCAGATCGTGCTGGCCATCGTCCGGCAGGGCCTGCTGGTGATCGCGGCGGGTGTGCTGCCGCTGGCGGCTGCAGCCTCCGGGATGAGTACCGGTAAGCAGTCGTATCAGAAACTCGTCGGCTGGATCATCGCCTTCATGCTGTGGAAACCGGTGGCGGCGATCGTCTACATGATCGCGTTCACCACCGCCGGCCACGTGGACGAGATGACCCCGGCGGGCGGGCTGCCCGAGGCCGAGGAAGCCCAGCGCATGCTGGTGGCCATCGTGCTGCTGTGCAGTGTCGCGTTCGTCCTGCCCGCGCTGATGCGGCTCGTGACGCCGGCGGTCGCCATTGTCGGCAGCGGTGGCTCGGGTCTCACCGCGACCGGCGGAACCCTCATCGCGGCAGCGGGTCTGGGCGCCATGGGTACCAAGGCGGTCGGTGCGAAGGGTGCGGCGGCGCCCGGCCGCGCCGGCTATGTGGGCGGTGCGGCCGGTCCGCCGCCGCCCGGTGGCGGCCGCGGTGGCGGCGCACCCCGGCC
>JBFARE010000030.1:0-100833 GCA_040674215.1 Nocardia sp. NPDC050193 | reverse complement strand
GGTCGACCTGGCGCCGACGACATCAATACCGGGCCAGAAAAGCCCACTACCAGCGGAGACACCGATTATATAACCAAGTGCGGCTGGAGTACTAGAGAGTGTCCTCAAAGCCTGGGCGGTCGAGGTGCCGATTTGATTTGATGTGTGGTCGTGGCGCGTAGGCATGAGTTGACCGAGGACCAGTGGCGCACGATCGAGCCGTTGTTGCCGGTCTCGGGGGCAAAAGGCCGCCCACGGGTGGATGACCGGCGAATACTGAACGCGATGCTCTACAAGGCCAAGACCGGGGTGGCCTGGCGAGACCTGCCCGAACGGTACGGGCCCTGGAAAACGGTCTACAACCGATTCTGGCGGTGGTCACGCAACGGCACCCTGGCGATGCTCGTGCAGCGAGTGCAGGTGATCGCCGAAGCGATCGATGAACTCGATCGCGAGGTGTCGGTGGATTCCTCGCTGGTGCGAGTTCATCAGCACGCGGCCGGTGCCCGCACTCGTGTGGTTCACACAGGGGGACAACGGATCCGGGTCCGGGCACAGCGAACCAGTTGATCATGCCATCGGACGCTCGCGTGGTGGTCCGACTACGAAAATCCATCTCGCGTGCGACGGGCACGGCCGGCCGCTCACCCTGCTGCTGACCGCGGGCAACGTCAACGACTGCACCATGTTCACCCAGGTCTTGGCCGGGATCTGGATGCCGAAACCCGGCCGAGGTCAGTCGTGGAAGCGACCGCGGCGGGTCCTGGCAGACAAGGGATACTCCACTCGCGCGATCCGAGCCCATCTGCGAAGTCGTGGTATCGCCGCAACGATCCCCGAACGCGTCGATCAGCAGGCCAACCGGCGTCGCCGGGGCAGTGCCGGTGGCCGGCCACCGGTATTCGATCCGGTGGCCTATCGGCGTCGCAATGTGGTCGAACGCTGCTTCAACCGGCTCAAACAGTATCGAGCGATCGCCACCCGCTACGACAAAACCGCCACTTCTTACCGCGGGATGCTCGACCTGGCCGCCCTGCTGATGTGGCTTTGAGGACACTCTCTAGCGCCTGCCACGACCAGGTACGCGACGCCGGGTACCGGGATCATCCGGAGTGCCACACGTAGGTGCCCGGATCGCCGGCCGGCGATCCGGACGAATCGGCCGAGGCCGCGGCGGTACGCCGACGCGGGCGCGACCGAACTCCTGGTCGCCCGGGCCGAATTGGGCGGCGCCGAGGACGAACTGTGTACCTGCGGTTCCTCAGCGCGCTGTAGCGCATCCGAGCAGGAGACGCGCAGTGCACCGCATGCCCGTCGCGGCCGCGCTCGAACCGGGCCGGCGACGCGGACGCCGCCGGCCCAGGACGTTTCAGGAGTCGGCCCGCACGTAGCGGCCCGCCCACTCTTCGAAGCTGGTGAGCGGGAGGCCCAGGGCCCGCGCGTACTCCGGCCGGGCGGGCTGGCCGACCGTGTTGATGAACTCGAGTCCGGCGCCCATCGGCGGCATACCGGCGGCGACGGCCTGCTCCTCGGTCATATCCGGAGCGGCCACTGGTGTGCCCAGGGCTCGGGTGAGAACCTCGGCAATCTCGGACATCGACAGGTAATCGCTGGCCAGCTCCAGTTCGACCCGGTCGAACCGCTCGGGCGCGAGAACGGCCGCAGCGGCCGCCGCTCCGATATCGTCGACCGCCGCCAGGGACAGGCGGGCATCGGGTTTCAGTACACCCACGAGGCCGCCTGCCACACCCCGGGGAAAGAGATAGGCCATCGACGGCAGGAAATTCTCCATGAAGAAGCCTGGTTTGAGTAGCGTCCAGTAGCGGAATCCCGCGGTGCGGAGCCGATCCTGGATCGCGGTCTTGGCTTCCATGCTGGGTGCCGTCGCCGCCCACCGGCCTTCGGCCCAGCCCGGGAGTTCCCGGTGCTGCCCGGCACCGCTGACGGAAGTGTGCACCAACTGCTCGACCCCGGCAGCCGCCGCGCCCTCGATGAGGTTGATTCCCTGGGCGGCTTCACCGTCGAAGTCGAACCCTGCCGCCGTGAGCGGGGGCATCTGCACAGAGAAGACCGCACGGGCTCCCTTCGCGGCCCGGACCACGGAATCACGGTCACCGAGGTCGCCCTGGACCAGTTCGGCGCCGAGCGTCGCGACGGCCCGGGCTCGTTCCCCGTCCGGGTCGCGCACGAACGCGCGCACGGGCACTCCCGCCGCGAGCAGCGCATGCACGGTGGCCCCACCCTGTTTGCCGGTGGCGCCGGTGACCAGAACCGGTTCGGATCGTGCGGGCATGACATTGCTCCTCTGATTCGCTCCAACACTAAACGGCGGGGCCCGCCGTTTAACTCACGCTACGATATGGCGGGGCCCGCCGTTTAGCAAGCCCGGAGAGGACGCCATGCCCGACACCCAACGCGCCGACGCCCGGCGCAACTACACCCGCATCCTCGCAGTGGCCGAAGCCGAAGTGGCCCGGCACGGCGCCGCCGCCTCCCTGGAACAAATCGCCCGCACCGCGGGCGTCGGCTCGGCTACCGTGCGCCGCCACTTCCCGACCCGCCGCGCCCTGCTGGAAGCGGTTTCCCGGCAGCGGATCGAAGCCCTGGGCGACCGGGCGCGCGCCCGGTGCGGCGACGAGGACAGCCGTGGCGCGCTGCTGGCCTGGCTGCACGAGCTCGTCGACTATTGCGTCGCAGCCCGCGGCCTCGCCGCCGCCTTGAGCTACGACGGCGCCGACCCCGAATCGGTCCACGACAACGCCTGTTCGGCGGCCCTGGAACAGGCCGCCGCCCCGCTGGTGGAGCGGGCCGTACAAGACGGCGCCGTCGCCGCCGAACTCACCGTCGCGGATCTCATCACGCTGGTCGTCGGCATCACCTTGGCCACCGAGCCCTACCCCGACCACGCCGGCCGGGCGGACCGGCTGTTCCGGCTGACCGTATCGGGACTGGCCCCGGGCAACAGGTCCACCGGGCCTCATGACGATTTCCGGAAGTGATCGGGGTTAGGTCCCGCAACCGGTCGGCACCGGCGTTGCCGATGATGCCCGGCATGCCCGCCGTACCCACGACCATGTCCGCCATGTGGCGGCGCCGCCGGCATCCGTGCCCACCGTCACGGATGCCGGCGCCGGGCGAGCGGCAGGTCGGTCTGGTCGACCGCGTCGGCTCGCGCCCCGGTGGGCCGCGCCGACCACTGTGACCGTGTTCGTGAACGATCGATCCTCCATCGGTTCCGGTCACGGCGCCGACCCGGTGGTGCGGAGTCGGCGCCGGTTGCGACGCTCGGCCCATGGTCGCTACGGATGGTGGGGTCAAGGGTAGGGGATCCCGAAGATCGTTGTCGCCGTTCGTGTTCAGCGTGAGCGCAGCCGGTGCGGGCCCCGGGGCCGCGCCGCACGGGGCCAGACCGCACCGGGCCGGCCCACTCGTCGCCGTCGGTGGTCCGGTCCGGCGGCGACGAGGCAGGGGCCTGCGTCCGGGCTCAGGGGGTCGGCGCCACGAACTCCGGCTGGTCGAGTACGCGCAGCCAGCTGCCGTCGGGCTGGCGCCGGACCACCTGCGCACGCGCACCGGTACCGTCCTTCGGCGGCGTCGAGGTGAGGGCGAGGTCGCCGCTGATCAGCGTCGGTAGCGGTTCTTCCGGCTCGAAGCGGGGCCCGGCGGCCAGCACCTTCTCCCACAGTGCGCGGATCGCTTCCCGCCCGACGGTCCGACTGCCGGGCGGGTAGGCCAGGACGGCGTCCTGTTCGTAGAGTTCGGCGACTCCCGCCGCGTCACCGGCGTTGGAGCGTTCGACGAACAGGCGCGTGATGTCTTCGGGCCGCAGCGCCTTCTCGTACTCGGGCATCGATTTCCTCCTGTGGTTTCCGAATTCGACGCATTCCAGCCTGGTCAGGCGCTCACCAGAAGTCCAACAGATGGTTCTTATGAAAGCTAGAATCAGTACTTATGGAACTGAGGCAGCTGGAATACTTTGTCGCGGTCGCGGAAGAGCAGAACTTCACCCGTGCGGCGCAGCGGGTGCACATCAGCCAGTCCGGTGTCAGTGCCCAGATCCGCGCCTTGGAGAAAGAGCTCGGCGCCGAACTATTCGACCGGTCGGCCCGCACCGCCACCCTGACCGTCGCGGGAAAGGCCGCGCTCGAACATGCCCGGATCGCCCTCGATGCCGCCGAGGCCCTCGCCCAGGCGGTCGGGGAGGTCACCGATCTGATCCGGGGCACACTCACCGTGGGGATGGTCATCGGCTGCACCATCACACCGCTGTTCGACGCACTCGCCGATTTCCACCGCGCCCATCCGGGTGTCGAGATCTCCCTGCTCGAGGACAACTCCGACCGGCTCACCGAGGCTGTGCGGGCCGGCGCGCTGGACGTGGCTCTCATCGGTACGGCAACCGCCGAACCCGACGGAGTGGAAGCACTCACCCTCATCCGGGACGAGCTCGTCGCGGCGGTCCCCACCGGACATCCACTGGCGGCTCGGCAGAGGGTCACCCTCGCCGAGTTGTGCGCCCATCCCCTCGTGTGCATGCCACCGGGTACCGGTGTACGCACCGTGCTGGACCGCGCCTGCGCGAGCCGGAACCTCCGCCCGGTGGTCGCGCTTCAGGCCGGCGCCGCCGATGCCATCGCAGACCTCGCCGCGCGCGGACTCGCGGTCGCCGTCCTCAGCGACTCCATGGCCGCGACCTACCGCGACCGGCTCGTCACCCTCGCCGTCGAGGGCGTCGAGACACCCGCGCTCCTCGCCCTGATCTGGAAGAACACCGGCCGCCCCGCGGTCCGTCAATTGATGGTCCACAGTCGTCGGGCATTCCATCGGGCCGGGCTCGGCGCGAGCGCCGGCGGCTCTCGGTAGCGGTATCACCACGAGGCCCCGGCGGCAACGGCCGGCGCACGCGCGCCGATCCGGGCCAACGACCGCCGGCCGCGTGTCGGCCCACCGCGGCCCCGGTGCGGACTCCTATCCTGGGCTCGACGGGGCGCCGCGGGGATCGTGCAGCGAGGGCGCGCAGTGCCGGGCGGGAGATCGGCAACCTCTGGACGAAAGGCGGAGTGCGATGCACGCGAAGTCCGCGGCGAGCCACATCGTAGTGGGTATCGACGGGTCCGACACCGCGCTGGCGGCGGCGAAGTGGGCCACGGGATTCGCCGACAGACTCACCCTGCCCCTGCGCCTGGTGCACTCCTCCCCCGCACCGGGCCCGATGCCCGAGATCGCGCTCGAGCCCGCCGAACTGGCCGAACGGCACCGGGTCTACCGCACCGAACTCCTGGCCACGGCCGAATCCGCACTGCGGGAGTGGGCACCCGGTGTCGAGCTGACCTCGATCGCGGATACCGAGTCCCCCGCCGCGGGCGTGCTCCGGGCCGCCGAAGACGCCGCTTTGATCGTGCTCGGCGCCACCGGCGCCGGCATGGTGGAGCGCTGGCTGCTGGGTTCGACGGTGCTGCGCGTGGTCGGCAGCGCGCGCTGTCCGGTCGCCGTATGGCGCGGTGACAGCGCGCATATCACGCCCGACGACCGCCCGATCGTGGTGGGCGCCGACGGGAGCCCGCCCTCGGCCGGGGCGACCCGGCTGGCGTTCGAATGGGCGCAGCTGTTGTCGGTCCCGGTCACCGCGGTACGGGCGTGGTCCGACAGCACCGCGGTCGGGGACTCCGTGCCCACGGCGCTGCAGCTCCTGGGTCCGACGGCGATGGTGATCGACTGGGACCTGATCGCCCGCTCCGAGGCGGAGACACTGGCGACCATCATCGCGCCGTACCGGAAAGACTTCCCCGATGTGGAAGTGGAGGAGCGGTCCCGGCGTGGCTCGGCGGCGCGCGAACTGCTGCACGCGCTCGACGAGGGGCAATTGGCGATTGTGGGCAGTAAGGGTTGGGGGCGATTCCGCGGCGCTCTGTTGGGGTCCACCAGCCAGAATCTGCTGCATCGCGCCGACCGTCCGATCGTCGTCTATCGCGACACCGACACCTGAGCACAAGGTTCCTCCGAACCGCCGGCACCGAGGGGTGCCCATGCCGCGCGCGGACAGTGGCCGTCACCAGCCGGCCGATATCGAGAATGCCTGCGCCGGAGCGTAGTCGGACGAAACCGACCCGAACCGGAGGGCCCGGGCCGGCAACACATGGGTTACGCTCGAGGCGATTCCGCGGTCGGTGATATGGCATCCCGCGGGTCCGGGAATTCACCTGTGGCCGGACGCGGACATCCAGCGCGCCGAAAGGGTGTGTGACAGCTACGACTGCGTGGGAATCATGTGCCGGAGCGGGTCGATTCCGACCGATGTCGTGGCCGACTCCCGGGGCGATTCGCTGCGGACGTGCTGGAATGTGCTGCGGCCCCTCGTGCAGAGTACCGTGCGGAGCGCAACGCACCGGAACTGTGGGACGACTTCCAGTGGCTGGCCCCGGCGCGCAGTGGAGATCAGGCGCCCGGCATTCGCCGGCCGCTGACGGTGCGCGGCCGGCGAATCTGCTCCGGTCTCAGGGGATGACGACCGGCTCGGTCAGCGGCGGCGGGTCGTCGGCCCAGCGATGACCGGTCTCGCGCGGGGTCACGCCCTGCTCCGCCCACGCCGCCAGCAGCAGGGCGACCTTGCTGTGCATGATGGTGCGGAGCCGATCGAACGAATTCTCCGGCGTATCGTCGACCTGGCCGAGCAGCAGCCACCACGCCCAGGCCACGGCTCCGGCGTTCGCGACGAAGTCCGGCAGCACCGGGACACCGCGGGCGGCGAGCATCGCCTCCGCTTCCGGGGTGGTGGCCGCGTTCGCGGCCTCGACGACGATCCGGGCGCGGACATCGAAGGAGTTGTCCGGTGTGATCGCATAGGAGATCGCCGCCGGCACCAGGATGTCGACATCGGCGGCCAGGATCGTGGTCCGCGGCAACTGTTCGACACCCGCCGGCAATCGGGAGCGGTCGATCTCGCCGTACCCGTTGCGCAGCGCCAGCAGCGCGGGGACGTCCAGCCCGTCGGCGCAGTGCAGGGTTCCGGCGGCATCGGCCACGGTGGTGACCTTCATCCCGGCCTCGTACAGGTAGTAGGCGGCCGCCCCGCCCATGGTGCCCATGCCCTGGATCGCGACCGTGGTCTCGGTGGGCACCTGCCCCCACCAGACCGCGGCGGCGAGGCAGGCGTGCGCGACACCGTAGCCACCGATCACATCGCCCAGCATGAACCCGCCCTCGACCGCCGCGTTCAGGCCGCGGCGGACCCGTGCCAGCGTCGCGGCGGGATCGGGGGCGCGGCGGATCGCGGCGTGGTAGCTCTGGCCCAGGCCGAGCCTTTCGAAGACCTCGTCGATAAGATGCTGCGGCACCCCCAGATCCTCGGCGGTCACCCAGTGCGCATCGATCCACGGGCGCATGGCCTCGCAGAACCGTTCCAGTACTTCGACGGCGCGCGGATCCTTGGGATCGAAATCGATCCCACCCTTGGCGCCGCCGATGGGCAGATCGAATGTCGCGGTCTTGTTGGCCATACCGCGAGCCAGATCCTCGACCTCGCTCACCGTACAGCCGGCCCGCATCCGGGTGCCGCCGGTGGCCAGGCCACCGCGCAGGGTGTGCACCACGAGGTAACCGACCGCGCCCGTCTGCGAGTCCGTCCAGTGCAGGCGCATATACGGCTCGGAACGACGGACCGCGGGGGTGAGGGCCACTGCCGCCGGGACGGCCGGAACTGTCTGCTCGGTAATCTGCGCGGCGCCCCCCGCCGGGTCCTGCATCGTCGTCACGACGAACCACCTCCTCTTCGTGTTCGTGCCGGATACACCATCACCCACGGAGAAGCGCCGGGCGCGCGTAATCCCCTGTCCGGACCACGTCGTCCCCGGCCGATGGCTCGATTCCGGTGTCACCAGCCTGCATTCGCCCCGGCGGGTTCGTCTATTTACGGTTCGTTCACGGCGGTGTTCAGCGTTGCTGCACAACGTTTAGGCTCGAAACCATGGACCTGTCACTGGCCCGTCTGCGAATGTTGCGTGAATTGCATCGACGCGGCACGGTGACGGCGGCCGCGACCGCGCTGCACTACACCGCGTCGGCGGTGTCCCAGCAGCTCGCCCAGTTGGAGCGCGATGTCGGTGCCCGGCTGTTCGAGCGGCGGGGGCGCCGGCTGCAACTCACCGATCTCGGGGTGCTGCTGGCCGAGCACGCCGAGGAGATCCTCGCGTCGGTCGAACGGGCGACCCAGGCCCTCGAGGACGCGGGCGAGACGATGACGGCGAAACTCACCGCCGGGGTGTGGGCGTCGGTGGCCTCCGGCCTGCTACCCGACGCGCTGACCGCCCTCGCGCGCACCCACCCCGGTATCTCGGTACGGACGCGGGAACTCGTTCCGGAGGCCACGGCCGCGGCGGTGCGTGACGGGGCATTGGATCTGTCGTTCGTCCTCGACTACTCCAATTACCCGATGACCTGGGACAGCGGCCTGGAGCGCGCCGTCATCGCGGTCGAGCGGATCTACGCCGCGGTCCCGCTCGGGGCCGTACCGTCGGCCAGCGTGACCCTGGTCGAACTCTCCGAGCATCCGTGGATCCTCGCGCCCGCCCGGTCCCATTTCGGGCATTCGGCCCGGCTGGCGTTCCAGTCCGTCGGGCTCGCCCCCCGGATCGATCACGAAGTGGAGGAGCAGGCGACGGCCATGGCGATGGTGGCGGCCGGGCTGGGCGTGACGCTGGTATCGGATCTGGGCCTGGCGCTGCGCCCGCCGGGGGTGGACATCGTGGCCCTCGGCGACGTGCTCACCCGGACCGTATCGCTGGCCTATCGCACCAACACGGCCCGGCGGGCGGCACTGTTACTCGTCGTCGACGCGGTCCGCACGACCGCCGCGGAGAAGGGTCTCGGCGCGGATTCCGCGCTGCCCACCTCGGCCGCCGCGGAACCCTTCCCCGCCCCGGCGGATACGTTTCGGCCGGCCGATCGGCGCCCGGAACAGAACTGACGCACCGGACCCGCGCGACTCGCCTGCCGCATTCGGGTGAGTCCTGTCACAGCCGCGGGGTACGCTCGCACGCGTCGGCGTGGCGGTGATACCTGGAGGTCGGCAATGGATGTTCTACTCGGAATCGGGACGCGCAAGGGCTTGTTCCTGGCGCGCAGTACCGACGGCCGGTCGCGCTGGGACGTGAGCCCGCCCCGGTTCGCCGTAGCGGATGTGAAGGCGCTGGCGATCGATACCCGGCGGGCGACGCCACGGGTGCTCGCCGGCGTACTCGACAGCCATTTCGGCCCGACCATGGTGACCAGCGACGATCTCGGCCGGACGTGGAGCGAACCGGACGACGCGCCGTTGGCGTTCCCGGCGGATACCGGGGCGGCATTGCGGGGTGTTTGGCAGATCGCGCCGGCGACCGCGGCCGAACCGGAGGTGGTGTACGCGGGCGCCGAGCCGTCGGCGTTGTTCCGCTCGTCCGATGCCGGGCGGACATTCGAACTGATCCGTGGCCTGTGGGAACACCCGCACCGCCCCGAGTGGATGCCGGGCGGCGGCGGGCTGGCATTGCACACGATCATCCCGCACCCGGCGGACGCGGAGCGCATCACGGTCGCCATGTCGACCGGTGGCGTCTATCAAACCGCCGACTGCGGTAGGTCGTGGAGACCCACCAACAAAGGGGTCACGGCCGATTTCATGCCCGGTGAGCTGCCGGAGTGGGGGCAGTGCGTGCACAAGGTCGCCGTGGACGCCGGTACATCGAGCACGATGTATCTGCAGAACCACGGTGGAGTCTTCCGCACCACCGACGACGGCACGAGCTGGCAGTCGATCGACGCCGGCCTGCCGGCCTCGAATTTCGGATTCCCGATCGTCGCGCACCCGCGACGACCCGGGGTGATCTACACATTCCCGCTGGTCGCCGATATGGAGCGGTTCCGCTTCCCCCCGAACGCCGAATGCGCCGTCTACCGCAGCGCCGACGGCGGCCAGACCTGGTCGGCGCAGACCGCCGGGCTCCCGCGGGAGCCGTTCTGGGCCGCGGTCATGCGCGATGCCATGTGCGCCGACGACGCCGACCCGGCCGGGATCTATTTCGGTACCCGCAACGGCGAGGTCTACTGCAGTCCCGACGAGGGCGAGCACTGGCAGCTGGTGGCCGACAAACTACCCGATGTCCTGTGCGTACGCGCCCGAGTGGTCGGCTGACACCGTGGCACGGGTGCGGCTGCCGTCCGCGCTGCGGACCTTCGTCGGCGGCGACAGGGAACTCGCCGTCGACGGCGCGACTCTGCGCACCGTCCTGGACGCGCTGCGCGAGCGGTCGCCCGCGCTGGAGCGCCGTCTCCGCGACGAGAGTGGTGAACTGCGCCGCTACGTGAACTTCTATGTCGACGGCGACGAATGCCGGACGCTGCGCGGCCTGGACACACCGCTCGGCGCCGGTACCGAGGTCATGATCATCCCGTCGGTCGCCGGTGGGTGAGCGCCGCGGGCGGAAAGGCTACTCGGCGGCGCGAGCGGCCGGGACCGCGCGCTCCGATTCCATTCGGAGCGTGCGGAATTCGGCGGCCAGCGCGTCCAGGGTGTAGTGGGCGTTGAGGCCACTCGTGTTGGGCAGCACCCAGACCTCGGTGGTGCCGATCGTCTCGTCCTGGCGCCCTACGGTGGTCCGCGGCCGGCCGAAGGCGGTGCGGTAGGCGCCCAGGCCCAGCACCGCGAGGATCCGCGGCCGGTTCCGCCGCACCCGCTCGATGAGCGCGACGCCACCGTCGCGCAGTTCCTGTTTCGTCAGTTCGTCGGCCTTCGCGCTCGTCCGGGAGACGACATTGGTGATGCCCAGCCCCAGCGCCGGCAGTTCGCCCTGTTCGTCGGGACGGAGCAGGCGCGGCGTGAAACCCGAACGGAACAGTGCGGGCCAGAAGCGGTTCCCCGGCCGAGCGAAATGATGGCCGGTCGCACCGGACCACAGGCCGGGATTGATCCCGCAGAACAGCACTCGCAGATCCGGTGCCAGTACATCGGGAATCGTCTTCCCGGCCGCGGCCGCCAGCTCGGCCGGTGTCGGACGGTTTACAGCGAAACGGGCCATTCGCCCAGTCTGCCAGCGGGCGCGATCCCGCCGAGCCCGACGGTCACGTCCGAGGGGGTTCGCCGCCGGACGCGCACGCCGCCCACCGCGGCGCCGCGAAGCAATCACTACTGGTAGCCACGTTTCAGCAGGTACGCAGCTCCCGCTTCGAAACCCGCCGGGTCGAGGACCTCGAATCCGAAGGCGTCGGCGAGCCGGTCGGTGGTATCGAAGGCGACACAGACCGCCAGCGCGTCCGCGACCTGGTCGCGCGAGACACCCGCAGCCAGCACCGCCCGCATATCCGCGGCGCCTATCGACCCTTCCCTGGTCAACGTGCCGAGCATGCGCAACGTCGCCCGCAGCTCGGCTTCGATCGGGGCCGTGTCGAGGTCCGTGAGCACCGCGCGCACCTTCGCCGGATCGCGGTACGCCCGAGCCGCGGTCGCAGTATGCGCGCCGATACAGAACGCCGACCCGTTCACCTGCGAGACGAAGGCCGCCATCAGTTCCCGGTCGGCGACCGACCACGCCGCGGGCCCGCGCATCGCCGCCTGGGTAAACCTCTTCGCCGCGGCACCGTAGAAGGCGGGCCGGTAAAAAGTCAGTTTCGCGGCATCGGGCGGTGGATGCCCGGAGAACATCCGGATGAGTGTGAACAGCAGCTTGGTCCGCGGGCGGTACCCGTTGTCGAGGATATCGAGGCGCATTACCCGGCCGTTCCGGCGTCGGCGGCGGCCAAGGCGGCCAGCCCGGCCTCGTAGAGGCGGGCCGACCGGCCGACCGCTGCGCATACGACCAGTTCGAAGAGCTGGTCCTCGCTGAAACCCGCTGCCTTCGCCGCGTCGAAATCCGCATCGGTGACCTGGTCGGCCCGGGTGACGACCTTGCCGATCAGCGCGTCCAACGGCGGTGGGAGGCCGACGCCGGCGAAAGCCTGCGCCCGCTGGTCGAGGGATGCGCTCCCCGGGCCGTTCCGGACGCTGTCCACCAGCGCGCGATGCGCTACCCGCTTCTCGTCTTCGTCGGTCACAGCGCTCTCCGGCTCCTTCCGGTTCGGCTCACCTCATACAACCACGTCGCGGCCCGTCCGGCAGCGATCCACGCCGTGCCGGGAGCAGGCGCCGGAACCCTCCCGGTCCCGGCGGCATGGCGCACGACGCAACGCTGTCCGCCGCCGGAGCGTGCACACCTCACATGACAAGCCGGTAGAACGCCGAGAGCGCGCTGTCGATGGGGTGCGGCCGCGGCCTGCCCCGCTCGTCGAGCCGGTTCCAGCGCTGCATGTTGATCGCGGCCGAGAACTGCCGGGCACCGTCGGCGCGGGTCATCGAGATCGCGCCGGCGCCCCAGACCGAACCGTCGTGCCCCCAGAATGTGCCGTGCCCGGGGACCTCCATCCGGTGCAGACCCAGGCCGTACTCGATCGTCTTGCCCTCGAAGGAGATGACCGGGACGGTCTGCTGCATCTGCGCCAGCGACGACCGGTCCACGATCTCACCGGCGAGCAGCAAAGCGAAGAACCGGTTCAGGTCGGCGACCGTCGAGATCAGCGAAGCCGCCGGCCCCACCCACGACATATCGAAATCACTGTAATCGCGCGGGGGTTCGAGCATCCCGAACCACGCCTCGTAGATCCGCGAATGCGGCCCGTCGACATGGGTGTCCTCCGGGAGTTCGGTGTTTCGCAGTCCGGCCTTGTCGATGATGTTGCCGGTGATGCACTTCTCCGCGGTCGTGCCGGTCACCAGCTCCAGGAGCCGGCACAGGAGCAGGTAGTTGGTGTTGGAGTAGATACCCGGGGTGCCGCCGGGCGCTCCGGCCGCGGGAGCGGAGACCCCCAGTTCGATGAGTTCGAGGGGGTCGAAATGCGTATGCCGGTTGGCCTCCAGACTGTCCGGCCGCGTATCGGCCACGGCGGGAAAGGCCGCGAGCGACGGGTAGGCGTACGGAAGATATTCGGCCAGACCACTGGTGTGGTTGATCAACATCCGGACCGTCACGGCCTCCCCGCGGGCACCGGGGACCAGCTTCGGCAGGTAATGGCCGATCGAGGTGTCCAGGTCGAGCTGCCCGCTCTCCACCTGCTGTAATACCGCTGCGGCGGTAAAGGTTTTGGTGATACTGCCGACCCGGTGCCGCAACTCCGGCGTGACCGGACGACCGGTCTCGATATCGGCGACCCCGGCCGCGCCGTGCCACACCCGTTCACCGTCGCGCACCTCGGCGAATACGCCGGGCATCCCCGCGCGGTGGATATCGTCGAGGGCGGCCTGCAACTGCGCGGGCTCGAATGGCTTCGTCACGACGGGTGTCCTCTCGTAGGAATACTGTGCGGGTCGATCCGGGAGGCCGTCAGGTGCGATACCCGGTCGGCCACCACTATCCGCCGACCGTCCCCGCCGAGTATCGGAAATATGTTCCCCCGCTCCGGCCACCGCCGGGCATGTCCACAGGCGGCCATGTCACCGCGCCCGGACCCGTGCATAACGGGCGCCGCGGCGACGTAGCGGCCGGCCGGGCCCATACATCGCGGCCGACGCGGATTCACGGCGGTCCGAGCAGTCGAGGTCGGTCGGGTACGCCGCCGTCTTGTCCGCGCAGCTCAGCCGATCCCGGCCACCGGGTCGATCGCGAGTGCGAGCGTGTCCTTGACCATCGCGAGTGCCGCGCCGAGCGGGCTCGACCGGCCTCCGGATACCGTGATGTCGCCGGCGTCACCGCAGCGGAACTCGACCGCTTTCTCGGGCCCGGCCAGGACACCGAAGGGCGCGGCGGTCCGCGGGAATTCCCGCAGGGCGACGACCACCCGGCCGGGCGCGTCGGCGCGGGCCGACCCGATATGCCGTAGCACCGCCCCGCGCGCGTGGGCGTGCCCGGCCCGGGCGGCGGTGCCGTCGGTGATCGGTTCCGCCTCGACCCGGCACGCGGCGACATCCCACCCCCACAGGAGACCGGACAGCAGGCGAAGTTTGGTGGCGGCGTCGGCTCCGGACAGATCCGCCGTGGCATCCGCCTCGGCGATCCCGCGGTGCCGGGCGAGATCGAGAGCCGCGGCGGGAGCCATGCCCTCGCTCAGCCGGTCGAGAACGAAACTCGCCGTGCCGTTCACGCACCCCCGTACCTCCTGCACCTCGAAGCCGCGCAGGCCGGCGCGGGCGAGGTCACCGGCGGGCAGCGCCGCGCCCGTGGCCCCGGAGATCCGGACACCCAGCCCGTATTCGCGTGCCACGGCGTGCAATCGGGACCACCCGGACAGGAGGGGCGATTTGGTGGCCGTCACGAGATGCGCCCCGGCGGCGAGCGCGGTGAGCCCGTCGGCGAGCGCTTCCGCGGCGTCGTCCGGGTGTGACGGGACGGCCTGCGCGACAACAGCAGGCACGGTGGCGGCCAGTAGTTCCTCGATCGATGTGCGGACCGGCCAGCGGTGCCGCTCGGGGGGCACACCGCCGTCGGGGGTGCGGACCTGACTGTCGCGCCCGCGGATCGCGACAAGGTACGGGTCCACCAGGTACCGGCCGCGGAATTCGGCACGGCGGGCGCGGAGCACGGCGGCATAGTTTCGCGCGACCGGCCCGTAGCCGATCAGCACGATCGGTAGCGGGATCGGGCCCTGCATCCGGAGAGCCTCCAGTTCGGTCGAGCTCGGCTGCCACCCAGCGGGGCGTCTGCTGCATACCGTAGTACCCACTACGCCCGGCACTGGCGACTTCGAGGCCTACCGGGTGCGCGCCCTTCCTGAACCGAGCCTGCCCCGGACGCTTTCTGCCCATTGACGTCTTAGCGCTAAGCTATTACACATGCCTTGGCGCAAAGTCATCTCCGCCGGAGACGCGCGCCCGACCACATCTTCACATCCCCGAACCGAAAGCACTCCATGGCCCTCGTCTCCAGCCCGAACCCGGCCGTACCGTAGCGGTCGAGGCAGAGCCCCCTCCTCCCCCACGACCGCACCCCGGTCCCATCTATCGATCACGCGCCCAGCGCCGAGCCTTGCCGAGGACGCCACCATGAGCGGACCCCCCACAGCCGTAACCCCGAGCATCGTCACCCGTCCCAATCGGGTCGTGCTCGCGCTGACCTTCGTCGCTGTCGTACTCGACGGCTACGACACCATCGCCCTGGGCCTGTCGATACCCGCGCTGTCCGAGGAATGGGGTGTCTCCGCCCCGCATTTCACGCCGGCGCTCTCGATCACCAGCCTGGGCGTCGCCCTGGGATATATCGCGGTCGGCCAACTCGTCGCCCGGTTCGGGAGCAGGCGGGTCATTCTCGCCGCCGTAACCCTGTTCACCGTGGGGTCGCTGGTCACCGCCGCCGCAACGTCCATCTGGGAGCTGACCGCGCTGCGACTGATCACCGGGCTCGGGCTCGGCGCGGTGCTCCCCGCCGCCGTCGCCCACGCGACCGCCCTCAATCCCGCCCGCTTCCGCCAGTCCATCGCGGCGTTCGTCACCATGGGGATCTCCTTGGGCGCGCTGATCGCGGGCCTGCTCGGCAGCACACTCGTGAACAGCTACGGCTGGCAGTCCGTGTTCGTCGTCGGTGCGGGCGCCTCCGCCGTACTGTTCCCCCTGCTGTGGCTTGGCCTACCGGACGAGGAGGAGGTCATGGGCACGATCGACCCGGCCGCCGCCAAGCACAGCGCCTCGGTGGCCCGGCTCTTCGACCCCGGAGTCCGCACCCGCACCGTCCTGCTGTGGGGGTTCTCCTTCCTCACCTTCTCGGTCTACTACATCTTCTCGTCGTGGCTGCCGACCCTGCTCACCAGCTACGGGTTCGACAAGGGCCTGGCACCGCTGGGCTCGGCCGCACTGGGGGTCGGCAGCATCGTCGGCGCCGGGGTGCTCATGCTCGGCGCGCTGCGCCTGCGGATGACCTCGGTGCTGGCGGGCACCACCGTCGCGGCCGTGGTCTTCCTGATCGTTTCCGGCTTCCTCGGCACGGACAGGGCACTGCTGCTCATCGTGTTCGGCGGGGTCGGCCTCGGCCTGCAGGCCGGCATGATCGGCCAGGCCGCGCTCGCGGTCTCGCTGTATCCCGACCGCGCCGCCGCCACGGGGGTCGGATGGGCATCGTCCATGGGGCGGCTCGGTTCAGTGCTCGGACCGATCATCGGGGGCGCTCTCATCGCGCTCGGCGCGTCGACCGGCACGATCGTGCTTCTCGCCTGCGTTCCGGTGCTCGCCGCCCTCCTCCTCGTCATGGCGCTGGACCGGATCCCCGCTGCCGGCCTTGCCGCCGTCATTCGGATATCTCGCTGGTGAGCGGCGGTGGTGGCGGAACGTCGACGCCCAAGTCGAGCAGCGAGGACCGGACCACGATGTCCCAGCTGGCGTGCTGGGGGGCGGCGAGACGACAGCGTCGTTCCGCGTCGGCGACAACCCGCCGGTGCGCTTCCAGTTCGGCGGTCATCGCGGCGAGCTGCCGCGACAGCGGCTCGACCATCTGGGCGGCGGCCTGGGTCAGTACCTGGACCGCATCGGCCCGCCGTTTACGCCTGCCGAGGATTCCGGCCGCGCACACCCCGCCGACGCCGGTGAGCAGGCCGCCGAGGACAGATGCCACTTCGCTGATCATGCTGTCCTCCCAACTGCGGCGGGGTGGTCGCTTCCTTCCTCAGGCGCGTTCGTCGGTGGCCGGATCGCGGAACCCGGGGATCTTCAGGGCCGCGCCGATAACGCCCAGCGCCTCGGCGGTGGTCCGGTCACCCAGGAAATCCCAGCCGGGAAAGTTCGCCCCGCGGGCGGTCCCGGCACCGGAGAGCTGATCCAGCGTGAGGCCCACATGTTTGTCCAGATAGTGCAGCAGGGTCCCCACGGTGACCTGCTCACCGTGATAGTTGGTGATCTTTTCTTCCAGAAACGCCATCTGCTCGCCCTTTCCGTCGAGAAGTGCCTGGACGTCCCGGCGGAAGGCGTTCATATCTATGCCCGCCGGGTCGATCTTCCCCTCACTGGAGTACTCGCGGTGTGCGACGCAGTCGCCCGGCCCGCGGCCGATGCGCCGGAGCAGGGCCGCGCAGCCGCGCTTGTAGGCGTCGAGCTGAGCCGGTGTCCAATCCCAGGGCGGTGTACCACGCGAAACGGCTTCGATACCGATGGTGTGATAGTTCGCGTTGTCGGTGGGCCAACCCGGCCAGCTCCCGCGCCCGGCATGCCAGGCGACGCCGACGGCGATCACCCGGTAGGTGCCGTCCTTCTCGAGCACCAGCTGCGCGAGCGGGCCCGGCAGATCAGGACGACCGTCCGCAACGATGCGCCAGTCGTTCGGCCCACCTCCACCCGTGTGATGACACAGCACGCCGCGGATATCGAGGAAGTCGCCGTGGCCGCGTTCGCGCCAGCCGTCGTGTTCGATCACGCGCAGGCCGGCGCCACGCAGCACATCGGCCAGCCATACCGGGTCTCCGCTCCAGGCCATCGGGCTCTCCTGTCCTCGCGCCGATCGTCGTCGGCGCCCCGGGGAGGCCGGCCGTGTTCACCGGTGCGGACGCGACCGGCGCTGCGGGGCGTGAACTGCGGTGATAGACAACCGCTCTACTCACCGTAGGCCTATTTCGGTCTCTTTTCAACCTTTTTCAGTCACTATTAGGCCTACTTCGTACACCACGTCAGCCCGGATTCTGCCGCGGACCTGAAACTATCGGGCACTTGATTCAGACCCTGCCCGATCCCAGAATGGTCGACATGAATGCGACGCCCGCGGAGTCGGAGGCAGCGACCACCGAGGAGGCACGACTGGACGCGGCGTTGGGCGCGGAGGTCCGCGCGATGCGGGCGCGGCGCGGCTGGAGTCAGGAAGCGCTGGCCGAGAAGACCGGCTACAACAAGAAGACCATCATCCGGCTCGAGCGCGGCGAACGAGCGATGACGATGGCACAGATGTACAAGATCTGCAAGGTGTTCGGCATCCGGCCGAGCGACCTAGTCACCGCCGCGGAGAAGGAAATCGGCATCCAGTAAAGGGGACGGATCGACCCCGCGCCGGCGTGCCTCGACGACGAACGACGAGACCGTCGTCGCGGTGGGATCAGCCTTCAGATAGTCCGCCATAGCCACGGGGCGGTCCGGAGCTTCGTTGCCCATGAGCGTTTCCAGTTCTGACCGATCCACGCTCGCGAGGGGTTCCCGCTTCCCCCGCGGAGCCCGACAGTGCCCACTCGATTTCCTCGCCGGGGACGGCACGGTTCGGCCGGGCGAATTCCCCGTATCGGCTCCGGCCGTGCCGCCTTACGGACTGTGGGGCCGCACCGGCGGATACCCGGGTCCGGTCGCTTCCCTGACCGGCCCGATCGGGCGAACCCTGTACTCCCGGAACAAGCTCGACACCCACACCGACACCTTCCAGCTACCCGGCCCCTGCGCCCAGGCTCGTAGCCAGAGCCTGACGCCGAGTGTAATTATTTTCGCGCGCTCCGCCTAGGCCCGGAAAGCAACGATGAACCAAGGGGTTTGACGGCCCGGACGTGAAGGCAGGCACAGCGGAACTGAGTCGCAACGCTTTTCGCATTACAACAGCACGGTAGCAACGGGGTACGACATATTCGGGCGCAGGTGTCGACGCCGGCTTCGGGGCCGCCCGGCCGGGCGAGCGAGAACCGCTGCGTGCCAGATACGACCACCGGACACGACAGATTCAGGGCAGCGAGTCGGTGAGGCCACCGGCCGACGCGATGCCCGCGGCGACCAGCAAACCTTCCGGCGCGCTCCCGACCCGGCGGTGCGGGCCGCGCAAACCCGCTACGACGGGCGCGCCGCGGTGCCCGCGCGTCGGCCCGGTGTACCGATTCGGCACGCGCGGTTTCGAACGGCTCGGCCCGGTAATCCGCACCTCGATCACCACACCACCACGGTGGTGACCTATGCCGTGAAAGGAGCAAGATCATGGGTTTTCCGGAACAGCAGCAACAGGTGCCCGGCATCCAGTCCGCGATGACACCCGTCCCCGATTGTGGCGAGAAGACCTATCGCGGAAGCGGCAAGCTCACCGGCAAGTCGGCGGTGATCACCGGTGCCGACAGCGGTATCGGCCGGGCGGTCGCCATCGCCTTCGCTCGGGAGGGCGCCGATGTGCTGATCTCCTACCTCGACGAACACGACGACGCGGCGGAAGTGGGCGCGCTGGTCGAGGAAGCGGGCCGCAAAGCAATCCTGGTCCCGGGCGATCTGTCCGACCCGGCCCACTGCCGGGCGGTGATCGAACGCGCCGCCGGCGCTTTCGGCACGATCGACGTGCTCGTCAGCAATGCCGCCTACCAGATGACGCACGAGACGCTCGAGGAGATCAGCGACGAAGAGTTCGACTACACCTGGAAACTCAATATGGGCGCCTACTTCTACCTGGTGAAGGCCGCGCTACCGCATATGCGCCCGGGCGCCTCGATCATCGGCAGTTCGTCGGTGAACTCCGATTCGCCCTCGCCCACCCTGGCGCCCTACGCAGCCACCAAGGCCGGCATAGCCAATTTCTCCGCGAGCCTCGCACAACTCCTGGGCGAGAGGGGGATTCGGGTGAACAGTGTCGCCCCAGGGCCGATCTGGACTCCGCTGATCCCCTCCACCATGCCCGACAAGAAGGTCACCGCGTTCGGCGACAGCACGCCGCTCGGGCGCGCCGGGCAACCCGCCGAGCTGGCTCCCGTCTATGTCCTGCTCGCCTCCGACGACGGCAGCTACGTATCGGGCGCGCGGGTCGCGGTGACCGGGGGGAATCCGATTCTCTGAGGCGCGCGACCGGGACGGTCCGGCACACCGCTGCCGCGCCGCCCTCAGGGCCGCCCCGGTGGGTCGCCGCGGTCGACCAGGCCGCGGCGTTCCTGTTCCCGGTACCCGTATGTCGCCTTGCGCACGGTGATGTCGTCCTCCCATCCGGATCCCACGGCGCCGGCCACGGTGCCCAGCGCACTGGCCATCACCGCGATGGTGAGGTAGTCGGCGAAACCGACGGGGCCGCCGAGCACGCTCGCCAGATAGGTCGGCGGGATCACCAGGCAGACCGCGGCCAGAGTCAGCAGGAACAGCACGGCGAAGAAGACCCCGGCACCGATACCCACGGTGACGGCGGTTCCGGCATTGCGCAGCGCGGTGTCGTGTCCGTGGGCGGGCTCCTCCGGGCCGCGATGTTCCCAGAGTCCGTGCCCCACCACGATCCACACCGCCAACGCCACGACCGAGGCCAGCGCCACCCCGGCGAGGCGCAGGTGGCCCATCGCATCCGCCAGCTGCCAGATACTCGAATACAGCACTCCGAACGCCGTACCGGCCAGCGCGCTACCCAGCGCCGCGGACAGGCCCACGAACAGCCGCCAGGGCCTGTTCGCCCGCACCATGCCCGCGAGCAACGCCGGATAGCCGGCCACCCGGTCACGCACCACCCGCACTCCGCGGTCTTCCGCGTCGATCCGTACCCGGCTGCGCCGGACGTGGGCCGTTACCTCGGCCACCGCCCGCCCGGCCGCCCTCCGGTCCGGGGCGGACAAGACAGCGACGATCACGGCGGCCAGCTTCTGCAGCCGCTGTCGTAGGCCGAGGCCACCGAGCGCGGGCAGCGAGACGAGCGCCACCCGGTGGCGCAGATCCAGGCTCATCAGCAGGATCTCGCCGTCGCTTCGTATCGGCACGTCGGTCAGGCACAGCGCCAGATCCCACGCGGTATCACAGACGTGCCGGCCGGCTTTGTCGATCAGATACTCCAGATCGGGGTACATGGCCTCGAACGGATCGTCGAGGACCTCGAGCTGCCACCGCGACTGGTCGCCGCGACGAGCCAGCTCCGCGGGCAGGTTCTGCACCAGCTCCCGGGCCAGTCGCACCGGCAGATCGGGATCTGCCACCACACCGACCACCAAAGGCGAGGCATGACCGCCCATCTCACCGGCCGACCGCGCGGCGGGCCCGGTCGGTTCGGTACCGCTCATCGTCGCTCCACTCACTCCTTCGGCGCCTATTCGATGATGCCCGGCTGCCGATCGGACAGGTGTCGCCCCACATCGTCACTGTGCCGGGGCAGCACGGCACCGAGCAGCACCATGCCCACACCGAGGCCGAAGTGCAACCAGTTGTCGGCGGTGTCCAGCGGCACGAAATCGGCGGCGCTGTGCTGATCGACGATCAGCCCGTACAGCCACAACAGCAGATAGATCGCACCACCCACCAGAAGGTAGACCCGGGCCGCCCGAGGTCGCGCGCCCGCGATCAGCCCGGCGACACCGAACGCCAGATGCACGATGTTGTGCAGCACCGACACATTGAAGAGACCGAACAATTGAGCCTGGGAATGGTGCCCCGCCCACGCGAGATCCCCGTAGTCCGTCGTGATCCCGGGGACGAAGCCGAGCACTCCGACCAGCAGGAAAACCGCGCCGATCGCGGTAGCGGCGAGCTGTACCGGCGAGCGAGCAGTCGGGGTGGTGGGGTTTCGGTTCGACACAGGCCCGTCCTTTCGTCTCGGCCGCCCCGGGCGGGCAGGTTCCGCTCCGGACTCCCCGGCCGGATGCCCCGCACTCCGCGCGGCAAACCCTGTGGCGGACGAACCCGGCATCCGGCCGGGGTCGGGTGTTTCGTGCCCCTGCTCGGGGGTATCGCGTCCGCATTCGCTGGGCGGGAAGCCGTGCCCCGGTGACCGAGGTGGTTCGGAAGATCGGAGGAGCAATGGCGGCCGAACCGAGTGTGCAGATACCGGTACCCGTACAGGACGCGTTCGCGGTCCTGGCCGATGGCTGGCTGTACGGGCTGTGGGTGGTGGGCGCCACCCACATCCGCGAAGTCGACAGCGGCTGGCCACAGGTGGGCACCCGTATCCACCACAGCGTGGGTGGCTGGCCGCTGGCCCGGCACGACACCACGAAAGTTCGCGCGGTCGACGCACCCCACCGGCTCGAACTCGAGGCCCGGCTGTGGCCGGCGGGCGCGGCCCATATCCGGCTCGATCTCACCGAGCTCGGACCCGACCGTACCGAAGTGGCAATGGCCGAACGCGTTGTCCACGGCCCCGGGAAATTCCTCCCCGGGCCGGTACAGGACTTGGCGCTGATACCGCGCAACCGGGAATCACTCCAGCGTTTCGCCGCCCTCGCCGTCGGGCGGTCCCCCCGGTCAACGAGCTGACCCGCCGACCGACGGCCCGGGTCCGGCGGTTGCCGCCCGAGGCCGTGGCGACGGACGCTGGCTCTGGTGGGTCGGTCTCCCGAATCGGAAGGCAGGGCGACCCGGCGCGAGCGGCGGACTGGCACCGGACCGTCCGGCGCGCATCGCCGCGGCCAGGTCGGCGCAGGCGGCGACCGCGTCGTATCGCGGCGTCCAGCCGAGTTCGCGGGTGGCCCGTCCGGCGTCCACCAGGCACGCGCGGTCGGCCAGCCGGAGCCAGGCCGGATGCAGCGGCTGCAGACCCAGCCGCCAGCTCACGCCGGCGCCGGCGGTCAGTACCCGGTGCGGTACGGGCACCCGGAAGCCGCCGAATTCCGCGGCCAGGTCGGTCGCGGTCAGCACAGGGTCGGCGGCGAGGTTGAACGCGCCGGTAGCGCCTCGCTCGATGATCGAGCCGATCGCCGCGGCCACATCCGCGGCGTGCACCAACTGCAGGCGCAGCCCGTTCCACAGCGGAACGGGCACACCGGGCCGGCCGAGCACCACGCGTGGCAGCCACCGGCCGAACAACCATTCGCCCATTTCCGCGGCCGCGGCACCCTGCACGACGGCACACGGCCGGATACGCGCGACCCGTATGGCGGGCCGGCGATGTTCGAATTCGTCGAGTTGCGTCTCCAGCTCGGCTTTGCCGCTGCTGTAGGCGCTCGCGGGCAGCCCACCGCACGGCCACTGCTCGTCGACGCGACTCCACCGCGTGGCGGGAGTGTAGGCCGCCGCCGAGGACGCGCACACCACATGCCGCACTCCGGCCGCGGCGACCGCGCGCAGCACATTGGCGGTACCGACGGCGTTGGTCCGGGTCAAGGGCGGATCGGTTCGTTGCGGG
The DNA here is from genome assembly GCA_040674215.1 of Nocardia sp. NPDC050193. Classification (GTDB taxonomy): domain Bacteria; phylum Actinomycetota; class Actinomycetes; order Mycobacteriales; family Mycobacteriaceae; genus Nocardia. The sequence goes on along the minus strand of JBFARE010000030.1, from coordinate 77,851 downwards.
TGGACTGCCCAGGCCAGGTGGACCACCACATCGGCCCCGGCGAAGATCTCCGGCAGCAGGGGGGCCGCCGGATCGCCGATATCGCATTCGACCCACCGGGCCCGGTCGTAGGGCTCCTGTCCCCGCGGCGGACGGCGCCGGGCTATCCCGACCAGTTCCGGTCCGTCCCGGGACACCGAACGCAGCAGCGCGGTCCCCACGTTGCCGCTGGCGCCGGTGATCACGACCCTCACCGAACTCGCGCCCTTCGGCCGATGTCCTTCACGGCCGGAAAACCGCCCGGATACAGCCTTCCTGTTTGTTCTTGAACAGTTCGTAGCCACGCACCGCGTCCTCCAGCGGCATATCGTGGGTGATCAGACGAGAGGGGTCGAGATCGCCCTGCTGGATGTAGTCGAACATCCGCGGCATGTACCGCTGCCCGTGCTGCTGCGCGGTCCGGATGGTGAGGCTCTTGTTCGTCGCCACACCCATCGGGAATTTGTCGGTCAGGCCGTAGATGCCGAGCACCGAGACGACTCCGCCTTTCCGGCAGGCCAGCAGTGCCTGCCGCAGCGAGGTCGCCCGGTCGGTTTCCAGGCGTAGCAGTTGTTTGGCCCGGTCGTAGAGCTGTTGCAGACCCGTTCCGTGCCCCTCCATGCCCACCGCGTCGATACACGCGTCGGGGCCCCTGCCGCCGGTCATATCGAGCAGGGCCTCCTGCACACTGTCCACCGCGGTGTAGTCGATCGTCTCCGCGTCGTATCGGTCCCGCGCGAGGGCCAGGCGTTCCGGGATCCGGTCGATTACGACGGCGCGCTCGGCACCGAGCAGCCGGGCGGAGTGGGCCGCCATCAGGCCGACCCCGCCACCGCCCCACACCGCGACGGTGTCGCCGGGGGCAATATCGCAGAAGTCGGCGCCCATGAGGCCCGTGGGGACCGCGTCGGAGCAGAAGAGGGCCTGTTCGTCGGTGATGCCGTCCGGCACGGCGAAGCAGTTGACATCGCCGAAGGGCACGCGGATGTAGTTCGCGTGGGAACCCTGGTATCCGCCGAACGGGTGGGTGTACCCGTAGATACCGGCGGTCGGCTGACCGAAGACCGGTTGCTGCAGGGCCGCGTTGGGGTTGGTGGTGTCGCAGACAGAGTACAGGTCGTGCTCGCAGTACCAGCACGCTCCACATCCGATGAACGACGGCACCACCACCCGGTCTCCGACCTTCGTCGCGGTGACCTCCGCGCCGGTCTCCACCACCTCACCCATGAATTCGTGGCCGAACACGTCGCCCGCGCGCATACCGGGTAGATAACCGTCGATGAAATGCAGATCCGAGCCGCAGGTCGTCGTCAGCGTCACCCGCACGATCACATCGTGGGGATTGACCAGGCCCGGATCCGGCACGGTTTCGACCGCGAGGTCGTTGACCCCGTTCCAGCACAGTGCGCGCATCAGGCCTCCTGTCCGGCCGCCCGGCCGCTGGGATTCCGGTCGAGGGTGGGTACTTCGCCCGTGTGCATCAGCGCACGCGCGCGATAGAGGACCGCGAAGATCGCCGCGCCGGTGAGTTGCCGCGGCAGCGGTGCCGTGGCCGATATCCGGACTTCGGTGCCCCGGCCCCGGGGCGCATCGGCGAATTCCAGATCGATCCCCGCGCGTTCGGGATCCACCGCGTCCACGAACTGCAGTCCGTCCTGCTCCGTCAGCAATACGCTCTCCCACTGGATCGCGTCCGCGCCGTCCGGCGCCGCCGTCCACTCGTAGCGGTCCGGGGCTGTCGACCGCACGTCGGCGAAACCGTCGAACACGCGGGACAAATTGTCCGGGTCCCGCCAGAATTGTTCCACCGCGGCCCGCGGCCGTCCGATCGTCAGGGCCCGCCTGCCGGTTCCGCCGGACACCGAACCCATGGCCCGGCCGAGGAGGGTGACCACTTCCTCTTTCGCCTTCTGTAGGTAATCCACGCGCTCTCCCTTCCGAAAAGTCGGCCCGGCAGCCCGCACGCGGTACCCGGAGTGCTCCGGCACAAACCCGCGGACGTGCACCCGAATTTCTCCTTTTCGACGCCGGGAACCGGGGTAGGCCGAAGCCACAGCGAAAGGAGTCGTCTTGACCGAACCGAAACGCACCGAGAAGAACGACAACGACGAGCCCGGAGGCGGACCGCCGGGTCCTACCGACCGAGGTCGCGAGGGCGGGATGGCAACACGTGAGTTCGCTCCGGAGGTGACCGTCGCCGACGAGGAGCAGGAACCGCCGGACTGAGCTCTACGGCCGTTCCCGTGCGATCGGCCGCCGGTGGCCGAGGGCTCGGCCGCCGGCGTCCGCGCTACACCCGCGCGAGCACGACCACCGGGGTGTCGTGGGACCGCAATTCCGCGTTCCGCTCGAACTCCGCGCCACCCCAGCCGTTGTAGCGCGGAAACTCCGCCCACAGACGATCGCGTTCTTCGCCGGTGGCTTCACGAGCCCGGACCCGGACCACACCGTCGACGGTGTCGGCCTCGGCAGCCGGATCCGCCTGTAGATTGAGCCACCAGGCCGGCGCCGGGTCGGCCCAGCCGTTCATCGCCAGGGTGACGAAATCGTCGCCGTCCCGGAAATACCCCAGGATCACCGCGCGTTCCCGGCCCGTGCGCCGCCCCCGTGTCCGCAGCCGCAGCATACCCATCCGGCGGTGGTGTTCTGGACGTACCAGACCGCGCGCGGTGAGGCGATAGAGCAGGCGGTGGCCCGTCCAGAAAGAGCTGACGAACCAGCGCGGAGGAACGCAGGGTTTCTTCGACGGGCCGGACATTTTCCCTCGCTCTCGGAAACGACCGAGCCACCGACCGCACGGCGACCCCGTGCGCCCAAGAATAATGCGGCGTCATCGGACGGTAAAGGCATGCAACAGAATTCATGAAACGATTTACCGGCCCGCGCCGAAGACCACTTCCCCGGCACCTTTCCACGACATTGTCGCTGCATAGAAGGGCGCTGTCGAAATTCGGCATATTCCGTACACGCGCGGAATATGCCGACCGGAGGGCTATGGGGCGCCGACGCCGGTCGCTTACGCTTTGTCCATGCGCAACACCCAGGCTACGGTAGCCCCGCCGACCTCCAGCGATTTCGTCGGACGACAACCGGAGCTGGAGCGGGTCGGCGCGCTGATCACCGATTCGGCCGGGCTGGTCACCCTGATCGGCTCGGGTGGAATCGGTAAGACCCACCTCGCGCTCGAGGTCGTGCACCGGGTCCACGAGACCGTGCGGTTCCCCGTGCACTGGACACGGTTGGCCCGGCTGCAGCGCGGTGCGGGAGCCACGGAGGTCGAGGACGAGATCGTCCGTTCGGTCGTGGAGGTCGATTTCTCCGGGCGTCCGGCCCGACAGGTACTGTTCGACACGTTGACCCGCACGGACACGGCCGCATACCCGCTGCCGCCGGTGCTGGTTCTGGACAACTGCGAGCACGTCCTCGACGGTGTCGCCGCCGTGGTCGGCGAGTTGCTCACCACAGTGCCCGGCCTGCGGATCCTGGCCACGAGCCGGGAGCCGATCGGCTGGGCCGACGAACGACTGGTGGCGGTGCCCCCGCTGTCGCGGTCTCAGGCCTTGGACCTGTTCCGCCGTCGGGCGGACGCGGTGGGCGTCGCGCTCGGCGCCGGCGGGATCGAGACGGCGGAGCAGATCTGCCGGCATCTGCACTACCATCCACTTTCCTTGCGACTGGCAGCGGCCCGGCTGCGGCATCAGCCTCTCACGACCGTCCTGCGCGAAGTGAGTGGCGAGCCCGCCGACCGGCGACTGCGCTGGGCGCCCACGTCCCGGACCGGCGCCCCCGAACGGCACGGGGGGATCGGCAATGTCATCGGTTGGTCCTACGACCTGTGCGAGCCGGACGAACAGCTGCTGTTCGAACGTCTGTCGGTATTCGCGGCCGGTTACGACCTCAACCCCGAGGACGCTACCGGGTCGGTGTTCCGCGAGGCGGGAGTCGATCTCGAGGCCGTCGTGGCGGTATGCGCCGACCCCGGTCCCGGCGGCCTCCTCGAGGAGGACATCGAACCGCTGCTGGAACGCCTGGTCGACCGGAGCCTGGTGTCGATCCATCTGGGCACCGATACCGCGCGTTACTCGCTGCTGGAGAACTTCCGGATCTTCGCCCGCCGGCAATTGCACCAGCGCGACCCCGCCGAGGCAGCCCGTCTGGCCGGCCGGCATCGTCGCTACTACCGCGAGAAGGTGGCCCGGGCACGGGTCGCGTGGCTCAGTAGCGTCGAACAGGACCTGCTGCGCTGGGCCCGCGGCGCCTGGGACAACCTGCTGTGCGCCGTCGAGAGCAGTCTGGACGAACCCGGCGAGGCATCGATCGGGCTGGACATCGCGGGCGGCATGATCGCGCTGCGGCTCCCCTTCTTCATCGGCACGTTGCGCGAGGCCCGCACGCTCGCCGAACGGGCCCTGACGGCCACCCGAGTACCGGGCCGACCACTCACCGAGCCGCAGATCGCGGTGACCGCGTTGGTCGGCTGGATGAGTCTGTGCCAGGGGCTACCCCGCGAGGCCGAGGTGCTGCTGGAAGAATGTGTCGCCGCCGCCGTCACCGATCCGGCCCTCCGCAGCGCCTCGGCCGCCGACCCCGATACCGATCTCGGCCTGCCCGCGGAGGCCGAATACCTCTGGGGCAGCATCCTTTTGCTGGAGCACGGCGATATCCGCGCCACGACGGTCCTGGCCCGTGCCCGCGAAAAGTTCCTCGCCGCGGGTGATCCGGGCGGCGCGTCCATGAGCCGTCTGTTCGAAGCCTTGGCCGCGGCCTTCCATGGAACCGCCGAATCCGCCCTGGCGGTGACCGGGGCGCATTTCGATTACGCTGTGGCCACCGGCGCCGAATGGGTGCTGTCCTGGGCCGAACTCGCCCGTGCCATCGCCGCCGCGGCACACGGCGACCCCATCGAGGCGGCCGCTGCCGCGAATGCGGCGCTGACCCGGCAGGTCGCCATGGAGGAGCACTGGGGCACGACCTGGGGCGTGCACATCCGCACCTGGATCCTCGCCCGGATGATCTCCGACGGCGCACCGGGCGCCCGGGACATGGCTACTGAAATAGCGCTTCTCAGTGGCGGCGCCGCCACCCTGCGCCGGCAGATCGGCGTCGACCTCGAGCCGCTGCGGCCCTTCGCTGCCCGGACCGAGCAGGCCGTCGACACCGCGCGCACAGTGCTGGGTGCGGGTGCTTTCGACACTGCCTTCCGGACGGGTGCGGCACTCGACGCGGCGGGGGGTGATATCGTGCGGCTCGCACTCGGGACGCTGCCGAGGGCCGAACTTCCCCCTTCGGAAGTAGCGCGACCGCACGGTCCGGTGCTGTGGCAGCACCTGTCCACCGCCGAACGCGATATCGCCGTGCTGGCGGCGGCGGGATGGACCAACGCCGCGATCGCCGCCCGCCGGGGCAGTTCGCAACGAACGGTGGACGCGCAGGTCGCCGCCGTGCTGCAGAAGCTGGGGATCAGATCACGGACCGGGATCGCCGGGGCGCTACCCGAAAACCAGCAGGCCCGGGTGCGACTGGAAAAGGACCGGAAACCGCGCCGCCGTTGACCATCCGACGCCGCCGCCCTGGCAGGGCGGGCTTCGCACTATCGGGCGCACCGAGAGCCACTGCCGGTGCGGCGCGCACCTGGACGGCCGGGACCGCTGACGGGGCGCACTGGTCGCCGCTACCGGGCGCAGGTCCGACTGTGCCCGCCGAGCACATCGATGGAGCCGGTTGGAAAACCCCGGGTGCACCTGCACCCGCCCGGCTCCCGATCAGAGTTCTACGGTGCGTGTCACCACGATCCGCTCACCGTCTTCCCGGATCGAGGGAACGAGATCGTCCGGGCGCGGCCGGAAGCCCGGGGCTGCGGCCAGGCCGTGGGTTTCGTCGGCCACGGTCATCCGGACGCGGCCGGCGCCGGGGGTACGCACGGTGATGTCTACTCCGCCCGGCGGAAGGTCGCGGAACCGGATCTCGCCCGGCCAGGTATCGGCCCGCTCCCCTGTGACCGCCAGTTCGACCGGCCCCGCGCCCGCGACGGTCGCGGTCACCAGGTCGATCCGGTGATCGACTCTCAGCACCAGCCCGGACGCCGCACGCCGGGACGCGACGTGCACGGTGACGGTGTCGCTGTCGCGATGAAGTACCTCGACCACGGGACCGTCGACCGGCATCGGTTCGGCCGGGCCGGTCCATACCGTGCCCCGCGCATAGCCGGGCGAGAGGCGCGCGACGTCGGTGCCGTCCACGAAGGTACGAGTCCACTCGGCCGGTTCGGTATCCCCGCTCACCCAGCTCGCCGCACCGGTGTCCGCGTTCAGGACATAGGCCAGGTGCGCACGGGCGGGATGCCGGGCGTCGAAGGTGTCGACCACGGTTCCCGCGCCGATCAGGAGTACCGAGACAACCGCTGCCGTCACCGGCACCGAGAGGGTGACGCGGCGGCGGGCGCCGGGGCCGGGCAGCAGCAACTCGATCAGTGGGAGGACCGGCACCAAGAACAGCGCCGCACCGGCCGCGGCGACCCCGCCGGATATGAGGCCGACTCCCTCCAGCAGGTTCCCGCTCAGTGGCCCCAGCAGCGCGGCGGCGACCAGAGCCCCGAGCGTGAACACGGTGACCGGCCACAGGCTCCAGCGCACCGGTAGCAGCGTCGCCAGTGTGCCCAGCGCCAGGAACAGGGCCGGTAGTGCGAACAGGAACGAGACACCGGGCGCCACCACCGCGCACACCATACCGAGACCGGCAGGCCAGGCGAGTGCACCGATCGCGGGCGCGGCCGGTCCGAATCGGCGGCGTGCCGGTAGATACCAGCAGAGCACCGACGTCACGGCCAACGCCACCAGGGCCCAGTGGTAGACCTGTGGACGATGCAGCAACCCGCCCATCTGTTCGTACGCGGGCCGCAGCCACTCCAGCAACCACCACATCCCCTGCCCGAGCAGCGCCGCCGCGCCCAGGGGCAATGCCACCGACACCGCAGCGACCGGTAACTGCCCGGTTCCCGCCCGGCCGCGGCGGCGCGCGAGCGGTACCACCGCGCCGACCGCCACCACGGCAAGCAGGGCGATCGGCAGGACCAGCGCATTCGAATAGGTGATCATGGTGCCCGCGAGGCGGAAGTAGGTGGCGTCGTGGTCGGAACGCAACTCGGCCAGATCGGCCTCGCCCAGCGCGCGGGCGAGGTGGAGCATATTCTCGCCGTGGTGTTGCAGGCTGCCCCGATCGAGGTTTTCGATGGTGTCGTCGGCCGTGTGGTAATAGGACGAGTGCTCGATATAGGCGAAGTTGAGTCCGGTGAAGCCGGCCTTCGACAGAGCCGTGAAATCGGTGGAATTCGGCATCGTCCGATACACCTCGACCAGCGACGAATCACCCCGCGGATGCGGTACGGTGCCGGCGAACAGCGATACCAGCGCGGCATTGTCCACCGAGGTCTCGAACATCAGGGACGGCCCGCCGACACCCCTTGCCTCCCAGTTGAGCATCACACCGCCCGCGCGGGCGAGCGGGTGCTCGCGCGCGAATGCCTCGGCACCGAGCAGACCGTCCTCTTCGCCGTCGGTGAACAGCAGCACGAGGTCGTTACGCTGCTCGCCCTGCCGGGCGATCAGCCGGGCCACCTCCACCATCGCCGCGACCGCGGCGCCGTCGTCAGAGGCACCAGGACCCGTCGCGGCCGAATCATAGTGTGCGGCCAGCAGAACCGTCCCGGTGGACGCACGACCGGGCAGAGTGGCGATCACATTGTCCACCCGGCCGAAGGTCGCAAGTCCTTTCGACGCCCGCGCTCCGACACCACGCTGGGTTTCCACCGCGAAGCCCGCCGCCTCCAGCACCCCGGTGAGGTATTCCCGGGCCCGGTCGCTCGCCGGACTGCCCAGCGGCCGTGGTTCGGTCGCGAAGCGGTTCAGGTGGATCACGGCCCGTTCCGCGCTGAACCGCTCGGTCGCCGTCGCCGGGACCGGCCGGGGGCCGCGTCCGTCGGCGACGACGGTGACCGCCACCGCGGCCATCAGCACGAGCAGGGCCACCAACCCCGCGGCTACCCGGTGTGGAGATTCGATGAGTCTGGCGCGCACGAGGTGACAGTATGTCGGCACCCCGGACCTGCGGTCGCCGCCGTCCGGTCACGACCGTTCGCCGACACCGGGCCCGGTAGGACAGCGGTGCACACGGGATTCGTATTTCCCCGGGCTCGAACCGATCCCAACCGTTGACAACACCGCTTCGCGCCCGGCGTGCGGCCGCGCGGCCACCCGTTATCGCCGCGGTCGGCGCCACCCGCCGCTCCGGTCCGAACCCATTCGGCGCCGGCCGCTCCCGGGCGCGCGCTCCGGCGGCGACGAGCCCGCGTCGACCCGGACACCACTGGCGTACGCACAGGAAACGGGAGACGATGCCACCAAAACTACGTCTCGGGGTGGTGGGCCGAGCAGGCGAGCCCCTGCGGGTCTACGCTGATCTCGTCGTCTTCCTCGATACCGACGAATCGACCGGAGCACAGCGCCTGGCCGCCTGGGCGAGGTGGCGGGCGTCGAGTACACCTCCGACGCGGCCGAATTCGCGCGCGGCGCCGACGAACTCGCCGAGCTGCTCATCGACTGGAGCAGCCGAGGACTCGACGGTTTCCGGCTGCGGCCGGGCGTCGGGGTCGACGATCTGGCCGCCGTCACCGATCGGCTCGTGCCAATTCTGCAGCGTCGCGGTGTCTTCCGTACCGGCTACCCGGACGGATCGCTGCGCGCACTGCTCGGACTGCCCACCATCGTTCCCAATCGCTACGCGGCCACCTGAGCGAGGCCATCATGAGCACTCCCCGTTAACAGGTCATCCTGGGGGCCTACCTCGGCGGCGTGAACCACCACACCGCGTGGTGGCACCCCGAGCCCGGCAGTCAGCTCGATTTCGGCAGCTTCGAGCACACCGCTACGCCACCGCGCGCCGCCTGCGCGCGGTGGCCGAAGCGAGGAAACTCACCCTGCGCGAAATGGTGATCGACCTGTTCGAACGCGGCCCGCTGGTCGGTACACCGGCCCGGGCCGCGCGGAAACGCCCACCCGGGCCGATACCTGACGGCACGGGCGCGGGCGGGGTGCCGGGTCAGGCCGTGGACTCCGCGGAGTCGGCCTGGGCCATTTTCAGGAGCGCCCGGTGCAGCGCCTTCGCCGGCTCGCCCGCCCGCTTACCGTGTAACTCGACTTCCGCGAAGCCCTCGACCAGCGCCCGCCCCGGATCCAGCAGGCCCGCACCGATATTCGGCCCGCCACTGAGGGAACCGGCCATCAGTATCCGCCAGGCCTCCTGGCGGGCCCGGTAATCCCCCGCCTCGTCGAGCGCGGCCGCGAATGCGCGGACGACCGCGGTGTATGCCGGCCGACCGGTGGTATCGCCCCGGCGGAAACGCCTTCTGGTCGATCCCGCCCCGGAAGTGCCCGAGCCGGTCAGCTCCGCGCGTTCCAGGGTGATCCACACCGGCGGCGGCTCCGCCGAACCCGACTCCAGCGCTTTCTTGCGTTCCCGGCGGATCGTATCGTCGCGTTGTTCGGTGACCTCGATGCCGTACAGCGCGACGGTGTACTTCGCGAGCAGGTCGTTGAGTGCCGCGGCAATCTGGTGCACCACCTCGGTGTCCATCCCGGCGTTCTCGAAACCGCGAATCCTCAGGCCGTGCCGGCAGGCCATATCCTTCGCGAGCCGGATCGCGCCGGTGGGGTCACCACCCGTTCCCGGCACCACGGTCAGCGTCTCGGGCGGTGGGGACGGTTCCGGCTCCGTCTCCGGCGGCGACAGAGTCTCCGGCGTGGATAGGTCCCCCACCAAATGCAACGCAGACGCGATCTCCGGCTCGGCCGACAAGTCCGTGCGTACCGGCGTGACCGGCGACTCTCCGCCTACCGGCTCGGCCGACGGCTCCGAGCGAACCGCCCGGCCGGGCGGCTCCGCGGGCACCGGCACGACCGGAGGCTCCGCGGGCACCGGCTCGACTGATGTCTCTCGGCGCCTCGGTTCCCCCGAACACAACGATTCGGCCGGTAGCAGCCCTGTTCGTATCGGACCGAGTGGCGGCTCCGTGCCCATCGCCTCCTCCGGGATCCCCCTGCGGACCGGCTCGACAGATCCATCCGGGCGCACCGGCTCGTCCGGTGGCCCCCCACACACCGGCTCGTCCGGTCGCGGCATCGGCCGGACCCCGGCCGAACCCGTGATCCGGGCCAGTTGCAGCGACAATTCTGGGGGCAACTCGATCGTGCGCGGCGCGGGACAAGGCTCCGGGGCCGACGGCCGCATCGTTTCGCTCGGCACGGCCATCCGCGGCCGTTCGGCGCGCCCGCCCGCGAGTTGGGCTCGTTCCGGGGGCACCGATCCCTCGGTACGGCCGGTGGACAGGACCGGCTCGGCCTGCGGAGCCACCGATCCCCGCGCCGTAGATGGCGAGGCCCGGGCCGCGGGGACGGGCGGCGGCGGGCGCTCCCGGAGCATTCGCGCACCGGCGCTCGTCACGGCCACGCCGCTGTCCGCGGCGGCGGCACGGATGTCGGGCAGCGCGTCGCCCCGGTCCGGCGGCGCCGAAGCGACCTCGTGCCCGCCGGATACGCCCGGCGGCGTACCACCGGTTCCGGAGAGTGCCGGCGGGCGCTGGGTTTCGTGCGACAACCCCACGGCGTCGGCGGCCTGCACCGGACCGGGCGACGAATCGACCGGGCGCGGCGCGTGCCGTGGCCTCGGTTCGGCCACGACCGGGGACGGCGGCGAAGTGGGTAGCGCCGCCCCGGGCGCGGTCGTCACGGGTGTGGCCGTCGCGGGTACGGCAGTCGAGGGTGCGACCGGCGTCGGCCGGGCAACCGCCGGCTTTCCGGTGCGGGGCGTTGGTTCCACGGGTGATGCCGGGCGGGCCGTGGCGGCCTTTCCGGGAGGTGCGGGCCGAACCACAGCGGAGGTGGCTGCCCGTCTACGGGCCCACGGCGTCGAAGCCGGCGCTCCGGCGGCTGCGGATGCCCCGGTCAGCGCACCGGTTCCGAGCCGATTCTCTACCGATACAACGGATTCCGGAGATACCGTTACCTGCGAGGAAGCAATGCTCGCCGGGCCCGGCGCCGATATCGCCTCGGCGGAAGCTATGGCGGCCTTCAGTTCTCCGGTGACGCGGGAGGCCTCGGCGATCAGCCTCTCCAGTGTCGTCACCAAGGCCCGTAGTTCGCCCGTGTCCACCTTCGGAGTCTCGTTCAACGATGTCCCCGCTTGTCGTCACCGCGGCCGGGCCGGACCGTCGGTCGGTTCGGCCGGCCTCCACGATATGACGCACACAGACATGTGAACAGTGTGAAACGTCGTGGTCTGCCATGCGATGACGACGACTCTCCTGGTATGGGAAGAGTTCGGGATCTCGATCGGTCCGGTGGTCGGTGGGCGGCGTCCGGCGGTGGGGCCCACCGAGCCGAGGCCGCGGGCGGGCGGTCGCCGGCGCGCGGCCCGCGGTAGGCAAAGCGAAGCGTGCCGCAGCGACCGTCTGGGCACGGCCGGATGGGGTACTTCTGCGAGGATGAAGTGCGTGGTCGATGTGCTGAACAGAAATCGTGTGGTCGTGCTGGGGCGCGCCGAAGCGCCGGTGGTGGTCCTCGCGCACGGTTTCGGCTGTGACCAGGGCCTGTGGCGCCTGGTGGTGCCGCTGTTGGCGCAACAGTTCCGCGTCGTCCTGTTCGATCACGTGGGCTCGGGCCGGTCGGATCCATCTTCCTGGGACCCCCAGCGCTACTCGACGATGGCCGGCTACGCCGAGGACATTCGGCAGGTGTGCCGGGCGATCGATCTGGGGCCGGTGGTACTGGTCGGCCATTCGGTGGCAGCCATGATGGGTGTGCTGGCCGCCGCGGCGGAACCAGAACTGTTCCGCGGCCTGGTGCTGCTGGCGCCGAGTCCCCGCTTCATCGACGATCCGGCGAGCGGGTACCGGGGCGGCTTCGGCGCCGACGATATCGACGAGTTGCTCGAATCACTGGATGCCAACTATCTGGGTTGGTCAGGGGCCATGGCACCGGTGATCATGGGCAATCCGGAACGCCCCGAACTCGCGCAGGAACTGGAGACGACATTCTGTCGCACCGATCCGGAGATCGCCCGGATCTTCGCGCGCGTGACATTCCTGTCCGACAACCGCGACGATCTCGCGGCAGTCCGGGTACCGACGCTGGTGGCACAGTGCTCGAACGACGCGATCGCCCCGCCGGAGGTCGGCGCATTCGTGCATTCCCGCATCCCCGGCAGCCGACTGGTGACCCTCGCCGCCACCGGGCACTGTCCGCAACTGGCGGCTCCCGAGGAGACCGCCGCCGCGATCACCGGCTTCGTGCGCGACCTATCATGATGATGTGCCGCGCGGGCGGCTCGGGACCGGAACGCACCGGTTTCGAACCGGACGATCCGGACCAACGCGCGGAGTTCACCGCTCTGTTGGAGGACGACGTCGAAGACCTGTACGAGAATGCCCCCTGCGGCTATCTGTCCACTTTGCTCGACGGGCGGATCGCCAAGATCAACACGACGCTGCTGAACTGGCTCGGTTACCGGCGCGAAGACCTGGTGGGGCGACGTCACTTCAACGATCTGCTCACCGTGGGGGGCCGTCTCTATCACGAAACCCATTTCGCGCCGCTGCTGCGGATGCAGGGCCATCTCAGCGGTATCGCGCTCGAACTGCGGGCGGCCGACGGCTCGCGGCTACCCGTCCTGGTGACCTCCACGGTGAAGACCGGGGCAGACGGGGCGCCGCTGCTGATCCGGACCACCGTGTTCGACGCCCGCGAGCGCCGCGCCTACGAAACCGAGCTGCTGCGCGCACGCCGCGAGGCCGACCTCGAACGCGAACGCCTGCAACGATTGAACGCGACCCTGCAGCGCACGCTGCTGCCCGCGGCACTCGAGCCGGTTCCCGGGGCCGATGTCGCCGCGCACTACCACGCCGCCTCCCCCGACGAGGTCGGCGGCGACTTCTACGACCTGTTCCCCATCTCACCGGGGACCTGGGGTTTCTTTCTCGGTGACGTCTGCGGCAAAGGTGCCGTCGCCGCCACGATCACCTCGCTGGCCCGGTACACGCTGCGCGCCGCCGCGGTCTACGACTCGGATCCGACCGCGGTCCTGCGGCATCTGAACACCACCATGGTGCGTGACCACCGCCGCGGCCATCCCCGTTTCTGTACCGTCATCTACGGTCGGCTCACCCTGACCGACGGTGTCGGCGGGCCCGGCGCCACCGTCACCCTCGCCTCCGGCGGGCATCCCCCGGCCCTGTTGCTGGGTGCCGACGGTACAGCCGACTACCTGCACACTCCCGGCGGGCAACTGGTCGGGGTGTTCCCGGATGCGGCGGTCTCGACCGTGACGTTCACCCTCGAGACCGGCGCGACGCTACTGCTCTACACCGACGGACTCACCGAGGCGCGCACCGCCGAGGGCTTCTACGGGGAGTCGGCGTTGCTCGACTTCGCCCGCGATCTCGCTCCCGCGTCCGCCACCGGAACCGTCTCCGCGGTGACCGCGCTACTCGATTCGCTCGGCACCGGTGTCACCGACGACACCGCGTTGCTGGCCCTGCACCTGCCGGGGCCCGAACATCTCCGCGACCGGCTCGGGTGAACCTGCGGACCCACCGCGACATCATGTCCTGCCCCACCGAGCACAGATAGGGAAGTACCAGTGATGCCGAAGATCGTTCTGTTCGGAGCCACCGGTTACACCGGCCGGCTGATCGCCGAGATCCTCGTCGGCCGGGGCACCGCACCGGTGCTGGCCGCGCGCAATGCGACCGCCCTGGAGAAATTGGCCGCGGACGTCGGCGGCGCCGACACCGCGGTGGCCGATGTGACCGATCCCGATTCGGTCCGGGCCCTGCTGGGGCCCGGCGATGTGCTGATCAGCACCGTGGGGCCGTTCCTGCGCTACGGCAATCCCGCGCTGGCCGCGGCCGTCGAGGCCGGCGCGCACTATTTCGACTCCACCGGTGAGGGCCCGTTCATCCGCACGGTCTTCGAACACGACGACGCGGCCCGCCGGGCGGGCGTCGGCCTGCTCACCGCGTTCGGGTACGACTATGTTCCCGGGAATCTGGCCGCCGGTCTCGCGCTGGCCGAAGCTCCGGCGGCGGTCCGCGCGGATATCGGCTACTTCATTACCGATCCCGGCACCAGCGGCGGTACGCGAGCGTCGATGGCGGGCATGCTCTTCGAAGAGGGTTTCGCCCTGCGCGGCGGCCGGGTCGTGCCCGAGCGTACGGCCGCGCGGGTCCGCAGTTTCGACGTCTCCGGCCGAAAGCTCACCGGAGCGTCGGTGCCCGGTTCCGAACATTTCGCGCTCACTCGTTCCTACCCGCGGCTGCGTGACGCCGACGTCTACCTCGGCATGCCCGGAGGGGCGGCGCAGGGTCTGCGGGTCACCTCATTGCTCACCGGCACCCTCGCCCGCATCGACCCGGTGAAACGCCTCGCCGAGAGCGCCTTGACCCGGATCGTCAAGGGTTCGACCGGGGGCCCGGCGGCCACCGCGCGAGCCCGGACCCGGACGTGGGCGGTGGCCGAGGTGGCCGACGAGTCCGGTACGGTCCTCACCTCGGTAACCCTGACCGGCGGTGACCCCTACGACTTCACCGCGGCGATCCTCGCCTGGGGTGCGCAGACCGCGCTCGACGGCGGTCTGCGCGGCGCCGGGGCGCTGGGCCCGGTCGAAGCGTTCGGCCTCGAGGCGCTCACCGCCGGTGCGGCCGGCGCCGGGCTGACCCGGTAACCAGCACCGGCGTACTCCGCCCGGCGAGGCTCCCGCCGCTGCGTCGGCCAGTGCCTTATCGCCGGATCCCGATGGCGCCGCAGACCGGGGCCTGCCAGGGCAGCGCACGTGAGCGTGCGATGTGTTCGTCGAGCGAACCTGCGATATCCGCGGGCAGCTCGACCGCACGCCGGTGCCGCAGATCCACGTGGACCAACAGGATCTCCAGCGTATTGGCGATCCGGCCGCGGCCGGTATCGACCAGGAAGGTCATCATGTGCACGGCTTTCGCACTACGGTCGAGGATCCGGCCCGCGACCGCGAATCGATCACCTTCACGGAGTTCGCTGGTATAGGCCAGGTGGTGCCGGGCGGTGAACAACCCCATCTTCCGTTCGGCGCGGTAGGTGTCGTCGATGCCGGCCGACCGGACGAGCGCGTCGGCCCCGTCGGTGCCCCACCGCAGGTACTGCACGACATTCATATGGTCGCCGCCGTCCAAGGTCTCGGCGGTGACCGTGCCGGTCACGGTCCCGGGTAGCGAGGTCAATTGGTCCGGTGTGGGAAGTCCATCGCGCATAGGCGTGATTCTCGAAGGCGCCGGACCGGTTCCGGAGCCGAGCGTCCACTCAGCGGAATCCCGCGATCCGCCGCCGGCCCGGGCCCGCATCCTCGGGAGTCGGACGGCGCGCCGGTCGCGCCGCCCGCCGAGCCACGACTTCCGACAGGAGCCCTCCCATGTCCGATCTCCAGCGATACAGCGGCCGCCGCGTCCTCGTCACCGGCGGCGGATCCGGTATCGGTCAGGCCACCACGCTGCGCATACTGCGGGAAGGCGGCCGGGTGGTCGCCGCGGATATCAGCGCGGCCGGACTCGAGGACACACTGGACAAGGCCGGCGCCGATCGGGCACGGCTGAGCACGTCGATCATGGATATCGCGGACGAGGAGTCGGTCCGCGCCGGAGTGGCCGCGGCCCTGGGGTGGCTCGGCGGACTCGACACCCTGGTCAATGCCGCCGGTGTCCTGCGGTCGGCACATTTCGAACAGACCTCGGTCGCCGATTTCGAGCAGATCCTGCGGATCAACCTCGTCGGCACCTTCGTGGTCACCCGCGAGTCCCTGGCCGCACTGCGCGCCGGAAACGCCCCGGCGGTCGTGAATTTCAGCTCTACCTCCGCGGTTTTCGCCCACCCCTACATGTCCGCCTACGCGGCATCCAAGGGCGGTATCCAGGCGATGACCCACGCGCTGGCAATGGAATTCGGCCGGCAGGGCATCCGGTTCAATGCCGTTCAGCCGGGCTCGATCTCGTCCGGGATGACCGACGGCAGCGGTGCGTCCGGACAGAGCCTCGGTCCCGGCCTGCCCGCCGATGCCGATATCGCATTGTTCGCCAAGGCCGCGCCGGCACTGCCCCTACCGACGGGCGCGCCGTTCGCCGGACCCGACGCGGTGGCCGCGGTGGTGGCGATGCTGGGCTCCCCGGATGCCTATTTCGTCACCGGGACCGAGGTGCGTGTCGACGGAGGATCGCATATGTGAGGCACCGAGACGGTGGCGTTTGCGCAGCGCATCGCGCGGGTAGCCGGAGAACCGGAGGTGTTGCCGGGGATGTGGACGGCGTCGAGTTATATCGGCGCGTTCATCCGGGCCGCCAACGCCCTGTACTCCGTGGCGGAGAGCCGGTCCCGGCCCCGGACGGTACTCCTACAACTGTCGCTCAGCGTGGTCCTGATCGCGATGATGGTGTTCACCGGCCTGGGTTTCGTGATCACCAACGGTATGGCCGGAAGATTCGGCGGTGCCCTCACCGGCCTGCCTTTCGTGCACGGCGCCTGGGCGGTCCTCAGGTGGATCGTGCTCGCACTGGTGGCGAGTTTCGCACTGTCACTTCTCTATTGGGTAGCACCCAATGTGAGCAGGCAGCCGTTTCGCTGGTTCACCGCGGGGAGCGCGCTGGCGGTCGCGGTATGGCTGGCCGGTTCGGCCGGTCTGTCGTTCTATGCCGGCCATTTCGACTCTTTCGACAAGGTCTACGGTTCACTGGCGGCGGCGGTCGTCTTCCTCGTCTGGCTGTGGGTCGCCAATTTCGCGGTGCTGCTGGGGGCGGTGGTCGACGCCCAACGGGCCCGCCGCCGCACACCGGTCGGCGCGGAGAGCAGCGACGACGACCGGGGACACCGGCCGGTCCCGGCCGTCACCGAACCGGACCACGGCGCGGTCGCCCGGTGAAGTCGCGCATCGTGGCCGGAACCGCTACCGGCGTCCGGCCACAACCGTCCGCGCCGCCGGGCGACGGTACGCCTCAGACCTTCCGGCCCACCGCACCGTAGAGCGACACCTTCTTGTCATGGCTCTGCGGATGTTCGATACCCGAGTTACGCCACCGATGGATCACCTCGACACCCGGATCCACCAGTTCCAGCTGATCGAAGAACCGGGCCACCTCCGCACGGGTACGCGGCCGCACCGGAATCCCGCGATCCACATAGACCTGCAGCAGCCGGGCCATCCCGTCGGGGTCGTCGGGACCGTCGTCGAACTCGGTCGTGACATGCGACATCGCCAGGTACGAGCCCGGCGCCAGCGGCGCCATCAGGGTGTTCACGATCTCGTAGACGTCACCGGGCACGAAATGCAGCAGGGCCATGAGCGAGACCGCCACCGGCTGCGACAGATCCAGCGTCGCGCGTAGTTCCGGCGCGGCGAGGATGGCCTCCGGATCTCCCGCGTCGGCCTGGATGTAGGCGGTGCGACCCTTTTCGGCGCTCACCAGCAGCGCCCGCGCGTGCGCGAGGACGATCGGGTCGTTGTCGACGTAGACCACCCGCGATTCCGGCGCCAGGCTCTGGGCGACCTGGTGCAGGTTGGGCTCGGTCGGAATACCCGTGCCGATATCGAGGAATTGGCGGATCCCCTGCTCGGTGAGATACCGGGTGGCGTGGCGCATGAATTCGCGGTTGGTGCGCGCGGTCAGCCGGACCGCCGGAAAATCGCGCAGTGCCTGTTCGGCCGCGGCCCGGTCGGCATCGTAGGAATCCTTGCCGCCCAGAAAGTAGTCGTACATGCGCGCGGGATGCGCGACATCGGTGCGCAGGTCGATAGAGCCGTCGGACACGGCGAATGCTCCTTGTGGCGTGGTGAGATCGGTACCCCGCAGGTATACCCCATCCGGGCAAGTCGCCCAACACATTCCGGCATACCGATTCGGGGTCCGCGGAGCCGGGGCGGTGCCGCCGACGGCTCCCGCCCGACGCGACCCGGCCTCACGTATTTGACCCTGACACTGTGACAAGGTCTTGACTGAGCGCAGGAGGTGGTCCCCATCGACCCGATATTCGATTCACTCGATACGCGTCTGCTCGAGGCATTGCGCGCTCCGGACTCGTCGACCCGGCTGCAGGCGGCATTGGCCGCCGGCACGAACCCCGCACCCGGTCTCGTCGGTGCGCTGGTCGCACGGTGCGCGGTCGAACCCGACTTCTATGTCCGTGACATGCTCACCTGGGCACTGACCCGCCATCCGGCCGAGATCACCGTGCCGGTCCTGCGCACCGAACTGCGTTCGGCGCACGCACAGGCCCGCAGCCAAGCGCTGCACACCCTGTCCAAGATCGGTGACGGATCCGTCTGGCCGGCGATCACCCGATCGCTGCTGCACGACGCCGACGACGAGGTCGCCCGGAGCGCCTGGCGCGCCGCCGTAGTCCTCGTACCGGCCGACGGGCAGGAGGCGCTGGCCGCGGAACTGGCGACGCAACTCGGGCGCGGCGACCGGACCGTCCAACTGAGTCTCAGCCGAGCCCTGGTGACCCTCGGCGACCACGCCGAGCCGGCCGTACAGGCAAGGCTGACCAGCCCGGATCCGGTGGTGCGCGCGCATGCCCGCGCCACCGAACGGCTGCTGCGCGACCCGGACGCCGGCTTCGATCCGGATGTCGCCGAGGCGAAACGGATCGTCGCGCTCGGTCCCGAACGCGCCGGGCCGGCCGCGTGCTGATCGGTGAGGTGGCGCGCCGTTCGGGGGTGAGTACCCGGATGTTGCGGCACTACGACTCCCTCGGATTGGTGCGACCGACCGGCCGCACTGTCGGCGGCTACCGCGAATACTCCCCCGCGGATATCCGGCGGATCTTCCATGTGGAAAGTCTGCGCTCCCTCGGACTGTCGTTACGGGAGGTCGGGCGGGCCCTACAGGATCCCGCGTTCACCCCGGCGGAGCTGGTCGGCGCGCTCATCCGGCGGACCGAGGCGCGGGTTCGCCGGGAGCAGGAACTGCTCGACCGGCTGCGGGCCGTCGATGCCTCGACGCCCGCGGGCTGGCCGGATGTCCTGCGTATCGTCGAACTCCTGCACGGGCTCGAGTCGCCGAGTGCCGCACGCCGGCAGCAAACGGTTCTGGCCTCGGCCGAGGAGATGCCGGTATCCACCGAACTGCTGGCCGGAGCGGTTCTCACCGAAACCGACCCGAATGTCGCGGGCGCCCTGCGCTGGGCACTCGCCCGAGCGGGCGGGGACGGACTGGCCGGCGTGGTGGCGGGCCTGCGCGCCGCGGACGCCGCGATCCGGCGGCGCGCGGTACTCGCTATCGCCGAAATACCCGGCGACGACGCGAGCACGGCGCTCACCGGCGCGCTCACCGATCCGGAGCCGGCGGTGCGCCGGCCCGCCGCCCTGGCAGCCGGGGCGCGTGGCGAGCCGGCGGCCGTCCCCGTACTCGTCGATATGGTGGTCGAGGGCAGCAACGATGTGGATGCCGCCGAGGTCCTGGGATCACTGGCACTGGACGCCGCACTCGCCGACCGGATCATGGACGCCCTGACCGGGAAGCTCGCCGCGCACACTACCGAGCCGGCGGTGCGGATACGCCTCACCCAGGCCCTCGCCGAGATGCCGGCAAACCTGGCGCTGGGTGTGCTGCGGGATCTGGCCGACGATCCCGATCACGCCGTGGCACTCGTCGCGTCGGCTCTCGCCGGGGTGCTCGCGGAGCGCCCTGCCGACTGACTTCGGCGCTCCGGTGAGCGTGTCCCTCGAAGGGCTGGTCACGGGGCGCTCTCGGCGCGCATCACCCGGTCGCCCGGACATGGTGGCGAGGCGACGGAGGGGTCCGGGCCCGGAAAACGGGCGCCGACCGGCTCAGGTTTCTCTCCGGCCCGACCGGGCAACCGGGGACCATGACTACCGAGAACCGCACCCCGGACGATCCGCCGGCCGCCGGGAGCGCGCCGCGGCAACCGCACACCCAGGTCACGCCCGGCGACCTCCGTCGATTACTCGACGCGGAGAACGCACAGGCCACATTGGCGCTGGCCGGCGGCGCGGTCCGGATCGAGACCGATCCCGACGTCGCCGCCCAGGGGCTTCCCATCATCACCCGGGCCGCACTCGTCGACCGGGTCGGCGCGGACCCCGACGACAACGCCCTGACCGTGCAGGCCGCCGAACTCGAGACCGAGATCCGGCTGCTCGGCGCCTGAACACCGCCGCGCGGCCCAAACATCGCCGCCGCGCGGTCCGTCCGCGTACGCCGACGGACCGCGCCACCCGCTGCCGGAAGCCGGGCCGTGCGCCGCGTCACCCACTACTACTTCCCGAGACGCTCGGTGCTGCGCCGGAACGCCCAGAGCACGACCAGCGCGGCCAGCACCGTGAGCGGCGTTCCCATCGCGATCTTGGCGACGGCCAGCCAGGTCGTCGAGTCGGCGAGGTACAACCATTCCTTGACTACGAACCGGGTGCCGAACACGGCCGCGGCGGCCAGGGTGGCGAGATCGTGCGCACGCAGCACTACCCGATCCACACGCCACGCATGCCGGCCGCCGTGCAGCGAGTTCCAGATCACGCCGGTCAGCGGCCGCCGGGCCAGCACCGAGCCGAAGCTGACGACGAAGCCCGCCAGCGCCACCCAGATGCCGAGGACGAAGAAATCCTTCGCCGACCCGGTCCACGCGACGATCCCCACGGCGACCGCCAACCCCAGCAGTCCACCGACCGCCGACGAGAAGGGTTCGCCGCGCGACAGCCGGAACCCGGTGAGCGCCAGGGTGACCGCGAGGGAGACACCGATCGTCGCCGCCGGCGGCAGCACCGTATCGGCCGCCACGAACACCACGACCGGAACGGTCGAGTACACGAACCCCATCGGCCCGCCCGTCCGATCGAGCAAGGTCGGCTGCGGCTCGACGGCATCTGCCTCGGTGGCCGGGTCGGCGGGCGGCAGGACCGGCGGCAGCGCAGGGGCGTCACTCGTCCGGTCGTAGTGCTGTTCCGTCATGGTCATTCCGTCCTCCCGTATGGTTTTCGCGCTCGGAACCAGGAAAAACCATGCCGCAACGGCACACTCAACCCTCGCGCCGGAATCGTCCACCGGGTGTGTCTGAGAGGCGCACACCCGACACACGGTGCCCGGTCGCCCCGGGAGTCGCGGACCCCGAGGTGGCCTCTACGTCCGGGTCCCTACCGCACCGCCGCGTCGGCGCATGATTCTCCGCGTGCACCCCGGTGGTATCCGCTCGGGAATCTCCGTGTCGGTCCGGATTGAACCCGCGGACACGGGGTAAGCGCTCGGTGTCCACCCGAACAATCGACATCGGAGGTAGATATCGTGGCCGAGAATCGAACTGGCCCCCGGGAAGGACTGGAAGGCGCCGTCGAGGGCGTCAAGGGTAAGGCCAAGGAAGTCGCCGGCACCGTGACCGGGCACAACGACCTGCGGGACGAAGGGATCGCCCAGCAGGACAAGGCCGAATCGCAACGCGAGGTCGCACAGAAGGAAGCCGAGGCCGAGAAGGCCCGCTCCGAGGCCGACCTGGAGGAGACGCGCCAGCGTTCGCACCAGGGCCGGTAACGACCCGCACAAGGCACGACACCGATACCCGCTCCGCGTCTCCACAAGGGTGCGGGCGGGATGGTCGGACGGCGGCTGCCCGGGGACATACCGGGGCAGCCGCCGTCGTCGTCCGGAGCGGAGCGCCCGCCTCGCCGCCGCTGTTCGCCGTCCGCGGCCGCCGGAATATGCCCGGCTCCGGGCCACCCACCCACCACCGCCGGGGTCACCCACCCCCGTGCCGGGGCTCCGCGGAGCGGTGGTCGTATTCGGCTAATCTGGCCCGGTGCGCACGCCAGAGCAGGACAGTATTCAGGTCGAGGTCGTACGGGTCTTCACCGACACCGCAGGCCGGTACGGCAATCCCCTCGGTATCGCCCGGGCCGGCGAGGTGGCAGGCGTCGATCACCAGGCGCTTGCCGCCCGGCTCGGTTACAGCGAGACGGTCGTGGTCGAACCGCCGACCGGCGAGATCGCCCGGTTGCGCATCTACACCCCCGCCGTCGAACTGCCCTTCGCCGGCCACCCCACGGTCGGGACCGCCTGGTGGCTGGCCGACCAAGGGACGCCGGCCGAAACGCTCGAAGTGCCCGCGGGCCCGGTGGCCGTCACCGCGGATGCCGGCCTGACCTGGGTGCGGGCCCGGCCGGAATGGGCGCCCGAATTCAGCTTCCACGAATTCGACGACACCGACCTCCTCGGCACCGTGGTGCCCGGCGATTTCGACAGCGGCCATCACTACGTCTGGGCCTGGACCGACCGGATTCGCGGCGCGGTGCGTTCCCGCATGTTCGCGCCGGCCATGGGCATCCCCGAGGACGAGGCCACCGGCGCCGCCGCCATCGCCCTCACCGCCCGGCTGGGTCGCGACCTGACCATCACCCAGGGACAGGGTTCACAACTCTTCACCAGGCACGACCCGGACGGCTGGGTTCATCTGGGCGGCCGTGTGGCCTCCGATCACCCGGTCGTGCTCTAGCCGCTCTCCTGCCCCGGGCGGATGCGGTGTGCAGGTATCCGGGTGCTACACCGGACCCATGCGGTTGCTCATCATGTCCGATACGCATGTTCCGAAACGGGCTCGGGACCTGCCCGCCGTTCTCTGGGACGAGGTGGACGCGGCCGACGTCGTCGTGCACGCGGGCGACTGGGTGGAACTCGCCCTACTGGACCGGCTGGAAACACGCAGCAAACAGCTCATCGGCGTGTACGGCAACAACGACGGACCGGACCTGCGCGCCCGGCTGCCCGAGATCGCCCGGGCGGACCTCGCCGGTATCCGGCTGGCGGTGGTGCACGAGACCGGGCCCGCAAAGGGTCGTGAACGCCGCTGCGCGGCGGCCTTCCCCGAAACCGATGTGCTGATCTTCGGCCACAGCCACATTCCCTGGGACAGCGTCGCCGATACCGGTCTGCGCCTGCTCAACCCCGGTTCGCCCACCGATCGCCGCCGGCAGCCCGAACACACCTATCTGACCGCGCGGGTCCGGTCCGGGGGATTGAGCGAGGTGACGCTGCACGCCGTGGCCCACGGCTGAGCCCCGCTCCACCGACCGGCGAGGCGTAGGTCCGGAGGGCCGCATCGGGCTACGTGCTCGCCCGTGATCCGGTCTACGGACAGCGGATGCGCGAACACGCCCGGTTCCGCTTCGCCGGTCGGCTCTGCGCAGAGTTCCCTTCGCCCGTTCCCGACCGGCGGTGGTCCGTCCCGGAGCACCTGCGGACATCCGGACGCGGACCGGTGCCGGCCCTGCCGGGGACGCCGGTGCCCCGGCCAGGCGAGCGCGGAGGACGTCGGTGACCTGCCGTCGCGCGGCCGCGGCCTGTGGCGCCACACCCGGCAGCGTGACAAACGCGTGCGGCGCTCCGGGATGCTCGGCGACATCGGCGGGCGTCCCGGACTCGCGCAGCCGCTGCGCGTACCGGCGTCCGTAGTCGGCCAGCGAGTCCAGGGTGGGCACGATCACCAGCGCCGCGGCCGGACCGCCGAGGCCGCCGGCGTATATCGGCGATACCGCAGCGGGGTCGGTTCCGGGCGGTACGGCCAGCTCCCGGGCGAAGCGGAGTTTCGCTTCACTCGCCTCCCGGACCGTCGCCATACCGGGATATCGAGGGATAGTCGAGCATTGTCTCGGTCGGGTCGCAGATCTCGAATTCTCTCCACGTCGCGACCCCAGAGCTCCTCGAGGGTGATCACCTGCGCGTCCGCCCCCGGCGCGGCTCCCAGGACCGCGTAGCCGACGACGGGCGACAATCGCACCTGGAGAAAGATCGA
Organism: Nocardia sp. NPDC050193; assembly: GCA_040674215.1. Classification (GTDB taxonomy): domain Bacteria; phylum Actinomycetota; class Actinomycetes; order Mycobacteriales; family Mycobacteriaceae; genus Nocardia. The sequence goes on along the minus strand of JBFARE010000030.1, from coordinate 53,978 downwards.
CCTCGCGCCCGCCGCCGCGCACACCGACAGGGCCGAGCCCGAGCACCCAGCTGCCATCGACCCGCGCACCGCGGGTCCTTCCCGATCAGGTTGACCGTGGTCTCGAAGCGGATCCCGAGAGCTGCCATGAGGAAAGAGCCCAGGTCGCGCCGGCGCATCGTCGCTGTTCGCGCTGCCGACGCCAGGAGCCGCCGCCTGGCGCTGCGGGCCTTCCACGGCGATCTGATCACGGTTGCCCGGACCTACACGCTGTGAACCCCGGGCCGGGCGACGCGATCTCGGCGGACAACTGTGGCCGAGCGCGTGACCGCTCAGGTCGATACCGCGTCCGGGGTGATGGGGAGGGTGCGTACGCGTACCCCCGTCGCATGATGGATCGCATTGGCCACCGCGGCGGGAGCCCCGACGATACCGATTTCCCCCGCACCCCGGGACCCCATGGGGTTGGCGTGTTCGTCCACCTCGCCCAGCCAGATCGCGTCGATATCCTGCACATCGGCGTGGGCGCTGATGTGGTATGACGCGAGATCCTGGGTGACGATATGGCCGAACCGGTGGTCGCGCACGCTCTCCTCGTGCAGCGCGGCGGAGATACCCATCGTCATACCGCCGATCAGCTGCGAACGCAGGGTCCGCGGATTGACGGCCCGGCCGACCGAGAACACTCCCAGCATCCGCGGAATCCGGATCTCGCCGGTGGACCGATGCACCCGCGCTTCCACGAACTGTGCGCCGAAGGAGTGCAACGCGAATTTCTCCGCATCGGGATTCTCCGGCGCCTGCGTGGCGGTGTGTACCCCGGCGGCCGGGTCCCGGCCGTGGTCGTGCCGGAACTCCCGGGCGGCGGCGACGATGGCCGACCCCCACGAGGAGATCCCGGTGGAGCCGCCCGCCACACTGGCCTCCGGCAGGTCGGTATCGCCGATCCGCAGACGCACAAGTTCGGCGTCGAGATCGAGCGCGTCGGCCGCGATCTGAGTCAGCGCCGTCCAGGTGCCGGTACCGATATCGGACGCGCCGACATCGACGGTGTAGCGGCCGTCGGCGCCGTACTCGATGCGGGCGCTGTTGCCCGGCATCGCCCCCGCCGGATAGGTCGCGGCCGCGACACCGGTACCGACCAGACAGTCACCGTCGCGACGGCCCCGCGCAGCCGACGAAATCCCCCACTGCCGCCGGGGCGGCGATCGCACCCGGCGCGGATCGCCCCGCCGTGGCGATCACCAGTATTCGTCGCAGCGGATTTCACGTAGCCGGTACCGATGTGCCACTCCCACCTATTGGCCGAGGATCATCTGGTCGGATCGGCCGAACAAGTCAGCGGAAAGGGCGCGTGATGGGACATATCCGGATTCTGGGGGCGGGCGAATGCGGGCTCCCGTTGGCGCATCGGCTGTTACGCGCGGGTCGCCCGGTCACGCTGGTGGCGGCCCGCGAAGCCGCCGCCGTACTGAACGGCACGGTCACGAGCACTCAGGTCAAGTTCCCGGCGACACTGGACCTGGAAACCGCGGCCGGACTGGGGCACTGGCGGTCCGTGGCGCCCGAGATACACGGTATCCGGCTGGCCGCGGTGATGGACCGCCAGCGGATATTGGGCTGGACCGGCCGGTTCGACCGACCGGCGCAGAGCGTCGATCAGCGCACCGTGTTCGCGCGCTGGCTCACCGACTACATCGACGCCGGTGGAGATCTGGAGATCGGCGATCCGCCGGTGGCCGAAGTCGACCGCCGGGCGGCCGAGTACGACCTCACCGTGGTCACCCGGGCCGCCGGTGAGCTGGCCGTCTGCTTCCCCGCCGATCCCGGCTGGCCGGTGCCCGGCCGTCCCGCCCGGCAGCTGGCCGTGCTCTACCTCGAGGGCGCGACGCCGGACCCGGACGACCTGGGAATCTATGTATCGCTGCCCGGTCTGGGGGAAGTGATCTCCTATCCTGGGCTCACCGGCGCGCCGGGCGCGGAGCGGCGCTGCGAGATGCTGCTGATCGAGGCCCTCCCCGGTGGACCCTTCGATGTCTTCAATCCACACGACCCGCCGACCGAGCAGTTGCGCCGGACTCTTCGCCTACTGGAGACCCATCTGCCCGCCGATCTCGCCGATCGTTATCGCGCGGCCGAATTGACCGATGCCCGTGCGGCACTGACAGGTGCGGTGAAACCGGCGATGCGCCGGCCGGTGGGGACGCTTCCCTCCGGGCGGCCGGTACTCGGAGGCGGTGATGTGGTGTGCCGGATGGACCCCGGTGGCGCCCAGGGCGCGAACAACGCCGCCCACTGCGCGCAGGCCTACGCCGCCGCGATCCTGGCCCGTCCGGACGAGCCGTTCGACCGGTCCTGGATGGAGTCGGCCGCGATGCCCTGGCTCACCGGAATCGCGCACCATGCCGCGCGGTGGACGGCGGCGGTGCTCGACCCGCCGGCCGAGATGCAGCAGTTGATGCTGGCCGCGCAACACGACCCCGCGCTGGCGAACGCCTTCGCCGGCACCTTCGCCCGGCCCGCCGATATGGGCCGCTTCACCGCGGCCCGGGACGCGGACGCGGCACCGCTCGGGTGATCGCGCCGGTGGTTCCCGGCCGGACCCACCGGGGCCGGCGCGGGTCTCAGAGCGGGGTCTGTGGCGGGCACGGGGGAAATTCCACCGGTAGCTCGGCCAGTGCCCGGTGGAACGGCCCGGGCCGCCGGGCGAGCGCGTCCACCGGTACGGCCAACTGCAGGTCGGGAAGGGCGTCCAGCAATTGATCGATAGCGCCCTGAGCGATCAGATATGCCGCGGATCTGGCCGGACAGGAATGCGGGCCCGCGCTCCAGGCGAGATGGGAACGGTTGCCGGTATGGTCGCCGTTGCTGATCGCGGGGTCGTTGTTGCACCCGGCCAGGCTGATCACCACGGGTTGGTTCGCGGGCAGCCAGACATCGTCGATCAGGATCGGCTGCCGCGGGTAGGTGACACTGAAATTCGCCATCGGCGGGTCCTCGAACAACACCTCGTCCAGCGCGTCCCGGGTGGCCAGCGCGCCGCCGAGCAGACTGCCCGCGAACCGGTCGTCGGTGAGGATCAGCAGCAGGGTGTTGATGATGAGGTTCTGCAGCGGCTCGATCCCGGCACCGTAGAGGATGACGATCTGATGGATGAGTTCCGCTTCGTCGAGATTCGCCGGGTGGGCGAGCACCCGCGAGGTGATGTCGTCACCGGGTACGACCCGCTTCAATTCGACCAGTTCGAGCACCGCGGCGCTGAGCATCTGGTTGCCGCGTTCGGCGTCCACTCCGTCGAACACTGTCTGCGTGGCTTCCGCGACCTTCCGGCCGATATCGGCTGGGCAGCCCAGCATCGCGTTGATCGCCTGGAACGCCAGCGGAAACGCGTACTGGATGACGAGATCGGCGGCCCCGGTCGCACAGAAGGCGTTGATCAGCGGGACGGCGATCCGTCCGACGACGCCGTGCAGGGCGTGCAGATCGACGCCGTCGATACCGGCGGTGTTGACCCCGCGGTAGCGGGCGTGCTCGGCGCCCGCGCTGCGGATCGCACTCGGCCGCCACTCCAGCACGGGCAGCACCGGGCAATCGGCGGGAATACCGCGCTGCCAGGCCCGTGGGTCGGCGGGGAAGCGCTCCGGGTCGGTGAGGATGCGCAGGGCGGTGCGATATCCGACCACCAGGGTGGCGGGTACGCCGGGCGCCAGTTCCACCGGAACCAGCGAGCCGTACCGGTCGCGCATCCGGCGGTAGGCGGCGTGCGGATCGGCCGCGAACTCGGCGGAATACAGCGGTACGCGGGGCTCGTCGCGACCGGCGGGCGAAGCGTGGTGGCCGGTGAGGGCCGAGGGTATGGGCAAGGTGGAGGACTCCAGCGACAGGACGGTGCTCATCGGTGCAGGACTGTGCCCGCGGCCGCGAGGCTGTCGCACGGTCGTGGGCGGTCCAAGGATTGTCTGCTAGGTAGATCGAGGACATCGGTAGGGCCGCCGGAGATTCGACCCCGCGACAGCCGAAACGGCCGGCGCCCCCGCTAGTAGACTCGGTCGCCATGGGTACCGGGGGTGGGCTGGATATCGGTGATGTCATGGCGCCCACGAGGCGTTCGAGCACCTCTCCGGCCTCGCAGCCCGGACCGTCGACGACCTCTTGGCCGCTTCGGTAGTCCGCCGAAACCGTTGACGCACGCGCGGCCCACCCGGGCACAGCTCATCCGGCACCGAGCAGCGTCTCGCGCTGGTCATCGATCACGGACCGGATCGCGGCGACCACGGCGGCGACTTCCGGGCGACGCAGGGTCTCGGTGCGGGCCACCAGCCAGTAACCGAGGGTCACGGCCACCGAATCGGCAAGGACCCGCACCAGATCCGGATGGCGATCGGCCATGAAACAGGGCAGCAGGCCCAGCCCCGCGGCCGCGCGGGTGGCTTCGACGTGCACGAAGACATTCGTAGAGGTCACCGATTCCCGCATGGTGGGTACATGCCCGGAGGCCAGATCGAGATCGTCTACCTGGAGCATGGAATCGATGAAGTACACCAGCGGATACCGGGCGAGATCATCGAGCGTGGCCGGGGCGCCGTGTTCGCGCAGGTACGCGCGCGACCCGTAGAGCCCCAGGCGGTAGTCGGCCAGATGCGTCGCCGTGGCGCGGCGCACCCGTGGTTCGCCGACGACGACCTCCAGGTCGAGCCCGGAGCGCTGCTGCGACGCCCGCCTGGTGGTCGCCACGAGCTCGACCGCGATATCCGGATGCCGCCGGCGCACCTCCGCCGCGGCGGGGGCGGCGATATAGGCGCTGAAGCCGTCGGTCGCCGAGAGCCGGACCACCCCCGCCAGCACCCGGTTCCCGCCCGCGTCCGCCGCGAGTGATTCCACCGCCGACTCCACCGCCTCGGCCGCGGCCAGGGCTTCCCTGCCGAGATCGGTCAGTTCCCAGCCGCCGGTCACCCGCGTGAGCACCCGCCCACCGAGGGTCTGCTCCAGTGCGGCGATCCGACGGGAGATGGTGGTGTGGTTGAGGCCGAGTTGTTCGGCCGCGGTTACGAATCGTCCCGAGCGACCGACTGCGAGCAGTACGAGAAGATCGTCCGCGCTCGGGCGACCCGGGAAGGCCGTACTCATATCTGCATTTTCGCACATCTGCGCTGCAGTAATGGTCATTGCGGGGCCCTCGGTCTGCACCAATACTCGATGCAGCCAGGAAATGTGGGACCCGTCACATGACAAGGGGTGGTGTGGTCCCGGGCACGAAGGAGAAGTGCGATGAGGGAGCACAGCGCCGGACCCGACCCGGCGGCAACGAAGGATGCCGGGCCCGGTGGCACGGCCGCCGGCCTGCGGCGGGTGGTGGCCGCCTCGATGGCGGGCACAGTCGTGGAATGGTACGAGTTCTTTCTCTACGGGACGGCCGCGACGCTGGTGTTCAGCAAGGTGTTCTTCGCGGAGGGCACCAGCGACCTGGACGCGATCCTCGCCGCGTTCGTCACCTACGCGGTCGGTTTCGCGGCCCGGCCAGTGGGCGGCGTGGTCTTCGGACACTACGGCGACAAATACGGGCGAAAGAAACTGCTGCAGTTCAGTCTCGTCCTGGTCGGCGGCGCCACCTTCCTGATGGGCTGCCTACCGACCTTCGGCCAGATCGGTTACTGGGCCCCGGCCCTGCTGGTGGCGCTGCGCTTCATCCAGGGTTTCGCGGTCGGCGGCGAATGGGGTGGCGCGGTACTACTGGTCGCCGAGCACAGTCCGAGTAGCCGCCGCGGATTCTGGGCGAGCTGGCCGCAGGCGGGCGTGCCCGCGGGCAATCTGCTGGCCACGGTCGTGCTGCTGGTCCTCACCACGACACTGTCCGACGAAGCGTTCCTCGGCTGGGGCTGGCGGGTCGCGTTCTGGTTGTCGGCGGTGGTGGTGCTGGTGGGGTACTACATCCGCACCAAGATCACCGATGCGCCCATCTTCGTCGCCGCGCAGCAGGAAGCCGAGGAGATCAAGGCCACCTCACTGAGCGTCGTCGAGGTGCTGCGCCGCTACCCGCGCGGTGTGCTCACCGCGATGGGGCTGCGATTCGGCGAGAACATCATGTATTACCTGGTCGTCACGTTCACCATCACCTATCTGAAGGTCGAGGTGCACGCCGACACATCGGTGATCCTGTGGTGGCTGCTCGCCGCGCACGCCGTGCACTTCGTGGTCGTTCCGCTGGTCGGCAGCCTGTCCGACCGCATCGGCCGCCGGCCCGTCTACATGATCGGCGCGCTGACAGCGGCGACCTGGGGTTTCTTCGCCTTCCCGATGATGGACAGCGGGAACAACCTGGTCATCGTGTCCGCCATCATCATCGGGCTGGTCTTCCATGCTTTCATGTACGCCGGGCAGCCCGCGATCATGGCCGAGATGTTCCCGACCCGCATGCGCTATTCCGGTGTGTCCCTGGGCTACCAGGTGACCTCGATCGTGGCCGGGTCGCTCGCGCCGATCATCGCGGTCCGGCTGCTCGATACCTACGGGTCCGCGGTGCCGATCGCCTGGTATCTGGCGGCCGCGGCGGCGGTCAGCGCGATCGCCGTCCTGGTCGCACGCGAGACGAAGGGGCTCGACCTGGAGAGCATCGACCGCGCCGATGCCGAAAGCCTGGCCGCCCCGCACACCGTCGAGGTGCCCGTGCGATGACCGACCTGGCGGGACGCAGCGCCCTGGTCACCGGTGGCGCGAGCGGTATCGGCGCGGCATGCGCCCGGGCGCTCGCCGCGCGCGGTGCCACGGTGACGGTGGCCGATATCGACGCTGCCGGCGCCGCGGCTGTCGCCGGGGAACTCGGTGGCGAATCGTGGGCGGTCGATCTGCTCGACGTCGCGGCGCTGGAGGAACTGCGACTCGGTACCGACATCCTCGTGAACAACGCGGGGGTGCAGCACATCTCCGCCATCGAGGAGTTCGCGCCGCGGCGGTTCCGCGACCTGCTCACGCTGATGGTCGAGGCACCGTTCCTGCTGGTGCGCGCGGCCCTGCCGTATATGTACCGGCAGGGCTGGGGACGGATCGTCAATATCTCCTCGGTGCACGGTCTGCGCGCCTCCCCTTACAAGGTCGCCTACGTGACGGCCAAACACGGGCTGGAGGGGTTGTCGAAGGTGACCGCGTTGGAGGGCGGCCCGCACGGCGTGACGAGCAACTGCGTCAATCCCGGCTACGTACGCACTCCCCTGGTCGACGAACAGATCGCGGGTCAGGCCGCGGCGCACGGCATTCCCGAACAGGAAGTGCTGGAGAAGGTTCTGCTCACCGAGAGTGCGATCAAACGCCTCGTCGAGCCGGACGAGGTCGCCGCGCTGGTGAGCTGGCTCGCCGCCCCGGAAGCCGGAATGGTCACCGGTGCGGCGTACACCATGGACGGCGGCTGGAGCGCGCGATGAGGGCGCGCTCCGGCCGGCCCGGCCGGAGAAATAGAGGCAACCGCTGTGGGCGCCGACCGAACAGGACGTCGCCGAGGCCACCCTCACCGACTTCGCGCGATTCGTCGCACAACACATCGGTGCCGATACCGCCGACTATCACGCACTGTGGCGCCGGCTTTTCCAGGGCGCCGGGCCGGACCACGTCGTGAACCGCGCAGTGCGTCCGGAGCCGCTCGACCGGTACCGCGCGATCCGGCCGGGCGGTGGCCGCGCTCCCGAGGCGAACCGCCGGTTTCCCGGGTCGTCCCACGGGTAAGGCGTGCGCACGGGGGCCTGAACAGGAGGCAGTCGTGAGCAAGAAATCCTTCCGCGCGGGCGACAAAGTCGAATGGAACAGCCACGGCAGTACCGCCGAAGGCAAGGTGGAAGAGGTCATCACCTCCGACACCGAGGCGGCCGGCCGCACGGTCCGCGCCTCCGATGAGGACCCGCAGTACCGGGTGCGCAGCGCGAAGAGCGGCCGCGACGCCGTGCACAAGCCCGAGGCCCTTCGCTCGCGGGGCGACTGATACCCGGAGGTGACTGCCGGGCCGGAGGACGACGAGAGAAAATATGCCCACCGCCACCTCGGGCAGCGCCCCGCCGGCGGTACCGGGCACAGCAGGTGGCGGTATTCACTGATGAATTGGGGCCACGATCCGGAGAACGCCGCCGGGTGGGGCCGCGGAGCCGTCGCGGTGGCAGCGTGGGACACGCCCCACCGCGCCTTGCTCGCGTCCCTCCGGCTCGGCGGTGGTCAGTTCGCCGCGGCGTCCTGCTTGATCGCCGAGACCTCGAATTCCAGGACGACCTTGTCGGCAACCAGCACACCGCCGGTTTCCAGCGCCGCGTTCCAAGTGATGCCGAAATCCTTGCGGTTGATCGTGGCCGACCCTTCGAAACCGACCCGGACATTGCCGAACGGGTCGGTGGCCTGGCCTTCGAACGTGAAGGGAACGGTCACCGGCCGGGTGATGCCCTTGATGGTGAGGTCACCGGTGACGTCGAACGCGTCCGGACCGGTCGGCGTTATCGCCGTGGAGCGGAAGGTGATCTCGGGGTATTCGTCCAGGCCCAGGAAGTCGAGCCCGCGTAGATGCTTGTCACGGTCGGCGTTGCGGGTGTCGATGCTGGCCACCTGGATCGTCACCTCTCCCGAGGAGTTGGCCGGGTTGTCTCCGTCGAAGTACGCGCTGCCGGTGAATTCGTTGAACGCACCGCGCACCTTGGTCACCATCGCGTGCCTGGTGACGAATCCGACCCGGGTGTGGGTCGGGTCCAGTACGTAGGTTCCGCTCAGCTCGTTCACATTCGTCGCGGTCGTCATCCTGTGCCTCCGAGTTCTTGTTGTTGATGTGTCATATAAAGCCTGCGCCGAGATTGGTGATATGTCAACTACTGGGTTACGCTGGGCATATGACCGAGACGCGATGGCTCGACGAGCGCGAGCGCCGGGCGTGGCGGGGCTACCTGACGATGCACGCCCGGCTGGTCGCCCGCCTGCACCGGCAGTTACAGCAGGACTCGGGCCTGTCGCTGGCCGATTTCGACGTCCTCGTACAGCTCACCGACCGGCGCGAACCGCGGATGCGGGTAGGCGAACTGGGGCAGGCCCTGCAGTGGGAGAAGAGCCGGCTGTCCCATCACCTGGGCCGTATGCAGCGACGCGGGCTGGTGCTGCGTGAAGACTGTCCGGACGACGCCCGCGGCGCCTACATCGTGCTCACCGAGCAGGGCCGCACCGCGATCGAACTGGCCGCGCCGAGACATGTCGATACCGTGCGTGAGCTGGTCTTCGACGCACTCACCGACGACCAGGTGGACGCTTTGGCCTCGATCGCCGGTCGCATTCTCGACACCCTCGATGCCACGGAGCGGAGCAGCTGATCCATTCGGAAGGGCGCGCCCTGCGGTAGGCAGGGCACCGAACATATCGCGGCCGTATCGTTCAGGGGCACGCCGGCCGACCCTGGCACCGGGATTGCCGGGAACCGGCGGACGTCGGTCCGGCTCTCCACCGGCCGGTTCGGATAGGCCTCGGTCGTCCCCGCCGCCGGTTTGCGCGCAGACCCCGCGATTCACCGCGACGCCGAGCAGCCTGCCTCGCCCGGACCCCGGCCGGATCACCTGCTGTGGCGCAGGACTTCGGAGGGGGTACGTCCGTAACAGCGGTGGTAGGCGGCGGAGAAGCGCCCCGGATGGGCGAAGCCCCATGCGCGGGCAATGGAAGCGACGGTCTGCCCGTCGCCGGGGACTGCCGCGAGGAGTTGTTCGTGCGCGCCCGCCAACCGTAGCCGCCGCAGGTAGCGCAGCGGAGTGGTGCCGAGGTGGCGACGGAAGGCCAGTTGCAGCGCCCGCGGAGTGACAAAGGCCGCCGCCGCGACCGCGGCGACGGGGATCTCCTCGTGTACATGCGATTCCAGGTAGGCGATGGCACGGCGCACCGTGCCGGGGTGGGCGTCGCGGCGGTCGGCCGCGCCCGGTTCGGTGACCGCCGTGGTGGGCACGGTCGCCAGTACGGTCGCGGCCAGATAGTCGGTGGCGGTAGCGATCAGCAGTGAATTGGCCGCGGTGGCGGGGTCGGCGGCGAGGTGCTTCAGATGGGTGATCGCCGCGGTGAGCCGACGGGCGTCGGCCGGGGTACGCGGTCCGGCCGCGGTGATCCGCACCGGCGCTCCGTCCTCGCCGACGGCCAAGCGGTCCAACAGTGCCGATTCGAACAGCGTGAGGTCGTAGCGACCGGCCCGAATTGTTCCCGAGGACGGAAGCTCGTTCGCACCGAGCACCCCGACCCGGCCGGGCGTGAGGTCCTCGATTCCGCCGCCGGGAGCGCTGTGCTCGATCACCCCGGCGTGCACACTCGCCAAACACAGCGCGCCCGACTGCTCGATGCCGAAGGAGAGGTCGAACCCGAGCGCGATCCGGTCCAGAGTGACGGCGCCGAGCACATCGCGGCGCAGGCCCACCGAGGCGTGCCGGGGTCCGGTGTGGCCGATCAGCACGCCGGGGTACGCGGTACGGAGAAACGCTTCGATCTCACCGAGGTTTTCACTGTGGAACACCGGATAGCGCACCGCCTCGAATTTCTTTCGGTTCCCTCGGCCGCCGACGCGACGGACACCGACCGGAACACTACGGTTTCGGCGAGGGTCCGGGTAACGGACTCGGGTAGATCGGGTATGCGGATTCGATCCGGCACCGGCTCGTCCGGTCGACGACGACCGGCCGCTCCCGCGGCATCGGAGGACTCGGGGCGTCGACATGCGGATAGTGCCGCTACTCAACCTACCCGGAACAAAATCGGGTCAGGCGGCCCGACGGGAGTGGGGCATCGGGACGCCGTCCATGATCTCGGTCCACCAACTCTGCAGCGGGCTGGGATCCGGCCATCGGACATCTATTTCGCCCGACCCGGCCGGAGCCGGCGACGAGTCGCCACCGGTGGCGGTCCCGGAAGCGGCAGCAGTAGTGGTCATGACAACATTCCTGGCTGACATGCGGGTAACTCCTGGGTAGCGGGGCCGGGCCCGGCGCTTTCGCCCGGCCCGGCCACCGGAGGGAGTAGGAGAGCTCGGATTCACGGCATCGGCCGGACCCCTCGCGCTGCTCGGCACGGACGCTCCGGCCGGGCGGTCAGGCGGTGATGGCCTGTCGCTCGCTATCGTGGCGCGCGACCTCGATCTTGCGGGGTTTGGCCTTCTCCGAGACCGGTATCACCAACCGCAGCACGCCATCACGGTAGTCGGCTCGGATCGCCTCGGTATCGAGGTTCTCGCCCAGGAACAGCTGCCGACTGAACACCCCGCGGGTGCGTTCGGCCGCGATCATCGACCGGTTCGAGCCCAGGTCCGGCCGGGACGCGCGCACGGTCACCACATTGCGTTCGACATCCAGGTTTAGTGAATCCGGGTCGATCCCGGGCAGGTCCAGTTCCACGAAGAATTCGTCGCCTTCCCGCCAGGCGTCCATCGGCATCACCGCCGGGCGCGCGGGCGTACCGAACACCTGCTGAGTCAGGCGGTCCAGGTCGCGGAAGGGGTCGGTGCGCATCAGCATGGTCGCCACCTCCGGTTCACTCCATTCACTGTCGAAGGAAACTAAGATTATCTCTGTCAACTGACAGAGATAATTTTTAGCACTCTCCACAGGACAGTGCAAGTAGTATCGGCAGAAAATATGATGCACCGAACAGTCGAAGCCGCTCTTCCGGACCGGAAGGCTTCGGCCCGAAAGATGGTCCGAACCGGGCGAGGGTCCGAACCCGCGGTGGGCACGCGGCCGATCGCTGCCGACTCGACCCCCGGCGGCTCCGCGCCCGGCCGACTCGACGAGATCCGGTAGTACTCTCCGGGCCGCGCGACCGCCCGGACGCTGCCGGGCGGGAACAGGCCCTCTTCCACCCGGCGTGGTAGGCGTCGTCGATGTCGACCGCCCGGACGAGCGCGTCGGCCCTCCCACCGCCACGGTCGAGGCAACCACTACTCGCCCGCCTCCGGACGGCCCACATCGCGCCGCGGAAACGCAGTGGACCCGGCGCCGGTAACGGTGAACCGCGTTCCGATGGTGTCCCGCGCGGTGCCCCGGCGAGCAGCATCGCCCGCCGCCGGATCGAACGACCGGGGCGGCGACCACTGCACGACTCCACGCGAGCAGCCTCGTCCGAGGACAACGCGCGGGGCGCGGCGGCTACGGGATGCGGTACCCCCGGAAGGTCACCGATACGCGGGTCCGGAATCCGAGCCGCTCGTAGAGGGCGATCGCGCCCGTATTCTCCTCCGCGACATGCAGAAAGGGACGTTCGCCGCGGCCCTCGATACGGGCGATGAGCGCTCGAATGAGGTGGGCCGCATGGCCCCACCCCCGCGCTTCGGGGGCGGTACAGACGGCGCTGATCTCGGTCCACCCCGGTGGCCGCAGCCGTTCTCCCGCCATGGCCACCAGCCGACCGCCGTCGCGGATACCGAGGTAGGTGCCGAGTTCCCGGGTGCGCGGCCGGAACGGACCGGGCCGGGTGCGCGCGACGAGATCGAGCATTTCGGGCACGCTGTCCACACCCAATTCGACCATCCGGTGATCAGGCGTCGGCGCGGGCAGGCCGCCGCCGGAGAAGATCATCTGCCGGCCCGCGAGCGTGAACACCTCTTCCCAGTCCGCCGGCGGCGGCGCCGCGCAACTGAACATATCGGCGAGTTCGCCCGGACCGAGCAGCCGCGCGAGATCGGCCCAGGCCCGCGGATCCGGATCCACGCCGACCGCGGCGAAGGTCGCGACGTCGGGCAGGTAGGTGAGGGCGCGGCCGCTGCGGCGGGCCAGATGCGTATGGTGCCCGCGCAGTGATTCGCCCACCGGGTCGTCCAGTACCACAGTGTCGGGGGCCACCGCGGTACCGCAGATCTCGTCGTTCGCCACCTGCCGAGTATGCCGGGCGGCGCCCACGACGACCGTGGGGTGCCCCCGGACACGCAGAGAGCAGGGAAACCGGGCGCGGCCGACAGGTGGACTAGCGTGGGGCGGCGTGCCGGCCGGGCACAGCGAAGCGCCCTTCGACGGGAGGTAGCGGTGTCCGTGGTGGTTCGGGGGATCGGATGGATCGCGCTGTACGTGGCGGTGGCCGTCGTGCCGCTGGTATTCGCCGTGATCGGCCCCGTGGAGGGCGGGCGGGGGTTCTGGGTGGAATTTTCGGTGGCGCTGGGCTTCGTGGGAATGTCGATGCTCGGCGCGCAGTTCGCGTTGGTCGCCCGTTTCCGCGCCGTCGCGGCACCTTTCGGCGAAGACGCCCTGGTGCAGTTCCACCGCCAGGTCTCCTATGTGGCGCTGGCTTTCGTTCTCGCCCACCCGATCCTGCTCCAGATCGGGGGCGTCGACATCGTGGCGCTGCTGAACCTGGCCGAGGCGCCGTGGCGGGCCCGCTGCGCGGTGGCTTCTACAGTGCTGCTGCTGATCGTGGTGGCGACCTCGGTGTGTCGGCGGCGCCTACGTATCCGCTACGAGGTATGGCAACTCACCCACGGCGTGCTCTCGGTGGCGGTGGTGGGCCTGGCACTGGCACATATGCTGCTGGTCGGCTACTACCTCGACGCCGTCTGGAAGGTGTGGTTGTGGACGGTGATGACCCTCGCACTGGTCGGGCTGCTGGTGTGGGTGCGGGTCGTCGCACCGATCCGGCGACTGCGGCGGCCGTGGCGAGTGGAGCAGAACACTGCCGAACGCGGTGATGCCCGGACATTGACCCTGATGCCGGCCGGCCACGACGGTCTGCGGTTCGCGCCGGGACAGTTCGGGTGGCTGACCGTGGACCGCTCCCCCTTCGCCGTCACCGCGCATCCCTTCTCCTTCTCCTCCAGCGCCGAAGACCACGACCGAGTCCAGATCACCATCAAGGCGCTCGGCGATTTCACCTCCACCGCCGGCGACATCACTCCGGGCACCCGCGCCTTTCTCGACGGCCCGCATGGAGTGTTCGGCCCCGACCGCCACGAAGGCCCGGGATTCGTCCTCATCGCGGGCGGCGTCGGCATCACCCCCATGATCTCGATACTGCGCACCATGGCCGACCGCGGCGACCGCCGCCCGTTCCTGCTGATCTACGCGGTCCGGACCATGGGCGAGCAGACCTTCGACGACGAGATCCGCACAATGTCGGGGTATCTGGACCTCACCACGGTCCTGGTCCCCCAGGACCCGCCACCGGGGTGGGAGGGCGAGAGCGGCTTCGTGGACCGCGCACTGCTGCAGCGACACCTCCCCGACCGATATCGCCACCGGCAGTACTTCATCTGCGGGCCCACCCCGATGGTCACCGCCCTGGAGGATGCCCTCGCCGAGGTGGGGGTCCCGGCCGATCGCGTCCACACCGAGCGCTTCACCTTCGTCTGATCCGGAGGCCCAGCCGTGCGACACACCTACACCACCCATGCCGTATGGGCGCTCACCGTCGTCCTGCTCGCCGCCTGCACCTGGTTCGCTCTCGCTCTCGCCTGAGTCCGCAACGGTCGGCCAAAGCTGTTGTCCCGGTGTGCACCACGCGATAACCTCAATCGAGTTAGCAGAGGCTAACCTCTGAACGGGCGAGCGGACGAGGTCGGGTAGTGGATATCAACAGGCGCCGACTGTTCCGAGCCGGTCTCGGCGTGAGCGCAATACTGGCAGTCGCGGCGTGCGGAAGCGGCTCGCCCGGTGCGGACGAGGTTGCCGGTGGCCCACCCCGGCGTGGCGGAACACTGCGCGTCGGGGCGCTGGGTAAGTCGTCCAAGATCGAGCGCGACCCCCACGCCACGCTGAGTAACGACAGCGATTTCCTGATCATGTCGCTGCTCTACGATCCGCTGACCGTGCCCGGCGCCGACCCCAATGTGGCTCCGCGTCTCGCGGCTCGCTGGGTGGCGGACAAGGACCAGCGGAATTGGACGTTCACTCTCGCCGAAGGTGCGCGTTTCCACGACGGCCGGCCGGTCACCTCGACGGATGTGGTGTGGTCGCTGCGCCGGCTACGCGAGATCGCCGGGGAGACCAAGGTTCCGGTGTCCTCGGTGGCCGATATCCGGCCCGCGGGCCCGAACGCCGTGCTGCTGACCTGTGCGGCACCGAACAGCCAGCTGCCACTGCTGCTACGGATGATGACATTCGTCGTCCCCGAGGGCACGACCGATTTCGCCAGGGGTGTGGGTAGCGGACCGTTCCGGCTCGAATCCTTCGACCGCGGCAATGCGCGGCTGGTGCGTAACGACGCCTGGCACGGCGGCCCACCGCTGCTCGACGCGATCGAGGTCACCTTGTTCGAGAGCCCGGAGTCGATGTCGAACGCGATCATGGCCGGTCAGATCGATCTGGCGTCCGGTGTCGGTGCGGTGGCCGGCCGTACCGCGGAACGCCGGAGTGATCTGAAGGTCGTCCGGCGGCCCGACGATGTCGCGGTGGCCCTCGCGATGCGTACCTCCGATGGGCCGTTCGCCGATCCGCGGGTGCGGGAAGCGATGCGTCTGCTCGTCGATCGCGACGCGATGGTGGCACAGGTCCTGTCGGGGTACGGCACGGTCGCCAACGATGTTCTCGGTACCGCGGATCCGAGCTTCGACCGTTCCCTGCCGCAACGCACACGCGATATCGACCGGGCGAAGGCGCTGCTGACGCAGGCGGGATTCGACACATCGAAGACCTACCCACTGGTGACCAAACAGGAGGCCGCCGGAGAAGTCGAGTCCGCCCGGGTTTTCGCCGCCCAGGCCGCAGATGCCGGCCTGAGAATCGAGGTGGTCGTCCAGGAGGCCAACGACTTCTACGACCGGACCTGGCTGCAGGCGCCTTTCTACACCGTGAACTGGGGCACCAACGACTCGGTGGTGTTCTTCGCCAGCAAGGTCATGACCTCGCAGACCGCGTGGAACGAGACCGGCTTCACCGATCCCGCCTTCGACAAGGCCTACGCTCGGGCGCTCGCCGCGCCCGCCGGTGCCGAGTTCGACGAGGCCAGCCGGGAGATCCAGCGGATCCAATACGACCGTGGCGGTTACCTCGTGTGGGGTATGGCCGACGGTATCGATATCGCGGCCACCTCGGTCCAGGGGCTGCCCGACCTCGGTGGTTACGGCCGGGTACAGCTCGAACGAGCGTGGTTGTCGAGTTGAGGAAGGTCGCCGTTCTGGTGGCGCGCCGGTTCGCTCTGCTGTTCGTCCTGCTCGCCCTGGTCTTCCTGGTGGTCGATCTGCTGCCGGGCAATGCCGCACGCGCCGTGCTCGGGCGGGACGCGCCGGCGGATCGAATCGCCGCCAAGGAACACGAACTGGGTCTCGACCGCCCGCTGCCCGAGCGTTTCTGGTCCTGGTTCACCGGTGCGCTGACAGGCGATTTCGGCACCACCGCGCATGGGCAGCCGGTGAACGAACTGCTCGCCGAGAACTTCCCCCAGACGCTGCTGCTGGCCTCGATCGCCATGCTGGTCACGGTGGCGGTCTCGCTGTTGTGCGGGATGTGGTGGGCGGCGCGGCCCTCCGGTCTCGCCGCCCGGGCGCTGCAACCCGGAACAGCCTTCGCCACTGCGATTCCGGAGTTCGTCGTAGCGATCGTCCTCGTGCTGGTGTTCTCGCTGTGGCTGGGTGTCCTTCCCTCGGTGACCTTCACCGATCGATCGGGTTACCCGGCGAGCCCGGACATGCTGGTGCTGCCGGTCGTCGCGCTGGCGGTACCGCAGGTCGCCTGGAACGCGCGTGTCGTGCGGGGCGCGGTGCTCGACGCGGCGACGGCTCCCCATGTCGACAACGCCCTTCTCAACGGACTGCCGGAGCAAACGGTCCTGCTCCGGCATGTGGTTCCGTTCGCCCTCCCGGCCATCGCGGCGTCCTTCGCGACCTCCGTAGGCACCCTCTTCGGCGGCGCCCTCGTCGTGGAGACGATATTCAACTACCCGGGCGTGGGCGCGCTGATCGCCGGTTCCGTCTCCGACCGCGATACGGCACTGGTCGCCGCGATCGTGGCGCTGACCGGCACGACGATCATGTGTGTACTGCTCGCGGCCGACGGAATCCGTATCTGGGCGAACCGGGGCCGGCGATGATGCCCGTACTCACTCGCCGCCGCGTCGTGGCGGCCGTGTCCCCCGCAGTCCTGATCGCCGCGGTCGCGGTGGCCGGTCCCTTCCTCGCACCGCATCCGGTCGACTACCCCGTGGGTATCGCGTTCGAGAAACCCAGTGGCGAAGCCTGGCTGGGCGGCGACCGGATCGGCCAGGACGTCACGAGTCAGCTGCTGCACGGTGGCTGGGGGTTGCTGGTACTCGCCGCGGTCATCGCCGGGCTGGTCACCACCTGCGCGGCCGTCCTGGGTTCGACGGCCGCGCTGCACACACGAGCCGGCGCGTGGATAGAACGCACCGCGGACCTGTGTATGCTGCTGCCGCCGGTGCTGGCGATCCTGCTGTTCATGCTGTCCTGGCCCGAGTCCGGTACCGCCGGCCTGATCAGCGTCGCGGTCGTCGCGGGAACCCCGTATTCGGCACGCGTATTCGCCGCGGCCGCGAGTGGTGTCGCACGAGCGGGCTTCGTCGAGGCCGCCCGAGCGCGCGGCGAACGACTGGGCTATCTGGTTTTCCGCGAATTGCTGCCGAATCTGCGTCACACCCTGCTCACCCAGCTCGGTTTGCGGTTCGTGGAGGCCATCTACATTGTCAGCACGGTGTCGTTTCTGCAGTTGCCGACCTCGCTGGGCGCCGCCAACTGGGCGGTGATGGTCCGGGAGAACGCGCCGGGAATTCTGCTCAATCCAGCGGCGGTGCTGGCCCCGAGTCTGGCCATCGGGCTGCTGGCCGTCAGCGTCAACAGCGCGGTGACCGCCTTCGCCGGGGAACGGCCGGTATGAACGGCGGCGTAGTAGTCGACGATCTGTCGATCCACGCACCGTCCGGTGCCGAGCTACTGGCACCGGTATCGCTGCGGGTACCGCCGGGGACGGTGGCCGCGTTGACCGGGCCGTCCGGTACCGGCAAGACCACGCTTATGCGGGCTCTGCTCGGGCACCTGGCCCACGGTGCCACCCGGGCGCGTGGCACCGTGCACGTCGCCGGACAGGACGTCTTCGCGCTGAGTCGGGCCGCGCGGCAGGACTTCCGGCGGCGGAACATCGCATTCGTCGATCAGGACCCCGGCGCCGCGCTCAACCCCGCCATGCGCGTGCGCACCCTTCTCGAAGAAGCAGCGGCCCGGCCGAGCGACAGCACGCTCCGCGCCGCCCTCGCCCGGGTGGACCTGCCCGAATCCTTCCTGCGCCGGCGCCCCGGCGAATTGTCCGGCGGCGAACAGCGGCGCCTCGCGCTCGCCATCGCCCTCGTGCGCGAGGTGGGCGTCCTGGTCGCCGACGAACCACTCGCCGGCCTCCACGGAAACCTGCGCAATTCGATCGCCGACCTCCTGCGCTCGCTGGCCACCGAGGACAAGATCGCGCTGGTGATCTCCGGGCACCACACCGAGATCCTGCACCGCCTCGCCGACGATGTGATCGAACTGGGCGAATCACGGACCGCCCTCACCCGGCTCGCCGCCCGCGCCGCGGAGCCACCGAGCTCCGGGCCGCCCGCCCTGGAGGCCACCGCGATCTCCGCGACGGCCGGACGCACCCGTCTGCTCCGCTCTGTGGATCTCACGGTCCCGGCCGGCGGATCGGTGGCACTGGCCGGGCCTTCCGGGGCCGGGAAGACCACGCTGGCGCGAGTGCTCACCGGAATACATACCGAGGCCACCGGCACCCTTGTGGTCGACGGCCGTCCGCTGGCCGTCGGCCGGGCCCGCCGCGCCCGGCGCGACCGGCGCCGCGTCCAGTTGATCCCGCAGAACCCGCTGTCCACATTGAATCCGAAACACACTGTGCTACAGACGCTGTCGCGACCGTTACGCCTCACCGGGAACACCGCCCGGTCCGAGATCGCCGAGCACGCAGCCGATTTGCTGCGCAGCGTCGACCTCACGCCCGATCTGCTGCGCCGCTACCCCGGCGCGCTGTCCGGCGGCCAGCGCCAGCGCGTCGCCGTCGCACGCGCACTCGGCGCCGAACCCGACATCCTCATCTGCGACGAGATAACCTCGGCGCTCGACGACCGGACCGCCCGCTCGATCATGGACCTGATCGAGCGCACCCGGCACACCCGCGGCATCGGCACACTCGTCATCAGCCACGATATGGCCGTGGTCGCCGCCTACTGCCGGCAGATCGTGGTCCTCGGCGACGGCGCCGTCGTCGAACAGGGCCGCACCGCGGAGGTACTGGCCGCCCCGCACGCCGTGGAGACCAAGGCCCTGCTCGCCTGACCGGCGGCCCGCGGCCGGATCAGAACGGGTACCGCTGGATCTCGGATTGCACAGTGATCCACTGGGTTTCGGTGAATGTATCGAGGTTGGCGGTCGGCCCGCCGAACCGGCCGCCGACGCCGGAGGCCTTCAGGCCGCCGAACGGAATCGGCGCCTCGTCGTCCACGGTCTGATCGTTGATGTGCACGGCGCCCGAGATGATCCGGTCGGCAAGTTCGTAGGCTTTGAAAGCGTCACCGGTAAGGATGCCCACGGACAGACCGTATTCGGAGGCATTGATGATATCCACGGCCTCCTCGACCGTGTCGTAGACCAGCACCGGCGCCACCGGGCCGAAGATCTCCTCGGTCCAGGCGGGATTGTCCGGCGTGAGACCGGTGAGAACGGTCGGCCGATAGAACAGATCCGTGAACTGCCCGCCCGCGGCCACCGTCGCACCCGCCTCGACAGCCGCGGTGACCAGGCCGTGGACCCGGTCACGCTGACCGGCATCGATGATCGGCCCCAGCGCGTTGCCAGGGTCTCTGGGATCACCCATCGGAATGTGCTGCGCCTTGTCCACCAGGGCGGCCACGTACTCCTCGGCGACGGACCGGTGCACGAGATGCCGGCCGGTGGTCATGCAGATCTGCCCCTGGTGCAGGAACGAACCCCAGGCACCCGCCGATGCGGCCGCCTGCACCTCCGCATCGGGTAGCACCAGCAACGCATTGTTACCGCCCAGCTCGAGGTGCAGTTTCTTGAGCAGCGGCCCGGCCGCCGCGGCGATCCGGCGGCCGGCGGCCGTGGAACCGGTGAACGACAGGCACGGGATCCGCGGGTGGTCGACCATCGCCGCCCCCAGGTCACCGCCACCGGGCAGTACGTGCAGCACCCCGGCGGGCAGGCCCGCGTCTCGCAACAATTCGGCCAGGGCCAGCCCGCCCGAGATCGGGGTACGCGGATCCGGTTTGAGGATCACCACGTTACCCAAGGCGAGCGCCGGCGCGACCGACCGCATCGACAGGATGGCGGGAAAGTTGAACGGCGAGATCACGCCCACAACTCCCACCGGAACCCGGCGGGCCATCGACAGTCGCGGCTTCCCGGACCGCAGCATCTCTCCGTACGGATGCGCGGCCAGGGCCGCGGACTCCTCTAGTTCGCTCTTCACCAGACCGACCTCGAAGGCCGCCTTACCCTGCCCCGATCCCGCTTCGGCAACCAGCCAGGAGCCGAGCCGAGCCGAGCCGGGTTCTCGCCCAGCAGTTGCGCGGCGCGCAACGGGACGGCCACTCGTTCGTCGTAGGTGCGAGCCGCCCAGTCCAGTTGTGCCGCCGTCGCCGAACGCACCGCTGTCTCCAGTTCGGCGGTCCCGGCTTCGCCCACGGTGTCGAGCACCGCACCGGTGGCCGGCGAAACCACGGTCAGGGTACGGGAGACGGGACGGAAATCGCCGTCGAAAAGCGCGTCGCGCCAAGCGGTGGTGGCCGAATCGGCAGTGGTGGTCATAGGGGAACTCCTGAAATGCGGTGTGGTGCGTAGGAGGGAGCAGCCGCGAGGACGAGTATCCGCGCCGCGCCGCGCCGACTGTGTCGATTGCGCCGTATCCGGCAGCACCGACCGGCCCTGCGCCCTCGCGGGAACCCGGCAGCAGCGGCCGGGTGAGCCAACGGTCGGGTCAGGCCGCCTGCTGCCACCCGGTGTAGGCCTCCGCCAGATAGGCGGCGCCGTGCCGGGAACCGGTGACCAGCGCCAGTTCGCCGCGCTGCCGTGCGATATCGAACGGGGAGGCCCCCTCCACGGAGTGGAGCATGGTGGTCATCCAGTAGGAGAAGTGCTGGGCCTTCCATACCCGGTCGAGAGCCCGGTCGGTGTAGCGGTCGAGGGCTTCGTCGCCGGCGCCGGCCAGGAAATCGGTGATCGCCTCGTGCAGCACGCGGACATCGGCGAGCGCCAGGTTGAGCCCTTTGGCGCCGGTCGGCGGTACGGTGTGCGCGGCATCGCCGGCGAGCAGCAACCGGCCGTAGCGCATCGGGGCGGTGACGAAGGAGCGGAACGGCAGCACCATCTTCGCGCTGATCGGCCCCTCCTGGATCTCGAAGCCGTTCCCATTCACCCGGCGGCGCATCTCCGCCCAGATCCGGTCGTCGTCCCAGTCCTCGGGCCGCTCGCCGGGTGCGCACTGGAAATACATCCGCTGCATCATGGGCGTGCGCTGGCTCACCAGCGCGAAGCCGTGCTCGGATTGCGCGTAGATCAGTTCCGGATGCGAAGGCGGCGCCTCGGCGAGGAACCCGAACCAGGCGAACGGGTATTCACGGAACCATTCACCGCGGGTTCCGGCCGGGAAGGCTTTGCGGCAGATGGACCGGGAGCCGTCGGAACCGACCACCAGTTCCGCCTCGATCCGGCCGGGGCGGCCGTCGGAATCGATGAAGGAGACGGCGGGCCGTGCGCCGGAGGTGTCGACCGCGGTATCGGAGACGCCGTAGCGCACATCGCCCCCGTCGATCTCGCGGCGGGCCGCCAGGTCGGCGAAGACATCGTTCTGCGGATACAGCCAAACGGATTCGCCAACCAGTTCCTGGAAGTCGATGCGGTGGTTCTCGCCGCCGAACCGGAACACCACGCCGTCGTGCCGGTCGCCGTCGGTGATCACCCGATCGGACACCCCGGAGTCGACCAGTGTGCGCACCGATCCCGCTTCGAGGATTCCGGCGCGGATCGTGGTGGCGATATCGTGTCGGCTGCGGAGATCGATAACCACCGAGTCGATGCCGGATCGGTGCAGCAGATGGGAGAGCAGCAGCCCGGCCGGGCCCGCGCCGACAATCGCTACCTGGGCCCGAGTGGTGGTCACAGTGCGTACTCCTTCGTATCGCCGGGGCCGGTGCGGGGTGTCGGGGCCGTGGGTGCGGAATGCCGGGCGGCAAGGCGGGGGACCGTCGCCAGCGCGAGCAACCCGGTCGCGGCGACTACCGCGAAGAAGTAGAAACCCCACGGATGAGCGGAACCGGCCACGATGAGCGCACCGGTGATACTCGGACCGAAGATTGCGCCGAGGCGGCCGACCGCGGAGGCGAGACCGAGCGCGGTCGCGCGGACCTCGGCCGGGTAGGCCTGCGTGACATAGGCGTAGACCAGCACCTGGGCCGAGAAGACGAAGATGCCGGTCACCAGCACGAGGGCGTTGAGCAGGAAGGTGTTCGGCACCTTGATGCTCAGCAGGGCGAGCAGTACCGCAGCCGCGCCGAACCAGACCAGGATGGTCGGTTTGGTGCCGCGCCGGTCGGCCAGTGTCCCCGCGACGATCAGACCGATGATGGCGCCGATGTTCAGCACCAGCAGCAGGGTCAGCGAGGTGGACATGTTGTATCCGGCGTCGCGCATCAGTTTCGGCAGCCAGGTGTTGAGTCCGTAGACCAGCAGCAGACCCATGAACGACCCGACCCACACGCCGAGGGTGGTGCGCAGGTACTTCGGCTGCAGGACCACGGTGGGGCCGACGCGTTCGGTCTTGCTCTGGGCCGCCAGGTATGCATCGGATTCGGGCAACTTCCACCACATGAGCGGCAGCAGCAGGAATCCGGCGATACCGCCGGTATAGAACAGGATCTCCCAGTTCGGCACGAGCCAGAGCGCGAACAGCGAGGCCAGGACCGCGCCGAAGTGGTAGCCGGTCATGGTGAAGGTGCTGGCGAAGGCCCGGCGCGAGGCGGGCATGTGCTCGGCCATGAAGGTGAGCGCGGTCGGCATGCACGCGCCGAGCCCGAGCCCCGCGAGCAATCGGAAGGCGCCGAACACAGCCACCGATCCGGCCGAGGGCACCGCGATGGTGAACACCGAGAACAGGGCGATCGAACCCAGCAGTACCGAGCGCCGGCCGTAGCGGTCGGCGAGCGGACCGACTCCGGCGGCACCGATGGCGACGCCGACCAGGGAGATGGTCGCGGCGAAGGTCGCGCCGGAAGCGGTGAACCCGGCGTGGTTCTCGTCGATCAGTGTCGGAATGACCGCGCCGAGGACGACGAGGTCGTACCCGTCGAGGAGGACAGTGAGCCAGCAGAGCGCGGCCGGCCACGACAGCAGTTTGTTCATGATGGGGTTCTCTTCTGATCTTCGGGTCGCCACGATGCGACCCGGCTTGTGACCGCACTCACGCTAAGCTCCGCTTCATCAGAAATCCAATAGATGATTTTCTGAAGTGGAATAGAGGAGATCTATGGCATCCGAGGTGGACCTCAACCTGGTCCGGACATTCGTCCTGCTCTACGAGACGCGCAGCGTCACGGCCGCGGCCGATCTGCTGGGCGTCACCCAGCCGACCGTCAGCTACGGGCTCGGAAAATTGCGTAGGCGGCTCGACGATGAGCTGTTCGTCCGCGGGCCCGGCGGCCTGGTGCCGACCTCGGAATCCGAACGGCTGTACCCGCCACTGCGCGCCGCGCTGGCAGAGGTCACCGAAACCCTGGGCGCGACCACAGAATTCGACCCGGCTCGGCCGACCCGATTCACCCTCGGACTCTCGGATCTGGGTGAGGTGACGGTGCTGCCGCTCGTCCTGGCCGAACTCGCGACCCAGGCGCCCCAGGCGGGTCTGCGGGTCCAGGCGTTCGACCTGGACACCGCGACCGATCGGCTGGCCCGCGGCGAGATGGACGCCATCGTGGCCAGCCCGGTCCTCGATTCGCCCCGATTGCGCCGGACACCCCTGTTCACCGAGGGGTACGCGGGTATGGTCGCCGCCGATCATCCCCGGCTGGGCACCGGTACGCCGACGCACGCCGAGCTCGAGCGAGAGCGGCATGTGGTGGTGGACGGCGGCAGCGGCCATCTGGGTCCGCGCCGGGCGCTGGTCGAACATCGGCTGGAGAGCCGCATCGCGGTCCGGGTCACCCGGTTCGCGACACTTCCGTACGTGGTGCAGGACAGCGAACTCGTCGCGATCGTCCCGGAGCGAGTCGCCCGCGCGCTGGCCCGGACCCATTCCGTGCGGATCTTCGCGCTGCCCTGGCCCATCGAACCGGTCGAGGTGGCGGCCTACACCCGGCACGCGCCCGGGCGCAGCGCCGCGCAGCGCTTCTTCCTGGAGGTGATCCGGACGGCCATGGGCAACCTGCCGGCCCTGTGAACAGGCCGAAGTCACGACATTGCTCTCAACCGACCCGTTCGGCCAGTGCGTCATCGACCGCGACGGCCGCGCCCGTGGCCGCCCGGACCTCGGCGACGGTCACCCCGGGCGCGGTTTCCACCAGCACCAGTCCACGCTCGGTCACGTCGAGCACGGCCATATCGGTGATGATCCGGTCCACACAGCCCAGCCCGGTCAGTGGCAGGGTGCACTCTTCGACGATCTTGGGCTCCCCCGACCGGGAGACATGGTCCATCATCACGATCACCCGCCGGGCGCCGTGTACCAGATCCATCGCGCCGCCCATACCCTTGACCATCTTGCCCGGAATCATCCAGTTGGCCAGGTCGCCGCGAGCGCTGACCTGCATGGCGCCCAGCACCGCCACGTCGACCTGCCCGCCGCGGATCATGCCGAACGATTGCGCGGAATCGAAGAACGAGGCGCCGGGCAGCACAGTGATGGTTTCCTTGCCGGCATTGATCAGTTCGGGATCGAGTTCATCCTCGGTCGGATACGGGCCCACCCCGAGCACACCGTTCTCCGAATGCAGCACGACGGTGATGTCCCCGGGTAGATAGTTGGGCACCAGCGTCGGCATGCCGATGCCGAGATTGACGTACTGGCCGTCTTCGAGTTCGGCGGCGACCCGGGCCGCCATCTGTTCGCGGGTCAGCGTCATGCGCGCACCGTCCTGTTCTCGATTCCTACTTCGACCTTGCCGACCGGTACGACCCGCTGGACCTGGATCCCCGGCGTGTGCACCTGGTCGGGGTCCAGTTCGCCGGGTTCCAGCAGGTGCTCGACCTGGGCGATGGTGATCCGGCCCGCCGCGGCCGCGGGCGGGTTGAAGTTGCGGGCGCCGGCGCGATAGACGAGGTTGCCGTGCCGGTCACCCTTCCAGGCGTGGACCAGCGCGTAATCGGTGACGATCCCCCGCTCCAGCACATAGGTGACGCCGTCGAACACCCGGGTCTCCTTCGGCGGGGACGCTACCGCGATGCCACCCGCGCCGTCGTAGCGCAACGGCAGGCCGCCCTCGGCGACCTGGGTTCCGACCCCGGCCGGGGTGAAGAAGGCCGGAATACCGGCGCCCCCGGCCCGCATCCGCTCGGCAAGCGTGCCCTGCGGGGTGAGCTCCACCTCGAGTTCGCCGGACAGGTACTGGCGGGCGAATTCTTCGTTGGCGCCGACGTAGGAGCTGATGGTGCGGCGGATGCGGCGGGCCGCAAGCAGCACGCCGAGACCGAAGCCGTTGGTGCCGCAGTTGTTACTGACGACCTCCAGTTCGGTGGCGCCCTGGTCGAGCAGCGCGTTGATCAGTATTTCCGGGATCCCGACCAGCCCGAATCCGCCGACAGCCAGGGACGCGCCGTCGGGGATATCGGCGACAGCTTCGGCGGCTGTGGCAATGACTTTGTCCATCACGCGCTCCACAGTAACCATGATTGTGCGGAATGTGAACTCATGTGCGTATAGTGAACCGCGCGCACGGTCATTGATCCGGCCCGAGAGGGGTCCTATGCTGTTCGCATCCCGTAGCAATGTCCACATCCCGAACGCGAGGTCGCGCATGCTCCAACCGCCCCCGCGGTACCGCGGTATCGACAAGGACGAGGAAGCACCGCTCAACTTCGCCGATTACCGCACCACCGCCCTCCGCCACCCGAAACAGCCGCTGATCCTGCTCCCCCAGCGACTCGGCGAACTCACCGGCCCGGTACTCGGCGAGGGCCGGGTCACCGAGGCGGACGCCGACCTGACGCTGGCCCGCGGTGGCGAGGCGGCCGGGCAGCGCATCGTCGTCCACGGCCGGGTCCTCGACAGCGACCGCAAACCGGTACCGAACACCCTGGTCGAGGTCTGGCAGGCCAATGCGGCCGGGCGCTACCGGCACCAGGGTGACCAGTGGCCGGCCCCGCTGGACCCGTATTTCGATGGCGTCGGCCGCGTCCTTACCGACAGCGACGGACACTACTCGTTCACCACGATCAAGCCGGGCATCTATCCGTGGCGCAACCACCACAACGCGTGGCGTCCCGCCCATATCCATTTCTCACTGTTCGGGCGCGCCTTCACCCAGCGCCTGGTCACCCAGATGTATTTTCCGGACGACCCGATGTTCTTCCAGGACCCGATCTACAACTCGGTGCCCGACGGCGCTCGCCAGCGCATGGTGAGCGCATTCGACTACGAGGCCACCACCGACAACTGGGCAGTGGGCTACCGGTTCGACATCGTGCTGCGCGGCCGCGACGCGACCCCGTTCGAGGAGGACGACCACGATGAATGACACCGATTTCGCCCCCCGCTATCCGGTGACGACCGGCGATTTCACCACGGTGGAGTTCGGCCCCACCCCGTCGCAGACCGTGGGCCCCTTCCTTCATATCGGACTGCCTTGGCCGGACGGTCCCGACGTGGTCGCCCCGGACACGGACGGCGCCATCACCGTCACAGTGACGGTGAGCGACGGTGCCCGGACCCCGGTTGCGGACGCGCTCGTCGAGGTGTGGCAGGCCAATCGCGACGGCGTATTCGAGCATCCGGACGACCCCCGCCCACAGACCGACCCCGCTTTCCGCGGTTTCGGCCGGTGCCCCGCCGACACGACTGGTACCGCCCGGTTCACCACGGTGAAACCCGGGGCCCTGGTCGGCGGCGACGGACAAACCGAAGCACCGCATCTGAACGTGTCGATCTTCGCGCGTGGCATGCTCAACCGGCTGGTCACCCGGCTCTACTTCGCCGACGAGGAGCCCGCCAACGCCGCCGACCCCGTACTGGCCGCGCTACCGGCGACTCAGCGCCACAAGCTGGTCGCCCGCCCCACCCCCGAGGGTTACCACCTCGACATCGTCGTACAGGACCCCGATCCGGACGGTGCCGAGACGCCGTTCTTCCACTTCTAGGAGACCCGAGTGCCGCGTGGAGAGCTGTTCGATCCGCTTTTCGGGGCGGCCGAGCTCGGCGCCATCCTGTCCGACCGCGGGTGGATCACCGCGCTGATCCAGGTCGAGTGCGCGCTGGCCCGCGCCCAGGCGGCGGCCGGGGTGCTCGACGAGGAGTACGCGGACGCCATCGACGCGGCCGGACCGGAGCTCGCCGGGCGACTGGACCCCGAGCAGCTCGGCGGTGCCGCAGTGGCCGGCGGTAACCCGGTGATTCCGCTCGTCGGCGAATTACGCCGGGCCTGCGCGGCGGCGAGTGTGCCACCGGCGGCCGTTCACAAGGGCGCCACCAGCCAGGACATTCTCGACAACGCCCTGTCGCTGCTGGCCCAGCGGGCCGGGACGCTGATCGTGGACGACCTGCGCGCCGCGGCGGACTCCGCCGCGACCCTGGCCCGCGACCACCGGAATACCCCGATGGCCGCGCGCACCCTCGGTCAGCAGGCGCTGCCCACCACCTTCGGTGCGCTGGCGGCCGGCTGGTGCGTCGCACTCGACCGGGCGGCGGGCTCGGTCACCGCCGCGCTGGCCGACCTCCCGGTCCAGTTCGGCGGTGCCGCGGGGACTCTCGCGGCGCTGTACCCGCACGGTCCGGCGGTCGCCGACGCGCTCGCGGCGGAGCTGGGGCTGGCGCCGCAGCGGGTGCCGTGGCACACCGACCGCACGCCCCTCGCCGAACTCGCCACCGCCTTGGGCGTGTCCGCCGGTGCGGTGAGCAAGGTCGCCACCGATATCGTGGCGCTGTCCGCGACCGAAATCGGTGAGGTGAGCGAGGATTCGCCCGGCGGTTCGTCGGCGATGCCCCATAAACGGAACTCGGTGGCCGCGATCACCGCGCGCGCCGCGGCCCGGCGCGTGCCCGGCCTGGTCGCGACCGCGCTCGGCGCGATGGACCACGAAATGCAGCGGGCCGCGGGTGCCTGGCACGCCGAATGGGAAACCGTCACCGAGTTGCTCCGCCTGACCGGCGGCGCCGCCCGCCGGCTGGCCCAGAGCCTGACCGGACTGCGGGTCGACCCCACCGCGATGTCGCGCAATCTCGCGGTCACCGGCGGGTTGCTGCTGGCCGAGCGGGTGACCGCGGCGCTGTCCGAACACACCGAGCGGGCGCGCGAGATCGTCACCGCCGCGGCCACCGCCGACCCGCCGGCATTGGACCGCGACCCCGAGATCGTCGAATACCTGGGCGTGGACCGGGTCCGGGAACTGCTGGACCCCGCCGGATATCTGGGTCACGCGGCCGATTTCGTCACGCGGGTACTCGACGAACGCGGAGACCAGGCCGGCGGTCCGGCCACCCGCGAAGCCACCGGGCCACAGTGACCCGTGACCGAGAACGAACCGAACGGAACAGGTGATATGACGTCGACCGCAGCGGATCCGACCACCAGCGTCGAACTCTCCTACCGCGCTTTCGGCCCCACCGGTGTCGACGCGCCGACCGTCGTCCTGCTGGGCTCGCTCGGCTCGGACCGGTCGATGTGGGACCCGCAGATCGCCGCATTGGCCGCCGGTCACGAGGTACTCGCCGTCGAGCTGCGCGGACACGGCGAATCACCCTCCCCGGCCGGGGATTACACCGTCGCCGAACTCGCCGGTGATGTACTCGCGCTACTGGACCGGCTGGGCCGTGACGCGGTGCACCTGGTCGGGTTGTCGCTCGGCGGTGCGGTCGCCCAGCGGATCGCCGCTTACCATCCGACCCGGGTCCACACCCTGACCCTGCTCTGCACCGCCGCGAGATTCGGTACCCCGCAGACCTGGCTCGACCGGGCCGCCGCGGTACGCGCCGAGGGCACCGGGTCTCTCGCCGAAGCCGTGGTGGGCCGCTGGTTCACCGCCGGCCTCGCCGCCCGTGACCCCGAACTCATCGCCCGCAGCCGGGCCATGGTCGCCGCCACGCCCGACGCGGGCTACGCCGCCTGCTGTGTCGCCCTTGCGCACTGGGACGGACGCCCCGATCTCGCCCGGATCACCGCACCCACCCTGGTGATCGCCGGGGCCCAGGATCCGGCCACCACACCCGGCGATATGCGCGCCCTCGCCCACGGGATCGCGAATTCCGTACTGCACATACTCGATCCCGCCGCCCACCTGGCCAATGTCGAACAGGCCGGACAGGTATCGGCACTGATCACCGCGCATATCGCCGGCCGCGGCGAACGCGCCGCCGCATTCGAGCAGGGGATGCGGGTGCGGCGCGCGGTGCTCGGGGACGCCCATGTCGATCGCGCCGTCGCCGGAACCACCGAGTTCACCGAGCCGTTCCAGGATTTCATCACCCGCACCGCCTGGGGCGATGTCTGGAGCCGGCCCGGCCTGGATCAGCACACCCGGCGGCTGCTCACCCTCGCCGTGCTCACCGCCGTGGGCAACACCCACGAGCTCGATATGCATATCCGCGCGGCACTGCGGGCCGGCATCGAGCCGGCCGAGCTCGCCGAGGTGTTCCTGCACACCGCGGTCTACGCGGGTGTGCCGAACAGTAACCTCGCCTTCGGACTCGGCAAGGCGGCGCTGGCCGACGGTATCGGGTCCCGCCCGGCCGACGACACCGCGGCCGGACCCGCCGACGAGGAAATACACCGACCATGACCGAACCCTCACCGGACTACGTGCAGTCGCTGGGCCGCGGCCTCGCCGTGATCCGCTCCTTCGACGCCGGCCATCCCCGACGCACCCTCAGCGAGGTCGCCAAGGCTACCGACCTGACCCGGGCGACCGCGCGCCGCTTCCTGCTGACCCTGGTGGAACTGGGCTACGTGCGCACCGACGGCTCACTGTTCTGGCTCACTCCCCGCGTCCTGGAACTCGGCTACAGCTATCTGTCGAGTTTGAGCCTGCCCGAGGTCGCGGGACCCCATCTGGAGAGCCTGGCCAACCAGGTACACGAATCGACCTCGGTCTCCATCCTCGACGGCGAGGACATCGTGTACGTGGCCCGCGTACCGGTCAGCCGCATCATGACCGTGTCGATCACCATCGGCACCCGCTTCCCCGCCTACAGCACCTCGATGGGCCGGGTACTGCTGGCCGGGCTCTCCGCGGCGGCGTTCGAGGAATACCTGGCGAAAGTCACCCTCACCCCGCTCACCGACCGCACCGTCTTCACCGCCGACGAACTGCGCGAACAAGTACACCGCACCCGGGAATCCGGCTACTGCCTGGTCGACCAGGAACTCGAGCAGGGGTTGCGCTCGATGGCCGCCCCCATCCGCGACCACACCGGCACGGTATGCGCCGCGGTGAACATCTCCACCCACGCCGCCCGCTACACCGCCGAGAGCGTACGGGCCGATCTGCTGCCCCCACTGATGGCCACGGCCGCGGCCATCAGCACCGATCTCGCGCAGGTACAGAACCGCGCCTGAATACGACGAAGGAATGCCATGATCGACGCCGTCATCTGCGAACCCCTGCGCACCCCGGTGGGCCGATTCGGTGGGGTGTTCAAGGATATCGCCCCGGAAACTCTGGCCGCCGGCCTGATCACCGAACTTCTCGACCGCACCGGCCTGTCCGCGGACCAGATCGACGACGTCGTCCTCGGCCAGGCCTCCCCCAACGGCGAGGCGCCGGCCATCGGCCGGGTCGCGGCATTGGACGCCGGACTCGGAGTCGAGGTGCCCGGCCTGCAGGTGGACCGGCGCTGCGGCTCGGGACTGCAGGCCGTATTGCAGGCGTGTATGCAGGTCGCCACCGGCGGCAGCGATCTGGTGCTGGCCGGCGGCACGGAATCCATGAGCCGGGCGGAGTTCTACGCCACCGATATGCGCTGGGGCGTCAAGGGCGACGGTATCGCCCTCAACGACCGGCTGGCCCGAGCCCGGGTCAGCGCGGGCGGCAGCAATTTCCCGGTGCCGGGCGGCATGATCGAAACCGCGGAGAATCTGCGCGCCGAATACTCCATCGGCCGGGCGGAGCAGGACGCGCTGGCGGTGCAATCGCACCAGCGGGCCGTCGCCGCCCAGCAGGCCGGCCGGTTCGCCGACGAGATCGTCGGAGTCGCGGTGCCGCAGCGCAAATCGGACCCGATGCTGGTCGACACCGACGAACACCCCCGGGCCGACACCACCGTGGAAGCCCTCGCCGGACTGCGCCCGATCCGCGGCGGTGTCGATCCGGAGGCCACGGTGACCGCCGGCAACGCCAGCGGTCAGAACGACGGCGCCGCGCTCTGTATCGTCACCACCGCCGCTCGCGCCCGTGCCCTGGGCTTGCGGCCACTCGCCCGCCTCGCCTCCTGGGCCGTCGCCGGAGTACCGCCGCGCACCATGGGCATCGGTCCGGTCCCCGCGACCGAAAAGGCATTGGCGCGATTGGATCTCACGCTCGACGATATGTCGGTCATCGAGCTCAACGAAGCCTTCGCCGCGCAGACCCTCGCGGTCCTGCGCAACTGGAAGGTCGAGCCCGACGACAAACGCCTCAACCCCAACGGTTCCGGAATCTCGCTGGGCCACCCGGTGGGCGCCACCGGGGCCCGCATCCTCGCCACCCTGCTGCGCGAACTGGACCGCCGCGAGGGCCGCTACGGTCTGGAGACCATGTGTATCGGCGGCGGGCAGGGACTGGCGGCCGTTTTCGAACGAATCGGCTAGGGATTCGCACAGACAGTCCCGAGGGGCCGGACGAGTCGTTGCCGGGCCGGAGCCCGTGGTCGACCCGAGGCCGTCAAGCCGTCGGCGAGGCGGCGCCCGGCGTCGGCTCGGGGCCGTGGGGCCTGGGCGAACTGTCTCATAGCACGGGGCGGACGTAGGCGGTTTTCCGAACGCGGCACCGGTACCCGGCGCGAAGGCCCGATCCGGTTCTCGGATCCTCGACCGGCCCGGAATCGAAACCCGCGTGTCTACCCGCCCACCACGTGAATACGCCGTATTCTGCGCCCGACCAGGCTTTATCCGGCTTCGTCGAGCGGGAGGTAGGCATGGTGGGCGAATTCGAATGCGGCCGGGACGAGGCTGTGGCACTCCGGTGGCGCCCGAGCGCGCCCGCGACCGTGGTCGCCTACCCGAGCACCGGCCACTGAGCCCCGCGGACCGGGCGGCGGTCCCGGCGCCCATGCTCGCCACCTCGGGCCGCCCGCCGGACGACCCGGACTGGGCGGTGGAGATGAAATGGGACGGAGTCCGCGCCATCGTGATCTGCTCGGGCGCGGACTGCCACCTCTACAGCCGCAACCGCCGCGAGATCACCGGCTCCTATCCCGACCTGGTCACCGCCCTGACCGGCCACTTCGGCGGCCGCGACCTGGTGCTCGACGGCGAGATCATCGCCCAGACCCCCGCCGGCGCGCCGTCGTTCCGCCTGCTACAGCGCCGTATGCATGTGGCACGGCCGGCCCGGGCGCTGATCAGCGCGGTGCCGGTCCAGCTGTTCTTGTTCGATATCCTCACCGACGCCGGTACGGACGTGACCGGCCTGACCTACCTCGACCGTCGCGACCGCCTGCAGGCGCTCGCGCTGAACACCGCTCCGCTGCAGACCCCGCCGTACTGGGTGGGTGCACCCGCCGACCGGCTGCTCGACGCGGCGCGGGACAACGGGCTGGAAGGCATCGTCTCCAAACGCCTCGACTCGGCCTACCATCCCGGCCGCCGCTCCCGGTCCTGGATCAAGACGCCGATTCGTAAGACCACCGAGGCCGTCGTGGCCGGCTGGACCGCCGGGACGGGCTCGGCGGGCGCGACATTCGGTTCGCTGATCCTCGCCGCCCACGACGCCGACGGGCGGTTGGTGCACATCGGCAATGTGGGTACCGGATTCACGACGGCCGCCCGCCGGGCGCTGCGGGCCCGCCTCGATGAGATCGCCCGCTCCGAGGCGCTGTTCCCACTGACTCCGGGACGCTTCGGCCGGCCCGGAACCCCGCATTGGGTGGATCCGGTGCTCGTCGGCGATATCGAATACCGCGAGTACACCGGGGAAGGTCTGCGGCATCCGAGCTGGCGGGGGCTACGCAACGACAAAACCCCCGACGAAGTGCAGGTGCCTTCATAGCGACTCGCCTGCCCAGCGAATATTGGCGCCTTGCCCATGACGTGGCAGGTAATTGCTCCCGTTCCCGGCGGGAGGCAGGGTGAGAAGCGGCCCAGCGCACGGGCGGGCCAGAAGGCGAGCAGGGCGAGATGACGACACAGGCGCTGGTTCTCGGTGGCGGCGGGGTGGCCGGGATCGCATGGGAATCCGGCATTCTTACGGGTCTGGCCGAACGCGGGATCCATATGAGGCCGCAGATTCGGTGGTCGGGACGTCGGCGGGGGCGACGGTCGCGGCCGGGCTCACCAGCGGGCTGTCGATCGAGGAGCTACTGGATCGGCAGACCGATCCGGCGAGGCAGAATCGAGAGCTTGTTCCCGATATCCAATTCGCCGCATTGGGGAGGCGGTCGGCGCGATCACCGCCGAATGTGACCGGGTCGATGCGGCGAGGCGGCGGTTCGGCGAGTCGGCGCGAACCAGTGCCACGGTCGGCGCGGCGGCTCGGCGGGCTGTGATCGCAGACCGGCTGCCCCGCCACGATTGGCCGGACCGGCGACTGCTGATCCCCGCGGTGGACGCACACACCGGATGGCCCCGGATCTTCACCGCCGTGTCGGGAGTGAGTCTGGTCGACGCGGTCGCGGCCGGCTCGCGGTGCCCGGCATCTGGCCGACCGTCTCCATCACGGCGAGCACTATCTCGACGGCGGTATCCGCTCCGACGAGAACGCCGATCTGGCGGCGAAATTCGACCGTATGCTGGTGCTGAGCGTCATGGTCATGCCGGGCGTCGAGAAGTGGGCATCGATCTGTCCGCACAGATCGCGGCGCTGCGGGCGCACGGCAGCCTGGTCGAGGTGATCCGCGCCGACGCGGCCTCGGCGGCCGCGGCGGGAACGAACCCTGGATCCCCGCACTCGCACTCCGGCCGCCCGGGCCGGACGCGCCCAGGGCCGCACCGAAGCGGCCCGCGTCGAAGTCCTGTGGTCGTGATTCCCGCGGCCATTCGCCACTCGGCATGCCCGCGTAGTAATGCCGGATTCCGCGCGGCGCGATCGGCCCGCACCTCCCCGCGGTATCCGGAAATCCGGCACCCGCGGTGTCTCCCGGTACATCCTCTGGGTATGAGTACGCAGCCGCCCGCCGGCCCCGAATTTCCCGGCGCGCCCGGATATTCCTGCACGCACCGCGACAACACGAGCCCGCGCCTGCTCTACGCGGTCCGGCACGGCCAGAGCACCATCAATGCCGGTGTCCGGCCCGCGACCCTCGTCGAAGCCGACGATATGGTCATCGGGCTGACCGACCTCGGGAAACGACAGGCGGCCGCGCTCGGGCGGTGGGCTGCCACGTTACCGCCCGAGCGATTCCCGGAAGTCGTCCTGTGCTCACCGTATCGACGGGCGGTGCAGACCTGGCAGCTCGCGGAAGCCGAACTCCGGGTGGCAGGCGTCGTGCTGCCCTGCCGGGTGACCGACCCGCGCCTGTACGACCGATTCCGCGGCACACTGGCACATATTCCCCTCGCCGAGGTCCGGGGACGCTACCCCGAGCAGTACGCGGCCGAACAGGCCGACCCGCTCGGCTACCGGCCACCCGGCGGCGAATCCTTCCACGATGTCGCCGCCCGGATGACGGGGGTGCTCGACCGTATCGCCGCCGATACCCGGCACCGGCGGGTACTGATCGTCGCGCACGACGCGGTGATCCTGCTGCTGCGCCGCTTGCTCGAGCATCTCGACGACACCGGGACGCTGGCCGTCGCCGCCCGGGGGCTGGCCGGAAACGCCTCGGTCACCGCGTGGGCGGAGGAGGCCGGCGACTACCGCCTGCTGTACTACGACCACCGCGAGCACCTGTCGCGAACATGACAGTCCTGGGACGGGTGGACGGCCGCCGGGTTGTCCCGCAGTCGCGGCATTGTTACTGTCCGTTTCGTACACGTTCTCAGGGCGGGGTGGAATTCCCCACCGGCGGTCATGGCATCCGGTCGGATCCGGTGCACGAGCCCGCGAGCGCCACGGCGTCCTCGGACACCGTGGGTCGAGCAGATTCCGGTGTGATCCCGGAGCCGACGGTCACAGTCCGGATGGAAGAGAACGCGGCAGCGGAGTGCCCGCCCGCGGGTGGCTCCTGTTCGCGTCGTCATGCCCTGGGTGACACAGCGAGCAGGAGGAACAGAATGTCGCCCACACCGAACCGCATCGCACTCGTCGCCGCCCGGTGGCATGCCGAGATCGTCGACCGGGCCGTCGCGGCCTGCCGGGCCGGACTCACCGAACGCGGCATCGTCGATATCGACGTGTTCGAAGTGCCCGGCGCCTTCGAGATACCGCTACGTATCAAGCAATTGGCCACCACCGGCCGCTACGCGGGTATCGCGGGCTGTGCCCTGGTGGTGGACGGCGGTATCTACCGGCACGACTTCGTGGCGGCGACCGTGGTGGACGCGCTGATGCGGATACAGCTCGACACCGATGTACCGGTCTTCTCCGCGGTCCTGACCCCGCATCACTTCCACGAACACGCCGAGCACCTGGAATACTTCACCCGCCACTTCGAGATCAAGGGCGCGGAACTGGCCGCCGCTGTCGCGGCCACGGTGACCCCGACCCCGATCCCCGTCTGACCCCGAATGCCGGACGCCACCGGGTGGGCTGCCCCCGGCGGCCTTCCGGTCATCGAAATCGCCAGTTCTCGGAGCTGCGAACCACCGGCGTCCACGACGAGTTCGGTACCGGTGGCGTCGGACGCGAGGAGCACGTCCGCCGGGGCAACTCCCCCGCTCGTCAACCGTCCCGGAAGCGGCTCGGACACCGGAACACCTCAGCGCACATGCCGCCCTCCTGCGTCAGGAGACGCTGCCGGCACTCCCCCGCGCCCGCTCGCTTCCTATCCTGGATAGGACACGCGTAGTTCCTGGTCACCGAGACGAAGCCACCGCGAACACAGGAGCACCCATGGCCGCTCTCCACTTCACGGAAACGACCGACGCGACACCCGAACAGTTCGTCGCCGCACTCACCGATTTCGGACCGGGCCGCGAGGAACTGTTCGGGAACAGTGCGGACAAGTACCTCGAGGTGCACACTCGCGGCCCCACCGAAGCCGACGTCACGGAGGGGTCACGCGGAATCCGGGAACGGCTGCACTACGACTGGTCGGACCCGCACCGGGTCGTCATGACGACCACCGACTCCAACCTGTGGGGTGGCCGTTCCGGCCACACCTACCAGCTCACACCCCGCCCGGATGGAAAGACCGATGTGGATGTCGTCGTGGTCCGCGAGGGGAAGAATGTGGCGGGCCGGGCGCTGGGAGCCGTGGTCGGGTCCGTCGGCCGCGACGCACTACTCGCGACCGGTCTCGCGGTCGAAACGGGGCTGGCGGCCCTGGCCGTGGCGGGAGACGAATCCACCGAGACCGAGAATCGGTTCGAACCCGCGGCACCTCGAGATTGCGGGGCCAGTCCACCTCGGCCAGATCAGGATCGGCGGCAACATCAGCATCGTGTCGACCTCCCCGGTCTCGGCGTAGCGCACGAGCTGATCCTGCACGTGCAAGGCCCTGAAAGGTTGCTACCCGGCCGCTGGTGACGAGTTCCAGGACATACTTATACGGAGGTGGTGCGCAAGATCCCGAGCAGCCGCGCAAACGAGGACCCGACTCGTCCGGGCAAGAGAGCAGGGCCCGGGCCCGGCGTATCTTTTCCTCGGTCATCGCAGGTGGCCGGCCGAGGCGCTGACCCGCCGGTTTCAGGCCCCAACGCCGAGCTGGGAGGCTGTTCGGATGCGTCTTGCAGGCAGGCCACCCTTCGGCGGCTCCAGCAAAGTGGTTGCCTACTTCCACGTCACCGAGGTCACCAGTTCCGCACCGGATCTGCCCAGCTCCTGACCGGCCGCCGCCCGGGTGGTGCTGCCGACGATGTCGAAGAAGGCCGGGGCGCGGGGTCGGCGGACGCCGCGGATGACGCGGACGGCGAGGGCGCCGAGGGGAGGCTCGGACTCTTGGAGGGCGTCCGATACATCTCCATCAGATGAATCTATCTGAGATGCATCTGAGAGGTATATATTTCGGGGGTGGATGTACGGCAGTTACACCGGGTGATTCAGCGGCTCACCGATCTGGCGCGCGAGGTCGCGCTCAGCGAGGGGGATCCGCCGTCCTCACCGGCGGAGCTGACGGTGCTCGACGATGTCGTGGAGCGGCCGGGGAGTTCGGTGCGCCAGATCACCGAGCGGACCGGGCTGGTGCAGAGCCAGGTCTCCACGACGGTGGCGCGGCTGGCCGGGCGCGGGCTGGTGCGCACGGACGTCGATCCGGCGGATCGGCGCCGGACGCTGGTGTTCCCGTCGGAGGTGCTGCTGTCCACGATCGAGGAGCGCACCGCGCGCAGCGTGGACGAGCTGCTCGGCGCGTGGTTCGGTGAGGCCGAGGGGCAGCGGGTGGTGGGGATGCTCGCCGGCCTCGACGCGGCGCTGTCCCCGCACGCAGTTCAGCGCGGGGGGAGGCGCTCGGATGTGGGGTGAAGCGCCGGTGACCGATCTGCGCGTCGACGACTTGGACGAGCCGCTGGGGCTGGGTAATCCGCGCCCGGTGTTCGGGTGGCGGGTGACCGGGGCGGTGGGGCAGGTGGCCGCGGAGGTCGAGGTCGGCCCGGAGCCGGGATTCGATGCCGGGGCCCGCTGGTGGTCCTCGGGGCGGGTGGTGAGCGCGCGTCCGTTCGGGCTGCGGTATGCGGGCCCGCTGCTGCCTGCCGGGCAGCCGATGTGCTGGCGGGTGCGGGTGTGGCGGGCCGACGGCACCGAGACGGGCTGGTCGGCTCCGGCGCGATTCGAGACCGGGCTGAGCGCGGCCGGGTGGTGCGGGCGCTGGATCACCGCGCCGGACCCGGCCGCCCCGGCCACCTGGTATCTGCGCACGCAGGTGTCGCTGCCGGGCCCGGTGGCGCGAGCGCGAGCCTATGCCAGCGCGCTGGGCTGGTACCGGCTGGTGATCAACGGCCACGATCTGACCGGCCCCGCCTTGGTGCCGCGGTGGACACCGTTCGACAATTACGTCGAATACCAGACCTACGACCCCACGGCTGCCCTGCGGCCTGGCGTGAATGTGGTGGGAATCGTGGTGTCGGAGGGGCGGTTTCGCGGCAGGC
Source organism: Nocardia sp. NPDC050193 (assembly GCA_040674215.1). Classification (GTDB taxonomy): domain Bacteria; phylum Actinomycetota; class Actinomycetes; order Mycobacteriales; family Mycobacteriaceae; genus Nocardia. Next base: position 15,575 of record JBFARE010000030.1, on the reverse strand, counting down.
TCGGCGGGCTGAGCCGCCCCGCCCGCTACGGCGACCGGCTCGCCGCGCTCCTGCATCTCGACATCTCACTCGCCGATGGGCAGCGGCTCACCGTCGGCACCGACGAATCCTGGACCGCATCGCGCGGGCCGATCCGCTCCTCCGATCCCAAGCACGGCGAGCGCGTCGATCTGCGCCTCCCGAACCCGCTGGATACCACCGCCTTACCCGGCGCGGACCCGGTACAGGTTCTGGAACCGCTCGAGCGGCGGCTGATCGGCGAGGAGGTGCAGCGGGTCACCGAGATCGCTCGGCTCCCTGCGACGGTGTCGCGCACCCCCTCGGGGGTGGTACTGGCCGATTTCGGGCAGAACTTCTCCGGGGTTGTCGAGGTCCTGCTCGACGGTGCGGCCGGTGACCGGGTCGTGCTGTCCTACAGCGAAGTCCTCACCCCCACAGGAGAACTCGACACCGCTTACCTCGGCGACCGCGACCCCGCCCGCTGGTTCCAGCGCGACGAGGTCATTCTCGACGGCAGCCCGGTGCGCTACCGGCCTGCCTTCACCATCCACGGGTTCCGCTACCTCACCGTCGAAGGGCTGTCCGGGGCGCCGGCGGCCGCCGATATCGAGGGGATCGTGCTCAGCACCGCGCTGACCGAGACCGGCCGCTTCACCTGCTCGGACCCAGCGCTGGAACGCCTGCACACCAATGTGGTGTGGTCGATGCGCTCGAACTTCACCGACACCCCCAGCGACTGCCCCACCCGGGAACGCTCGGGCTGGACCGGCGATATCCAGGTCTTCGCCCCCACCGCCGCCATCCTGGCCGGGGTCGCCCCCTATCTACGCCGCTACCTGGCCAACCTGGCTGCCGAGCAGCTGCCCGACGGCAGAGTGCCGGTGGTGATCCCCAGCGAAGCTTCCCTCGAGCGAATCGGGCTGCCCGAGAGGCTGTTCCGGGCCATGAGCAGCTCGACCGGCTGGGGCGACGCGGCGGTGATACTGCCCTGGACCCTGTACTGGTATTACGGCGACGAAGACGTCCTCGACCGGCAGTACTCCGCCGCGCGGGCCTGGGTCGAGCACCTCGCCCACCGCGCCGCCACCCGCCGCGGCCTCGCCCGGCGCCTGCGCCGCCGCATCGGTTCCCGGGAACGCTACATCCTCGACTCCGGTTTCCACTTCGGCGAATGGCTGCGCCCCGGTGAATCGCCGGCCGCCCAGCTGCGCGACGCGGTCCTCGCCCCGCGTGCCGCCGTCGCGACCGCCTACCTGGCACATTCCGCACAGTTGCTCGGCCGCATCGCCGCCGTCCTGGACAAACGCACTGATGCCGAGCGCTACACCGAACTCGCCTACCACGCCCGCACCGCCTGGAACGCTGCCTTCGTGCGCGATGAAGGCGCGCGTATCGGCGACGACAACCAGGACGACTACGTCCGCGCCCTGTCCTTCGATCTGCTCCCCACCGCCCAGCGCGCCGCCGCGCTCACCCGGTTGGCCGAACTCATCGAAGCCGCCGGCGACCACCTGGGCACCGGCTTCCTCAGCACCGCCCTGCTTCTGCCCACCCTGAGCCGGGGCGGCCGCCCCGACCTCGCCCACCGCATCCTGCAGCAGACCACCCCGCCGTCGTGGCGCGCACAAATCGACCGCGGCGCCACCACCATCTGGGAGACCTGGGACGGCTACGACCACACCGGCAGAGCCCACCGCTCCCACAACCACTACGCCCTCGGCGCCGTCGCGACCTGGCTACACGAAGACATCGCCGGGTTGCGCCCCACCGCCCCCGGCTACGCCCGCCTCCGCATCGACCCCACCCCCGGTGGCGGGCTCACCCACGCGAGCTCGTCCGTGCGCACCCCCTACGGCCCCGCCGCCTGCGCCTGGAGGATCGAACGGGCCGAGTTGCACCTGGCCGTGCAGGTTCCACCCGGCACCACCGCCGAGGTAGTCACCCCCGACCGCGACACCATCGAGATCGGCGGCGGCACCCACGAATGGCAGTGGCCGCTACCGAGGTGACAACGTTGTGCCGAGGTCGAACCGCAGGCTCGACAGCGTCGCCGTAGCCATCACCGGGTAGTCCGGCGGCCCTACCGCCGCAGGGGTCATGAACTGTGGGTGGCTTTCACTTCAACGTGCACCACGGCCAGGCTGCCCCAGCTGCCATGCCCTCGTCAGAAAACGCAACCTGCTTAGTTTCAGGAACGACCCAACCTGGGTCAGCTCTTCCCGGTTAGTTCCGGCAGGTACTTGTACAGCGTGGTCCGGGACACCCCCAGCAGCCGCGCAATCGAGGACACCGACTCATCCGGCCGAGTAAGCAGCGTACGGGCCTGCCGGATCTGTTCCTCGCTCATGGCCGGTGGCCGACCGAACCGTTGGCCGCGGGCGCGGGCCGCGGCGAGACCTTCGTGGGTGCCGTCGACGATGAGCTCGCGGATGAATTCGGCCAGCGCGGCGAAGACGTGGAACACCAGGCGACCGCCGGGGGTGGTGGTGTCGAGCGCTTCGTGCAAGGACCGGAACCCGATACCGCGGCGGCGCAGATCGGCCACGATCGAAATCAAGTCCTGCAGGGAGCGGCCGAGCCGATCCAGCGAGGCGACAACGAGGGTGTCGCCGGCGCGCATACAGTCCAAGCACTTCGCGAGCTGCTCGCGTTCAACGTCCTTGCCCGGCTTCTTGTCGGAGAACACCTTCTTGCAGCCGGCCGCCTTCAGCGCCCGGCTCTGCCGATCCAGGTTCTGGTCTCGGGTCGAGACGCGGGCGTACCCGATCAGCGCTCCTCCCCCGCCGACCGGGTCCAGGGCGTCGCCGTCGAGGGAAAGCGGTTCGAGCGCATCGGTATCTGCCACCCCCTCATAGTACATAAAAGGGTTCTGCGCCGTTATTGAACACTCGAACTTTACAATGCGTTTTTTGAACAGTCGCCGTTTTCGGTCGAGCTGGGCTTTCGTCCGCCGTAGCCCGTTCGGCTCGATTGTTCATAAAACAATCAATTGATGAACAGGTTGCGTGTCGCGATATCTGGTCGGCGATGAGCTTCTGCGATGCTTACGGGCCGTGAGTGCGCAGCCTTCTGAAGATCTGGTCCCCCGCCCTGACGGGACATTCTGCTGGGTGGACCTGAAGACGCGGGATCCGAACGCGGCGGCAGCCTTCTTCGAAGCCGCGCTGGGCTGGACTGTCGAGATCGACCAGTACTCGTGGCGGCGGGCCACCGTCATCCGGGTCGGCGAGCACCGCATCGGCGGTCTCAGTGACGTGACCGCAGCTATTTATCCGCCCGGGACACCCGCGCACATCGCCTGCTACCTGGCGGTCGACGAAGTGGACGCGCGGGTCGCGGCCGCGGTCGAGGCCGGCGCCCGACTATTGGTAGCGCCCTTCGATGCCGGAGACGATGGCCGGATCGCGACACTGATCGATCCGTTCGGCGCGCCAGTGTCGCTGTGGCGGCGGGCACCACAGAGGGGCTGGACGCATCCGCGGGCGACCAGGGCAGCACCGCGGCGATTACAACACCTGAGCGCAGATCCAGCAGCCGCCGCCGAGTTCTACCGGCGCCTCCTCGGAATGTCCGATCCCGACACCGATTTCACCGGGCTCACAGAGGCGAGCACGGTGCCGGGCTGGCGCCTGATCATCGCCGTCGACTCCGTCACCGAGGTTCAACGGCGAGCCGGCGAGCCGCCCGGCGGAACTGGGCGGGTGGATCCCGTAGACGACCAGGGCGTGGCTGCCGATCTCACCGCACCCGATGGCCTCACCTTCGCCATCGAGAGCTGACTTAGGGAACCAGTTTCGCAGCGGGCCGAGGATGGAGCATCCGAGATACTGCATCGACCTGGTGTCCAAAAAGAGGGTGATTCTGGACGGAACCTCGGTCGGATACATCTATGACCATTGATTATCTTGCCTGTCGGTGTTCAAGAACACATCAGTTTTTGAACAGCGCTTGTGGGTTGCACCGAGTGCCGAACCGAGCGCCGGCCGCGGCACTGCTGCGGCTGTTGCTGAGCGGTCGGGTTCCTCAGCGGTGTTCATCGCCTGCCGTTGCTGCGGTAGTCCGAAGTACCGGTGGCGGCCTCCATCCACCGGTTGTGGCTGCTGCGGTGGGCTGGTACATCCGCAGGACCAGGAAGAAGGGGCGTGGGGGGCACGGCAGCCAGGTGCTGGCGTCGGTAGGCGGTTCGGTGCTGACTGTGATCGCCGTCGGGCCGTCGAGCGGGGTAGGGCGTTCGGGCCCGGTTCCGCTCCCGACCGAGTATCGGGCGTTCGGTGCGTCGTAGAGGCGGCCGGTGTCGGCCTCGTAGAGGGTGATGCTCCAGAATGCCTCGGCGGGAGGCGGGTCGGTGACGTTGATGCGGTACGCGCGGTCGCCGGCTCCGGTGAGGGGGTCACCGTTGGCGTCGGCATAAGTGTTGTAAGAGCAGTTTTCCTCGACGACGTTCGCTGCGAGCCCGACGAAGTTCATGACGGCACGGGCCAGGAAGTTGTCGCCGTGAGCGCCTTTGTCGAGGACTTGTGTCCAGCCGGTGCCGATCGGTTCGCCGAGCAGCGGCCGCGACTGCGCCAGTAGCTGCATCGCGTCGTGGAAACCCGCTCGCACACCGTGATCGGTTGGTCCGTCCAGGCTCCCGGGGGTTCGATCGTCGGCGCAGATACCGAGGAACCGGAATTGCCTGACGTGAGCGGCATCGCGGGCGGGGACGCCGTTGATTCGCAGTGACGTGTCGAGGGCGCTGAGGAAGGCTTTCGGCGAGGTCTCCACGTGGGTTTGGCTCAGCACGGGCCACGATCGGTGGCGGTCGCCGTCATGCTGGATGCGGGCCACGTTCTGGAGCTTGTGGACATTCGTCAGGTCGTCGGCTCCGTAGGCTTGGATCCGCATCAGGATCCACATGAGCGGGGTGGCCACGCGGAAGAGGGTGAGGCCGGGTGGGACCGGTCCGGTCCAGTCGGTGGTGGCTATGAGGAAGCGGTGTCGGCCCGGGTGGGTGCGGGCGCTGATATTGCTCGCATTGCTGTAGGCGTCAAGAAAATTGAGGGTGTAGTAGCGGTGACCGAAGTCGGGGAGGTCGAGCAGCGCGGGGCCCTGGGTGAGGTCGAGCCAGGCGTTGGAGTACAGAGTGTCGACGTTGGGCACGCGGAAGGCCTGGTAGGACGGTCCGGCGAGTTGTCGGCTGTGGCGGAACTCGTTCAACGTCCAGAGGTTGTCGTCACCGGTGGGCGCGCATTGGGCGCACATGCTCGCGTACTGGTAGGCGCTCGGTAACCCGTAGACGACCGCCTGCAGCGACAGCGCCCGGGCCAGCGGCTCCCGGGCACCGGGGTCCGTAGGGGCGATATCGGGCCGGGACGACGCGGTCAGTTGATCCGCCGAACCGGGATCGTAGGTCCTCGGCGCGGCCGTTGCAGCGGACAATGGCCGTGTTTGGTCCCGACCGGTATGCATCGGCTCGGCGCTCCTCGCTGTCGATCGTCGACTGTGCCCCCGCGCCACACCGACCCAGGGAAGTGATTGACACCACTTTGCCACACCTGCTGAACTGATGTCAGTTCGAGTACAGGAAGTGGGATCGGCAATGGCAAGGTTCAGACGGCGGCTGGCGCTGGTGATCGGTGCTGCGCTCGTGGCAGCAGGATGCGGTGGCGGCGGCACCACCTCCTCGGTCCAAGGCACCTGGGACGACGTAGTGGCCGCGGCGCGGGAGGAAGGATCGGTACTGCTGTATTCGAGCCAGAACCCGGCGATCCTGGAAAGCCTGAAAAAGGCGTGGAACGAGAAATACCCCGATATCACGCTGGAATTCGTCCGTGGCACCGACGCCGACCTGAACCCGCGCATCGAGACCGAGAACCGGACCGGGCGCGGCACCGCGGACGTGCACATCGTGACCGACGCCTCGTGGATCGCGAACGCCGCCGAGTCGGGCAGCTACTCCCAGGTGCTGCGTGGACCCAACCGCGAACGGCCGGAATATCAGCCCGATCGCAGTATCAAGAACGACAGGTTCTTCCTGAATGTCGCCGCCACCTTCAGCATGGGATGGAACACCCAAGCCGTGCCCGGCGGGTTCGACGATCCCCGCGACATGCTGGATCCGAAGTACGCCGGCAAGATCGGTGTGGTGAACCCGGCCGGGATCGCCTCGTTCGTCGATCTCTACGACTACTTCCGGGAGAACTTCGGCGACGACTACGCCGACCGGCTCGCCGCACTGCACCCACGGATCTATCCCAGCGCCTTGGGGGTGGCACAGGCGCTGACCTCCGGGGAGGTCGTGGCATCACCCACAGTGCAACCGTTGATCCAGGAGAAGGCCAAGGGCGCGCCGGTGGACTGGGTATTGCCCCGGCCCACGTGGGGCGTGCCGTTCTATGGGCACGTCACCGCCACCGCTCCTCATCCGAACGCCGCCCAGGTTCTCGCCGACTTCATGGTCGGCCCGGAAGGGCAAGCCGCGCAGGCGATCGGCGTGGCCACCGCACTACCCGGGATCTCCGGTGCCACCGCCGACGCACACGACGTGCGGACACCTGATCCCGCGAAGCTGACCCCGGAATACGTGGACCGCTCCTCGACCGAATGGCAGCAGCTGTTCCAGGGCTGACGGACGCGACGCGTCCAGGTGGCTGTCGGCCACCCGGCCACGGTCACCTGGGCTCGCCGACCAGCCGCCCATCGACCGTGCCGCTCGATACCACCAGCAAGCAGAGGATTCCGAACAGTGCCACCAACAGTGCCAGCAAGAGCCCACGCCGACCGGTCGACGAGGGCGAATACACGACTCCGTTCTCGTCCTGGGCCAACGAGCGGCCGAGAGCCGCAGAGCGCGGCACACCGCTCAACATGATCACCAACGTCGGCGCGGTGGAAACGAGGAACAGGACGGCGATGACCCCCTGGCCCAGTTCGGCCACCACACGGGCGGCCGCCAATTCGAAGATCATCAGCGAGCATCCGGTCCGCCGCCACGCCAGCGCGGTGCGTTCCACCTGCAGCCCTCCGTCGGCCAGCACGACCGCTGCCTGCGGTCGGCGCGGACGGCCACCGCCCATCACAGCAACACCGCGGCCAGCACCAGGCCACTGGCGACAGCGAGAACCAGCGCCAACGGCCCGGTCAAGCTCGGCGCCGGCAACGGTGCGCCCTCCCGCAAGCTCCGCTCCACCCGGGCCCAGCTCACCCACGCGGCAACCGGCAGCACGATCGAGCACACGATCAGCAGGGTCGAAGCCACCACGCTGGCGGTGGAATGGTCTCCGATCCCGAAAACCTGCAGGGCCACCCCGGCAGCCATCAACGCCACCGAGGTGCGTATCCACGCCAGATATGTTCGCTCGTTCGCCAGGCTGAACCGGGCATCCGGCTCGGAGCCGCGCCCGTAGACCTGCATGGGAAATCGGCGCCGGGCCCTGTCTTTTGTCTCGGCCACCACGGGCGCTCTCCTTTCACCGACCGGGTTCCACCAAGGCTTGGCCCCTCGGCCGATCGAAAGAAGTTTAATTGAAGTCAGTTCACTAGAGATGGGTGGCATATGACCGGCCGGACACAGCACCTCGATCCCGACGACATCACGCGTCGAGCTGCGGACCTGCACATCTGGGGTTTCCCCTACGTCTTCGCCCAGCGCTTGCGGTGGAGTTTCACACTGCCCCTGACCCCGGACGCCCCACGGCCGGAAACCTCGGCCGGCGCGGCACTGAACCGCCTCGGTCATCAACGGCGCCTCTCGGATCCGACGCTCACCAGCGGAGTCGCCCCTAATGTGGACACCCTCTACTCACTGGCATTTCTGGACCTTGTCGGCAGTACCTTCCGGCTCCACCTCCCCGACTTCGGGAACCGGTACTACAGCATCCAGATCGGCGAGGCCGACTCCTCCACCACAGCGGTTCTCGGGCAGCGCACACACGGTGCGCAAACTCCGGAGATCATCATCCACCACAGGAGCCTCGCCGTAACCGCAGCGGAGAGCGCCACGACAATCGCGTGCCGTTCACGATTCGTCATGGTGGCAATCCGAATACTCGTCGACCCCAGCCGCACCCACGATCTCCGAACAGTCCATGAGCTGCAGGATCGCATCGAACTCAAGGGCCCCGGGACACCGCCGGCCGCCCCACCACGTCTGCTCGTGGAACGACAGCGGCACGCCGAAACCCATGACACCGCCGCGTTCCTGGAATCGCTGAGTGCGGTACTCGCCGACACCGATACGACCGAGGTACCCCGATGGGTCACCGACGCACTCGCCGACACCAAAACCGCTCTCGACGATCCGGTACTGCGCCGATCGGCCGACCTGGGCCTCGCTCAAGGACTCCGGGCAATCCAACAACACGTCGCCGAGCTCGGCCGCACGGTGAACGGTTGGTCGATCAACGATCGCGGCACCGACTTCGGCAACGACCACCTGCTACGCGCCACGGTTGCCTACTCCCAGATCTACATCAACCCCGCCGAAGAAGCGATCTACCCGGTATGCGAGCGCGACCACAACGGCCGGCCGCTCACCGGAACCCACCGCTACAGCATCCGGTTCGCACCCGGGAACCACCCGCCGGCCGACTACTTCTGGTCCCTGACCGTCTACCACGCCAAAGGCCTGCTCTACGACAACACAATCAACCGATACGCGATCACCGATCGCACACCCGGGCTACACCTGGCAGACGACGGCTCCCTGACCATCCAGCTCCAAAACCAACGCCCGACCGACCCGAAAGACAACTGGCTACCGTGTCCCCCGGACGGCTTCCGGCTCATGCTGCGCCTCTACGGGCCCAACAACCCGACGTGGAACCCCCCACCCGCACAACAACATCCCTCACCGGACGGGCACCGCTGAAATCGCACCCGACCAACGACATCGGCGCCAGCGTCCCGGCGGCCAGCACGCCGCCAAGACCACGGCACACCGCCGCGACCACGGCTCACCGCCGCGACCAACTCTCCCACGCGCCTGAGCACACCGCGCCCCCGAACGTCGGACGTCCACAAAAGGGCGGTTGCTGAACACGGCGACAAGATTAAACATCGCTGACCAGCGATTGAATTCGACCTACCTGTCCAAGATTGCATCGATTAAGGGACTATCTCGCCATCGGTGTTTCCGGCGGTGTCTCAGTAGGTTCGGGCGTCGGGCCAGCGGTCGGCGAAGGTGATCGCGAACGCGTTGACAGCGGGCTTCCACCGCATCGTCCATCGTGCCCGACCGGCGCCGGTCGGGTCGAGCGAACGAGTCACCAGATACATGCATTTCAAGGCGGCTTGCTCGGTCGGGAAGTGGCCTCGGGCCTTGATCGCGCGCCGGTAGCGGGCGTTCAACGACTCGATCGCGTTCGTCGAGCAGATCACCTTTCGGATCTCGACGTCGTAGTCGAGGAACGGGATGAACTCTTCCCACGCGTTGTTCCAAAGCCTGATGATCGCCCCGTATTTCTTGCCCCACCGCTCGGTCAGCTCATCCAGTGCTGCCCGGGCGCCCTCGGCGTTGACCGCGGTATAGATCGGTTTCACATCCCGCTTCAACGCGTCCCAGTCCTGATGGCCGGCGAGCCGGAAGGTGTTGCGGATCAAGTGGATGATGCAGGTCTGCACCGTGGCCAGCGGCCACACGTTCCCGACCACTTCCGGTAGGCCTTTCAGCCGTCGCAGACCAGGAAGAACACGTCCTTGACCCCGCGGTTGCGGATCTCGGTGAGCACACTCATCCAGAATTTCGCGCCCTCGCCACCGGAGCCCGCCCACAGGCCGAGAATCTCTTTCTCCCCGGTCACGGTGACCCCCGATCGCGGCATAGATCGGCCGGTTGGCGACTTGGCCGTCCCGGACCTTCACGACAAGCGCGTCGATGAAGATCGCGACATAGACCTCGTCGAGGGGCCGGCTCGACCATTCCTGCATTTCGCCGACGACTTTGTCGGTTATCCGAGAGACGGTTTCCTTCGACACCGAGGCCCCATAGATCTCGGCGAAATGCGCCGAGATCTCCCCAGTGGTCAGCCCTTTCGCATACAGCGACAGCACGATCTCATCGACCCCGGTCAACCGGCGTTGCCGTTTCTTCACGATCTGCGGTTCGAACCTGCCATCGCGGTCGCGGGGCACCTCGATCGGCACCGGCCCGGTCGTCTCGGTCAACACCGTCTTCGACCGGGTCCCGTTACGAACATTCGCCGACTCCCGAACCTCGGGGGCCTGGGTTCGTAACCCAGGTGCTCGGTCATCTCCTCGTTCAGCGCGGTCTCGAGGACCGTTTTGGTGAACTGCTTGAGCAGGCCATCCGGCCCGGTCAGGGACAGGCCCTGCTCCTTGGCCACCCGGACCAGTTCCGCCGCTGCCAGCTGCTCGGCCGACGCTTCGGCCTTCTTCGCCACGGCATCAAGTGTCGTCATCACGGCACCTTCCCGCTGACCATCCGGTCGGCGAATCAGGCCGGAAACACCGAAGAATCCACGGTCCCGACCGAGCGATCGACTCCTGCGCCGCAAACGGAATGCTGAAACACTTCACCCGTGAGGTCCTCGATCTTCCTGGTGCGGCACGCCCAGTCTGTACCACCCACACCGAACGGGCCCAACGAGTACCAGCGGCCGCTGACCGAAACGGGCATGGCCCAGGCAAACCAGCTCGCTGGTTCCCTCGCTGATCTCGACCCCGGCGTGGTCATATCAAGCCCTTACCTACGCGCGGTCCAAACCCTCGAACCTGCAGCACGGCGATGGAACCTACCGATCCATACCTGCACGCTCACCCCGGCCGATATCGCGTTCCTCATACCAGGCCGTGGGCGCGGCCCGGGAGAGCGGCTGGGCTTGTCGGTGGCACTGTGTGCGCTGCCGTGGTTGGGGTTCGTGCACGAACTCGGCATCGCCTTCACCGGCCACAACCTCACCTGAAGACGGGGGCGGCGGTCACCCGGGCCGGACCAAACTAATATCGGGTGCATGTTCATGCTGCACGGCCGCTTACAAGCCAAGCCGGGGCGCCGCGATGAGTTGCTGAAAACCTTCACCAAAGCCGAGCAGGCCGAACCCCTGCCGGGCTGCCGACTCTATGTGGTCGCTCTCGACGAGACCGACCCCGACGGAATCTGGGTCACCGAGATCTGGGAATCCGAATCCGATCACGCGGCGTCGCTGCAGAACGCCTCCGTCAGAAATCGGATCTCACAGGCGATGCCGCTGATCGACACCACCGGCATCCGCCAGCAACGACTCGACGCACAAACCGGAATTCCCGATTGAACCAAGCATCGGAGCTGGCACTACCACATCTACAGCTTACTTTCAGCTAACAGAATCGATCGGAAGCCTCCGGCCAGCAAACACCACGGTCACCACTGCGGATCGGGCCGGTGGGCCGCTCCGAGCATCCGGCCCGATATGGGGTGGCCCGCGTGGCGAGGCCGAGGCATGGTTTCCGCACGGGCCCGCTGATGACCCGCCAGGCCAACCTGGAGCTGGTCACCGAGCACTGGGACGACCTACTGCGGCTGGCGGGCTCGTTGAAGTTCGGGCATGCGACCGCGTCCTTGCTGGTCGGCAAGCTGTCGGCGGCGGGCCGGCAGAACACCCTGGCCGCGGCGTTGAAGGAGTACCGGGCGCTGCGGCGCACCCTCTACGCCGCGAAATATCTCTCCGGTCCGGACTATCGGCGCAAGATCTCTCGCCAGCTCAACAAGGGCGAATCCCTGCACGCGCTACGCCGCGACCTGCTCTATGCGCACGAGGGGATGATCCGGGCCCGCCAGCTCGCCGACCAGACCGAGCAGGCGTGGTGTCCGACCCTGGCCACCAACGCGGCGATCTCCTGGACAACCGAGTACTACGGGTTCGCCGTCGCCCAGATGCGCCGGGCCGGGCAGCGTATAGATGACGAGGTCCTGGTCCACATCTCCCCGGCGCACAGCGCCAACATCAACTTCTTCGGCGCGATCGAGGTCGACATCGATGCCGAGCTCGCCCAGCTCGGACCCACCGGCTACCGACCGCTGCGGGTCCGCGACACCCTCTTCTGACGAACAGTGAGACCTGCGGGAAGTGCTCGACGATATCGCCGGTGACGGTGTAGCGGCCCGCGTAGGCCAGATAGCCCCGCCGCCGCGGCTCCAGCTGCAGTTCATGATGTATCAGCATCCTGATGCCGATACCGGCCACCGTCAGTACCACGCCAACAACTGCGGCGCCGATGTCGTGCTCCCGGACGCCGAGCAACCCTCGCGGGTCGTAATTCCGATGTGAATGCCACCTGGTCCGTGCTGAGGAGGCTGGGGGCCGGATCAGCCTGTCTTTTCTGACGCTGGTTGTCGGTCCCGCCTGTACCGAGCGGTCATCGCGTGGAATACCTTCTTCGGTTCCCAGTGGCTCTCGTCGAGGATCCGGACCACGCCATAGGAGCCGAGGTCGCGCTCCCTTGGCCTGTTGTAGCCGCCGAAGGTGAACCAGAGCGCTGTGTCCACTCCTTCCTCCTCGAAGATCTCCAGCAACTCGTCGTGGTAGCGCACCTGCTCGTCCTCGTCGCGCACTGCGTCTGGTGGCACTTCCCAGGCCGAGCCGCCGCGCTCGGCCGCACCCTGGTACGCGCAGGTCCCGAACTCGGTCACCGCGACAGGCTTGCCGTGCGCAAGGTGCCCGCGGATTTCGGACCGGAAGGTATCGGCGTTGTAGGAGGCGCGGTAGGCGTCGACGCCTACGATGTCGAACGGCTGCCAGTCGACGGATTCCCACGGAGCGCTGGCGTAGGTGAGTCGGCCGCCGAAGTGGGCTCGGACCGTTGCGGCAACTTGGGCAAGGAAGTGATTCAAACGCTCCTGTACAGAGCCCAGGGATGTCCACCACTCCATGTCCGCGGTAGCCATGGCCCGCAGGCGATCGCCATAGCTATCCCCCGGGAGGAAGCCACCGCAGAAAGCGCTGATCTCGCACCCGGCGACGAATACCACCTCGGCGCCCGCCTGCCGCAGGCCCTCGGCGTGCCGAGCGCAGTCGGCGAAGAACGGGAGCATCCGGTCGGCGGGGAGATCGACCGGGAAGGGGCTGAACCAGACCTCGAGACCCGCAGCGGCGGCATGCCGGGCAGCGGTGCTCAGACGCTCGGGGTCGCGCCCGGAGATGCGGACGGCATCGCAGTGCAACTCACCGGAGATCACCGCCATATCCCGCTTGACTGCATCGGAGGTGAAAGACCTGCGGGAGAGTTCTTCTCCAGGTAGGAATCCGGTGTCGTAGTTGATCCCATGCGCGCGCATGTCAGTGTCCTTCCAGATGGTCGATGCCGTGATCCAGCAGGTCGAAAGCCAGCTCGGCGTCCTCGGCCATGCCGCGGGCCGCCTCCTGTGGGGCCATGCCTCCTACCAGGCAGTGGAAGAACGATTCCTGGACGGCCAGCAATATTGCGGCGGTCTGGGCCGCTATCAACGCGGCCACTCGTTGCCCGTACTCCTGGGCGAGGACCCGGGCGAGCTCGCCGCGCTGATGGTAGAGCAGCGCGTTGGCGGCTCCGCTGAGCGCGGGGCTTTCGAAGATCACCCGCATCCGGGCGATCATTTCGTCCCGCTCGATCGCCGCGACCTGCTCAGACGCGAACGTGCGGTAGTGGGCCCGCAGCGCGTGGAGGGGAGACTCGCCCGGCTGCCGCCGGGCCACGACGCCGGCCAGGTCGTCTTCGCCCACACCCTGGAGTACGAGCGACTCCTTACTGGGGAAGTAGGAGAAGAGGGTGGCCTTGGCGACCTCAGCGGCCTCTGCGATCTCGTTGACGGTTACCGCGTCGAAGCCACGCTCGGTGAACAAATCCAACGCCACCGCGGCGATCCGCCGCCTTGTCTGTTCCTTCTTGCGTTCGCGAAGCTCTGCCATGAAAGTATGATAACCATACTTGGTTCAAAACTAGACCCGGTATGATTTGTGGCGCCGCGTAGACGTCCCACGGCTAGGAGCTCGGGCCACTTACCCACCGCTTGTCCTGGGTCGCGAAGCAACACCTCGTCGTGATCTGCTCCTCGTGATCAGCCCCGCCTCCGCCCGCCACGCGGTCCCCAGAGCTGCTGTCGCTGAACACTCCCCGGCCGACCGTTCACAAAAGGGGCATTCCTAGAGGGTAGGTCGGTATTAAACATCGATGACCAGCGATGATCTTGCGGCTACCTGTTCGGAAAAGCATCAATTTATGCACACTTTGGGCGGTGAACCGATTCAGCGCCGCGGCCTGCAGCGCGTTCTGCAAATGCGGCGATGGACTTGGCCTGCGCGCTGCCCCCGGTACCGATCGGCGGGCTGCCCGGCGGCCGGAGCCGGCGCGTAGCAGGGGCCTTGGTTGCCCTGTACGACTCGGTGGTGTTGACGTCATTTCAGGCAGTACACCGAGGTGACCACCGCGAACATCGGCAGTTCGTTGGAGCTGTCGGTCGACGCGGTGACCATCGTCATCGCACGACCGTCGTCGGATCGGTAGGCATAGGAGAGATAGCCCAGCAGTTCACCTCCGTGACCCCACAGCGAATCCCCGCACGGCGGGTCGAAGCGTTGCAGCCCCAGGCCGTAGTGGAAGCCCATACCCCCCATCGAAACCGTGTTTCGCATCTGCGCCAGCGCGTTGGGGCTGGTTAGTTCGCCCGACAGCAGGGCGGCGAAGAACCTTTCCAGATCGGCGGTGGTGGAGACCATCTCACCGGCCGCCCAGTCCAGCGACGGGTTCATCTCGGTCACCGCGGTCCGTTCCCCGTCGATGGTGCGATACGCCGCCAGTGCGGGATGCGGGAGTCCAGGCTCATCGCCGGGGACTGTGGTGGCGGTCAAGCCGAGGGGGATGAGGATACGGTCGGCGATCTCGACGCCGTAGGGGCGGCCGGTGACATGCTCGATCAACAGACCGGCCACAATGTAGTTGGTGTTGGAGTAGCGAAATCGCGTGCCGGGGGCGAAATAGGGGTCGTGACGCAGGGCCGTGGCCAGCAATTGCCTGGGCTGGTAGGAGGCGAATCGGGCGTCTCCGCGCCATCGGTTGGTCGACATGCCCTCCTCTTTCATGTAGTCGTACAACCCGCTGGTGTGGTTGAGCACCTGGCGCACGGTGATCCGATCCCCACCCGGGATCGGGTCGGGCAATTGTCCGGCGATCGGCCCGTCCAGTTCGATCCGGCCCTCGTCCACCAGTTGCATGACAACTGTCGCGACAAAAGTTTTGGTGATGCTGCCGATCCGGAACCGGGTCGCCGGCCCCATTTCGGCAGCCTGCTCGATACCGCTGCCCATCGCGATCACGTCGCGGCTGTCCTCGTGGTCGGAGGTACGAAGCACGATATCGGCATCGGTGAGCCTTGCCGCCGATGCGGCGATATTTGCTGTCACGTGATCACGGGCGGTGACCAGGATCAGCATCGCCACGATGATCGCCGCCATGACGGTTACGATCACGGCGATCCCGAGCCGGAGCAATCCATGTCTCATGTATTCCGACGCTAGGGACGGAGTGAGCGCGCGGCGAGGGTGCAGACCAGCCCGTCGGGGGTGCGGAAAACCGCACCGGGGTCCTGTGGCCGGCCCCGCCGAATCGGATGGTCGGCACCACTG
>JBFARE010000029.1:0-101158 GCA_040674215.1 Nocardia sp. NPDC050193 | reverse complement strand
GTAGGGCCGCGGTAACCGGGTGAGCGTGCTGGTCATGCAATGTCCTCGGCAGGGTCGCGCGCGGGCCCGCGCGGGTCCGCTTCCAGGAAGAAATGGGCGTAGGGCACGGTCCACACGGATGCGTGCCCGAGCCGGTGCCCGGTGTACCCGTCCTCGCCGTAGGCGGTGCCGTGATCGGAGCAGACGACGGCGAAACAACGGCCGCGGGCGCGCAGGGCATCGAACAGGGATGGGATATGGCGGTCCACGTAGCGCAGCGCGGCGGCATGCGTTTCCCTGGTGTCACCGGACTCCCGGGTGGCCCCGGGCAGATGGAACCAGTTGGGCTGGTGCAGGGCCGAGACATTGAGGAAGAGGAACAGGCGCCGGTCCGTGGGCGTTTCGGCGATCACCCGGCGCGCGCATGCCACCTGCGCTTCGAACGAGGCCGGCGCGGCGACGGAGAAACCCGGCTCCCAGTAGCTCTCGGCGAAGAGCCCCGGCAGGGTGCTGCCCAGCGCGCCTTGTTTGTTGAAGAAACCCACACCGCCGACGCAGACGGTGCGATAGCCGAGCGCGGTCAGCGCGGTGGGCAGATCGGGCTCGTCGAACACGAAGGTCCCCGGGGCGGTCGTCTCGCTACCGGCGAATCGCGCCGCGAACAAACGAGGATGCGGACCGGGTGCGGCGGGGGTGGGCAGAAACCCGGCGAACATCGCCTGATGCGACGCATAGGTGAAATTGCCCGGCGCGTGGCGTTCTTCCCAGGCGCCGGCCGGCAGCGCCGCGGTGAGATTCGGTAGCCGGCCGGCCGCGGTCTCCGCCACCGCCACGTCATAGCGGAGGGTGTCGAGGGTGAGCAGGAGCAGATCGTCCCGGCCGACCACCTCGTTCATATCAGGCCGGTACATGTTCGTCCTCCGGTGCGCATACGGTGCGCACCGCACCGTACCAGCGCGGAGCGGCCACGATCTGGGCCGTGTAGGTGTCCAGACCGGCGGCGGGTGAACCGGGTAGGCCGGTGACGCCGGGCAGTAGATCGCCGAACGCGTTCACCTCCCCGACCACGAATTTCCGCCAGTGCGCGGTGGGCAGCAGATCCACCCCGACGCACAGGGTCCGGGGAAAGCACGCGGCCGCGCGTTCCGCCATTTCCAGTGCCCGGGGCCAGTGCGCGCCGGCCGCGGCGCGGACGGCAGCCGGATCACCGCGCCGCCCAGCGAGATGCAGGTTGGTGATGGGAACCGAGGCCTGCCGCGCGACCATATGCGTCGCCCGGCCGGCGACCACCACGATCCGCAGGTCACACGATCCGCCCCGCAGCGAGGATTTCGGTACCCACTGTTCGATGTGCAGACCGTCGGGGGCGAGCCGGTCCACGATCGCGGCGATCTCGGTCTCGGTGGAGTAGCGGCGCACGCGCAGCGAATTGTGCAACGCGCCCGAGGATGCGATCTCGACCGAGGTGGTGGCACGAACCCGGCCCGACGGATGCATTTCCAGCGCGAGGACACCCGACGCCGACGATCCGTGCGCGATCTTGACGAAGGCGCGGGTCAACCCGGATTCCCGCAGCCGCAGCCGCAGATCCGCCCAATCGCGTACCGGGGCGACGGTGCCGGAGGTGGGGGAGCGCGGCACGGGCACGCCGGAATTCGTTAGCCGCGCATGACACTGCCGCTTGTCGAAGAGTACGGCCAGTTCGGCCGGATCATCGAGCCGGTGCCCGCCGCGCAGCGACGCGACGGCCGCGCCGAATCCGGCGTACCAGCGCGCCGAACCCTCGACGCGGGTCGGATCGGTGACCCCGCGCAGCAACCGGTCCACGTCCGGGTTCTCGCCGGGCGAATCCAGCCGCACCAGTTCGTCGTCGGCGAACCGGTGACCGCCCGCGCGCAGCACATCGAGCCATTCGACCACCCGCGGCGCCGGCTCTCCGGCCGACACCGCGGCCGCGCGCAACGATCGCACCCGCCGGTTCGCTCCGTTGCCGACCACGACCCGGCGCCACCCGGGCGCTCCGGGTCCGGACGTCATTCGCCGACCGAGACGTAGCGTATTTCCTCGCCATCGAAGGTGTAGCTCTGCGCGTCGTCGGAATCGAGGTCGAGTTCGACCTCCGGTGACAGCGTCGCGCTCAGCCGGGCACACATCTCCGGGCTGAGGTAGTTGTAGTGCATGTCCAGGCGTTTCAGGTGATTCAGCGGTTGCCCGGACAGCAGCGCCGCGGAGCCCGCATCGGTGAGGATCCCCATGGAGACGTCCAGACTCTCCAGCCGGGCCACCACCGGCGCGGCGGCCAGTGCGGCGCAGACCTCGTCCTGGATCTCGCTGTTGCGCAGGGCCAGGTGTCGCAGCCGTGGCAGCCGTTCACCGGTGAGAATGGGGGCCAGATCGGCGATCTCGGTGTCGCCGTCGTAGTTGGGGGTGCCCAGCCACAGCTCGAGGTGGGTGAGCTCGGGCAGATCACTGGCCGCGACACCTCGCACCACTTCGGCAGGCAGGCCACCGGTCTGGATGGTGAACTTCTCCAGCCGTTCGTGCCGGACGGCCGGGAACCGCAGATCCCCCGACCCGCGCACGGCGAATTCGGTGAGCTCGGGGTAGGCGTCCAGTAGATCGGTGATCCGGCCCTGCGTGATCCAGGAGATCTCGTTCTCCTCCTGGGTGATATCGCCGAGGAACACCGATCGCAGCGCGGGGAACCGGTCGCGGGCGGCCACCAGTTTCTCCAGCACTCGGTCGACCGGTTCGAATCCGTCGCCCTCGCCGTGCACCCAGGTGCCCACGACGAGAGCGCGCACCCGGGTACTGTCCATCGCTTCCAGGAACCGGTCGAACTCGTCCACCCAGGGGACTTCCGAATCCCAGTCGACGGCGAGCCGCCAGGCGACCATATCGACCTCGGGGTGGTCGACGGACGCGCCGGTGGGGGCGGGGTCGTCGAGGCGCTCCGGGAAATCGAAGACCGGCAGGCCGCCGAATTCCTCCAGATGTTCGTGGTTCATCGAATGCGCCTTTCACGGGCCGTGGTATCCGGGTTTCGCGATGGTTCTACCAATCCGGACCGACACGCGCAGACCGCAGGGCCGCCGATCGCCGGCGGCCGGTGCCCGCGGGCCGGTTCCGGTTCGGGCCGAACCGGGTTCGCGCGGTGACCTGTCGGTGACCGTGGTTACTGTCCCGCCCATAGCCGGCGCGCGGGCGCCGCAGCGGGAGGAAGAACGTATGTATCGCCAGGGAGATGTGCTGATCGTTCCGGTCGCGGAGAGCGCGGTCGCCGGGGCTGCCGCCCAGTGGCAACCGGCGCGGCGCGACGGGCGCGGCCGGATGGTGCTGGCGCTCGGTGAGGTGACGGGGCACGCGCACGCGATCGCCGCGCCCGGCACGCTCCTGCACGAGCCGCACCCGGCGAACGCGATGGTGCTGCACCTGCCCGAGGGCGGCCGGCTGGTACACGAGGAACATGCCGCGATCACCCTGCCCAAGGGCTGGTACCGCGTCGTCCGGCAGCGCGAATACGTACCGGGTTCGGTACGGATCGTCGCCGACTGACAGAGCCCGTCGGAAACCGCAGGAAGAGAACAGGATCGAGGCAACTGTGACCGAATACGACCAGTGGCGGGTTCTGTCCGCCGCGACCGGCCCCGGTGACCGGGCCGCCGCCGAGGCGGGTGTGCGGCTCGCCTACGAACGGGCCGGGCTCCGCGCACCCGAGCGCATCGTCTGGGCGCGGTCCCCGCTGGAGGCGGTGCGGCTGCTCGGGGCGGAATCACGCTCGGCGGAGGCCGGAGCCTCGGTGCGGGAACAGGTCCGCAGCGCGCCCTGGGCCGCGGAAAGACACCGCCTGCACGCCGAACTCGGCGCCCAAGAATTCGCCCGGCACTGGCAGTCCACGGCCGCTCCGCTCCGGGAGCTCATCGAGCCGATCGTGGAACGTATCCGTGAAGGGGTGATCGCCGCCGCGCTGTCCGAACCGGACGCCGCGGTCCCGGCCCGGGCGGGGAGCCGGGACGAACTCCGGTTGCGGCTGTTACTGCTGGACGCGGTCATGGGCCAGCACGACGCGGCCTGGCTGTCCGCTTTCGACACCGGGGCCGAGGCGCCGCTGGCCGGGCCGGCCGCCGTGGCCCGGGAGGCCGGCTGGTGGTGGCCCTACGAGAACCTCGCCGTGATCAGCGAACGCCCCACCGCACTGCACCGCGACGAAGCCGGGCGCCTGGACTGCGCCGACGGTCCCGCGGTGGACTACGCCGACGGGTTCGCCCTCTACGCCTGGCGTGGCATGCCGGTACCGGGCGATTTCCTCGCCGAACTGACCTCGCTCACGCCCGCGCGTATCCGTACCGAGGCGAACGCGGAGTTGCGCCGGGTGATGCTCGAGTTCTACGGATACGACAGGTACCTGGCCGAATCCGGGGCCGAACCGCTACAGCGGGACGAAACCGGGATCCTGTGGCGGATCGCGCTGGACGACGACGAGGACGTCGTCATGGTCGAGGTGGTCAACTCGACGCCCGAACCGGACGGCACCAGCCGCACCTATTGGCTCCGGGTGCCGCCCGGCATCCGCACCGCCCGCGAGGGCGTCGCGTGGACATTCGGCGTATCCGAGGCGGACTACCAACCGCTCGTGCAGACCTGATCGGCCGGATCTGGAACAATCGCCCCCGTGACCGACGCCGCGACCCCGACCCACGACGATCCCGGCACCGGCAGCCGATGGGCCGGTTTCCTGCGCTGCCATCTGCCGATGGTCGTGGTGGCGGTGGTGGTGTTGATCGCCGTGGTGTTCGTCGCGCAGGACCGCTGGCGCCGCGGCGCCTTCTTCTTCGGCGGCGCGACCCTCATCGCGGCCGCGTTCCGGCTGTGCCTGCCGACGGCCCGGGTCGGTCTGCTCGCGGTCCGCGGCAAACCGTTCGATGTGGGCGCGCTGACCCTGCTGGGCGGGGCCGTGGTCTTCCTCGCCGCGACCATCAACACCCTCGGCGTGGGCTGACCGCACCGAGTGCCCCGCCGGTGCTCAGCGTCCGGCGCGGGCCAGGTTCATCGTCTGGACCAGCAGTTTGCCGATGGCCGCCGCCTCGGTGAGGAAGGCATCGTGGCCGTCCCGCGAGGAGATCACCTCGAAATGCCGGCAGCCGGCCAGCCCGTCGGCCAGTTCCTGCTGGGTGTGCAGCGGGTACAGCCGGTCGGAATCGATACCGCCCACGATGCACGGCACCTCGCTGGCGGCCATCGCCGCCGCGATCCCGCCACGTCCGCGGCCGATATCGTGCCGGTTCATCGCCTCGCTCAGCAGCACATAGGTCGCCGGGTCGAACCGCCGGCCCAGCTTCTCGGCCTGGTACTCCAGATAGCTCTGCACCGCGTACCGGCCGCCGTCCCAGGGGTCCTCGCCCTTCTGTGGACTGTTCGCGAACCGGCTGTCCAGTTCGACCTCGGTGCGGTAGGTGAGATGCGCGATCCGGCGCGCGATACCCATCCCGGCCATCGGCGCGCGGCCGGTGCCGTGGTAGTCGCCGCCCTGCCAGTCCGGGTCGCTGGTGATCGCCGCGATCTGGGTGCTCTGGGTGCCGATCTGGTCTGCGGTGGCCCGCGGGCCCACCGCGAGGACCAGTGCGGCGGCCAGGCGCTGCGGCGCCAGCAGCATCCATTCCAGGACGCGCATACCGCCCATCGAACCGCCGATCGCCGCGGCCAGCCGGGGCACACCGAGCCGATCGAACAGCTTCAGTTCGGCAGCGACCTGGTCGCGGATGGAGATTCCCGGGAACCGCGAACCCCACGGCGCGCCGTCCGGGGCGAGCGAGGCCGGGCCGGTGCTGCCCTGGCAGCCGCCGAGGACATTGGTCGCGACGACGCACCACTCGTCGGTGTCGATCGGTGCCCCCGGGCCGACCATTCCGTTCCACCATCCGGCCTGCGGATGATCCTCGTCCGGATCACCCGAGACGTGCGAGTCGCCGGTCAGCGCGTGCTCGATCAGGACGATGTTGTCCAGCGCCGGTGACAGCTCCCCCCAGCGCTGCACGGCCAGGCGGACCTGCGGCAGCCGGGCGCCGTTCTCGAGGGTGAGTTCGCCGATATCGATATATCCGAGGGTGCCGTCGGACGGCGGTAACTGGGCCACCGGCCGGGCGGTGGTCGATTCGGTGCCCACCTTCACGCGAGGGCGTCCGGTGAACCGGCGAACGCTACCGATGTCCGGAGCGTATGAATCATCGCTGTCGATCCGGCCGGGTGGGTGCGGAGGCCGCCGGTCGCGACCGCCGGTCGCCGGCAGATAGCTCCGGCAGCGGTCGCACCACGAATACTGTGATCGCTCATATCGTGCTCCAGAAAATGGGGGATTTCTCGTCGAGTCGTGAGAACGCCGCGGTCAACGCGACCAGCACCGGCACAAATCGACGACCTCCTGACGTGCGCTTGCTCCCGGCTCTCGGGAGCCAGGTCATCACCCGGAGCACCCCACCGCAGCAGGAGGGTTGCCGGCCAGCGAGCCGGGGCTTGGCGCTGGCGCTCATGACCTGCCGAATATGGTAGCCGGGTGCCGATACGGATCGAAATCGGCATATGCGCCGACCAGGTAATCTTGTGGCGTGTCTCACCCCTGTGAGATCTCACGATCGGGGCTGGCTGCACCGTGACACCACCACAAGCAGTACGCTCGTCTTGGTTACACCAGACGTCTCGTGGACAACGCGGGATGTATACGTTGTCTGTTGAACAGCTGGGGTCCGCTCACAAGCGTGTTCGCCTGGCCGTGCAATGAGGGCACCAGTCTTAGGAGGACACGAAGATCCATGTCCAAGATCAAGGTTGAAGGCACCGTCGTTGAACTCGACGGCGACGAGATGACCCGGATCATCTGGCAGTTCATCAAGGACAAGCTGATCCACCCGTACCTCGATGTGAACCTCGAGTACTACGACCTCGGCATCGAATACCGCGACAAAACCGACGACCAGGTCACCGTCGACGCCGCCAACGCCATCAAACAGCACGGTGTCGGCGTCAAATGCGCGACGATCACCCCCGACGAGGCCCGGGTCGAGGAATTCGGCCTCAAGAAGATGTGGCGGTCGCCCAACGGCACCATCCGCAACATTCTCGGCGGCACCATCTTCCGCGCGCCGATCATCATCTCCAACGTCCCGCGCCTGGTACCGGGCTGGACCAAGCCGATCATCATCGGCCGCCACGCCTTCGGCGACCAGTACCGCGCCACCGACTTCAAGGTCTTCCAGGGCGGCACCGTCACCCTCACCTTCACCCCCGAAGACGGCAGCGAGCCCATCGTGCACGAGGTCGTGCAGATGCCGGAGGACGGCGGCGTCGTGATGGGTATGTACAACTTCAAGAAGTCCATCGAGGACTTCGCGCGCGCCTCGTTCAACTACGGGCTGCAGCAGAACTACCCCGTCTACATGTCGACGAAGAACACCATCCTCAAGGCCTACGACGGCATGTTCAAGGACACCTTCGAGGCGGTCTTCGAAGCCGAGTTCAAGAGCCAGTTCGAGGCGGCCGGCCTCACCTACGAGCACCGGCTGATCGACGATATGGTCGCCTCCTCCATGAAGTGGGAGGGCGGCTACGTCTGGGCCTGCAAGAACTACGACGGCGACGTCCAGTCCGATACGGTCGCGCAAGGCTTCGGGTCGCTCGGCCTGATGACCTCGGTGCTGCTGACCCCGGACGGCCGGACCTGTGAAGCCGAGGCCGCGCACGGCACGGTCACCCGGCACTACCGCCAGCACCAGCAGGGCAAGCCGACCTCGACCAACCCGATCGCGTCGATCTTCGCCTGGACCCGCGGCCTCGAACACCGGGGCAAGCTGGACAACACCCCGGAGGTCATCGGCTTCGCCCAGACCCTCGAAGACGTGGTCATCAAGACCGTCGAGGGCGGGCAGATGACCAAGGACCTCGCGCTGCTGGTCGGCGGGGACCAGGGCTACCTCACCACCGAAGAATTCCTGGCCGCGCTGGACGCCAACCTGGCCCGCGCCTTGCGGTAGGACACCCCACCTTGTCGATGCCCCTGCCGCGAAGGGTGGGGGCATCGTCATATGTGGCGGGATTGCCCAGGTCGGGCGGGGCGGGTTCGGGTTCGGGTTCTCGTGAGGGCGCGCTCGCGAAGGCGGGATGGTGGCTTGCTCGTGAAGGTGCTGTGTTTTTCGGCGGCGCCTGCGGCGCCGCGGGGTCGAGGCCCCCTCGGTCTCGCCGTTTCGGCCTCGGGACTCGCGCTTCGCGCATGCGAGGTGCGGTGGGCATCGGACTCGGTCGAGCGTTGTGACCAGGGTTCGGAGTCGTGATTTCCCGGTTTCGGTGCCGTGTTCGCCGAGAACTGGCAGGGTGTCGACAAGGTGGATGCGACGGCGTGTCCGCCCGGTGGTTTACACCGTAATGCTGCTGGTGATTCCGGAGGACGACGATGTTCGAATGGTCCGATACCGACCTGATGGTCCGCGACGCGGTGCGGACGTTCATCGATAAGGAAGTGCGACCCCACCTGGACGCATTGGACAGTGGGGAGATGCTGCCCTATCCGATCCTGCGCAAGCTGTACGCGGATTTCGGTATCGGTGCCATGGCCGAGGAGGCGCTGAACAAGCAGTTGGCGGCGAAGCTGGCTGCTGCCGACGGGACGGAGAAGCCGGTCGCGGCGGACAAGGACGGGTCCGGCGGCGGTTTCGATCAGCAGACGATGATGGCGGTGCTGACCAGCGAACTCTCCGGCGTCTGTATGGGTCTGTGTAGTTCGCTGGGGGTGAGCACCGGACTCGGTGGCGCCACCATCCTGTCCCGGGGCACACTCGCCCAGCAGCAACGGTGGGTGCCCGATATCGTCAGCCTTCGCAAAATCGCGTGCTGGGCCATCACCGAACCCGATTCCGGCTCGGACGCCTTCGGCGGGATGAAGACCTACGTGCGACGTGACGGGGAGGACTACATCCTCAACGGTCAGAAGACCTTCATCACCAACGGTCCCTTCGCCGACACCCTGGTCGTCTACGCGAAACTGGACGAGGGCGACGGCACTCCGTCGCGCGACCGCAAGGTGCTCACCTTCGTACTCGACGCGGGCATGGAGGGGCTCACCCAGGGCAAACCCTTCAAGAAGATGGGCCTGCACGCCTCGCCCACCGGGGAGCTGTTCTTCGACAACGTCCGGCTCGGCCGGGATCGGCTGCTCGGCGAAACCGAGGAGCACCGCGGCGGCGACGGCCGGGAGAGCGCCAAATCCAGTTTCGTGGCCGAACGCGTCGGTATCGGCTTCATGGCGCTGGGCGTGATCAACGAATGCCTGCGCCTGTGCACCGATTACGCCCGTAACCGCAAGCTGTGGGGCCAGGAGATCGGCCGCTTCCAGCTCATCCAGCTCAAACTGGCGAAGATGGAGGTCGCCCGGATCAATGTGCAGAACATGGTGTTCAACATCATCGAGCGTGGCCGGGCCGGTAAACCGCTGAGCCTGTCGGAGGCCTCGGCCGTGAAGCTGTACTCGTCGGAGGTCGCGACCGAGGTGGCGATGGAGGCGGTGCAGCTGTTCGGCGGTAACGGCTACATGTCGGAATACCGGGTGGAGCAGCTGGCCCGCGACGCCAAATCACTCATGATCTACGCGGGCAGCAACGAGATCCAGGTGACCCATGTGGCGAAGGGCCTCCTCGGGACCTGAGCACTGACGAACCGGCCGATCGGACAGCGAGCCGTGCCGAGTGCCGTGGTGCGGCCCCCGCGAAGACTCCGGAACTCCGCGAGTTCTGCACCACTTTCCGCTCGCCGCTGTCCTCCGGCGGCCACTCTCGGCGCCGAGTTCAGCGATGAGACCGGGGAGGACCGAGGCCCGTCCCGCCCTCGGCCGATGCTGCTCGATGGCCGCACTCCATGGACGGCTCACCGCACCCCGCAGGCGCGAGCCCCGGGCGCGCAACGGCGGGGTCTTCGGGGGCCTCGATCCCACGGCGCTGCCGACTACACAGCGCGCAGGTGGTCGCGGCTGGCGTAGATGTGTTCCGCTATGAGATTCGCGATCCGTTCGGGAGCTTCCAGCATGGGCACATGCCCCGCCCGGTTGAGCATGATCCGGTCCGCGGCGGGTGGCAGCTCACGGAGGAAGCGGCCTCCGTGGGCCCGGGCCGGGAGAACCCGGTCGGAATCGGCGAGAATGAGCCGGACCGGAGTCTTGATCTCGGACATATCCGCCAACGACGGCCCGCGCAGCGTGCCGAGAGTGAGTGCGGGCAGTGCCGGGCAGTGCAGTGCGGCCAGGATCACCGCCGTGATGTCCGTGCGGGAGACCGCGCGGGTGTCCTTGGTCAGCAGGTGCGCCATGGCCCATCGCAGGATCCGGCTCTCGGTCGGGAAATCGCCCAGCTGCCGGAGGATCTCGGCCAGCGGGATCATCGGCGCGATCTTGGCGGCGGCGCGGAACTGGAGCGGCGACGGGGTTTTCCAGCCGCCGGCCGGAGCGATCGCGGTGAGGGTGCGGGCCCGGCCGCGGCGGGCCAGTTCGAATCCCACCCAGCCGCCCAGGGAATTGCCGGCGATATGACAGGTCCGCCAGCCGAGATCATCCAGTTGCGCTTCGACCCGGTCGGCGAGAGTGGCGGCGGAGTACCGGCCGTCGGAGAACTCCGGGCCGCCCCAGTGCCCGGCCAGGGCGGGGGCGAAGACCTCACAGCGGGCGGCCAGGAGACCGGCGGTCCGCTCCCAGCAGTGCGGTGAGAGCAGAACCCCGTGCAGGAGCAGCAGCGGAGCGCCGGAACCCAGGTGCAGGGCCTCGACCGGCTCGGGCATTGCGGTTGCGGAGGTGCCTGACATCGATGTCGTCACCCCTTCCTGGCAAGTAGCGGTGACCTGTCATTGTACGGTCGATCGGTGCCGTACATCCTTTCCACTGTCAATGTCAACGGGGTCCGGGCGGCCGCGGGCAAGGGGCTGCTCGCCTGGCTGGCCCGCACCGAGGCCGATATCGTCTGCCTGCAGGAAACGCGCGCCGACGACGCCCAGGTGGCCGCCGCGCTCGCACCCGCGCTGGGCGACGGGTGGTCGCTCGCCCACGCCGAACCCGGTGCCAAGGGGCGGGCGGGAGTGGGGGTGCTGGCGCGGCGTCCGATGCGGGCGGTGCGGGTCGGGATCGAACCGGACAGCGAGTTCGCCGCCACCGGCCGCTACCTCGAGGTGGATTTCGACGAGGTGACCGTCGCGAGCGTGTACGTCCATACCGGAGAGGCGGATACGCCCCGGCAGGACGAGAAGTACCGGTTCCTGGACGAGCTCGCCGCCCGGATGTCCACCCGCACCGGAGCTTTCGTCATCGCGGGCGACTGGAATATCGCGCACACCGAACGAGACCTGAAGAACTGGAAGGGAAACCTGAAGAAATCCGGTTTCCTGCCCGCCGAACGAGCCTGGCTGGACCGGCAACTGGCGGCCGGATACGTCGATGTCGTCCGGGAACTTCACCCGGAGGGTGACGGTCCGTTCAGCTGGTGGTCGTACCGTGGGCGTGCGTTCGACAACGACACCGGCTGGCGGATCGACGCGGTTTACGCAACGAAGGATATCGCATCTACGGTGGTGTCTGCAGTAACGGAGAAAGCGGCTACCTACGCCGAGCGTTGGTCGGACCATGCGCCGGTAACGGTGGGCTTCGACTGGCCCTGCCGGGTACCCGACTCGGCCCCGGTTGCTCTGGTGGACGTCGCCAGCGCAGAGTAGATGTCCCCGAACGGGCGGCCTGGGTGTTGGTCGCGGGGCTACTGCTTCCACGACAGCAAGGGTTCCGCTCGTGTACTCAATCGTCGAGTTATACACTGCTCATGGTCGTTGCCACTCGTTGCCGCGATGTTCAACGACCCTGTACCGTTCTGAAATGTGAACGGGTAGACCCGTTCCAGCGCTGACAGAGCACTATCCCGGACGGAAGGCCACCCGGCATCCTCCCGTCGAATAAGTGAGCAACCGGTCCATCGTGATCGGGATAGGAGAAGGCGCCGCTGCGATCTCCCACTGAGACTTGCCCGCTCGCGTCATCTCACCCATGACGCGGACCGCTGCGGAGGATACCGGGTCGATTTCCAGCGTCTTGCCTGCCCGGGGGTGTTCAATGATGCGGTAGCCGTAGGGCGGTTGACCGCCCGGCCACCGGTCCATCTTCTGTAGGGCAGTGTGCGAGTCTTTCACCCGGGTGGACAGCGTCCCGGCCTCCAGTTCTCCGAGCGCTGCGATGATTGCGACCATCGCCTTGCCGAACGGCGTTCCGAGGTCGAACCCTTCGGTAGCCGAAACCAGAGTTTTTTGGTTGCTCTCGCACCAGGCGAGCAGGTCAGCGAGATCTTTGGATGACCGGACCAAACGGTCGAGTCGCCAGACGACGATCGCGTCGAACTCGTGGTGTCGGTTCTCGAGCCGGTTGCCTAGCTCTGGTCGGTCGAACGGTGAGTACTTGGTGGCGGAGACGTCGAGATCGGTTGCTATACCTGCCTCGGTCCACCTGCGGACGCGTACGGTGTTGCGGCAGTGTTCGATCTGCCGGCCCGGTGACGTAGATTCATCGGTCATGACCGACAACCGCGCCACCAGCAAGGCGCGTAGTTGGGTTTCCCTTGGTTCTCTCCCTGTTCGGAGGGGATTCCATGGGTTGTAAACCCGAGTCGGTACCGTGGCGCATCGATTACCGGCTGGCGACACCGCAGGCCGCCGAACGGGCGAAGCAGGCGGTGGTCGAACGTGCCGCGACATACGCGCAACGCTGGTCGGACCATGCTCCGGTGACAGTCCAGTATCGATGAAAGGGTAGTCGTGCGTGCGAAAGCTGTGAAGGTCCTCTCCGCGCTGGGTGCGGTGGTGGTGGCCGTTGTGGTCGCCCTGCTCGGCACTCAGGGCGGGGACGACACCGGTTCCTCCGCTGCGGCGGCACGGTCGGAGACCACGGCGGCCACGTCGGTCGCGCCGAAGCCCGGACCGGGCCGGAGCGCCGCGGCCGATGCCCCGGTGGTGTCGAAGGTGGCCGGGGTGCCCGACCGCGCCTACGCCACACTCGCGGAGATCGATGCCGGGCGCTGGCCCGATTCGGCGAACGCGCCGGGCACCAAGGGCGGTGTTCCGTTCGGGAACCGGGAGGGCCGGCTGCCGGCCGCGGATTCCGCGGGCAAGGCCGTCGAGTACCAGGAGTGGGATGTGAACCCGAAGAAACCGGGACAGTCCCGCGACGCCGAACGCATTGTCACCGGCAGCGACGGCTCGGCCTGGTACACCGGTGACCACTATGACACCTTCACCAGGATGCGCTGATGGCACAACCTGTTCTGCTGGCTGATTTCCTCACCCGACCGCACCACGGGTCGGCAGCCACCGCCGTACTGCCGGTCGTGGGCGTGGCGACCGTGGACGCCGCCCAGTTCAGCCGGGTGCGCTACGGCGTGCCCGCCGGCTACCGGGTGCGCGAAGTCCGTGGCAGCCGGATGCGCACGGTGGCGGCGTTGTTCGACGAATTCGCGGCGGCGCTGCAGTTCCCGTACTACTTCCGGCCGAACAAGGACGCGTTCGACGAATGCCTGTTCAACCTCGAGGACCTGCTCGGTGACGCCACCGGCTATGTCGTGGCCGTCCGAGATGCCGAGCAGTTGCTCGCGGACGCGCCGGAGGAACGAGAGTGGTTCGATTCGGTGCTTGCCGAATGCGGGGAATTCTGGGCCTCGCAGGAGGTGGCGTTCCGGGTTGTCCTGCAGGGGGCGCCGGAGGGACTGACCGCGGTCCCGGTCCGCGTCTGATCGCCTCGCCGCGCAGCGGTTCAGTCGCTGCGGCGCGCGAAATCCTCGCCGAGCAGGACGAAGATGTCGGTGGTGTAATCGATCAACTCGTCGCGGCTGATCGGCAGATCACCGCGCACCCAGCCGGTCAGTGTCTGGACCAGCCCGCCCACCAGATAGGTGGCCCGGAAATCTATCACCGGGTCCGGGGCCGGGTCGGTGACCCCGTAGAACTCGATCCCCTCACTGGCCACCAGCCGGGCGAAGACCCGGATCGTCTCGGTGGTGCGCGCTCGTAACTGCGGGGTCGCCATCGCGGCGACCATGGTGACCTCGGTCTTCCGGGGATCGTCGGTGAGCAGGTGGATACCGGCGGTGATGGCCGCGTGCGCCTTGGCTCGCGAATCGTCCCCGGCGGTCTGCAGGGCCGCCGCGATCGCGAGCACGAGTTCCTCGGCGATACCGTCGACCAGCGCGGTGAGGACGTCGTCCCGGCTGCCGAAGCTTTCGTAGTAATAGCGCTCGTTGAGCCCCGCTTCCGAGCACATCCCGGACACGGTGAGCTTGTCCAGCCCCTGGGTGCCGATGATCTCGAGTGCCGCATCGAGCAACGCGGTGCGCCGCTGGACCCGCCGTTCCTCCGCGGACAAACCGCCATAGGTGCGCTGCGCTGCCATAGCTGGAGTTTATGCGCGCCGAACGCGCGCCGATCAACACGGGAAATTTGGGAACGGCTCTTGCCAGAAGCCGCTCAACTGGTGGATGCTATTGCCAGATGTGGGTGCGCAGTGCTCGGCGTGGAGTGGACCAGGAGGCTGAGATGGCCGTGGACACCGGATACTTTTCCGACGACTCGATGATCAGGCGGGTGATGCGGAAACGCGCCGTGGGACTCACCTACGGTCTGCGGGCGCTGGTGATCGGCGCAGTGAACCCCCTGCTCTACGTGGGGACAGCCGAATCGACCGAGCATCGGGACACCCCTTACACCCGGCTGGCGCTCACCGGGAAACTCTTCGAAGCCGTTTTCTTCGGCACCCGGGAGGAGGCCGACCGGGCGCTGGAGTTCACCGGGAAGAAGCACGCGAAAGTGACGGGCCGGCTACCCGAGGACGCGGGGGCGCGCCACCCGGCGGGGTCGGCCTACTCCGCCTATGACCCGCACCTGAGCTTCATGACCATGGCGTTCACCTTCGAATCGGCCGAGGTCATGTACGACCTGCTGGTCCGGCGGCTCAGCGATACCGAGCGCGAGGATCTCTACCAGGACTATGTGCGCTGGGGTGAGCTGTTCGGTATGCCGCGGCAGGCGGCGCCGGTGGACTACCGGGCGTTCCGGGCGTACTTCGACAGCTATCTGACCTCAGACGAGCTGTTCCTCACCGACGAGGCGCGCATGGTGGGCAACTATCTATCCGGCCATGTGGTGCCCTACCCGCAGCGTGCGCCGGGCCGGCAGGTGAGTTCGGCGTACTACCTGCTGGTCCAGGGCAGCCTGCCGGGGCGCATCCGGGACATGTACGGGATCGAGTGGAAACGTACCGACGAGATTGCCTACCGCGGATTGGCGCAGTCGGTGCGTAATGCGCACAGTGTGCCCTCGGTGCTGGTACCGCGGCCGGTGAAAACCGCGCTCAACGGGCCGAGCGCTCCGGTGTACCGGCTGATCACGCAGCAGGAGCAGCGTCTGGCCCGGGAGGGCAAGCGAAGTATGCCCGGGATCGATCCGCGTAAATGGGCGGAGCGAAATTCGGCTTGAAGCGCATGCGAAGATCGGGGCATGTCCAGTCCTGCGCAGACCCCGGCCGCCGGGGAACGTAAACAGCGGGTGCTCTCCGGTATCCAGCCGACCAGTGCCTCGTTCCACCTCGGGAACTATCTCGGTGCTCTGCAGTACTGGGTCAATATGCAGGACGCGTACGACACGCTGTACTTCATCCCGAATATGCACGCGATCACGGTGGCGCAGGATCCCAAGGAGCTGCGCCGCCGCACCCGGGTCGCCGCCGCGCAGCTGCTGGCGCTGGGTATCGACCCCCAGCGCTCGACCTTGTTCGTGCAGTCACAGGTGCCCGAGCACGCCGAACTGACCTGGGTGCTGAACTGCCTCACCGGGTTCGGTGAGGCCAGTCGGATGACCCAGTTCAAGGACAAGTCGGTGAAACAGGGGGCGGAGAACACCACCGTCGGGCTGTTCACCTATCCGGTGCTGATGGCGGCCGATATCCTGCTCTACCGGGCCCATCAGGTACCGGTGGGAGAGGATCAGCGCCAGCATCTCGAGCTCACCCGCAACCTCGCCCAGCGGTTCAACACCCGGTTCAAGAAGACCTTCGTCGTTCCGGAGGCCCATATCGTCAAGGGCACCGCGAAGATCTACGACCTGCAGGATCCCACCGCGAAGATGAGTAAATCCGCGAGTTCGGACGCGGGTCTGATCAACCTCCTCGACGATCCCAAGGTGACGGCGAAGAAGGTGCGCTCGGCGGTCACCGACACCGAGCGCGAGATCCGCTACGACGTCGAGCACAAGCCCGGGGTCAGCAATCTGCTGGTGATCCTTTCGGCGCTGACCGAGACGCCGATCGTGACGCTGGAGAAGGATTACGCCGGCCGCGGGTACGGCGACCTGAAAGTCGACGTCGCCGACGCACTGGTCGAATTTGTCACGCCGCTGCGTGCGAAAGTGGAAGAGTACATGGCGGATCAGGGTGAACTCGATCGCATACTCGCCACGGGAGCCGAGCGTGCGCGCGAGATCGCCGGCAACACTCTCGCACAGGTCTACGACCGGGTCGGTTTCCTGACCCACTGATACCGGTCCGCGGCCGTGCGTGTGGCGATGAGGGGCGCGAACAGTGCAGGTGATCGACAATGGCAAGGCCGCAGTCCAGCGCATGATCGGACAGCGGCCGTGGCTCGACCATCTGGTGCGCGCGGTCGATAGATATCAGAGCCAGCGCGGCAACTACTACGCGGCCGGAATCACCTATTTCACTGTGCTGTCGCTGTTCCCGCTGTTGATGATCGCGTTCGCCATCGCGGGTTTCGTGCTCGCGGGCAACGCCGACCTGCTGAGCCAACTGCAGGAGAAGGTCGTCGAGAACATCCCGGGCGAGATGGGGGATCAACTCAACGACCTGATCGACCAGGCGGTGAACTCGCGCGGGACGGTGGGTGTGCTGGGTCTGCTCACCGGTTTGTACTCCGGCCTCGGCTGGATGGCGAACCTGCGCAAGGCGCTCACCGAACAGTGGGAGCAACCCTCGGACGAGGACAATTGGCTGCGCACGAAATTCTCGGACCTGGGTGCGCTGCTGGGTCTTTTCCTCGCCCTGGTGGTGTCGCTCGGGTTGTCGGCGGTGGCGTCGAGCCGGCTCGGCGTGCAACTGCTCGAGCTGGTGGGGCTCGACGAGATGCCCGGAGTGCGCTGGCTGTTGTGGCTGCTGTCCACGGTGCTCGCCATGGTGGCCTCATGGGCGCTGTTCGCCTGGATCATCGCCCGGCTACCGCGCGAACCGGTCACCCTGCGCAGCGCTCTGAAGGCCGCGGCGCTGGCGGCGGTGGGCTTCGAGATCTTCAAGAATATCGCCGGGATCTATATGCGGTCGGTGCTGAACAGTCCGGCCGGTGCCGCCTTCGGCTCGATCATCGGCATCATGGTGTTCAGCTATGTGGTCTACCGGATCATTCTGTTCGCCACGGCGTGGGCGGCGACCGCGCGGGAGAACGAGCAACCGGCCTCGGTGCCGATCCCCGCGCCGGCGCTGATCCGGCCGCGAATGGACAGCGGCCGGCCCGGGTTGACCGGTGGTGCCGTGCTGTTCGGCGCGGGTGCGCTCGCCGCAGTGGGAATTACCCGGTTGCGGCGCCGCCGGCGCGGCTGAGCGGCACGCGCGGCGCGCGTGAGCCGGCGGATCACGGGCTGTTCGGCCATAGTTCATCTCGGCGTACCGGGCCGAACTGTGGGCGGCCGGTGGGCGACATATGCGAATACTCCGGCGCCGAATCGGCCCTTTGCCGGGGGTGCGCGGTCATAATCGCCCGGGGAAGGTACTTACGTATATCCAGGGATAACTACCTACGCAACGGGATACGGATATTTCGGTTCGCGTGACGGATGTTCCGGGACGGCGCTTGTCTTATGGTCCGATCCGAGGCAGCTCGATACTCGGAAA
The DNA here is from genome assembly GCA_040674215.1 of Nocardia sp. NPDC050193. GTDB lineage: Bacteria > Actinomycetota > Actinomycetes > Mycobacteriales > Mycobacteriaceae > Nocardia. The sequence goes on along the minus strand of JBFARE010000029.1, from coordinate 83,235 downwards.
TTTACCGGGGCGCAGATCATTCGGCATGCTGCCGAGTAGAGGAGGACCCGGTGGCTTCCGAGGCGTCGACCCGGCATCCCGCACCACGGGTGGTGTGCCCGGCGGATTCGAGGCGGAGTGCCCGTTGGCTATCGCGTTAGCAGGTAAACGGAAGCCACCGACGTTTCCCGCCGAAGTATGGATCGTTTCGATCACCACCTTTCTGAGCAGGTCGGTCGGCTTTCTCGCGCTGTTCTCCACGGTGTTCTACAAATCGATGGGGCTGAGTCCCTCGGCGCTGACCCTCGCATTGTTCGCGGGCGGATTCGCCGGTGTGCTCGGTTCGGTCGCCGGCGGCTGGTTCGCCGCCCGTTTCGGCTCCACCGATGTGCTTATCGCCGGTTCCTTGCTGAATGTTCCGCTGCTGTACATGCTCGGTATGTCGACGGAGTCTCCGGCACCGGCCATTGTGCTCGCCGCACTGAGCGTGGCGGTGACGCAATCGTTCTCGGGGCCGGCGGCGGCGCTGGTGACGGGATCGGCCTACGCGGGGAATACCGTCACGGTGGTCGCCTTCCACCGTATTTTCCTCAGCAGTGGTGTCACGGTGGCTCCGATCATGGTTTCCGCGGTAGGCGAGCACAACTTCTCGATGCTGTTCTTTCTGTCCGCGCTCGGTTCGGCGGGTACCGGCGCGTTTCTTCTCTCCGAGCGCGCCAGACTCCGGGGTGCCGAGGCGCTGGCGGCGGCGCGGGAACGAAACGCGCCCGCGCTCGACCTCGTCTCCGATTCCGCCGCGCCGGTACCGTACGATCCGTCCCGCGTTTCGCGGCTGTGGGCGGTGGTCGTGGTATTCGGCACGGCCATGGCGGTCTACGCGCAGAGTATGAGCGGAATCCCGCTGTCGGTCGAGAAGATTTCCGACGGTGGTCAGCTCTACAGCGTCCTGCTCGTCATCAACTCACTCTTCATCATCTTCTTCGAGCTGCCGATCAGTACATTGACCGCCAGACTGAAGTGGAACTACGCGCTGGGGCTGGGGATCTTTGTCACCGGGCTCGGGCTCGCCGTCTGCGGCGCCGGCTCGAGCTGGACCGTGTGCATTGTCGGATTCGTCCTCTTCTCGCTGGGCGAGGCCATATTCATCCCACAGGCAAGCGCTTCGATAGCCAATATCTCGACACCTTCGGAAAACCCCAGATACCAGGGATACCTGTCGGCCGCCCAGTCCGTCGGTTTCGCGGTGGGCCCGGGCATCGGCGCCTTCGGGGTGCTGCACGACAGCGCGCTGTACTGGACGCTCGTCATCCAGATCTCATTCGCCGCGGGTGCGGTGGCGGTAGTTGCAGGAATGTCCATGGACAGGAGTTCGTTTCGTGTCTGATAATACGGTATTGATCGTGGATCCCGTGAGCTCGGGAAAGCTGTATCCCCGCGTGCTCCGGCAGTACGGGATCGAACCCATCCTCCTGGATACCGACCATGCGCTGGTATCGGAGTTCCGTACCGTCCCCACTCCGGGGGCTTTGGATTTCGCCGCCGATTTCGGTAATTCGTATGAGGCGCTGCTGCGTATGTGCATGGAGCGGTCGGTCGCCTATGTCATCGCCGGGTCTGAACCCGGTGTCGAATTGGCCGAGCGGTTACGCGCCGATATTCCGGGTTGCCCGGCCGGGGAGACGGTACTGCCGCAGCGAAGATGGGACAAGCAGTACATGTTCGAGGCCCTGGCCGCCGCCGGGGTTCCGACACTGACCACCCGCGCCGTCCCGGCGGGTCACGATGTCGTCCCGGCCGAAGCGGTGGCCGAACTACGCGCGGGCCGTAAGCTGGTGGTGAAACCGGCCCGCGGCGCGGCCTCCGTCGGAGTCCGGCTGGTCCAGACCCCCGGCCAGTTGACCGAAGCGGTCACCGCGATCACCGACAGCGCCGGACTGTTCGGTGGTGCCTCGGCCGCCCTCATCCAGGAGATGTACCCGGCCCCGCGGGTGGAATACGCCGTGGACACGTTCTCCACGCCGGCCGGACACGAACTCGTCTGCGTCACCGTGTACGACAAATGGGTCTCCGAGTCCGGTGATTTCGTCTACGAGAAGGGCCGGTGGCTCGACCACGACGATCCGATCGTGCGGGAACTGGCCGAGTACGCGCGCCGGGTGCTCGATGCTCTCGGTATGCGGATCGGGCCCGCACATATGGAGATCATGTCCGGCCCGCTGGGACCACGGCTGATCGATTTCGGGGCGCGTGCCCACGGGATCGGTCATCCGCAGCACACCCAGGTGCTGACCGGTACCTCGCAGATCCACCGCGAGAGCGAATACATCGCCGAACTCTTCGGCCTGCGCGCGCCGGTGGCCGCACGCGACAGCGGCTACGCGCTGTCCCGGCCCGGTGCGCTGGTGCTGCTCAGTGTCGAGCGGGAGGCCCGGTATCTGGGCGGAGCCGAGTCCGAACTCGCGGACCTGCCCGGTGTGCACGAGGTCCGGATGGTGGCCGAAGCGGGGAGGATCTACCCGGCGACCAAGTCCATGATGGATTCGGTGGCGCTCGGTCTGGTGTTCGTCGTCGCGGACAGTGCCGACGAACTGGATTTCCGGTGCACCGAGGTGCGCAAGCGGGCCGGCGACTTCTTCACCACGGACTGAACTCGGGCCGGCCGGGGGTGGTGAGGGACCCCCGGCCGGCGTTATCGGGCAGAAACTCCGGTCAACGCTGACGGGTGCGTACGTGCCAGGTGCCGAGGAGCAGAATCGGCACCAGGATCAGCCCCCCGACCATGAGCAGCATCCACAGTTCGTCGAAGTCACTTCCGCCCGGGCCCTGCGCCGAATACGCCACCGGGTCCTCCGCCGGCGGTATTGCGAGTCCTGGTGCGGCGGCCACCGATTCGTCGTCGTCGCCGGGGATATCGCCGACCTGCGCGCCCGGGCCGAGCGCGAAGCCGTAGTCGAGCAACCGGGCCGCCTGCTCCCACGGGCGGATCGGCAGTACATCGGCCTGGAGCAGAGTGACCGCCAGCCTGCGGCCGTCGCGTTCGGCGGCGGCGACGAAGGTCTGGCGGGCGTCGTCGGTGTAACCCGTCTTTCCGCCCAGTGCCCCCGGATAGTTGTAGAGCAGTCCGTTGTCGTTCGCGATCGGGAAGCCGGGATGGTCCTGGTCGCCGGGGATGCGCGGGTCGGGCGGGTAACCGGGGAAGTCGAACTGTTCGGTGCCGATCATCTCCGCGAACAGTGGGATCTGCATGGCCTCCCGGAACAGCAGCGACAGATCGTAGGCCGAGGTGCTCATACCGGGCCCGTCCAGACCGGAGGGAGTGGCCGCGCGGGTGTCGTAGGCGTGCAGCGATTTCGCGAGGTCGTTCATCTTCACCACCGCCACTTCGTCGCCGCCCAGTTGAGCGGCCAGCGCGTGGGCGGCATCGTTACCCGATGCCATCACCAGGGCGTGCAGCAATTGCCGGTTGCTGTAGCGGCCGCCCGGCCCGATCCCGACCCTGGTGCCCTCGACATCGGCGTCGGCCTGGGTGCCCACGACGACTTTGTCCAGATCCAGAGTGCGCAGCGCGACGATCGCCAGCAGCACCTTGATGGTGCTGGCCGGGCGGTACCGCCCATGCGGGTCCTTGGTGGCCAGGACAGCGCCGGTGTCCAGGTCGGAGACCATCCAGGCGGTCGCGGAGATATCCGCGGGCAGCGCCGGCGCGCCGGTGGGCACGACCACGCCGCATTCGCCGAGTCGTTTCCCGCCGATCGGGGTATCCGGGACCGACAGTGGGGTCGGCGCCGATTCGCCGGGTTTCGGGACCTCGGAGGCATCGATGGCCGGCGGCGGTTGTGTCTTCTGCGGGCACGTATCGGTGACCGGGGTGGCGAACGGCGTGGTGGTGGGTGGCGCGGGCTGCGCTGCCGCGCTCCCGCAGACGGTGAACGGTCCGGCCGCGAGAACCGCGGCGGAAAGCACCGAACCGAGGAGACGGGCGGTGCGCTGGTGTAGCAACCTGTTGTACATATCGCCGCCGAGCCTATAGGTGGCGTCGTTTCGGGCCCGGGCCACACGAGTTCAACGCCCCCGCAGTAGGAATTCCGTGACACGATCGCCGACGGCCGGGAACTCGTCGGAGAAGCCGTGCCTGCCGCGGGGAAAGATTTCGACGGCAGCATCCGGAACTGCCTCGGCGATCGGCTCCGCGTTCCGGGCCGGCGCCATACGGTCCTCGCTGCCGTGGAGTACCAGGGTCTGTGTGCGGATTTCGCCCAGTACCGCGGACGGGCGGCCCAGCGCGTCCGGGGCCGCGGCGGCGGCGAAGAGTCGCGTGGTCCAGGCCGCGGCGTCCGTGTCGTCCGCCTCGGTGTCGCCCGTTCCTCGATAGTTGAAGGTGATCGTCCGGAAGTGCCGGGCGAGGCCGGGCCGGACACCGTCCCACCACCGGTGTGATTTGGCCTGACTATCGATGGTCGCCGCCGAACAGGCCGTCGTCCAATCCACCCGAACGCTCTCCCACAGAGCCGGGACACCCGTCTTCCGGTCAGGCCGAGGCCACCGGGTCGGGAAAATCGGCACTGCGACTGATCGAAGCCCACCGCCGGGCCTCGGCGTCGCGCTCGGCGCCGGCGGCGAGCGCCTGCTCGACCGCCCCACCGCCCAGCAGCAGTCGTCGCGGTGGTTCGGGCTCTTCGACGATATCGAGGATGATCCGCGCCGCCCGGGCGGGGTCGCCGGGCTGGACCCCGTTCGTCGCGCGGCGCATCTCGTGCACCCGGCCCACGGTGCCGAGGTAGTCCGGGCCCGGCTCGTGCATCGCCATCGAAGAGCCCTGCCAGTCGGTTCGGAAGGCACCGGGTTCCACGATGATCACCCGCACCCCGAACGGCCGCACTTCGCTCGCCAGCACTTCGGAGAACCCCTCCACGGCGAACTTCGCGGTCTGATACGCCCCCATGCCCGGGGTCCCACCGACGCGTCCGCCGACGGAGGAGAACTGGACGAAAACACCCGACCGCTGCTCACGCAGGATCGGCAGTGCGGCCCGGGTGACATTGACGACGCCGAACAGGTTGGCTTCGATCTGGGCGCGGAAGTCCGCGCTGCTCATCTCTTCGATCGCCGCGCTGTCGGCGTAGCCGGCATTGTTGACCACCACATCGATGCGGCCGAACTCGGCGACGGCGAAATCGACGGCCGCGCGGGCCGCGGCGGCGTCGGTCACGTCGAGCGGGTAGATCCGGGCACGGTCGGGGGCGCCGTCGACGAGCGGGCGCAGCTGTTCGGGATGCCGCGCGGTCGCGACGACCCGGTCCCCGTGCGCGAGGGCGGCACGGACCAGCTCCGCGCCGAACCCGCGCGAGCTGCCGGTGACGAACCAGACCTTCGATGTATCGGGCACTTCTGCACTCCTTCGGTTCGTGGCGGTGGTTCGCGGCGTCAACTCCGCTTCCGCGCATCCGTGGATGTCTACACTCGTATACTTACGACATGTATACAGACGTAGACCGCGCCGGTTCTATTCCCGGTCGGCGGATATGACCGCCGCCGAGTCCCGGCCACGCAACGCGGCCGCCACCCGTGAGGCGATCCTGCGGTCGGCGATCCGGCATTTCGCCCGCGCCGGATACGACGGTGTAGGGGTACGCGCGATCGCCCACGACGCGGGAGTCAGTGCGATGATGGTGAACCGGTATTTCGGGTCGAAGGAGCGATTGTTCGCCGAAGCCGTGGAGGTGTCCTTCGCGCCCCCGGCGGTGGTCGGCGCCGACCCGGCGTCGCTGGCACAGGACACGGCCGCCGCCCTGGTCGCGCGCACGGACCCGGGCGCCGATCCGCTGGACCCGTTCCTGATCATGCTCAGATCCGTTTCCAGCCCGTACGCCGCGCAGATCGTGCGCGACGCGATCGCCCGCCATGTCGGGCAGCGAGTGGCCCGCCAACTCCCCGAATCCGACAACGGAATCCGTACCGAGGTCATGCTGTCGGTGATCTCGGGAGTGCTGCTGATGCGCCGCGTCGTCGGCACGCGAGCGCTGAACGAAGCGCCCGCCGACCGGCTGGCCGCGATACTCGAATCGGTTTTCGCCGCCATCGCCGACGCCGCCGCGCGGTAGCATATGCACGCTTGCGGACCGGAGCCGGTACGGTCCGCGCCGGGGCCGTCGGATCGCGCGCCACGATCAGACCCTGCCGCTGCTGGACGGGATCAGCGTGGCGCGCACCGGACCGGGCCGGCCTCGGATGTGGCCGGAGGTGGTGATCGCCACCCCATACACCAGACGTGCCGCCTACTTCCAGGCCGAACTCACCATCGCCGCGATCGTGCTCTGGTTGCGATGAATTACCGGGCAGGTCCTGGAATCCCGGCGCGCGAGACGTGTGGCGCGGGCTCCCACCGGCGGTTTCCGGACCGACCGGTATTCGCCGGTTCAGCCCAGCAGTACCGCGTATCCCGGTTTGATGATGTCGTCGATGATCCGCAGCCGCTCCGGGAACGGGATGAATGCCGATTTCATCGCGTTGATGGTGAACCGCTCCAGATCGCTCCAGCCATAGCCGAAGGTCTGGTGCAGTTTGAGCATCTCCCGGCTCATGCTGGTATCGCTCATCAGGCGGTTGTCGGTGTTCACCGTGACCCGGAAACGCAGCCGCGCCAACAGGTCGAACGGGTGTTTGTCCAGTGCGGGCACCGCGCCGGTCTGCACGTTCGACGAGGGGCACAGCTCGAGCGGCACGCGGGTGTCGCGGACATACGCCGCCAGCCGGCCGAGCCGGGCGTCCTCGACCGCACCCGGCACCTCGATATCGTCGACGATCCGGACGCCGTGCCCGAGCCGGTCGCAGCCACAGAACGCCAGCGCCTCGTGAATGGACGGCAGACCGAAGGCCTCGCCGGCGTGGATGGTGAAATGCGCGTTGTTGACCCGCATGTATTCGAAGGCGTCCAGATGCCGGGTGGGCGGGTATCCGGCCTCCGCGCCCGCGATATCGAAACCGCACACACCCCGGTCGCGGAACCGGACCGCCAGTTCCGCGATCTCCCGGGACCGCGCCGCGTGCCGCATGGCGGTCAGCAGACAGCGCACCACGATGGGCTGCCCGGCCGCGGCGGCGGCCGCCTCGCCCGCGGCGAATCCGGCCAATACGTGTTCGACCACCTCGTCGAGGGTGAGGTCCTTTTCGAGGTGTTGTTCGGGCGCGAACCGCACCTCGGCGTAAACGACCCCGTCCGCGGCCAGATCCTCGGCGCATTCGCGGGCCACCCGGCGCAATCCCTGCGGGGTCTGCATAACCGCGACCGTATGGGTGAAGGTCTCCAGATAGCGTTCCAGCGAGCCGCTGTCGGCCGCGTCCCGGAACCAGCGCGCCAGGGCTTCGGCATCCGTCGCGGGAAGCCGGTCGTATCCGCAGTTCGCGGCCAGTTCGAGCACGGTGGCGGGCCGCAGACCGCCGTCGAGATGATCGTGCAGCAGCGCCTTCGGTGCCCGGCGCAGTGTGGCGAGATCCAGCGGCAGAGGTCCGGTCATATGCCGACGGTATCGCCGAATGTCGCGGCGGTCAGCCGGACGACCGGAAAGGTTCCGCCTCTTCGGCGGACGCTCACCTCGAATTCTCTTCGTGGTCAGCGGCCGGATGCGGGTGGTTGTGCGCGTTACCCAGGCCGGACCGGGCGGGCGGGGGAGCGGACTGCCGGTGCGGCGACCAGTGCTGTCCGGGGCGGGGCGGGTCACCGGCGACCCGGTCGAGGACGAGCGGGCCGGGGGCGGGCCGGTCGATGGACCCGGGCTCCACGGTGATCGCCTCGGCCAGGGCCTCGAACGCGCGGGGGAACGCCTCCGGGGTGTCGGAGTGCAGGGTGAGCAGCGGTTGTCCGGCGGTGACCCGGTCGCCGGGGCCCGCATGCCACTGCACGCCCGCGGCGGCCTGGACCGGGTCGCCCTGCCGGGCGCGGCCGGCGCCCAGCCGCCAGGCGGCGATACCGATCCCGCGCGCATCGAGGTGGGTCAGGGTTCCTGAAGCCGGGGCGGACAACGTTTCGGTGTGTGCGGCCGTCGGCAGCGGGGCGCCGGGGTCACCGCCCTGGGCGCGGATCATCGCCGTCCAGCGGTCCATGGCGCGGCCGTCGGCGAGGGCGTCGGCGGGGTCGGTGTCCAGACCCGCCAGCGCGACCATCTCGCGTGCCAGGGCCAGCGTCAGTTCGACGATATCGGCCGGTCCGCCCCCGGCGAGCACCTCGACGGCCTCGGCGACCTCGAGCGCGTTGCCCGCCGTGCGGCCCAGGGGGGTGTCCATCGCCGTGAGCAGGGCCACGGTTCGCACACCCGCGTCGGCGCCCAGTTCGACCATGGCGGTGGCCAGCGCCTGGGCCTCGTCGCGGGTGCGCATGAACGCCCCGGATCCGACTTTCACATCCAGTACCAGGGCGGCGGTGCCCTCGGCGATCTTCTTGCTCATGATGGAACTGGCGATCAACGGGATGGATTCGACCGTGCCGGTGGTGTCGCGCAGCGCATAGAGACGTTTATCGGCGGGCGCCAGATCGGCGCCGGCCGCGCAGACGACGCAGCCCGCGGCCGGGTCGGTGAGGATCTCGCGCATCCGGTCCGGGTCGATATCGGCCCGCCAGCCCGGGATCGATTCCAGTTTGTCCAGCGTGCCGCCGGTGTGTCCGAGTCCACGGCCGGACAGCTGCGGTACCGCCGCGCCACAGGCGGCGACCAGCGGAGCCAGCGGCAGGGTGATCTTGTCACCCACACCGCCGGTGGAATGTTTGTCGACCGTCGGCCGCGGGAGATCGGTGAAATCCAGTCTGCGACCCGATCGCAGCATCGCCTCGGTCCAGCGCGCGGTCTCGCGCCGGCTCATCCCGCGCAGCACGATCGCCATGGCCAGCGCCGCCATCTGCTCGTCGGCCATCTCGCCCCGGGTGAAAGCGGCTATGGCCCAGTCGATCTGCGCGTCGGACAGTTCCCCGCCGTCGCGTTTGGCCCCGATGATCGATACCGCGTCGTGTGCCGTCACGCCACCAGTCTGGCAGCGCCGGGAGGCTTGTGCCGGGGTGCGCCGAGCCGGGCCCGCTGTGGTCCGGGGGCCGCGCCTACCCGAACCGAGGGCGGTTTTCGCCGCGGACGGCCGCCCGGTGCGTCCGGGGAATTACTCCTGGAGCGCCCGCAGGGTCTCGAGGCGGTGCTGCACTGTGGGCCCCGTGGGGGTCACGATGATCTCGTCCGCTCCGGTGTCCTTCACCAGTGTGTCGAGCCGGTCGAGGACTTGTTCCCGGGTGCCGATCGCCTGGTCGGCGTTACGGTCGTCGACGAAGGCGTTCTCCGCGTCCGACCAGGGATATTCCTCCGCCTCGGCCAGGGTCGGTATCCGCTGCGGCAGCTGACCGGTGCGCATCCGCAGCTGGACCAGGCTCTGCGGCAGGGTGCGGCGGCGGGCCTCCGCGGCGGAGTCGGCGACCACGGTCGCCACGGCGAGCATCGAATGCGGTTCGCTGAGCACCTCGGAGGGCCGGAACTCGCTGCGGTAGAGCTCGAATACCAGCGGGGTGTTGCGGCCCCCGGCGAAGTGATGGGCGAACGCGAACGGCAGGCCCATCATCGCCGCCAGACGGGCACTGAAATCACTGGAGCCGAGCAGCCACATCTCGGGGGTGTCGCCCTTACCGGGCACCGCCTGGATACGGTCGCCCTGCCCGCCGCGCAACGGCGGAATCGTCCCGAAGTAGGCGAGCAGTTCCACCACCTGTTTCGGGAAGTCCTCCACCGCCTCGGCCGCCGCGCCGCGCCGAATGGTGGCCGAGATGAGCGGATCGGTACCGGCGGCCCGGCCCAGACCCAGGTCGATGCGGTCACCGTAGAGCGCCACCAGGGTGCCGAACTGTTCGGCGACCACCAGCGAGGAATGGTTGGGCAGCATCACCCCGCCGGAACCCACCCGGATCCGTTCGGTCGCCGCGGCCACCCCGGCGATCAGCACCGGCGGCGCCGAACTCGCGATACCCGGCATGCCGTGGTGCTCGGCCACCCAGAACCGGCGGTACCCCAGTCGCTCGGCCTCGCGGGCGACGGTGAGGGTGTCGGCGAGCGCCTGCCGATGTGATCCGTCGGCGGCGACGGCGGCCAGGTCCAGTACGGAGAGGGGGACTGTCATATTCGGACCAACCCGTTCGGCCCCGCCGGGATTCCACGACCGTCCGGTACCGGCAGGGCGGCCGCGCGCTTTGTCGATGGTCGAGCACGTCGCACAGCGACGGTCGCGCAGGTGGAGAATGTCTGCCTGCCGACGGACAGGCCCGGCCACCACCGGATCGGCCGAGTGTGTGGGCCGATATCGGCGCGCTCCCGGCCCGGCGGCGTCAACTCGATGCGGGGCGTCGGGTCCGGCCGGCGGCGAGGTCGTCGGGACCGAACGCATCCGCCAGCAGCCGGCCGAGGGGTACCGGCCCGTCGGGGTGGTCGATGAGCAGTTCCTTCCCGCCGAATTCGTAGAGCACCTGGCGGCAACGGCCACAGGGCAGCAGGATCGCGCCCCGTGAATCGCAGACCGAGACCGCGAGCAATCGGCCGCCGCCGGCGGTTATGTTGTTGCCGGCCAGCACGCACTCCGCACAGAGCCCCAGCCCGTAGGACACATTCTCGACATTGCATCCGACCGAGATCGTGGTGCCGTCCCAACCGGCGGCCCCGACCGGAAAACGGGAATAGGGGGCATAGGCGCGTCGCATGGCGGTGTACGCGCTGGTGCGAAGAAGATTCCAGTCGATATCCATTGCTGCTCCCGCGTCCGTGGGCGACCCACCCGGGTCCCGGCCCAGCCTGCCGCATCACCCTGTCCGGCGCGCGCCCGCGCGCGAGCTGTTCGGAGCGGATGTGAAACACGTCGTTCCGCTCGCAGATATGTAGAAGTGCCCGGCCGGTCGGTCCGGGACCCCTCACCAGGAAGGTGCGAATGACGCTTCCGAAGTTCCTCATCGTCATGGTGTATTCGAAGTTGCTGCTGTCCAGGCTCGACGCCTTCGACAAGGTCGAGGTGCGGATGGAGTACCAGATCGTGCCCGATCACGAGGCCGACCCCGCCGTCGGTAAGTACCCGCAGAGCGCACTGGCGAGTCAGGCACTACTGGGCCGGGTGCCCGGCGATATCGTCGACACCGTTTTCAACTACGAGGCCGTGCGGCTACGGGTCGATTCGATCCACGAGGGCGACTGACCCGGCGTGGTTCCACCGGCGGCCCGCTCCGGGGCGCGGCGGCCGGTGGGCCGGCCGGTGCGCGGTCTGTGCAATTCCGGGGAATCGTGGGAAGTCTTTCCCGCCGCCGCGATCTGTCCGCTACTCTTGAGTAACTTGGTCTCTCGTACTGAGACATTTTGCACATTGCCGCTGCGCGCATAGGCGAGATCGGCTTTGCGCGCCGGGGTGCGCACCGAAAAACGCGCGGTGCGCGCGTGCGCTGCGGACCGGATGTGAAATCCGCTGCACACCAGGGTTTTGCGGAACAATTCGACGTCGCGGGAAGGTTCTGGAAGTAGGCGATCGAGGGCGCGACGAACCCGCCACGGAACCCCTCCACCGCCCTGTGAAGGTAAACCTAACCTGTGTGATCTGGGCGCAACGCGCGGCACGCCGAATTAGTTCCCCGATTGTCAGAGGATTAGAGTCCAGAACAGATCGGTTCAGGTTCGGCGGCGGCGAGCCCTATCGACAGCGGCCCCGGAGCCGGTCCCTGTCGGCCGCGGGTTGGTACGCCACCGAATTTCCGGCCCGCCACACCGGTGCCGGGATCTGCGACCGGGTCCATCAACGATGTTGGAGGCACCGAAACTCTATGGCCACGATAGAAGCTCCGGCCCAGCCGAAGCGCAAAACGCTGTACCGAGGCGACCCCGGAATGTGGTCCTGGGCCCTGCACCGGATCACCGGTGTCACGGTTTTCTTCTTCCTTTTCGTGCACGTCCTGGACACCGCGCTCGTACGGGTCAGCCCGCAGATGTACGACGAAGCGATCGAGATCTACAAGACGCCGATCGTCGCGCTCATGGAGATGGCACTCGTCTTCTGTGTGCTGTTCCACGCGCTCAACGGTGTGCGGGTGATCCTGGTGGACTTCTGGTCCCAGGGACCGCGCTACCAGAAGCAGATGCTCTGGGGCATCATCGGGCTCCTGGTCGTGCTCCTGGTGCCCACGATCGGCCGCATGTTCTTCCTACTGTTGACGGAGCACTGAGCCATGTCTGCACCCGTTCTCGGCAAGTCCTACGACCGTCCGGCGAGCCTGGATCTGCCCCGCTCCCCGCGTTCGCATGCCAGCGGGAACTTCGAGAAGTACGCGTGGCTGTTCATGCGCTTCTCCGGTCTCGCGCTGATCGTGCTGGTCTTCGGTCATATGGCGATCATGCTGCTGCTCGACGGCGGCGTGAAGCGACTGAACTTCGCTTTCGTCGCCGGCCGGTGGTCCAGCCCGTTCTGGCAGATCTGGGATCTGGCCATGCTGTGGCTGGCGCAGCTGCACGGCGGTAACGGCGTGCGCACCGTGATCGCCGACTACTCGCGCAAGGATTCGACCCGGTTCTGGCTGAACACGCTGCTGGTGCTGTCGATGATCCTGATCATGGGCGTGGGCACCTACGTCATCTTCACCTTCGACCCCAATATCAGTTAGGAACGGGCCACCTCGCATGAGTGAGCGCAGCGAACGAACCGACGCCGCAGGTGAGAGCAGCGAACGAACCAGCGGACCCGTTGAATCCCGACCTGTTCAGGAGCACCGCTACGACGTCGTGATCGTCGGTGCCGGTGGCGCGGGCATGCGGGCGGCCATCGAGGCCGGCCCGCGGGCGCGGACCGCGGTGCTGACCAAGCTGTACCCCACCCGCAGCCACACCGGCGCGGCCCAGGGCGGTATGTGCGCGGCCCTGGCCAACGTCGAAGAGGACAACTGGGAGTGGCACACCTTCGACACGGTCAAGGGTGGTGACTACCTGGTCGACCAGGACGCGGCGGAGATCATGGCCAAGGAGGCCATCGACGCGGTGCTGGACCTGGAGAAGATGGGTCTGCCGTTCAACCGGACGCCCGAGGGCAAGATCGACCAGCGTCGCTTCGGCGGCCACACCCGTGACCACGGCAAGGCCCCGGTCCGGCGCGCCTGCTACGCCGCCGACCGCACCGGTCACATGATCCTGCAGACGCTGTACCAGAACTGCGTCAAGCACGACGTCGAGTTCTACAACGAGTTCTACGTGCTGGACCTGGTGCTGACCGATACCGATCGCGGTCAGGTCGCCACCGGTGTGGTCGCCTACGAGCTGGCCACCGGTGAACTGCACGTCTTCCACGCGAAGTCGATCGTCTTCGCCACCGGTGGTTCGGGCCGGATGTACAAGACCACCTCCAACGCGCACACGCTGACCGGTGACGGTATGGCGATCGTGTTCCGCAAGGGACTGCCGCTCGAGGATATGGAATTCCACCAGTTCCATCCCACGGGCCTGGCCGGACTGGGCATCCTCATCTCCGAGGCGGTCCGCGGTGAGGGCGGCATCCTGCGCAACGCCGACGGCGAGCGGTTCATGGAGCGCTACGCGCCCACCATCAAGGACCTCGCGCCGCGCGATATCGTCGCCCGCTCCATGGTGCTCGAGGTGCTCGAGGGCCGCGGCGCCGGACCGAACAAGGACTACGTCTACATCGACGTGACCCACCTCGGCGAGGACGTCCTCGAGGAGAAGCTGCCCGATATCACCGAGTTCGCCCGCACCTACCTCGGGGTGGACCCGGTGAAGGAACTGGTGCCGGTGTTCCCCACCTGTCACTACGTGATGGGCGGTATCCCCACCCGCATCCAGGGCGAGGTGCTGAAGAACAACACCGATATCGTGCCCGGCCTGTATGCCGCCGGCGAATGCGCCTGTGTCTCGGTGCACGGCGCGAACCGGCTCGGCACCAACTCCCTGCTCGATATCAACGTCTTCGGCCGCCGCGCCGGTATCGCCGCCGCGGAGTACGCGCACCGCGCCGAGTTCGTCGAAATGCCGGAGAACCCGGCGCAGATGGTGCAGGACTGGCTGGCGCTGATCCTGTCCGACCACGGCAACGAGCGGGTCGCCGATATCCGCACCGAACTGCAGCGGTCGATGGACAACAACGCCTCGGTGTTCCGTACCGAGGACACGCTGAAGCAGGCCCTCACCGATATCCACGCGCTCAAGGAGCGCTATGCCCGGATCACGGTGCAGGACAAGGGCAAACGCTACAACAGCGATCTGCTCGAGGCCGTCGAACTCGGCTTCCTGCTGGAGCTGGCCGAAGTCACGGTGGTCGGGGCGCTCAACCGCAAGGAGTCGCGTGGCGGGCACGCGCGCGAGGACTACCCGGACCGCGACGACGTGAACTTCATGCGGCACACGATGGCCTACAAGGAGGGTGCGGATCTCCTCTCCGATATCCGCCTCGACTTCAAGCCGGTGGTGCAGACCCGTTACGAGCCGATGGAGCGTAAGTACTGATGACCGCTGTAGCCGAGAATCCGACGGCCGCGAACCCGGCGCCGGTCCCCGAGGGTTCGACCATGATCACCGTCAAGGTGGCGCGGTTCAACCCGGAGGACGGTCAGGGGCAGCGCTGGGAGTCGTTCCAGGTGCCGGCCCTGTCGACGGACCGGTTCCTGAACATCCTCATCTACATCAAGTCCTATCTGGACGGCACCCTCACCTTCCGGCGCTCCTGCGCGCACGGTGTGTGCGGGTCCGACGCGATGCGGATCAACGGGGTGAACCGGCTGGCCTGCAAGGTCCTGATGAAGGACATGCTGCCGAAGAGTGGTAAGCCGGTCACCATCACTGTCGAACCCATCCGCGGGTTGCCGGTCGAGAAGGACCTCGTCGTGGATATGGAACCGTTCTTCGACGCGTTCCGGGCGGTGAAGCCCTACCTGATCACCTCCGGTAACGAGCCGACCTTCGAGCGGATCCAGAGCCAGGCCGACCGCGCCCGGTTCGACGACACCACCAAGTGCATCCTGTGTGCCTGCTGCACCACGTCCTGCCCGGTGTACTGGCACGACGGCAGCTACTTCGGCCCGGCCGCGATCGTGAACGCGCACCGCTTCATCTTCGACAGCCGTGACGAGGCCGCCCGGGAGCGCCTGGACATCCTCAACGAGGTCGACGGTGTGTGGCGCTGCCGCACCACCTTCAACTGCACCGATGCCTGCCCGCGCGGTATCGAGGTCACCAAGGCCATCCAGGAGGTCAAGCGGGCACTGCTCTTCGCCCGCTGAATCCCATATCGCCGAATCGAACGCTGTCCAGCTGAACCGAGCTGGACAGCGTTCGTGTCTGGTGGTCAAGAGTGGGTGCCGAGTGCTATCCGGGACCAGGTGCGGTAGATGTCGCGCCGCTGGCGGCCCGCGAGTTGGTTACGCTGCCCCGATGCGGCGTTTCTCCAGTTCGGCGTGGACCTGGTCCGCGTCGAAGGATTCACCGGCGGCGAAGTCCTCCTGGGACTGACGTAGATCCGCCACGGTGTCGCTGTCGCTCAGGATTTCCAACGTCTCCTGCATCGACTCGTATTCGACGATGGAGATCAGCATGACATCGGCCCGGCCGTTTCGCGTAATGGCGAAGTGATCGTGCTCCCGGGCCACGCGGTCGGCCAGTTCGGCGATCCGGGCCCTGGCTTCGTTGATGGGGATGATCTCCATGAATGCAGGCTACGAGTAGGTCGTGATTATGGTCTGAACTCTGACCGGGGAGGGGTGCGTGGCGCGTGGTTCATGAATTTGGAAGCCGGGGTCGGATGCGCAGTCGCCGCAGTGATCAGGGGCGGAGGTCCGGCGTGGGGCGGCTCGACATGCGGGCCGGGCCGATTGGAACTGTGACTCGTACAGAGCGAGGGTTTGGTGTACGGCCAGCGAATACCGGATCATCCGCGGTCAGCGGTGTCGTGGTGGCGGCTGGTCGGTGGGGTGGGCCGGAAGGTGACGGGCAGGGCGGTGAGCGCCCGGTGGAACGGTCCGGGTCGCCACCTCAACTCCGTGGCCGCGACCGCGAGCTCCATATCCGGGACCGCGTCCAGGAGTTGATCGACGGCGTCTTGCACGATCAGGTACGCGAGGGTGCGGGCGGGGCAGGCGTGTGGTCCCGCGCTCCAGGCGAGGTGTGCCCGGTTACCGGTGTGATCGCCGCCGGTCAGCGCGGGGTCGGTGTTGGCGGCGGCGAGGCTGATCACCACGGGTTGCTGCGCCGGCAGCCAGGTATCACCGGCCAGGACCGGGGTGCGGGGGTAGGTGGTGCAGAAATTCGCGATGGGTGGGTCGTGGAACAGCACCTCGTCGAGGGCGTCGCGGGTGGACAGGCTGCCGCCGAGGAGGCTGCCGCCGAAGCGGGGATCGGTGAGCATGAGCAGGATGGTGTTGGTGATCAGGTTGGGCTGGGCTTCGCCGCCCGCGCCGTAGAAACTCATCAACTGTGCCAGTACTTCTTCGTCGTCCAGGTGGTGGGGATGGGTGAGTAGGCGGGTGGTGGCGTCGTCACCGGGGCACCGGTGTTTGAGTGCGATCAGCTCGGTGAGTGCGGTGTGCAGGAGATTCATGCCTTCGGCGGCGCGGACGGTGTCGAAGCGGGCGGCCGTTCCCGTGACGATTCGCTGTCCGATATCGGATGGGCAGCCGATGATCCGGTTGAGGACGGTGATGACGAGGGGCCGGGCGTAGTCGGTGACCAGTTCCGCGGACCCGGACGTAGCGAAGGCGTCGATCAACGGGGCCGCCATGTGTTCCACCGTCGCGTGCATGGCGTGGCCGTCGATGGCGTCGATGGCGGCCGTGGACGCCTGCCGGTAGCGGGTGTGCGCGACCCCGGTGTTGTACCGGGCCGCGGGTTGCCAGCGCATCATCGGCAGCACCGGGCAGTCGGCGGGGACGGTGTGCTGCCAGGTGCGGGGGTCGGTGGGGAAGTGGTCCGGGTCGTGCAGGATGCGGCGTGCGGTGTGGTAGCCGAGGACGAGGGTCGCGGGTACTCCGGGCGCGAGTTCGACGGGCGCGAGGTCACCGAACTGTTTCCGCATCGTGCGGTAGGCGCCGTGGGGGTCGGCGGCGAATTCCGGGGTGTAGAGGGGTACCCGCGGACCGGTCCCGGCGGGGATGCCGTGTGTGACCGAGCAGTCGGTCGACGATCCGGTGCGGGGAAGCGAGACCGACGGTGGCGACGGGAACGAGGGCATGGGAGTTTCCTTCCGGAGGACAGGGGCTACCGGGGTGGTGGTCCGGCAACCCGGGGCCGGCGCGGACCGGCCCGTGAACCGGTCACCGACCTCGACAGGACCAGGCAAGCCGGGTGCGGCACGTGCGGGAGTGCCAGGTGGGAGAGGCAGGCGGGGATGCGGCAGGCGAGCGCAGTGGCGGGTTCGAGGGCAGGCGCCGGAGGAGTGCCACGGCGAGGCAGGTTCTGCGGTGGCAGGCGCCGGGATACAGATCAGGCGAAGGTCGCGCGTAGGGCGGCGTGCAGGGTGCGGTGCTCGGTTGTCCGGCAGGCCACATAGCCGTCGGGCCGGATCAGGCACAGCGCGTCGGTGTCCGGGGCGCCGTAGAGTTCGTGGACCCGGCGGCTGTCGGCGGTGATCGCGTCGGCCGGGGCCGGCAGGTGGTGGCCGGGTGGAGTGATCACCACCGGTTGCACCCGGTGGCCGAATTGCGGATACAGCCGGCGGACCAGCGCCGCGGTGTGTGCGGCCGCGCTCGGGTCGCGGTGGGTGATCAGCAGGGTGTGCCCGGGATGCCGCAGCTTCTCGTAGAGGCGCAGCCGCGGGGTGATCTCCACATCCGGCGCGCGATCCCCGACTCCGAGACCGCCCAACCGCGCGGGCCCGGCCGATGCGTGTGTGTCCGCGGCCGCCGGATACCGGTAGGCGAGGCCGGAGATCCGGGCGACCGCACGATCGCTGAACCCGGGTTCGCGGGCGATGGCAATACGTTCGGCGAGGGGGACGCCGTGGTTCATCAACACCGAATGCAATTCGTGTGTCCCGGCGTTCACCTGTTCGGCGATCGGGCGCCGCTCCGCTTCATATGAATCCAGCAGCGTGGCCGGGCAGTCGCCGTGGACCACCGCCGCGAGTTTCCACCCCAGATTGAAGGCATCCTGCATGGAGGTGTTCATTCCCTGTCCACCGGCCGGTGAGCGTTCGTGCCCGGCATCCCCGCAGACCAGGACACGCCCGTTTCGGTACCGGGAGGTCAATCGCCGCCGGGTCCGGAACACCGACGACCATTGCGGGGTTCCCAAACGCACCGCGCCACCGAAATGCTCGTCGACGACGGCCTGGAAAGCGGTCACCGACATATCGGCGTCCCGCGCGTCGCCGGTATCGCTGATCAACACTCGCCACACACCGCCCGGTAGGGCGGTCGTGAGCAGCATCCGATCACGGGTGATGCGGTAATCGACGCCCCCGGCGTCCACCGGCCGGTCCGGGCGGGCCCGGAGTGGGACATCCATCATCCGCATCGTGGTGCCCGCGTACTCGACACGATCGCCCGGCGCGCCGAGCGAGGCGGCGACGGTGCTGTGCACCCCGTCGCAGCCGATCAACCAGTGTGGTCGCGCTGTTTCAGTGCGCCCGGACCGCGAATCCCGCACCGTCGCGGTGACCTCGCCACCGGGCCCGATATCGACGGCGACGAGTTCACGCTGCCAGTCGACGACCCCGCCCAACCCGGTGAACCGGCGCCGCAGGATCTCCTCGGTGTCCTGCTGGCTCAATGCCCGGTAGTACGGGTACCGGCTGTCGAGACCGGTGAAATCCAGGCGCACCTTCTCCGCGGTGCCCTGGAAGTGGTAGTCCATCCACTCACCCCGCAGGCCGCGGTCCTGGAACTCCTCGACCACCCCCGCCAATTCGAGGAGTTCCAGCGTGCGGGCATGCACGGTGAAGGACCGCGAGGTGGTGACCGGGCCGTCCAGCTTGTCGATGACACGGGCATCCACACCCCGGCGCAATAGTTCGATACCGAGAGTGAGACCGGACGGACCGGCACCGACCACGAGAACGCGACGATCGGAGACAGGGGAAGAAGACATGACGGAACACACTCCAGACAATCGAGATCGAGAAGTGGACTCGCGTACCCGCGGATTCGCGGGATAGGAACGGGGAAGTTCCCGGTAGGAGCCATCCGGTCGGCGCGGTATCGATTACCGCGACGAGGGATGGGTCAGGACCCGAATTCGAGCACCGCCGAGGCGGTGATCAGGTCCGCGATCCGGGTCACCGCCCGCCATGGCCGCGACCGGGCCGCGTCGGTGCCGAGATCCGGAACCAGGACGACGTCGGCCTCGTGTTCGATCGCATGGCGGGCGGCGATCACCGGCGCGTGCACCGACCCGGCACCGATGTACGCCGTGAACACGACACGGAGGGCGTGGATATCGCATAACCGGTCGATATCGCCGCTATCGCTGCCGTGGGCGCGCACGGCCACCGCGCGCCGCGGGGTACTCACGTGCGGACTCGCACGATATGGTCGCCGGCCGGGGTCCCAGGGCGATGGCCCGCGTGTACGCCGCGAACCGGACGGTGCCCGCGAGATATCCGTGCCGTGCCGGTACGGGCCGGCTTGCTGGGTGGACCTGCTCCGTTGATCGTCATGGTCAAGGCTTCCGGTCGACGGGTGTGGGTGGTGGGCCCGGCGGCCGGAGGCGACGTGCGGAATCATTGCCACTTGATTGCCTGAGAATTCGCGGTAATGTCTCGAACCAGTCGCACCTGAGATGGGGATCTTTCTGGGCGGCTTACTGATTCGATAATTTCCCGGCTGCCGAGTGAATCCAGCACACCACCGGACACGAGGCCAGCACAAGCGCAGCGCGCAATTGCTTCCCAGTATGTCCAAAAGGCCAGAGCGGTTGTCATAGGCTGCGTACAAGGGTTGCAGCGTGCAAACGGCCATCGCTCGAAATGCAAAGCGAGGAACCCTGTGCCAGAAGACAGCTCGACCACCCTGCCCCGCCGCCAGCTCGGGCGCTACCTCCGGGAAGCCCGCGAAGCGGTGAATATGAACCTCGACGATGTGGCGCCGCTGATCCAGCTCTCGGTGAGTACGCTCTCGCGGATCGAGCGGGGACTCGCCGGTATCCGGGTGCCGTATGTGGAGGCGCTCTGCCGGGTCTACGGTATCGACGACGCCGGAGTCATTGCCGCATTGACCAGCCTGGCAAGGCAGGCCGCAGTCAAGAACTGGTGGCAGGAGTTCGACGATGTCATATTCCGCAGCTTCAACCTGTACGTCGGACTCGAATCCTCGGCTCGGCACCTGACCATCTACCAGCCGAACGTGCTGCCTGGACTGTTCCAGATTCCGGACTATGCCCGCGTGATCGAACGTCTCACCCTGCCGGACGAAACCGAGGAAGCCTGGGACAGGCGCGTCCAATTCAAAACCAAACGCCAGGCGCTGATCACCCGCAAGACCAAGCCCATCGACGTGGACCTGATTGTCCACGAATCGGTGCTGCGCACCGTGGTCGGCAGCGCAAAGGTGATGCGAGCGCAGCTGAATCATCTGGCGAATATGCCGGCGAACGTGACCGTATCAGTACTCCCCTTCACAGCGGGGTTTCCCACCGGCGTCCCGACCGGCCCGTTCATCATCCTGGACTTCGGCCGGGACGTCAGAGGGCGCGAGAACTCGCCCACAGTTGTCTACATCGAATCCTCCGCGGGTGATGTGTACCTGGAGCGTGCCAAGGATGTGAGCAGGTATCGTCAGACATACGAGATCATTCGGCAATCGTCACTCGACGTTGCAGCCAGCAAACGCCTCATAAGGCAGATAGCAGCCAGGGAGTACCGAGCATGACCGTCGACCTGTCCACGGCCCGGTGGTTCAAATCGAGTCGCAGCGGCGGCGGTAGGGAATGCGTGGAGGCCGCCTTCCTCGACGGTGGCATGGTCGGTGTCCGTGATTCGAAGAACCCGGCCGGCCCCGCCCTCGTCTTCACCCCCGCCGAATGGGACGCCTTCACCGCAACCCTGCGGACCGGCGATCTCGACCGCTCATAGGCCCGCCGTACCGGCGGCGACCCCGCACTGTTTCCTTCTGGGGCCGCCGCACCTTGCCCGGTGCGTACCGTGGTGCTCATACACCCTCCACAAAGTGGCGAGGTGCCGGCCTCGAGAGGTGCGCATACATCGATAGAACCTGCTCCGACAACAGCGAAAAGCCGGTGGGCCTCGATACGCTTGGGCAATGAGCGACATCGACAGGGCGGCGCAGGACGACCCGGAGTGGGTGGTGTGGTCGAGTCCGGAGCGCATCTCGGCAGCGATCGACAAGCTGTTCACCGAGACGCTTCCGGGGATTCCGGCCGATTGGAAAACGCGGACCGGTTCGGCCGCGCCCATCGGCCCGATGCCGGTGGGTGTGGACAGGTACAGCGACGAGCTGACCCTGTACTGGCTCAGCGATGCGTTCGACTTCTTCTTCCCGGACGAGGACGTGATCTATGAGCCCGAGAATCGGGAACTCGTCGACCAATTCGTCTGCTACATCGGGGAGTATTTCGTTCGGCACTGCGGCGGCCGGTGGATCAACGAGCCCGAAGCGCGGGTTTGGGACGAGTTCGGACCGACGATCCGCTACGACTGGCCCACCACGGTCGACTTCCCGGTGAACCTGCTGTTCCAGGCCGCTGAGCAGGGGTTTGAGTATGTGACAACCATCTGGTATTCCAAATCGATCGACTATGCCGCAGCGCACGGGCTGGAGCATGAGGGTCTAGAGCTACGGCGGAAGCACGGCCTGGCCTAATTCGGGGGCCGGGGGGATGTCCGACGAAGAAGAGTTGCGGCGACGCCAGGTCGAAAGGGAGCGTCGAGAACAACGTGAACGGTCGGGCGTGGCCGCGCGTCCAACGATGTCGGCCGCTGGTTCCATAACGGTATAGCCGAGCTTCGGGGCGAGACTCGCCAGAATGGTTGGCAGAGTCAGCGATCCGTGAAGCTGCCATCGGGCCAAGTGCGGATTCACGACAACTCCCGGTCTGTCAACGCTCACGAGTTCAGGGAGTACAAGGGGGCCGGGCAGGTCGGCGGCGAGTTCGTCATGGAGCAGATATCCAAAGACGGCGAATACCTGCGCAATGATCCGAAGGCCAAGGGCGCCTGGGTTGTCATCGAAGGTTCCCCCGATCCGGTGGCCCGCCGCGAGTTGGAGAAGCTCGAGCGGGAATTCGAGGGCCGGTTCGAGCTCATCGAGGTCACTCGAGCGGAGGCGAAACGGGCGAGAGAAGTTGGCGAGGCACTCGAGCGCGACCACGATCAACTGGAACTATTCGATTCCTCGATGATGCGGGAGCTCCAGAGGGCGAAAGAGAAGCGCGAACGCAGCCTGGAGAAGCGGCGAGTCCAGGAGGCGGCGCAGCGAGCCGTCGAGCGGCAGGAGCGAGAACGGCGGGAGCTGGACGCCGTTGAACGAGCACGGCAACAACAGCGCGAAGCCCTCGAACGCGCAAATGAGCGGGCCCGACTGGACCGCGAAGCCATAGCCCGCGGTGAGAAGCCCGCCCCGATGACGGCAGAAGCTGCCAGGGACCTGACCATGATCTCCAGACCGACGACCCCTGGCATGAAGTCACCGTTTCGTGAAGCTCCGAAGGTGACCCGCAGCCGCGATGACGAGCGCGGTCGCAGCAGGGGCCTGGAGCGGGATCGTTAGCTCCGATGCTATCCAGGTGGGTACGCCGACGCCCAGTCAGTTCGCTGTGCTGTCGTGTGCCAACCCGTGCGTCTCGGCGTAGTCGATCGACCTGGAATGCCACCCGAAACCGATCACCATGAAGCGGTTCTGGTCTGCTGCGTCGAATAGTAGATTCATCGGGTAGTCGATCTGGTCGGTCCAGTCGTAGCGGATCGTCGGACCGAAGCTGTGGAACACCTGTACTTCGGGGTCATTGATCCACCGGCCGCCACAGTGCCGAACAAAATACTCGCCGATGTAGCAGGTGAATTGGTCGACGAGTTCGCGACTCTCGTCCGAGTAGAGCACATCCTCCTCTGGGACGAGGTAGTCGAACGCATCGTCGAGCCAATGCAGGGTCATTTCGTCGCTGTACCGATCCACGCCCACCGGCATCGAACCTATCGGCTCGGCCGAACCGGTCTGTGTTTTCCAGTCGGCTGGAATCCCCGCGAGCGTCTCCGCGAACAGCTTGTCGATCGCTGCCGAGATGCGCTCCGGACTCGACCACACCACCCACTCCGGGTCAATCTGCGCCGCTTTGTCGATGTCGTCCATTGCCCAACCGTACTGAGACCCCCCGACGTTTCCCGCTCTTATCGAGAGAGATTCATGGACGCACGCAGCTCGCCGAACCTCAGGCGGAGGCCGCCCGATTCTCTTCCGCGTACCTCGGTGCCAGCACCTCCATCTGGTCGATGACCTGCCGGATCGCGGTCGGTTGCTTGTCCGGCGGGTAGCCGTACTTGCGTAACAGTCGTTTGATCGTCGAACGGAGCTTGGCCCGGACATCGTCACGGACCGTCCAATCGGTCTTCACGTCGCGCTTCATCACCGCCACCAGATCGCGAGCGATATCGCCGAGCACATCGTCACCCATTTCGACGACCGCGGACTCGTTCTCGTGGACGGCGTCGTAGAAGGCGAGTTCGTCTTCGCTGAGCCGCGGGGTGAACGCCGCGCCGCGGTCGCGTTCCGCGGCGGCCTCCCTCGCCAGTTCGATCAGTGCGGAGATCACCTGTGCCGAGGTGAGCTGTTGGTTGGTGTACTTGTTCATCAGTTCACGCAGACGGACGGAGAACGCCTTCTGCCGCACCAGGTTGTTGCGGGTGCTGTGGCGGACCTCGTCGGTCAGCGCGTCGCGCAACGCTTCGATGGCCAGGTGCGGATGTTCGGATTCCCGGGTCCGCCGCTCGAATTCGGGCGTGAGCTCGGTGAGCGACGGTTTGGGCATCCCGGCGGCGGCGTAGATGTCGATGATCGCACCGGAGGCGGTGGAGTCGGCGCCGCTCCTGGCTGTGCCGGCCGCCGGCCGGGCTCGACACCTTCTCGCAGTTCAACGTGAACATCCACCAGATCACGCCGCAGCGGGTGGCGAATCTCCCTCGGTTCCATGAGGTATGGCCCGATGCGCTCGGCCTGATCGGCGAGATGCCGGTCATCGCGCACAACGCGGACTTCGATATCTCCGCGGTTCGCCAGGCCTGCGCACAGAGCCGCCGGCCGGGCCCGGCGTGGACCTACGGCTGCACGAAGGAGTACGCGCAATCGCTGCTGAGCCTGCGCAACAACAAGCTGCCCACGGTCGCCGCCGCGCTCGACGTGAAGCTGCTGCGCCACCACGACGCCACCTGCGACGCGGACGCCGCCGCCGACATCGCCATCCGGCTGGCCCAGCGAACCGCGGTCACCGACCTCGCCGGCCTGGCCCGGGTCAGCGGCCGCCGCCTGCGCCACACCACCAGCTGAATAGACACCCTGTCCCGCCCCCCAAAGAGATACCCATGCTGTTCCTTACCGCTCCCGCGGCCACACTCCTCGCTGGTGGCCGTGGGCACGGTCGGTGTGGGGACGGTGCGGACGCGGAGTGCGTCGTTCGGGCCCGGAGTGCCGAAAGCCGGGTCGGCGCAGTGGTCACCGGTGTGGCGGTGGTGCCCCCGCCGAATGGGAGCCTTCACCGCCACCCTGCGGACCGGCGAACTCTACCGCCCATAGGCCGCCGAACCGGCGGCACCGCAGCGCGGATGGTCAAGTGTCTTATTTCCCGATACCGAACCCTCCGTGACGGTCCAACCGCACGATTCGATCGCTGCTCATGGCGATCCGGTCAGCGCACCAGCTGGATCAGCGGCGCGAACTTCTCCATATTGGGCTCGAGCACAGTGATGTAGTTGATGCCGTAGGTCTCGCGGCGCTCGCGCAGCCGGTCGGCCATCTGCTCCGGCGTGCCGACGAGGAGGGTGATGAACTCTTCGAGCGGGTCGGTGTTGTGCACGGGCAGGTGCGGCGCCAGTCGTTGGCGGGCTTCGTCGCGTTCGCCGGGCGAGACCAATGCCTGGATCAGCAGGTTCAGTTCGACACTGTCGACCCGGTCGCCCAGCAGTCGGCGTAGGTAGGCCATGCGGCCCGCGACCTCGGACGGACCGGCCAGCGTCAGCTGCCCGTTACCGGTGGTCCCCGCTCCGGTGACCGCGACGATATCGGCATGCTCGGCCGCCACACGCAGCATGCGCTCGCCCCAACCCGCGATCAGCAGGGGCGGGCCGCCTGCTTGTGCCGGGCTGGGCCGGTAGTCGGCATCGGCGTAGAGGCGTTTCAGGGTTGCGGCCGTCTCGGCCACGTGGTCCACGCGTCGACCACCGCTGGGAAACGGAATACCCGCAGCCTCGAACTCGGCCTCGACGTAGCCCGCGCCGAGTCCCAGCTCGACTCGGCCGCCGCTGAGCTGATCGACCGTCGCGACATCACGCGCCAGCAGCGCCGGATTATAAAAGGGCACATTGAGCACAAAGGTGTTGAGTCGCACCCGTTCCGTCGCCGCCGCGGCCAGCATCATCGCAGGGAACGGCGCAGGCAGGCCCAAGTGGTCCGGAATGCCGATCACGTCATAACCGAGCGCTTCCGCCCTTCGGCATTTCTCGACCCACTCGTCCCGGGAACCCGAGGAGACCATGTTCACACCGAACCGGAAATCCATACCCATCCTCTCTTTCTACCAAGCGCAGCCGAAGCGAGTTCGGAACCGGAATCATCTGGCAGATCGCCGACGACGCCGGACCCCGTGCGGTCCACGTGCGCCCGGTCCAACACCTTGTTTCATTGAGCGAAGTTGAAAATTAGGGTTCCCGAACTTATGGCCTAGCGCGGAAGGCGGGTGGTTCGGTATGCAGGTGCCAGGCCGTGCTTCTGTCGTAGCTATGGACCCTGACAACCTTCGGCTCCCATACTCAGGTGTCCAGGTGCCCGTCGAACACACCGATGAGTATTTTGCCGTCGTGCTCGGCGAGGGGAAGCGAGAAGTGGATGCGGTCGCGATCGCACAGGCGTTTGCCGTGCCACTCGCAGCGGTATTCCCGCCCGCGGTACTCGATGCTCCGCTGCGCCCAGGCTTTCCCGTCCTTCTTGGTCTTCGGGCTCTCCGGTGAGATATCGATGCCGAGCGCGCTGAATTCGCTGATCACGCGGTTGTGATCACCATGATGCTCGGCCAGGATTTCGGCGAAATGGTCGTCTACCGCAGCCAATACCCGGACGACCCAGGGCAGTACCTCGGTGTACACGCCGCGGAAGTGATGAAATCCGAGTGAATCTGCGAGGAGCAGACCGGGGAACGCCGACGCCGCCATTGCGAAGAACGAGGCCTCCGGCACCTGCTCTCGCAGTATTACACCGCGCCAGAAGTCCGGGATCTCGGTCTCGTCGGTGAGGATGTGCAGTTCGGTCCGGCCGGACTCGTGTTCGACGCTGATCCAGCCGGAAGACCATAGTGGACTGTGCACGACCAGGCAGGAGGTCATCCAGCCGGCAGCGCAGCGGTTCAGCGCATGTGCCATGCCCCAGGAGGTCTCGCGGGTCGTTCCGTGTACTCGGATCTCCTGCGGCAGATCTGCCTCGGACGGGGTGACGGCCCGACATTTGTCGCGCAGCCGGGCCAGCCGGACTCGCGTATCCCTGGGTACCTTGTCATCCGGCACCTACCAGAGGTCCGCGAGCGTGACTGTGTCCCAGCACTCGATCTCGTACGCGAAATCCATGATCGCTACCTGGCGACCATCGGCCAGCGGTTCCAGCAGATCAGCGAACCTCTCCAGCGCATCACACAGTTCAGTGGCGGACAGGCTGCCGAGTGCGAGGCTGCCTTCGTCGACAACCGTGCGGTACCGATCAGCGGCGGCGGGCACGAGCGAGTCTCCCCAGGTCGCTTTCGATTTGGTCGAAGAAGCCGCTGGGCCAGTGGTCCAGCTCCCCCTTGTCGTTGATCTGGATCGGCGTAACGCCGTCCCGATCGAAATAGTGCACCACCATATCGCCCGCCGCCAGAGTCTCGTCTTCCGCCACAGCCAGACGCGCGCCGTTCAGCACATGGTCGCTGTGCGTCTCGACCACTACCTGTACACCGCTGCCCGCGACTCTGGCCAAGAACTGGCCGAGGCGAGACTGGCCGGCCGGGTGTAGGTGGGCTTCGGGGTTCTCGACGAGCAGC
Organism: Nocardia sp. NPDC050193; assembly: GCA_040674215.1. Classification (GTDB taxonomy): domain Bacteria; phylum Actinomycetota; class Actinomycetes; order Mycobacteriales; family Mycobacteriaceae; genus Nocardia. The sequence continues at coordinate 56,047 of JBFARE010000029.1, read as the reverse complement.
ATATCCCCGGGCTGTGTCAGTAGACCCGCCACTATCAGAGGAAGAGCGTAAGAGACGCCGAAACCAGTGTTCACCGGCCGGATTTCCGCTCCGTAGTTGCCGGTTTCCTGGAACCTTATGGTGCTCGCCATGATTCCGGCGGCCCACTGTGCGGTAATACGAATCGGCCGGATGATCTCCGAGGCCCACGCCTCGGCCTGGAGTCTCGGCAGTGGGCTTGCGGCGCGGGAATGCTGAAGCGGCTCGCGGACTGTCAGCCGAGTCGTGACCTGCCGCATTTCTCGCAGCGCCAGCACCTGCGCGGTGAACTCGCCGTGCACGCCGACCCCGATCGCGTCGGGCTCCTGTGCGGAGACCGACAGGACGTCGCGGGGCCCGAGGCGTTCCGCGCAAAGGTAGGTGAATCCTCCACCCGGATTGCCGATTCCCGGTGCATGTTCTTCGGGAGCACTGGTCAGCGTGAGGTGTAGCGCTTGTTCTTCGTCCGGCACGCCGAAGCGGTACTCCCAGGAGTCGGCCGCGTCGTTCGAAGTTCTGGTGAGTCGCACGCATATTTCCGGATTCGGTGCAGCCGGGTGCAACACCTCGTGCGCTTCCCCGAGCGTCAGCCCGTATGGTCCGTTCAATTGAATGGTTCGGTCCGCGCCGGTAGCTGCCTGTCGCGCGAGCAACAGTGATTGCAGGACTGTGCTTTTTCCACCACCGTTAACACCGGTGAGCACTGTCAGCGGCCGCATTTCGAAGCGGGCGTGTTCGAAGCACTTGAAGTTCGTGATTTCCAGGGACTCGATCATCTGCCCGCCCTTGCATCCTTTTCCGCTGCCTGGAAACGGTAGGAGACCCGTCGGCGATCGGAGGTGGACGAGGTGATGGAATCGAGATACTGAAAATCCGTCGTCATCCGTTTTCGGGCGACATTTTTGATGTCGTCGTGTCGCCTTTTCAGATCGTCCGGTTCGAGTTCTGCCACTGCGATGGACCAGGTTTCGAACAAGGCTCGGTTGATAGGAGAGAGCCTTGTTGATCCGAGTGGCCATTTTCTGAATGCGTGGTCACCGAAGATGGAATATGCATTGGTCATCGCCCTTCTGAACGTATCTTCCAAATCCTGAACCGCGCTGTCCGGAAGCTGTTCGGGATCGTCCAGGAGACGGGTAGCGTCCATGAGGAAACTCTCCATCACGGGATGCTCGTAGTAGCGTTCGGTGCTGAGCAGCCAGAACGCGGAGAACCGAAGTGCCATCTCGCGGTCGTTCATACGGATATGATCCGTGAGCCCGTTGGTGGCGATGGAGAATTCGTCGGTGTGCGTCATCCGCTTCAAGATTTCCCGGCTGCGCGGTTTGCTCGTGCAGTGCCGTATCTCTTGCGCGTTGAGCGGCGTGCCACCGGTATTGATCCGCTTGAAGATGTCGTACATCACATCCGGTGGGCTGGTTGGATCGATGATATTGACTACCAGTTGAGTGTTGTTTATCCGGCGCTGCCACTGTGCGGGTAGATCGGAGAAATAGCTTCCCACCGCCTCGTCGACGTACTCCAAACCTTTGAGTGGGAAGCGAGTTTCCTCGCCGCGAACAAAGGCGTGTAATGTTGAAAGGCGTTGTAAGCCATCCACCACATGAAATACGCCGTCGTTATCCTCGGCGAAGTAGAAGGCGGGTAGCGGGATCTGTAGCAGTAGTGATTCGACCAGCAGTGATTTCTGTTCCGGATGCCATACCTGTCCACGCTGGAAGTCCGGCGCGAGTTCCAGCGACTCTTCATCGATCAGATCCAGAATATTTCGCAGGGAGAACTGGTGGGTGTTGACGCGAATCTGCTCGGGGATCCATGGGCGTTGGATCGCGGGTGCGTCGGCGTCGGGAATTTCGACTTCCACCCCGGTGGCCATGCCCTCGAAAACGTCTTCCACCACATCTGGTGTGCCCCGTGTTCCCCCCCGCAGTCATGCCAGGCATACCTACGTCGCCGTCATGGCAATCGGGACTCGAGGAAAAAACCACCGGCATTCCGGCTACGGCACGCCCGGACTCTGCCGGCACGGTGGTGCACCACCGTGCCGGACGCAACCTTTCGGTCGAAGATTCACCGTATGGAAAGGCCGAACCCCGGAAAGCGGAGAGAAGCTTTCCGGGGTCGGCCCGGTCGCCGGTGACGGGGTCATGCCCTACGCCCGCTCGGCGCCGGGGTGCCCGGAGCCGGAATCGCCGGCGGGGTCGTGCGAGGTATTACTCACAGCTGAGGCGGGCCCGGGGGGAACAGGGCCCAAACCAGGTCGAGCACCAAGTTTGCGGAGCCGGTGGCGGAGCCGGTGCCGCCATCCAGTGGCGGGTTCTCGCCCTGGACAGGCGCCGCCGGGGTCAGTTGAACGGGTGCCGCCGCCGCGGTCCCGGCCGCCGCACCGAGACCGGCTGTGGCAATGCATACGGCGGCAGCGAAGGTACGCAAACTTCTGTGACTCATGCTGTATTCATATCCTTTGAAACGCCAAGCGTTACAGACTGTTTCACATTGATCCGCCGCGGACACACCGTCTTCCGGGCTGCGCACGCTCCGGTGCCGAGCCGGCTCGTTTCGTCGTCTCGCGCACACGATCACCAGCGATCATGCCATCGATAGGCGTCCGGGTGCGCACGCGCTCGGCCGGATGTGCCCTCTCCGTACAAGCTCAGTTCCGTCAAGCGAAGTTGTAAATTAGGGTAACCGAACTTATCATCGAGCACGGAAGGTGGTGGATCGGTATGCAGATGTTTCCCCGGATCGCCGCCGTGCTCGCGGCCTGCTGTCTCACTGTCGTGCTCACCGCCTGCGATACCTTTCACCTGCCGCGCACCGGTGAACCGGTCGTCGCCACCACCTTCACCGTGCTGGCCGATATCGCGTCGAATATCGTCGGCGGTCACCTCGAGGTGCAGTCGCTCACCAAGCCCGGTGCCGAGATCCACGGCTACGAGCCCACCCCGGGCGATATCAAACGCGCCGCCAAAGCGGATCTGATCCTCGACAACGGTATGAACCTGGAAGCCTGGTTCGGTCAGTTCGTCGCCGACCTGGACGCCGAGCACATCACCGTGAGCGAAGGGGTCGCCTCGGTCCCGATCACCTCCGACGCCTACGCCGGGAAACCCAATCCGCACGCCTGGATGTCACCGCTGAACGTGCGCGTCTATGTGGACAACATGGTCGCGGCCTTCGCCCGCCTGGTGCCCGAGCACGCGGCGGACTTCCGTGCCAACGGTGAGGCCTACAAGCAGCAGTTGCAACAGGTCCACGACGAACTCGTCGCCGACCTCGCGAACCTGCCGCGCCGCCAGCGCGCGCTGGTGACCTGCGAGGGCGCCTTCTCCTACCTGGCCCGGGACGCGGGCCTGTCGGAGTACTACCTCTGGCCGGTCAACGCCGAGCAGCAGGCCACCCCGCAGCAGATCACCCGGGTCATCGAATATGTCCGGGACCACGAGGTGCCGGCGGTGTTCTGCGAATCCACCGTCTCCGATGCCCCGATGCGCCGGGTGGTCGAGGCTACCGGGGCGAGATTCGGCGGGGTGCTCTACGTGGATTCGCTATCGACGGCCGACGGCCCGGTGCCGACCTATCTGGACCTCATCCGGCACGACGCCGAAACCATAGCCGCAGCACTCACCGGGAGCAGGCCATGACAGTCCCCGCGATCGACGTCGACGGTGTCACCGTCTACTACGGCGAGGTCCAAGCACTCGACCAGGTCCGGCTGACGGTGGACGCCGGCCGCGTCTGCGCCCTCATCGGGATGAACGGGTCCGGGAAATCGACCCTGTTCAAAACCCTCATGGGCATGATCACTCCCGACCGCGGCACGGTCCGGATCAGCGGGGCCAAACCGGTGGCCGCCCGGCGGGCCGGGCTCCTCGGTTATGTCCCGCAGAACGAGGCCGTGGACTGGTCGTTCCCGCTGTCGGTCCGCGATGTGGTGACCACCGGCCGGTACGGCCGGATGGGTTTCACCCGGCGCGCGAGCCGGGCCGACCGGGCAGCCGTGGACGAGGCATTGGAACGGGTCGAACTGACCGAGCTGGCCGACCGCCAGATCGGCCGGCTCTCCGGTGGCCAGCGCAAACGCGCCTTCGTGGCCCGCGGTATCGCACAGGGCGCCCGGATCCTGCTCCTGGACGAACCGTTCGCCGGGGTGGACAAACGTTCCGAGGCGACGATCACCGGACTGCTACGCGAACTCGCGGCCGACGGGGCAACCGTACTGATCTCCACCCACGATCTGCACGCCCTGCCCGGCCTGGCCGACGAGGCCGTACTGCTGATGCGGCGGGTGCTCGTCCACGGTGTCCCGGAGGAAGCCCTGCGGCCGGAGAACCTCGCCCTCGCCTTCGGCCTCGACGTCATCGGACAGCGGTGAGCGCGATGGACCTGATCGAATTCCTGCTCGAACCGATGCGCTACGCGTTCATGGTGCGCGCGCTCACCGCCGGCCTCGTCGCGGCCGTCGTCTGCGGACTGCTGTCCTGCTGGCTGGTCCTGGTGGGCTGGTCGCTGATGGGGGACGCGGTCTCGCACGCGGTGCTGCCGGGTGTGGTGCTGGCCTATATCGCGGGGGTGCCGTTCGCGGTCGGGGCGGTGATCTTCGGATTCCTGGCGGTCGGGCTGATCGGCGTGGTCCGTGACACCAGCCGGGTGAAGGAGGACGCCGCCATCGGCATCGTGTTCACCACGCTGTTCTCCTTCGGACTGGTGCTCGTCTCGGTGACCCCCAGCAATACCGACCTCAACCACATCATCTTCGGCAACCTGCTGGGCGTGAGCCAGGCGGAACTGGTCCAGATCGCGGGGCTGGCCGCGCTGGTCTTCGTGGCGCTCGTGCTCAAACGCCGCGATTTCACGCTGTACGCGTTCGATCCCACCCACGCCTTCGCGCTCGGGCTGAACCCGCGAGTACTGGGCGCGGCGCTGCTGGGCCTGCTCGCGCTGACCTCGGTGGTGGCCCTGCAGGCGGTCGGGGTGATCCTCGTGGTAGCCATGCTGATCATTCCCGGCGCGACCGCCTACCTGCTCACCGACCGGTTCGGACGGATGCTGGTGATCGCTCCGGTGCTCTCGGCGATCTGCGCTGTCATCGGCCTGTACGTGAGCTACTACGCCGACACCGCCCCCGGAGCCACCATTGTGCTGGCCCAGGGCGTGGTCTTCACCGCGGTGTATCTGTTCGCGCCCCGGCAGGGCCTGCTCGGTTCCCGGCTGGCGGCCGGGCGCCGCCGCGGGCGCGCGGAATCCGGAGCGCCGGCTGCTGCCGTGGCCGTCGAGCCACCCACCTGACGGCCGGGGGTGCAGGGGAACACGTTCACGAACGGGTGCCCGTAGCTGTGGCCCGGCGATCCGGGGGCCGCGTCCCCGGTAAGCGCATCGTCACCGTGGAGGTGGATTCACGGAAAGGCATCCTCGAACGGGGCCGCCCGGCGCCAGCTGTCACCCGCGATCACCACATGGTCCAGGAACCGCAGACCGACCGTTCGTGCCGCCGCGGCGAGTAGTGTGCTGGCCCGGCGGTCATCCGGGCTGGGGGTCGGGTCGCCGGAGGGATGATTGTGTGCCAGCGCGAAGGCGCGACCGTCGTGGCGCAGGACCGTGTTCAGGATCTCGCGTACCGGCACCGCGACCTCGTCGATGGCGCCCTCGGCGACGAAGATCCGCTGCCGTGTCCGGTTGCGCGCGTCGCAGATCAGCACCAGCAGCCGCTCCACGCGGGCCCCGGCGAACAGCGGGGCGGCCTCCCGGGCCACATCATCGGCGCGCAGTAGTGGCGCCGGGGTCTGCGTGCCGCCCCGGGCCCGGGCCGCGAGCTGGAACGCGGCGGTGATGGCCGTGGCCTTGGCCACTCCCACACCGGGGCGGCGCAGCAGTTCCTCGGGCCGTGCCGAGGCCAGTCCACCGACTCCGCCGAACTCGGCGAGCAAGGCGAGGGCGAGTTCGACCGCGCTCTCGCCGCGGCGACCCTGGCCGAGCAGCAGGGCGAGCAGTTCCCCGTCGTTCAACGCCTGGGGACCGAGTGCGCACAGGCGTTCCCGTGGCCGCTGTGCCCTGGGTAGATCGGTGATCGGTACCGGCATGATTCCCCCTCCAGATTCCGTGGCCATCATGCCAGCGGGTACCGACAGTTCCGGAGGGTCCGGCCGAGCTCGGTGGGGGCGGATGCCCGGCCGGATCAGCCGTCGACCACCACCGGCTGCGGGGGACGGTTCAGCGCCGATGCCGCCAGCCGCTCGAAATGCCTCAGCTGCCGCTCGTGCACCACGATCCGGCGCAGCGCCTCGTGAATGGTCGCCTTGTTCGACGCCGTCCCCATGATGGCCCCGGCGGCCGCCAGCAGATCCTGATCCAACTCGATCCGCACTGTCGGCATGTGTCCTCCTTCGTACATCCGCCCTGGTGCGGCGGCGTGTCACCGCCGCCCGAGACGAACCGCAGTGGCTGCGCTACGACAACGCCGCTGGCCAGTCAGTTTGCCCAGTCGCTGCCGGTTTATCGACCGAATGTCACGCCGTGTGTCCACATCGAGACCTAGGCCCCGACCGCCGCGGGGCGGGTCAGCGTGGAGACAGGCGTGACTCGAAATTGCGTTCGAGTTCACGCCAGGCACGCGCCTCGGCGTCGAACGGCGGGTTGGGTGCCATCCGGGTCGGGTCCGGATGCAGCAGGTAGGACACATACCAGCCGAGCGGGGTCGATTTGGCCAGCGCCTGTTCCACCGCGTCGTCGTCGGCGTAGTCGGCGGCATCGGAGAACAACTCCAAGACCAGATCGAGCTGCTCGGTATCGACTGCTTCCGGTCCTTCGGCCAGGTCATCGGCCAGGCCGGGGAGTACGTAGATGTTCTCCTCGGTGACCTCTACCTCGAGCGATCCGTCGATGGCGGCGGTCTGGACTTCGGCGAAGGTACTGATGCGTGCCAGATCGTGTTCGTGGTCGTCGGCGAGATACCGTGCAAGTGCACGCTCACTGCCGAATACCGAGATGGCGTTCTTGGCGCCGAGGAAGATCGGTTCGTCGTCGAGATAGCAGCGCAGGGTGAAGTATTCGGCCTCGGCCGTCACGATCTTGACGGGGTCGATCCCGACTTCCTCCCAGAACGTGAGCTCGGCGTCCTCCTCGGCGTCGTCCTCCTCGTCGTCCAGGTCGACCGGTTCGAAATCGCTGTCGTCGTCGGTATCGGCCGCGTCGTCGGCGTCGACCTCGTTCTCCTCGGCGGCCAGCAGCTCGGCCTCGGCCACGGCGACCGCCTCGGCGTCGACCTCGGGCACCCGCACCACCGAATCGATGGCGTCGAGCACGTCGTCCCAGCTCTTTGCCACCGCGGCACCGATCTGGTCCCACAGTTCCTCGCCGTCGCGGCCCGCGAACATATGGGTGCCGCCGGCCAGGGCACCCAGCGACGGGTGCGAACCGAAGAACTTGGTGACCGTTTCGAGCTCGCAGACCTCGCCGATATTGCGCACCATGGCCAAGGTGTCCTCCAACTCGGCGACGGTGTCCACATCAGGGTCACCGGCGGCCAGTTCCGGCACACCGACCAGATCGAAGGAGTAGTTGTCGCCGGGCTCGAGCTCGGCGGCCGATAGGCCCGCGACCACCTTCCACGCCGGATGATCGATCAGGTCGTTGTCGGAGTCGGTCCGGATGAAGGCCGCTAGTTCGGCTACGGACTCGAAGCCGTAGAGGGCGTCCTCATGTCCTAGGAACGCCTCCCACTCGTCGTCACCGTCACGCCAGCGCGGTGCCCACAGGGTGACAAGATCGCCGTCGGTCAGACCGAGCTCGATCGGGACGATGTCTCCAGAAGCCATACGCGGAAGCCTAATAGGTCCGGCCGAATAGAGCCCACCCCTGGTCCGTGCGTAGTCGCCGTGAAGGCGGAGTATCCGGGGCCGCGGTCCGCGTACGACCGCGCGGTATCGGGCAGGCGTGCGCGGCGAGCTGCTCGATCAGGCGCCGTCCGGTCCGGTTCCGGTCGGGTCGACCACTCCCGGGGGCGCGGGTGCGAACGACTCGTTCAGTGCGGCAACGACCTCCGAACGTTGGCCGCCGGCATCCTCGGCGGCCTGCCGGCAGGCCCAGATGATGAGCTGGGCGGCTTCGGCGGGCGGTAGCGCGGTCACCGCCTCGGTGAGCTGCAAACCCACCAGAGCGCCGTCGCTGTCGACCTCGGCGGTAACCATCCCGTCCTCGGTGCCGAACCGGCCGCGGACCTGCTTGAGTCCGTACAGCGCCGCTTCCAGTGCTTCCAGTTTCCGCGTGGCGCCGGCGACCAGGGCGTCCATCTCCGCGCTCATACATCTCTCCTGGGTCCGAGCGGGAATCCGCTGTGGTGGGGTCGCGTGTGCGGGCCGCTCATACCGGCCTCATCCAGCTCGTCGGGCCGGTATCGGCATCGTCCATCCGGTCCAGTTCGTCGACCGCCTGCTGCCGGGTGGGCAGACCGAGCTGATCCAGGATGTCGGCCGGCATCCCGTTCTCCGCCAACAGCTCTCGGCGCTTGGCCTTGGCCGCGATGGTGGAACGGCGGGTCAGCCGCAGGATCTCGTCGGCGAGAGCCTGCGCGCCGTAACGGTATTCGCTGCGTTCGAATTTGATCTCCACCGGCATCCCCTGGTCGGTGGCGCGTACCGACAGCGTGCCGGCCCGATTGCGGCTGACCGCCATCGTGACATTCGGTACCTCGGGAAGCTGCTGCTCACTCATAATTCTGTCCAGTCGTCATGATCGGATGTCCATCCCCCGTACGGCTGCTGCGGTTCATTCGGTGGGCCGGTAGAACCCGAGGAATTCCATCCCGCTGTTCTCCGTCCGGACCGAGCTGATCTGCACCGGATCACCGGCTTCGATCAACTGGCCGTTGCCGATCACCATCGCCACATGGCCGTCCCATACCGCGAGATCGCCGGGCATGAGATCGCCCGGCGACACCGGGGTGGCGCCGTTGGCCTGTTCATGGGCCAGCCGGGGCAGTTCCACGCCGGCCTCGCCGTAGGCGTATTTGGTCATCCCGCTGCAGTCCAGCCCGGCGCCGGGGGTGTTGCCGCCCCAGACATAGGGGGTGCCGAGCGTGCCCAGGGCCGATTTCACCGCGGTGGCCGCCTTCTCGTTCGGCGCCTCCACGACGCTGCCGTCCGGCAGAGTGACCTTCACGCCCTCGCCCGTGGTGGTACCGGTCGAAGTGGCGGTTTTCTGTGGGGTCCCGGAGCTGGTGGTGGTGCCGCTCGGGCTCGACGACATGGCCGTGCTCATCATCGAACCGGCCATTCCGGCCGCGGTGCTCAGCCCCGACGCCACCGTCGATACGGCCTGGGTGCTCACCGGCGCGGTACTCGCCGCCGACGGGGTGGGCGGTGACGGGGTGAGTTCGTTCATCGAGGAGGTCTGGGTCTGTAGTTCGTTCTGCACCCGGCCCACCACGCCCAGCGCCCGGCCCAGATGATCGATCGCGGAACCCACCAGCAGCGACATCCCCGCCGGGGTGCCCAGGGCGGGCGCGGCCGCGGCGGCGGTGTTCACGAACGACTGCGCGATGGCGGTGAGGTCCTTGTTGCCGGTCTCCACATGGGCCGCGGCCTGGCCCATCACGGTCGCCATCTCGTTGCCGCGGTCGGAGATGCTCGCGGCCGAGGTCTGCACGCGCAGCGCCTTCGCGGTCGCGGCGTCGGCGCCGGTACCGTCCCACGCGGTGTTCATCTGATTGATGCCGCCGCGGCCCAGCGCATGGATCTGGTCGATCGCCGTGGAGGCGGAACGCAATGCGTCGCCGGGGCCGCCGGTGGCCAGCACGCCGGTGCCGAAACTGGCGAGCAGGTCGAGAATCGGCCTGGCCAGGGTATTGATATCGATCACCGGGTCACTCCCCGGCAGCACCGCGCAGGGCGGCCGCATTGCTGATGTCGGCCTCGGCGTAACTCACCGCGGCCACACCGGCCGCCCCGCTCATCGTGCCCAGCACCGCGGACAGCTGGCCGATCGTCGCCACATGGCCGGCGTGCGCGGCCGCGTACGCCGCGAGGAAATCACCGCCGATCAGGCCGAAGATCGGCCCCAGAACCGTGGGCGCCGCACCCGCGGCCCCGGTCCCCGCCGCCGCGAGTTCGGAGGCCATCACCCCGGCGGTGGTGCCGTAGGCCGCGATGCCCTCGGCATCGGCTGAGATGTTCACCATCAGAGGTTCCCCCATCGACTTCGTTAACGGGCAGAGTATGTCATCTACCGGTTTCGACGCGTCGGCTTCCCGCACGGTTCCGCGCAATTCGATTTCCGCGGAAAGTCACGGCGCGACGGCCGCCGCTCCCCGGTCGACTTTATCGTTCCCTCATGCGCACGCACACGCTGGATCATCCGCTCGTGGCGATACTGCTCACCACCCTCCGTGACGAACACACCCCCGACCCCGCCTTCCGGGCCGCCCTGCGGGATCTGTCCAGACTCCTGGTCTACGAGGCGCTGCGGGACGCGCCCGTGGAATATTTCGACATCACCACGCCGGTCGCGGCCACCCGCGGCGTACGGCTGACCCGGCCGCCGCTGCTGGTCCCGGTCCTGCGGGCCGGGCTCGGTATGGTCGACGCCGCCACCGATCTCATTCCGGACTCGCAGGTGGGTTTCGTCGGTGTCGCCCGGAACGAGGAGACCCACCGACCGGTGCCGTATCTGGAATCGCTGCCCGACGATCTCTCGGCCACACCGGTGATGGTGCTGGATCCGATGCTGGCCACCGGCGGCTCCATGCTGCACACGCTGGGGTTGCTCGCCGACCGGGGCGCGCTCGACATCACCGCCGTCTGTGTGGTGGCGGCGCCGGAAGGTATCGCCGCGCTGGCAGGCTCGGGATATCCGGTCCGGCTGGTGACGGGCGTTATCGACGACCGGCTCAACGACGACGCCTACATCGTCCCCGGACTCGGCGACGCGGGGGATCGTCAGTTCGGCCCGCGCTGAACCCGCCTCAGCCGGCCAGCGTGCGGCAGTAGTCGCGCAACTCCGAAAGCCGTTCCCGCGCGGTATCTCCGGCGGACCGCAACCCGGCCGGGCCGGAAACCGGGTGCACCACCTCCAGATAGCATTTGAGCTTCGGTTCGGTGCCCGACGGCCGGACGACCAACCGCACCCCGTCACCGGTGAATACCAGTGCGTCAGTCCGCATCCGGCCGCGTAGCGCGGCCATATCGGTGTAGTCGACCGCGGTCCCGGCCAGTGCTCTCGGCGGTGCGGCCCGCAGTGCCGCCACCACCGCGGCGGCCGCCCGCCGATCGGGCAGGCGCAGCGAGACCTGATCGCCGGCGTGCACACCGAACTCGACGGCCAGATCGTCGAGTTCGTCGATCAGGGTGCGACCGCGGGCACGCAGCCGGGACACCAGGTCGGCGGCCATCACGGCCGCGGAGACACCATCCTTGTCGCGGACGGTCGCCGGGTCCACACAGTGCCCGATCGCTTCCTCGTACGCGTAGACCAGGCCGTCGCCCGCACGCGCCAGCCATTTGAACCCGGTGAGGGTTTCGGCGTAGCGGGCGCCCCGCGCCGGCGCCAGCCGGGAGAGCAGACGCGACGAGACGATCGTGGTGGCGACCAGCGGATCCGCGGTCGCCGTGCGCAGCACATCGTCGGCCAGCAGCACCCCGGTCTCGTCTCCGCGCAGCATGCGCCATCCGTCCGGGGTGGGGACACCCAGCGCGCAGCGGTCGGCGTCGGGGTCCAGCGCCACGGCCAGATCGGCGTCCACCCGCTCGGCCAGCCGCAGCAGCAGATCCGCCGCTCCCGGCTCCTCCGGGTTCGGGAAGGCGACCGTGGGGAAATCGGGGTCGGGCGCGAATTGTTCGGTGACCGCGTGGATATCGGTGAAACCGGCGGCGGTGAGCGCATGCACGGCGGTGGCGCCGCCGACGCCGTGCATCGGCGTGAACGCGATCCGGATCGCGGCGCGATCCCCGGCACCGCCGATCAGCCGGGGTAGCTGCGCGACCCGCGCCAGGTAGCGCGACAGGACCGCATCCCCCGAGGCGGTGACGGGCGCGCGGCCGATCGGTTCGGTGATCGCCGTGATCCGCTGCTCGATCTCGGTATCGGCGGGCGGCGCCAGCTGGGTGCCGCCGTCGACGAAGACCTTGTAGCCGTTGTCGCCGGGCGGATTGTGCGATGCGGTGATCTGCACACCCGCCACCGCAGCCGATTCGCGCACGGCGAAGGCGGTGACCGGGGTGGGCAGTGGTTCGGGCAGCCGAGTCACCGCGAAACCGGCCGCGGCCAGCACTTCGGCGGTGACCGCCGCGAACTCCGCGGACCCGTGCCGGGCGTCCCGCCCGACCACCACCGTGCCGCCGCCGAGACAGCGGTCCCGCAACCAGGTCGCGAGCCCGGCGGTGGCCCGCGCCACCGTGGTCTCGTTCATCCCGTCCGGGCCGGGGGCCAGCGGCCCGCGCAGACCTGCCGTGCCGAAGGTCAGCATCTACAGCTGCTCCAGCACACCGCGCAGCAACTTGCCCAGGCGCGGTGCCGCCGCGCGTCCCTCCGCGAGCACTTCGGCATGGGCCAGCGGCGCACCCGTCACTCCGGCCGCCAGGTTCGTGACCAGGGAGATACCGAGCAGCCGGACGCCGAGCGCGCGTGCCGCGATGGCTTCCAGCACCGTCGACATCCCCACCAGATCGGCCCCGATCGTGGCCAGCATGCGGATCTCGGCGGGCGTCTCGTACTGCGGTCCGGTGAGTCCGGCGTACACACCCTCGGTCAGGTCCGGGTCGACGTGCCGCGCGAGCGCGCGCAACTGCGGATCCCAGGCGTCGACCAGATCGACGAAAGTGGGTCCGGTCAGCGGTGTCGTACCGGTGAGATTCAGGTGATCGCGCACCAACACGGCCTCCCCCACCCGCATACCCGGGCGGATACCGCCGGCGGCGTTGGTGAGGATCACCGTCTCCGCGCCCGCCGCCACCGCGGTCCGCACCGGATGTACGACCTCCTCGGCGGAATGACCCTCGTACAGGTGCTGGCGCCCCATGAGCACCAGGGCGTGGGTATCGCCGACCGATACCGACACCACCCGCCCCACATGCCCCTGCGCGGTGGGGGCGGCGAATCCGGGCAGCTCCGGCATCGGTATCTCGGCGTTGGGGGTCCCGAGTTCGGCGGCGGCGTCCTGCCAGCCCGAACCCAACACCACCGCGACCCGGTGTCGATCCACCGACGACCGGACCGCGATCTCCTCGGCGGCCTCTTCGGCAAGCATGGCGGCCAGTGTATGGCCTCCCGCCCCGTCGGCCCGCCCGAACCGCCTGCGTCGGTGGGGCCTCCGGCGGCCGTCGGCTATACGCTGCACAGATGCCGTACCTGGAACGTGATGGAAACGTTTTCGTGCTGTCGCTGGGCAACGAGGGCCAGACCGACAGCGAGAACCGCTTCAGCCACGAATGGATAGACGAGACGCACGCGCTGCTGGACACCGTGGTGGCTGTGGAGGGGCCCGCCGCACTGGTGACGACCGCCACCGGCAAGTTCTTCAGCAACGGACTCGACACCGACTGGCTGTTCGCGAACCTCGACCGGATGCACGGCTACCTCGACCGCGTGCACAGCGTGTTCAGCCGGCTCCTCGCGTTTCCGCTGCCCACCGTCGCGGCCGTCAACGGTCACGCCTTCGGTGCCGGTGCCATGCTCGCCACCTCCCACGATTTCCGGGTGATGCGCGCCGATCGCGGATTCTGGTGCCTACCCGAGGTGCATCTGGGGATGCCGTTCACCGTCGGGATGAACGCCCTGCTCAGTAGCCGGCTCACCAACCAGGTTGCGGTCGCCGCGATGACCACCGGGCATCGGTTCGGCGCAGCGGAAGCCCGGGCGGCGGGTATTGTGGACGACGTCGCCGAAGCCGGGGCGCTGCGCGCCGCCGCGGTGGAGCGGGCCGCCGGACTGGCCGCCAATCGGACGCCCAGCCTGCCCGCCATCAAACGCTCCCTGCACGCCACGGCGCTGGCCGGCCTCGCGGTGCCGACCACTCCCGATAACCTGGCATTCGCCTCGAACTAGCCGCGAGCGAGCCGGCCGGGCGGCGGCCGGTTCGCCCACGCCCCGCCGGACACGCGGGTGCGGCCGGATGCCGCCGCGCACGGATCCGACGGCGGTGCGAAACTGGTGGATACGGCCGTTCCCCGGGGGATAGCGGAACCGCCGGTATGTACCGCGGTCACGGCCGCGGACGATACGTGTACGGGCGATCCGCGCACATAGAGAAGTGGTTCACAGCTGCTCGTTCTACGACAGGAGGACATTCGGTGAGCACAACCGGCCGTACGGTGCGAGACGGACAGGACGCGGTGACGGCGTGGCTGGCCGAGCACACGGTCGATCTCGTTCAATGGCGCCGGCACATCCACGCCAACCCGGAATTATCCCGCACCGAGTTCGCGACCACCGAATTCGTCGGCACCTGGCTGACGAAGGCCGGACTCTCGTTCCGGGTGCTCCCGACCGGTACCGGTCTGATCTGCGATATCGGCCCCGAGGACGCGCCGCGGATCGCGTTGCGCGCCGATATGGACGCACTGGCACTCCAGGAGTTCACCGGCCGGCCCTTCGCCTCGACGGTGCCCGGCGTCTCCCATGCCTGCGGCCACGACGCGCACACCAGCATCCTGCTCGGTACCGCGCTGGCGCTGGCCGACCTCGACCTCCCGGTCGGGGTGCGGCTGATCTTCCAGCACGCCGAGGAGGTCATGCCCGGCGGTGCCGTCGACATGGTCGCGGCCGGCGCGATGACCGGCGTGGACCGGGTCTTCGCCCTGCACTGCGATCCGCGTCTGGAAGCCGGCAAGGTCGGCATCCGGGTCGGTGCCATCACCTCCGCCGCCGATACCGTCGAACTGGTGCTGGATTCGCCCGGCGGGCACACCTCCCGCCCGCATCTCACCAGCGACCTCGTCTACGCGATCGGCACCGTCATCACCGGTCTGCCCGGCCTGCTCACCCGCCGGATCGACCCGCGCACCAGCACGGTCATGGTGTGGGGCGCGGTCAGCGCCGGCAAGGCTCCGAACGCGATCCCGCAGACCGGCATGCTCACCGGCACCGTCCGCACCGGCGACCACGCCACCTGGTCCCTGCTCGAACCGATGGTGCGCGAGATCGTCGACGGCTTGCTCGCGCCGACCGGCGTGCGCTATCAGCTCGACTACCGGCGCGGTGTGCCACCGGTGGTCAACGACGAACACTCGGTCCGCATGCTCAGCGACGCGGTCCGGGCCATCGGCCCCG
This sequence comes from Nocardia sp. NPDC050193, assembly GCA_040674215.1. GTDB lineage: Bacteria > Actinomycetota > Actinomycetes > Mycobacteriales > Mycobacteriaceae > Nocardia. The sequence continues at coordinate 40,771 of JBFARE010000029.1, read as the reverse complement.
ACGCTCTCGCCGACACCCCACAATCCGGCGGCGGCGAGGATTTCTCCTGGTACCTGGAAGAAGTCCCCGGCGCCATGGCCCGGCTCGGCGTCTGGCCAGGTGAAGGCCCCCAGCTCGACCTGCACCAGCCGACGTTCGATCTCGACGAACGGGCGCTGCCGGTGGGAGTGCGGACGTTCACCAACATTGTTCTGCAAGCAGGGCAGGAACTGGCCTGACCCGGGGCACGGACCACGAAGGTGGGTACGTGAGCTCGCTCGTGAAGGTGCTGTGTTTTTTGGCGCCGCCTGCGGCGGCGCGGGGTTGAGGCCCCCTTGGTCTCGCCGTTTCGGCCTCGAGACTCGCGCCTGCGGCGCATGCGCTTCGAGGCCTGAACGGCGGGACGGGCCTCGAAGCGCATGCGGCGCAGCCGCGAGTCTCGAGGCCTGAACGGCGGGACCGAGGGGGCCTCGACCCCGCGGCGCCGGAGGCGCCGCAAACAAACACTGTCGGCGGGGCTGCGTAGGGTGCGGCTGTGGCAGTGACCAAGAACAAAGCCGTCTATCGGTGTTCGGAGTGCGCGCACGAGGTCGCCAAATGGGTCGGTAAGTGTCCCGGCTGCGGGTCCTGGGGGACCGTGGACGAGGCGATGCCGGTGGCGGCCGCGGCGGCGGGACCGGGGCGTAAGGCGATGCTCCCGAGTACCGCCGCGGCGCCGATCTCCCGGATCGATTCGCAGACGACCACGGCGCGGTCCACAGGGGTTTCCGAACTGGACCGGGTGCTGGGCGGCGGGATCGTCGCCGGGTCGGTGGTGCTGCTGTCCGGTGAGCCGGGAGTGGGCAAATCGACGTTGCTGCTCGAGGTGGCGCATCGCTGGGCGCGGCAGCGCGACGAGCGGGCCCTTTACGTGACAGCGGAGGAATCGGCGGGACAGGTGCGCTTGCGCGCCGACCGCACGGGTGCGGTGCACGACCGGGTGTATCTGGCCGCCGAATCCGATCTCTCGGTGGTGCTCGGACATGTCGATCAGGTGAAACCCACACTGCTGGTGGTCGATTCGGTACAGACGATGCTGGCAGCCGATACCGACGGCGTGATCGGGGGCGTCACCCAGGTACGCGCAGTGACCGCGGCGCTGACCTCGCTGGCGAAGGCGAGCGGTATCGCCGTGCTGCTGGTAGGGCATGTCACCAAGGACGGCGCGGTCGCCGGGCCGCGCACGCTGGAACATCTGGTCGATGTGGTGCTGCAGTTCGAGGGCGACAAGAACACCACGTTGCGGATGGTCCGCGGGATCAAGAACCGGTTCGGCAGCGCGGACGAGGTGGGCTGTTTCGAACTCCACGACGACGGAATCGCCTGTGTGACCGACCCTTCCGGCCTGTTCCTGCACCATCGCGCGGATTCGGTGCCGGGTACGGCGGTCACGGTCGCGATGGATGGGAAGCGACCGCTGGTCGGCGAGGTGCAGGGGCTCACGGTGGAAACGCAGGCGCCGGCGCCCCGCCGGGCCGTCAGCGGGCTGGACTACAACCGAGTGGCCATGGTGCTGGCGGTGCTGCAGAGCCGGTGCGGCGTCTATGTCGGTAAACAGGACGTCTACGCGGCCACCGTGGGCGGTATGCGGCTCACCGAGCCCGCCGCGGACCTCGCGGTCGCGCTCGCCATCGCCAGCGCGGCCCGCGATACGGCGCTGCCGCCCGGTTGGGTGATCCTCGGCGAGGTAGGGCTGGCCGGGGAGGTCCGCCGGATCACCTCGGTGACCCGTCGGCTCGCCGAGGCCGAACGACTCGGGTTCACCACCGCGGTGGTGCCGCCGGGTACCGACGGCAAGGCCACACCGATGACCCTGCACGAGGCGTCCAGCCTGCGTGGCGCGCTCCGGTTGGCCGGCCTCACGAAGAAATGATTCCGCTCAGGCGATGTTGAAGGGTTCGGGCGCGCTGCGTACCGAACCCATCTGCGCCACCACGTTGTAGGCGCCGGCGGGCACCTGCACCCGCTCCCCCGCGCATTCCGGCTGCGAGGTCGCGCCCGTCCAGGTGACCGTGAACGCGGCCTGCTCACCGCGGTCCAGGGTGCGCACATCCGGTTCGCCGTCGGGGAAACAGTCCGTGCTCGCCCACAGTTGCCGTCCACCGTCGAGTGAGTGCACGGATACGCGCTGCAGCCCGGATCCCATATCCCGGGTGCACGGCGCACCGGAGATGTTGGTGATCACGATCCCGAATACCGGCTCTTCACCGACCTGGTAGGTGGGCTGCCCCACCGACACCTTGATGGCCAGTGACTGGTCGGCGCATTGCCCGGAGGACGCCGAGGTGGGTTCGGTGCTGCGCGCAGCCGATGTCGTGCCGGACACGCGCGTGCCGGTCGCCGTGGTGGTGGACGACGCGGCCGGCCCCGGGCCGGGCTCGGTGGTCTCGGAGCCCGATGCCGCCGCGGCGGCATCGGGCGCGTCACCGCCGCGGGAGACGGTGATGGCCAGCCAGATTCCCACGGCGAGCGCGACCACGAGCGCGCCGATGGCGAACACACGACGCCGCCAGTAGATCTCCGGCGGTAACGGTCCTGTCGGTTCCAACACGTGTCAACGGTAAGCGCAGCGGGCGGCAGCGGTCGTCAACGGCACACCCGAAGGTGGCACCGGCCGCCGGCCACGGGTCAGACGGTCTCCCCGATATTGCCGACCACGCGGTGTAGCTTCGCCCGGCCGTCGACCAGTTTGTAGGTGACGCAGGCAATCGCGCATTTGCCGGCCGCCACCCGCTCGGACACGATCATCGACCGCTCCATCAGCAGGCGGCTGGTCTCCACCACGTGACGAGCTTCGAGCTCGTCCACCGATTCCAGTCCTTCGCGGCGTCCGATCAGCATCGAGGGCGTGACCTTCTCGACGATGCTGCGGATGAATCCGCCGGGCACCTCGCCGCCGTCCAGCGCCTCGAGGGTCGCTTTGACCGCGCCGCAGCTGTCGTGTCCGAGTACCACGATCAGCGGTACATCGAGCACCCCGACGCCGTATTCGATCGACCCCAGCACCGCCGCGTCGATGACGTGGCCCGCGGTGCGCACGACGAACATATCGCCGAGCCCCTGATCGAAGATCAGTTCCGCGGCGACTCGGGAATCTCCACAGCCGAACAGCACGGCGGTCGGATGCTGGCCGGCCACGAGCTTGGCTCGATCGGCGGCTCCCTGACTAGGATGCAGCAGCGTGCCATTCACGAAGCGCTCGTTTCCTTCGCGCAGCGACTTCCAGGCACTTACCGGGTTGGACTGAGGCATGGCGTCCATTCTGCACGATTTTATGTGCTCGCTTGCTTCCGTCCCGTTACAGCGCGGCGTCCATTCACGCCGAACCGGTGAAACTGCACGGTGAGGTGAACGGAGCGGGTCGGTGAGCAGCACAGGTATCGGGAAACCGAGTTCTGGTGGACGCGGTGTCGTGTCGATCGAACCCGGCGCGATCGACTCCGACACCCTTATCGACTGGTACGCCCGCGCGGCTCGTGACCTGCCCTGGCGGCGGGCCGGGGTGAGCGCCTGGCAGATCCTGATGAGCGAGATCATGTTGCAGCAGACGCCGGTGTCGCGGGTGGAACCGATCTGGCGGGAATGGGTACGGCGCTGGCCGGTGCCCTCGGCCATGGCGGCGGCGAGCGCGGGCGAGGTGCTGCGGGCATGGGGGAAACTCGGCTATCCGCGCCGCGCCCTGCGCCTGCACGAATGCGCGCAGGTCCTGGCCGCCGAGCACGGTGACCAGGTGCCCGACGATGTCGAGGTGCTGCTGGGGCTGCCCGGGATCGGCGCCTACACCGCGCGAGCGGTCGCCTGTTTCGCCTACGGGCAGCGAGTTCCGGTGGTGGACACCAATGTCCGCCGCGTGGTGGCACGGGCCGTGCACGGCCGGGAGGCCGGTAATCCGGCCGCGCGCGACCTACGCGAGACCGAGGCGCTGCTGCCCGGCCGGGTCGACCGGGCCGCGGTGTTCTCGGCGGCCCTGATGGAACTCGGCGCGACGGTGTGCACCGCCCGCACACCGGATTGCACCCGCTGCCCGCTGCCGCGTTGCGCGTGGGTCACCGCGGGCCGGCCGGTGGCCGAGTCGGCGCGCCGGACGCAGAGGTACGAGGGCACCGACCGGCAGGCGCGGGGCCGGCTGCTCGACGTGTTGCGGGCCGCGCACGCGCCGGTGGAACGTGTCCGGCTGGATCTCGCCTGGACCCGTGACCCCGGCCAGCGCGACCGCGCACTGGATTCACTGCTGGTGGACGGGTTGATCGAACAGACCGACGACGGACGGTTCGCCCTGGCCGGAGAGGGCTGAGGACCGACCGCGACCGGGACGCTCAGGTCTCGGCAGCGGTTTCGGGGACTCAGCGCAGGACATGGGCGAGAAAACGCTCGACCTCGGCCCGATATCGCTCCGGCTGATCGTCGTGCACCAGATGTCCGGCGTCGGGAACCAGGACGTGCTCGGCGGCGGGATGGAGTTCGGCCATCCGGCGCATCTGCCCCGGGGGGGTGATCGTGTGTTCGCCCTCGATCAGCAGCGTGGGCACGGTGAGCCTGCCCCACTCCGCCCAGAACGAGCGGACCCCCCACTCCTCCGAGATATCCCGGAAGGTGGCCACCTCGCCGTGCAACCGGTAACCGTCCGGGCCCCGCTGGAATGAATCGCGGAAGTAGCGACCGGCCACCGGGCCGAAATGCGCCACCAGGGCGGCCTCGTCCGCGAAGGGCTGCGGCCAGGCCTCGACCATTGCGGCCCAGTGGGCGGCGGTACGGCCGGTGAAATCGGCTGCCATATCCTCCACCACCAGCCCGCGCACCCGGCCCGGGTGCGTGGCCGCGAATACCCACCCGTGCAGGCCACCCATCGAATGCCCGATCACCATCATCGGCTCGCTGATGCGCGTGGTCGCCTCGGCCAGATCGGCGACAAAGGCGTCGGTGCCGAGTTCGGGCGGGGCGGGCCGCCCGTGCCCGGCGGCGTCGAAGGTGAACACGCGGCCGTGGTCACGCAGCCACCGGACCTGGTCCTGCCAGGTGCGGGCGCTGCCCATCAACCCGTGCAGCAGCAGTATCGGAGCCCCGGCCCCACCTTCGTCGTGCAACACCGGGCCGAGTTTATTCACAATCCTCCACAGGACGGGGCGGTGTGGTCTCCTCGCGCGGTGGCCCGCTGTGTCGTGCGGCACTGTCCCACCCGGACTCGCGATACCTAAGCTCGGGGGTATGGCTGTTGTGAAGATCAATGCGATCGAGATCCCCGAGGGCGCCGGCCCCGAACTGGAGAAGCGGTTCGCCCATCGCGCGCACGCGGTCGAGAACTCCCCCGGGTTCCTCGGCTTCCAATTGTTGCGGCCCACGGCCGGCGAGAATCGGTATTTCGTGGTCACCCAGTGGGATTCCGAGGAGTCCTTCGCGGCGTGGCGCGACGGCCCTGCGAAGGAGGCGCATGCCGGCCAGCAGAACAAACCTGTCGCCACCGGTGCCTCGCTGCTGGAGTTCGAGGTCGTCCTCGATGTAGCGGGTAAGCCCGCCTCCTGAATTGTCCCCCGCACAACCGGCCACGCCGCCGACCGCCGGCGGCGTGCCGGTGATTGTTCGCGGGCATATTGACGGCGGCGCCGGCCGGTGTCAAAGTTCGAGGTGAGAGCGAAGGTGATGCGGTAATCCGGTGAGAACCCGGAGCGGTCGCGCCACTGTGATGTCCAGGCCGGAACGGATGGGCAGAGTCAGACACCCGCACCTGCGCATAACTCGCGAACCGGACGCGAGCATCCGGATGAGGAGGATTCACCATGGCCATAGCCCATGTCCCGAGCAAGGCCGCCGATACGGCGGTGACAGTGCTCGTCACCGCCGGCGTCGTTCTGCTGGCCCTATTGACGCTCTACCTGGTCGGGTTCGACCAGGGTGCCGTATCGCGCGGCGGCATGTTCCTGCACGAGCTGATGCACGACGGGCGCCACTTGTTGGGTGTCCCGTGCCATTGAGTGGATCTTTCGGTGCCCTGCTACTCCGTGGTCTGCTCGCCGGTCTGATCGCCGGTCTCCTCGCGGGTGTCGTCGGTAATTTCCTCGGCGAGCCCAAGGTCGATGCCGCCATCGCCATCGAGGAGGCCGCGGCTCCCACTCCGGAGCACACCCATGATTCCGGGCAGGCGCACGGGCAAACCGAGCACGCACACGGGAACGAAGCCGTCGTGAGCAGGCCGTGGCAGAAGTTCGGCCAGTTCCTGGCCAACGCCCTGGCCGGGATGGCGTTCGGAGCGATCGTGGCTACCGCGGCGCATTACGCCCGGCGGTTCACCGACCTGCCCGGTCATCGGCTGGTACTCGGGCTCGGCCTGGGTGGCTGGGTCGCGGTGGCGGCTGTCCCGTTCTTCAAGTATCCGGCCAACCCACCGGCGGTCGGTGACCCGGAGACGATCGACGAGCGCACGCTGCTCTGGGTGGCCGCGGTAGTGCTGGGCCTGGCGGCCGTCGCGGCCGCTGTGTACATCTGGAAAGCACTGCGGCCACGGCCCGAATCCCTCCGGGTCGTCGCGGCCGTGGCCGGTTTCTTACTGGTCATCACCCTCGGCTATGTTCTGCTGCCCGGGGTGAACGAAGTGGGAGCCGGCTTCCCGGCCTCGCTGCTGTGGGAGTTCCGCGCCGCGTCGCTGGCCGTATCGACCACGCTGTGGGTGGGTATCGGCCTGACCTTCGCCGCGCTCATCGAGTGGAGCGACCGCGACGGTACCCGGGTAGCGCAGGTCGCTGCTACGGCGGGTTGATCCGGGTAGCGGCCGCCGCCGGGCAGGGTCGGGGTATGAACGACACCGCACTCGCCCGCCCGGACAGCCCGCTCGCTCGGCGGCCCACGGCCGTCGCCACCGCCTTCGTCGCGCTCGTGGCGGCCGTGGGCTGCGGTATCACCGAAACCGCGGCCCGGGGCGCGCTGCTGTTGGGCGACGCCGCGGGTGTCGACGTACTCATCGGCGGTTGGCTGCTGCGCACGGGGATCTATCTGGGGGTTCTCGGTGTCGCGTGGCGGATGCTGCGGGGCGATCGCTGGGCCAGAAATCTGCTCACTGTCGGGATAGGCGTGCTCGGCACTGCCTCACTGGTGGTGGAGCCCGTTCGGATACTCGCGGCGGCGGGCACCGGCGTATTCGCCGATATGAGCACCGCGACCGTATTCCTGGCACTCACCCGTGTCGGCCATATCTGCGCGGTATTCGTCGCGATTCCCGCCATGTACACACCGAGCGCCCGGGCGTGGTTCCGGGCCGGACACGGCGCCCGCGGGCCCGGATAGGCCTTCGCTGTTCCGGGCCCCGGCTCGGGGCCCGGAACAGGCATTCAGGATTCCAGGGCGGCGTCCAGGGTGATGTCGTCCACTCCACCCAGGGCCTTGCTGACCGGGCATCCGGCCTTGGCCGCGGCGGCCGCGGCCGCAAAACCCGCCTCGTCGAGCCCGGATACCCGGCCGCGCACCGTCAGGGCGATCCGGCTGATCCGGAAACCGCCCGCCGGGTCGGGGCCCAGGGTGACCGCGGCCGAGACGTCGAGGCTCTGCGGGGTACCCCCGGCCTGGGCGATCTCGTTCGACAGCGCCATGGCGTAGCAGGACGAATGCGCCCCGGCGATCAGCTCCTCCGGGCTGGTCGTGCCGTCGGCGTCATCCGCCGACCGCTTCGGAAACGACACCTCGTACTTGCCGACCCCCGAGTTGACCAGTTCGACCTGGCCGGAGCCGTCCTGCAGACCACCGGTCCATGCGGTGCGCGCGGTACGTGTGGGCATCACAATCCTTTCGAAGACGATTCGTTACGAGTAGGACTCGAACCTACTCGTACTGTCACTTCGTCGCAGTTCGTTCGTCGAGGCGGGCCAGCACCGCGGGCCAGGCCCGCCGATGCCGGTCGCGAGCCGATTCGTCGGCAAAACCGCTGTGCCGCAACCGCAACCGGATACCACGGGGTTGTTTGACGAACTCCACCCGCACCACCGTTTCCGCACCCTCGGTGCCGTCTGCACCGGTCACCCAGGTCATCTCGATGAGCCGGCCCGGTTCCAGGCGGAGAAAGCGGCCGTAATGTGGCCGGTCCTTCCCCTCCTCCCGGGTCTCGAAATAGAACGGCTCGTTCACCTCGGGCCGCATTCGCACCGAGGACGGTTCCGCGAACCAGATATCGAAGCCCTGGGTCCACGCCAAGTAGAGGAGTTCGGGTGAAGCGGTCATCACTCGCTCCACGGTGAGTTCGTACGGCCGTGTGGACAGGTCCGGTACACGCACTTGCTGGTCGACCATCACTGGACCATACCCGCGCCGGGGCGGGTACTGCCGCAGATGCGGTGATCACGCGCCGCTGCCGACCGGCCCACCCGGTACCGGCGCATTCGTCATCGGAATACCATTGCGGCACCGGTAATCCGGGTATGCGCCGACGACCGAGCACAACAGGCTAATAGGGTGGTGCGGATGGAGAGTTCGCGATGACGAGCTGGGAGATGGTCGGGCTACTGGGCTGGGTGGCGCTGGCTGCGGCGCTGTTCGAAGTGCTGCGGCACCGCCGCCTCCTCGCACAGACCCGGCAGGCCCTGGACACCGCCGAACGCACGGCAGCCCGGCAGCAGCGAGAACTCGAGGTCGGCACCGAGCGCTTGCTGATCGCCCGGGAACTGCACGATGTGGTGGGGCACAATCTCTCGCTCATCAATGTGCAGGCCGGGATGGCCCTCCAGCAGGTAGAGAACAAGTCCGCGAAAGCGGCGGGGACGGTCGCCGAGATCAAAACCACCAGCCGCAACGCGCTCGAGGATGTGCAGGCACTGCGCCACGCGATCCAGACGGTGGAGCCCGTGCCCGGCCCACGCGCACAGCCGCCCCGCGACCACGACCCGGCCGGGGATATCGGTCCGCGCGAGCGTGCGAAACGTTCCCGCCGAAGTGGTTTCGGCCGCCGCGACCGGCCCGGCACCGACCGGACGCAAACGAACGGAACACGTGGAAGCCGCCCACCGGCTGCCGCGCAAGCGCCGCCCCCACCACCTCGCGAACCCGATCCCACCATGTCCGAACTGGACGAACTCCTGCGCAAACCCCGGATGGCGGGGCTGACAGTGCACACCCGGGTCCTCGGGACACCCGATTCCCTGCCCGCGGCGATCGACGAGGCGGCCACCCAGATCGTCCAGGAATCCCTGGCCAATGTGGTACGCCACGCCCCCGGCGCCGAGGCCACCGTAACAGTGCGCTACACCGCTGATTCCGTGGATCTCACCGTCGACAACACCCGCCCCACCGGTAAACCCGAACACGCCGGCCCCACCCGTGGGATGGGAATCATCGCCATGCGGGAGCGCACCCACGCGCTCGGTGGCGCGTTGACCGCCGGCCCCAAACCCAGCGGCGGCTACCGGGTCGCCGCGCGGCTACCGAGCCGCCCACTGCGGATCGCGATCGACCCGGATGCGCGGCCGCGGACCCGTAACGAGAACGGCGCCAACAATTCTCGCCGGCCGGCGGCACCGGTAGCGGTGACCTCGGAGCCACGCGGAAGCACCGACGCCCCGGCCGAGCCGGGACCCGCCGCACCCGAGTGAACCCGCGGTTCAGCCCGGGTTCGCGTCGCGACGCTCCTGCTCGGTGAACCCGGCCGCGCGGGCCGACTCCGGTGCGCCCGCCGGAGCCTGTAGCCGCCGTGAATACGCCCCGGCCGCCCGGAACACGCCGGCCACACCGGCCGGAGCCGCCCCGTAGGTGATGGACTGCTGCGGGGCGAAGCCGAGACCGCTCCCGATCTCGACCGCGTCCATATTGGCGCCGAGGAACAGGAAATCCCAGCTGTAGACGTTCTGCTGCTGTTCGATCAGTGACCGCACCGCGGTATGCGTCCATTCCCGGCTGGAATTCTCGTGCCCGTCGGTGAGGACGACCACGATCACGGTGCCGGGCCGCTCCGCCTCCGGCCGGGCGGCCAGTTCGGCACCGAGATCGGTGACCAATCTGCCGATGGCGTCGTACAGCGCGGTGCCGCCGCGCGGCTGCAGCACCGGCGGCGGCACCTGATCGATCGGGACATTCGAGTACACGCATTCGTACTCGGTATCGAATTGCGCGAAGGTGACCCGCACGGTCTTCTCGACCTGCCGCTGTTCCTCGAAGTAGGCGGCCAGCCCGCCCTCGGTGTCGGATTTGATGGTCTGCATGGAGCCGGAACGGTCGAGCAGAACCGCGATCGTGGTCAGATCCGGATTCGTCATGGTGATACCCCCGATTCGTATCGAATGAACTGATCCCACCGTACGCGCGCGCACCGACCGGAATGTCCCGCCGACCGGCAGGTGGCCGCACCCGCGCGAAAAGGGCCTGCCCACCGGTGGGAGACCGGTGGGCAGGCCCTCGAGCTGCGCTGTCGGCTACTCGCCCGAAGCGGCTTCGGTCGAACCCTCGGACGCGCCGGTGAGCACGACCTCGGGCTTCTTCTCGCCGTCTTCCTTGGTGAGCTTGGCCTTCGGGGTGAAGGTGAAGCGGGCGTCCTCGCCGGAGCCTTCGCCGTCCCAGCCCTCGACATCGACCTGAACGGTCTGGCCGGGACCGATCTCGCCGAACAGGATCTTCTCCGAGAGCTGGTCCTCGATCTCGCGCTGGATGGTGCGGCGCAGTGGCCGGGCACCGAGCACGGGATCGAAGCCGCGCTTGGCCAGCAGGCTCTTGGCGTTCTCGGTGAGGGTGATCGCCATATCCTTGTTCTTCAGCTGCCGCTCGACGCGGGCGATCATCAGATCCACCATCTCCACGATCTGCTCGGTGGTGAGCTGGTGGAAGACGATCACATCGTCGATACGGTTGAGGAACTCCGGCCGGAAGTGCTTCTTCAGCTCGTCGTTGACCTTGAGCTTCATCCGCTCGTAGTTCGAGCCCTCGGCGTTGCTCTGCGAGAAGCCCAGCCCCACGGCCTTCGAGATATCGGAGGTACCGAGGTTCGAGGTGAAGATCAGCACCGTGTTCTTGAAGTCCACGGTCCGGCCCTGGCCGTCGGTGAGGCGGCCGTCCTCGAGGACCTGCAACAGGGTGTTGTAGATCTCCTGGTGGGCCTTCTCGATCTCGTCGAACAGTACGACCGAGAACGGCTTGCGGCGCACCTTCTCGGTGAGCTGGCCGCCCTCCTCGTAGCCGACGTACCCGGGAGGGGCACCGAACAGCCGCGAGGCGGTGAAGCGGTCGTGGAACTCGCCCATATCGATCTGGATGAGCGCGTCGTCATCGCCGAACAGGAAGTTCGCCAGCGCCTTGGACAGCTCGGTCTTACCGACACCGGACGGACCGGCGAAGATGAACGAGCCGGACGGACGCTTCGGGTCCTTCAGACCGGCGCGGGTGCGGCGGATGGCCTTGGAGACGGCCTTGACCGCATCCTCCTGGCCGATGATCCGCTTGTGCAGCTCGTCCTCCATACGGAGCAGACGGGTGGTCTCCTCCTCGGTGAGCTTGAAGACGGGGATACCGGTCCAGTTGGCCAGGACCTCGGCGATCTGCTCGTCGTCGACCTCGGCCACGACATCCAGGTCGCCGGAGCGCCACTGCTTCTCGCGCTCGGCCCGCTTGGCGACGAGCTGCTTCTCCTTGTCGCGCAGCCGCGCGGCCTTCTCGAAGTCCTGCGCGTCGATCGCCGATTCCTTCTCCCGGCGCGCGTCGGCGATCTTGTCGTCGAACTCGCGCAGGTCCGGCGGCGCGGTCATCCGGCGGATACGCATCCGGGCGCCGGCCTCATCGATCAGGTCGATCGCCTTGTCCGGGAGGAACCTGTCGTTGATGTAGCGGTCGGCCAGGGTGGCCGCGGCCACCAGGGCACCGTCGGTGATGGACACCCGGTGGTGCGCCTCGTAGCGGTCGCGCAGACCCTTGAGGATGTTGATGGTGTGCTCGACGGTCGGCTCGCCCACCTGCACCGGCTGGAACCGGCGCTCCAGGGCGGCGTCCTTCTCGATGTATTTGCGGTACTCGTCGAGAGTGGTGGCGCCGATGGTCTGCAGCTCACCGCGGGCCAGTTTCGGCTTCAGGATGGAGGCCGCGTCGATCGCGCCCTCGGCGGCGCCCGCACCGACCAGCGTGTGCAGCTCGTCGATGAACAGAATGATGTCGCCGCGGGTGTTGATCTCCTTGAGTACCTTCTTCAGGCGCTCCTCGAAATCACCGCGGTAGCGGCTGCCCGCGACCAGGGACCCCAGGTCGAGGGTGTAGAGCTGCTTGTCCTTCAGCGTCTCCGGGACCTCGCCGTTGACGATGGCCTGGGCCAGCCCCTCGACGACGGCGGTCTTACCGACACCGGGCTCGCCGATCAGGACCGGGTTGTTCTTGGTACGGCGGCTCAGCACCTGCATGACCCGCTCGATCTCCTTCGAGCGGCCGATGACGGGGTCGAGTTTGCCCTCCAGGGCCGCCTGGGTGAGGTTGCGGCCGAACTGGTCGAGCACCAGCGAGGTGGACGGGGTGCCGGTCTCGCCCCGGGCACCGGATTCCACGGGCTCCTTGCCCTGATACCCGGACAGCAGCTGGATGACCTGCTGGCGGACCCGGTTGAGGTCGGCGCCGAGTTTGACCAGTACCTGGGCTGCGACGCCCTCGCCCTCGCGGATCAGGCCGAGCAGGATGTGCTCGGTGCCGATGTAGTTGTGGCCGAGCTGTAGCGCTTCGCGCAGGCTCAGCTCCAGCACCTTCTTGGCGCGGGGGGTGAACGGAATATGACCGGACGGGGCCTGCTGGCCCTGGCCGATGATCTCTTCGACCTGGCTGCGCACGCCCTCCAGCGAGATGCCGAGCGACTCCAGGGACTTGGCCGCGACACCCTCACCCTCATGGATAAGACCCAGCAGGATGTGCTCGGTGCCGATGTAGTTGTGGTTGAGCATCCGGGCCTCTTCTTGGGCCAGGACGACGACACGCCTCGCGCGGTCGGTGAACCTCTCGAACATCGCTCCCTCACTCTCCTGCTCCGGACTCTATGGCCGGCTGACGCCGTGGTGTGTCGTGGATAACCGTCGGCTTCAGCCTGCCATGAAGGCCAGGGGTTGCGGCCCCCGCCTCCCACTCTAGTTGGCAGGGGATTACGCCGCCGCCGCTCCACCCTAATGATGTGGCCCGACGGCAGACCTATTCACTCATAACGCCCTTACCCACCGATTGGTTTCCCACTCCGGTTTTGCCCAGAGCGAACAGAACGGCTCCCAGAGCTGGGGATATCGGGCGGTGCGGGTGCGAGCGGCCGGGGGGACGGCGGTCACAGATCGCGATCGGTGATCAGACCGCTGCGCATGGCCAGCGCGGCGAGCCTGACCCGCTTCTGGTTCTGCGGCAGATCCTCGACACCGAACTTGGCGAACAGGGCGCGCAGATGGGTCTTGACGGCGTCCACACTCAGGAACAGCTCATCGGCGATCTGCTGGTTCGTGGCGGGGGCGGCGAAACCGGCATCCCCTTTGAACGGGCGGCACAGTGCGACGAGCACTCCCCGCTGCGCCTCGGTCAGCGAGCGCACGGTGGGCATACTCGCGCCGGAGGCACGGGTGGCGTCGTCGGCGACGCCGTTGAAGTCGTGGAAGGACACCAGCGAGGTGCCCATCCGGATGCGGTCGCCGGGCATCAGCCGACGGCGACCGTTGATGCGTTCGCCGTTGACGAACGTGCCATTACGGGAAAGACCGTCGTCCACGATGGTCCAGTGCGCGGCGAGATATTCGACCGCGGCGTGCAACCGCGACACCTCGGCGTCCCAGCGCAGCGATAGATCGGCACCCGCGGAACGGCCGATGGTGATCCGCTGCCGATCGGGGCTCAACATCACCTCGCGCCTACGGCCTTCGTCATCGGTGAATCGAAGGAACGAACCGACGGATCCGGACACTGCGCCGATACCTCACCTCTCCATATCGGCAGCAACTGCCGAACACTGCGGACCCCTTGCACTGCGGCGCACCGGGCCCGGCCGATCACATCTATGGTGCCGGGCAGTCGGCCGCTCGGGCAAGATGGAACGCCGCCGGGCGCAGCGGCCCCGGCGATCGACGCCGGGGCCAGCGGTAATTCCAAATAGCTATCGAGAAGACCAGCCGTCTGCGTGCTCTGTGAATAACCCGCACGCGGGACGGTTGAAAGAAGAACTATCCCTTCGCGGCCTTGTTGTACGCGTCGGTGATATCGGCCGAGATACGGCCACGCGCGGAAACCTTGTGACCATTCCGGCGCGCCCACTCGCGAATAGCCGCGCTTTGTTCGCGGTCCATGGTGGCGCGTGCCTTGGTGTTCCCAGAGGCCGCGACAGCGGCCTTCACCCGACGCCGGCCGCTCACCCGGCGGGCACTGGTCACCCACTGCTCCAACTCGTCCCGAAGCTTCGCCGCATTCGTCGACGACAGGTCGATCTCGTACGACACCCCATCGATTGCGAACTCGATGGTCTCGTCCGCGATGGACTCACCATCGACATCGTCGATCAGGCTAACGGTGACCTTCTTTGCCATGAGATGAACGTCCTCTCGAAATCGTGCGGCCCGCAAAATCAGGCCGATTACCCGAGGCAAGAATACCTCGAATTCGGAAAATTCCAAGACGAGCGGCCTGCTATGCAAACCGTTCGCTCAACGGCCGACCGGCCGCACTATTGGGAACAGTATCGTTTCCCGGATTCCCAATCCGGTGAGCGCCATCAACAACCTATCGATTCCCATACCGGTTCCGGTCGTCGGCGGCATCCCGTGTTCCATCGCGGCCAGGAAGTCCTCGTCGAGCACCATTGCCTCGTCGTCACCGGCCGCGGCCAGGCGCGCCTGATCGACGAACCGCTCACGCTGGATCACCGGATCCACCAACTCCGAATAACCGGTGGCCAACTCGAAGCCACGGACATACAGATCCCACTTCTCGGTAACACCGGCCCGCGACCGGTGCTGCCTGGTCAGCGGGGACGTCTCGACCGGGAAATCACGGACGAAAGTCGGCACGTACAGCTTGTCGCCGTAGCAGTGCTCCCAGAGTTCCTCCACCAGTTTGCCGTGGCCGTAGCCCTTACCTTCGGGAATTTCCAGGCCGACCCGATCGGCGAGCTCGAGCAATTCCGGAACAGTTGTTTCCGGAGTGACCTCCACCCCCGTCGACTCCGACAACGACGGATACATCTCGACCGTTGTCCACTCACCGCTCAAGTCGTATTCCGAGCCATCGGCGAGGGTGACGACCTGAGTTCCCAGCGCTTCCTGGGCGACTTCCTGGATCAATTCCCGGATCATACGTGCGGAGTCGTCGTAGGTGCCGTACGCCTGATAAGTTTCGAGCATCGCGAACTCGGGCGAATGGGTGGAATCGGCACCTTCGTTACGGAAGTTCCGATTGATCTCGAAGACCCGCTCGATCCCGCCGACCACACAGCGCTTCAGAAACAACTCCGGGGCGATGCGCAGGTAGAGATCCATATCGAGCGCATTGGAGTGGGTGCGGAAGGGCCGTGCGGCCGCGCCTCCGTGCAGCGTCTGCAGCATCGGCGTCTCGACCTCGAGGAAATCACGGCGTTCCAGCGCATTGCGCAGCGCGCGCACCACCGCCACTCGGGTACGGGCCGTGCGGCGGGCCTCCGGACGGACGATCAGATCGACATAGCGCTGCCGGACCCGCGCTTCCTCCCCCATCTCCTTGTGCGCTACCGGGAGCGGACGCAGCGCCTTTGCGGCCATGGACCACGAATCGGCCATGACGCTCAATTCACCCGTACGCGACGAGATGACTTCACCGTGCACGAAAACCATATCGCCGAGATCCACATCGGCCTTCCACGCCGCCAGCGCCTCCGCGCCGA
Source organism: Nocardia sp. NPDC050193 (assembly GCA_040674215.1). GTDB lineage: Bacteria > Actinomycetota > Actinomycetes > Mycobacteriales > Mycobacteriaceae > Nocardia. The sequence continues at coordinate 24,942 of JBFARE010000029.1, read as the reverse complement.
CACCGTTCAGGCTCACCATGGCCTGCAAAGTGGTGCCGTCGCCCTCCTGTAGCTGAGCGAAGCACAATTTGCCGGTATTTCGCATGAAGATGACCCGGCCGGCCACACCGACGAGCCGGCCGGTCGCGGTATCGGCCGCGAGATCCGGATAGGCGGCGCGGATTTCGGCGAGGCTATGGGTGCGCGGCACCGAAACGGGATAGGCCTCCCCGCCCGACCCGAGCAGCCGCTCCCGCTTCTCCCGGCGGATCCGCATCTGCTCGGGGACGTCGTCGACCTCCACAGAGCGGCTGGATCGCCCCGCGGGAACAGCGCCCGCGGAGCCGCCGGATGACGAGATGTTCGGGTTGCTCACAGCGAACCACCCTAGCGTGCACCGCAAACCGATTCGTCATCCGCCCGCCCCAACCGCGCGATATGGAATCACTTGCGGAAGGCACGGCAGGGCGCCCGGGGGAAATAGACCATTTGGTTGCTTAGAATTTTCCCGGGGCGCTACCGCACCACGGAAATGTATTGTCATCCGGCCGCATTCGGCCGAGGACAACAATTCAGAGAACGGCGAGCGAACGAACTTCCCTGGTGAAGTGCGCGGCACCAGTGGCCACGGAACGCATACCGGCGGCTTCCAGCGCCTTGTACCCGCCGACCAGATCGGTCGCACGGTGCAGCCCCAATTGGCGCAACGACGCCGCGGCGAGGCTGGAGGTATAGCCCTCCGAGCAGACCACGACCCACTCGACATCGTGATCGGTGGCCAGCGCCAGGCGCGCCGAGCTGCTGGGATCGAGCCGCCACTCGAGCACATTCCGTTCGATGACCAGGGCTCCGGGTAGGGCTCCTTCCCTGGCCCGCTGCGCCGCGGGCCGGATATCCACCAGAATCGCCCCGCGGGCGAGCGCGGCGGGCAGTTCCACGGGATGGATCCGCCGCAACTGCGCGCGGGCCTGGTCCAGCATCTGATCAATGGTCAGTCGCGACATCAGAGGTCACCTTCGGGCTGGTCGGTGAGAACGGTGCGAGTACGCCGCAGGCTGCCGTGTCCGGTCACTTCGTAATAGGACATGGCGGTGAGTGGCGGTGAGTAGGCGTGCACGCTGAGCGTGGGGTCCAGCGGGCCGGTACCGGACCCGGAGACCGCGAGCCGGTCGGGGGCGCGCACGACATCGTGCACCCAGCCGATCGGGAACGCGGCCTGATCACCGGCGGAAAGCACCCGGTGCCGCAATTCGATTCCGTTCCAGCGGTATTCGGCCAGCGCCCCGCTGAGCACGGTGAGCGCCCCGAGCGAACCGGCGTGATCGTGCAGCTTCGTGGATTTGTCCGGAGTCCAGCTGATCAGCCAGACATCGACCTCGTCGTCGGCGACCAGCCGGGTGGCCCACCGGTCGACCGCCGGCCACAGACCGTCCGCGGGAAACAGATGGTCGTACCGTCCGGCGAGCACATCCTCACCGGTCTCGTCGGTCAGGCGCAGCAGATCCGCCGGGCGCAGCCGCGTCGGCAGCGCCGGAGCGATCGGACGATCGGGAATCGGATTCGCGGCCCCGGCCGCGGCGGAAGTATCACGGGCCGACCGACGCACTACGGACGAAAGAACAGGCGAATGCATGACCGCATCTCCAGGAAGTAAAAGAAAGATCGAGGACTGCAGAATGCCTCGAACGGTCGAGGCGAATCAGCCTCGACAACACTCCTGGGTACGCATGCGGTTCAGCACACGGTGAGCTTAGCAAGCCGGGGGCGGCCCGGCCACATTCGAATCAGCGGAATATGTCACAGCCCAGGCGGCGGTATCAGCCACGAGCACGGCGTTGATTGCGTTCGAAGACCAGCCGCAACCCGGTGATCGTCAGATGGGGTTCGTGGTGCTCGATGGTCTCGGATTCATCGATGATCAGCGGAGCCGCCGCACCGGTGGCCACCACCGCGACCCCGTCATCGGCGAAACCCTCGACATCCTCCCGGATACGGTCCACCAGCCCGTCCACCAGGCCGGCGAAACCGAAGATCGCACCGGACTGGATACATTCGACGCTGTTCTTGCCCACCACCGACCGGGGTCTGCTCAACTCCACCCGGCGCAACGCCGTCCGCTCGGTCAGCGCCTCGGTCGCGGTCTCCACCCCCGGTGCGATCACGCCGCCGAGGAACTCCCCCTTCGCCGATACGAGATCGACACAGATCGACACACCGAAATCCACCACGATCGCGGGGCCACCGAACTGGTGATGGGCGGCCAGACTGTTCACGATCCGGTCCGCGCCGACCTCTTTCGGGTTGTCCACCAGCAGCGGAATACCGGTCCGGACGCCCGGCTCCACCAGCACGTGCGGCACATGCTGCCAGTAGCGATCCAACATGAACCGCAGTTCCCGCAGGACCGGCGGCACCGTCGACAAACCGGCCACGCCGGTCACCGCGTCGAGATCCGGGCCCACCAGCCCGCGCAGACTCATCGCGAACTCGTCGGCGGTGTGCAGCGGATTCGTATGAATCCGCCAATGCCGGGCCAACTCGGCCTGTGATCCGGAGCCCGCGATCAGGCCGACCACCGTGCTGGTCGTCCGGACATCGATGGTCAACAGCATCCGGTCACCGCCGCCGCTCAGACGAAGGTCAGGTTGCGCGGACTGATCAGATCCGAGCCCGCCGGCGCATGCGCCGGATCCGAGCCCAGCTCGACCGGACGGTTACGGTCATCGACGAAGACGACCTTCGGGTCGTACTCGCGCAACTCGGCCTCGTCCATCATGCCGTAGGCAATGAGGATGACCAGGTCACCGGGGTTGACCAGATGCGCCGCGGCACCGTTGATACCGATCACCCCGGACCCGCGCTCGCCCGCGATCACATAGGTTTCGAGACGGGCCCCGTTATCGATGTCGACGATGCAGACCTGCTCACCCTCGAGCAGATCGGCCGCATCGAGAAGATCCTGATCGATGGTCACCGACCCGACATAGTGCAGATCGGCATGGGTCACGGTGGCCCGGTGGATCTTCGACTTCATCATGGTGCGCAACATCATCGTCGCCTTTCTGTGTTTATTTGCGCGCCTTCGGCGCGCGGGTCGGGGCCCTGTGACCCCGGTTCTTCACTCCGCCGCTCAGTCGCTTCGCTCCTTCGCTCTGTCGCTCCAGAACCGGGGGCGGGCCCCGACCATAGGGGTGGACCATCCGAAGCAGATGGAAGCAGGCCACTGCGGTTGGTGTGACCGGCAGTCCGCCGGGGGGCGTTCGATGGCGCGTTCACCGAGGTTTCGTCCCGTCGGAGCCGCTCGGTGCGAGCTGCCGAGTTCCGGGGGTCATGAGGTCGGCGTCGGGGTGGCCGTCCAGCTGGGCCCCCAACTGGACAGGGGCGTTATCGATCAGCCGGGTCGGACCGACGCGGGCCGCGATCAGCAGCCGGGCGTTGCCGGACTCGGGGGCGGGGCCCAGGTCGGCGGCACGTAGTTCGAGATAGTCGAGTTCGACCTCGGGAACGGCGGCCAAGACCGCGTGCGCGGCCTCCAGTACGGCGTCCGCGCCGGCCGCTCCGGAACGCGCGCCGGCCAGCAGGGCGGCCGACAGCGTGGTCGCGAGTTCGCGCTGGACGGGGTCGAGGTAGCGGTTGCGGGAGGAGAGCGCCAGACCATCGGATTCACGCACGGTCGGCACCGCCACGATCTTCACGTCGAAGTCGAGGTCGCGGACCATCTGGCGGATCAGCGTGAGCTGCTGGTAGTCCTTCTCGCCGAAGAATGCCTCGTGCGGGTGCACGATCTGCAGCAGTTTGGCCACCACGGTGAGCATCCCGGCGAAATGGGTCGGCCGGGAGGCGCCCTCCAGATCGGCGCCGACGGGGCCGGGCAGGACGGTCGTCCGCGGGCCTTCGGGATACATATCCGCCGCACTCGGCGCGAAAACCAGGGCCACCCCTTCGCCGCGCAGCAGTTCCACGTCGGCGTCGAGGGTGCGCGGGTAGCTGTCCAGGTCCTCACCGGCGCCGAATTGCAGCGGGTTGACGAAAACGGACACCACCACGATCTGGTTGGTCCGCTTGGCGCGGCGTACCAGTTCGAGATGGCCTTCGTGCAGGGCGCCCATGGTGGGCACGAAGCCCACGGTGCGTCCGGTGCCGCGCAGTGCGCGGACGACCTTGCCGAGCACCGCCGGATCGTGCTGCACGGTGAGTTCGCCGGCGCGGTACGCGCCGCGCAGGGTCGAGTCCGTCATGCCACACTCCTCGATCCATTTGCCTGCCGGCCGCACCGGCCGAGGTAGCGCATCATCGGTGGTCCTCCAGCAGCTCGCGTAGTTCGGCGGGAGCCTGCGCCCGCTGGGCGGTCCGCCGCGACAGGGCCCGGTAACCGGCGGCGATCTCGGGATCGGCCGCCGTCAGCGCCTCGAGGTGCGCGGCGACGGCAGCGGTGTCGCCGCGGGCCACCGGGCCGGTGAGTGCGGCCTGGCCGCGGCGCAGCGCATTGTCCAGGGCGGCGGAGGCCAGCGGAGCGATCAGGCGTTCGGGCAAACCGCCCGGCTGGTCGTCGACGGTCTGCTGCCCCAGCAGACCCGGTCCGGCCAGCGCCTGGCGCAGCGCCTCCACCGCGTCCAGTACCAGTGTGACCAGATGGTTGCTGCCGTGCGCGAGCGCGGCGTGATACAGCGTGCGGTGTTCCTCGGCCACCCGGACCGGTTCGCCACCCATCTCGATCACCAGGGACTGGGCGATGGCATAGCCGATCTCGTCGGCGGCGGTGATCCCGAAACAGGCGTTGGCCAAGCGGGACAGGTCTTCGTCGTGGCCGGTGAAGGTCATCGCGGGATGCACGGCGAGCGGTCGCGCACCGGCCTCCCCCAACGGGGCCAGCACACCGATACCGTTCGCTCCGGAAGTGTGGGCCACGATCGTGCCGGGACGTACCGTGCCCGAACTCGCCAGGCCGCGTACCAGACCGGCCAGCTCGGCGTCCGGGACGGCCAGAATCAGCAGCTCGCTGCGGGCAGCGACTTCCTCGACCGGAAGGATCTGCGAATCGGGCAGCCGGGACTGCGCCCGGCGCACCGAAGCGTCGGAGATCGCGGCGACGCCGAACACCACATGTCCGGCGCGCTCGAGCGCGGCGCCGAGGGCTGATCCCACACGTCCCGCCGAGACGATGCCTACCGTCAGTCGTGCGGGCGCCGGATCACCACTCGCGGCCGGGTTGCCAGGAGTCACGTGTGGCGAGGTCAACAGTGTCCTCTCGAAGTCGTTCCAGTCCCGCGCTGCGGGTACCGGACGTTACGAATCGAGGATAGGGCCGGCTCGCGCCGATGCGCCATGGGCGCTCCGGGTGATATATGCCGCACTTCAGGAGCTGCGCTGCTCCTCTTCCTGACGCAGGTTGGCCATGATCTCGGCGACCGACAACCGCCGATTCCCGGCGCCGTCGGGCTGGGTGCGACGGCGCCGGGAGTTCGCCGAACGCGGGAACAAGCTGCCCGCCGCGGTCGCGGCCGGTTCGCGGGTATCTCCATCGACGGACCCGCCGTCGACGACCGGCTCGGCCGAATCGGTGGCTGCCGCTGCGGTGACGGGTACGGCGGCCACCGGTGGGCGGGAGTCCGGCGCCTCACGCTCCGGTGCCGGTGGCCCGTGAAAGCGTTCGTCGCGCAGCAACGAACCGTAGCGGTCGTCGCCGGCGTCTGGTTCGTCGTACACCTCGGTGAAGGCGTCCGCCCAGGTCGGCCCGGAGATATCGGAGCCGGGCGGCCCGTAGAGCGGATCGTCGTCGAGCCGGACGATCGCCGTTTCCGCGGTGACCGGCGCGTCGTCGGGGCTCGCGAACCGCGGCCGGTCCGGGTGGTCGGTTTCGTAGACCGGCGTCACCGCCTTGCGTTCACCGGTATCGGTTGCCGGTTCCGCGGCCCCGGCTTCGGTATCGACCCAGCCGTCGGCGGCGTGCGACCAGCTCGCGGCGGCATTCGCCCAGGCGTCCACGGCCCGCCGCTCGCCTTCGTCGGACCCCTGCCAGCCGGGTGCGAGCCCCGGCCCGCCATCGACCCCCGGCAACTCCTGGAGCCGGAACGCGCCCGCACGCAGCGCGGGCCGCTCCTCCGGCAAGTCTCCGTCGAAGAGCCGCTCCAACTGCCGCCGCAGCACCGTCAGTTCGGCACGCAGCGCCGCCATTTCCGTCGCGTCGGCACCCAGTTCGGAACGCACCCGCGATTCGACACCGAGTTCGTACTCACGGCGAGCACTGATCTCACGCTCGAGTTCGAGTTCGTAGATGCCGCGCAGATCACGCATTCTGGCCTGGTACCGGCCGGCCGCCCAGGCTCCCAGCACCGCCGCCCACAGCGCCACCACCAACCCCACCCGGATGAATTGCAGACTGTCGCTCAGCACAAGGAATACGCTGGCCACCAGACCCAGTAGGACGAGTGCACCGAGGAAGAGCTTGCCCACATCTTCCCGGCCGCGCGCGGAAGTACTACTGCGGGACGGTGAAACCATGACCGCAAGGGTAGCCGCGATATTCGTCATCGCCCAGGTCGGAAAGGGCGGGATCGATCACGGCGACAAAGGCCTACGACGGCGCCGGATCGTCGGTCGGATCGTCGGGCGCCCGGCAGCAATATTCGAGCCACAGGGCGGCCACGGCCAGGGCGATACCGGCACCGCATCCGATGAGCGCGCCCGGATAGTCCGCGTCGGCGGCCCGCAGATCCCCGCGCTGCGGGAAGATCCACAGCAGGAATCCGAGCCACACTCCGGCCACCAGCGATCCCACCTGAGCCGACGCCTTCGCCAGCGCGAGAGCCCGGGCGACGGTGATCGGGTGCAGCTGGCGTGAATCGGCACCGATCTGACTGTTGCTCACCCGGGCCCTGATATAGAAGCCCAGGGCGGCCTCCAACATCGCGACCGGATACAGCGAGGCGCCGGCGATGGTGGAGATAGGTGGGAAATTGGCGTAGGCCAGCCGCGTCGCCACCCAGGCGATCACCGCCGCGATCAGGACGTTGGCCAGCAATTCCCGGACGCGGGTGGGTTTGAGCTTCATCCCCCCGCCGTCGTCACCGTCGCCACCGCGGCCGCCGCCGGTATTCATACGACCGCCCCCACGAGTCATTGCACCCTCCTCGAGGCAGGTACATGCGGTCCGCGGAGGCCGTAGCCGAGGCGGAGGGATCGCATCATGGCACCGCCCTCTCGGCGGGTAGGAGCGTCAAATCCGTGCGCCGCACACCGTCGCGTTCGGCGGGGCCCAATTCCGCCAGTAGTTCGCGCACACCGCGTTCGGTGCCGTCGACGGCCAAGGACGCGTCGGGCTCCACATCGAGCCAGGGAATCAGGACGAACGCGCGGTGGCGCGCCTGCGGGTGCGGCAGGGTGAGTTCGGGGTCGGTACTGCGCAGGGCGCGCAGTCCGGCGCCGACCCGTTCGGCGCAGGAGACGATGTCCACGTCGAGGGTCCGGGCGCCCCAGCGGACCACCCGCTCGCGCCCGGCGGCCTGCTCCAACCGCTGTCCATGCCGTAGCCAAGCGCGGCAGTCGTAATCCGGATCCTCGGCCACCAGCACGGCATTGAGGAAATCGTCCTGCTCCACCCCGCCCCACGGCGCGGTGGTGTACACGGGGGAAACGGCGCGCACCCGGGCACCCAGCCCGGTGACGACACTGCGCAACAGGTCGAGTCGATCCCCCATATTCGAACCGATCGAGAGCACGGCACGTGTCACGGCGACCCCTGCCCCCGGCGGCCCACGGTGACGACCCGCACATCGGCGAAATTGTGCGGGATGGGCGCGGCCGGTTTATGCAGTACCACCTCGACATCGTCGACGCCGGGCACTTCGCGTACCCGGTCGGCGATCTCGGTGGCGACGGTTTCGATGAGATTCCGGGGCGGGCCCGCAACGATCCGCACGGCCAGCTCGGCGAGCGCGCCGTAGTCGACGGTGTGGGTGAGATCGTCGGTGGCCGCCGCGGCGCCGAAATCCGACCAGACGGTGAGGTCCACCACGAATTCCTGTCCGTCGCGGCGTTCGTGCTCGAAAACTCCGTGCCGGCCGAAAACCCGCAACCCGCGCAGCTCGATCCGGTCCGGGCCGGGTGCCGGTGCGCTCACCGCGGTACTCCCGGCCGCTGCGCGCGACGCCAGGCGTCGGTCACGGCGAGGGCGTCCTGCGATCCACGCACATCGTGGACCCGGACACCCCAGGCGCCGTGCCAGGCCGCGAGCGCGGACACCGTGGCGGTGGCGGTCTCCCGGCCGGCGGGCGGTCGCGGACCGGCACCGTCGGCCAGCAACGACCCCAGGAACCGTTTGCGCGAGGCGCCGATGAGCACCGGGAATCCGTCGGCGACGAACTGGTCCAAGGCTCCCAGTAGCGCCCAGTTGTGTTCGGCGGTCTTCGCGAATCCGAGACCCGGATCCAGGATGATCCGGGCGGGATCGACACCCGCGTCGATCGCGTGCCGCACCTGCACCCCCAGCTCCGCACGGACCTCGGCCACCACATCGTCGTAATGGTCGGCCGGACCGGTGTGCCGGTAGTCCGACGCGGCCCGCCAGTGCATGAGGATCCACGGGATATCGGCGGCGGCGACGACCGCGGCCATCGCCGGATCGGCGCGCCCGCCGGACACATCGTTGATCACCGTCACCCCGGCCGCGACGGCTGCTTCGGCAACCCGGGCGCGCATGGTGTCGACGCTGGTCGGTATCCCGGCGGCGACCAGCCCGCGCAGCACCGGAACCACCCGGTCGACTTCGGTGTCCACCTCGACCCGCACGGCGCCGGGCCGGGTCGACTCACCGCCGACATCGATGATGTCGGCGCCCAACTCGTAGAGCCGGATTCCGTGCTCGATCGCCCGCTGCGGATCGAGATAGCGGCCGCCGTCGGAGAAGGAATCGCTGGTCACATTGACCACGCCCATCACGACGCAAGAGCGGCCCGGACGTGGCTCCACGCCGGGACGCGGCCGCACCCCGGTGAGGGTCGGTACGGCCACGGCCGCGCGCCGGTCGCTCACTTGCGCAGGATCAGGTCGAGGGCCTCGGCCCGCGAGGCCGAGCTGGTCTGCAGGATCCCGCGGACGGCCGAGGTGGTGGTGCTGGCGCCGGGTTTGCGGATACCGCGCATGGCCATGCACAGATGTTCGGCCTCGACCACCACGATTGCGCCGCGCGGATCCAATTTCCGCATGACCGCGTCGGCGATCTGACTGGTGAGCCGCTCCTGCACCTGAGGGCGTTTGGCGTAGAGGTCGACCAGCCGCGCCAGTTTGGACAACCCGGTCACCCGGCCGTGCGGGCCCGGGATATATCCGACATGGGCGACGCCGTGGAACGACACGAGGTGATGTTCGCAGGTCGAGTACATCGGGATATCGCGCACCAGGACGAGTTCCTGGTGCTCCTCGTCGAAGGTGGTGTTGAGGACCGCGTCCGGTTCCACGTACAGCCCCGCGAACATCTCCCGATAGGCGCGGGCCACCCGGGCAGGGGTATCGAGGAGACCCGGCCGCTCCGGGTTCTCGCCGACCGCGAGGAGCAGTTCGCGTACCGCCGCCTCGGCGCGCGGCTGATCGAAGCGTCTACCGGTGCGCAGCGCGACCAACTCCGCGGCGGGTGCGCCGCTCTCGCCCAGCTCGGCGGGGATATCGGCCGGGTAGCCGTTGGTCTGCTGATCGGTCGACATTCGAGGACACCTCCACATCTCGGGCCCGGCAGTACACACCGGACGCCGAACCCCTCCGAGCGTAATCGGCGCCGGTTTACTGCCGACCGTTCGGGCTGTCCCAGGGGCGCGGGCCACCACGGCCGGAATCCTCACCGGAGCCGTATCCGGATTCGTCGTGCCCGGGGTTCTGGTCGGGATGCGAGTACCGGGGCTGTTCCTGTCCGCCGCCGTAGCCGCGGTCGGCAGGTGGAGCCTGCGGTTCCTCGCGCGGCGGCCAACCCGGCGCCGACCAGCCGGCGGGGGCGCCGTAGTCCGGCCGGGAACCGTGGGTGGCGCCGCGGGGATAACTGGGAGCGGGCTGCGGCGGTGCCGGATAGCCACTGGGCGGCTGGCCGTAACCGGGCTGCTGGACCGCGCCGCCGGGGAACCCCGCGGGCTGCGGCACGCTCCCGGCGGGCGCCGCGTCGCGCTGGCCGACACCGGCGGGGACGGCGGGTTGCGGAGGCCACGGCTCGCCGCGTTCGGCGGCGAGCTCGCCCGGGGTCTTCACCGGCGGTTTGTCCGACGGCACACGATCGCCGAAATCGTTGAACGCGGTGATCCGGGGTCGCTTATGCACCGCGCCGAGGATGGTTTCCAGATCCTTGCGGTGCAGGGTCTCGCGCTCGAGCAGCGCGGTCGCCAGATCGTCGAGCACATCGCGGTACTCGCTGAGGATCGCCCATGCCTCGGTGTGCGCGGCCTCGATGAGGTTGCGAACCTCGACGTCGATGGCGCCGGCGACCTCATGTGAGTAGTCCGAGGACGTACCCATGGAACGACCCAGGAAGGGATCGCCCTGTTCCTGGCCGTACCGCACGGCGCCGAGCCGGGCGCTCATACCGTATTCGGTGACCATCGCGCGGGAGATCTTGGTCGCCTGATCGATATCGGAGGAGGCCCCGGTGGTCGGCTCGTGGAAGACCAGTTCCTCCGCGGCGCGCCCGCCCATGGCCATGACCAGCCGGGCGATCATCTCCGAGCGGGTCATCAGGCCCTTGTCGTCCTCGGGCACGGTCATCGCGTGCCCGCCGGTGCGGCCGCGGGCCAGGATGGTCACCTTGTAGACCGGTTCGATATCGGGCATCGCCCAGGCCGCCAGCGCGTGGCCGCCCTCGTGGTAGGCGGTGATCTTCTTCTCGTGTTCGCTGATGATCCGGCTCTTGCGGCGCGGACCGCCGATCACGCGGTCGACCGATTCCTCGAGCGCGTCACCGGTGATGGTGGAACCGTTTTCCCGCGCGGTGAGCAGGGCAGCCTCGTTGATGACATTGGCCAGGTCGGCGCCCGACATACCGACGGTGCGCTTGGCCAGCCCGTCGAGATCGGCTTCCGGGGAGATCGGTTTGCCCTGCGAGTGGACCCGCAAGATGGCGCGACGGCCGGCCAGGTCGGGGTTGCTGACCGGGATCTGCCGGTCGAACCGGCCCGGACGCAGCAGGGCGGGGTCGAGGATATCGGGGCGGTTGGTGGCGGCGATCAGGATGATGCCGGTGCGATCACCGAAGCCGTCCATTTCGACCAGCAGCTGGTTGAGGGTCTGTTCGCGTTCGTCGTGACCGCCGCCGAGTCCGGCGCCACGCTGGCGACCGACCGCGTCGATCTCGTCGACGAAGATGATGCAGGGACTGTTCTGCTTGGCCTGCTCGAACAGGTCGCGCACGCGCGAGGCACCGACACCGACGAACATTTCCACGAAATCGGAACCGGAGATGGTGAAGAACGGGACGCCCGCCTCGCCGGCCACGGCACGCGCGAGCAGCGTCTTACCGGTACCGGGCGGCCCGTAGAGCAGGACGCCCTTCGGGATCTTGGCGCCCAGCGCCTGGTAGCGCACCGGATTCTGCAGGAAGTCCTTGATCTCGTAGAGCTCTTCGACCGCTTCGTCGGCACCGGCCACATCGGCGAACGTGGTCTTGGGCATATCCTTCGACAGCTGTTTGGCCTTGGATTTCCCGAAGCCCATCATGCCGCCGCGGCCACCGCCCTGCATACGCGACATCACGAAGATGAACAGCCCGAGCAGGATCACCATGGGCAATACGAACAGCAGGATCTGGGTGAGCCAGCTCTCCTGTTTGACCACCGTGTTGTACGGGGCACCCGAATCCTGAACGGCCTTGAAGATCTGGGCCGAGGTATCGCTGCCGCCGGGATACTTCGCGATGATCTTGTCGTGGCCCTGGGTGGCGTCGTTGCCGTTGTTCAGTTCGATCCGTAACTGCTGTTCGCGGTCATCGATTTGAACGTGGGCGACGTTCCCCTTGTCGGCGAGCTGGCTGATGGCCACCGACGTGTCGACGTTCTGCCAGCCGCGGGTGTCGTTGCCGAAGTAACTGAACAGATAGATCACGAGCAGAATGCCCGCGATTATCGCCAGGGTACGAAACACTGTCTTGCGGTTCATAGAGCGTCGGCCGGGCGGCCAGTCCTTTCAGGCGTCTCCGCGTTCTTGCCTAGCGATGCGTCGATTTCGGGCGGCGCAACCCACATCCTTACCGCCCGGTGGGCGGATTCGGGTGCGGACATGCCACGTTACCGCGTACGGTCTAGTCGATACATCGCGCTTCCTGACTCGTCGCAAGCCAGTAGTTCGGCTGGTGATGCAGTTCAAGAGGTAAACGGCCGGAAAACCACGGTGGTTCCCGGGGTCGTGGTCTGTGATATCTCGTAGTGATCACAATCATGGCACGCATGTAGGACCGATGATGATCGCGTACGACCCGAGCGCAGGGGGTATGGACATAGTCGAGTTACGGACACCCACAGCAATCGTGCGGCACGGCGAAGGGCGATTGGTCGTCCTGCGTCCCGGTGCCGACGGCGAATCCGAGAGCGACGGCGAGCGAGTTCTCGACGTCGCGGTGACCGATCTACTGGAGGTGCGACTCAGCCGGCGAGCCGACGACGCGGTGGTCATCGAGATATATCTGCGCTATCCGACCCCCGTGCTGGTCGGCGTTCCGGCCGACCGGACGCCGCTGCCCGTATTGATCGCCGAACACGATGTACCGGCGGCCGCCGGCATCGTCGCCCGCATCAACGACCAGATCCTGGCCGCCCAGCGAATCGATATCGCCGCTCCCGAGTTGATCGCGCCACCCACCGAACAGACCGAGCACGGGCCGGTACGCGCCGATGTGGAGCGCGCGGTACGCCGCATGTCGGCCACCGGGCGGGGCGAGGCCCCGGTGGCCGATCTGGCCGGTTATGTCACTCCCGACGAATACGTGCTGGAAACCGCGAGCGTCGTCGCCCACCCGCCGGTGGGCGAGGACGACCCCTGCCTGCTCACCGTGACAACGACGCGACTGCTACTTGTCTCGCTGGGCACCGGCGAGGCGTATGCCCACGAACTGCCGATCCCCGTCATCATGCGGGCCCGCGCCACCGAGGAGGCGGTCTCGGTGGTGCAGGACATCCGGGTGCGGGACCGCCGTCCCCTGGTGGAAGTACACGACGGCAACACCACGATGTACTTCACCGCGATGGATCGCGCCGATTCCGAACGGCTGGCCACCGCGATCAACTTCGCCGTCCGGCTGGTCGCGGTGGACGGTGCGGCCGGTCCCGCCGACCCCAGCGTCGCCCATCTGTACTCGGAATGGGAGCTGCTGGTGGAGCGGCATTCCCTGGGCATGGTCGACGACACCCAGTTCCAGCGCTACGGCCGCGGGATCCTGCGCTCGCTGCCGGGCATCTGAGCCACCGCCCGGCTGGATCCACCGCCCGGTCGGTCGGCCCGGCCGGACCGACCGACCGGGCGGGCAGACCAACCGGCCGAGCCCACCGATCGGGCGGACCGGCCCACCAACCAGGAGGACCCCACCGGCCAGACGGACCGGCCGACCTGACCCAGGCAAACGCCTCGGGGGTATGGCCCGCCGCCGCGCGGCCGTCCGATCCCGGTGGCTTGACCGGGCGGCCGCTCCAGGCGAACTGCCCACCGCAGCTCCCGGCCGGGTCGGCACGGCCTCACCCGAACGCGCCGGACCGAATCGGTACCGGTTGCGGCTACTGCGAGCCCACGAGACGTCGGCGGGTGCGTTCCGGAGCCCATTCCGGTAACTCGGCGACGAGATCGGCCAGTGCGGTGGCGGCCAGACTCGCCCGCCACGCATCGTGCGCCTCGGCCATCTTCACAGCGAGAATGCAGGGCTCGCGGCATTCCTCCGCGGGCAGTCCGCCGCGACCCTGCTGACGTATTTCGCGGCATTCGTAGGGTGAGGCGCCGCCGTCCACCGCCTCGACGATCTGCAACAGCGTGATCTCGCCGGCGGGCCGGGCCAGCCGGAACCCGCCTCGGGGACCGGTGGTGGCGCTCAGCAGGCCGGCCCGGACCAGAACCTGGAGCTGTTTGGCGAGGTAGGGCGCCGGCAGATCGAAGTACTGGGCCAGCTGCGCCGCCGACGCGGTCGTTCCCGGTTCGAGCTGCGCCAACGAGGTGGCGCAGTGCAACAACCATTCGGTACTCACCGGCAACTTCATGCCTGCGATTCTATCCAAGACATTGCGGATCTATTTAGTCCGAGATAATCTTCCGAACTGCAGAAGACCACCGCTGGAGGAGACAAGCCCATGACCATGCGAATCGCCGTCGCCGGCGCCACCGGCAATATCGGAACTCTCACCGTCGAGGCCCTACGAGCCGCCGGCCACGAGGTCGTCCGCATCAGCCGCTCGCTCGGCGTCGACCTGCGTACCGGCGCGGGACTGGATACTGCCCTCACCGGAGTGGATGCCGTGGTGGACGCCCTCAGCGTCGAAAGCACCGACCGCGCCGAGGTCGTCGACTATCTCGGCAGCACCACCCGCAACCTGCTGGCGGCCGAGCAGCGCGCCGGTGTGGCACACCACGTCCTCCTCTCCATCGTCGGCATCGACCGGGTGGAGGGCAACGCGCACTACGCCGGGAAGCGGGAGCAGGAACGTCTGGTGGAGGAGGGAGAAGTGCCGTGGACGATCGTCGCGGCCACCCAGTTCCACGATTTCGCCGCGACCGTCACCGGCTGGACCGAACAGGACGGCGTCGCCCCCCTCGCCCCGCTGCTCGTCCAGCCGATCGCCCCGGCCGATGTCGCCGATATCCTCGCCGAGCTCGCGACCGGCGCGCCGCAGGGCCGCTACCGCGATATCGCGGGACCGGAACCGCAGGACCTGGTCGATATGGCCCGGCGCACCAATGAGGCGCGGGGTCGCTCGGTCCGGCTGGTGCCGACCTGGGCGTCACTGTTCGGGCCGGAAATGGCCGGGAACACGCTCCTGCCCGCCGAGAACGCCCGAATCGCCCCGACGACCTTCGACCAGTGGCTGGCCGCCCAGAGGTAGCTCCCGCGGACGACTCGCCTCGGAAGCCGCAGCGGGAGCGGCCGAGGTATCGCGGGCTACACCAAACCGATGCGGCGCCAAGGGCTGGTCGGACGGAGCCACAGGCGCATCAGTTCCAGACGGCGGTCGACGCCCCCGTCCTTCAGTTCGGCCAGGTCCTCACAGGCCTGCCAGTAGGTCCAGCCGGTGAGGTAGGCGTCGCCGAACTGCCGCCAGTTGCGGTACTTGCGTTGGGCCAGCGGCAGTGCCCGGCCCAGGTAGTCCCACGCCACATCGGCTTCGATATAGCCGGCCGTGTAGGCCATACGCGCCACCGCGACCACCCGCGCCAGATCCCAGGCGTGGATATCGGCCGGTAGCGGACGTGACAAATGGTCGGTGAAACCGATTTTGATCGCCTGGGACCAGATGTCGTAGTCACGGACGAGGGCTTCGGAATTGTCGATACCGCGGAAGGAGGCAACCTGTCGTAGGAAGGCCCGGTGCCGATCGGCGCGTTCGCCGAACCGGTCCCGTTCGCTGGCGTTCAGCGAGGCGGTGACCAGTGGATGCACCAGGGCGTACAGCGGGGCGTGCATACCCTCGAGCAGCTGTTCCATGGATGCACGCGCCTCGGTGCCGTCGGTGATCCCCCAGGCCCCGGTGAGGGTGTCGATGGCCAGCTCACGCCGGTCGCCGAGCGGATGGTCGCGTTCGGGTCCCAGCAGCAGCGCGTCGTGGAAGGCATCCCAGCGCGCCGAGTAGAAGGCGCCCAATGACAACGCGCGCAGGCGGTCGTCGTCGATCTGCGCGCCGGACCAGTGGTCCTCCTCGCGCTTGTCGAGCTCCGGATAGGGGAAGGGGGTCGGCGTGGGCAATCCGGCTGCAGCCATACCGTGAGTCTAGGACGCGCGGGCCCCGGCCGGTCCGGGCAACGTGTTTTCACATTTGTTCCTTGGCCTGTCACGGGCTGTGTTCCAGCGCTAATGTGCATTCATGTGTAGAAACATCACCGTCTTGCGAGGTCTGGAGCCCGCCGCTACCGAGGAGGAGATCTATGCCGCCGCACTGCAGTACGTGCGCAAGGTCGGTGGCCTGTCCGGGCTGAGTTCGGCCACCAAACCCGCCGTGGACAAAGCCGTCGCCGCCGTCGCCGCGGCCACCACCGAACTGCTCGCCGAATTACCCGACCGCCAGGTGCCCCCGGCGACCGAGCCGCCACTGCGCCGGTTGGCTCGCGAACCCCAATAGATCCCGGCATCGGACACCGCGACCGGGCGCGGTGTCTCGCACAGTGTGTCACGATCGATCCGGTGAGCTGATTCACAATGATCGGCCCAGCGGTTCCGAGCACGACGCAGTGGGAGAACGCAGTGACCAAAACCGAATCGGGACAGCCCGACGCCACGGTGAAAACCGTGGACCCGCCTCCGGACTCGAAGATCCGAGTCCTGAATCCTGCCACCGGCGAGGTGGTCGGCTCGGTACCGGATATGTCGGCCGAGCAGGTCGTCGCGGCCATCGCCGAGTTGCGGGAGCATCAGCGCGCCTGGCAGGCCATCGGCGCCGACGAGCGCAAGGAATGGCTGCTCAAACTCCAGGACTGGATCATCGACAACACCGAGGTGCTGGCCGACGTCCTACAGTCCGAGACAGGTAAACCGCGGGTCGATTCGCTCATCGACCCGATCTTCGGCAGTGACCTCATCGGGTATTACGCGCGCCGCGCCGCCAAATTCCTCGCCGACGAGCATCCCGCCCCGCACAGTCCGCTTTCCCGGGTGAAACGGCTGACCACGGTATTCGAACCGTATCCGGTGGTCGGTGTGATCACGCCGTGGAACTTCCCGTTGGCCATGCCGCTGCTCGATGTGATCCCGGCGTTGGCCGCCGGCGCCGCGGTGATCCTGAAACCCTCCGAGGTGACTCCCCTCTCCGCGCTCGAACTCGCCCGCGGCTGGGCCGAGATCGGCGCACCCCCGGTGCTCTCCGTCGTCACCGGCGCGGGCGCCACCGGCGCGGCGGTCGTCGAGCACGCCGACTACATCCAGTTCACCGGCTCCACCGCGACCGGCCGCCGGATCGCGGCGGCCTGCGCCGCCCGGATGATCCCCTACAGCCTGGAACTGGGCGGTAAGGACCCGGCCATCGTGCTGGCCGACGCCGATCTCGACCGCGCCGCGCACGGCATCGCCTTCGGCGGCATGTTCAATTCGGGGCAGGTCTGCATCTCGGTCGAGCGGGTCTATGTGGAGGCGCCCGTCTACGACGAGTTCGTCGCCAAACTGACCGCCAACGTCAAGTCCCTGCGACAGGGTCGCGACGATCGCACGCCCCGCAACGATGTGGGCGCCATGGCCAACGAGAGCCAGGTCGGCATCGTCGCGCGCCATATCGACGAAGCGGTCGCCGCGGGCGCGAAGGTTCTGACCGGCGGCAAGCGGACGGGTGTGGGCACCTTCTTCGAACCCACTGTGCTGGTGGACGTCGACCACTCCATGTCGTGTATCACCGAAGAAACCTTCGGGCCGACACTGCCCGTCATGAAGGTCGCCGACGAGGCCGAGGCCATCCGGTTGGCGAACGACTCCGTGTACGGGCTGTCCGCGACGGTGTGGACGGGCGACAAGGCGCGCGGCGAACGGGTCGCCCGGGCGCTGCAGGCGGGCGCGGTCAATATCAACGATGTTTTCGCCAACCTGTTCAATTTCGCGCTGCCGATGGGCGGCTGGGGTGATTCCGGTGTCGGCGCCCGGTGGGGTGGCCCGAACGGGGTGCGCAAGTACTGCCGGGCCAAGGCGATCACCACGCCGATACTGCCCACCCAGGAACGCGAACTCACCTGGATGCCCTACGACCTCAACAAGATCTTGATCGGGCTCGGCGCCATGCGCGCGGCCGGAGCGCGCGGTATGCGCCGGATCGATATCCCCGCGCTGCTGCGACTCAAGGGAGACAACCGTGGCGAGTAGGACCGAATCCATCCGCGGCAAGGTCGTCGTCATCACCGGGGGCGCCCGCGGTATCGGCCTGGCCACCGCGATCGCTCTGGACAAGCTGGGCGCCGAGATCGCCATCGGCGATATCGACGAGAAGACCGTCAAGGAATCGGGCACCGACCACGATTTCGACTACTACGGCCGGCTCGACGTGACCGATATCCAGTCCTTCACCACATTCCTCGACGATGTGGAACGTGAGATCGGGCCGATCGATGTCCTGATCAACAATGCGGGCATCATGCCGACCGGGCGCCTGGTGGAGGAAACCGACCAGATCACCCGGCGGATCCTGGATATCAATGTCTACGGCGTGATCCTGGGGTCCAAGATCGCGCTGACCCGCATGCTCGCCCGCGGTAGCGGCCACATCATCAATATCGCGTCGCTGGCCGGCGAGACACATATTCCGGGCCTGGCCACCTACAACGCCTCCAAACACGCGGTGCTCGGTTTCACCGACACCCTGCGCGAGGAGTACCGGGGCACCGGTGTGGCGTTCTCGTCGGTGCTGCCGACACTGACCCGGACCGAACTCGGTTCCGGGGTGGCGGCGCCGAAGGGCCTGCCCGCGGCGGAACCGGAGGATATCGCCGCGGCGGTGGTCCGGCTGATCACCAAACCCCGGCCCAAAGCCCGGGTCACCCGGGCGGCGGGTGCCATGTCGGTGTTCGTGAATCTGCTGCCGCAGTCGGTGGGCGATGCCCTGGGGCGGTCGATGGGGTCGGGTAAGACCTTCCTCGACGATGTGAACGCCGAGCAGCGCAAGGCCTACGAGGAGCGGGTCCGGGGTAGCTGATCCGGAGTCGCTGTCACCGCGCCGCGGTCCGTCACCCGATGGGCCGCGGCGCACCGCTTTGGGCCCGTCGAGACCCCACCGAAACCCTATTGTGATCAATGTCACTTGACGTGCATAGTCGATGAAATGGTGGCGCGAAATCGTTACGCCCGCCCGCCCCGGATCGAACCGGAGTTCCAAAGCCCGAGGTGACAGCACGCACCGGACAAACAGCTCTACCACCGCAAACGCGCCGTATTTTACGTCGTATCGCCCGTCGACGCCCGGTCGTCGGTGATCCGAAGAACTCATGATGCACATCACCGCGCCACCCCATAAGCTGTCACTAACAAACCTGCCGACTGTTTCTGGCCCGATATGCGGACCCACCGAACAAATTAGGGCTGGAAATTCGGCAACGATTCTGATAGCAAGGTGCTATGGACCCGCATTTGCGCGATCTGCGGTATTTCGTCGCCGTCGCCGAGGAACTGCACTTCACCAACGCCGCTCAGCGGCTGCACATCGCCCAACCGACCCTGTCGCGTCAAATCCGGCAGCTGGAACGTCAGCTCGATGTGGTCCTGTTCGATCGCAACCAGCGCAGTGTCGCGCTCACGGTTGCCGGTAAGGAACTGCTCAGCGGCGCCCGCAAGATCCTGGAGCTCTGGGAAACCACCAACAGCTCGCTGCAGGAGGCGGGCGAAGTCCTGCGCGTCGGCCTGCAATCGACGCTGGGCCGTGGGCTGCTGCACGATCTCGAGAGCGCCAGTGGCCACCGATTGGCCCTGCACCCCGCCGCCTGGACCGACCCCTCCAGTGGCCTGGCCGGCCGCCAGGCCGATCTGGCGCTGGTCTGGCTCCCGCTGCCCGACCAGAACCGCTACCGCTGGCAGATACTGCGTACCGAGCGCCGCTGGGTGCTTCTACCGGAGAACCATCCCCGCGCCAACCAGGAAATGATCGATTTCGCGGACCTGCTCGACGAACGGTTCATCGCGCTGCCCGCCGAAGCCGGCGCCATCCGCGATTTCTGGCTCGGTAACGACGCCCGCAACGGCCGCCCCGCCACCATCGGCGCGGAAGCGGCCACCCCCGAGGACCGGCTCGAGGCCGTCGGACTCGGACTGGGCCTGTGCCTGCTCGCCGAGAACAATGTGCCGATGTACCGCTGGCCCGGGCTCACCGCGCGTCCGGTCACCGGGCTGCCGCCGTGCGAACTCGCGGTGGCCTGGCGCGCCGACGACACCCGGCCGACGATCCTCGAATTCGGCCAGCGGGCCGTTTCCGGCGGTTTCGCGGCGCCGCCCGCCATTCCGGCCTGACCCGGCCGAACCTCTTTCGTGGGTAGGTGGGCTCGCCCACCTACCCACGGTTCGTTCAGGCCTGTTCGCCGCCGTAGACCCGCGGGTGCAGCGTGCCGATATAGGGCAGATCCCGGTACCGCTCGGCGTAGTCGAGACCGTAACCGACGACGAATTCGTTCGGGATGTCGAAACCCACATTGGCGACCTCGACCTGGGTGCGCAGCGCGTCGGGTTTACGCAGCAGCGTCACCACCTCGAGCGAGGCCGGGTTGCGGGTGGAGAGATTGCGCATCAGCCACGACAGGGTCAGACCCGAGTCGATGATGTCCTCGACGATGAGCACATTGCGGCCGGCGATGTCCTTGTCCAGGTCCTTCATGATGCGCACCACGCCGGACGACGACGTGGAGGATCCGTAGGACGATACGGCCATGAATTCCATCTGAGTCGGTATCGGCAGCGCCTTGGCCAGATCCGTCATGAAGAAAATGGCGCCCTTGAGCACACCGATCAACAGGAGATCGCCCTCCGGTGCGTCGGCGGGGTACCGCTTGGCGATCAGTTCGGCCAGTTCGCTGACCTTCGCCGCGATTTCTTCTTCGGTGATCAAGACCGAATCGATATCGTCCCCGTACACGTCAACTGGTTTCCCTTCGGTCTCGGCGTTCCCGATCGGTGCGGGCAAGTCTCAGCCTGCCATGCTCGCGAACGACGACCAACCGGGTCCCCCGCTCACCGCCCCCCACAGCGACCCCGCCCTGCCCTCGCCAGGCCACCACCAGGTCGTCGATACCGCGGATATGTGTTCCGGTCACCCCGGGTACCCCCTGGGCGAGCAGCCACGCCCGCACCGCCCGGCGGCGCACCGCGGCAGCGGCCTCCGCCAGCACAGCGCATACCGGCGATCCGGTGCCGGCCCGCGCCAGCAGTTCGCCGGCGAACGCGTCCAGGGCGGCATTGTCCTCACGCAACTGTCCGGCGGTCCGGGCCAACGCCGGCGCCACCGCACCGCCGAGCACTTCCTCCAGCAGCGGCAGCACCTCGGTGCGCAGTCGTACCCGGGTGAACTCGGGGGCGCTGTTGTGCGGATCCTCGTACGGCGTGAGCGCGAGATCGGCGCAGAACTGTCGGGTCATCGCCCGGCGCACCCCCAGCAGCGGCCGCCCCCACGGGCCGTCGCTCGGGGCCATCCCCTGGATGGAACGCGCGCCCGAACCCCGCCCGAGCCCCAGCAGTACGGTTTCGGCCTGATCGTCAAGGGTGTGGCCGAGCAAGACCGGCAGGCCCGACCTGGCCTGCTCCAGCGCCGCGTAACGCGCGTGCCGCGCCGCCGCCTCCATCCCGCCGGGCCCGGTCACCTCGACCGGCAGCACCCGCGCCGACCGGCAGCCGAGCGACCGCGCCGTCGCCGCGGCCGTGGCCGCGACCACCTCCGAACCGTCCTGCAAGCGGTGATCCACGATCAGGGCGTGCACTTCCGCGGCTTCGGCGAGGGCGGCCGCGGTGAGCGCCAGGGAATCCGCGCCGCCCGACAGCGCGACGGCCACACACCGGCTCTCCGGGCCGAACCCGGTCAGCCACGCCCGCACCGCCTGCCGCACACCGAGCACCGCGGACGTCTCCGGTAACCGGATCGGCCGCTGTCCGGCGGAGGGCATCGCTCAGTCCAGCACGCGGGCGATCCAGCGCCGCGGTTCGTCGATCTCGTCGGTGCGCGGCAGCGTATCGGCATCGGTCCAGATCACGTTGAATCGTTCCATTCCCACCGTCCGCACCACCTCGTCGACGAAAGCCTTCCCGCGCACGTACTGCGCAACCTTCGCGTCGATACCGAGCAGCGCGCGCAGCAGTCGCTGCACCGGGTTCGCGGGCCGGGTCCGGCGTTTGTCGAACGCCATCCGGATCTGCTCGACCGAGGGCACCACACTCGGGCCGACCGCGTCCATCACATGATCGGCATGCCCTTCCAGCAAAGTACCGAGCAGCAGCAACCGGTCCAGTGCCGCCCGCTGTTCCGGGGGTTGAGTGGCCCGCAACAGTCCCACCACGCCGCGCGAGGCCGGGTCGTCGGGAGCCTGGCCGCTGCGCCGCAGTTTCACCTCGGTGAGCAACCGGGACAGCATCTCCGAGGTCGCCTCGTCACCGATCTCGCCGAGTACTTCGACGTTGTCGCGCATATACCCGGCCAGCCATGGCGACGCCGAGAACTGCACCCGGTGGCACACCTCGTGCAGGCAGACCCACAATCGGAAATCGGCCGACGGCACCGCGAGCGCGCGCTCGACCCCCACGATATTCGGGGCCACCAGCAGCAGCGTGCCGTCCGGCCCGGTGAACGGGTCATATTGACCCAGGATCGCGGTGGACAGGAAGGCCAGCATGGCGCCCACCTGCACCCCTGCCGGTTTACCGGTGAACAGGCCGGACCGGTCCGTGGTTCCGGTACCGGTCAACTGGGCCATGGAATCGGCCGCGGCCCCGATCCAGCCGGGCCGGTCCACGATCCGGGCCGCGGGCACGGGCTGGTCGTCGAGCAGGCCGGTCACCGCCCGTACGGGCGCCTCGGCACGCACCGAGGCCTCGCTCAACTCGGCTACCGCCTGCTCCGCGGCCGCCCGGGAAGTACGGGGCCCGGCCGGTACCAGGACGGCGCCGGTACGGGCCGCCCAGCGCCAGTCCACCGCACCCGAGAAAGTGCGCCGCCGCTCCTCACCGGAGCCGCCGTCATCGGCCGCTGTCCGGGCGCCGGGCCCATCGGGACCTTGTCGAATCGTCATGCGCCCTCCAGCCGTCAGGAACATCCACAGTTGCGCAACGTGGTCGCGACGGCGTCCAGAGCGGGCCGACTGACCTCCGGGGGCCGATCGCTCGACATCAGTGTGAAAGTCAGGATGCGGCCGTCACGATCCAGCACGTAACCAGCCAACGTACTGGCCACCGACAATGTTCCGGTCTTGGCGCGCACCCAGCCCGCACCGCCCTGGTTCTGCGTAACATATCGGCTGCTCAGCGAGCCGGTGCCGCCCGCTACCGGCAAATAGTCCAGCATCGGCACCAAACGGCTCGTGAGCGTGGCGGCGGCCGGTTCCGGCTGCGCCTGCCGGCCCGCGCCCGCACCCAGCGGCGGGGCGAGCGGCGCGGGCGCGGTCGTCGGCTCGGCGTCCGGTTCGGGACCGGCCGCGGTATTGAGGACCTGGTTCAGCAGCCGGGCCGGTATCCGGTCGTCCACCGAGAGTCCGCTGCAATCGAACATCGTCACACCGGTCATATCGAAACCGTGCTCGGCCAGTACCGCCGCCACCGCGGCCGCGGCCCCCTCGAACGACATCGGCCGCCCGGTGGCCTGGGCGACCTCCCGGCCGATGGTCTCGGCCAGCACATTGTCCGAATACACCATCATGTCGCGCAGCCGGTCGCGCAGCGGCGCCGAAGCGACCTCGCCCAGGCGTTTGGTGCCCTGCGGTGCCGTACCGATACGCACCTTGGCCGGGTCGAGACCGAGTTCGGTGGCCAGCCGCCGGCCCACATCCAGCGCCGGCGTTCCCGACCGCGGCGAATACTCGCCCGCCGGATCGAGGCGGCCGCCGTCGAGCATCACCGCTTCCAGCGGGGCGATGGAACCGCCGGGGATATCGACCGGATCCCAGCCGCGGGCCATGGTCTGGCCCGAATACACGGAGGTGTCCACCACGATCGTGTCGGCCCGGATATCCGCGTTGCGCACCTGAGCGGCCAGCTCCAGCAGACTGCCCGCACCCGGGTAGTAACCCTGGCCGCCCGGCTGCGCGGTGAGGGTCGGATCACCGGCGGCCACCAGCACGATCTCGTTGGGCGATGAACCCGCGACGACCTTGGTGTGCACTCGCTGATCGGCGGGCAGGGTGAGCAACGCCGCCGCGGTGGTCATGATCTTGGCCGTCGACGAGGGCACGCGCGGCTCGTCGGCGCGCTCACTCCACAGCACGGTGCCGCTGACCGCATCGGTGACCGACCCGGCGAAACCACCCAGATCGGGACTGGCGATCACCGGGCCGAGCGCCGCCACGACACCCGCCGCGCTCGGCGCGGGCGCGGTATCCGAGGCCGGCGCCACCGCCGGGGAAACGGTGGCCGGTGCGGGTGGCGCGGCGATGGTGAGCCCACCGTGCCGGAACTCCGGCGTCCACGGTTTCAGGATCGCCGCGGCCACCGCCGCCGCCCCGGTCAGCACCACCAGCACGATGATCGACCACGTTCGTACGCCGCGGCGCCGGCGCGTGGCCGAACCATACATACCGCTGCCGCCCTGCACCACCACGTTGCCCGTCTTCTCCCATGTCCGGCGACTATCACACCCGAGCCCCCACTGAACCCATGTGCCCGCCGACAACAATATCGGTGTTCGGCTACCGTTCTCGGCGAACAACCGGGTGCGTCGGCGAGGCCGGCCACCACGGCGCATCGTGAGAGCAGCGAAAGGAGCTGGCGTGGAGTTCGACGTCACCATCGAGATCCCCAAGGGTTCGCGCAACAAATACGAGGTCGATCACGAAACCGGGCGCGTGCGCCTCGACCGGTTCCTGTTCACCTCCATGGCCTACCCGGCCGATTACGGATACATCGAGAACACACTCGGAGAGGACGGCGACCCGCTGGACGCGCTCGTCCTGCTGCCCGATTCGGTGTTCCCGGGCGTCATCGTCGAGGCGCGCCCCGTCGCCATGTACAAGATGACCGACGAGGCCGGCGGCGACGACAAGATCCTCTGTGTCCCGGCCGGTGGTTGTCCGCGCCGGATCCGGCCGGTGAGCCGGCCCCAGCCGAGTGGACTCCACACCACCGCGCCGACCCCTTCGGCCAGGCCCAGCGGCATG
>JBFARE010000028.1:0-102324 GCA_040674215.1 Nocardia sp. NPDC050193 | reverse complement strand
GCTGCGGATCCAGGCCCCAATCCAGCATGGCGACAAGGGTTTTCACCACGAATTGGATGATGACCGAACCGCCAGGGGAGCCGACCACATGGGTGAGCGCGCCCCGCTCGGAGTCCTTGCCCTGCTCGAACACCAGCGTCGGGCTCATGGAACTGCGCGGCCGCTTTCCCGGTTCGATCCGGTTGGCGACCGGCTTGCCGTCGATGCCCAGCGGGTCGGTCGCGAAATCGGTGAGCTGATTGTTCAGCAGGAATCCGTCCACCATGTGGAAGGAACCGAAGGCCGATTCCACCGTGGTGGTCATGGCCGCGGCATTGCCGTAGGAATCGACCACCGAGATATGGCTGGTGCCGTGTTCGGGCTGTTGGGGACCGATACCCACCGGCGCGGCACCGAAATTCCCGGGCTGCGCGGTGCCCATGCTCCGGCGTGGGTCGATGAGTTCGGCGCGTTTGTCCAGGTACTCCGGATTCACCAGTGTCTCCGGTGAATTACCGGGCAGCGGAACGTAATCCGGATCGGCGACGAATTTGTCCCGGTCGGCGTAGGCGAGCCGTTCGGCCTCGGCGATGAGGTGCACGGCCTCGGCCTGCGGGACCCCACCGTTACGGTCGACATGCTGCGGCGGCAGGGCGGGAAGATCGAAGTTCTCCAGTATCCCGAGTGTGGCCGCCACCGTGATACCGCCGGAGGAAGGCCCGGGCATCCCGCAGATCTCGTGCGCGCGGTAGCCGGTGCACAGCGGGGTGCGTTTCACGGCGCGGTAGGAGTCGAGGTCCGCGGCTTCCAGGAGACCCGGGGTGCGCCCGCCGGCCCGTGCGGCGGCCGCGGCGACGATATCCTCGGCGATCGGCCCGGTGTAGAAGGCCTCCGCGCCCTCGGTGGCCACCGTGGTGAGAGTTTTCGACAGGGCGGGGTTGGTGAGGACGGTGCCCGCCGCCTTGGGGGAGCCGTCGGGGTTCAGGAAGTACTCGGCCGCCGCCGGGTCCCGGGCCAGTTCGGCCGCGGAGTCGGTGATCTGCCCGGCCAGCCGTGGACTGATCTCGAATCCCTGGTCCGCCATCGCCACCGCGGGATCGAACAGTTCCCGCCACGGTATGTGGCCGTGCTCGGTATGGGCCAACTCCAGCATCCGGACCACCCCGGGCACCCCGATGGAGCGCCCGCTGGCGCGGGTGTCCGGTTTCGGTTCGGTGCGGTCGGTATCGCTGATCCAGCGCAGATAGTTCTCGGTGGCGGCGGCCGGTGCGGTCTCCCGGCCGTCGTAGGCATCCAACGTCTCGTGTTCCGCGTCGTAGTAGAGCAGGAACGCCCCACCTCCCAGACCCGACGCCTGCGGTTCGGTGAGCCCCAGCACGGTCTGCGCGGTGATCAGCGCGTCCGCCGCGGTGCCGCCGGCCCGGAGCACCTCACAGGCCGCGCGCGTCGCGTGGGAGTTCGCGGTGGAGACGGCGTAGCCGCTGGTACGGACGGCGGTCATCTCGCTGCGGTAGCCCGACGCGATCTCCGGGTTGGTCGCCAGATCGCGCGAGGTGGGGGCGGCCGAACCCGCGGCCGGCGCGGCGGTCACCGGGGTGCCGTTCGGTGCCGGGGTACAGGGGCCCGCGGCCCCGGTATCGTCGGAGCATCCGCTGAGCGAGCCTGCCACGAGCAGCGCCGTCACCGTCAGCGCGTACCGAATCCGTTGTATCGGGCGCATATTCGAACTCTAGCGGGACGCGGCGACAGCGGCGGGCCGAACTCGCCCCGCGTGCGAGAAACGGGCGGCCGAGTGGCCGATACCCGCGGCACCGGGACGGGAGGGAGCGCCCCGGCCCGGCCCGTCGATGCGCGCCCGGTCCTCCGGTGCGTTTCCTCGGCCCGGCCGACCGGCGGCCGGATGTGTCCGAGGCCGCTACTACGCTGGATACGTGGCAGATCCCGCGACGTACCGGCCGCAGCCCGGCTCCATTCCGCTCGAACCCGGTGTCTACAAATTCCGGGACTCCTACGGCCGGGTCATCTATGTCGGCAAGGCGAAAAGCCTGCGCAATCGGCTCAACTCGTACTTCGCCGATATCGCCGCCCTGCATCCGCGGACGCGCCAGATGGTCACCACCGCCGCGAGCGTCGAATGGACCGTGGTCTCCACCGAGGTGGAAGCGCTACAGCTCGAGTACAACTGGATCAAAGAATTCGATCCGCGCTTCAACGTCCGCTATCGCGACGACAAGTCCTATCCCGTGCTGGCGGTCACGCTGAACGAGGAGTATCCGCGACTGTTCGTCTATCGGGGTGCCCGGAAGAAAGGGGTGCGCTATTTCGGCCCCTATGCCCATGCCTGGGCGATCCGAGAGACCCTCGACCTGCTGCTACGTGTTTTCCCCGCCCGCACCTGTTCGGCCGGGGTCTTCAAACGGCACAGCCAGATGGGCCGGCCCTGTCTGCTCGGCTATATCGACAAATGCTCGGCCCCGTGTGTGGGCCGGGTCTCCGCCGCCGAGCACCGGCAGATCGTCGACGATTTCTGTGATTTCCTGGCCGGCCGCACCGACCGGATGGTCAAGGACCTGGAACGCCGGATGCAGGAGGCCGCCGAGGACCTCGATTTCGAGAACGCGGCCCGGCTGCGTGACGATGTGCAGGCCCTGCGCCGGGCACTGGAGAAACAGGCCGTTGTACTGGGCGACGGCACCGACGCCGATGTGATCGCCTTCGCCGGGGACGACCTCGAGGTCGCGGTGCAGATCTTCCACGTCCGCGACGGCCGGGTGCGTGGGCAGCGTGGCTGGGTGGTCGACAAATCCGGCGATGCGGCCGACACGCCGGAGCAGGGCGGTGAACTGGCCGCACTGGTGGAACAGTTCCTCACCCAGTTCTATGCGGAGCAGACCGCCGTGGCCGAGCAGACCGCGGGCGACCAGGCCGCCGCCGTGGTACCGCGTGAGGTGCTGGTCCCCGAGCTCCCGGCCGATGCCGAGGAGGTCCAGCGCTGGCTGTCGACGCTGCGCGGCGCGTCGGTGCGGTTGCGGGTACCGCAGCGCGGTGACAAGAAAGCCCTGGCCGAGACGGTGGCGCGTAATGCGAAGGAGGCGCTGGCCCAGCACAAACTCCGCCGCGCCGGGGACCTGACCTCGCGCTCGGTGGCGTTACAGGACATCCAGGACGCCCTCGACCTCGATACCGCGCCGCTGCGTATCGAATGTGTGGATATCAGTCATGTGCAGGGCACCGATGTGGTGGCCTCGCTGGTGGTCTTCGAGGATGGCCTGCCCAAGAAGTCCGACTATCGCCACTACGCGATCCGGGAGGCCGCCGGCGAGGGGCGCTCCGACGATGTCGCCAGTATCGCGGAGGTGACCCGGCGCCGGTTCGCCCGGCTGCGCCGGGAACGCGATGCCGCCGAACAGGCCGATCTCGCGGGGTCGGCGCAGGTACCCGAATTCGGGACGCCGGCAGACGACGGCGCCGGCCCGGCCGGTGCGGAAGCCGACGCGGAGATCGTGACCCGGCCCGGGATCGACCCGAAGACCGGCCGGCCGCGCAAGTTCGCCTATCCGCCCAACCTCTACGTCGTCGACGGTGGCGCGCCGCAGGTGGCGGCCGCGGCGGAGGTGCTCGAGGAGTTCGGCATCACCGATATCGCCGTGGTGGGCCTGGCCAAACGGCTGGAAGAGGTGTGGGTGCCCGGCGAACCCGATCCAGTGGTGCTGCCGCGCACCAGCGAGGCGCTCTACCTGCTGCAGCGGGTGCGTGACGAAGCGCACCGCTTCGCCATCACCTTCCATCGCAGCAAACGGTCGCGGCGGATGACGGCGTCGGCCCTGGATGCCGTCCGCGGCCTCGGTGAGACCCGGCGGACCGCGTTGGTGACCCATTTCGGTTCGGTCGCGCGACTCAAAGAGGCCACCGTCGAGGAGATCATCGAGGTACCCGGTATCGGCCGGGCCACCGCGGAGGCGGTACTGGCGGCCCTGCACGAGCAATAGCCTCCGGCGCGGCGGCCGCGGCAACCGCGCGGCGACCGGCGCCGGTCACGTACGTTTGTTTCTGCGCCCCGCGACAGTTTCCGGGGCGCAGACCTACAGCTGGGTGACCGAAACGCAATTCCCGAACAAGATCCGGGTGGTACATGACTCGCGTCGAATCGAACAACAGTACGACAGTGGTGCCGGGTCCAGATTCCGGCCCGGGCACTCCGGTCGAAGTCGTGATGGTGACCGGTCTGTCCGGTGCGGGGCGCGGCACGGCCGCGCGGGTACTGGAAGATCTGGGCTGGTACGTCACCGACAACCTGCCGCCGGAACTCATCGGCCGCATGGTGGAACTGGGTGCCTCGGCCGATCCGCCCATTCTGCGGTTGGCGATCGTCATGGACGTGCGCAGCCGGTTCTTCACCGGAGATCTGCCCGCCGTCACCGAACAGCTGCGCGCCCGCGGCGTCCCCACCCGCATCCTGTTCCTGGAGGCCTCCGACGATGTGCTGATCCGCCGGTTCGGATTCGCCCGACGCCGCCATCCGCTGCAGAACGACAGCGCCGAGGGGACCTTGTCGGCCGGGATCGCGGCCGAACGGGTCCGGCTCGCGGGTGTGAAGGCCGCCGCCGATGTGGTCATCGACACCACCGAACTGTCCATCCACCAGTTGCATCGGAAACTGGAGGAGGTCTACGGCGGCGGCACGCCCGCAGCGCTGCAGTTGACCGTTCAATCCTTCGGATTCAAGTACGGTGTCCCGCTGGACGCGGACATGGTGCTGGATGTGCGTTTCCTGCCCAACCCGCACTGGGTACCAGAACTTCGGCAGCACAGTGGTCAGGAAACGGTGGTCAGCGACTATGTGCTGTCGCGTCCGGGTGCCGACGACTATCTGCGGACCTGTGATCACCTGATCGAGCTGACCACCCAGGGTTATCGCCAAGAGGGGAAGCGTTACATGACGGTCGCAGTGGGCTGCACCGGCGGGAGACATCGCAGCGTCGCGATCGCCGAGGCCCTCGGCAAGATCACCGGTAGCCGGATCGATGCGGGCGCGGACGGGCCGGTGGACGCGGTACGGGTACTGCACCGGGATCTGGGGCGCGAATGAATCGGGCGGACAATGGAGCCGCCGACCCGTCCGGCCCCGCGGTCGCCGCGCTCGGCGGTGGCCACGGGCTGTACGCGACACTCACGGCGATCCGGCGCATCACGCGCCGGATCAGCGCCGTGGTGACGGTCGCCGACGATGGCGGCTCCTCCGGCCGGCTGCGCGCCGAACTCGGGGTGCCACCGCCCGGTGACCTGCGGATGGCGCTGGCCGCGCTGGCCGCCGACGCCGACGGGGTGCTCACCCGGACCGTGCAGCACCGGTTCGGCGGCACCGGCGCCCTGGCCGGACATTCCGTGGGCAACCTGCTGCTGGCCGGCCTCACCGAGGTGCTCGGGGACCCGGTGGCCGCCCTCGATCAGGTGGGCGAGCTGCTCGGTATCAGCGGCCGGGTCCTGCCCATGTCGGATATCCCGCTGGATATCGAGGCCGATGTATCCGGCCTGGAAGCCGATCCGCGGGTGAGCCGGTGCATCCGCGGCCAGGTCGCGGTAGCCACGACGCCGGGCAAGGTGCGGCGGGTACGGCTGCTGCCAGCCGACCCACCATCCTGCGCGGCGGCTACCGCCGCCATCGAACGCGCGGACGCGGTGATCCTGGGGCCGGGCTCCTGGTTCACCAGTGTGATACCGCATCTGCTCGTACCCGGGCTCCGGGACGCGCTGGTCCACACGCGGGCGCGTAAAGTGCTGATTCTGAACCTCGCCGCGCAGCCCGGTGAGACCGCGGGGTTCTCCGCCGAACGTCATCTCCATGTATTGTCCCAGCACGCACCGGATTTCGCGGTCGACGAGGTTCTGGTCGATTCCGGGTGCGTGCCGGAAGGGCGGGAGCGTGAGCATGTGGCCAGGGCTGCCGGCCAATTACGGGCGCGAGTAGTCTTTTCCGATGTCGCCGACGCGGGAACCGACCGGCACGACCCCGGAAAGCTCGCCGCCGCACTGGATCAATTGATCCACGGGCCTCGGCCACAGTTGCCGGGGCTTCGAGTCGAGGGACGGCACATGGGTCAGGATGTGCGGTCCGGGTTGGGTGGAAAGGAGCACGTCTCGTGGCGATGACAGCCGAAGTGAAAGACGAGCTGAGCCGGCTCGCCGTAACACAGGTGAGTGCGCGCAAAGCCGAACTGTCCGCCCTGCTGCGTTTCGCCGGCGGCCTCCATATCGTCGGCGGGCGGGTGATAGTCGAAGCCGAAGTCGATATGGGTTCCATCGCCCGCCGGCTACGGCGGGAGATCTTCGAACTCTACGGATACGGGTCGGATGTGCATGTGCTGAGTGCCGGCGGCCTGCGCAAATCCTCCCGCTATGTGGTCCGGGTCGCGAAAGAGGGCGAGGCCCTCGCGCGGCAGACCGGTCTGCTCGATGTCCGCGGCCGCCCCGTCCGCGGGCTTCCCGCCCAGGTCGTCGGCGGTAGTGTCGCGGACGCGGAAGCCGCGTGGCGCGGTGCCTTCCTGGCGCACGGTTCGCTCACCGAGCCCGGTCGTTCCTCGGCCCTCGAAGTGAGCTGCCCCGGCCCCGAAGCCGCGTTGGCACTTGTCGGTGCCGCTCGCCGGCTCGGGATCTCCGCCAAGGCCCGCGAAGTGCGCGGCACCGACCGGGTCGTGGTTCGTGACGGGGAGGCCATCGGCGCCCTGCTCACCCGGATGGGTGCCCAGGACACCCGGCTCACCTGGGAAGAGCGCCGGATGCGCCGCGAGGTCCGCGCCACCGCCAACCGGCTCGCCAACTTCGACGACGCCAACCTGCGGCGCTCCGCCCGCGCCGCGGTGGCCGCGGCCGCCCGGGTGGAGCGGGCCCTGGAACTGCTCGGCGAGGATGTACCCGACCATCTGGCCGCGGCGGGGAAGCTGCGGGTGGAACACCGGCAGGCCTCCCTCGAGGAACTCGGTCAGCTGGCCGACCCGCCGATGACCAAGGACGCGGTGGCGGGGCGGATTCGACGATTGCTGTCGATGGCCGACCGGCGGGCCAAGGAGCTCGGGGTGCCGGATACGGAATCGGCGGTCACCGCGGAGTTGCTCGACGACGCCTGAGGCCATCCGGCGGCCGGGCCGGGACGGTCCGCACCGGTCCGTCCCCGCCAGGCCGCGGAGGTGGCGGGTGTGCGTAGCCGGTGGCCTCAGCGCAGCATGCACCAGGTGCGGGGGCCGTTGTCCGGGATCTCCACTTCGGCGCTGATCCGGAATCCGAGATGTTCGTAGAAACGGACGTTGGCCTCCGTGGACGTCTCCAGGAAGGCGGGGACTCCTTCGCGTTCCGCCGCGGCCAGGCCCGGTTCGATCACCGCGCGGCCCAGGCCTTGCCCGCGGCGTACGGGGTCGACGCCGACGGTACCCAGGAACCAGACGGGGCCGGCCGGGCGATGCGGCGCCAGGGCCGCCTCCGCCGCGCTGTAGGCGGCGGCGCGATCGCCGGCCAGTTCGGCGAAGCGTGGACCGAGTTCGGTGAACACGGCCTCGGCGTCGGTGGCCGGGGTGGTCCAGACGGCTACCGCGTCACCGTCGTCGGCCACCCACACCCTGCCGTGCGGGAGGCCGATCCGGGTGAGGAACAGTTCCTGGAAGATGGCCAGGCGGCGCACGTGGTCGTCGGCGGCGAGGGTGTGCCGGGTCCACGGATAGCCGGCGAAGGCCCGGGTGAGGGTACTGACGGCGCGGGATGTGTCGGCGGCGGTGGCGAGGCGGATGTGCGGGGCCACGGGGACGGGTTCGTTCGGCATCTCCCTCATCCTTCCGGACGGCGGGCGGAACTGCCGGAGCGTTCCGTCCGGGTGCGCGGATACCCGGTGCTCACCAACACCAGGTGCCTGTCGGAGAGGTGATCGCGAGGCATTAGGGTTGACAGGGCATCGGAACGATCCGCTTGACAGCTGAGGAGCGATAACGTGACTGTCCGGGTAGGTATCAACGGCTTCGGTCGTATCGGACGTAACTTCTTCCGGGCGGTGGAGGCGCAGAAGGCGCTCGGCACCACCGATATCGAGATCGTGGCGGTCAACGACCTCACCGACAACGCGACCCTCGCCACGCTGCTGAAGTACGACTCGATCCTGGGCCGGCTGCCCGAGGATGTGTCGCTCGACGGTGAGGACACCATCGTGGTGGGCGAGCAGCGTATCAAGGCGCTGGCCATCAAGGAGGGCCCGGCGGCGCTGCCGTGGGGTGATCTGGGCGTGGACGTCGTGGTCGAGTCCACCGGTATCTTCACCGACGCCACCAAGGCCAAGGGGCATCTGGCCGCCGGCGCGAAGAAGGTCATCATCTCCGCCCCGGCCAAGGGCGAGGACATCACCATCGTGATGGGTGTCAACGATGACAAGTACGACGGCAGCCAGAACATCATCTCCAACGCCTCCTGCACCACCAACTGCCTGGGCCCACTGGCCAAGGTGCTGAACGACGAGTTCGGCATCGTCAAGGGCCTGATGACCACCATCCACGCCTACACGCAGGACCAGAACCTGCAGGACGGCCCGCACAAGGATCTGCGTCGTGCCCGCGCCGCCGCCGTGAATATCGTGCCGACCAGCACGGGTGCGGCCAAGGCCATCGGCCTGGTGCTGCCGGAACTGAACGGCAAGCTCGACGGTTACTCCCTGCGGGTGCCGATCCCCACCGGCTCGATCACCGACCTGACGGCCGACCTCGCCAAAAAGGCAGGAGTCGACGAGATCAACGCGGCGTTCAAGGCGGCCGCCGAGGGACCGTTGAAGGGCATCCTGAAATACAGCGTCGACCCGATCGTGTCCAGCGATATCGTCACCGACCCGCACTCGTCGATCTACGACGCGCCGCTCACCAAGGTGATCGACGACCAGGTGAAGGTCTACTCCTGGTACGACAACGAGTGGGGCTACTCCAACCGCCTCGCCGACCTCATCGGCCTCGTCGGCAAATCCCTCTGAGGAACGGCGTGACTGTCAAAACTCTGGAAGATCTCCTCGCCGAGGGCGTCGAGGGGCGCGGGGTGCTGGTGCGCTCCGACCTCAATGTCCCGCTGGACAACGGGCAGATCACCGATCCGGGCCGCATCGTGGCGTCGGTGCCGACCATTCGCGCGCTGGTGGAAGCCGGCGCGAAGGTGGTCGTCACCGCGCACCTCGGCCGTCCGAAGGGGGCCCCGGACCCGGCGCTGTCGCTGGCTCCGGTGGCGACCCGGCTCGCCGCCGAACTGGGCCGCAATGTGCAGCTCGCCGGCGATGTGGTGGGCCAGGACGCGCTGGCGCGGTCCGAGGGCCTGACCGACGGTGATGTGCTGCTGCTGGAGAACATCCGCTTCGATCCGCGGGAGACCAGCAAGGACGACGCCGAGCGTGCGAAGCTGGCCGCCGCGCTGGTGGATCTGGTGGGCGACGATGGTGCGTTCGTCTCCGACGGCTTCGGCGTGGTGCACCGCAAGCAGGCCTCGGTGTACGACGTGGCGAAACTCCTGCCGCACTACGCGGGCACCCTCGTCGCCGCGGAAGCCGATGTGCTGGCCCGGCTGACCGAATCCACCGACCGTCCGTACGCGGTGGTGCTGGGCGGGTCCAAGGTGTCGGACAAGCTGGCGGTGATCGAGGCGTTGGCCCCCAAGGTCGACACCCTGGTCATCGGTGGCGGTATGTGCTTCACCTTTCTTGCCGCCGAAGGGCTCTCGGTCGGTTCCTCGCTGTTGCAGGAGGAGATGATCGAGACCTGTAAGGGTCTGCTGGATCGCTACGCCGACGTCATCCACCTGCCGCGCGATATCGTCGTCGCCGACTCCTTCTCCGCCGACGCGGAGTCGAAGGTCGTACCGGCGCACGAAATCCCGGACGGCTGGCTCGGCCTGGACATCGGTCCCGAGTCGGTGCAGCGTTTCGCGGTGCTGCTCACCGAGGCGCGCACCGTGTTCTGGAACGGCCCGATGGGTGTGTTCGAGTTCGAGAAGTTCGCCGCCGGAACCCGCGGGGTGGCCGAGGCCATCGCCACGGCCACCGGTAAGGGCGCGTTCACCGTCGTCGGTGGTGGCGATTCCGCCGCGGCCGTGCGGGCGCTCGGTATCCCGGAAGGCGATTTCTCGCATATCTCGACCGGTGGCGGTGCGTCGCTGGAGTACTTGGAAGGCAAGACGCTGCCCGGTATCAGCGTGCTCGAGGAAGCGGAGGGTGCGTAGATGGCCCGGAAACCGCTGATCGCGGGCAACTGGAAGATGAACCTCAATCACCTCGAGGCCATCGCTCTGGTGCAGAAGATCGCGTTCGCGCTGCCCGACAAGTACTTCGACAAGGTCGATGTGACAGTGATTCCGCCGTTCGTCGATATCCGCAGCGTGCAGACGCTGGTCGAGGGCGACAAACTGCGTATCACCTACGGTGCGCAGGATGTGTCGGTACACGAATCGGGTGCCTACACCGGCGAGATCAGCGCGGCGATGCTGGCCAAGCTGGGCTGCGCGTTCGCGGTGGTCGGGCATTCCGAGCGCCGCCAGTACCACAACGAGGACGACGCCACGGTGCTGGCGAAGGCCAAGCAGACGCTGAAACACGGCATCACGCCGATCGTCTGCATCGGTGAGGGCCTGAACGTGCGCGACGCGGGCACCCATGTCGAGTACAACCTGGAACAGCTGCGGGGTTCGCTGAAGGGCCTGTCGGCCGAGGAGATCGCGAAGGTGGTGATCGCCTACGAACCCGTGTGGGCGATCGGTACCGGCAAGGTCGCGACCCCCGCCGACGCGCAGGAGGTCTGCGGTGCGATCCGTGGCGAACTGGTGCAGCTGGCCGGCGAGCAGGTCGCCGAAACCGTCCGGGTGCTCTACGGCGGTTCGGTGAACGCGAAGAATGTCGGCGAGCTGACCAAGCAGACCGATATCGACGGGGCCCTGGTGGGCGGAGCGTCGCTCAAGGGCGACGAATTCGCCACCCTGTCCGCCATCGCGGCGGGCGGGCCGCTGCCCTGACCGATCGATGACCCGATGAGGCCCGCCGGTTTCCCACCGGCGGGCCTCATCGGGTAACGCACGGCGTGCTGCCGTATCCGCAGGTCCTCTACACCGTGACCGGCGCGGTCACGGTGGTCGTGGTACTGGGGGTGGCGGGTGCCGTTTCGGGTACATCGCTCTCGACCCGGCCGGGCGGTGCGCGGCCGCGTCAGCGACCGCCGGTCGCCGCGGAAAGCGGTTACCCGACCGAGGCGCCTGACCGGAAGATCATCCGGCGCGCAGGATGAGCCCGTGGCCGTTGGGGTTGCGCAGGGTGAGGGTATTCGCGTCCACGGTGGCCTGCACCGTCCCGTCCAGCGCGGCCAGCACCGCGTGTTCGACTTCCATGATCTCCGGACCGCACCTCATCCGGGTCGTGGCCGCCGTGAACGCTATATCCGCTCCGGCCGGTGTTCCGGTCACCACCGCCCGCCCGGTCATCCGGTTGCAGCCGGCGAAACCGGTGAGCGAATCGTCGGCGGCGATGGTGAGCGCCGGCCGCACCTGATCGACGGTCTGTGAGCTGATCCGGGCATCGGGGGTGAGCAGGGAGGTCACCACCCATTCGGTGCCGCGGATCGGGCGGTCCGGTTGCAGCACCTTCTTGTCGGTGAGGACGACGGTGGTGCCCTTGCCGGTCAGCGTCAGCCGATCCTGATCGAGTTGCCAGGTGGGGTCCGCGCGCAGCAGGTCGCCGACCCAGGCGTCGGAGCCGGCCCGGTCGCCCGGGCAGCCGACGAGCGTGCTCGCGAGTTCGGAGACATGCAGGACGTGGTCGCGGAGATCCACCACTCCGCTGTGGGTGTTGCATCCGGCCGCCGCCGAGATCCGGTTGTCGGCGAAGGTGAGGGTGAGCGGGCCGCCGCCGGGTATGGGTGTGCCGGTGACCTCGGTGGAGACATAGGTGTGGCCCACGGGCGTGGGTTCGGGTTGGGTCGGCGCCGGCTCGTTGCCCGAACACGCTGTCGCCGCGAGTAGCAGTAGCGACAGGGCGGCACCGATTCGGAGCGCTGGTCCCGGCATGACGGCGATGCTACCCGGCGCACGCCCCGGTTCCGGGCGCCGAAACCCGCCCGCCACTCGAATCTTGCTGATTCCAATGCTTCTACCTGGGCCGTTGTCCTCATCGCCTCGCTCGGCGATCGACGCGGGAGCGAAGGGAACACGATGTCACTACTGGAAACAGGCCCGGCCGCGACCCACCCGGACGATCGCACCACGCCGCCCGCCGGGGCACTCGGCGCCACCGACACCAGGAAAGCGGTGGTGGCGAGCCTGATCGGTACCACCGTCGAGTGGTACGACTTCTTCCTCTACGCCACTGCGGCGGGTCTCGTCTTCGACGAACTCTTCGTCCCGAACAACAGCGCGTTCGTCGGAACCATGCTGTCGTTCGCGACCTTCGCTGTCGGTTTCGTGATGCGGCCGGTCGGCGGGCTCGTCTTCGGTCATATCGGCGACCGGACCGGCCGGAAGAAGACACTGGCCCTGACCATGGCGATCATGGGCGGGTCCACCGCACTGATGGGGGTACTGCCCACCGCCGCAGCGATCGGCGTGGTGGCCCCGATCCTGCTCCTGCTGCTGCGAATGCTGCAGGGTTTCGCGCTCGGCGGTGAATGGGCCGGGGCGGTGCTGCTCGCCGTCGAGCACAGCCCGCACCGGAAAGTCGGGTTGTTCGGCAGCTATCCGCAGGTCGGACCGGCGCTCGGGCTCGCGCTCGGGACCGGCGTATTCGCGGTGCTGCGGACGGCGCTGAGCGAAACGGCGTTCCTCGACTACGGCTGGCGGATCGCGTTCGGCGCCAGTCTGGTGCTGGTGCTGATCGGACTGGTGGTGCGTCTGAAGATCGACGAGACACCCGCCTTCCGGGAGGTCGACCGGCTCAACCAGATCTCGAAAGTGCCCGTGGGTCGAACTCTTCCGCAATGCCCGATCCCGGCGCGACATCGTGCTCGGATTGCTGTCGCGCTGGGGTGAGGGCGCGGCGTTCGACACCGGGGGTGTCTTCGCGATCACGTTCGCGACCGGGCCTCTCGGTTTCGGGCAGGTGGCGTTCACCGTCGCCGCGGTGGTGATGGCGACGCTCATCCCGGTGTCCGGTCTGCTCGCCGACCGCTTCGGGCCGCGCCGGGTCTATATCGCCGGTATCGCGGCCTACGGCGTGCTGGTGTACCCGATGTTCGCGCTGTTCGAGACCGGGAACATCGTCATCTTCACCGTCGCGATCATCGCGGTGTTCGGGGTGGCGCCGGAACGCGATCGCGCGGTGCCGGTTCGCGCACCGGTGGGCTCCGGCGCCGGGTCGGTACGGGCCGGGACCGTGCGGCGCCGGGAACCGGTCACGGTACCCTTCGTCCGGCAGGCCCGTCAGAGCGCAACGCTATGCTGTCCCGAGTGACTACTGCCGCAGCGAAACCAGTTTCCACTTGGGCGCCATTGCGGTCGCGGGTCTATCGAGCGCTGTGGATCGCGCAGCTGGTATCCAATCTGGGCACCTGGATGCAGATGGTCGGGGCGCAGTGGGTACTGGTCGACGAACCCAATGCCGCCGCGCTGGTCTCCTTTGTACAGACCGCGACGACGTTGCCGGTGATGATTCTGGCGATTCCGTCCGGGGTGCTCGCCGACCTGCTGGATCGCCGCCGCCTGCTGCTGGGGGCGCAATCCACCATGGCGGTCCTGGCGATCACGCTGGCGGTGTCCACCGCCGCCGGGCACACCACGCCCTCGGTCCTGCTCACCCTGCTGTTCTTGCTCGGCTGCGGCCAGGCGGTGGTGGGGCCCGCCTGGCAGGCGATCCAGCCCGAGCTGGTGCCCCGGGAGCAGATCCCCTCGGCCGCCGCGCTCGGCAGTATGAACATGAACATCGGCCGGGCGGTGGGACCGGCCATCGCCGGTGTACTGGTCGCCCTGTCGGGTCCCGCACTGGTGTTCGCGCTCAACGCCGTATCGTTCGCCGCGATCGTCGCCGCGCTGTTGTTCTGGCGCCGGCCGCGGGTGGCCAAGGACCTGCCCAGCGAGCGGCCGCTGGCGGCACTGCAGGCGGGGACCCGCTTCATCAAATCCGCGCCCGCGATCCGGCGCGTCCTGCTGCGCACCGCCCTGTTCGTCGCGCCCGCCAGCGCGCTGTGGTCACTGCTACCGGTGATCGCGCGTAACCAGCTCGGTCTCGGTTCCTCCGGCTACGGACTCATGCTGGGCGCGCTCGGCGTGGGCGCGGTCCTCGGCGCGCTGGGCCTGGCCCGGGTACGGGCCCTGCTGACCCCGACCCAGCAGGTCGCGGTCGCCGCGGTGGTGTTCGGGATCGCCTGCTGCGGGACTGCGCTGCTGCGGGTGGAGGCGCTGGTGCTGCTGCTGCTCGTTTTCGCGGGCGCGTCCTGGCTGCTGACCCTGGCCACCATGAACGCGACCATGCAGTTGCTGCTGCCCGGCTGGGTCCGGGCCCGGGGCCTGTCGGTGTATCTGCTGGTGTTCATGGCCGGGCAGGCGATCGGCTCGGTGGTGTGGGGGCTGGTCGCCGGGGCCTACGGCGCGGTCACCGCGCTGCTGGCGGCGGCGGTACTGCTCGGCGTGTGCGCGGTCAGCACGATCTG
This sequence comes from Nocardia sp. NPDC050193, assembly GCA_040674215.1. Lineage (GTDB taxonomy): Bacteria > Actinomycetota > Actinomycetes > Mycobacteriales > Mycobacteriaceae > Nocardia. The sequence continues at coordinate 87,715 of JBFARE010000028.1, read as the reverse complement.
GCTGCCGCTGCGGCAGTTCGTACCCGGTTTCGACCTGACGCCGCACGCGTACTGGCCGGAACCACAACTGGTGGTGGAACCGGACCCCGACGACGGCCCGGTACTGGTGCTCAAGGACTACGACGTACCGGCGGACAAGGTGCCGGAATTCCTGGCGGCCATGAGCTTCGTGGGGCGGTCACGGCAGCGCACCGGCGCGATGGAATGGCGAATCTATCGCGATGTGGGCAGTACGGACCGCTATGTGGAGGCGTTCGTGGTGCGCTCCTGGTCCGAGCATATGCAGCAACACAAGGTGCGGCTGACGGCCCAGGATCTGATGCGTGAGCGGGCGGTGTCGGAATTCGCGCACGACGAGAGGCTCACCCATCTGGTATCGGTGGAACCGCGAAGCTAGGTGTCCCTCCGCATTCGCCTCGGCCGTGCACGCTGGTGCGTACCACTGCCCGCCCCGGCGGGCGCCACCGCGTTCTTCGCCCGTGCGCTTTCCGGCCCAGCTGTCGCTGCTGCCGTGCTCGGACGGCGAATGGGATTCGGCCCGGCGCACCCTCTAGACTGTCCGGCATGCGGATGTTCCTGGATATCCTCCTGATCGTCACCAGCCTGCTGCTGGTGCTGCTGGTGCTGCTGCACCGGGCCAAGGGCGGAGGTCTGTCCAGCCTGTTCGGTGGTGGGATGCAGTCGAGTCTGTCCGGGTCGACGGTCGCCGAGAAGAACCTCAACCGCATCACCATCTTCACCGGCATGGTCTGGTTCATCGCGATTCTGGGAATCGGCCTGGAGATCAAGTTCGCCTGACCTGCCGGTCAGTCGTGGCGCGGAACTCTTCCGTCCACATCGGTGAACCCGTAGTCGCCGGCCAGATCGGCGACCTTCCAGGCCTGCCCGGAGCGTTTCCCGCGCTCGGGGTCGGTGGCGAGGGCCGCCACCGCACGGCCCGCGAACCGGGGGCTCTCCGCCTGGTTCAGGTCGAAACTGCCTTCTCCGGGAAGTGTCACCATCCGGTTGCCGTCCGCGTCGGCGGGCACCATCTGCAGTAGTTCGGTGTCGACGATGCCCGGCCAGATCGAGACCGCGGTCACCTGGGTCCCGGCGAGGTCACGCGCGAAGTCGGCGGTCATCCGGTCGAGGGCGGTCTTGGCGACCCCGTACACCGCGTTGTGCATATACCGCCGGGATCCCGGCGAGGAGACATTGACGATCAAACCGTCGCCTTTCAGCAGCAGCGGCGCGGCGTAGACGGCGGCCGCGTAGTGCGAGCGAACACCCACCTCGAAGGTTTCGTCCCACGCCGCGGGTGGCACCTCCCAGAATTTGCGGCCGAGCCAGCGGGCGGCGGCGGGGGAGTTGTAGACATTGTTCACCAGGATGTCGAGCCGGTCGTGGTCGTTGCCGATCCGCTCGAAGAGCGCGGCGGTCGCCTCGTCGTCGCGGTGATCGCACACCACCGGCACGCCGGTGCCGCCGAGTTCGTCGATCCGCGCGGCCGTTTCGCCCACGGTGCCCGGGAGTTTGCCCGGCTTGTCCGAGCGTCCGGTCACGTAGACGGTCGCGCCGGCAGCGCCCAATTCCAGGGCGATACCTTTGCCGATCCCACGGCTGGCGCCGGTGACCACCGCGATCCGGTTCTGCAGGGGGTGTGGTATTCCGCTCACAGTCCCGAGACGTTACCGTGAAACTATAACGCGTTCTAGTATTCGGGAGGTGCGGTGGAGCCGACACACCGGTTCGTCGACACCGGCGGCGTGCGGATGCATGTAGCCGAACAGGGCCGGGGTCACCCGGTGATCTTCTGCCACGGATTCCCGCACACCTGGTATGTCTGGCACCGCCAGCTCGCCGCGGCCGGCGCGGCCGGATACCGGGCTCTGGCCCCCGATCTGCGCGGCGCGGGCCATACCGGGGCGCCCGAGTCGATCGACGACTACACCAATGCGGCCGTGGTCGGCGATCTGCTGGCGCTGCTCGACGATATCGACGCCGATCAAGCGGTTTTCGTAGGTGTCGATTTCGGCGCGGCGCTGCTCTGGGAGCTCGCGCTGCGCGCGCCCGAACGGGTGCGCGGACTGGTGATATTGAACAACCCCTTCGCGCCGCGCGCGCCGAAACCGCCCGGGTACTACTGGGGGAAGATGGCCGAGCGGCATTTCCTGCACCTGCAGTACTTCCAGGAACCCGGCGTGGCCGACGCGCATCTGGCCGAACGGCCACGCGAATTCCTTTCCCGGGTCTACTTCGCGCTGAGCGGGGATTTCCACTACCTCGACGTGTGGAAAAACCCGCCGGGAACCCGCTACCTCGATGCGCTGCCCGTGGCCCCCGACCTGCCCTGGCGGTGGCTGTCGGAGGCCGATTTCGACACGCTGGCCGGCGATTTCGAGCGCACCGGATTCACCGGCGGTCTGAACTGGTACCGGGCCATCGACCGCAACTGGGAGCTGACCGCCGACTACGCCGAGGCGGTCCCCACTGTCCCGGTGTACTTCGTCTACGGCGAGAACGATCCCGATATGGAAGGCTTCAGCGGCCGCGATCCGCTCGAGACGATGCGCGCGCTGCTGCCGGATCTGCGTGCGGTGCAGCGGGTGCCGGGTGCCGGGCATCTGGTGCAGTTGGAGGCGACCGGGGCCGTGAACGATTTCCTGCTGGGCGCCCTCGCCGATCTCACCGCCGGGTGATGGTTCCCCGGCCGCCGTCAGGGTAGTGTCGAGACGCGGGATCGGCCCGCGTCTCGAGTCCGGGGGGTTTCGACGTGATGTCCAGACGTGCGGCGTGTTTCGTGGTGGGTGTGGTGTATGCCGCCTTGTCGGCCGCCGCGTGCGGCGGTGGATCGGGGCCCACCGATCCCGGGCATCCGAGTCCGGTGCCGTTGCCCGCACCGACGTCGGCCCGGCAGACGGTGGCGAGCGAGAACTTCGGTTATCTGTGGCCGCTGACCGTGGACCGGGGCGAATTGGAATGCCGGCCCGGTGTACAGGTGGTGTTCATCGCCCCCGACGGGAAGGGCTATGCGCTCAACGACAATGCCGGTGCGGCGGGGGTCCCCGATATCGCGCCGTTGCGTGCCACCGGAGCCGACGGTGATCCGATCGGGCTCGGTGCCCTGCGCAGTACGGCACTGGGGCTGTGCGAATTCGCCGGATAACGCCGGTGGGCCGCTAATCCGCGGCTGTCGCGGTCGCCGCCTGGTCGGCTTCGTGCAGGACTTCGCGTAGCCGCACCGTGAAGGCGGCCGGATGGGTGGAAAGGCTGTGGCCGCCCGGGAACTCGGTGACCGTGCTGTCCAGTAGGCCGGCCAGGGCCCGGGCGCAGTCGTAGTTCCAGATCTCCCGGGAACCGCGACCGGCGGCGGGCACGATACGGACCGAGGTGGCGGCGAGGGCGGCGATTCCGGCGGCGTCCAGGGTCGAGGAGCGGATCTCCGGCAGGTCCCGGGACAGGAAGAAGTCCAGGTCCGCCAGGTCGCCGGGGCCGCGCGGTGCCGGTGGTGTGACGCCGGGCTCCCGATCGGAGGGATCGGCGTGGACCAGCTCGGCGAGTTTCCGGAGCGCGGGCAGTGCGCCGTCGCGACGGTGGACCTCGTCGAGGGCGGCGAGGTCGTGTTCGGCGCGCTCGCGGGCCGCGGCCGGTAGCAGGGCGATCGTGGCCGGATCGTGGGCGATCAGGGTGTGGACCTGCTCCGGGTGATCTCCGGCCAGGGTGAGCGCGATGAGTGCGCCGTAGCTGGAACCGAATATGCGGGCGGGCTCGTCGGTGAGGGCTGCCAGAAGCCGGTGGATATCGTCGGCGTGGGTGGCTACCGTCACGGGCGCGGCCGGGTCGTCGAGCACGCTTCCGGACAGGCCGCGGCGGTCGGGGACGACCACGGTGTAGTCGGCGGCGAGCCGTGCGGCCAGATCGGCGCCGCGGGCGGTATTGCCGTCGCCGCCCTGCAGCAGCAGGAGCAGCGGGCCGCTGCCGTGGATCTCGTAGTACAGGGTCGCGCCGGGGACGGGGAGACGGCCGGTTCGGAATTCGCGCATACCGAGCAATATAATTCATCATTTTAGATACATCAAGAAAGATGTATTCGAAACGATGTGTATGTGGGGTAGCGTCCCCGGAATGAACGGAGTCGAACTCTTCCTGCTCGGCCGAACGCTGATGAAGATTGGCGAAGAGGCGATGCCGACCGAGGGGCTGCCGCAGTACTCGACCAGTGTGCGGTCGGTGCTGATCGTGGCCAGCGATATCGTCGAGCATCCCGAGAGCGCGGTGGGGGAGATCGCCGCGCGCACGGGCCTGCCGCAGAGTCAGGTCTCCGGATGTGTCGCGCGGCTGCGGGAGGCGGGCGCCGTCGTGAGCGAGCCCGATCCGGCAGACCGGCGTCGCGTCCTGATCCGCCAGGCGCCCGAGGCCTCCGGCCGGGTCGATACGGTCCGCGCGACCACGATCGATACCGCCCTCGCGGCGGCACTCGGCACCGACGATCCCGCTGAGGTCGCCGGGGTGGTCACCGCCTTGGAGGCACTCGCGCGGCGACTGACCCCGGGGACGCTGTCGCGGCTGCGGCCCGCGCCCGGCCGCTCGCGGTCAGCGGTTCACGACCGACCGCACACCGGTCGTCCGTAACCTGGCCCGCATGACCATCCGCGGCGTGCTCTTCGACTTCTCCGGCACACTCTTCCGATTCGAACCGACCACCGAGGGATTGACCGATCGTCACGGGGCACCACTCGCCGGTGCCCGCCAGGCCGAGATCATGCGCCGGATGACCGCACCCACCGGACGGCCCGAGGGGCTGCCCGCACGGCTGGGCGAGGACTGGGGCCGGCGCGATCTCGACCCGACGCTGCACCGCGAGCTGTATACCGCCGTGCTCGAGGGATCCGGCGTCGGCAACCCGGACTATCTCTACGACCAGCTCGTATCGGCCGGCGCGTGGACACCGTACCCGGATACGGCGGCCGCATTGAAGGTGGCGGCAGGCTTCGAGTTGCCGGTCGCGGTCCTCAGCAATATCGCCTGGGATATCCGGCCGGCGTTCGAGCGCACCGGAGCGGCCGACTACGTGCGCGAGTTCGTGCTCTCCTACCGTGAAGGCGCGGTGAAACCCGATCCGCGGCTGTTCGCGCTGGCCTGCGAGCGACTCGGCGTACCGCCGCACGAGACCTTGATGATCGGGGACAGTGCCGAGGCCGACGGCGCCGCTGCCGATATCGGCTGCGTGGTCGAACTCGTCGACCCGCTGCCGACCGATCAGCGGCCGCGAGCCCTGCTCGAGGCACTGGCCGCGTACGGAATCGGCTGATCGGAAGCCGGGCGCCGGCCGGCACCGGCTGCTCCGGGCGATGAATTCCGGGCGGCCGCCCCGTCCGCATCATCATCGGCGAACGGAGGAAATATGGTGCAGATACCAGAGGTGGTGCTCGAGGGCATTGTGTTCGGTGAATCGCCGCGCTGGCACGAGGGCCGGCTGTGGTTCTCGGACTGGGGCGCGAATCAGGTGATCGCGGTCGACGGCCCAGGGCGGGGCGAGGTGATCGCGTCGGTGCCCTCGTTCCCCATGTGTATCGACTTCCTGCCGGACGGGCGGCTGCTGATCGTGGATTCGGCCCGGCGGCGACTGCTGCGCCGCGAAGCGGAGGGCACCCTGGTGACCCATGCCGACCTCGGCGGTGACACGGACATACCGTGGAACGATATCGTCGTCGACGCGCACGGTAACGCCTACGTCAACAGCATCGGATTCACTTTTCCCGGCGGCGAATTCGCGCCCGGATTCGTCGTGCTGGTGACTCCGGACGGTACGGTGCGCCGGGTCGCCGACGATCTCGCGTTCCCGAACGGTATGGCGATCACCGCGGACGGCGCCACCCTGATCGTCGCCGAATCCTATGCCGAGCGGCTCACCGCCTACGACATCGCGACCTCGGGCGATCTCGCCGGCCGCCGGGTCTGGGCGGCCACGCCCGGCGATCACCCCGACGGTATCTGCCTCGATGCCGAAGGCGCGGCCTGGTACGCCGATGTGGGTAACCGGCACTGCGTCCGGGTGGCCGAAGGCGGCACGATCCTGGGCACCGTCGAGTCCGACCGTGGTGCTTTCGCCTGCGTCCTCGATCGCGATCCCGGCAACCCACGGCTCTTCGTGATCGGCCAGCAGTACGGTGCCGAGACATCCGGACCCACCGGCCGGGTGCTGGCCTTCCCCGCGCCCGCACCGGGGGCGGGCCGCCCCTGATCCGGCCCGGCGACCGGCGTCGCCGACTGTAGGGCGAGGGTCCCGCCGCCGACCGGCCGGGGTGGCCGATCGGGGGCGGCCGGTGCCCGTTCGCGGCCGGACATCGGCCACGGGTGCCGGCCACCGCGACCGGTGGCCGACCCTCCGCGCCGGGATCGGCGCGCCGGCCGCTGACCGTATCCGGCTACGGTACGACGACCGTGACGAATTCGCCCAGCTCGTACCCGCCGGCGGGACCGGTATCCGCGCATCCGCCCCGGGCATTGATCGTGGTGCCCGATGCCAGACCCGTCAGTGAGGTCTCCACGGTCTGTCCGGGCGCGGCCAGGGATTCCGGTTTCGCCTCCCCGAAGAAGACGTGGTTGTTCTCCGGGCCGACTCCCGCCTCAGCCCAGCACTGACCCCGGTCGTTCGGGTTGTGCAGGGTCGCTGTCACCGTTCCCGGCGCGGTACCCGCGAAGGTGACTCGGGGTGCGGTGAAGGATGCGTCCGCGACCGCGGGTGCGGCGGACAGGGGTGCGAACGTCGCGGCGGCCAGGGCCAGCAGGGCAGCAGCTCCATGAACTCGTCTGATCATCACACGATCAGATGGTGCCCGAAAAAGCGTTCGGGCACAGCGGAATCCGCCCAGAACGGGCGATGTGACCGGCCCGCTGTTCTCCGGTGCGGCAGCCACCGGCATGAACGCGGCCCCGCGGCGGGTTCCGTGGTACCGGAAGTCCGCCGCGGGGCCGGGCGTCGCGACCGATGCGGTCGCGGTCGTCATCGCTGTTCGATCACCAGGGCAGCGGCACCCACCGGTCGAAGAACCAGAAGCCGTGGCCATCGGGATGGTCCGGTCCGGGATTGTTCAGGTGCTGGTCCCCATGCGGCTGGTTCTGCTGCGGCTGGTTCCCGTGCAGGTCCGGGCCCGGCTGTGCGCTCGCCGCGCCCGCGCCCAGACCGACCATTCCCAGTCCGGCACCGCCGACCACGGCCGCCTTCGCGAGCTTCGACTTCATGACCTTCGCCATTGCGAGATATTCCTCCTCTGGTGTGGCCCGACCCAGGCCACCGGGCCGGGTCGATCCCGATCCGACAAGGGCCATCCTGGGGACCCGGCCTCGAGGTGGCCTGCCAACGGCCTGCGAATTTCCTGGCAGTCGGCAACCGCACCGTTCCGGGACCGAGGACCGGATCGGTCTGCCTATCCGGCCCGGACTCCAGCGTGTCCCCAGCCGGCCCCCAGGCGGGAGGAAGTATCGACGGCGACCGTGGAGCGTATGACCGAGAATTCGAGCAGTTCCCGCGGCGTCGGCCGTCCGTCCGGGAGGGCAGCGATCAATCTCGGTATCGACCGCTGACCTATCGCGTGGCGGCGGGCCGGGGCCGGTCCACGGAGAGCAGCCGGTCGGCGGCCGCTTCGATATCGGCCTCGCTCAGCAGCACGGTCGCGGCAGCGGGTCCCAGCGGGATGAAACTGTCCGCGCTCGTGACCCGGGCCAGCGCGCCGGTGAATCCCGCGTCCACCAATGCCGCGCATATGGATTCCGAGACGCCGCCGCTGCGCCGGGTCTCGTCGGCGACCAGGACCCGGCCGGTGGCCGCGGCGTGCCGGATCAGATCCGCGACGGGAAGCGGTGTGAGCCAACGCAGGTCGAGTACCCGGACCCCGGCACCGCGCCGGGCGAGACGGCGGGCCACGCGCAGGCTCATCGGCACCGAATTGGCGAAGGCGACGATGGTCAGATCCATGCCGTCGCCGTAGGCCCGGGCCCGGCCGACCGGCACATGGGCGGTTTCCGCGGCGGCCGCCCACTGCCCGTCGTCGGGTTCGTACAGGTCGCGGGTGTGATAGAGGGCGATGGGCTCCAGGAACACGCACACGCGGCCGTCCACACGGGCCGCGGCGACACAGGTGCGCAACAGAGCCGCCGCATCGTCGGGCCGCGACGGTGATGCGACGATCACCCCGGGTATATCGCGCAGCGCGGCAACGGAATTGTCGTTGTGGAAATGGCCGCCGAACCCGCGCTGGTAGGCATAGCCGGCGATACGCACCACCATCGGGTTGCGGTAGCGGCCGGCCGAGAAGAACGAGAGGGTCGCCGCCTCGCCGCGCAGTTGGTCCAGCGCGTTGTGCACATAGGCCAGGTACTGGATCTCCGGAATCGGCAGGAAACCCGCGAGGCCGGCGCCGAGTGCCGCCCCGAGGACGCTCTGCTCGTCGAGCAGGGTATCGAACACCCGCCGTGGCCCGAACTGTTTGCGCAATCCTCTGGTCACGCCGTAGACGCCGCCCTTGCGGGCGACGTCCTCGCCGAATACGAGGACCCCGGGGTCCCGGGTGAGCAGGTCGGCGAGGGTGCGGTTGATAGCCTGCGCCAGCGTCTGCGAGGCGGTCTCAGGTCCGTCCTGCGCGCGTGGCCGGGAGCCCTCCGCGTCGGCGGGGCGGCCTCTTTTGTCCGGCCCGGCTGCTCCTCCCGACCTGGCGGCTGCGCTCGATGCGGTGCCCGGCCCGCCCGCTGCCCGCCGGGTCGCGGGCGCCGCGGCTCCCGGCCGCTCGCCGGTCCGGCGCTGTACCTCGTCGCGCACCCGCTCCGGGTGGGCCGGCGCGAGCGGTGCGAGCACCGCGCCGGCGGTGGTGAGTTTCGGTGCCCCACACACTTGCGCCGCGGTCGCGGCGACCTGATCGGCGAGCCGGTCGTACCGGCCGAGCACTTCCCGCGGTGTGCCGATACCCGCCTCGATCAGCAGCCGCGCGGTGGCGACGACCGGATCGCGCGCCAGGCCGGCATCGATCGCGGCGGTATCGCGGTAGGCGCTCTCCACATCGGATCCGGCATGCCCGAACAGCCGCACCGTCCGCAGATGCAGAAAAGCCGGACGCCGGTGGGCGCGCACCCAGTCCACCGCCGCCACGGCGGTCCGCACCGCGTCGGGCAGGTCGCAGCCGTCGGCCCCGAACCAGCGCAGGCCCGGCCGGTGCCCGTAGGCGTGCTCGATCCAGCCGGGCGGGGTGGGCACGCTGATCCCGATCCCGTTGTCCTCACAGACGAACAGCACCGGGACGGGAACGCCGAGATGCGCGGTGTGGACGGCGGCGTTGATGGCGCCCGCCGCGGTCGAATGATTGGCCGAGGCATCCCCGAAACCGCAGAGCACCACCGCGTCCGACGGCCACGGGCAGGCCACTCCGAGCCGCTCGGCGCGGTCGAGGGCGAACGCGAGCCCGACCGCGCGCGGCAGTTGCGAGGCGATGGTGGAGGTCTGCGGGACGATATTCGCCACCGCGCTGCCGAACACCTTGTGCCGGCCCCCGGAGAGGGGCTCGGCCGCGGCGGCCACCACGCCCAGCAGGATATCGCGCACCGGGTCCGCCACTCCTGCCCGGCGGGCACGATGGACGAATAAGGCCCCCGAGCGGTAGTGCGGCAGTACCGGATCGGTGACCCGGCTCGCCGCTGCCAGCGCGACATTTCCCTCGTGCCCTGACGAACCGATGCTGTAGAAGCCGCGCCCGCTCGCACCCAGCCGCCGCGCGGCGAAATCGGCCTGCCGGCTCAGCACCTGCGCTTCGAACAGCTCCAGGAAGTCACGGCCGGTGAACCCCGGGGGCAGGATCTGCTCGGCGTCCGCCGGCCCGGGGACGCGCAGTGCCGCGATCTCCGCGCGGAACCGCTGGTCGGGGTCCTGGATACTCACCGGGTCCTCACCACCAACAGCCTAGGTCGCGGACCGGTGTTCCGGTGGCGAAGTGGATCGGCGTCGTGTCGTGCGGAGCGGCGTCCTGTCGCCGAACCGTTTCCGCGCTCGGCCGGCTCTGGCGGCGCCCAGAACCGCACGCCGGGCCGAGGCGCGGATTCCGGCGGTTCACGGTTGTGCCGGCGGATCCTCGGCGAAGAGCCCGGCGCGCGCGGCGGTGAGCGTCACCGCCGCCGCCCGGTCGGCGGTGCGGTCGTCCACCTTTTCTCCCGTGATCACCACACGGAGATAGATGGGCGCCACCAGGGCTTTGATCAGCTCCGCGGCATCGGTGCCCGTGGGCAGCTCACCGCGGGCGACGGCCCGGGCGACCAGTGGGAGGGTGCGGCGGATGCGATCACGGAAGACGTGACGGACGGGATCCGACGGCGTCGGTGCACCGGTGGAGCCGGACAGCATCACTGCGAGGACCGCCCGGCCGGCCGGGCTGGTGATCCATTCGACCAGGCTGCGGGCCAGCACCCGGAGATCGCCGTCGACCGAACCGGTGTCGGGAACGGGGATCTCGGTCGCGACGCTCTCGCTCAGTGCGTCGGTGATCAGCGTGTCACGGTCGGGCCAGCGGCGATAGACGGTGGTCTTGTGTACGCCGGTGCGCCGCGCCACGTTCTCGACGGTGAACGCGGCGTAGCCGTGCTCGCTCAACTCGGCGACGGTCGCGGCCAATACGGCGGCGCGAACCTTCGGTCCGCGGCCGAGGGATTCGGCATTCATTGCAACTCCTTGTTGCGATATCTGCGACGGGCGGGCATGCTGACGGTATCGCAACTTGGTGTTGCGATACTGGAAGGGAGTTCTCGATGTGGTCGACACCCGTACGTGCGGCAGCGCTGCTCTTTCCCGGATTGCTGGCCGGGGCCTTCGGATACGGTGCGGTGAATGTGCTGTACGCGTTCCGCGCGGTCCCGCTCGACGTCCGGTTCACATTCCACACCGCGCTGATGCGGGCGAACGGCCCTGTCATGCAGTCACTGATGGGTTTGGCGATCCTGAGCACACTGGTACTGGCCGTGCGCTCGCGCGCGTGGCCGCGGTGGCTCGCCGGCGGTGCGTCGGCGCTGGTGATCACCTCTTTCCTGGTGACCCGCTTCGGGAACGTCCCGATCAACCAGCACATCAAGCAGTGGGCCGTGGGCATTCCGCCGGCCGATTACGCCGAGATCCTGCACCGCTGGGAAATGTTCCACTTCCTCCGGACCGGTTGCGCGGTCACGGCGTTCGTCGTAGTGATCGGCGTCGTGCTCGCCACCGCCCGGACCGAAGGCCAGGGCGGACCCGTCGGTGCCGCGGGCCGCACGCAACCGTCGGCCACCGTCGAACCGCGCTCAGCGTAATCCGGCGGCGGCGTCCTCATCCAGCAGCCAGGTCGTCGACTCCGCACCGTGCGCACCCGCCGCCGGGATCTCGAGGGGATCGGCCCCGTTCAGCGCCGACGCCACCGGCTCGGCCTTCCCGGAACCGGAGACCACCAGCACCACATGGCGGGAGCGGCGGATCGCCGGATAGGTCAGCGTGACGCGCACCGGCGGCGGTTTGGGGGAATCGGTGACCGCGACGGCGTATTCGTGTTCCTCACCGATCGTGTCGGTATGACCGGGAAAGAGCGAATTGATGTGCCCGTCCGGGCCCATCCCGAGCAGATGGAGGTCGAACGCGCCGTGGGCGGCGAGATGCGCGCGGACGGCGGTCGCGTATTCGGCGGCGGCCTCGACCGGATCGGGGTATTCGCCGTCGGAGGTGGCCACCGTGTGGACCCGGGCCGGGTCCACCGGGACGTGGTCCAGCAGGGCTTGGTGGGCCTGGAGTTCGTTGCGCTCCGGATCCCCGGCGGGCACGAAACGTTCATCGCCCCAGAACACATCGAGTTTCGACCAGTCCAGATCGCCCGGGGCGTTCCGGACCTTTTCCAACAGGGTGATACCGGTCCCACCGCCGGTCACCACCACCGACGCCGCGCCGCGTTCGGCCTGTGCGGCGACCAGGACCTCGACGAACAACCGGGCGGCGGCGGTGGTCAGGGCGTCACCGTCGGCATGGACTTCGACGGCGGCTGCGGAGCTAGTGGTCATAGGTAACCCCTTCGATTCCGGCCAGAGCCTCGGCATAGATCTCGTCCGCGTCCAGCCGGCGCAGTTCCTCGGCCAGGCAGTCGCGGGTTTCACGGCGTGCCAGCGCGATCCGCTGCACCGGCTCGCCGGTGCGGGTCAGGGTGGCGGTGACACCGGTCTGCGGGCGCGCGATGGCGATGGACACCGACTTCCGGCGCAACTCCACCCGCAGCTCCCCGGTCTGCCGATACACGGGGCAGCCCAGCCGCCGGGCCAGCCAGCCCGCCAGCATGTCCAGAGCGGGCTCGTCGCGCAGGCCCGATACCGACACCGACTGGACGGGTTCGAACGGTGGTTCGTCCATCGCGGCGGCGAGCAGCGCCCGCCAGTAGGTGATCCGGCTCCACGCCAGATCGGAATCGCCGGGCGCGTAGGAACCGCGCCGTTTCTTGATGGTCGCCTGCGGGTCGGGAGCGAAGGTGGCGTCGGTGATCCGCCGGGTGGCCAACCGGCCCACCGAATCCCGCGACGGGAACTCGGGGGCGCCCCGCGGCCACCACGCCACCACCGGGGTATCGGGCAGCAGGAACGGGATCACCACACTGTTCTCGTGGTTCACCAGCTGCCCCTGCAGCCGCAGCACGATCACCTCGGCGGCGCCGGCGTCCCCGCCGACGCGGATCTGCGCGTCCAGCCGGGTCGGCGCCGACCGGTCGCCGCGTGCCAGCACCACCACCCGGCAGGGGTGTTCGCGGCTGGCATCGTTGGCGGCGTCGATGGCCTCCTCGGCCTCGGAACTGTCCAGCGTGCACACCACCAGGGTCAGCACCCGGCCCATGGTGATCACGCCGTTGCTCTCGCGCAGCTGTACCAGGCGTTTGGTGACCGCGCCGGTCGTGGTGTCGGGGATATCGATGATCACGGCCGCCGCCATTCCCGGCCGGTGCGGGCCAGCATCGCGTCGGCGGAATCCGGGCCCCAGGTCCCGGCCTCGTACTGTTCGGGTTTCCCGTCGGCGGCCCAGTGGGCCAGTACCGGGTCCAGGATGCGCCAGGACAATTCGACCTCCGCATTGACCGGGAACAGGGAGGGCTCGCCGAGCAGCACATCCAGGATAAGCCGCTCGTAGGCCTCCGGGGACGATTCGGTGAACGCCTCGCCGTAGCTGAAGTCCATGTTCACATCGCGCACCTCCATCGACGACCCGGGCACCTTCGAACCGAATCGCATGGTGATGCCCTCGTCCGGCTGGACTCGAATGACCAGCGCATTCTCGCCGAGCTCCTCGGTCATGGTCTGATCGAAGGGCAGATGCGGGGCGCGTTTGAACACCACCGCGATCTCGGTGACCCGGCGGCCCAGGCGTTTCCCGGTGCGCAGATAGAACGGCACCCCCGCCCAGCGCCGGGTATCGACCTCGAGGGTCAGCGCCGCGTAGGTCTCGGTGCGCGACTGCGGATCGAAACCCTCCTCGTCCAGCAGGCCCACCACTTCCTGGCCGCCCTGCCAACCGGCCGCGTACTGGCCGCGGGCGGTGGTCTCGTCGAGCGGTTCCACGAGTTTGGTGGCGGAGAGGACCTTGATCTTCTCGTTCTGCAACTGACGGGGTTCGAAGCTGATCGGCTCCTCCATGGCGGTGAGCGCGAGCAACTGCAGCAGGTGGTTCTGGATCACGTCGCGAGCGGCGCCGATACCGTCGTAGTACCCGGCCCGGCCGCCCAGACCGATGTCCTCGGCCATGGTGATCTGGACGTGATCGACGTAGTTGGCGTTCCAGATCGGATCGAACAGCTGGTTGGCGAAACGCAGCGCCAGGATGTTCTGCACCGTCTCCTTGCCGAGATAGTGGTCGATCCGGAACACCGTCTCCTCGGGGAACACCCGGTTCACCAGAGCGTTCAACTCGTGCGCGCTGTCGAGATCGTGGCCGAACGGCTTCTCGATCACGACCCGCCGCCACGGCGCGCGACCGAGCGCGGCCGCCGAACTGGTCAGCCGGTGGCGGTGGAGCTGGTCCAGTACCACCGGGAAGGTGTTCGGCGGAATCGACAGGTAGAAGGCGTGATTACCGCCGGTGCCGCGCTCGTCGTCGAGCCGGGCGAGGGTTTCGGCGAGGCGGCCGAATGCCTCACCGTCCTCGAAGGTGCCCTGGACGAAGCGGAATCCCTCGGCCAGATGGTCCCAGACCTCCTGGCGGAACGGGGTGCGCGCGTGTTCGCGCACGGCCTCGTGCACGATCTCGCCGAAGTCGCGGTCCGACATCTCCCGGCGGGCGAAGCCGACCAGCGCGAAACCGGGGGGCAGCAGCCCCCGGTTCGCCAGATCGTAGATGGCCGGCATGAGCTTGCGCCGGGACAGATCACCGGTGACCCCGAAGATCACCATGCTGCACGGCCCCGCGATCCGCGGAATCCGTTTGTCCCGGCCGTCCCGCAGCGGGTTACGCCACGGGGTGCCGGATGCGGTGTCAGTGCTCTCCGGAGCGCCGGCCATCGTGGTCAGTTACCTCCCACAGCGGACTGGAGTTCGGCCGCGGTGGCCTCCAGCAGTTCCTCCCAGGACTTCTCGAACTTGTCCACGCCCTCGCGTTCCAGCACGGCGAAGACGTCGTCGAGATCGATACCGGCCGCCCGCAGTCGGTCGAAGACCTCGGCGGCTTCGGCGGCCGTGCCGGAGACGGTGTCCCCGCGGACCTCGCCGTGATCGGCGACGGCCTCGAGCGTTTTCTCCGGCAGCGTGTTCACCGTGTTCGCCGCGACCAGTTCGGTCACGTAGAGGGTGTCCGGGTAGTCGGGGTTCTTCACACCCGTCGACGCCCACAGCGGCCGCTGCCGGTTGGCGCCGGCCGAGGCCAGGTGATCGTAGGTGGAGACATGGTTGCCGCCGGGGGCGAAAACGTCCTCGTACTCGGCGTAGGCGAGGCGGGCATTGGCCACGCCGGCCTTGCCGCGCAGTGCCAGCGCCTCCGGGGTACCGATCGCCTCGAGGCGTTTGTCGATCTCGGTGTCCACCCGCGAGACGAAGAACGACGCCACCGAATGGATCTTGGCCAGATCGTGCCCGGCGACCCGCGCCTTGCGCAGCCCGTCGAGGTAGGCGCCCATGACCGCGCGGTAGCGCTGCACCGAGAAGATCAGCGTGACGTTCACGCTGATGCCCTCCTCGATCACCGCGGTGATCGCGGGCAGGCCCGCCTCGGTGGCCGGGATCTTGATGAACAGGTTCGGCCGGTCGACGATCTTCCACAGTTCGACCGCCTGAGCGACGGTCTTGTCGGCATCGAAGGCCATGCGGGGATCCACCTCGATGGAGACCCGGCCGTCCACGCCGCCGGTCCGTTCGAATACCGGGGCCAGCACATCACAGGCCGCGCGGACGTCATCGGTGGTGATGGTGCGGATCGCGGCGTCGACATCGGCGCCGCGGGCGGCCAGCTCACGAACCTGTTCGTCGTAGGCGTGGCCCTTGCTGAGTGCGCCCTGGAAAATGGTGGGGTTGGTGGTGACGCCGACGACCCCGCGGGTGGCGATCAGTTCGGCGAGGTTGCCGGAATTGATCCGATCGCGGGACAGATCGTCCAGCCACACCGATACCCCGGCCGCCGCCAGGGCGGCGATGTTCTCGTTCTGTGCCATGGGCCCTTATCCCTTCACATTGTCGAGCGTGCGCTGCGCAGCAGCGACGACAGCCTCCGGCGTGAAGCCGAACTCGCGGAACAGGGTCTTATAATCGGCCGAGGCCCCGAAGTGCTCGATCGAAACGATCTCGCCCGCGTCGCCGGTGAACCGGTACCACGGCATCGCGATACCGGCCTCGACGACGACGCGCGCGGCGACCGCCGGGGGCAGCACCTCGTCGCGATACGCCTTGTCCTGCGCGTCGAACCACTCCACGCACGGCATCGAGACCACTCGGGTACCGATGCCCTGCTCCTCCAGCGTAGTGCGGGCGGCGACCGCGAGCTGGAGCTCGGAGCCCGTACCGATGAGGATCACCTGCGGTACGCCGGTGGAGGCCTCGGCCAGGATGTAGCCGCCCTTGGCGACACCCTCGAGGCTGGTGCCCTCCAATACCGGCAGGTCCTGGCGGGTCAGGGCCAGTGCGGCCGGGCCGCCGGTGCCCACCGCATCGCTGGAGACGAACGGGGAATTGTGCTTACCGCTGTGCTTCTCGATCACGGTGCGCCAGGCGTACGCGGTTTCGTTGGCGTCACCGGGACGCACCACCGACAGGCCCGGGATGGCGCGCAGGGCGGCCAGATGCTCGATGGGCTGGTGGGTCGGGCCGTCCTCGCCGAGACCGATCGAATCGTGGGTCCAAACATAGGTGACCGGCACCCGCATCAGCGCGGCCAGGCGGACGGCCGGGCGCATGTAGTCGCTGAATACCAGGAAGGTGCCGCCGTAGGGGCGGGTGGGGCCGTGCAGGGCGATGCCGTTGAGGATGGAGCCCATAGCGTGTTCACGGACGCCGAAGTGCAGGGTCCGGCCGTAGGGGCTCGCCTTCCACATACCGGTCGAGATGGCCTCGGGGCCGAAGCTGAGCGAATCCGGGATGGTGGTGTTGTTCGATTCGGCGAGGTCGGCCGAACCGCCCCACAGTTCCGGCAGCACCGGTCCCAGGGCGCTGAGCACCTTCGCGGAGGCCTTCCGGGTGGCCAGGCCTTTGGTATCGGGTTCCCACGTGGGCAGGCCCGCGTCCCAGCCCGCGGGCAGCTGCCCGTTGAACAGCCGGTCGAACAGTGCCTTGGCCTCGGGCGCGCGCTGGGCCCAGGCGTCGAACTCGACGGTCCAGTCCGCGTGCGCCCGCGCGCCGCGTTCGGCGGCCTTGCGGGTGTGCGCGATGACCTCGTCGGCGACCTGGAAGCTCTGCTCGGGATCGAAACCGAGGGCGCGCTTGGTGCCGGCCACCTCGTCGGGTCCGAGCGCGGCGCCGTGCGCGGCACCGGTGTTCATCTTGTTCGGGGCCGGATAGCCGATGATGGTGCGCAGCAGGACCAGCGACGGCCTGCCGATCTCGGCCTTGGCCGCCGCCAGCGCCGACTCGATCGCGACGACGTCCTCGCCGCCCTCCACCACCTGCACATGCCAGCCGTAGGCCGCGTACCGCGCCGCCACGTCCTCGGTGAAGGCGATGGTGGTGTCGTCCTCGATGGAGATCTTGTTGTCGTCGTAGATCACCACCAGGTTGCCCAGCTGCTGGGTGCCCGCCAGGGAGGAGGCCTCGGAGGTGACGCCCTCTTCCATATCGCCGTCGGAGGCGATCACGTAGATGTGGTGATCGAACGGGCTGGCGCCGGCCGCGGCCTCGGGGTCGAACAGACCGCGTTCACGGCGGGCGGCCATGGCCATACCCACCGCCGAGGCCAGGCCCTGGCCCAGCGGGCCGGTGGTGATCTCCACACCCTTGGTGTGCCGGTACTCCGGGTGTCCCGGCGTCAGCGAACCCCATGTGCGCAGATTGCGCAGATCATCGAGTTCCAGGCCGAAACCGGCCAGGTACAGCTGGATGTAGAGGGTCAGGCTGGAGTGACCGCAGGACAGGACGAACCGGTCGCGGCCCACCCACTCCGGGTCGGCGGGGTCGTGCCGCATGGTGCGCTGGAACAACGTGTAGGCCAGCGGAGCCAGGCTCATAGCGGTCCCGGGGTGGCCGTTGCCCGCGGCCTGCACCGCGTCGGCCGCCAGGACCCGGACGGTGTCGACAGCTTTGGTGTCCAGATCCGTCCAGTCGTCCGGAAGGTTCGGCTGGGTGAGGGCGCGGATGTCGTCTGTCACTGACACGACCGTGTTTCTCCTGACATTTCGAGGCGTCGAAATTGGGGGCGGGCGGGGTGGCGAACCGGTACGGCGCGGTGACTGTGGCGCCGCATACACCCCCTACCCTAATTGCGACCGGCCGCCCCCGTGCACGCCCCCCGGCCAGTCGCGCGAGCCGGTCGTTGCCGGGATGGCCGGCGGTGTCCGGCCGAGCCGGGCGCGCCACGGAACGCGGCGCCCGGGTGAGCGCACAGGGGCGAGCGGCGGCGGGCACCGGGCGTGGGTCTACCATCGTGTGTAGTAGTAGCCGCGTCGCAGCCGCGCGCTGCTCCTTCCCAAACCGGATGCGGAAGCACAGCGTGCGAGGAGAGATAGTGCGGATCGGTCATGACATGGGGGTCGGCGGCGCCCACGATTCCGCTCCGGCACCCGCGGACCGCTTCCTCGGTAGTGAGAAGCTCGCCCGCGTCGCCCGCCGCCCGCTGGCCTATATCGCGCTCACCAAACCGCGCGTCATAGAACTGTTGTTGGTGGCCACCATCCCCACGATGTTGCTGGCCGACCGCGGCGCGGTCGATATCCGGCTGATCCTGGCGACCCTGTTCGGCGGTTGGATGGGCGCCGCCAGCGCCAATACGCTCAACTGCGTCGCCGACGCCGATATCGACAAGGTGATGAAGCGGACCGCCAAACGGCCGCTGGCCCGGGATGCGGTCCCGACCTCGCATGCCTTCGTCTTCGGGGTCGCCCTGGGTATCGGCTCCTTCGCCTGGTTGTGGTGGCAGGCCAATCTGCTCAGCGGTGTGCTGGTCGTCGCGACCATCCTGTTCTACGTCTTCGTCTATACCCTCGGCCTCAAACGGCGTACCTCGCAGAATGTGGTCTGGGGCGGCGCGGCCGGGTGTATGCCCGCGCTCGTCGGCTGGTCGGCGGTCACCGGGACCATCGGCTGGCCCGCCCTGGCGCTGTTCGGCGTGATCTTCTTCTGGACGCCGCCGCACACCTGGGCGCTGGCCATGCGCTACAAGGAGGACTATCGCGCGGCCGGGGTGCCGATGCTGCCGGTGGTCGCCACCGAACAGGCCGTCACCAAACAGATCGTCATCTACACGTGGCTGACCGTGCTCACCACGCTGGCACTGGTCCCGGCCACCGGGGTGATCTACACGGCGGTGGCCCTGGTCGCCGGCGCCTGGTTCCTGCTGATGGCCCATCAGCTCTACGCCGGGGTGCGCCGGGGCGAATCGGTCAAACCGCTGCGTTTGTTCCTCCAGTCCAACAACTACCTGGCGGTGGTGTTCTGCGGTCTGGCCGTCGATTCGGTACTCGGCTGGACCACGCTGGGCGACGTCTTCTTCGGCTGAACCCCGGCGCCACGTGGGTGGGCCGGCCCTCCGTGGACCCGCTCGGTAGGGCAGGCTTGCCGACGCCACGCCGGAATCCGCCGAAGCGCCACGGGGGGACTGCGGGGCGGGTACGGCCGCCGCTCGCCGTCAGTCGACCTGCCCGATATAGCCGTCCGGACGGATCAGGATTCGCGTCCCCGCGCCGGCGTGGTAGGCAGCTCGGGCGTGGCCCTCGATATCGATCACCGCGGGACCGGAGACCGAGGCGCCCGGCTCGACCACCGCGTAACTCCGGGTGCCGGGTAGTACGGGCAACTCGCCCGTGGCCCCGAAGCTCAGCAGGGTAGCGTGCGGTCCGCGAAAGAGATCGAACAGCCGCAGCGGCTGCCCGTCGGTACCCTTCAGCGGTGCGTCGGGGGCGCGGTCGCCGGCCGCGACGGGTCGGGTGTCGGCCGGGTCACGGTAGCTGATATCGAGCTGGCGGGTCTCCTCGCCGCGTTCCATGGCATCTTCCGCCCCGTCGACGAGCTTGCCGAGCAGCGCCGAGCTGATGCCGAGGACCCGGGCCGCGACCGCGCGGCGTTCCGGTTCGTAGGTCGACAGCGGCCCCCCTCGTCGCCCGCCAGCGCGGCCGCGAGTTTCCAGCCCAGGTTGTAGGCGTCCTGGATACCGGTGTTCATGCCCTGCCCACCGGTGGGCGGGTGCACATGCGCGGCGTCGCCCGCGAGCAGCACGCGCCCGGCCCGGAATCGCTCGGCAAGCCGGATATTGGGCCGCCACACCGTGGCCCAGGTCAGGTCGGTCAGGGTGATATCGGTGCGCCCCGACCAGCGATTCATGGCAGCCTGCAATGTCTCCAGGGTCGGTTCGGTGCCGTCGGCGAAGGGCGCGGCGAACTGGAAGTGACGCCCGCCCGGTAGCGGCGACAGCGCGATACCCCGGGTCGGCTCCGCGGCCGCGGCGAACCAGTAGCCGTAGTCGTGATCGAGCGCGTCGGCCCGGACATCACCGAGCAGCATGCGCAGTGATTCGTCGGTGGTTCCCGCGAACGCGATCCCGGCCTGCTTGCGGACTGTGCTGGCACCGCCGTCGGCGCCGACCAGGTAGGCGCTCCGTACCGTTTCCGGGCCCCGGTCGCTCGACAAGTGCGCAGTGACGCTCGCCTCGTCCTGAGTGAACGATACGAGTGTCGTGCCGAGTTCTACCCGCACACCGAACTCCGCCAGCCGGGTCCGCAGGATCGTCTCGGTCTGCGCCTGCCCGAGGAACCAGCCGTTGGGGTAGGGGACCGCCGGGGTGGGATCGACGGGCTCGGCCATCCGGCGCTCGCCGACCGGCTGCCCGTCGAAATAGGCCCGCATGACCGGCGCCGGTGCGCCCGCCGTCCACACTGCGTCGAGCACGCCCAGATCGTCGAATACTTCGAGCGTCCGGGGCTGGATACCGTCACCGCGCGAGCCGGGGCAGAACTCGACGGCCTTGTCGACGATGCGCACGGCGATGTTCCGGCGGGCCAGGTCCAGGGCGAGGGCGAGGCCGGTGGGCCCGGCACCGGCGATGAGAACGGAAGGCGACATGGGGAACTCCTGACCGAGAAATTGGGTGAATTAAGATTCAATGAATCTGAATTCAGTATTGAGGTTGGTAGGTTGCCGTGTCAAGGAGGTGAGGTCGGTGGGATCGAGCCGTCGTGAACGGGCGGAAGAAACAGAGCAGGCGCTCAAGGCGGCCGCGCGTCGGGTCTTCGCCGAGCACGGCTACCTGAATGCCAAGATCACCGACATCACGGCGGCGGCGGGCCGGTCGGCGGGGTCGTTCTACAACCATTTCGCGAGCAAGGAAGAACTGCTCCGCGCGCTGCTCGCCGATCTGGGGGAGGCCGGGGACGAACAGGCCGGCCAGGCCGAGCACAATCCCGACTTCAGCGACCCCGACGCCGTGCGGTTCCACATCGCCGGTTTCTGGCACTTTGCCCGGGAGCACGCCGCGGTCATGCGGGCGATGGGACAGGCTGCCCTGGTCAACGAGGAATTCGCCCGGGACATGGCCCGATTCGGCGCGGAACAGCGCCGGGATATCGCCGACCATCTGGACGGTTTGGTGGCGAAGGGTATGACTCTGCCCGGTACGGTCGACACCAGCCTGGCGATGATGTTCTATCTCGTCCAGGCCATCTCGGCCGGGGTCGAGGACGGCGCGGTACAGATCTCGGACGACGAAGCGGTGGCAAGCCTGACCCGCTTCGTCTACCGCGGCTTGACCGGACGCGACTACTGACAGCGTGCGTCGCCGGGCCGGTTGCACCGGCACCCATCGGGTGCCGGTCAGTGCCTTCCCGTCGGCGGGCATTGGTAGCCCGGCCCCCTGCTCGGAGGTCCGGGGATCGTGGTGGGTCTTGTCTCTGCAGTGCCGGCCAGGCAGCCAGGTCGACTGCGGCGTTGAGGTCGCGGTCGGCGTGGTACCCGCAGGGGCAGGTGAACACCCGATCTGTCAGCGTGAGACCGGGGTTGGGGGTGCCACAGACCGAACACCGTTTACTCGATGGGAACCAACGCCCAGCGGTTACCACGGTGCCGCCACGCCATTGCAGTTTGTAGTTCAGCAGTCGCCCGAAATCGGCTTACCCCGCATCGGCGATCGCCCGCGCCAGCCGGCCGTTGCGCAACATCCCGGCCACATGCAGGTCCTCGACAACGAGCCGGTCGTGGGTTTTGACCAGCTCGTTGGTGACCTGATGCAGGAAATGACGACGCACATTCGCCACACGAGGATGATGGCGGGCCAGTCGTGCGGCGGCTTCCCGCCGGTCGAACGGATCAGGGCAGCAGCACGATCGAGCCGGTGGTCTTACGGCTCTCCAGGTCGCGATGTGCCTGTTCGGCCTCGGCCAGCGGGTAGGTCGCGCCGACCCGGACGGTGAGCGAGCCGTCGGCGACGGCCTCGAAGATATCGCCGGCCCGCCAGTCCAGTTCGGCCCGGTCGCGGGTGTAGTGGGCGATATTGGGCCGGGTCACGAAGACCGACCCGGCCGCGTTGAGCCGTTGCAGGTCCACCGGGGGCACCGGGCCGCTGGCCGCGCCGAACAGTGCCAGCGTGCCGCGGACCCGCAGCGAGGCGAGGCTGGCATCGAAGGTGGCCGCGCCCACGCCGTCGTAGACCGCCGCGACACCCTCGCCGCCGGTCAGTTCGCGGACCCGTTCGGCGAGATCGTCGCCGTAGCGCAGCACCTGCCAGGCGCCGGCGCCGCGCGACAGCGCCTCCTTCTCGTCGGTGGATACCGTGGTGATCACCCGGATATCGCGCGCCGCGGCCAGTTGGGTGAGCAGCAGCCCGACCCCGCCCGCGCCCGCGTGCACCAGGATCGTCTCGCCCGGTTCGGGGCGGTAGACCGATTCGATGAGATAGTGCGCCGTCATACCCTGCAGCAGGGCCGAGGCCGCCACCGCCGGGTCGATATCGCCGGGCACCGCCACGGCGACCGCCTCGTCCACCACTGCGCGCGGGGCGTAGCTGTTCGGGCCGGCCGCCCAGGCCACCCGGTCGCCGACCGCGAATTCGGTGACCGCGGAGCCGATTTCGGCCACCACTCCCGTACCCTCGGAACCGGGAATATAGGGCACCGGGCGCGGATAGGTACCGGTGCGGAAGTAGGTGTCGATGAAATTGACCCCGACGGCATCGATATCGACCAGTAGCTGATTCGGTCCGGGCTCCGGATCGGGAACCTCGGCGAGGGTCAGCACTTCCGGACCGCCGTGCCGGTCTACCTGGATCGCGCGCATGGGTCCAGTTCTACACCGGTGCCCGCACCCCGAACACAGGGGTCCGCCGCAGCGGGACCGAACACCGCCGCCATGGCGACCGGGTGGTTCGTACCGGGGTCCGGGGCGCTTCCCTACTCGCCGGTAAACTTCTCGGCATGAGTGCAGATTCCGCCACCGCCACCGTCGCCGCTCCCCGGGAGATCGTCGAATCGGTGCGCAAGTTCGTCACCGCGCACGGAGGTTCGGCCGAGGCCGTGCCGCAGCCGGTGGGCCGCCGGGGCGTACGGCTCACCCTGGTCGGGGCCGACGGTGTCCTCGGGGACCGGATGGTCGCCGATATCGCCACCGCGCAGGCCGTGATCGACGCGGTGGACGGGCTCACCGCCGCCGAGGGCTGGGAACGCGCGCTGGTGGCCCGCACCACACCGCGGACCGGGCACTGGGCGAAGATGGCCGGCTGGGTCGCCGGTCAAACCCGATTCCCGAAGGCCCGCAACGAAAACTGACACCTGTGCGTGCTCACAGGTGGCGCACCCCGGCCGCAGGTAGCTCGAACAGTTTCCCGACCAAAAACTACTGACGAGTAACCGGTTCGCGCTACCGTTAGTGCCTCGAGCGTCAGCCCCGGGGTAGAAGGAGCCGATATGACGGTCAGCAGTCCGACCCGTTCCAGACTCACGGTGTCCGGCCGTCCGATCTCGAACCACCTGCGGGACGTATCGACCCTGTCGCGTCAGATGGTCGGTCATTTCGTCGAGCACGTGGCACCGTGCGGGACGCTTCCGGGCGACGCGCTCCAGGGCGATGTCACCGCCGTCACCCGGCTGTGCCTGGAACTCACGGTGAGCCGGCTCGACGGCCGTGAGCTGCCGGAGAAAATCGAACAAGTGCGGGAAGCCGCCGCCGAATGGGCGCGCGAGGGTATCCCGATCGACACCATCAACCACGCCATCCACGAGGGTTTCAAACTCGGTTTCGACCGCATCATGGCCACCGCGGGGCCGGCGGATTCGGCGACCCTGGTCGCCACCGCCCGCCGGATGCTGGAGATCCTGGACACGATCACCTCGGAGGTGGCGCTGGCCTATGTCGGCGAATACCGGGGCGTGGTCTCCGAACACCACACCGCGGTGCACACGCTCACCTCGGCGCTGCTCGGCGGACACAGTACCGCCACCATGGCCCGGGAATGCGGGATCGAGATCGCGGAGGCGTACCAGGTGCTGGCGCTGGCGCTGGCGCCGCATCCGGACGAATCCGCGCCGCAGGTCGACGGCCGGATCGTCGCGCGGCGCAAACTGCGCCGGGTCCAGGCCGAGCTCGCCCGCAGTTGCGGGGAGAAGGCGCTGTCGCTGCTCAGCATCGACGGTGGCACGATCTTGCTACCCGCGGACGCCTTCCCCGAGGACACCTTGGACGAGTTGATCGCGCGCCTGGCGCAGGCGGCGCAGGTGCCCGTCACGGGCACCGTGGTCACCGCAGCCACCGCCGAGATCCCCGATGCCACCGACCGCGCCCACGAACTCCTCGACACCGTGCAGCGCATCACCGACGGCGGCGGCCTGCACCGATTCACCGATCTGGCCCTGGAGTTCCAGATCACCCGGCCCGGCCCGGCCCGCGAGCATTTGAGCGCCATCCTCGATCCGCTCGACGAACATCCCGAACTGCTGGAAACGCTGCGCCAGCACATCGCCAACAACTTCAATCGCCAGCGCACCGCCCGGCTGATGCATATGCACACCAATACGCTCGACTACCGGCTCAAACGGGTGCGGATGCTCACCGGCTTCGATCCCGCGATCCCCACCGGGCTGTGGTATCTGACCTCGGCGCTGGTCGCGCGCAGCTACCAGAACGGGCCGAAAGCGACCTGAGGCGGCGCCGGCGGCGATGCCCGTTCGCGACGGGGCGGCGACTCGTGTCCGTGCCGGCAGGACTGTTCGGTGACCATGCCTCCGAGCGCCCGCAGTGGCTCGGTGAATCCGCACGGCCGCGAGACGCGACCGGGCCGAGTGGTCCGGCCGGCCTTCCGGCACGGTCGCCTCAGGCCGGCTGGGTGCTCGCTGCCACGACCGGGATGGGCAGGGGTTCACGGGTGCGCAGCGAGGCCCACAGCGCGGCGGTCGCGGCGGTGCACAGGGCTGCCCCGCCGACATGTATCGCGACCAGCGCCGCCGGGACATCGGTGAAGTACTGGACGATGCCGACCAGCGACTGCGTGAGTACCAGCCCGAGCAGGACGAACAGGCGGTCCCGCACCGGTTTGGTGATACCGGTCGCAAAAAGGCCGAAGCCGAGACCGACCAGCAGGGCGAGGTATCCGACGAGCAGCTGTGAATGCAGGTGCACCAGCGTGACGATCTCCACCTCGAGCCGGGCCACCGGACGCTCGATGCTCTTGTCGCCGGCATGGGGACCGGCGCCGGTCACCAGGGTGCCCGCGACGAGTACCCCCGCCAGGGCGACTCCGCTCAGGGCGGTCAGCCAGCGCAGGGGCGCGGGCGCGCGGACGGTGTCGACGCCGTCGTCGGGGGAGGCGACCTTCGCGTACATCACCGCGGCCACCCACACCATGAGCATCGACGCGAGCAGGTGCAGCGCGACGGTCCACCACAGCAGCCCGGACAGCACCGTGATACCGCCGATACCCGCCTGCAGTACGGTGCCGGCGGGCATGAGCCAGGCGTAGATCAGCACTTCCCGTCGCCGCCGGGCCCGGGTGACGGCCAGGACGATGAGTGCCGCGCACAGCGTCACCGCGAAGGTGAGCATGCGATTACCGAACTCCACGGCCTGATGGAGAACGGCCACTTCGGAGACACCGATCGGGGTGAAACTGCCCGGGAAGCACTGCGGCCAGGTGGGGCAGCCCAGACCGGACGCGGTGACGCGGACGATCGCGCCGGTCACGGCGATGCCGGCCTGGGAAGCGATCACCGCCAGCGCGATCAGCAGCTGGGTGCGCCGCGAGGGTAGCGGCAGCCGGTCGACGAGTCGCAGGAATGCGCGATACAGCACGTCCCGATGGTAGCGGGCGGGCACCGCTGGTCCGCACCCGGACTACTACAACGTGTCGTGGGAGATCATTCGAAGCGGAACCAGCGGGCCGCGAGCAGGCCCGCACCGGTACCCCAGACGATCAGCGCGCCCACCCCCAGCCAGTCGACGCCACCGCTCAGCGCGTGTTCCAGCGCGACCGCCAGCGCACCTGAGGGGACCAGCCGCACCAGAGTATGGACGGCGGCGGGTAGTTCGTCGGAGGCGAAGACCACGCTGGCGATTCCGAGCATGACGAACCAGAGGATATTCGCCAGCGCGAGCACCACTTCGGCCTTGAGTGTGCCGCCGAGCAGCAGGCCCATCGCCGCGAACGTGGCGGTGCCCACCGCGATCAGCACCGCGCCCAGCACCAGCCCCAGCGGAGTCGGCCGCCAGCCCAGCGCCACCCCGATGAGGCCCAGCAGTACCGCCTGCAGGATCACCACCAGCAGGACGGCTCCGCTCTTACCCGCGATGATCCCCCAGCGTGGCAGGGGAGTGGCGCCCAGTCGCTTGAGTGCGCCGTAGCGGCGGTCGAAACCGATGGCGATGGCCTGGCCGGTGAAGGCGGTCGACATCACCGCCACCATCATCACGGCGGGCACGATCTTGTCGATCTTGTCCGGGCCCATATCGCCGAAAGGCAACAGCGCCAGCCCGATCAGCAGGGTGACCGGGATGAACATGGTGAGCAGGAGTTGCTCGCCGTTGCGCAGCAGCAGCACCAGATCCAGCCGGGTCTGCGCGAGCAACATGGCCGCCCGCGGCGCGGGCCGGGGCGCGGGCGCGAAAGTCCCCGGCTCGAACCGGTTGGCCGTCAGCTCCGGCTTGGTCACAGGGCCTCCCTCGAAACTGACGCATGCGGTCCGCGGTGGCCGTAGCGAAGGCGGAGGTATCGCATCACAGGGCCTCCCTCGAAACCGATGCATGTGGGCTGCGGAGGCGGTGGTATCGCATCGCCGGGTCCGGGTCGACGGATCCGGTCCGCGGAGATGGAGGTGCTACGGCACTCGGCCTGTTCCGGGACCGGTAGCGGCCCGCCGCGGGGGCCGCAGTGAAGGCGGAGGTGCCGCGGTATCGCATCATGCGCGCAGATCCCGTCCGGTCAGTTCCAGGAACACGTCCTCGAGCCGGCGCTGGTCGATCCGGATATCGGTCGCGAGCACGTTCACCCGGGCACACCAGGCGGTCACCGTGGCCAGCACCTGCGGATTGATCTCGCCCTCCACCAGATATGAGCCAGGGCTCGTCTCTCGGGGCGAGAAGCCCTCCGGCAGCGCCATCTGCAACAGTTCCAGGTCAAGTTTCGGTGGTGCGGCGAAACGCAGCTGCCCGGCCGCGCCGTGGGCGGTCACCTCGGCCGGCGTACCGGAGGCGACGATGCGCCCGTGGTCGACGATGACCAGATGATCGGCCAGTTCCTCGGCCTCGTCCATGAGATGCGTGGTGAGCAGGACGCCGACACCGTCGCGCCGCAGCGCTTCGATCAACTCCCACACCAGGATCCGCGCCTGCGCGTCCATCCCCGCGGTGGGTTCGTCGAGGAAGACGATCTCCGGGCGGCCGACCAGCGCGCACGCCAGCGACAGCCGCTGCTGCTGGCCGCCGGAGAGCCGGCGATAAGGGGTACGCCGGTGATCGGCCAGGCCCAGCACGCCGAGCAGCCACGCGGGGTCGAGCGGGTTCGCCGAATAGGAAGCGACCAGGTCAAGCATCTCCCCGGCGCGCGCGCCCGGATAGGCGCCGCCACCCTGCAGCATCACTCCGATTCGCGGGCGCAGCCGCTCGGAATCGGCGATCGGGTCCAGCCCGAGGACCCGCACCCGCCCCGAATCCGGGCGCACGAAGCCTTCGCACATCTCCACCGTGGTGGTCTTACCGGCGCCGTTCGGACCGAGCAGGGCGAAAACCTGTGCGGGTTCGATGGTGAAACCGATACCGTCCACCGCGATCGTCTCGCCGTAGCGTTTGGCGACGTGGTCCACCTGCACGGCGGGCACCCGGGAAGCGGTCACGAGGTCCCACCGTAGGCCCCGGCCGGCTGTGACGGGGCCGACACCCCCTGCTGCGCCCGCCAGGGCAGTGCGTTCCGGGTGACCACGATGAACAGCAGCGACACGATCACGGTGGCCACCGCCGACCCCACGATCTGGAACACCTCGAGGTCGGCGCCGCGTGGCATGAGGATCACACTGACCACCGCGGAGATGCCGATCGCCGGGCCGCGGAACGCGGGCCGGGTGGCCCAGGCCGCCATCGGCACGATGGCCCACAGCAGATACCAGGGTTGAACGACCGGGAACAGCAGCACGATCGCGCCCAGCGATACCCCGAGCGCGCCCACCGGATGCAGGCGTCCGGTCCAGGTGGCGACCAGCATGCGTACGGTGATGAAACCGGCCACCACGGCGGCGATGGGCCGGGTGATGCTGAGCAGCGCGGTGGTGTGGTCGCCGAGGCCGAGCAGGACGCCGCCGAAACCGGTGACGATGCCCAGTGCGGTGGGCAGCGACATCCAGCTGCGTACCGCGTTCGCGGTATTCAGGGTGTAGAGCCAGCCGAAACCGAGACCGCTCGCCAGGCTGATCACCACGGTCACCACCACCGCGATCAGGCCGAGCAGCCCGGCCGCGGTCAAGATCGGACGCAACCCGGGCCCCCAGCGGCGGGCCAGGGCCATTCCCGCGAAGCCCAGCGCGATGATCGAGGTGACCTTCACCGAGGACGACAGGCTGATCACGACCGCACCGCTCACCAGCAGCGCCCAGCCGCCGCCGTCCAGCGGGGGCGGCCCGCCGTCACCGGGCACCCCGTGGATCGCGCGGAGCATGAACTCCAGGCCGGCCAGCATCAGACCGAGCATGAGCGCATCGTTGTGCACTCCGCCGATCAAGTGGAACAGCACCAATGGGTTCGCCACCCCCAGCCACAGTGCGCTCACCGGCGCCACCCCGCAGCGCACGGACAAGCGCGGCAGCGCCCAGACGATCAGCGCCACCCCCGCCAGGGCCAGCAGCCGGTGCACCCACACCCCGGCCAGGATGTTCTCCCCGGTGACTTCGGCGATTCCGTGACCGATCCACAGGAACAGCGGCCCGTAGGGCGCGGGTGTCTCGCGCCAGATGTTGGGGACATTGTTGGTGAGCACATTGTCGATACCGAGCCCGGCGACGGGACCCTCCTGGTAGGGGTCGATCCCGCGGGCGGCGATCTCGCTCTGCGCCAGATAGGAGTAGACGTCGTTGCTGAACATCGGCGGCGCCACACACAGCGGGATGATCCACAGCAGCAGGGTGCGGTCGAACTGGCGCCGGGTGAGCCGGTGCCGCGGCGAACCGCCGATCCCGCCGACGGCGAACCGGCCCAGCAGCAGCCACGCCAGCACCACGGTCACCGTGCCGACCATGCACATGGCCAGGGATCCGGTGTGCGCCCGCGCGAAGATGCCCAGGACCCGCATTCCCGAGGTCGGATTCTGGTGGACCGGCTGCGCGCCGATACCGAGGGCGCTGATCGCCATGAGCACGGTGCCGGTGGCGCCCATCAGCCGGATCCGGTCCAGTTGCGCCCGCTCCCGGCGGTCGAGCCCCGGGACCTCGGATTCGTCGCTGTGCAGGACCGCGATGGTGTGATCCGAGGGCGGGACATCGAGTCCGAGGGCGCGCCGCACCAGTTTCAGTGCGCGCTGTCCGCGCGACGCCACTGCGCCCGGGGCGCCTGCCTGTCCTGCCACGGTCACCGAGACTAGTTCGCCGGGGGCGCTGCCGGTGCCCGGGTCGCGGCATGGCGCGACGGTGGGCGGCGAGCCGGATGTGCACCGACCCGTTGCCGTGGCGCGGGTTCCGGCCCGGACATCTTCTGGCTACCGTGGGTGTCCCGCACCGGGTGCGCGGTGTCCGACGCGGGCGGATCCGTGCGGGACTTCCGGGCGCACGATCCGGCGGGCCCGGAGCCTCGTCCCCTCTGGCGGGGGCGCAGCCGGGCAGCAAATTCTCGGGCGCCGGGTCGTGCGAGCCGCCTGCCCCTCCGGCGCAGTGAAGCACATCACTACACGGATTCGGTGGAAGAGCCGCGAGCGGCGCTTTCTCGCCAGAACAGGCGATTTCGGCTTTTTCGGCCGGACGTGGCCGGATCGGGTGAGCCGCCTGCTCAGGGCACCCTTATTAGATTTCGGGAACGAATTCCGCCACACTGATGTTGTGAAAACTATGGGTTTGCCGAATGTGGACGAAAGGGCTGGTCACCGGGCCGGTACCGGGTCCGTCGGCGTGCCCGCGACCGGCGGCGAAGGTCATACCCGCGCCGCTATCGTCCGGCTGCTGCTGGAGGAGGGACCGATCACCGCGACCGCGATAGGCAGTGCCCTGGGCCTGGCCCCCGCCGGGGTGCGCCGGCATCTGGACGCGCTCATCGAATCGGGGCAGGCGCGCGCCGGGCGATCGGCGCCCTGGCAGCAGAAGGGTCGCGGACGGCCGGCCAAGCAGTACCAGCTCACCGCGGCCGGGCGCGGCATGCTCGGGCACGCCTACGACGATCTCGCCGGTGCGGCCATCCGGCAGCTGCGGGAGATCGGCGGCGAGGAAGCGGTCACCGAATTCGCCCGTAAACGCGCCCGCACCCTGGTCGACGGGATCGAACCACTCCCCGGCCACGGCACGGAACCGACTCCGGAAGAGCCCGGGGACGATTCCACGCGAGCGGGTACGGCGGCCAAGGCCGAGGAGATCGCCACGGCGCTCTCGGGCGCCGGGTTCGCCGCGAGTACCCGCCGGGTGGGCGCGGGCGTGCAGATCTGCCAGCACCACTGCCCGGTCGCCCATGTGGCCGAGGAATTCCCCGAACTGTGCGAGGCCGAACTCGCGGCCTTCCGGGAGGTTCTCGGTACCCACGTGCAGCGTTTGGCGACCATCGCCAACGGTGACTGCGCCTGTACCACCCACGTACCACTGACCGTGCTGCCCACGGCGGCCGCCGATCGACCGAAGCATGCTTCACCTTCAACCGTTGCACAGCCCGCAACGGACGCACCGAACGACTCCGGAAGGAGCGCCGAATGACGACCACCACCGACCAGGTGCCACCGCTCACCCAGGAGGAGGCCATTGCCTCACTGGGTAAATACGGTTACGGCTGGGCCGACTCGGATGCGGCCGGCGCCAGTGCGCAGCGTGGTCTCTCCGAGGAGGTCGTTCGCGATATCTCGGCCAAGAAGGACGAGCCCGCCTGGATGCTGGAGAACCGGCTCAAGGCGCTGCGCATCTTCGACCGCAAGCCCATGCCGAACTGGGGCTCCAACCTCGACGGTATCGACTTCGACAACATCAAGTACTTCGTGCGCTCGACCGAGAAGCAGGCCGAGAGCTGGGAGGATCTGCCCGAGGACATCCGCAACACCTACGACAAGCTGGGCATCCCGGAGGCGGAGAAGCAGCGGCTGGTCTCCGGCGTCGCGGCCCAGTACGAGAGCGAAGTCGTGTACCACCAGATCCGCGAGGACCTGGAACAGCAGGGCGTCATCTTCCTCGACACCGATACCGCGTTGAAGGAGCATCCGGAGATCTTCCGCGAGTACTTCGGCACGGTCATCCCGGCCGGGGACAACAAGTTCTCCGCGCTGAACACCGCGGTGTGGTCGGGTGGCTCCTTCATCTACGTGCCGCCCGGCGTGCACGTCGATATTCCGCTGCAGGCCTACTTCCGGATCAACACCGAGAACATGGGCCAGTTCGAGCGGACCCTGATCATCGTCGACGAGGGCGCCTACGTGCACTACGTCGAGGGCTGCACCGCGCCGATCTACAAATCCGATTCGCTGCACTCGGCGGTCGTCGAGATCATCGTGAAGAAGGGCGGCCGCTGCCGCTACACGACCATCCAGAACTGGTCGAACAACGTCTACAACCTGGTCACCAAGCGGGCCAAGGCCGAAGCGGGCGCCACCATGGAGTGGATCGACGGCAATATCGGCTCCAAGGTCACCATGAAGTACCCGGCCGTGTGGATGACCGGCGAGCACGCCAAGGGCGAGGTGCTCTCCGTCGCGTTCGCCGGTGAGGGTCAGCACCAGGACACCGGCGCCAAGATGGTGCACCTGGCCCCGCACACCTCCTCGACCATCGTGTCGAAGTCGGTGGCCCGGGGCGGCGGCCGCGCGTCCTACCGCGGCCTGGTGCAGGTCAACAAGGGCGCCCACGGATCCAAGTCGACCGTGAAATGCGATGCGCTGCTGGTCGACACCGTCAGCCGCTCCGACACCTACCCCTATGTCGACATCCGCGAGGACGACGTGACCATGGGTCACGAGGCGACGGTCTCCAAGGTGTCGGAGGATCAGCTGTTCTACCTCATGAGCCGCGGGATGACCGAGGACGAGGCGATGGCCATGGTGGTGCGCGGCTTCGTCGAGCCCATCGCCAAGGAACTCCCGATGGAGTACGCGCTGGAACTCAACCGCCTGATCGAACTGCAAATGGAAGGAGCCGTCGGCTGATGGCATTGGACAACGTTGCCGAGGCCGCCGAGGCTCGTACTCCGGCGATCAACAAGGGGGAGGTGTTCACGTCCTTCGACGTGAACGCCTTCGAGATCCCCTCCGGTAAGGACGAGGCGTGGCGGTTCACCCCGCTGCGCCGCCTGCGGGGCCTGCACAACGGCACCGCGACCGCCGACGGGCAGGCCGGGGTCGAGGTCGGGCAGGTCGGCGGGGTCACCGTGGAAACGGTGGGTCGCGACGATGCCCGGCTCGGACAGGGCGGCACCCCGTCCGATCGGGTCGCTGCGCAGGCATACTCCGGTTTCGAGCAGGCGACGATCCTCTCGGTGGGCAAGGAGACCGAGGTCGCCGAAACCGTCGTCGTACGGATCACCGGACCGGGCGAGGGGAAGACCGCCTACGGTCATCTGCAGATCCGGCTGGCGGAATTCGCCGCCGCCACCGTGGTGATCGACCAGCGGGGCAGTGGAACCTACGCCGAGAACATCGAATTCGTGCTCGGCGACAGCGCCAAGCTGACGGTGGTGGCCGTCCAGGACTGGGCCGACGACGTCGTCCACGCGACCGCGCACCACGCCCTGGTGGGGCGGGACGCGGTACTGCGGCACACCGCGGTCACCCTCGGCGGTGACCTGGTCCGACTTACCGGCAATGTCCGCTACGCGGGCCCGGGCGGTGACGCCGAATTGCTCGGTCTCTACTTCGCCGATGCCGGCCAGCATTTCGAACAGCGTCTGCTGGTCGATCACGCGGTGCCGCACTGCAAATCGAACGTGCTGTACAAGGGCGCGCTGCAGGGTGATCCTCATTCGCACAAGGGCGATGCCCGCACGGTCTGGGTAGGCGATGTGCTGATCCGAGCCGCGGCCGAGGGCACCGATACGTTCGAGATCAACCGCAACCTGGTACTCACCGATGGCGCCCGTGCCGACTCGGTGCCGAACCTGGAGATCGAGACCGGTGAGATCGTCGGTGCGGGCCACGCCTCGGCGACCGGCCGGTTCGATGACGAGCAGCTGTTCTATCTGCGTGCCCGCGGTATTCCGGAAGACGCCGCCCGCCGCCTGGTGGTGCGCGGTTTCTTCCACGAGATCATCCAGAAGATCGGAGTCGGTGAGGTCGCCGAGCGGCTCGAGGCGGCCATCGAAGCCGAACTCGCCGCGATCGGCGCCTGACCGACCACCCGGCCTCCCAGACCACCGAAGGAATTCGACACCCTATGACCACCCTGGAAATCAAAGACCTGCACGCCGAGGTCGCCACCCCGGACGGGGACACCGTCAAGATCCTCAACGGTGTGAACCTCACCGTGAAATCCGGCGAGACGCACGCCATCATGGGCCCCAACGGCTCCGGTAAGTCGACGCTGTCCTACGCCATTGCCGGGCATCCCAAGTACACCGTCACCTCGGGGTCGATCACCCTCGACGGTGAGGACGTGCTGGAGATGTCGGTCGACGAGCGGGCGCGCGCCGGGCTGTTCCTGGCCATGCAGTATCCGGTGGAGGTCCCCGGTGTCTCGATGTCGAACTTCCTGCGTACGGCGGCGACCGCGGTCCGCGGTGAGGCGCCGAAGCTGCGGCACTGGGTCAAGGAGGTGAAGGAGTCGATGAACGAGCTCGATATCGACGCCGCCTTCGCCGATCGCAGCGTGAACGAGGGCTTCTCCGGAGGCGAGAAGAAGCGGCACGAGATCCTCCAGCTGGGTCTGCTCAAACCGAAGATCGCCATCCTCGACGAAACCGACTCCGGCCTGGACGTGGACGCGCTGCGGATCGTCTCCGAGGGCGTGAACCGCTACCAGGAGCGGGAGAACGGCGGGGTTCTGCTGATCACCCACTACACCCGGATCCTGCGCTATATCCAGCCGCAGTTCGTGCACGTATTCGTGGGCGGCCGCATTGTCGCCGAGGGCGGTCCGGAACTCGCCGAGGAACTGGACGCCAACGGCTACGTGAAGTTCACCCAGACCGCCGGAGCCGGAGCCTGAGATGACCGCGACCCTTCCCGCCTTCGACGTCGCCCGGATCCGGGCCGACTTCCCGATCCTGAACCGTACGGTCCGGGACGGGAAGCCGCTGGTGTACCTGGATTCCGGGGCTACCGCGCAGCGGCCGCTGGCGGTACTGGACGCCGAACGTGACTTCCTGCTGGCGAGTAATTCCGCCGTCCACCGTGGCGCCCATCAGCTGTCGGAGGAGGCCACCGACGCCTACGAGGACGCCCGCGCGCAGATCGCGCGCTTCGTCGGTGCCGCCGCCGAGGAGATCGTGTTCACCAAGAACGCGACCGAATCGCTCAACCTGGTGACCTACGCCTTCTCCGACGAACGGTTCCCGTACCACGTGGGGCCGGGCGACGAGATCGTGATCACCGAACTGGAGCATCACGCGAATCTGGTGCCCTGGCAGGAACTCGCCCGCCGGACCGGCGCCACCCTGCGCTGGTACGGCGTCACCGACGACGGCCGCATCGACCTCGACTCCCTCGAACTGTCACCGGCGACCAAGGTCGTGGCCTTCAGCCACCAGTCGAATGTCACCGGTGCGGTGGCGCCGGTCGCCGAGTTGGTGCGCCGGGCCCGGGCCGTGGGCGCGCTGGTGGTGCTGGACGCCTGCCAGTCGGTACCGCACGCCCCGGTCGACTTCCGCGCCCTGGACATCGACTTCGCGGCCTTCTCCGGGCACAAGATGCTCGGTCCGTCCGGGGTCGGTGTGCTGTACGGGAAACGAGCGCTGTTCGAGGAGACCCCGCCTTTCATCACCGGCGGTTCCATGATCGAGACCGTCACCATGGAGCAGACCACCTACGCGCCGCCGCCGCAGCGTTTCGAGGCCGGCGTCCCGATGACCTCACAGGTCATCGGGCTGGGTGCCGCCGTGCGCTACCTCGAGGAGATCGGGATGGACGCGGTGGCCGCGCATGAGCACACCCTCGTCGACGCCGCGCTCGCCGGGCTGGGCGCCGTACCGGGTGTGCGGGTCATCGGCCCGACCGAGAACGTCGACCGCGGCGGCGCGGTCGCCTTCCTCGCCGAGGGGATCCACGCCCACGATCTGGGTCAGATCCTGGACGACGAGGGCGTGGCGATCCGGGTTGGTCATCACTGCGCCTGGCCGCTACACCGGCGCTTCGGTGTCGCCGCGACCGCCCGCGCCTCGTTCGCGCTGTACAACACCGTGGACGAGGTGGACACGATGGTCGCCGCGGTGCGGAAGGCCCAGAGCTTCTTCGGGGTTGCCTAGAACATGCGCATGGAGCAGATGTACCAGGAAGTGATCCTGGATCACTACAAGCACCCGCACAATCGCGGCCTGCGGGAACCGTTCGGCGCCGAGGTGCACCACGTCAACCCCACCTGCGGTGACGAGGTGACGCTGCGGGTGCGGCTCGGCGGCAACGGCGAGGTCGAGGATGTGTCCTACGACGGTCAGGGCTGCTCGATCAGCCAGGCCTCGGTCTCGGTGCTGACCGATCAGGTGATCGGACTGCCGGTGCGGGAGGCGCTGGGTGTGGTCGACTCGTTCAACGAGATGATCGGCAGCCGGGGTACCGTCGAGGGCGACGAGGATGTTATCGGCGACGGAATCGCTTTCGCCGGTGTCGCCAAATACCCGGCCCGGGTGAAATGCGCACTGCTGGGCTGGATGGCATTCAAGGACGCGGTGCTGCGGGTCGACGGCGCGGCCGATTCCGCCGCGGAACCCGGTGCGTCCGCTACCGACCGCTCACGGAACGGGGAAACAGCATGACCGATACTTCTGCCACCGAGGACACCGCACCGGAGTCGGCGGCCGTCCCTGAATCCGAACTCTCGCCCGAAGAGCTGGCGCAGCTCGCCGATCTCGAGGAGGCCATGCGCGATGTGGTCGATCCCGAACTCGGTATCAATGTCGTGGATCTGGGCCTGGTCTACGGAATGCGGGTCGAGGAGACCACCGCGGTGCTGGATATGACGCTGACCTCGGCCGCCTGCCCGCTCACCGATGTGATCGAGGATCAGTCCCGTAATGCCCTGGTGCGCAGCGGGCTGGTGGACGATCTGAAGATCAACTGGGTCTGGATGCCGCCGTGGGGCCCGGACAAGATCACCGAGGACGGCCGGGAACAGTTGCGGGCGCTCGGCTTCACGGTCTGAGGCTCGCGCACCCACCGCGCGCAGTACTTCGCGACGGCGACCGACAGGGTCGCCGTCGCGTTCTGGTCTGTACCCGAATTGGTGCGGACAGAAGCCCGGGAAGCGGGCCGCCGGTACGGACCGGTCGGGCGTTCCGGAGCGCCGGTCGCATTTCGCCCGGTAATGCCGGGGCTTTACTGGAATACGGCTATTCCACGTCTTCGCGGTGATCGTCGCGCTGTGTGCCGGGATGCGCGCATTGGGGCATTTCGGCCGGGGCGGGCGTCCGATTCGAGTGGCGCCGGACAGTATTGGACCTGTCTTGATATCAATTTTCCCGGCCCGCCGCCAATCGCCGACCGGTCGGTCTGCTTTTGGTGTTCCGCCCCTGGTGATGGGCCCTGCGATCGCGGTGTGCGTTGGAACACCCCCGGCTGCATGTGTGGTCCCCGCCGTGTCTCGCGGTCGTGATCTTCACGGTCGCAATACCTTTCCGCATTCTGCGAGGTCGCGGCCCTATCACGGAAAGGTGACAATCGATTATCGGCCGTTATTGAGAGAGTTCACGGCAATGCTGCTACTGTGGGCGAGTCGTCGGGTTCCGGGCCATCGGCGTATGCGCTCCGATGGTCATCGATCGGCCGAATGACTTGTCCCTTAGTTACTTTCGGGTAGTCGAAAGTAACTAAGGGATATGTCACCGACCGTTACCGCGGTGCCCGGCGCGGACCTCATCCGGCCAGGGGCGAACATGGTCGGCGTCGCGAGGAAGGCGAGACGAAGCGCCGTGGCATGCCACGGCACCGCGTGGCGCGCCTCGAGCCCCGTCAACGACGAGAAAGCTGATGAATCTGAATACCGCCGTGCTGCTTCCCTGGATACTCGCCCCCATATTGGTGCTCGGCGTGGCGTGGTACGCCGTTCGGGCCGTGCGAGACCAACAGAAACGACTCGATGTGCTCGAGCGGGAACTAGCCGTACGCGACGATGCGCTCGAGCATCTCGCGGCCAGCACGTTGCCCGCCCTCTCGGAGTCCACCCGCCGGTTCGAGCAGACCGCCGTGGCGCCCGAAGTACCCCCCGGACTGGAGAATTCGCGCTTCGCCCAGTGCCTGCGCTGGATCCTCGACCGGGTCACCGAGGACCTGCGGACCGTCCAGACCGAAACCCGCGAAGCCGTCACCCGGGAAATGGAGGAGCAGGTCCGTACCGCCGTCTCCGCCGCCGAACGGAACGTGCGGACCGAGGCCGACGCCGGCCGCGAACGCTCGGAAACCCTTGCGCGTGAGGCGACCAGCGCCGCGGTCCGCTCGTTCGGTACCTCCGTGGTGAGCCTGGGAGCCGACGTATCCCAGGTCGTGAGCTCCGCGCTCCGCGAACACCGCGACGACCGGGTCTACGAGACCCTCATCCGGATCGACCACACCGTGCAGCAGATGATCCGCCAGGCGCAGTCCTACGTGATCGTCTGTGGTGGTCTGCCCGGCCGCCGCTGGCCCGCCCAGTCGCTCACCGACGTCGTCGGCGGTGCGACCGGTCGTGTCCGTGATTACCTGCGGGTCCGCCCGTCCCAGCTGGACCGCATCGTCATCAGTCGTGCGGTCGAACCGCTGGTGCACACCCTGGCCTCGCTCATCGACAACGCGCTGCGCTACTCGCCGCCGACCTCCTTCGTGGATGTGACCTTCCAGGAAGGTCATCACGGTGTGACCGTGATCGTCGACGACGCCGGTGTCCGGATGAACGCCGAGCAGATGGAAGAGGCCCGGCAGGTCCTGGCCAACGAGCGCTCGATCGACATCCATCAGCTCGGCCCGGCTCCCAAGGTCGGTTTCCCCGGTATCGCCGCGCTTGCCCGCCGCTACGGCTTCACCGTCTACATCGACGGACCCAACGCCTACGGCGGTATGCGCGCCATGGTCTACATCCCGGAGGCACTCCTGGTCGCACCGAAGTCCAACCAGGACAACGACGCAGCGGTGCCGGTCGGCGCGGCGGCACCGCGGGAACTCGCCGCGGTTCCCGGCGGCCAGGCCTCGTCGGTATCGGGAAGCTCCGGTAACGCTCTGGTCGGTAACGCCGTATCGTCCGGTATCGGAGCGCATTCGGCGACGAGTACCGGCGCGCACGCCGCGATCCCGGTCGTGTCCGAGAGCTCCCGGCCTGTCGAGCGGACTTCGACGGCAGGTGGCATCGACGAGACCGAGAGCGAGCAGCGTACGACAGTCCACGACATCACCAGCGGCGGTCTGCCCCGGCGCCGGCGCCGTGCCGCGGCCGTCCCTGATGACATCAACGATCGCGTGTCCGGACAGGACAGGACCGAACCGGGGCAGCCCCGCCCCGATATCGCCGCTGCCTGGCAGAGCGGCTCCAAGAGCGGCCGTGCCGCCGCATCCGAACACACCGAAGGGATGACATCCTGATGGGTTCACCGAGGACAGTGGTATCCGACAGCACCAATAAACTGGGCTGGTTACTGGACGATCTCGAGGTTCCCGGCGTCCGATTCGCCGTCCTGTTGTCCGAGGACGGGCTGCGCATCGCCCATTCGGCGGGTATCGCGAAAGACGATGCCGAGCGATTCGCCGCCGCCGCCTCCGGCCTGCGTTCGCTCGGAAAGGCGCTCGGCGAGTTCTGCGGTAGCAACGGAAACGATGTACGGCAGAACATGACCGAATACGACCAGGGCATGATCATGATCACCGCGGCGGGCGAGGGCGCGCTCCTGGGTGTGGCGACCATGACCGATATCGATGTGGGCCTGATCGCCCACCGGATGAACGAGCTCGCCGGCCGGGTCGGCCACGAGCTCGGGAGCGAACCTCGCAGAGGCGCACACGGCGGCGATCTGCAATGAGCCGGTCGCGGCGTGATCCAGACCTGGTCCGCGCGTATGTGCGGACCGGCGGACGCTCCCGGCCGACCCGTGAGCTCGGCCTGGTCACCCTGGTCGTCGCCGTCGGAGATCCGGCGCCGGGCTCCACACCGGATGCGCGCCGGGTGGTCGATGTCTGCGCCCGCGGCGCCCTGTCGATCGCGGAGGTCGCCGCCTATCTCGACCTCCCGCCTTCGGTGGTGACGATCGTCGTGTCCGATCTGCTGGACAGCGGACATCTCAATATCCCGACCCCGGCGGAAATAATGCCGGAGATCGCCCTGCTGGAGGAGGTACTCAATGGGCTCCGTGCTCTCCCGGCCTGATCGGTCCGCGGAATACGGCCGCGCGGTCGACTATGTGCCGGAGACGGTGACCCGCTCGGTGAAATTGCTGGTGGCCGGTAATTTCGGCGTCGGCAAGACCACCTTCGTGAGCAGTATCTCCGAGATCAAACCGCTGCGTACCGAGGAGACCATCACCGAGGCCAGTGTCGGTATCGACGATCTGGGCGGCCTGGGATCGAAAACGCAGACCACGGTCGCCATGGACTTCGGCCGTATCACGCTCAACCCCGAACTGGCCCTGTACCTCTTCGGTACGCCGGGCCAGCAGCGGTTCATTCCGCTGTGGGAGGAACTGGCCAAGGGCGCCCTCGGCGCCCTGGTTCTGGTGGACACCCGGCGTATCGAGAAGGCCGACGAGGTACTGGCCGTCCTCGAGGAGCGCGGTGTGCCGTATGCGGTCGGCGTGAACGAGTTCGAGGGTTCGAACCGCTTTCCGCTGTCGGAGGTGCGCGAGGCACTCGACCTGACCGACGACACTCCGCTCATCGCCCTCGACGCCCGTGATCGGCGCACCTGCCTGCAGTCGCTGATCACGCTCGTCGAATTCCTGTTCCGCCGATTGGAGTCTCGTCTTTGACAACGCAGTTCTCTCCGGTTCCGCAACAGCAACCTCCGTTCGCCGGCTGCCCGGTCGTTCACGGAGAACCCACCGGAGGCGTCGACGACCGCTTCAGTCTCTTCTCTGAAGAATTCGCCGGTGATCCGCATCGCGCCTATGCCGCGATGCGGAGCCGGTACGGATCGCTGGTTCCCATCGACCTGGCCCCGGACGTCCCCGCCACCCTGGTGATCGGTTATGACGCGGCCGTGCGGATTCTCAACGACCCCGACCGGTTCCCGGCCGATCCGCGGACCTGGCAGACGAGTATCCCGCCGGATTCACCGATCAAGCCGATGATGGAGTGGTATCCGAACGCCCTGCGCAACAGCGGTGAACTGCATCAGCGCTACCGTCAAGTGTATGTGCACGCGATCGACGGCATCGACCTGCACGAATTGCACCAGACCGTGGAACGGATCGCGGTCCCGCTGATCAACTCGTTCTGCGAGACGGGCAAAGCCGATCTGGTCACGCAGTACGCGTTCCCGCTGGTGTTCGAGGTGATCAACCAGATGGTCGGTTGCTCACTGGAACTGGGCGAGCGTGTCGCCAACGGGATGGCCGCGCTGTTCGACACGGTCAACGCCGAATGGGGGATGACCCATCTCAGCGAAGCGCTGATGGAGCTCGTCTTCATGAAGCGTTCCGATCCGGCCGACGACGTGACCTCCCGGCTGGTGCACCATCCGGCCAAACTCGACGACGAAGAGCTGCTGTCCAACCTGATCAGCTTCTACGGCGCCGGTGTGGAGCCGCAGCAGAACCTGATCAACAACACCCTGCTGCTGATGATGACCGACGAGCGGTTCGGCGGAAACATGCTCGGCGGTGCGCTGTCCACCCGCGACGCGCTGGACGAGGTGCTGTTCAACGACCCGCCGATGGCCAACTTCTGCACCACCTATCCGCGGCAGCCGATTCTCGTCGAGAACACCTGGCTGCCCGCTCACCAGCCGGTGGTGATCAGCCTGTCCGCGTGCAACAACGATCCGGCCATCCGGGGCGCCGACCATACGGGCAACCGCTCGCATCTGGCCTGGAGCATCGGACCGCACGCGTGCCCCGCGCAATCGCCGGCGTTCGTGGTGGTGCAGGGGGCGATCGACCTGCTGCTCGACGCGCTGCCCGAACTGGAACTCGCGGTGGCACCCGAGGAACTCCTCTGGCGTCCCGGGCCCTTCCACCGGGCCCTGGCCGCCCTGCCCGTCGTTTTCCCGCCTTCTCCTCCCTTGCGTCTCGTCTAAGGAGTCAGTCGTTGGAACGCCAACCCATCGTCCTGGATATGGCCGGTGCCGATACCCAAGGGGAAGCGGCGAGGTTGCGTGCCCAGGGTCCGGTAGCGCTGATCGAGTTGCCGGGTAACGTGCCCGCGTGGTCGGTCACCGACGCGACGGTCCTGAAGAGCCTGCTGGCCGATCCGCGGGTGTCCAAGGATCCGCGCCAGCACTGGACGGCGTTCGTGAACGGTGAGATCACCGAGGACTGGCCGCTGCTGCCGTGGATCGCGGTGGAAAACATGTTCACCACCTATGGGGCCGACCACCGCCGGCTGCGCCGGCTGGTGTCTCCGGCGTTCACCCACCGGCGGACCGTGGCGTTGCGCCCGCGCGTGGAAGCGCTCGTCACCGACCTGCTCGACCGGCTGGCCGCCGTGCCCGCGGGGCAGGTCGTCGACCTGCGCGAGGGCTACGCCTACCCGGTGCCGATCCAGGTGATCACGGAACTGCTGGGGGTTCCGGAATCCCTCGGCGGGGGCCTGCGGGTATGTGTGGACCGGTACTTCGACACCACGATCGATCAGGCGGGGGCACAGGCCAACTTCGTCGAGATGTACGGCCTGGTGACCGAACTGGTCGCCTATCGGCGCGGTAATCCCGGTGACGACATCACCAGCGTGATGATCAGCAGTCGCGACGAGGACGGTTCGCAGCTCACCGAGAAGCAGATCGTCGAAACCCTGATGCTGGTCATCAATGCCGGGCACGAGACGACGGTCAACCTGCTCGACCAGGCCATCGTCGCGCTGCTCACCCATCCGGAGCAGCGCGCGGCCGCCCTGGCGGGTGAGGTGAGCTGGTCGGAGGTGGTCGAGGAGACCCTGCGCTACCAGGCCCCGGTGGCGCATCTGCCGCTGAGGTACGCGGTGGAGGATATCGAGATCGAGGGACTGCGGATCGGCAAGGGCGAGGCCATTCTGGCCTCCTACGCCGCGGCCGGCCGGGATCCGAAGGTCCACGGCGCCACCGCCGATATTTTCGATGTGACCCGGCCGGTCAAGGATCATGTGTCCTTCGGGCACGGGGCGCACCATTGCATCGGTGCGCCGCTGGCCCGGATGGAGGGCGAGTTGGCGCTGCCCGCGCTCTTCCGGCGGTTCCCGGAGATCCGGTTGGCCGTGGATGTCAGCGAATTGAAGCCGGTGGTCAGCTTTGTTTCCAACGGTCACCAGGAATTGCCTGTGTACCTGGGCTGAACCCGGTAGCGTAAAAGGTTCCGGTTACTACAACTTCATGCTGATGGCTCGTCGCGGACGTCGCTGAGCGGGATGTATGGGTCGGCGGATAGGTCTGCGAGAACGCACTATTCGCCGATTCATACGAACCTCGGAGTGTGATGTCTTGACCACAGCACAACATGATCAGTACCGCCTTTCCGACCCACGCCTGGTGGTCCACGGCTCCCCGGTAGATCCCATCGGCCCCTACGTTCCGCTGTATTCGGAGGAGTTCGCCGCCGACCCGCACAAGGTGTACCGGGAGATGCGGCAGCGTTTCGGCTCGCTGGCTCCGGTGGAGCTGGCACCGGGTGTCCCGGCCACCCTGGTGATCGGCTATCACACCGCCCTGCGAATCCTCAACGATCCCGAGCATTTTCCCGCCGACCCCCGGGAATGGCAGCGCGGCGTACCCGAGGACTGCACGGTATTGCCCATGATGGAGTACCGGCCCAATGCGCTGCGCACCGTCGGCCAGGAGCGGATCCGCTACCGGTCGGCTGCGGTCTCGGCCATCGGCGAGATCGATATGCACGAATTGCGCACCACCATCGAGCAGATCGCGGTCACCCTGATCAACTCGTTCTGTGTCGACGGCTACTGCGATGTGGTCGGGCAGTACGCCTCCCCGCTGATCTTCGCCACTCTCAACGCCATGCTCGGCTGCCCGCCCGAACTCGGACACCGCGCGGCCCGCGGCCTGGCGGCCATGTTCGATACGGTGGACGCGGCCGAGGGCAATGCCGCCCAGGCCGACGCGCTGCTGGAATTGGCCCGGCTCAAACGGGTTCAGCCCGGTGACGACATCACCACCCGGCTGGTCCGGCATCCGGCGCAGTTGAGCGACGAGGAGACCCGGCAGCAGCTGGCGCTGCTGTACGGCGCGGGCACCGAACCGCCGCAGAATCTGATCGCGAACACGCT
Organism: Nocardia sp. NPDC050193; assembly: GCA_040674215.1. Taxonomy (GTDB): domain Bacteria; phylum Actinomycetota; class Actinomycetes; order Mycobacteriales; family Mycobacteriaceae; genus Nocardia. Next base: position 43,935 of record JBFARE010000028.1, on the reverse strand, counting down.
ACTGCTGATGCTGACCGATGAGCGTTTCGCGGCCAATGTGCTGGACGGCAGTCTCTCCACCCGGGACGCCCTCGACGAGGTGCTGTTCAACGATCCGCCGCTGTCCAACTACTGCATCAGTTATCCGCGGCAGCCGATGCTGATCGACGGGATCTGGCTGCCGGCACACCAGCCGGTGATGATCAGTATGACCGCCTGCAACAACGATCCCGCCATCAAAGCCGATGGGCCGACCATCAACCGGTCGCATCTGGCCTTCAGTGCGGGTCAGCACAGTTGCCCGGCCCGTTCGGTGGCGCTGCTGATCGTGCAGGACGCCATCGACCAGTTGCTGGACGCGGTGCCGGAGATGGAACTGGCGGTACCGCCGGCGGATCTGCGATGGCGCCCCGGTCCGTTCCATCGGGCACTGGTGTCGCTGCCGGTCACCTTTCCGGAATCGCCGCCGATCCGGGTGAACGGGGGCTGACGATCGCCTGTCGGTCGGCCGGGTTGTCGCTCTTCACGAACGCTGCTGATGGCGCGGCACCGACAACCCGGCCGACCGTGTGTGCGCACGACAACCCGTGGCGCTGCGAATCCCGTTCGGTCGCAACGGGTTCCGGATAGAGTCGCGAACTCGAGCCCTGCCGCTGGCCTTCGCCACCCTGAACGCCACCCTCGGTGGCCCGCCCGATATCAGTCGGCGTGCGGCCACCGGGATGGCGGCGCTGATCGTGCTGGAGGCCATCGATCAGTTGCTCGATGCGCTTCCCGAACTGGAACTGTCGGTGCTCGCCGCCGAGTTGCAGTGGCGGCCGGGCCCGTTCCACCGGGCACTGCCCGCGCTACCGGACACCTTTCCGAAAAGTTCCGCCGATCCGCGTGGCCGGTATCCACTAGTTCGGTGATTCGGGCCGGGTGCGCCGGTGGGAGCCGGGACCCGAGGATCCACGTGCCACGACCGACGAGTTCGATCCCACGCGTGCGGTGACGGACTCGGTCCGGGTGGTCCGGAGCGGGTGGGCTCAGTTCGTTCGCAGGTCGCGGCGGCGGAAGCCCGACATCCCTGCCGCGCAGAGCAGTACCGCCACCACGGCGGTGAGCAGAACCGGTACGGGCTCGAAATCCTGCGCCGGAACCAGCGGGAGATTGTCGAACGGCGACAGATTCATGACCCATGCCGGGAATTTCAGGGTGGCACCGAACATCAGTACGACCACACAGAACGCCATACCCAGCCAGGCAGCCGAATTCGCCGTCGGCGCGACCCCGAACAGCAACACCGTGATCCCGCCCAGCACCCAGACCGCCGGAAGGTAGGTCAGTGACGCGCCGGTGAGCGTCACGATCTGCCCGAGATCCCCGGTGAGCAGGCCGTAGGTGACCCCCGTGCCGAAACCGGCGAGTGCCACCACCAGGACCGAACCGGCGAGGACGAGTAGCACGTGTCCGCCGGACCAGCGCAACCGATCTAGTCCGGTGGACAGCAGCGACTCGGCGTGCCCGGCGGTTTCCTCCGCGCTCAGGCGCAATCCGGCAGAGATCGTGTACGCCGAGGCGATGATCGCCAGGATCGCGACGGCCATGGCGTAGAACGCGTCGACCATACTGCCCATGTCCTGCCCGAGTACTTCGTTCAGATCGATCGCGCCCAGGAGATCGTCGACATCGTCGCCGATGGTGCCGAAGGCCAGGCCGCCGCAGAACATCCCGAGCGCCCAGCCGAACAGCAGGCCGCGCTGCAGCCGCCAGGCCAGGCCGAGGGTGCCGTGCAAGGAATCCGGCGCCCGGGCGGGTCCGGGGCGCGGCGCAACGAGTCCGGCGCCGAAATCCCGGTGGTCCAGCACCCGTGCCGCGGCGAACCCGATCACCACCGTAACCACCACCGACAAACCCGCGGGCCACCAGATCTCACCGTCGTAGGGCCGCATCGCCTGACCCCAGCCCAGCGGCGAGAACCACGAGAGCACGCCGTTGCCGACATCGCCGACCGCGCGCAACAGATAGGAGACCGCCAGCGCCGTCCCCGTGATGGCGTAGCAGGCCCGGGTGCCGGCGCTGACCTGTGCCGCGAACAGGGCGATCGCCCCGAATACCCAGCCGGCGCAGGTGGCCCCGACACCCAGGGCGAGCGAACCCGCCACCGGGAGCCCGTAAGCGATGAGGCTCGACGCGATTCCGGCCCCCAGAACGATATTGGCGCCCACCGTCACCAGCGCGGCCGCGGCGGGTGGCGCGTAGCGGCCCACCACCGCGGAGCGGATGAGTTCGTCGCGGCCGGTCTCCTCGTTGGACCTGGTGTGGCGTCCGATCAGGAACATACTCATGAGCCCGGCCACCGCCATCCCGAAGGCGCTGGCCTGGAAGGCGACCTGGCCGGCCACGGTATCCAGAACGCGGGGTGGTCCCGCCATGGCGATCATGGCGGCGTTACCGGCCATGCTCCGGGCGAGTGCGTCCAGATCAGCCTGATCGGGATAGGCCACGCCCAACGCCACGGCCTGCGACCAGTAGACGAGGATGCCGCCCACGATCCAGGCCACCAACGGGAAACGTTCCCGCCGTAGCACGAACCGCGTGAGTACTCCGGTGCCGGACAGTGTGCCCGATGCCCGGGCTGTGCGCGCGACTGTCACGATTCCGGAACTCCTGCCGCCGCGAGTTCGTCCCCGTAGTGCCGGAGGAACAATTCCTCGAGGGTCGGTGGCTGACTGGTCAGCGTGCGGATCCCGAAGGAGGTGAGCCGTTCCATGACACTCTCCAGTTCGACGGTGTCCACCTGGAACCGGATCCGGGTGCCGTCGGCCACCAGATCGTGGATGCCGGGCAGCTCTTCGAAACCGGTGACCGGGCGCCGTGTTTCGGCCTCGATCGAGGTACGGGTGAGATGCCGCAGATCGGCCAGGGTGCCGGATTCGACGGCCCGGCCCTGCCGGATGATGGTGACCCGATCGCACAGTGACTCAACCTGCGCCAGGATATGGCTGGACAGCAGCACCGTACGGCCCCCGCGCCGCATCTCCTCCACACATTCCTGGAATACCGCCTCCATCAGTGGGTCCAGTCCGGAAGTGGGTTCGTCCAGCAGCAGCAGTTCGACGTCGGAGGCCAGTGCCGCGACCAGCGCGACTTTCTGCCGGTTGCCCTTCGAATAGGTGCGGCCCTTCTTGGTGGGGTCGAGATCGAACCGCTCCAGCAGATCCCGGCGCCTGCCCTCGTCGAGACCGCCGCGCAGCCTGCCGAGCAGATCGATCACCTCTCCACCGGTGAGATTGGGCCACAGGTTCACATCGCCCGGCACATAGGCCAGTCGCCGGTGCAGTGCGGCGGCCTCGGACCAGGGATCCCCGGCGAGTAACCGGACCGTGCCGCCGTCGGCCCGCAACAGCCCCAGCAGGATCCGGATGGTGGTGGACTTACCGGCTCCGTTGGGCCCGAGAAAGCCGTGGACCTCACCGGTGGCCACTTCCAGATCGAGCCCGTCGAGTGCGCGCGTGCGGCCGAACGTCTTCTGTAGACCGGATATATCGATCGCGGCTGTCATGCCAGCACAGTATTCCGATCCGGCGGGATTCGTAGCGGTTCCACGCTGCCGCGGACAGGTCACATGGCGCGATGCAGTTCCAGGAAATCGCCGACCGTGCGCCGCGGTGTCGGCGGTTGCACCGCCGAGGTGGGCGCGGTGCCCACCCGAACCACGACCTGCGGGACCGTGGGCTCGGGCAGCAGAGTCGCGATGGCGCGACGGCTCACCGGGACCTCGGTGATATGGGTCAGCGGACAGGTCGCCAGTCCGGCGACCGTGCAGTCCAGCAATACCGCCGACAGGGCTTCCCCCGCGCGCAGCCAGTCCAGGGGGCTGTCGGTCGCCGAACCGATCACCAGCAGCCGCGAGGCGTCGGTCAGCTCACCGCGGCGCAGCGAGGGTGGCGCGGTGGGGAAGGCGCGGCCCACCCCGACCTGCGCCGCTTCCGCCGCCGAGACCAGCGCGGAGATCGGTACCCCGTCGGCGGGAGAGTCATTACCCGCCCACCAGTGCAGCTCGTTCAGATACTGCGGATCGTATTCGCGCAGCGCCGCGGACCGAGCCGACGCGGCGGCCAAGCGGAGCCGGGCGGAATCGCCCAGTACGTCGAGTCGCGCCCGGCGGGTATCGGCCGCCGTGTGCAGGCCCGGCTCGACCCGGTCCCAGTCGCGGGGCGGCAGCATCGGCAGCCGGTCGGTGTAGCGCTGCTCGATGGCCGCGGCCCTGGCCCGGACGGAATCGGAGACCTCGGTGGCCGGCGCGAAGTCGACGGTCGCGAGGTGGTCGGGCGCGGTGTCCGGTAGCCGGATCACCTCGGTGTCCCAGCCCGCCGCCGCGAACGCGGTCCGGGTGTGGTCGAGGATGGCCCCGCAGCTGATGGTGAGCTGTCTGCTCTGCGGGTCGGCCGAGAACAGTTGCCGGCTGGTGTCACGGTGCAGATGCAGCCGGTGACCGTCGAACACCCAGCGCCACGGTTGCGTATTGTGCACCGACGGCGCGCGCCGGGCCAGGGACAGCGCCGCCTGCACTGTCGGATGATCGGGCACCCGGGCCGTACCGATGGCGTCCATCTTCCGAGTCTGCGCCTCGCGGGCGCGCCGGACCAGTCTCCTGCGCCGATCCGGGCCGAATCGTGGCACTCAGGGCATGGGGCCGATACCGGTGATCAAGGTCCGGTCACCGATTCGCATCGTCGTGACCAGTTGGGGGTTGTATCCCAGCGGCGCCGAACCGGGCCGGTACTCGGTGACGGTGACGGTGTACTGGCCGACGAACGCGCCGGGCGCGATCCGGACGCAGTAGGTGGTTCCCTCCGGGATCGTGTCGATGCCGCGCTGGATATCGGCAGCGGGTGGGACGGCGGCGTCCCCCGCGACCAGCGTGCGGGCCTGCTCTCCGGACCGGGCGACGTAATAGGCGTGCTGGAACCCGAAGATGGCCGAGGGCCCGGAATCCGTGCCGCCCGGCTCGTTGCCCTGCACGGTGTTACCGACCCGTTCGGCCACGCAGTGCGGGTCGGCGCCGGGGGCGGCGGGCACGGTGGCACTGGGCGCCGCCGCGGCGGGGGCGCGTGGTTCGTCTCCGCCGACGACCGCGAACTGCACATACGCGGCCGCGCCGAGGGCGGCCATCCCCGCGACTCCCAGCACTACCGGTAGTACCCGGCTCCGGCCGGACGCGGAAGCTGTGGCGCGGACGGGCGCCGGAGCGGTGTGTTCGGGCGGGGTCAACCGCCGGCGCAGGCGTTCCCGGGCATCGGCGGGGGAGGTGTCCGCGCGGGGCGCTATCGGCTCGGCCTCGGCCGCGACGGGGGTCCCGGCTGCCGGGCCGGTCCCGTGTGGTGGTGGGGTATCGACGACGGGAGGCGGGACCACGCCCGGTTCCTCCGCCGCGGCCTCGGGTTCCGCCGGGTCGGCGCTGGCCCGCGCGACCCAGTCCGACCACGAACCCTCGTAGCGGGCGTTACCGCTGTCCCATCCCGGCAGCCGGAGTACCGGTATGGGTTCGGTGGGCATCGAATCGGCCGGTACCGCCGAATCGCCGTAGCGCGGGCGGTACAGGTCGGCATGTGGATCGGGGCCCGCGTATTCGGACGCGGGTGCCGGGTACGGGTTCCGCTGCCCGGACGGGTCGATGTGGCCCCGGTGATACGGGTCCGGATTCGCGTATTCGGGTTCCGGTGGTGTGCGCGGGTCCCGCTCCCGGGGTGGGCCGGTGTGGTCCCGGGGGTACTGTTCCCCGTCGGCCGGACCCGAGGGCGGTCGATCCATGGCGCGGCCCCCTTCCTCGGTTCACGACGCGCGATCGCTCGTCATTGTTCTAGTGGATCGGCGACCGGACCGCAGCGCGGGACGGGGCACCGGGCGCGGCGGCCGCGCCCGGTAACCGATCACCAGTGGATGTTCACCGGATCGCCGATACCGACGTTCTCGTAGTACCACGAGGCGTCGCCGGGAGCCAGATTGATACAGCCGTGACTCCCATTCGAATTGCCCTGCTGATCGACCGACCAGGGCGCGGAATGGACGAAGACACCACCCCAGGTGAGCCGCTCGGCCCATTCTCCGTCGATCAGGTAGCCCTCCGGGGAATCCAGGGGGATACCGATGGTCCGGGAATCGAAGATGAGGTTGCGGAACTTCTCCAGTACCGGATAGGTGCCGGTGGGTGTCTCGTAACCGGGCTTTCCCATGGACGCGGGCATGATCCGCACCACCACGCCGCCCATGCTGACGGTGAAGGTGTGGGTGGACATGTTCGCGTCGGCGATCACGCCGCCGTTGGTCTGGAACTGGGTTCGGTGGTCACCGAAATTTACCGTGAGTGTGCTGTTCGCGGGCAGATACCCGGTGGGCGTCCAGGTCAGTTCCCGGTCACCGCGCCAGGAGTAGGCACCGGGCAGCGGATCGCCGGCGGTGACCGACAGGGACCGCTCGGCGCGGGACCGATCGGTGACCGCGTCGGAGAACCGGACGGTAACCGGGTGGGCGATTCCGACCAGGGCGCCGTCGGAGGGAGTGACCGAGGCCACGTGCGCCGGGCCGGGCGGATCGATCGTCATGGCGTTCGCCCCGGCGGGGGCGACGGCCAGCGAGAGTGCGATCGCGATCGCTAGAAAAAGGTGCCGGGCAACGATATTCATGGTTCCACCCCTTACGGACGACTGGTGGACAGACGTCCATCCTAAGGGGCCATGATCAACTCAACCACCCAAGATATCGTCCCGGCACCCGTTCGCGATGTAGACACACCGCGCGGTTGCTATTCGGTGACGAGTTTCCAGTCGTCGGGCAGCCCGTGGACGTGCATCGTCGAACCCTCGGCGTGGATGCTGACCGTGGCAGAACCCAGCCTCAGGTCCGTCAGGCCCACCTTTCCCCATTCCCGGGGCAACTGCGGGGTCACCCGCAGGACACGATGCGGTACACACGGCGAGAGCCCGAGGAAGGACCGCACCAGCAGCAGCGGCGCCGCGCTCGCCCACGCCTGCGGGGAGCAGGAGGTGGGGTAGGGGACCGGCGAGCGGAACTCGGTCCGGGCGAAACCGCAGAAGAGTTCCGGCAGCCTGCCGCCGAAGTCGATGGCCGCGTCGAGCAGGCCGGTGGTGAGGCGCTCGGCCAGGTCGGAGGCGCCGGCGATATGCCGGTACCGGAGCAACCCGGCGACCGCGATCGCGGTGTCGTGCGGCCACACCGAACCGTTGTGATAGCTCATCGGGTTGTAGGCGCCCATTCCGGCAGCGAGGGTGCGCAGGCCGAAACCGCTGTCCATACACCCGTCGGCCAGCCGTTCGATGAGTTCGGCGGCACGCTCGTCGGACACGATGCCGGACCACAGGCATTGGGCGGCATTGCTGGTCAGCGCGTCGACCTGGTTCTTCTGGCCGTCCAGGGCCACGGCGTACCAGCCGTTCTTGGCGACCCAGAACGCCTCGTCGAACCGGTCCTTGAGGTTCTCGGCCTGCTCGCGCAGCCGGGCGGCGGTGCCGGTATCGCCGAAATGATCGGCGAGCTGGGCACGGGCCAGGCGGGCCGCGTACACATAGCCCTGGACCTCGCACAATGCGATGGACGGTTCGGCCAGATGGCCGGCGGCATCGTTGATCGCGTCGAAACTGTCCTTCCAGCCCTGATTGCTCAGGCCGCGATCGGTTTTACGGCGGTATTCGACGAACCCGTCGCCGTCGGCGTCGCCGTATTCATCGATCCAGGCCAGTGCCGCGTCGGCGGCCGGTAGCAGTTCGCGGACCACCTGGTCCCCCGCGCCCCAGCGCCAGCATTCGGCGAGCAGCATCACGAACAGCGGTGTCGCGTCGACCGAACCGTAGTAGACGGTCCCGCCGAGTACCTGGCCGCTGGCCGGGCCGTGCCGCATCTCGTGCATGATGCGCCCGGGCTCTTCCTCGGTGATCGGGTTGACCTTCGTGCCCTGTAGATCCGCCAGCCGGCGCAGGGTGCCGACGGCGAGCGCGGAATCCAGCGGCAGCGCCATCCACGAGGTGAGCAGGCTGTCCCGGCCGAACAGGGCCATGAACCACGGGGCGCCCGCGGCCACATAGGCCGGAGCGCCATCGGTGCTGCCGTCGATACGCAGCGCGCCGAGATCGCTCTCGGTACGCTGCAGCACCTCCGACAGGGCCGGATCGGTGGCGGTGAGGTCGGTGGCGGTGGCCCGCCAGGCCTTCAACCGGCTGATCGGGCTGTCCTCGTCGTCGCCGAACGCCATCGGCACCCGGCGGTGCGACATGACCGGATGGGCCAGGATCTCGGTATCCCAGCGCCCGCGGGCCGGCACCACCACCTGCCAGGTGATGGTGCCGGGCAGCATGACCGCCCCGGCGGTGGCGCTGATGGTCAGGCCGCGTCCGGGCTCGGCATGGTCGGTCAGGTGCAGATCGCCGTCCACGGCATTGTGCTCGGCGCCGCCGCCGTGGTTACGGCCCTCCTTGACCGCGAACAGATCCGCGAAATCGGAATCGACGAACAGAGTGATGGTCATCGCCGTGTCCTCGTGCCCGAGGTTGCGCACGGTGATGGTTTCCTTGAGCCCGTTACCGATGAGCCGCCGCCGCACCACCAGCACGGTGCTGTCGGCGACTCCGGCGCGCGGGGGTTTGCGCAGGATGAAACGGCCCTTGAACGCTTCCGGCGTGAGCACCGTGAGGTGTTCGGCCGGTTGCCCGTCCAGGCGCAGCTCCCAGCGGGAGATCACGCGGGAGTCCCGGTAGAACAGGCCCTGCGAGGTGCCGGAATGGATATCGCCGAGGGGGTCGGACAAGCAGAAAGTGCTCGCCTCGACCAGGGTCACGGTCCCCCCGCCGCCATTGATGGCGGCGGGTTGGCCGGAGTTGAGAATTCTCGGCGGTGCGTTCATGCCCTACTCCATACCGGTGTCGTGCCGGCGTCGGCGCGTATCTCGGGTACCGCAGTGCGACGCGTACCGACGGCGGTCAATGCCTGGGCGTTGCTGTGGGCTTCGTCCCACGCATCGAGTATGCGGTAATAGGCCGTCTCGTACCCGGCACCCAGCTGATCCACGCCGAAATAATCCTCGACACGCCGTCGGCACGCGTGCGGGTCCAGTTCGCCGGCGCGGGCGATGGCGGCGGGGAGTTCGTCGGGGTGATCGCAGATGAAGCCGGTGACCCCGTGCTCGATCACTTCCTCGACCGCGCCGCCGCGCAGGGCCACCACCGGGGTGCCGCACGCCATGGCCTCGATCATCACGATGCCGAACGGCTCTTCCCAGCGGATCGGGAACAGCAGGCAGCGCGCGCCGGCCAGCAGTTCCCGTTTCGCGACCGCGTCGGCTTCCCCGAAGACGTGGTCGGTATCGGTGAGCAGCGGCTCGATCTCCTGGGCGAAGAACGCCTTCTCGGGCGGTTCGTTGCACTTACCGGCGAGGATCAGCTTGATCCCGGCCTCGTGCGCGGCGCGCAACGCGAGATGGGGGCCTTTGTAGGAGGCGTAGCGGCCGAGGAACAGCGCGTAGTCCTGCTTCTCGGTCCGGAAGGGCCATTCGCTGGGCCGCAGCGCATTGTGCACGCGGCCGATCCAGTTGAAACTCGGCGCCAGTTCACGCTGCCGGTCGCTGATCGCGACGAGGCGGGTGTGTTCGTCGAGGGCGCCGTAGTACTCCCACATATCGTTGTCGACCGGTCCGTGCACGGTGACCGCGGTCGGTATGCCCAGCGCCTCGTAGGCGGGGGCGTTCAGGGGGCCGGCGAAAGTATGGTCGTGGATGATATCGATATGCCGGGAGCGGGCCAGTTTCTCCACCACGCGCCGCACCTTGAGCGCATTGACCACTTCCGGGAATGGATCGCCCAGCCGCTCGGCCTGCGTACTCTCCCAGACCGGGACGAATTCGGCCTCGGTACCGGGCTTTCCGGCGCCCAGTAGCGTCACCCGGTGGCCGCGTGCGATCAGGGTGTCGGCGAGTTCGGCGACCACGGCTTCGACGCCGCCGTAGCCGGCCGGGGGGACATCGAAGTAGGGCGGGGCCACCAACACGATGTTCAGCGGGTGGTTCCGGCCGTTACCACCGAAACGGGCGCGCCGCGGTTTTCGCGCCGGAGTATCGGATTCGGATTCCGCATTCGTGAATATGGTGCTCAACTCTTCCTCCTCTACTGGTGGCCGCGCGGCATACGCCGATCGCCACCCGGCCAATGGGTGGAGCTGCTAGAGAACCATTCGGTGTGAGTTCGGTACCGCTATCGAAAGCGCGCCGGAATACACGGCGCCGGAAAGAGGCGTGGCGGGCCGCTGTTTCCGCCCGTCACGCGGGAATCAATCGCCGTAGTGTGCGGACCGCCCGGGCGAAATGCCGAATGTGGGACGATCCGGGGCGGCTGAAGCGATGGCCAAAGTGAGACGGGCCCGTCTGCGGACCTGGCATTCGGGAGAGCAGAGCCGGTGGATATCGTGTGCGCGCCGGGCCTGGCCGAGCGTCAACACTCCTGGATCCGCCGAACAGTCGGCGATATTGGAAACGACTCCGTGTTCGGTGATGACATCGATACCTGGGTCGGGGAGATCCGCCGCGACCGGAGCCGATGTGTACCCGATCCTCACCGTTACCTCCTGCACTCGTCGAGCTGGGGCAAACAGTTCCCCGGCCGCCGGTGCCCCGCCGGCCGGTCTAGCTGCTCGAGCCTGGGTCGAGCGGTGGAGCAGTGTGAATATCAGGAACGAAGCCCATTCTACGCGTGCTCCGTTCTGCACTTGATCTCGAATAATCCCAGTTCGGCATAAACCTGGTTAATTTCGCATGTGCTGATATGTGTACCCCGAATCATCCGCCGCGAACCGCACGAAGTACCTCCTGATGCAGTGTTTCCGCGCGGTCGGTGATTTCCCCGATCCGCGCCGGCACCTCGGCGAAAGCGGCGGCGTGTTCTTCCGGGAGTGAGACGACATTGATCTCGATATTCAGTTGGGAAGTCACCACGGCGGCCCGCGCCGCCGCGGCGGCCGCGCCGATATCGGTGACCACGTTCGGGTTTCCGATCGGCAGCAATTCGGTTGCCAACGCGAGGATTTCGTCGGCCGCGTCGATCACCGCGGCGGGGACGCGGGCGGCTTCCAGCAGCGCGCCGTGGATCGCCGCCGTCCGCGCGGCGGCCTCGCTGTCGGTGTCCTTGGGCAGCTTGTAGGCGGCACCGACCGCGGTGAAGGCCTCGGCGTCGGCGTCGGCCAGCGCCAGCGCGCCCTCTCGGGCGATATCGGCGGCCGCGATGATGCGGTCGATCACCGGCCGGTGGTCGGCGTCTTTGGCGCGGGTGGTGTAGCGGGCGACCATGGCGACCAGTGCGGCCGCCTGCGCGGCATGCAGCGCGGCTACCGCGCCACCCCCCGGAGCCGGTACCTTCGCCGCGAGTTCGCCCAGGTAGTCGCCGATCGGCGAAACCGCGAAACCGCTGGCAGTGTGCTGTGGCGATTGGGTGGGCTCCGACACGATTCGGCCTTTCTCGAGCTGATTGCCAGAAGTTAGCTGCACTGTTCGCTGTGCTATCGGGTTCAACCTACCGCGTCGCCCGGCGTGGCCGGTGCGTGGCCACCCCGTAGCCGGGATTATGTTGAGGGCATGCGGATCGGATTGAGTATCAACTACTCGGGTGGCTTCACCGAGGCGGCGGCCGAAGTGGCCGATCTGGAGCGCGCCGGACTGGACATCGTGTTCGTGCCCGAGGCGTACTCCTTCGATGCGGTGAGCGCGCTGGGCTATCTCGCCGCCAAGACCTCCCGGTTGCAGCTGGCGTCGGGGATCCTGCAGCTCTACACCCGCACCCCCACGCTGACCGCGATGACCGCCGCGGGATTGGATTTCGTCTCCGACGGGCGGTTCGTGCTCGGCCTGGGTGCCTCCGGGCCTCAGGTCATCGAGGGATTCCACGGGGTGCCCTATGATGCGCCGATCGGACGGACCCGCGAACTCATCGAGATCTGCCGCAAGGTCTGGCGCCGGGAACGGCTCGACTACCAGGGCAAGTACTACCAGATCCCGCTACCCGAGGGGGAAGGCACCGGGCTGGGCAAACCGCTGAAGCTGATCAACCACCCGGTGCGCGAACGTATCCCGGTGCTGCTCGCCGCGCTGGGCCCCAAGAACGTGGCACTGGCCGCCGAAGTCGCCGAGGGCTGGCAGCCGATCTTCTTCCTACCCGAACGCGCCGATGCGGTCTTCGGTGACGCGCTGCGGGCCGGAAAGGACCGGCGCGACCCCGAACTGGGCCCGCTCGACATCTACGCCGGACCGGCGCTGGCCATCGGTGAGGACGTGGAACCGCTGCTGGGGTTCGTAAAACCCATGCTGGCACTCTACATCGGCGGAATGGGTGCCAAGGGCAAGAACTTCTACCACACCCTCGCCACCCGCTACGGCTACGGCGCGGAGGCCGACCGGATCCAGGAGCTGTACCTGGCGGGTAAGAAAGACGAAGCGACACAGGTGGTTCCGGACGCGCTGGTCCGCGATATCTCGCTGATCGGCCCGGCCGGATATGTGAAGGAGCGGGTCGCCGCGTTCGCCGAAGCGGGAGTCACCGTGCTCAATGTCGCGCCGCTGGCCGCGACACCGGCCGACCGGATCAAGCTGATCGAACAGTTCCGCGCGATCTGCGACTGATCCGGCTCCGGAAACGACCCGGGCCGGGCCGGCGGATCGATCCGCCGGCCCGGCCCGGTGTGGTCTCTGCGGTTCAGGCCGCCCGGAAACCGGCCAGGGCCGCATCCAGCGTCGTATGCAGGGCGAAGACCTGGTCCAAGGCCGTCATCTTCAGCTGCCGGCTGGTGGCGGGCCCGTCGGCCACCAGGGCGATCGTGGTCTTGTCACCGGCGCGCTGATGGGCGGCGACCAGCGCGGCCATCCCGGCCGATGCCAGGAAGCTCACGGCGGCCAGGTCGACGACCAGGCCGACCGGTTCGGCCTCGAGGGCGGCGTCGATCGCCGTCTCCAGGGCAGGAGCTGTGGCGAGGTCGACCTCTCCGGTCACCGTGAGCACGGTGACACCGTCGTGGTCGGCGACCGAGGTCGTCATCGTATCCGTGAGCGGGTTCGCGTCTGGAGGAGTATTGGTCACATCATCATAATCTGCCATGAGTCTCTCGATCTCGCTGCATCGTATCCCCGCCGGACCGATTCCCCGTCCCGCGCAGGGCGCTGGCCACCGGGAACGTGATCGCCGGAAGCGTGACCGACATCCGTACCCGGGTTCCGGGTCCCCGGTGGTGATCTATTTCGAGTTCTTCGGTGAGCGCCCGCATCATATCGATGCCGCGGCCTCGCGGTCCCGGATCGGCCGGACGTGGACGCCAGGTCCCGGTATCGGTGGTCTCGATGACCACCCGGTCGCCTACGCATTCGGCGGTGAGCACCACCCGCTCGGCCTCACTGCCGCCGTTGCGATAGGCGTGCTCGATACTGTTGCTGCACGCCTCGTTGGTGGCGGCCACCAGATCCGAGGTGAGGTTGTGCGGTACCGCCGCGGACGACAGCCATGCTGTCAGCGTACGACGCAGCATGGCCAGCCGGTCCGGGCGGGCCGGTACATCCAGCCGGAGCGGGGCGGGCGGCTGCCGGTAGACCACCATGGCGATATCGTCGTCGTATCCGCCCTCGGGCCGCAGCGCCGACAGTACCGAGTCGGCGACCTGGCGCGGTAGCTTCTCGGCGGTGTCGGCCAGGATGGTGGCGATCTTGGTGAACCCCTCGTCGATATCCTCACCGCGGCGTTCCACCAGACCGTCGGTGAACAACACCAGGGTCGACCCGGGGGGCAGCGGCGTGGTGGCCTCCGGGCGGCGCGGGGTCTCGAAGGTCGCCAGCGGCACCGACCGGCCGCCTTCGAGCATCCGCCCGGTCTTGTCCACATCGGCCAGGATGGGCGGCATATGGCCCGCGTTGCTGTACCGCACCAGCCCGCGCACCGGATCCAGCACCGCCGCGCAGACGGTGGTGCACAGCGCCCCCGGAATCCGGGCCGCCACCGGGTCGAGTTCGGTGAGCAGCTGGGCCGGCCCGGCACCGCGCAGCAGCAGCGCGCGGGCGGCGGTACGCAATTGCCCCATCACCACGGCCGCGGACAGGCCGCGGCCCACACAGTCACCGACCACCACGCCGATGGTTCCGTCGGGCAGCGGGACCACGTCGTACCAGTCGCCGCCGATCTCGAGCGGCGGCAGGGCCGGTTCGTAGTGCACGGAGAACCGCGGCGGGAGTTCGATGGGACCGAGCATGGCGCGCTGCAGGGTCAGTGAGGTGGAGCGCGCCTGGTCGAAGTTGCGGGCCCGCTGGACGGCCAGGCTGAGATGCCCGATGAGCAGTGAGAACAGCGTCCAGTCGGCGGCGTCGACGACACGCGGGACGGCGAAACGTAGCCACAGCGCGGCATCGCTCTTTTCGCCGAGCGGCGCCACGATGCCCTGTGCGCTGCCCGCGCCCTCCGGGACCGCGATGAGCGTACGACCGGGCCGCACGCGGGCGCGTTTGAGGATCGCTTCCGTCGCCGGTTCGAGCCGGGAACCCGCCGCGGCGGCCGGGAAATTGCCCGAAATGTAGACCTCCGGCGCGGGGGGACCGGCCCAGACCGCCACCACGGCGGTCTCCGCGCCGACCGTGCGCCGCAGTTCGTCCAGACCCACCTCGAGGACCTCGGCGACCGTGGTGGCCGCCGCCAGCGCGGTCGCCAGCCGGTTCGCGGCCTGATCGCGCGCCTGGGCGTCGTGTTCGGCGGTGACATCGCGGACGGTGCCGACGAAGATGTGCTCTCCGCCGTCGGGTTTGACCAGCGCGCTGGTACTCACGCCGATCCAGCGGCGGCGGCCGTCCCGATGCTGGATCGGTACCACGAACCGGGACGCCTCGGTGCCCAGGTCCGGGTAGCGCGGGCCCTCCGGGATCGACCAGGGATGCGGCAGCGGATAGGGCACGCCGGCCGCGCCGTAGCCGGTGAGCTCGCCGAACGCCTTGTTCACCTCGATGATGGTGCCGCGGGCGTCGGCGACGAAGAACCCGTCCTGCAGCGATTCGACGAGGGCGGTGCGGAATTCGTCGCGGCCGGCCAGATCGTCGGCCCGGGAGCGCTGCTGCTCGTACCGGCGGGTGCCGTCGAGATACCCGCGGGTGGCGACATCCAGCGTGATCAGGGTCTGCAGCAGGAATTCGAGTGCGTCCTCGGCGAGCAGATTCTCTGTGCGGCCCGCCTCGTGCGGACCGCCCGGCTCGCCGGCCTCGGCCTGTACCTGTTTCACCACCCGGAAGTGGTGCTCGGTGAGATCGAGCAGGCTGATGCCCTCGACCAGCGCCCGGCGGCCCAGTTCGTGGCCCTCGGCCAGGCCGTCGCCCTCCGGGTCGGCGAGATGGCGGCGTAACGCGTCGGCGTAGGCGTCGAGGAACGCCGCGAGCACGGTGCTCATCGCCGGCCTCGCCGGATCACGACGCTTCCCGCTGGGCGGTCCCGTTCGACACGCCCCGCACCCGCGCCGCGAGCACCAGGGCGTCGTCGGTGTCCTTGGCATGCCGACTCAGCAGCTCCTGGGCGATAGCGGCGGTGGACTTCGCGAGGTCCACCCCCTGGCCCGGTGCCGCTTCCACCCCGTCGGTGGACATCAGCAGCAGATCGCCCGGCCGGACCGGAACGGTCTGCGGCTGCAGGGTGGACGGCAGCCGATATCCGACGATCCCCCCGCTCTGCAGCGCGGTGGCGCTGACCTGCGGTCCGGTGGGGCCCGCGGTCAGCACGATCGAATCGATATTTCCGACACCCAGCCACTGCGTTTCCTCCGCGCCGAACAAAGCCAGGGTGACCGCGGCGCCACGAGTATCGGACATGGCCCGATGGCACAGCACCATCAGCACATCCAGTGGCTCGGCACGGTTCTCGGCGAGTACCCGGGTCGCGCGGTCCACCGCGGCGGCCGCGGCCGCTCCGTGGCCGAGACCGTCGAGTACCGCGAACAATACGGTGCCGGTACCGGTGTCCAGGACGACACACCGATCCCCGGACACATCCTGTCCGGGGAGGGGGCGGCCGGCCATCGCCCATTCGATCCGGCCGATGTACCCGTCCTCATGCACCGTGGGGTACCCACTTCCACATCTCCACCAAAGTGCCTCGGCCGGGCGCGGATTCGATGGCCATACCGTCCATCAGCCGTTTGGCGCCGGGGAGACCGAGCCCCAGACCCAGGCCGGTCGAATAACCGTCTTCCATGGCCCGGGCGATATCGATGATGCCGGGGCCCTGATCCTTGGCCTGGACCACCAGGGCGCGGCGGCCGTCGCGCTCGTCGACCTGCAGCCGGATCTCGCCGCTACCGGCGTAACTGGTGATATTCCGGGCGACCTCCGAGATCGCCGTGGAGATCATGGTCCGGTCGGTGAGCGTGAAACCGAGTTCCTCGGCCAGCTCACGCCCGGCCTGACGTGCGGTCACGATGTCGTTCGACATCTTCACCGCGATAACCACCTGTTCAGCGGGCACTGTCACGACCATCTCGGTGCTGGCGCCGCGAAGCCTTGTGGTTCAGCCAGGCCAAGCCCTCCTCGAGATCCAGTGCGGTGTGCATGTCCTCGAAGGTGAGGCCGAGCTGCACCATGGCGAACGCGACCTCGGGTTGCAGACCCACGATAACGGTTTCGGCACCGCGCAGCTGGGTCATGTGCGCGATGGTGCGCAATGATCTGGCCGCGAAGGAATCCATCACATCGATGGCCGTCACGTCGACGATGATGCCCTGCGCGCGGTACTTGCTGACCTGCTTCATCAGGTCGTCCTGTAACCGCTCGGTATCGGCATCGGTCAGCGCCGACTGCACAGACGCGATCAGATACGTGCCCTGTTTGAGTATCGGTACTGGCATAGTGGTTTCCGGTCAGCGCGAATCGCGTTCGCTGCGCTCGGTCACTCTGGACACTTCGTAGCCCAGTAACCGCTCCGCTTCCTCGATACCGCCCTGCAGATCGCCGACCGCGTTCATCTTCGACAGATCCAGACCGATGGTGACCAGTGTCAGCGCGATCTCCGAGGACAGGCCGGTCATGATGACGCTGGCGCCCATCAGACCCGACGCGTCGACCGTCTGGACCAGGTGGTTGGCCACCGTGGAGTCGATATCGGGCACACCGGTGATATCGATGACCACGACCTTGGCGCGATTGTTGCGGATGGCGCGCAGCAGTTGTTCGGTGAGCTGTCGGGCCCGCTGACTGTCCAGTACGCCGATTATCGGCAGGATCAGCAGTTGTTCGCGCACCTGGAGCACGGGGGTGGACAGCTCGCGGATCGCTTCCTGCTGCTGGCGGATGACGCGCTCGCGCTCCTGCACGAAGGAGACACCCACCGTGTTGGCGATCCGGTTGGCCGCCGGTTCGTAGGCGTCGAGTACCGCGTTCAGTAATTCGAAATTGGACTGGTACTTCTCGAACAGCGAACGGGCCAGCACATCGCGCAGGAGCAGCACCATGCCGAGCACCTCGTCGGTTTCGACCCCACGCGGAATGATGCGCTCGGAGAGATCGCGGGCGTAGGCCTGCAGTGCCTCGACGCTACCGGTCTCCAGTACCTCGACGTAGTTGTCGTAGACCGACGTCGCCTCGGAGAAGACCTCCTCGGGCGTCATCGCGGTGAGCAGGCGCGCCTCGGTGATCCGCCGGGCCCACTCCTCACGCAGCGCGGTGCGGTTCTGGCGCAGATGCTCGACGAGCTGCGGAAGCAGATTGTCTACGGGTCCCGCAGCCAATGAGTCCGCCGAAAGGCCCATGGACACCTCGGACATGTAACTTGTGCCCCTTTCGACGGCGGTCGGGTACATCATAGATTTTCCGGCGGTCGTGCCGTTACCGAGCCTAGTCATACCCCCACGCCCATACTGGTGAAACCTGCCGGTCCGGTTCTACCGCGCCGATGTGAGCGGGGTCGCGCCGGGGGTGGCGAAACCACGTTCCAGCGCCGCCAGTGCCCGATCGAGGTACACGGTGAGGTCCGCGTCCGCCCGGGCCAGCCATGCGTCGAAGGCCGCCCTGGCGGCGGCCAGGGTGGTGCGGCCGACCGCCATCGGGACGAGCGAATCGGCAGGTTCGCCGAGGCGGGCGGCGGCGAACTCGCCCACCGCCCGTTCCCACGCGTCGTAATGGGTGCCGGCGGTGGCGGCCAGCGCCGGCACAGCGGCGACCAGTTTCATCCGCATCCGTAGCTCGGGGACATCCTCGGCGCGGTACCGGTTGGCGTTCACCACCACCCGCCGGACCGCCGCCATCATGGGTTCGGCGTCGGGCACGGTGGCGAACGCGGCGCGTAGCGCGGTGACCTCGTCGTCGAACGAGTACCAGAGCACCTCCGCTTTTCCCGGGAAGTAACGGAAGAAGGTGCGACCGCTGATCCCGGCCGCGGCGGCGATCTGCTCCACGGTGGTCTCGTCGAAGCCCTGCTCACTGAACAACCGCATCGCGATCAGCTCGAGCTCGCGTTTGGTGGTTCCCCGCGGGCGGCCGCGGGAGTGCTGTGGTGTCACGCGGTAATACTGCGCTGCTGCCACCGTGTTCGGGGACGGTACCCCTGGTTTTCCCGGCCCCGGCGGTGGCGTCCGAGACTTTCGAATACGGGCCTATTGATTATGTCAGTGACTGACGTTAATCTCGGCCCATGAAGGTGGCGGACCTCACATCGCCCGACGTGGCCGCGTTACGCGCCGCCGCGCCGGTGTTGATGGTGCCGGTAGGCGCGACCGAGCAGCACGGACCCCATCTGCCGCTGTCCACCGACACCGATCTCGCCACCGCGCTGTGCGCGGGTGTGGCGGCGCGCTGTCCCGAAGTGCTCGTCGCCCCCGCGATCGCCTACGGCGCCAGCGGTGAGCACGCCGGATTTCCCGGCACGCTGTCGATCGGGTTGGCGGCCCTGGAACTGCTGATCGTGGAACTGTGCCGTTCCGCAACCGCTACCTTCGAGCGGATCGTGCTGGTCAACGGGCACGGCGGCAATATCGAGGCCTTGCGCCGGGCAGTGGACCTGCTGCGGCGCGAATCCCGCGATATCCGGCTCTTCCTACCGCGCCACGACGGCGACGCGCATGCCGGACGGACCGAAACCTCACTCCAGCTGGCGCTCGACCCGGACCGCGTGCGCGCCGAACACGCCGAACCCGGTGACACCCGGCCGCTTGCCGAAATCCTGCCGTCCCTGCGGGCCGGCGGGGTCGCGGCGGTGAGCGCCAACGGTGTACTCGGCGACCCCACCGGTGCCACCGCGGCCGAGGGCGCCCGACTGCTCGACCTGCTCATCTCCCAGTTGTACGACCAGATCCGGCAGTGGTGGCCGGAACCAGTGGAAAGGATCCGACCATGAATCCGTGGTTCGAAACCGTCGCCGAGGCGCATCGGCGGGCGAAGAAACGGTTGCCGAAATCGGTGTACGGCGCGCTGGTGGCCGGTTCGGAACGTGGGCTGACCATCGACGACAACCAGGCCGCCTTCGGTGAACTCGGGTTCGCGCCGCATGTCGCCGGACCCATCGGCGAACGCAACCAGTCCACCACCGTGCTGGGTCAGCCGATCTCCATGCCGGTGATCATCTCGCCCACCGGCGTGCAGGCCGTACATCCCGACGGTGAGGTCGCGGTGGCCCGTGCCGCGGCGGCTCGCGGCACCGCCATGGGGCTCTCCTCGTTCGCCAGCAAATCGGTCGAGGAGGTCGTCGCGGCCAACCCGGCCACGTTCTTCCAGCTCTACTGGTGCGGCAGCAAAGACGATATCGCCGGGCGGATGGCGCGCGCGAAGGCCGCGGGCGCGGTGGGCCTGATCCTCACCCTCGACTGGTCGTTCTCACACGGCCGGGACTGGGGCAGCCCGGTGATCCCGGAGAAACTGGACCTGAGGACGATGGCGAGTTTCGCACCGCAGGTGGTGGCCAAGCCACGTTGGCTGACCCGCTATCTGAAATCGGGCTCACTGCCCGATCTCACCGCGCCCAATATGGCATTGGGTGAGGCGCCCGCGCCGGGCTTCTTCGGCGCCTACGGGGAGTGGATGGGTACGCCCCCGCCGGACTGGGCCGATGTCGCCTGGGTCTGCGAACAGTGGGACGGGCCGGTCATGCTGAAAGGCGTGATGCGGGTGGACGACGCGCGGCGCGCGGTCGATGCCGGGGTGGCCGCCATCTCGGTGTCCAACCACGGCGGGAACAACCTCGACGGCACCCCTGCCTCCATCCGCGCTCTCCCGGTGGTGGCGGATGCGGTGGGCCACGAGATCGAGATCCTGCTCGACGGCGGGATCCGCCGCGGCAGCGATGTGGTCAAGGCCGTGGCGCTCGGGGCGCGGGCGGTGATGATCGGCCGCGCCTACCTGTGGGGTCTGGCGGCCAACGGTCAGGCCGGGGTGGAGAACGTGCTCGATATACTGCGCGGCGGAATCGATTCCGCGCTGCTCGGACTGCGCAAGTCCGCGGTCACCGACCTGGACCGGTCCGATATCGTCATCCCGGAGGGGTTCGAGCGCCGGTTGGGCGTCGACGCGTCGGCGCAGCTCCGGATTCCGGAATCGGCCTCGGAAGCGGTGTAGCGCGATCGCCGTGCGGATTTCGTGGCCCGGTGGCCATTCGTCACCGGCACCCGGTCGACCCGCCGGAATGGCGGACGGCCCGGTGTCCTCGCGAATCGCGGGACCGAGCCGCCTCGCGGACCGTGCGCCGGACTCGCACGGTCGCCCACCGGAGTGGCCGCCGGGTTGCGATTTAGGCTTGCCTAACTCAGGGTGGGGCGGCCGCCGGTAGCTAGGCTCGCTGTGCCAGACCCCCGGCGCAGTGGCCTTCACCGGCGGCTGCGTCGTGTTCGACCCGCAGCCCACCTCCAAAGGAGTGCGATCGGTGACCGCGCCCGAGTTCCGTTATTCAGACCTGCTCCCGATCGGCGCCGACGACACCCCGTACCGGCTGCTCACCACCGAGGGCGTCAGCACCTTCGAGTCCGGCGGCCGGACCTTCCTCCAGGTCGACCCCGAGGTCCTGCGACTGCTGACCGCCGAGGCGATGCACGACATCAGCCATTACCTGCGGCCCGCGCATCTGGCCCAGCTGCGCCGGATCATCGACGATCCCGAGGCCAGCGGTAACGACCGTTTCGTCGCGCTGGACCTGCTGAAGAACGTGAACATCTCGGCCGGCGGCATCCTGCCCATGTGCCAGGACACCGGCACCGCCATCGTGATGGGTAAGAAATCCGAGGGTGTGCTCACCGGTGCCGACGATGCCGAATGGATCAGCCGCGGCGTATTCGACGCCTACACGAAGCTGAACCTGCGGTACTCCCAGCTCGCGCCCCTCACCATGTGGGACGAGAAGAACACCGGCTCCAATCTGCCCGCGCAGGTCGAGCTGTACTCCACGCCCGGCGATCCCGCGCAGCCGTCCTACAAGTTCCTGTACATGGCCAAGGGCGGTGGTTCGGCCAACAAGTCGTTCCTGTACCAGGAGACCAAGGCCATCCTGAACCCCACCCGGATGCTGGAATTCCTCGACGAGAAGATCCGCTCGCTGGGCACCGCGGCCTGCCCGCCCTACCACCTCGCCGTGGTGATCGGCGGTACCAGCGCCGAATTCGCGCTCAAAACCGCCAAGTACGCGTCCGCGCACTACCTGGACAACCTGCCCACCGAGGGTTCGATGACCGGGCATGCCTTCCGCGATCTCGAACTCGAACAGGAAGTCTTCAAGCTGACCCAGTCCTTCGGGATCGGCGCCCAGTTCGGCGGTAAGTACTTCTGCCACGACGTCCGCGTGGTGCGCCTGCCCCGGCACGGCGCGAGTTGCCCGGTGGCGCTCGCGGTGTCCTGCTCCGCGGACCGGCAGGCGCTGGCCAAGATCACCCCCGAGGGTGTGTTCCTGGAGCAGCTCGAACGTGAACCCGCGCAGTATCTGCCCGAGCAGACCGACGAGATCCTCGGCGGCGATGTGGTGCAGGTCGATCTGAACCGCCCGATGGACGAGATCCGCGCGGAACTGTCGAAATACCCGGTGAAGACCCGGCTCTCGCTGTCGGGTCCGCTGGTGGTGGCCCGCGACATCGCGCACGCCAAGATCAAGGAGCGGCTGGACGCGGGCGAGGAGATGCCGCAGTACCTGCGCGATATGGCCGTGTACTACGCGGGGCCGGCCAAAACCCCCGACGGTTACGCCTCGGGTTCCTTCGGCCCGACCACCGCCGGCCGGATGGACTCCTACGTCGACCAGTTCCAGGCGGCCGGTGGGTCGTTCGTGATGCTGGCCAAGGGCAACCGGTCGGCGCAGGTCACCAAGGCGTGCAAGGAGCACGGCGGCTTCTACCTCGGCTCCATCGGCGGACCCGCCGCCCGGCTCGCCCTGGACTGCATCAAATCGGTGGAGGTCCTGGAATACCCCGAGCTGGGTATGGAAGCGGTCTGGAAGATCGAGGTGGAGGATTTCCCGGCGTTCATCGTGGTGGACGACAAGGGCAACGATTTCTTCGCCGAAACCCAGAAGCCGATCGCTTTGCGGGTGCGAACCAGGTCGAAGGAGCGGGTCTGAAGTCCGGTTTTCGCGCGGGTGGTCGTCGGTTGTCCTGACGATCACCCGTCGTCCGATGGGCTTGCGCCGAGCAGCTGATCGAGCGCCCGTGGTGGGACTCGATCAGAACTCCAAATAGGCCATGATGCCGGCAAGGAGTCGGTCGTTGACGGGGACTCGATGCGCCAGCTGGTTACGCAGCACCCGAAAGGCGGAAAGCCGTCGGCGATGATCGCGGCCCAAATCGACCCGACCGGTGTCGACAAGCCACGCCAGCGAGCCTATCTCGATGACATCGTCATCCCGGCGGCGAACATCTGCCAGGGCACGCGATGATGCTTTTCGCCGAATGCGTTGTTCGTATTCTGCGCGCTCCTCGTCGATGTGCGGAACGAGGACGCGATTGTGTGCCATCCACAGGCGCTGAGTAATGGCCTTGTCGTCGAGGGTGGCTGGTGCGTTCCGGAGCGTATGACCCCATCGGTCGACCAGACCATCCCGCCATTCATGTTCCAGATCGACGGGCGGTGCAGTGGAATGGCGGCGCGTGACCGAAGGGGGTCCACCCGATACCGGCGCCGGAACTGCCCGGCGGTAGGATTCGACCGCTGCCGGCGCGCCGGCGGTAGTCCGGTCCCAATGCCGTGCCAGGAAATCGACGCATGCCAAGTCCCAGCATGCCAGTTCGGTGATGACCGCCGCTTCGACCGGGTTCAACCGGCAGCCGGGCACAGCAGCGAGTCTGATCTCGGTATCGAGGCGGTCGAGTACTCCCCACCACCAGTGCACCGCAGTCAAGCTGGGGTCGAGATGGGCGAGCACGGTACGGGGGACATCGCAGAGGCGCGCGCCGATCACCAGTTTCGGCTGGGCGTCGGCTGTCAGACCGCTGGCATGCGCCTGTGCCGGCCACCGCTGCACGATCTCCTCGACGTCGTCGTGCTCCCATCCCGGTATCACGACCCAGGCGCCCTGCCAGTCCCGCCATCCGGCGATCGCGTTCCATGAGTCGTATCTGCGATATGTGTCGGTGTCGGCGCCGAAGGTGTCGAGGACACGGGTGGGGAAAGGATCCCCGGATTGTCGACAGTATTCGGCGTATGCGGTCTCGTGTGACAGGTCGATGAGGACGGCGTCGGCGACTCCCTGTGCTACGGCGCTATCAGGAAATACCAGGACCACCGACTTGCCCTCTTTCAGGTCTTCGGCCACCTCGTGGATGAAGCGTGCCGGGCCCGGCAGCCGTGGGTAGTCCTGTGGGTCCAGTCCGATGGTCATGCGAGGGTTTGGATCGCGCGAGCGACGACCGGGTCGACCATATAGGAGCCGTTGCGGTCGTTGACTATGCCCAGAAGAACAAAGTCCGCTACCAGCGCCCACAACTCATCGGTCTCGGTGTCCAGCAGGTCCGCGATATCCGTGATGGGTTCGTAACTGTCCAGTTCCGCCCAATACGTGAGCATCGAATCTATCGGGCCTTCGAGGCCGACTCGGGACAGGAAAGTTCGCGCGGTCTCCCGATCGCCTGGAAATGCCGAAAGATCCTCGCATGCTCGAGCGTTGCTGATGCCCCTGTTATTGACGTAGGTGACGGCGCGTTCGACCAGATCGGGCCAGCCGCCCGAGCGTTCGATCAATTCTCGTCGATCGGCTGGACTATCGAAGGGGATGTCGTGCCACGATCGGATGCCGTCACCGGACCATTTTTCGAGAGCAATCAGTTCGACGGTCGTGATCAACCGGGCTTCGGCCAGCGCGCGGGCACTGGCGACCCCGGTGGCCCCGAAGACGACAACCAGATGTCTGCCCTGGCGTTTCTGCGCGGACTGCACAATGCGAGTGACGGCGTCGGCTTGCTCGGTATCTGCGCCGGTGGCATCGACGATAACCACGTAGCGGTTCTTACCCTTGCCCGGCCGGGTCATGGCCGCGTGCACGACGGAGGTATCGGCATCGACGATCTCCACAGCGACCCCGCGATCGGTGCATACCTCTTTCAATACGTCGGCGACGGTGGTCACCCCGAGCGCCTCGGTTCCGACGACAACGAAGTTGGTCGCGGGGTAGCGGTTGGTGACGGGCACGATGCGGGACAGGTGGTCTTCGCTGAGCGGGCTTCGAATGTCTCTCCCGGCGATGGTCAGCCGTCGACGGGTGGAGCGGGGATTGTATTCGTGCGGCAGCTCGAACTGTTCTTTGTTCTCCTCGAGCTCGGTTTCGAGCTGGTCTTTGCTTCCGAGCATGGTGACCACGTTGGGGGAGCGCACTGAGAACTTGTGGGATTCCACATCGTTGATCAGAACTCCCAGGCCCACCAACTCCTCCAGGTAGAGACCGAATTCGGAGGTGTTCAGATCAGCGAAGCCCTGCGGCCAATAAAACTCGCAGTGGTCGCGAATATCCCGGGCGCTGTAGGTTTCGGCGAAACCGTCGTCCATGCACATAATCGCGACGGCGAGCGCGATCACCCGGTATCGGTCCTCGAGTCGTATCGTGAGCCGGAGGCGTTCGGCGATCTTTTCTCGGGTACGCGGATCCTGGGTGACCCTGTCGATATCGTCGCTGCTGATGGTGGTGAGTGGCTCGCCTCGACGCGGCGACCGCGACTGCAGGTGTTCGACGAGATCAGTGCAGACGATCTGTATCAAACCGGGCTGCAGATTGGTGAATGCCAGCAATCGCCACACCAGGGTGGGGTCGGCGAACCGGTAGCCGAGTGCTTCGAGGGGTTTGACCACCAGGTCGTGGGCGGGTTTCGCCGCGAGTGGTCCGATCAGGACGTCGCGACCACCATGTGCCAGTGGCGTGTTGGCCACGCTCTGCAGTCGCTGAACTTTGTGCAGACCTGCGAATACCGGCTTGAAGCGCCCACCACTGGAATCGAACATGCCCTTGAGTGGATTGATGGTTTTGAAGGCTCGGTCGGGAGCTTCACTGGATTCCTTTTCGAGGAAGGCGTCGGCCTCGTCGAGCAGCAGCAGCAACCGGCGTGATCCCTTCCCATCCAACCAGGAACCGATCGCTCGTTGTACCGGATCTGGCTTCCGGACGTTGGGGTTGGGCTTCAGGCCAATACTCTCGATCTTGACGAGCTCGTTGTAGAGGACCTGCCACAACCAACCCGATTCCGACCACGTACCGATCCCGTGTGAATTGAGGTCGATGTAGATGGCATGTTGGTTTTCGACGAGACCGAAGTCGTGCTCGATCTTACGCAACAGGGCCGACTTGCCGAGTTGCCGCCCACCGTAGACGAAAAGGCTCCCTTTGGGGTTGGTCAGCTCCTCCTGTTCGGCGGCGCGACCGACGAACACCTCTTCCGGTACCCCACCGGCAACGATCGAGTAGTGCGTGAAACAGGTGAAGGGCAACGTAATCTGCTGAACGGCACGGAACGACCGTGGGTAGCGGGTGGCGACAAACGCCGCGACCGCGTGGTCTACCACAATGGCACTGATCTTGTGGTCCCGGCACGCCCGCAAGCACTGCTGTCGCTGCTCAAGTGTGAGCACACCCTGGAACAGGACGATATTGGGTCCGTTCTTCATCGGGAAAGCCGAGGTCAGCGTGTCCCGCAGCAGGGTGGGGTCGGCAGTGGCCGCAACCATGTAGTGGGGGGCCTGGCTGCCCAAGCCGGGAACCAGCGATCCGTCGACCGGGCTGGCGTGCACACGATACAACTCGAAGTGGCGGACGCCGGGTTTCGTCGTTCGCATCGGTTCACCACGTGGATCGAGTCCCAGAGCCCGCAGGATCGGGAGAACCGTTTGCTTCGGCGCGGTCCTGGACCGGCCCCGGGGAACGAGGTTGTTCCACGCGCTCAGTCGTTCCAGATCACCATGTGGGGTGATGCGGTCGCTCGCTCGTTCGATGGGGACCATCTGCGCGACGACCTCATCGATCGTTGTGATCCGGGTCGTATCCAACTCGGTAAGCGCTGCGGCAAACCCGTCGGTGACATGCGCACCCACAGGATTGTCGTGATCCGCCATCACCGCGGGAAGAGGGCCCTTGCGGGCCGAGGCGAGAAGCTCGCTGGCGCCGATGAAGTCCTCCTTGTCTATCAGTGCGGAAACACGGTTCTTGTCGACGGATATGGAGATCACTTCCGCCGCATGCCGTAGCCGTTCGGCAGTGCGTGCGCGATGGTGTGAGAGGTCGGTGCGCAGTTGCTCCAACGCGACGATCTGGAGGTCGAATCGCCGGCCCTGGTATTCGGCCGGTTCCACCAAGGCGGCCTCGGCCGCGGCGTGTGCGCCGACGACGAAGTCATCGGCGTACGTGCGGCCTATTTCGGCACGTACCGCGTCGACTTCCCGCCGCAGCCTCCGTTGCCAATTCGCTGTTTCCTCGTGCAGTCTGGCCGCGAGATCGGCGTCGTGCCGCGCCGCCAGCGCGGCTTCCTGCAGATCACCGCGCTCTACATAGGCGGCGAACAACTCCGAATCAGGTCTCGGAGTGCGCAGCTCGGCCATGATCTGCGTGACCGGTACCTCTTCGATGAAAGGAAGGCCCTCGGCATCCCGTGCGGCACTGGTAACAGGCAGTGATTCCTCGATGAGTACCTCTATCGCCCTGGTGACCGGGCTCGGAACCGTCGGCGCGAGAATCCAGTCCACGAGCCGCCGCATCGCCGCATCGCCGGGGCCGGGCGGCTCGCTATCGGATCGGACAGCCTTCGCTGCGACCACCAGGTTGTGCCTGGATTCTTGGACGATCGTGCCCTGGGCGTCGCCCGCGACGGTGACCGCGGCACTCAAGGCCTCGGTTACGAGGTCGTCGACCTGCTCGATCGCTTTGATCAAGCTGTTGCGCGCGTGCCGCTCGATCGGTTTGTTCCGTCGTTGCTGTGCGCCGCTGATCAGTGTGTCTGTCTGGTCGATCAGGCTGTGCGGAGATTCCAGGACCAAGCGTGCGCGGGTGAGCGCCGCACGCCGCTCCTCACCTGTTGTGCGTGCCTTCACCGCGGCGAGAGCGGCACCCAACGGTTCTTGCCGGCGGAGCAGGTGGCGTAGCACTTTGTCGGCTCGGGTGAAGTTGATACGTTGATGGATCAGCCGGTTGTGGACGTCGTGAGCACGCTCGCGCGAATCGTCTGGCGCCGGAGTGTGTTCGAGTTGCCCACCGGCTTCCTGGAGGTGCTGGTAATTCCGGTCGCCGGCAGCTACTGCGGCTTCGACCACATCACGCCACTCCTCGTCGAGACTTGCTTGTCGCACGATGCGGTCCACCTCGGAGCGCGGCGACCAGCCGGCGGTCAACGCCGCCCGTAGTGTCGCGGCCAGGGCTACCTTCGCCGACTGGGGACTGTGGAATTCCGCGACTTCGGACATACTGGTGGTCAAACGGATGAGCACGTCTGCGGCTTCCAGCCCTCCCGGGCCGGAATGGAAGGCTGCCGCTGCCAGCCTGTATGCGGCGACATCCAGGTCTGGCATCCGGGCTGCTCGCGCGACGAGCCAGGCCGCGCCGAACTTTCCCGCGCGGACGTGGGTAACCAGTTCATCGACGTAACCGGGGTCGATCGGGTGTTCATCGTCCGGGGAGCCAGCGGTGGTTTCGCTATTCCCGAGCAGGGTGTCTGCGGGTGCGGATGTCTGCACCTCGGCGAGGAACGCTGTATCGACAGGCGGCCGTCCGGCAACCTCGGTCGGCTTCGCCGTGCGGCCGGTGGCAGTGTTTTCTGGATACCCCGAAAGGGCAGTAGGCGGGGTGGAGTCTCCATCTCCGGCCGCAACCGGGCTCTCCGCCGGAAGCTGCTCGGTGCCCTCCGAAACAGTCGAAGTGCCTGTGGACGCAGTTATTTTCGTCTCGGCGACCAGCGGTTCATTCCGATCCAGGGCAGCGTCGCCGGAGTGTGGTCGAGCCGGGCCGGGGTCATCGATAGTGATCCCGAGCTCTTGTTCCAGCGCGGAGATCTTGCTCAGGGCGTGGTCGTAGGCCACCCGGAAGGCATCGCCCATCTCGGCCAGCGCGGCGAGCGAGTTCGCGTTATCCCGCAAAGTCTCGAGCTCGTGGACCTTCTCCCTGCGCGCTGCCTGCTCCACCGCGGCGGATTGCTCGGCTGCTGCCAGATGGTCACGCGCTGTTTCGAGGGCCGTGAATATTCCCGTCACTTCGGGCGGCGAGACACCGAGTGCTGACCACGACTCCGCCAGAGTCGTTTCCCACGCCGCTATTGCTTCCGGGACGTCGGTAGACAGCCTTGCCCCGGCCCGGACTTCGCCTGCGCAACGTTCGAGCACCTCGGCAACCTGGTCTGCGGTATCACGTAATCGAGCGATCAGGTCATGCGCACCCGCTGAGTCGAGGTCTGTCGCGATATCGTGCGGGCCTCGGAGACGCGCGTCCGCGTCCTCGCCCCGATGTTCCTCCGCTTGTTGTGGTAGCGGCCGGCTTTGGATGCCGACATCATGCAGGCACTCAGTGTCAGCTGCGGACCGGTCCACATACCACTCGGGTTCCGGCGCAGGTTCGGGATCGGCTCGGATGGCGTCGAGCAGTTCCCGGAAGCGCGTGGGGGTCAATCCGTGGTGGCTGTGTAGCGCCAGAACCGCACGCACTCCGACTCCGCGGCGAATGGGTTCGCCCTCTGCCGACCGACGTCGGATCTCTCTGGAGTAGTTGCAGGGCAGGTCCCGCAAGAGAATGTCAGAGGCGGCGGGCATCATCATCCAGAGCCGGAAGACCTGTGCGTCCACCCGCGTGGTCCTCGGCTTGTTCGCACACGTACGTACTGCTTGTCGTAGCTCGGGGCTCGACAGGAGGAATTCGTCGATCTCCTGGTCACTGAGCATCTGGAAGCACTGACGTACCAATGAGGCTTTCATGAGACCCCTGTCGTGGTTGCCGGGGAGCGGTCTGGGCGTAGACTCGAAAAGCTCTGTCGCACTTGCAGATGCGAGTGTTACACCCGATCCATTGCGGTCTCGTCGGAGATTCCGGATACATCAATGCGATCGGGGACCCAGGCAGTGAGATCGGTGGTGCCAGGAATGCTGTCGGACATGAGCGCGTTCTTCCTTCGATCGGATCTTCATCGAGAATCGAGGTGTCGAGATCGGCGGGCCGGCGAAACGACGGGCTCGGCGCTTCGGTCATGGTAACCGTGAGAGTCGCTGTCTTATAGTCGAATACAGCTATCCGAGGCGCTGTCGCAAGACCTGCCCGTAGGGCTCCACGGTCAGCATCACCCTCGATTCGGTCTGCGCGACCGCCATGGTGAGCCACACGAGACCCCACAGCGAGCAGGTGACCAGGGTGAGCAGCAGAAGCAGGGTGTGATTCGGTTTCGAACCGAACACGATCACGGCGGTGAGATCAGTATGCGATTCGACCCGGCCGCAGTCGGCAGCCTCACCGGCGACCTCCATCGCCAGGGACTGCCGGCGCTGTTCGGCGGAGGCTTTGAGGCTTCCGTCGGTGGCAGCATGCCGGGCGGCCGCCCGGACCCCGGCTCGGCGGGGTCGATCGGCGGCACTGGGACGATTCGGCTGGTGTCGGAATCGACGGCAGAGCCGAGCGGGTGTTGTCGAACTGGTCGTTCATCGGGTTTCTCCTGCGGTGGGCGAGTCGGTGGTTCGACCCGGTCGTTCGGCGGCTGTTCGCCGAAGAGGCCGGGCTATCGGTAGCCGGCGGGCGTCAACCGCCGCAGCGGTGTGCCGCCGGCGTGTGCGAGTTAGGCGAGGATGCGGGCGCCGATGCGGCGCCCCGGGCCGGGGAGTACCTCGGCGGCCATGCTTGCGTGGTGGTCGGCGCGGTGGTGGTCGCGCAGCTGGGTGCCGAGTGCCTCCACCACATCCGGCAGTCGGTGCTCCGGCAGGCGCAGCAGTTGCTGTGACCGCTGTTTCGTGCACTGTGCGTCCAGGCGGGCACCTGGATCCAGCTGAGCTGCTGCCGGTGGATCTGCTGCTCGACCCGGTCCCGCACCTGCGCTCCACGTTGCTCACCGTGATCGTGCTGGCCGCGAGCCTCGTGGTGGTCGAGATCGCCCTGCGTACGCCGTTGAGCACTGTTCTCGTCGCCCGGCCGCGCCGGCCGCTGTGGCGGCGCCGACATCGCGTCGCGCCCGCCGCTTCCGGGCCGGGCCGTCCCGGAGTCGCGGTGAGCACGCCCGGTGACCGGGGACCCGTCGGGTCCGCGGCGAACGCGCCGGTTGTCGCGAACCCTGCTGCCGGAAAAATCGCGACGACCGACTGATTCCTTTCCGCGGGAGCGGCTTCGCTATGTGCGGGCTACGGCGTGCCGAGTCCGAAGGCCCGGGCTGCCCCGGATCTCATTCGTCCGGCCGGGACAGGATCTCGATGTACCCGTCCGTCCCGTTCACCCGGATCCGTTGCCCGTCCCGGATCATCCGGGTGGCGTTCTCCACACCCACCACGGCGGGCAGGCCGTACTCGCGGGCGATCACCGCGCCGTGGGTCATCAGGCCGCCCACCTCCGTCACCAGGCCCGTGATCGCGACGAACAGGGGAGTCCAGCTCGGATCGGTATAGGCGGTGACCAGGATATCGCCCGGTTCCAGATCGGCCCGCGCCATATCCGAGACGACGCGGGCGCGCCCTTCGACGGTCCCCGCGGATACCGGCATGCCGGGTAGCGCACCGTCCGGTACATCCGCGCGCCGATACGCGCCGGTGACGGTCTCGCCGTCGGAGGTGAGCACGCGGGGTGGCGTGAGGGCACCGTACGAGCGGAACGCCTCTCTCCGCTCGTGGATGAGTTCCGCGCTCGCCTGGTGGGTACGCACGACCTCGCGGAGTTCCTCGAATGTCAGGAAGAAGATATCGTCGGGTTCGCGCAGCGCCCGATCCCGTACGAGACGCTCGGCCTCGCGTGACAGGGCTTGTTTGTAGACCCAGTAGCGGCTGACCATGCCGTATTTCGGATACTCCCGGTATCCGGAGAAGGTGCGGACCCGGTCGATCATCCGCGCGGTCTCCTCGGCTTTCCAGTCCCCGTCCGGTAGCGCACGCAGCCGCTCCAGGAGTTCCTCGGTTTTCCGCTCGGCCTGGAGCCGGCCGTCCTCGAAACGACGTGTGCTCGCGCCCGGTTCGAAACTCCTGATGTTGTTGACGATCGTCGGCACGAGTGCGGCGGGCTGTTCGCTCCACCGCGGCCGCGTGATATCGATTTCGCCGGCACAGCGCATTCCGTACCGGTCGAGATAGGCGTCGATGGCCGCCCGCGCCGCATCACCGCCCGGCAGCCGTGCCAGCTCGTCCAGGAAACCGGTCCCTTCGGCACCCGTGTCCTCGATTTGCCGTAGGAAGGCCACCACCTCCGGGTGCGGCCGGATCACATCGGCGACCTCGAGCAGCGCCAGGCCCATTTCCGCGGTGACATTGTGCGGAACCGATTGCGCGAGAGTATCGGCCGCGTTCTTCTCGCCCAGCCACTCCTGCAACCGATCGTTGAGCCACCAGGTGGCCTCCATTCCCGCCTTGATCACCTGCTGGCTGCGCGGATGGAACAGCACCCGGCGCAACTCCTGGATATCGGCCAGGACGAACTCGACCAGCTCCGGCCCGGATTTGGTTCCGATATCGCGTTTCAGGGTTTCGAGGGAGGCTTCGCTGTCCGCGATCAGTTCGGTGACCACGGCCGGATCGGCCTCGATCAGGCCGGGGCCGGCGCCGGACAGCGGACCGCCGGTCCCCGCGTCCGGGCCGGGCGGGAGGAAGTCGTCACGTTCGAGGACGGTCCGCAGCGCGTCCCCGGTCAGCGGATCGGATTTGCGGAAACCTTCGACCATGGCCGCGCGAGTCGCCGGCGTCGCCAGCCCCCGGGTGGCATCGACGAACAACCGGCCGCCCGCGTGCCGCATGGGCGCCGGGCTTGTCAGCTGCCACAGCGAGATTCCCAGCGGCTTCATGGCGTCGGTCATCATCTGCTGGTGGCCGACGGAGATGTAGACGTGATTCTCGTCGTCGTCGGCCTCGGGAATCGGGAACAGTGTGGTGAGCGGCCGGCTCTGCACTATGCGGAACTCGTCGTCCACCTGGCACCATTCGATGTCCTGCGGGCTGCCGAAGTGTGCCTCGATGCGGCGGCCCAGCCCCGCGAGGCGCATGATCTGCGCCTCGGTGAGTACCGGCCGGTTCTGCCGTTCGGGCTCGATCTCCTCGACGCGCGTGCCGCCTCCCGGTGCGGCCTCGACAGCGACCCGTTTCGTGGCCACGGTCCGCGAGACGACTTCGCCGTCGCGCACCGTGTAGATATCCGGGTTGACCAGACCGGAAACCAGCGCTTCGCCGAGGCCGAAGCCGGCGTCCACAGAAACGACCTTCCGGTTGGACGTGACAGGGTCCGCGGTGACCAGGATGCCGGCCGCCCGCGGGAAAACCATCCGCTGCACGACCACCCCCATCCGCACTTTCCGCTGGTCGAAGCCGTTGCGCAGGCGGTAGGTGACGGCTCGCTCGGTGAACAGCGATCCCCAGCACCGGCTGATGTGCCGCAGTATCGCCTCCGGTCCCACGATGTTCAGGAAGGTGTCCTGCTGCCCGGCGAACGACGCGGTCGGCAGATCCTCGGCCGTCGCACTGGACCGGACGGCACAGGGTTCGGACGCCCCGAGGCGGGCGAGTGCGCCGGCGATCGCCGCC
The DNA here is from genome assembly GCA_040674215.1 of Nocardia sp. NPDC050193. Taxonomy (GTDB): domain Bacteria; phylum Actinomycetota; class Actinomycetes; order Mycobacteriales; family Mycobacteriaceae; genus Nocardia. Next base: position 10,799 of record JBFARE010000028.1, on the reverse strand, counting down.
GCCACATCGCCGGGAACAGCGCATTCTTCGATCGTCGCGCGGATCTGGGCGCTCAGGACCCGGATCGACTCCCGGTCCTCCGGTTCGAGCTGCGACAACCGATCGATCCGGTCGTCGATCGCCGGTACTTCGCCAACGACCCGCTGGAAGGCGGCCGTCGTCACACAGAAGCCCTCCGGTACCGCGATGCCTTCGATCCGCGACAACTCGCCGAGGTTGGCGCCTTTGCCGCCGACGGTCGCGAGCTGCGTCCGATCGATCTCCTCGAAGTCCAGCACATAGCTCAACTGCCACTCCTCACCTGGTGGTTTCCGCATCAGTGGGCGATTATGGACCACAATTCGGCGTCTCATGAGGGCCGGGAATCGTGTATAACGTAGGAGGGGGATGGGAAGCGGCACGATGAACCGGACAGGTCTGCACCCCGTCGGCCGGGCCCACCGGAACTTGCCGAGCAGCTACCGCGATCAGCGGCCCGTCAACTCTTCCATCAACTCTTCCGCCACCGCACTCACGGCGCCCAGGCCGGCGGCGACCAGCACCCCACCCTGGAGAGCGTGATACCGGCTCCATTCCTGGTCCTTGCCGCCGCGGTCGTGGTCGTGGTGTTCCGGCCGCGCCGGATGCCCCGTACCGCCCGGCAGATCGCGGCCGTCGCGGGACTCGGGGTGGCGATCGCCGGGATGAACCTGATCTATCCCGCCCTGCAATACCTGCCGCTCGGCATCGCCAGCACAATTCAGCTGCTGGGCCCGTTGACCGTCGCGGTGGTGGGCTCGCGGAGCGCACGCGATCTCGCGTGGCCGCCTATCTGCTGCTGTCCCGCGCTCTCGCCGCCACACTCGGCCCTCGGGATCGCCCTGCCGGTGGCCGCCTGCCTCGGCTTCCCCGCCGGTATCGCGAGCAACGGCGGCACCGTGTTCCAGCCGCAGATCCTGCTCCTGGGCTCGACGGTCGCGGTCCTGTCCGCGGTGATCCCGTACTCCCTGGAAATGGCCGCGCTGAAACGTATTCCGGCCGGGACCGCGGGGATTCTGCTGAGTCTGGAACCCGTCGTCGCGGCGCTGGCCGGTCTACTCGTTCTGGGCGAATCGCTCTCGGTCCCTCGGTGGTTCGCGATCGCGTGTATCTGCGCGGCTACCGCGGTTGCGGTCGGCGCCACGGGCCGTGCCGGGAACGCAGGCGCCGACGCGTCGGCGCCGGGCGCTCGCAGCGCCGCTCCGGACGGGCGTCAGCCGCGGTGATAGCGCATTTCGTAGCTCGCCCGCTCCTCGGCGGCGCGGCGGTGCCGGCTCGGGTCGGCCAGTACGGGATCGAGGCCGTGCTTGACCAGGATGTGGCGCCGGTGCACATACACCAGAGCGACCGCGAAGAAGGCCAGCGGGAGGAACACCAGCACGGCCATCGACAACCCCATCCACCACGGTCCCGGCACCAGCGCGAACAGGCACAAGAACGGGATCGGGGGGAGCAGGAAGCGCTGCAGGTACCGCCGGGTGGCGCCCGGGCCGGTCTGGTCACGCAGGACCCACTGCTGCATCGAGGGCGGCAGGGTCTCGCCGAAGAGGTAGCGAATGCGCTGTGCCGGTGTGGGGGTCTGGCCTGTCACTGGGCCCTCCTGTCGACGGCCCGGAAGCCGCGGTGTGCCGCGGCGATTCGCGGGGGCGTTCATGATTCGCTGTCCGGGTACGCGAGTGCCGCCCGGCGGGCCGCCTCGTTGACCCGGCCGAGTACTTCGCGCAACTCCTCGAGATCGCCGAGTTCCACGCCGAGCCGGTCGACGACGGCGGGCGGAATCCGTTCGGCCTCGCGGCGTAGCGCGCGTCCCGCGTCGGTGAGGTCGACGACAAGGGTGCGTTCATCGCGGGGGTCGCGCCGCCGGGTGACCAGGCCGGCGCTCTCCAGGCGTTTGAGCAGCGGGGACAGCGTGGGGGAGTCGAGCTGAATCGCCTCGGCGATGGCTTTGACCGACATCGGCGCCTCACCCCAGAGCGCCAGCATGACGAGATACTGCGGGTGGGTCAATCCGAGCGGTTCCAGTAGCGGCCTGTACACGGCGAGCACCGAGCGGTTCGCCACCGCCAGCGCGAAACACACCTGCCGCTCCAGCCGCAGTGGGTCATCGACTTCCGCGGTCACCGCGCCTCCAATCGATCGGATACCCCTGCCGACATCAATGTAGCCCGTTAATAGTTAATGCACAAACTATTAGTTTGTGATGTCCGGTACGGGCCCGGTCGAGTCGGACTGTTCGACAATGACCTCCGCTCGGCGAGCGCGACGGGGTCTGCGGTCTTCGTCGATGCCGGTCTCTGCAAGACCGTCTGACAGCAGACCCCGCGCCGGAACGCCTTCGGGTGCGCGAAGGTCTTCTCGGGCAGAGGGTTCGGGACGGCTGCCGGTGTGATCGTGAAGGCAGACCTTCACGGCCCGTTCGTCGTACCGCGGTCGCCGGACGGGTGTGCGAGCCTGTTGTCGGCGGTGGCTGCGTCATACGCCGCGGCGAGCCGTTCGAGTGGACCCGGGCCCTCCCTCTCGACCGGCGCATCGTCGAGGTGCCGTGTGCGCAGATCCTGCATGAGTTCTTCGATGAACGGCATTCCTTCGGCGCGCATGAGTTCCTGGCGGGCACGTAGCTCCGGTGTCCCCGTTCGCCAGTCGAGGCCCCAGTTGCCGAGGGCGTAGATGATCGGCAGGGTCTGGATGCCGGCCTCGGTGAGGCTGTAGCGGGCGCGTTGACCGCGCGCGACATCGTCCTTGGTCAAGATGCCGGCGGCGACGAGCTTCTTGAGCCGGTCGCTGAGGATATTCGACGCGATGCCCTCGATCGACCCGTTGAGCAGCTCGCGGAAGTATCGGCGGTCTCCGAAGATCACGTCGCGCAATACCAGTACCGACCAATGATCACCGAGCGCTTCGACTGCGGCGTTGATCGCACATCCGGATCTCGGCTCCATTGCTCCTCCTCGACACGGTCGGGCACCCATTCAGCTTAGTGATTGCATTTTACAATCACTTGATTGAGTGGTAAATAAGCAAGTGCCGAATCGATCCGAAGATCTCCCTCGACGGGTACGCGACCACCACCGATCAGACGCCCGACGATCCAATGGGTCAGGACTGGAACCGCCAGGTCGCATAACCCTGGCGGCCGTGACGCCGCTGTGGTGTGAGAGGAGCGCTTCCCATGAATGCACTCGGTGATCGCGTCGAGCTCATCGAACTGCTGGGCCGGTATGCCGATATAGCGGACCTGAAGGAGTTCACCGAGTTGCCTGTTGTCCGGCGTCATGCGCGCCGGCGGGTCAGGATCCATCCACCGGCCGTTGGCGGGCGCCACGGCGGGTGCGGCGCCGCGCGGGGAACGTCGCACGAAGTGCCCTCGCGCCGACCTGCGCGAGGTCTCGGCGCCATGTCCCACGGCCGGGTGGTCGAGTCACGATTCGGGGCCGGGCGCGCAGACTCCGGCGTCGGGATAACAGCACGCTCACAGGCGCCGATATCGGCGGCCGAACCCTTCCGGAGTCGGACCGGCCGGTCTAATCTTCAACATCATGACCGCCTTCACCGGAAAGGTCGTACTCATCACCGGCGGCGCCCGCGGTATCGGTGCGGAGCTCGCCCGGCGGCTGCGCGGGCGCGGCGCGCGGCTGGTGCTCACCGATATCGACCCGCCCCCGCTGCAGGAGCTCGCCAGGGAACTCGGCGGCGACGAGTACGTCGTGGCGGTCACCGCGGATGTGCGCGATCTCGGCGCGATGGAGGCCGCGGTCGCGCGGGGAATCGAAAGCTTCGGCGGAATCGATATCGTCGTGGCCAATGCCGGTATCGGCAGCTACGGATCGGTCCTGGCGGTGGACCCCGCTGCCTTCCGGCGGGTGATCGACGTGAACCTCGTCGGATGTTTCAACACCGTGCGCGCCGCCCTGCCCGCGGTCATCGATCGTCGCGGCTACGTGCTGTTCGTATCCTCCGTCGCCGCCTACGTAGCGATGCCCGGGCTGGCGGGTTACTCCGCGACGAAGGCCGGAGTCGAGCAGTTCGCCAACGCGGTGCGCGCGGAGGTCGGTTACCGGGGCGTCGCGGTCGGGTCGGCGCATATGTTGTGGATCGACACCGCGCTGGTACGGGAAACGTTCACCGATCTGCCGGCGGCCGCGCGGGCGCTCGCCTCGCTGCCGGGCCTGTTCCAGAAAACCGTCACGGTGCGGGAGTGCGCTGCCGCCTTCGAACGCGGCATCGAGCGGCGTGCCGAGCGGATCAATGTGCCCGGATGGGCGGGCGCGCTGCGCTGGCTGAAACCGGTGCTGCAGACCCCACTGGTCGAGCGATTCGTCGGCACCGCCACCCGGACCTGGCTGCCCGAGATGGATGCGGAAGTGAGCGAGCTGGGCCGTTCGCTGAGCGCCCGCACCCAGGCACTCAGCGTGGACAATTAAGTCGGGAGCGCGGCGCGAAGTTCCGAGGCGGCGTCGGCGAGGCGGCCAGGACCTGCCGGAACTACGCGTCGTGCGGGTTCGACGGTTGGGCGGGCATGGCTGCCGAAACTACTCGCAAGCCCCGATTCATCCACTGGGCCAGTACGGCCCGCGCATTCAGAGAGGCTGCCCGGTCGGCATTCGTTGATCGAGCAAACCGAGGTGCACGCGTGCGTCGGCCGGAAACGGAAACGACTCGGTCGCCGTCACCACCCCGTCTCCAGGCTGTTGCGGCGACCGAGTGACCGGCCTCGGGCTGGTGTTTGTAGGGTCTCAAAATTCGTGGCATCTCGCACAGCCGTGACCTGCGGATTCCGATTTGTCTCACGTAGCTGCCACTGGCTATTGTCTCACTTCGATGGCGCTTCTTCAGTTCGGGTCGTTTCCGGCGAGGTGGTTAGCGCGACTGTGGACCGTTTGGGGAGGTTCAGATCGGTTGTCCAGGTGGGAGATATCGGCGAGGCTCAGCAGAGTTCGGTTGCGCCAGTAATCGTCGAGCCGCAGGTGAGTGATCGCACCCGGTGTGGTGGCGAAGGATACGAATCCGACTGAGTCGATGGGGATCTGCATCCATGTGGTGATGACGAAGGTCAACGCGTATCCGTGGGTGACCACGACATGGTCATGGGCAGTGTCAGCCATCAGCTCGCGTATGCATGCTCCGACCCTGGTCGCGACCTCGCGGCGGGTCTCTGCGCCGCGAATGGTGCCGCGGTGGTCGAGGCGGTCGTGGTCGGGTGCGGGGACTTGCCGTTGAGCAAGCCAGTCGTTGGGCCGGCCTTCGGCCTCACCGAAGCTGATCTCCCGGAGCCGAGGGTCTGCGGTGACGCCGGATTGAAGTGTTGTGGCCAGAACCCTGGCGGTCTCGGCGCATCGGGCCAGGTCGGATGTGGTGATGCGGATCGGGCGCGCTGTGTCGTGGCGGCGCTTCAACGCCTCGGCGATCAGTTGTGCGTCGCGCTGGCCTCGCGTTGTCAGGTGTGAGTCATGCCATCCCCCAACAAGTTTGCGCTGGGTGTGTTCTGCGTGTGGATGGCTCACCACGAAGACATCTTGCATGAACTCTCCTCCAGGCCGGTCCGGGTTGCTCGGGCTGAATCGAACAGTCCGGACCGGCTGTGCAGCAGTGGTTTCGTCAGGCGGTCAGTCGGGTGATCGTCCCGCCGCCTCCCCCGAGAACGCGTTTCCCGAGGAATCTTCCGGAAGCTGCACGATCTTCTCGGATTCGTCGGCAGCGCACCGGAATGCGACCTGGACGGCATCGATGGTGACCGATCGTCGAGCCCCGGTTTCTCTCGGCACCGCCGGACTTGCCAAGCCGAATCCTCCTGCTGTGGACGGCAACTGGCGACGATCATGCACGAGCCGGTCAGCAGAGGAAGCGGAATCTCAAAAACATGGCGGATCCGCCATGTCACCGCCAACCATTTTGAGATTCCGCCACGATTTTTGAGATCCTACAGTGTTTCGCTGGTCGAGGGCTACGGCCGGTCGAACTCCCCGGACTTGGTGCCCGCCAGGAAGGCGTCCCACTCACCCGGTGTGAAGACCAGAGCGGGGCCGGTCGGATTCTTGGAATCGCGCACGCCGACGAAACCTTCGCTCAGGTGCGCGGCTTCGACGCACTCCTTGGTGCCGGAACTCCGGCTGCTCTTGAACCACTGGGTCTCGGGTAGGTCAGCGCTGTTCATGGTGCTCCTTCGCTATCTTGTGCACCAGGTCTCGGGTTCGGCCTTCATCGAGCGCGACGCGCCTGATGTCTGCGGCAGCCATCTGATATCGGTCGATTTCCTCCGGCCGCTCGAGGTATTGGTCGCTGGTGTAGCCCTGAACGTACACAACCGGCGGCTCTGAGAGCCACTGTGTTCGATGCGGTGGGAACTCCAGCAGGACGAACAATCCTGCGTCGAGGCCGACGTGGGTGGCAGTGAATGGGACGGCCTTGACCGATACATTGGGAAGCTCGCTCAACTCGGCGAGATATTCCAGTTGCTCGGCCATCACTGCGGGGCCGCCGATCCGGTGCCGTAAGGCAGCCTCGCTCACCAGGATCTCTACTGTCAGGCTGGGATCATCGTGCACCCGTGACTGGCGACGGGTTGCGATCTCGATGTGTTGTTCCACCTCTACAGTGCGCATTCCCGGATTTGATACCCAGATCATCGCCCTCCGGTATGGCTGGGTCTGAAGCAGCCCTGGAAGCAGGGTCGGCGCGTAGGTCAGGAATCGACTGGCCGCAACCTCCAGACCTAGGTAGAGGTCGAAATCTTTCGGTACCGCCCCGCGGTAGGCGTGCCACCACGACTTGTACGATAGTCCACTCAGAAGGTCTAGAAGGACATCTCTGACCTCGTCAGGCGCCTTGTAGATTCGACACAGCTCCCGCACCTGCAAGGCCGAGATTCGCGTGGACTGTCCGGTCTCCAAGCGCCACAGGGTCTGATGACCCACCCCGATGGCCTGTCTGGCCGTTTGGACGCTCACCCCCGAAGTCTCGCGCAGGTGTCGTAGCTGCCTCCCCAGCATCCGTCGCGCGAAAGTGCTGTCGGTCTCCCTGTCTGCCATCCCACTCCCCATTGCGCGGGCCTCCGCATCCCGCATTGGAAGGCAGTGTGCCTCGAATTGAATGCCGGGAGGGCGAAAAATGGAATGTTGCAGATTTTCTCAGAGATTGAGATATCGGAAGCTTCCAAACTCGCTGGAGCTCTTGTCTACTGAGGGCGCACTCGGCGCAGGCCACCCCTCAGAAGTGCTGGGGGACACCAGATCAACGCCAGGAGCGCCGCGAACTGGTGGTCCATCGTTCACAGTTTGGTCGCTGATGCCCTGTTGGACCCTGCGCCGGGTGCTCTCCAAGACTAGCCAGGAGCAGTGGATCACCCATGTATGCCACAGGATTACGGTGCGGCCGGTCGAGCGAAGCGCGCCCGGGGCGGCTACCTGCTCGCACACCCGGGGTCACGCGGATTCCGGACGGGCCTGCGGCGGTGCTGCCGCCGATCGAGAAGTTGGAATTCATCGCGTACGCGATGCGGCGCTGGTGCGCGGACGCGGGAGGTCCACGTGGTCAGTGCTGAGAGTCCGGCCGCCATCGGACTGGTCAGGCGTGATCTTCCCGCGCTCGCGGTGGACCTGCACGAGTTGGCGCGGCGGCACGGATATCGGCTCGTGTACACCGTGTACACCGACGCGCGTCCGCTGGTGACCGTGCTGGCGCTGGCCCGGCACGCGAGCGAGTTCGGTGCGCGGGCAGTGGTCGTACCCGGTTTCGAACACGCCGAAACGGTGCGGCAGTTGCTCACCGAGCACGCGGCATTGATCACCCCGGTACGGCTCTACCCGCGCGGTCACCGCTGGGACGGTGCCGAGGGGCCGCGGGGACGGCCGGTGGATGACTGACCTGACGCTGATGCAGCTGGTGGTGGGCCTGCTGGGGCTCACAGTCGCGCTCTGGTGGCCCTGAGCTCGAGCATCGGAGTGCCCCCACCCGCGGAATTCGGGGTGGCGGCACTCCGGTTACGGCCGCGCGGGCCGATGGCCGGCCTGTGCGTATCTCAGGCCTCGCCGGTCCGGTAGGCATCGAGGCGGATGGTCGCGGTCGCCTCGTGAGCGGCCATACCTTCGTACTGCGAGATGGTTTCGACGGCACCGGCCACCTCGGGGGTGGCCGAGCGCTCCACGCGCTGGTAGGTCAGCGGCTTGAGGAAGCGGGAGACCGAGAGGCCCGCACTGTGTTTGCCGCCACCGGCGGTCGGCAGCACATGGTTGGTGCCAGCCATGCCCTTGTCGGAGTACGCCACCGTGCTCCAGCGGCCGAGGAAGATCGAGCCGTAGTTGCGCAGGGTGTTGTGGTAGTACTCGTCGTCGGAGGTCTGGATCTCCAGGTGCTCGGGCGCGAGATCGTCCATCAGGGCCGCGGCGGTCGCGGCGTCCTTGGCCCAGGTCACCGAACCGTAGTCGCGCCAAGCCGGTCCGGCGATCTCGCGGGTCTTCAGCGTTTCCAGTTGCCGGTCGGCCTCGGCGATCACCGCTTCGCCCAGCTGCCGCGAGGTGGTGACCAGGGCGGCGGGGGATTCGGTGCCGTGTTCGGCCTGGCCGAGGAGATCGGCGGCGACGGTGGCCGGATCGGCGGTCTCGTCGGCGATCACCGCGACCTCCGACGGGCCGGCCGGCAGGTCGATGGCGACCTTGCCGAAGAGTTGCCGTTTGGCCTCGGCCACATAGGCGTTGCCGGCGCCGACGAGCATATCGACCGACGGTTCGCCGAGCAGGCCGAACGCCATGGCGGCCAGCGCCTGGACACCGCCCAGTACATAGACGCGGTCGGCGCCGGAGAGATGGCAGGAGTAGAGCACGGCGGGGTCGGCGGTGCCGTCGCGGCGCGGGGGAGTGCAGGCGAGGACGGTCGCGACCCCGGCCACCTTGGCCACGCCGACGGTCATGAACGCTCCGGCGAGCAGCGGGAAACGGCCGGCCGGCACGTAGGCGCCCACCCGTGCGATCGGTACATAGCGCACGCCGGTGGTCAGGCCGGGTGCTGGCCGGGTTTCGAAATCGACCAGATGCGATCGGGTTTCCCGGGCGAACGCGCTGGTCCGTTCGTGGCCCAGTTCCAGTGCCGCCCGCAGCTCGGGCGACAGCGAATCGCCGGACCGCGCCAGTTCGGCCGCGCCGAGTTCGACCTGGGCGGCGGTGAAGCCGTCGAGATCGCGGGCATAGGACAGCACCGCGTCGAGGCCGCCCTGCTCGATCGTGGACAGCATCTCCGAGACAGTGGCGATGACCTTCGGGTCGCGCTGGGCGGCCGGGCGGTCCAGCGCGGGGCGCTTGAGGATCTGGAAGGAGCCTTCGAGTTCGGCGAGCCGGGCGGGGGTGAACTTCATGGATTCGACGGTATGGCGGAAACGAGCAATGGACAACCCGTTGTCATCCTAGTATTTGCAAAGGGAAAGCCTATGGGTTTACCCGTAGGCAATCGGTGGCTCAGGGCGGTCGTAGGTTTTCGGCACTCATGGCGGAATCCAGGAACATTCGGCGGTGACGTGGCAGGTCCGCCACGGTTTGAAGTTCCGCACGCTTCCCCGGGTTGGATCGGCAGTTTCGCGGGTGCGGCGATCGCGGCAGCCCTCCGTCGACTGCCCTGGCGTTCGTCGGCATTATTCGCTCTGACGATCGGCTCGAGACGCTGCGGCTCGACTACCCTCCAATACCGACGGCCGGGTGACCGGAGCAGGTCGGGTGCCCAGCTCGTGCACGATCCGCCGTGCGTCCAGGCAGGAGCACTCGATCACGTCGGTTCTGTGACCACCCGGTGGTGTTCGTACCGAATTCCGGGGACGGTCGATCCGTCCGGCAACCGCTGCGGTCGCCGGTCCTTTTCCATTGCGCCGATCTTGTCGCAGATGCGCTGCACCGCGAGATTCGATTCGTTCGTGCCGATCTCCACGCTGGTGTATCCGGCGTCGTGGATCGCGTCGACGAGGGCGGCCACCGCTTCGCTCGCATAGCCGGCTCGCCGGTGACCGGGGCCGATCCACCAACCGATGGACGCGGACGACATCTGATCGTCGCGGGGGTGCACGGTCGCGCCACCGATCACGGTTGTGTCTGCTCGCGACTCGATCACCAGAAGCCCGGGAGTCGGGTGGCCGCCCTCGACCGCCTTGATCAGTGCCCGGCCAATTCCCGGTGTCCAACCATTGCCGGTGAGCATCACCTCATCGATCGTGGCCTCGAGCGGGACTGCGTCCTCCGGCGCCGGTCGGCGCACGGCGAGCCGCGAGGTTTCGATGTCCCGCAGCACGTCATATCGTGCACTGGTTTGCTTGCCGGCGAGTTCGCTGACACGCCACACCCAGAGCCACACTGCGACGACCACGGTGACCAGCATGAGCAGCAGCCAGATGCCGAGCCTGACTTCTGTCGCGGTAGCGGGAAATCCGGCCGTTGCCGCGACGCCGATGACTGCTGCGGGAAACCCGAGGAGTGCGATCCATCCCGTCAGCCCCAGGGTGGAAGGCCCGGGCCAGTGCTGAAATGCCGCTTTGGCAGCAGCGATTCGCCAGGCCGGAAACATACGCGAACAGTATTCGATTTCGTCGCCACACGCCGAACACGGCTCGTCGATACTCCACCGGTGGTCTTCGCCTACCAGCGCCGTGGTGGACATGAATTCCGACGAGGCCGGTGGCGAAGTGACCGGTGGCTCCGCCGCCGCAACCCTGGTCGGTGGCGGCGGCGGAAACACTGGACTTTCCGGGGACGGTCGGGGGTGGCTCCTGGTGGGGGCACCCCCCGGTGAGTGAGTACCGCCGCGGAAGT
>JBFARE010000027.1:0-108825 GCA_040674215.1 Nocardia sp. NPDC050193 | reverse complement strand
GGCCCGGCACGCACGTTGCGTACCGGGCCGACGGGCCCCGGCAGCCGGGCAGTGGCCGCCGGGGCATCGGTGGGCGTCGCCGGTTCGGCTCGGCGACCCACCGGCAACCCGAGTGGCGAGGGGCCCGGCTCGGGTCGGGTCGGAATGCCGTCACCGGACGGCGGGAGTGCTACCGCGGTGGAGGCACCCGATCGTCACGCTGCCGGAGCACCGCCCCCTCGGGCACCGGCTGTATTTCACCGCTCTTCAGGATGATCACCCCAGGGTGGCCCGGAGGCAGCCGGTAACCCGGTAGCTCTCGCTCGATGTCCTCGCGCAGGATCACCCGGTCGATATCGGACCGTTCCTGTCCGTTGATGATGATCTTCTTGTCGAGTCCCGGTTCGGCGCCGGCCGCGCCGGCCCCGGCCACAGCCGCACCCGCTACCCCCACTCCACAGACCAGGGCCGCGAACGCTCTACTCGCAGGTTTCATATTCACTGTGAAACTCCTTGTCCCACTGCATTATTCGCCGACCATAGAGATCGGACCTCGGATGACGACGACAGTAGTTCGCGTCGCTGTGCGCTGGCTGGGCAGACAGCTGGGAGTCTGCTGGGAACAGGCCGGTTCAGTCGCCGCAGAACAGGCAGTCACAGGGCCGGCCCACCTCACTGCCGTAGACGGCCAGGTGGCGCACCGGAGCCAGCACTGTTTCCGCGACGGCCGGATCCAAAGGCGGGGCCGACCACGGAGACAACTTCCCCCAGGCAGCCGGTACTTTCTCGATGTCGTAGCGGACCACCGCGTCCACGAACAGCGTCCACAGGCAGTGATCGGGGAAAGGGTTCAGACGCAGCACCCACCAACGCCCCGCCACTTCGGCGGCCAACGGGAAACGCGAATGCCCGGTGCCGCGCCACGCGGGCCGGGCCAGGGCCTCGGGCCGGGTCATACCGCCGCCTCCGTCCGAGGAACGCGCACCGCTATCCGGCGGAGGCACCGAACGATTCGAGAATCGTCTCGATGCGCTCCCGCGCGGCGTGTGCCATCACCGGATGCGTTGTCTCGTACAGTTTTCCGGCCTCCACGGCGGCGAGCACGATCTCGGCGGCCCGCGCGGTGGGCAGCATCTGCTTCGCCATCTCGCCCACGGCCTCCATCATCGGCGCGAGTGCGGCCAGGACCTCCGCGGGCAGTGTCTCCGCCTCCGGCGCCCCGCCCTCGGGCGGTGCGGCCAGCTCGGCCAGACCCCGGAACATCCGCGTATCCACTGGACCGGGGCACACCACGGTCACCCCGATATCCGGCGCGATGATGTCCAGTTCGCCGCGCAGTGATTCCGAGATCGAGATGATCGCGCTCTTGCTCGCCGCGTAGGGCGCCCCGAACAAGCCGACGGTCAACCCGGCCAGCGAAGCGGTGTTGACGATATGGCCGCCACCGCCGGCGATGAGATGCGGAGTGAACACGTGGATACCGTTGACCACACCGCCCACGTTCACCGACCAGACCCGGCCCCAATCCGCCGGGGCGATATCCCAGCTCGGCCCGCCCGCACTCACACCCGCGTTGTTGACGACCAGATCCACTCGTCCGAAGGTGGCGAGCGTCCGGTCGGCAAGGGCCCGGACCTGATCGATATCGGCGACGTCGGTCGGCACAGCGAGCACCGCGTCACCGAGTTCGGCGGCGGTCCGCGCCAGTGTCCCGGCCTCGACGTCGGCCACCACCACCCGTAGACCCCGATCGACCAGTGCGGCGGCCAAGGCCCTGCCGATACCGTTCGCGGCTCCGGTGACGACGGCGACCTGCCCGGCTGCCAACTTCATGAAACCTCCACTCCGCCCTGCCCGCCCCGATGGCGGACGCCATCACCATCCTCACCCTCGCGACGGACCACCACATCGGTCCACGGAGTGATTTCTCGACGGCCGCGGGTGGGCAACCAGCCGGGTGCACGCCGGCCGCGAGTACGAGAAAGACTGTCCTACACGGACTGCGGTGCGAGTGACGCGCCCGGCCCGGTTACGGCACCTCCCACGGACACCGGCCACGGTCGCTTCGGGACAGTCGGCGGCCGGTGTCCTGTCACGCCGTGCGATCGGCCGATTACCGATCCCCGGCACCGGCTGTGTGTTCGCCCCGCGGCGGGGGCAGGCACTTTTCCCCGCAGGTCAGTTCACGCGCGAGGCTTTCGTAGGAGAAGTACGCGCGAGCCAATTGCCGCCGGTGCACCGCCTCCGGCCCGTCCCGGATGTAGCGGTCGAACGAAATCGTGTACAGATGCGCCAGGCGACCGAACACCGCGCCCAACCCCTCATGATGTTCCACCGCGCCGCTGCCCGGTTCGCCGAGAACGCGGTGCGCCTCGGAATCTATGACGTGAAGATGCCGCTGCGCCTCCGCCCAGGCTTCGGCGAACGGATCGGCGGCGAGGTCCATACCGGGTAATTCCGGTACCGGCCGGCCCGGGACCCAGGTGAACACCACGTCGTCCCAGTTCGGCTGCGTCACGGCCAGGCGTCGGTGGGCGTTCACCAGGCCCGCGACCGAGATGAGCATGGGGCAGCCGAAATCGGCCGCTCCGGCGGTGCGGAATTGCGCCGCCCGTGCGAACACTGTCGAAACGACTCGGCTGTCCGGTAATGGACCGAACATCCTACGGCCGTGCACAGTTCCCCATTTCCTGCCGCCGCGGCGGCCATTCTTGAATTGTCCGAATTCGGCGACCCCGGCCGATCACCCTGCACCGCCGACTCGTCGATCGGCGCGCACAGCATAGCCAATTCTTCCGCTCCGAACAGCACTCGATGAAAGGGGAATAGACACGGGAATCGTTCCCCTGCAACATAATTGGAATAGACCGAATCAGAAGCGGCGGCATCCCGGCCGCCGTATTCCTATACGTGGGCCACATATCACCCGGTGAGAATCGCGGCTATTGACCGTTGCCACGTCGCGAACCGCCCGGCGTACGCCCGAACGCATGCCAGTACACATCGATGAAAGCGCTGGGGAGGCCAGCCGCAACGGCCGGCCACCATGGTCACCGAAAGCCCTTCGGCCAGCAATCGCACCGCCCGGCGCAGCCGCAGACGGGTCCGCCACTGCGGATAGGTCATGGCGAACTCGGTCCGGAGCAACCGGGTGAGGGTGCGCCGGTGCTCTTCCTCGGGATGAACACCTTTATCGCGCTGTACTGGATCGGATATCTGGGCGCCGGCCAAATGCTCGGCGGGCTCGCGCTCACCGCTTTCCTGGTCGGCGGCGTGGTGGGCACCGTTTCCGGCGGACGCATCGCGGACCGGATCGACATGCGGGCGACCGTCCGGCTCGGTGGCGCGGTCGCGGTTCCGGCGCTGGTCGCCCTACATCTGTGTGGTGACCCGCGGTTCGCGCTGGTGCTGGTGGCACTGGCCGGCGTGGCCGCCAACCTACCGTTCGCAGTGCTGGTCAAGCTGGGACAGGACTATCTTCCGGCCCGGCCCGGCACCGCGGCCGGGGTAACCCTCGGTATCGCAGTGAGCGCGGGCGGGCTGTTCATGCCGGTACTCGGCGGTATCGCCGACCGGCACGGGCCGCAGGCCGTACTGACCGTGCTCTGCGTCGTCCCGGCGCTCGCCGCCGCGCTCGCATTCGCGCTGGCGCCGGCCGACGGCACCGGCCACCGAGGTCGCCGGCCACGCCGCGGCGCCGATCCGGGAATCCCCGGCCGACCCCCCAGTGCGCCGTGGGCGGGACCGGACCTCAGATGACGCCGAGCGCGAGCATCGCATCCGCGACCTGGATGAATCCGGCGATATTCGCGCCGGCGACGTAATCACCGGGCGAGCCGTATTCGTCGGCGGTCTCCAGACAGCGGTCGTGCACACCGCGCATGATCTCGGCGAGACGGTCTTCGGTGTATTCGAAGGACCACGAATCCCGGGAGGCGTTCTGCTGCATCTCGAGCGCACTGGTCGCCACACCACCCGCGTTGGCGGCCTTACCCGGCGCGAACACGATCCCGCGCTCCGCGAACACCCGCACGGCTTCCGGAGTGCACGGCATATTCGCACCCTCGGCGACGATCGTGACCCCGTTGTCGGCCAGGGCGACCGCGTCGCGGCCGTTGAGCTCGTTCTGGGTGGCGCACGGTAGCGCGATATCGCAGGGCACTTCCCATACCGAACCCGTTTCGATGAATTCGGCCGATGTCCCGGGTTCGTCGGCGTAGCTCGCGATCCGGGCCCGCCGCCGCTCCTTCACGTCTTTGAGGAGCTCGAGGTCGATACCCTTCTCGTCGACGATGTAGCCGCCGGAATCGGAGCAGGCGACCACGGTGCCGCCGAGTTGTTCGACCTTCTCGATCGCGTAGATGGCGACATTGCCGGAACCGGAGATGACGACCCGCTTGCCCTCGAAGCTGTCGCCGCGCGCCCGCAGGATCTCGTTGACGAAGAAGACGACGCCGTACCCGGTGGCCTCGGTCCGGACCCGGGACCCACCCCAGGCCAGGCCTTTTCCGGTGAGCACGCCGGATTCGAAGCGATTGGTGATGCGTTTGTACTGGCCGAACAGATAACCGATCTCGCGCCCACCGACACCGATATCACCGGCCGGTACGTCGGTGTATTCCCCGATATGGCGATAGAGCTCGGTCATGAACGCCTGACAGAAGCGCATCACCTCCCCCTCGGAGCGGCCTTTCGGATCGAAGTCGGAGCCGCCCTTTCCGCCGCCGATCGGCATACCGGTCAGCGAGTTCTTGAAAGTTTGCTCGAACCCGAGGAATTTGACGATCCCGAGGTAGACGCTGGGGTGGAACCGCAACCCGCCCTTGTAGGGTCCGAGCGCGGAGTTGAATTCGACCCGGAATCCGCGATTGATCTGTACCCGGCCCATATCGTCGACCCAGGGCACTCGGAAGATGATCTGGCGCTCCGGCTCGCACAGGCGGCGCAGTACCGCGGCGTCGGTGTAGGCGGGATGTTTGGCCACCACTGGGCCGAGACTGTCCAGCACCTCGTGTACCGCCTGGTGGAACTCGGTCTCACCAGGGTTGCGCTGGAGTACCTCGGCATAGATGTCGTGGAGCTTCTCGTCCAGAATGGCCATCGATCCGGTCCTCTTTCCTCATCCGTCCCCCGGCTGTACCCCGCATCCGTCCAGGGGGCTTTATGGGGAATCTATCCCCAACCGGCCGGGCGCCGACCGGCCGGGCCGTGGCCTCGCCTTCCCTCGCCCACTGGCCTCGGCTGCTACCGCGGCCGGTACGCCGGCAGTGGACAGGGACCGCGCGTGCGCCCGGTGCGGTGTCCGCGCAAAGAGAACGTCCGGCCGGTATACCGGCCGGACGTTCTCCGCGAAGCGCCGGAATCAGCCCTTGTGCTTCTTGACCTCTTCGGTCAGCTGCGGGGCGACATTGAACAGGTCGCCCACGATGCCGTAGTCGGCGATCTCGAAGATCGGGGCTTCCTCGTCCTTGTTGACCGCGATGATGGTCTTGGACGTCTGCATACCGGCCCGGTGCTGGATGGCGCCCGAGATACCCAGGGCGACGTACAGCTGCGGGGAGACCGTCTTACCGGTCTGACCGACCTGGAACTGGCCCGGGTAGTAGCCCGAGTCGACCGCGGCACGGGAGGCACCGACGGCCGCGCCGAGCGAATCGGCGAGGGCTTCGACCACGGAGAAGTTGTCGGCCGAACCGACACCGCGGCCACCGGAGACGACGATGCTCGCCTCGGTGAGTTCCGGACGGTCACCGGCCACCACGGGTTCGCGGCTGGTGACCTTGACGACGCCTTCTTCCTGCGCGGGGACCTCGACGGTGACCTTCTCACCGGCGGCGGCCGACGGTTTGGCCTCGATCGAACCCGGGCGCACCGAGATGACCGGCACATCACCGGTGGCCTGTGCGTCGACGGTGAACGCGCCACCGAAGATGCTGTGCACGGCCGTACCGTCGGCCTTCACGTCGACGACGTCGACCAGCAGGCCCGAGCCGATGCGGGCGGCGAGCCGGCCGGAGACCTCTTTGCCCTCCGCGGTGGCGGCGACCAGAACGGCCGCCGGCGAAGCGGATTCGACGAGACCGGCCAGCACGTCGACCTTCGGGGTGACCAGGTAGTTCTCCACGTCATCGGATTCGGCGACGTAGATCTTGGCGGCGCCCGCGGCGGCCAGCGCGTCCGACAGCTTGTCCGCGGTGCCGGGTGCGCCCAGCACCACCGCAGCCGGTTCGCCCAGGGCGGCGGCGGCGCTCAGCAGTTCGGTGCTGACCTTCTTGACCGCACCTTCGGCGTGCTCGACGAGCACAAGTACTTCTGCCATTTGTCTGTTCTCCTAGAAGTTGCTGCGGGTGCGGGTCTCAGATGATCTTCTGGCCGACCAGGTACTGGGCGATCTTGGTGCCGCCGTCGCCCTCGTCGGTGATCTTCTCGCCCGCGGTACGCGGCGGCTTCGGGGTGGACGCGGTGACCTTGCTGCCCGCATTCTCGACACCCACGGTCGACGGGTCGATGCCCAGATCTTCCAGGGTGAAGGTCTGCACTTCCTTCTTCTTCGCGGCCATGATGCCCTTGAAGGAGGGGAAACGCGGCTCGTTGATCTTCTCGGTGACGCTCACGATGGCCGGAAGCGTGGCCTCCAGCTTGAAGACACCGTCGTCGGTTTCCCGTTCACCGGTGATCTTCTCGCCGTCGACGGTGAGCTTGCGCAGGTGGGTGAGCTGCGGGATGCCCAGGTATTCGGCGATGATGGCCGGGACGGCGCCGGCGCGGCCGTCGGTGGCCTCGTTACCGGCGATGACGAGTTCGACGCCCTCGACCTGGCCCAGCGCGCCGGCCAGCACCCACGCGGTCTGCACCGCGTCGGAGCCGTGGATGGCCGGATCGTTGATATGGATGGCCTTGTCGGCGCCCATGGACAGGGCCTTGCGGATGGCCTCGGTGGCGCGATCGGGACCGGCGGCCAGCACGGTGACCTCGCCACCCTGCGCCTCCTTGATCAGGAGGGCTTCCTCGACGGCGCGCTCGTTGATCTCGTCGAGCACCGCGTCGGCGGCTTCACGGTCGAGGGTGAAGTCACCGTCGGTCAGCTTGCGCTCGGACCAGGTATCGGGCACCTGCTTGATGAGTACGACGATATTCGGCATCGGTCTTCGTCGACCTCCTGTTCTGGTTACCTGTATTGGCGGTCGCACGATCTCCAGCGGCCGTACGTCCATGTGAGTAGCTCAGGCCGAGACATTACCCTACGTTAAGTTACTCGTGGGTAACTTATGTGTCGAGCCGCTCCGGGGCCCCACCGGGCGTCTCCCGTACCGGGCCGTACCAGTAACCTCGTCGCAATGAGCGAGGCTGTGATTCCCGCCGCACCGGCCACCAACGACGCACCGGAGCCGCTGCCGTTGACCGGCGAGCGCACGGTGCCGGGTATCGCGGAGGAGAACTACTGGTTCCGCCGGCACGAAATCGTCTACGACCGGCTGCTGCCGCGCTGCGCGGACAAGATCGTCCTGGAAGCGGGATCGGGTGAAGGATACGGCGCGAATATGATCACCACGGTGGCGAAAGCGGTCGTGGGCCTGGACTACGACCGGACCGCCGCGGCGCATGTGCACACCCGCTACCCGGCGGTCCATATGGTCCGCGGTAACCTCGCCGCCCTTCCCCTTCCCGAGTCCGCGGTGGACGCGGTGGTCAATTTCCAAGTGATCGAACACCTTTGGGATCAGGCAGAGTTCCTCCGCGAATGCCTGCGAGTGCTGCGCCCCGGCGGGGAACTGCTGATCAGCACCCCGAACCGGATCACCTTCTCGCCCGGTCGCGATACCCCGCTCAACCCCTTCCACACCCGCGAACTGAACGCGGCCGAACTCACCGAACTCCTCGAAGCGGCCGGTTTCCGGGTGGAGCTGATGACCGGCGTGCACCACGGGCCGACGCTGCGCGCGCTCGACGCCAAACACGGCGGCTCGTTCATCGACGCCCAGATCGAACGCGCCCTGGCCGGTGATCCCTGGCCTGCCGAACTCACCGCCGATGTCGCCGGGATCACCGTCGCCGATTTCGCGCTGACCCCCGAAGCCATCGACACCAGCCTCGATCTCGTCGCGCTCGCGGTGAAGCCTTGAGCGGCAAGCGAACCGACGCGGTACCCGGACAGTTCACGCTGGTCCTGCACTCCCATCTGCCCTGGCTCGCCCACCACGGCCGCTGGCCGGTCGGCGAGGAGTGGCTCTACCAGTCCTGGGCCGCGTCCTACCTCCCGGTCGTCGACGTCCTGCGCACCCTGGCCGCCGAAGGCCGGTCACATCTGCTGACCCTCGGGATCACCCCGGTGCTGGCCGCCCAGCTCGACGATCCGCACTGCCTGGCGGGTATGCACCACTGGCTGGGCAACTGGCAGTTGCGGGCCGACGAGGCCGCGAAGGCCGGAAACCGCGCTCTCGGCACACACGAGCACCGGCTGGCGGCCGCGGCACTGGCCGAATTCGAGCAGAACTGGCGGCACGGCGCCGCTCCGGTCTGGCGGCAACTGCTCGACGGCGATGTCATCGAACTGCTGGGCGGACCGCTCGCGCACCCGTTCCAGCCGCTGCTGGACGAGCGGCTGCGCGGGTTCCAGCTCGGCGAGGGCCTCACCGACGCCCGGCTACGCTGGGGGCACACCCCGTCCGGGATCTGGGCGCCGGAATGCGGGTTCACCCCCGGAATGGAACAGGGTTACGCGGACGCGGGTGTGACGCATTTCATGGTCGACGGGCCCGCGCTGCGCGGCGATACGACCCTGGGCCGGCCGGTCCGCGAATCGCCGGTCCTGGCATTCGGCCGCGATCTCACGGTCAGCTACCGGGTGTGGTCGCCCAAATCGGGCTATCCGGGGCACGGGGCCTACCGGGATTTCCATCACTACGATCACGCGACCGGACTCAAACCCGCCCGGGTCACCGGGAAAAACGTGGCCGGACCGGACAAAGCCCCCTACGATCCCGACCTCGCCGCCGCGCAGATCGGCCGCGATGTCGAGGACTTCGTGCAGACCGTGCGAGAACGGCTGATCGCCGAATCGGAGCGGATCGGGCGCCCGGCGCTGGTTGTCGCCGCATTCGACACCGAACTCTACGGGCATTGGTGGCACGAGGGCCCGCAGTGGCTGGCGCAGGTGCTGCGCGCTCTGCCGGAAGCCGGGATCACTGTCGGCACCCTGGCCGACGCGCGCGACCGCGGCTTCGTCGGGGACCCGGTTCCACTCGCCGATTCCTCCTGGGGATCCGGGAAGGACTGGCGGGTCTGGGCCGGCGATCAGGTCCGCGATCTGGTGGAGTTGAACGCCGAGATCGTCCGGCTCGCGCTGGATACCGCCGACAAAATGCGCGCCGTCGCGCCGACCGGCCGCGATCCCGTGGCCGACCAGCTGCTGCGCGAAGCGATCCTGACCGTGTCCAGCGACTGGGCGTTCATGGTCAGCAAGGACTCCGCCGCCGGTTACGCCCGCGACCGAGCCCATCAGCACGCGCACGCGGTTCGCGAGATCGCCGGTGCGGTGGAAGCCGGTCAACTCGGCAGAGCGCACGATCTCGCGGCCGGATGGGCGGTGGCCGACGGAGTGTTCCCGGCCCTGGACGCGCGTAGGCTACGCGTCACCCCTGCAGAAGGACCGCGATGAAAATCTTGATGGTGTCGTGGGAGTACCCACCGGTGGTCGTCGGCGGGCTGGGCAGACATGTCCATCACCTGGCGACATCACTGGCCGCGGCCGGTCACGAAGTGGTGGTACTCGCCCGGCGGCCCACCGGCACCAGCCCGGCCACCCACCCCACCCATTCGTTCATCGCCGAGGGGGTGCTGGTGGTGGCGGTCGCCGAAGATCCGCCGATCTTCGATTTCGGCGAGGATATGCTCGCCTGGACCCTCGCCATGGGGCATGCGATGGTGCGCGCGGGGGTCGCACTGGACAAACCGGGAATCGGCGAGGGCTGGACACCGGACGTGGTGCACGCGCACGACTGGCTGGTCGCCCATCCCGCGATCGCACTGGCCGAGTACTACGACGTCCCGCTGGTGTCGACGATCCACGCCACCGAAGCCGGGCGACACAGCGGCTGGGTCGCCGGCCGGGTCAACCGGCAGGTGCATTCGGTGGAGTGGTGGCTGGCCAACGAATCCGATGCGCTGATCACCTGCTCCACTTCGATGAAGGACGAGGTGGAGCGGCTCTACCGGCCCGACCGGATCCCGGTACACGTGATCCGGAACGGAATCGACGTGGGCGCCTGGACATTCCGCACCCGCCCACCGCGCAACGGCCCGCCCCGGTTGCTCTATGTGGGACGCCTCGAATACGAGAAGGGCGTGCAGGACGCCATCGCCGCGCTGCCCCGTATCCGCCGCGCCCATCCCGGAACCGTCCTCACCGTGGCCGGAGTCGGGACCCAGTTCGAATGGCTGCGCGAACGGGCCCGGACACACCGGGTGGCCCGTGCGGTGCACTTCACCGGGCAGCTCGATCACACCGAACTGCTCGGCTGGCTGCACGGCGCCGACGCGATCGTGCTGCCCAGTCGCTACGAACCGTTCGGGATCGTAGCACTCGAGGCGGCCGCGGCCGGGACCCCGCTGGTCACCTCGACCGCCGGCGGGCTCGGCGAAGCAGTGATCGACGGGGTCACCGGGGCATCCTTCGAACCGGCCGATGTGCACGGTCTGGTGGACGCGGTGATCTCGGTACTCGACGATCCGGGGGCCGCCCAGGAGCGTGCGTTCGCCGCGCGGGAGCGACTGACCGCCGATTTCGCCTGGGATGTGGTGGCGGCCGAAACAGCCGATATCTATTCGGACGCGAAACGGCGGGTGCGCAATCCACTCGGCCGCCCGGTGATCGTGGAACGCCCGCTCCCGGAACGGGATCCGAAGTAGTTCTGGCCTGCGTCCCGCACTCCGCTCACCGCGGTCCGCGGAGGTCTTCGCGCGTCACCGTGTGCTCATCCTCGCCGGGGAATTCCGGTCGTCCGCACGCGAGCGACCCGTGCCCGGGCGGTGGCGCGACGAATCAGTCGTTCTCCGCGAAAGCGAAGATCTCCCCGATCCGGGTGGTGACCACGACCTCACCCTCGGCGCCCACCGCGGTACCGGTGGTGGTGCCCTGGGCTCCCGGCAGGACATCGGAGTCGAGGGTGGCGCCCGTGCCGGTATCGAAGGTGACCAGGTTCAGTCCGGTGCCGATGGCGGCGGTGACGTAGCCGATCCCGCCCGCGGTCTGCACCGGCCTGCCCCGCAGCGCGAGATCTTTACGCTCCCAGACCCTTTCGAAACTGTCCCCGGTGTCCTGCAGGGCGAGCAGATAGCCGTCGTCACCGGCCGGGATGACCAGGCCGTCGTCGGAGACCGAGATCCCGCGGCGCGGCTCCCAGTCCAGCTGCGCCTCCCATTTCGGGGTACCGTCGGCGGTGTTCACCGCGATCAGGCGTTTGCTGTTGTCGCCGACGTAGAGCGTCGCGCCGTCGGCGGACAGGGCGGGATCGGTGGCACTACCACCGGCCAGGATCTCCCGGCTCCACTCCTGCTGGACCTTCCCGTCGCCGTAGCGCAGCGCCACCAGGGCGGCCTTGGGCTCCCCGGGCTTGCGGACCGTCGCGTAGATCCGCCCGGTGCCGAGATCCATCGCCGCCACCGTGGCGACCGCGCAGTCCGGGCCACCGGTGGGGCAATCCTCCAGGCCGGCGCCGGCCGGTGGCCAATCCAGATTCGGTGACTGCAGGAAATCGGGCTGCGGCAGCAACTGCTGTGTGGGAACCATCCGTTTGCCGGTCTGCCGTTCCAGCACATCCACCTGGCCGGACTGGGTGATCACCAGCAGATGACCGTCACCGGTGAACTGCATCCCGACCGGCACACCCGCCACCGGCGTCCGCCAGCGCGGCTGGCCGAGCAGATTATCCGATTCCACGCCGCTGTCGAGACCGACGTACACATTGTTCGCGCCGTCGAGCAGGGTGGGCGAGTAGATAGCATTGGGGCCCAGCGGATTGCAGAAACGCTTACGGCCCGTGGGCATCTGATAGGAGAAGATATCGCATTCCGCGTCGGTGCGGCTGGTGACGAAGATCTGCCCGTCCGACCCCACCGTCACCGGCTGCACGACCGGCCCACCCACCGGCCGCGACCACTGCAGGCTCAGCGCTTGCGAACCGGTGACCGAGGTGGTGCCGCTGTTGCGGCTCTCGTGTCCCGGCGCGGGCCAGCCCAGACCGCGGCCGACGGTGATGTCGTCGACATCGGTGCCGCAGGCGGTGAGCACCCCGAGGGCGGCCACCGCCGCCGCAAGCCAGGACGCGGTCCGTACGCCGCTGCCGATACGCACCTGCTGGTCTCCTCTGTCGTCCTGTCTCCCCGGGCCCACGTGTGTGGAAGATTAACGGAAGGGTATAGGCCGGGCCTTCCGAGCACGAAAGTAGGCTGTTCGGCAGTACTGGCAGCACAGGATACGAGGAGACACGTTCGTGACGAGCATGTGGGGCGCACCGCTGCGCTCACGCTGGCAGGGCTCCCGGCGCCGCGATCGGCGGCAGGCCCGGTTCCTCACACTCGACTCGCTGCGCTGGGTGCTGGCCAACCGCGCCTACACGCCCTGGTACCTGGTCCGCTACTACCGCCTGTTCAAATTCCGGCTCGCCAACCCGCACGTGATCCTGCGCGGCATGGTGTTCCTCGGGCGCAATGTGGAGATCCACGCGACCCCCGAACTCGGCCGGCTCGAGATCGGGCGCTGGGTCCATATCGGTGACGGGAACGCCATCCGCTGCCACGAGGGCTCACTGCGGATCGGCGACAAGGTGGTGTTCGGCAAGGACAACGTCGTCAACACCTACCTCGATATCGAGATCGGCGAGTCCACTCTGGTCGCCGACTGGTGCTACATCACCGACTTCGATCACCGCATGGACGACATCACCCTGCCGATCAAGGACCAGGGCATTGTGAAGAGCCCGGTCCGGATCGGCCCCGACACCTGGATCGCGGCCAAGGTCACCGTGCTGCGCGAGACCCGGGTCGGCCGCGGTTGTGTGCTCGGTGCGCACGCCGTGGTCAAGGGTGAGATCCCGGATTACAGCATCGCGGTCGGCGCACCGGCACGGGTGGTGAAGAACCGGAAATCCACCTGGGAGGCCGGCGCGGCCCAGCGGGCGGCGCGGGAGGCGGCGCTGGCCGATATCGCCCGGAAGAAGGGCGGCGTCGCGCAGGAGGCGTGAGCCGCCGCTACTTCACCGCGTCGATCTTCTTGACCACTCGCTGCACGGTCAGCCAGGTGCGCGTGGTGATGTCCTTGCCGTAGGCGCGTTCGAGCCACGCCATGAAATTCGGCGTTTTCGGCGTGCTGTTGTCGACGACTGCGAGGAAGACCCGGGCCGGCTCGTCGTAACCGATGACCGTGGTGAGAGGGTCGCCGTCGGCCGGCGCGACGGGCGGTGCCTCACCGGTTCTCTTGAAGAAGGTCGCGGTGAGGTAGGTGCCGCGGTCATGGGTGAAACCGGCGAACGGATCGCGATCGAGCAGGTCCCGCAGTTCGGGCTCGCTGCGGATGATCGTGCCGCCCGGAATACCGAGTTCGGCGTTGAGTGCCTCTTGGACACGATCCTCGAGCTCGGCGATATCGGTATCCGCGGTGGCGAAGACGATATTGCCACTGGACAGCACAGAGGACACCGATTCGAATCCGAGTCCGCTGAACACGCCGCGCAGTTTGTCGTTGCTCATATTCGGATTGCTGGGCATGATCCCCCGCAGTAGCGCGGCGTACATCGTCATGGAGCGACCGTACCCCGGCGCTCCGACACCGGCCCACGAACCGCTCCGGCCGGCCCGGCTGCCCGCAGACCGATCGGTCACGGGGAGCCG
The DNA here is from genome assembly GCA_040674215.1 of Nocardia sp. NPDC050193. GTDB lineage: Bacteria > Actinomycetota > Actinomycetes > Mycobacteriales > Mycobacteriaceae > Nocardia. Next base: position 94,959 of record JBFARE010000027.1, on the reverse strand, counting down.
GTTCGTACGTCCCCGTTTCACATACCGCTTTTTCCAGTGCGCCCTTCGGCACCGCGGTAATTGCCTAGGATGGCTGTACCGATCGATATCTTCGACCGGTTTGCCCAGCTCAGGCCGGGATGACCGGGGTGTCCACGAGGTACCGGGAAATCGATATGCCGGATATCGATGCCGAACCGGGAGGGACGATGCCTGTGGAAGGCCCGAAATTGCATGGGCTGGAGCCGATCACCGGGGGGTTGATCGAGCAATTGGTCCAGCGGCCGCAGGGCCGGAGCCGATCGCTGCCGGTGGTCGTGGCGGTGGGGCCGCCCGGCAGTGGGAAAACCGTTCTACTGCAAGAACTCGCGCAGCGCTGCGCGAAACTCCCACTCGCCCAGGTCAATCTGCGCGAGGGCGAACGCGCGCCACGGGAAGTGTTCGGCGAACTCGCCTTCGAGCTGGGCCGGTACCGGCGCCAGTTCGGCCGGATCGCCTTTCCGCAGCTGTGGCTGTGCCTGGTGGCGGTGGGCAGCACCCTGCACATGCACGAGGACAACCGCCGGGAGGCGCTGCGGAATCTACGCCGGGTCGTCTCCAGCGCCCAGCCGATGGAGGCGCGCAGTCAAGGTGTCGCCGATATCCTCGAAGCCGCCGGTCAGGTGCCCGAGGGGCTGTCTCCGTGGGTGGCCGTGACCGTGGAAACCCTGCTGCAGAGCCTGAACCGGCTCAACATCAGGCGGCGTATCAGACAGGGGCCACGGCTGACCGGCGATCGGATCCGGCGCGAAGACATGCTCATCGACCTCGCCAAATGGGCGCACGGCGACGACGAGTCCCGTGCCGAGGCCGACGCCATTTTCGGTATGGCGTTCCTACACGACCTGCGCCAGGCCTACAGCGGCGTCCGTGGATCGCGCCGAACGCTCAATTCCGTACTGCTGCTGGACAACGCGCATACTCCCGCGGGCCGGCAGTTCCTGCAGACCCTGCGCGAAGCGCGCCGGCGCAACGGTGCCGAACCCGATCCGCTGGTGGTCGTCGCCACCAGCGCGCAGTGGCTGCCGGCCTGGAGCGAATGCTGGCACCGCCCCGGGATGCACCGATTCAGCGAGGACACCGAACGCCGCGAACCCGAACACCGCACCGGTGGTATCGACTGGCCCGTCCCGCGCAACCCGGCCGATATCCCCGCCGACTGGGCGGCCGCCGACAATCCGGCGACGTCGTGGTTTCCCTGGTATCTGGTGGATCTGAGCCGCCTGAGCGAACAGACCACGGGTGACCTCGTCGCCGACCGGCGGATGCGTTCGATCTCTCGGGTCGCAGCCTTCGTCCGGTCACTCACCGGCGGGAACGCCGCCGGAACCGCCGACGTCATCGCCGCGCTGGGCCGGACCGGTGAGGACGATCCGCTCACCGGCGCGCGCGCCGTCCTCACCGCGACCGTGGGCACCGGGCACGACCCGCTGCCGGAACCGGTCGAGCTACCGGGCACCGTGCTCGACCGCGCCCGAGAGCGGCTGCTCGGCGATTTCCTGGACACGGCGAGCATGCGCGACCTGGTGACCGCCGCCGCGGGACGCACCGTGGATGTCATCTACCGGCCGGAAATACTGGATTCCGCCCTGCCCGACGGTGAGGCGCTGCTCCAGGAACTGCGTAATCGGCTGTGGATCCGCACCGTCGACGGGCCGGAACCGGAGATGGTGCTCGATACCTGGTTACGCCGCATCCTGCTCTGTGAACTCGCCGGCCGCGATCCGGCGGACCCGCGGGATTGGGAGCGCACCCACACGTTGTGCCGGGAGGTATACCGGCGCGGGTTCGCCGAAGGCGATCCGGAGGACGAGGCCGAGGCCCTCTACCACGATCTCGCGCTCGGCCGGCTCGGTGGCGCCATCGAGTACCTGGGGCGACCGTTCGTACCCGGCCACGCCGAGTTCGGCCGCGCCACGGCCGCCGCCTGGCTGTCCGACCTGGACCTGATCACGGGCGCCCCGCGCCGACCGGATGACGAGGGGACCCCGTTCGCGCAGGTCGAAGCGATCGTCCGGGACAACGGGCTGGAACCCGAACACGAACTGGCGTGGTTGATCGCCGCGCTGTGGGTCTCCAACGACCCACTGGGCGACCCGCAGCGGACCCTGGATCGCACCATCGAGAACGAATTCCGGCAATTGGCCCGGGGGCTCGGCCGCGGGGCCCTGCTGCTGTACGAACGGGCGGAGAGGTATCGATGAGCACGCTGATCCAGCCACCACCACCCGGCTATCGGAAATGGTGGTGGGTTCCCGCCACGATCGTGGTGGTGGTACTGGTGGTCACCGCCGTGATCTGGTTGCCCACGGTCTTCCGGCCGGACAACAGTTGCGGCGCGGGCGTCGTCCACAGCGGCCCGCACGGCGAATGCGCCGGGGTCACCGACGGCGGGGTGGTCTTCGCCCCGGAACTCGCCGATATCGAGAAACGCATCCTCGACGAGAACCGTGCGGTCGAGAGTTCCGCGGATCCGTATGTGAGCATCGTGATGCTGTCGCCGATGACTTCGGGCGACAAGGCCGAGGGCATCGTAACCCTATCGGGTATCCGGCACCGGCTCGAAGGCGCACATCTGGCACAGCTCGCGGCGAACCGGACCGATATCTGGGGCAACACTCCCAAGATCAGGCTGCTGCTGGCCAATCCCGGAAGTGATTTCGCCGAGTGGGAAACCGCGGTCGGCGAAATCGAGGCGCGGCGCGACTCCGATCGGATCGTCGCGGTCACCGGCATCGCGTTCAGCGTCCAGAACGCGGTCCGGGCCATCGAGCGTCTCACCGGCTCGGATATCCCGGTCGTCGGCTCCACCCTGACCGCCGGTGATCTGCCGGTGCTCCGCGGATTCCTGCGGGTCTCCCCGTCCGCCGCGGATCACGCGCGGACCGCCGCCGAATATCTCGCCACCCGCAGCCGGCGAATTCTGATCGTCCGCGACGACAGTCCGGTCGACCATTACGGCCGGACCCTCGCCGAAGCGTTCGCGGCGAGCTTCCCCGACGACCCGCAGCGCTTCGCCGGCATGGTGGAGGGTTACGACTCCGAAATCGGCAATGTGGCCAACGCGTTCCACTACATGATGCCGAACATCTGCCAGAACGCCCCGGACACCATCTACTTCGCGGGCCGGGCCGCCCACGCGCTCACCTTCCTGACCGCGCTCGCCGAGCGCCGTTGCCGGGAGCTCCCGATCCGGGTGGTCACCGGTGACGATATGCCGTACTACCGCCTCTCGGAGAGCCCCGCCCGGGTTGCGCTGGAAACCGGAGTATCGGTGCTGTACACCGGACTCGTCCATCCGCAGGCCTGGCGCGACCACCCGGAACGGTTCAACCTGCACTCCGTCGAACAGTTCTCGCCCGACTGCACGGGCGCGGTCTGCTATCGCGCGTTCTCCGACGACACCCTGGACGACTTCGCCGCCGTCATGGAACACGACGCGGTGGTGACGGCTGTCCAGGCGATCCGGCAAGCGGCCGGGTACGCCGGGAACACCGTGCACTCCGACCAGGTGCTTCAGGCGATGAAACGGCTGCACGGGGCCACCGCGGTCCGCGGGGCCAGCGGGGTGCTCTCGTTCGACGAGAACGGACTACCGACGGACAAACCCATCCCGATCCTGGAGGCCTTGGACGGGGAGCCACCGCGCTACGTGGAACTCCCGTAACTCGTTGCGGCGCCTCCGAGCAGCCGCTCAGGCCCGCGAAGCCTCACACAGGAAGACAGTTGCCGTGGTCCCGATGCGGGTGATGACGAGCGTATAGGGCCGGGATCCGGTGAGCTTCAGGCGTCGCCGGAGGACATCGGGATCGATATCCACACCGCGGACCAGAATTTCCAGCGGCCCGCAGTCCCGGCGGCGCAGTTCGGCCCGCAAGATTTTTTCCCGCAGCACGCAGCGGTCGATAATCCGGAAACCGCGCACTCCGTCCGGGATACGGTCGCCGGTCAGGTAGGCGATCCGCGGATCCAGTTGCCACAGACCGTGGCGGGCCGCGTAGTGCCGGACCAATCCGGCGCGAACCACCGCACCGTCCGGGTCGACGATCCACTCCCCCGGCGCGCGCTCCGGGATCTCGCTCGGGTCGGCATCGGTCAGGGTGGTCGCCGCACCGGCGGAGGTGAGGACGGTGGCCCGGCGGCCGACACCGGGCTCGCGCAGGCCCGCCGACCACAGGCACGCTTCGCGGACCCCACCGTCCAGCGAGACGACCTCGATCTCGCCGTCCCAGCCCAACCGGTCGAAATCCAATCCGGGAGCGCATTTCACGACCAGGTCACGCCCCGCGTACACCGACAGCAGATCCGGTAGCGGTGGTTGCAGCGCGGCCGGATCGTGGGTGCGTTTCCCCTCGGCCCGCCGACCCGGATCGGCCACGACGACCGTACCGGAGGTGCACGGAACCAGGGCGTCGGCGCGTACGAGCACAGTATTCGGCATCGCCCGCGGCACCGTGGGGCGAGGCGCTGGTGAGCTGTGTTCGTCCACCTCGCCTGCGGCAGCGCCGAGCCCTCGTGGCACCCGTTCGCCACCTGTCCGCTCTGTCCCTTCGGTGGCCCCGGCCACAGCGGCGCCCCGGTAGTGCGCGGGTGCTGCTGTCGCGGCAGCAGGTGGGATCGGGTGGGTCAGATTGTGGCGGGCCATGGCGAGCCGGATCGGGTCCAGGTCGCTGCCGACCACCCGCGGGCACACCCGGGCAAGTTCGGCCAGCTCGGCGCCGATCGAGCAGGTGACGTCGTGGACATCGCGACCGGCCAGCCGGCCCGCGCGGTACCGGGCGACCAGGGTCGGGGTGGCCTGCTGTACCGCATCGTCGGTCAGCAGCCAATTCTGCGCGCCGGACAGTTTGGCGGCGGCCCGGCGGCGCAGGCGGACGGTCTCGAGGAGCGCCGGGGCGCGCTCACCGTGGGCCCGGCGCACCGCGGCCGCATCACGTAACTGCGAGGCGGCGGTGAGTTCCAGTTCCGCTACCTGGGCCAGCGCGGCGATACCCTCGGCCGAGCCGAGGTAGCCGATATCGGCCGCGCTGAAGCCGTACCCCACTATTTCCCGGCGGTGGCCGGTTTCACGCCGGTGATCATGGCGTTGTAGAAGAACTGCCGCGGCACCACCCGGCGCATCACGTTCTCGTCCACCCAGCTCAGCCCGAGCCAGGCGCGATACATCGCCATCCGGTAGCCGAAGGTGAGCTTCTCGTCCGGAACGGCTGCCTCGAAGGTCCGCACCGGCCAGCCCCACAGGGCGGCGGCGAATTCCTCGGTGTGCGCGGCCACGTCCACCGCGCCCGCCGAGCGCGCCATCTCCTCGAGCTGGGCCGGATCGAAGGTGTGCAGGTCGACCACGGCCTCCAGCGCGGCGGCCCGCGACGATTCGTCCAGCTCCTCCTGGGGGCGGCGCCAGCCCCGCAGGAACGGGAGTTTGGTGACGGCGGTGGTCGCCTTCCAGGTGATGTTGCCCAGGTTTCGGGCATAGAAATTGCCGATGGTGGTGGGTTCACCGGCGAAGACGAAACGGCCGCCCGGTTTCAGTACCCGCAGGCATTCCCGCAGCGACTGCTCCACATCCGGGATATGGTGCAGTACAGCGTGTCCGACGACCAGGTCGAAGGTGTCGTCGTCGTAGGGGATGGTCTCGGCGTCGGCGACCCGCCCGTCCACATCCAGGCCCAGATGCTCGGCATTGCGCAGCGCGACCTTCACCATGCCGGGCGACAGATCGGTCACCGAACCGCTCTTCGCGATCCCGGACTGCATGAGGTTCAGCAGGAAGAAACCGGTACCGCAGCCCAGTTCGAGAGCACGCTCGTACGGCAACTCCGCGTCGGTGCCGACCGCGGCGTCGAACCGGCCGCGGGCGTAATCGATACAGCGTTCGTCATAGGAGATCGACCATTTGTCGTCGTAGGTCTCGGCTTCCCAGTCGTGATACAGCACCTGGGCGAGCTTGGTGTCCTCGAATGCAGCTTCGACCTCCGCGGCGGTGGCGTGCGGATGGGGTGCGGGGTCGTCGGGGCGTACCGTCATGGTCGGAGAGCCTATCCTTTCCCGGCCGGGCTTCCGATACCGCCGGGTAGGTCAGGGTGACCCGCGACTCGTTCAGCGCCCGGTGAATACGGCCGATCCCGGCCCGTCACGCAGGTAGGAACGGGTTCCGAGGCGCTGATCCGCGGTGGTGAACAGATGTGCCCACTCGGTACGGGCCTGTTCGGGACCGTGCGGTCCCGCCTCGAACACCGCCTTGGCGGCGGCCAGCGCCCGCGCCGGGCCGTCGATGAACCGGCGGGCCCAGTCGATCGCCGCCTCCAGGACATCGTCGGGCGCGACCACCTGATCCACCAGACCCAGCCGCGCGGCCTCGTCGGCTTCCACGAAACGTCCGCTGTACACCAGATCCTTCGCCGCCCCCGGGCCGATCAGCAGCGACAGCCGCCGGATACCGGCGAGCGGGATGAGTCCCGCGTCGATCTGCGGAAAACCGAGCTTCACATTATCGCCGACGATCCGCCGGTCCGCTCCCAGCGCCAGCTCCAGCCCCGACCCGAGGGCGTAGCCGCTGATCGCGGCGACGGTGGGCTGCGGGATCGCGGCCAGGCACCCCAGCGCGGTCTGCAGGTCACCGGCCATGGCGGCGGCCTGTTCGGCGGGTAGCTCGGCCAGCTCGGCCAGCTCGTCACCCGCGCAGAACACCCGCTCGTCCCCGTAGACCACCAGCGCGGCGATCTCCGGATCGGTGCCGCAGGCGGTGGCCGCCTCCGCGATCTCCCGGATCAGCTGGGTGTCGAACAAATTCATCGGCGGGCGGGCGATACGCAATACCGCCGCACCACGCCCGGACCCGCTCGCGTCGCCGGACCGGGACAGGGATACGAATTCCGCCATGGCCGGTTACGCTACCGGCCGCCGGCGGCGCCGCCCGCATTCCCGGCGCCGCCCAGCAGCGACGGATCGGTATCGCGCATCCCCTTGGACCCGACCAGCCGCGACGGGTCCGGCAACTCGGCGAAATAGCGCATATTGTCCGGGAACTGCAGCAGCGGCTTACCGTCCACCTCACCGAACACCGGCTGGATCGGATCGATCGGCGGTTCGGCCGCCAGGATCCGCGCGGTATCGGAATAGCCGGCCAGCGATGTCAGCTGCGACCAGGTCGGCGGCAGCAGCACATGCTCACCCGCCCGCCACGTCTCCAGCGCCGCCGCCGGAGTGGACCACAGCACCAGATCGGTTTCGGTGGTCGCCCCGTCGGCCAACTGCCCCTCGGGCAGCACCGCCACGAAGAAGTTGGTGTCGTAGCGGCGCCGCTCCACCGTCGGAGTGATCCAGCGCGACCACGGCCGCAGCAGATCGGCGCGCAACACCAGTCGCTGCTCGGCCAGGAACTGCGACAGCGTCAGATCCCGCCCCTCGATCCGCTCCCGCTGCCCGCGGTATCCGGTGGTATCGGCGACGACGGTATCGGCGGTCGGGCCGGCCAGCAGCACCCCGCACTCCTCGAAGGTCTCCCGCACCGCCGCGCAGACCAGCGCCTTGGCCCGGGCTTCGGACACCCCGAACCGTTCCCCCCACCAGCGCGGCGACGGCCCGGCCCACTCGATCGCCACTTCGGCATCCACGGGATCCACCCGTCCACCCGGGAATGCGGTCATCCCGGCGGCGAAATCCATCGCCCCGGCCCGCCGCTGCAGGAAAACCTCCGGACCGGCGGCGCCGTCACGCACCAGCATCACGGTCGAGGCGTCCTTGGCCTCGGGCGCCCCCGCCGCCGAATCCGGCACAGTCGTCTCACTCACCCCTCGCACACTAGCTGTGTTCTCCGCGCGCTGGCGCGCGCGGGGGTTGAGGCCCCTCGGTCTCAACCCTTGGATGTGTTTCGTAGAACGCGACGCCTGCGGGTTGCATCGGCATTCAGAGTTCGGTCGGTGCAGGGCCACATCTGCGACACCGGCCACCGCGGTCTCCTGCTCCTCGGTTTGCCGCACAGCGCGCGGAACCGAGACCATGGCATGCGTGCCCGGCCTTCCGCTGTGCCCGTTGGCGTTCGCCCGCGGCTTCATCACCGTTCCCGGAGTCTCGCGCTTTCCGGGCCCCCGATGGATCCCCTACCGCGACCGGTGCCGCCCCAACCGGCGCTTCCGGCGGGCGAAGAACCGGCCGTCGATGCGGTCGAGTGCGATGGACTGGCGGAAGGCTTCGCTCAGGCTGTCTGCGGTGAGCACGTCGTCGAGCAGGCCCTGGGTGACGATCTCGCCCTCGCTGATCAACATGCAGTGGGTGAAGCCCGGCGGGATCTCCTCGACGTGGTGGGTGACCAGTACCAGCGCCGGGGCGTCGGGGTCGGATGCCAGATCGCCGAGGCTCTCCACCAGCTCCTCACGGCCGCCCAGGTCCACGCCCGCGGCCGGTTCGTCCAGCAGCAGCAGCTCCGGGTCGGTCATCAGGGCGCGGGCGATCAGGACGCGTTTGCGTTCGCCTTCCGACAGCGTGCCGTAGGTGCGGTCCAGAAGATGTTCGGCGCCCAGGCTTTCGAGCATGTCGATCGCCCGGTCGGTGTCGACATCGTCGTATTTCTCCCGCCAGCGGCCGAGTACCGCGTAACCGGCGGAGACGACGAGGTCGGCGACCCGCTCCTCCGGGGGGATACGCGCGGCCAGGGCCGCGGACGACAGGCCGATCCGGGGCCGCAGTTCGCTGACGTTCGTTTTGCCGAGTCGTTCACCGAGTACGTAGGCGGTGCCGTAGGAGGGGTGTGTCTCGGCTGCCGCGACCTGCAACAACGAAGTTTTACCGGCTCCGTTGGGGCCCAGGACGACCCAGCGTTCGTCGAGTTCTACCTGCCAGGTCACCGGGCCGACGAGATTGTGCCCGTTGCGGCGGATGGAAACATTGGTGAAGTCGATGAGCAGATCTGGATCGGGGTGCGCCACGCGCTCCATCTTGTCTCGAGGCGAACACGCTCGCGGCACCGGGCACCCGCGATTCGCCGCGGTCCCGGCTCGGAAGACCGCTCGGACCGGCGGTATCCGACAAACGGGACGGCCGAGAACAGTTCGGCGGCGCCACGGGCATCCGCGAGCGCAGGGCATACGCGGTGTACCGCCGCGGCACGTGCACCCGCGGCGGTACACCGGAAGTCGTGCCGGCCGCCGAGCACCCGGTCGACGTTGTGCGTCGACTCCGGGTGCGTGACGACCTGGACGGTGCGCTGCTCCTACCAGTGGTCCGGCCGCGCGGGCCGGGTGGCGATCACGGTCGTCGAACCGGGCGCGACCTCGGTGAAACCGGCGTCGCGCACCGCGGTCGCCGCGCTGCGGGTGACGGCCGCGCGCAGCATCTGCCACTCATCGGGCCCGGCCTCGCGGACCGCGCAGGCGAACCCGCGCTGCGCCCAGGTCCGTGCCTGCTCCACCGGCAGCGCGCCGGCGAACAGCATGCTCGCGTGCCCGACCTGCGCGGCGGCCTTACCGACGGTCATCCCCAGTTCGGCGTTCACCCAGAACACCGGCACATCGAGGGGCACCGGACCGGGATCGTCGGATTCCAGATCGGTGCCGCCGATCTGCAGGCGCCGGATCCGCGGATCGACCTCCCCCACCGGCCCCGGTACCAGTGCCCGCACCAGCGCGCCGCCGCTTTCTACGGTCACTCCGGGGACCTCGTTCGCGGCCGCCCACTGCGCCCCACGGGCCCGCCGGGCGACCTTCCTGATCCGCGCGCGCTTCCACGCCAGATACCGCTGCTCCCATTCGCCTTCGTACCCGACGCGCGGGTCCAGGCACAGCATGACCGCCGCGGCCGCCGCGGCGGCGAGTACATCGCTGCGCGCGGGCGGATCGGTCTTGGGCAGGTGCAGCACCATCTGCATCGCCTGCACCTGCGCGGGATCCTCGGGATCGCCCAGCTTCCCGTATCCCGCGGCGAGTTCGGCGTGACGTTCGGAAAACCCGGGGTCCGCGAAGAACTCGGGATCGGTGTCTTCCGGGAAGTCCGGCTCCGCATCCATCTCGCGACCGTTCGCCGCTACATCCGTCACGCCGCTATCCGGCATTCCACCAACCCTCCCAACACCCGAGCTTCACCGGAGGACAGCCTACCCACGCACCGACACCCGACCCCTCGCGGTGCCGAGTCCGGCGGGGCCGCAGACACATACGGTTTCACCCCAGCGGTACCCGCCGCAGCAGGCCGTCCTCGGCGTCGGCGGCCTCGACCTCGTCGCGGGTCACCCCCAGAATGAACAGCACGGCATCCAGGTAAGGGTGTGACAGCGCGGTATCGGCGACCTCCCGCAAGGCGGGTTTGGCGTTGAACGCCACGCCCAGACCGGCCGCGTTCAACATATCGATATCGTTGGCGCCGTCACCCACCGCGACCGTCTGCTCCATCGGCACCCCGGATTCGGCCGCGAAGGCCCGCAGCGCGGTCGCCTTGTAGGCACGGTCCACGATCTGCCCGACCACCCGGCCGGTAAGTTTCCCGTCCACCACTTCCAGGACATTGGCCCGGACGAAATCGAGGTCCAGTTCACGGGCGAGCGGGTCGATGACCTGCCGGAATCCGCCGGAGACCACCCCGCACCGGAAGCCGAGCCGTTTGAGCGTCCGGATGGTGGTCCGGGCGCCGGGAGTGAGCTCGATCGTCGCGGCCACCTCCCCGATCACCGATTCGTCCAGTCCGGCCAGCGTCGCCACCCGCTGCCGCAGCGATTCCGCGAAATCGATGTCCCCGCGCATCGCCGACTCGGTGACCTCCCGGACCTGTTCCTCGACGCCCGCGTAGGCGGCCAGCATCTCGATGACCTCACCCTGGATCAGGGTGGAGTCCACGTCGAAGACGATCAGGCGTTTGGCCCGGCGCGCCAGCCCGGCCCGCTCCACCGCGATATCGACCCGTTCGATGACCGCCACATCGGCCAGCGCGGTCCGCAACCGGGAATCGGTATCCCCGCCGTGATCCGGGGCCGTGACCATGAGCTCCATCCCGGTCACCGGGTAGTCGGCGATACCGCGGATGGTGTCGATATTCGCGCCGAGCCCGGCCAGTTCCCGAGACACCGCACTGAACGCCCGAGCCGTCACCGGCGACCCGAGCACCACGACGGCGTGTGTGGACACCGGGGCCCGCGCGACATGGGCGTCGATATCGACGTCCACCTGCATACCGACGGTGTTCATCGCTTCCTCGAGCTCGTCCTGCAGGGACTCGGGATCGGACGGACAGCTGATCAGCACACCCAAGGTGAGCCGGCCGCGGATCACCACCTGTTCGATATCGAGCAGACTCACCCGGTGCCGCGACATGGCCGTCAGCAGAACCGACGTCACACCGGGACGGTCGGGTCCGGTAACGGTGACCAGCACGGTGGTCTCGGCCAAAACAAAACCCCTATCTTCGGCGGCGCCTCCGCGCCGCGGGTCGGGGCCCTCATGTCCCCGGGCTGTGTCTATTTGCGTCGCCTCCGGCGCCGCGGGTCGGGGCCCTGTGACCCCGGTTCTTCACTCCGCCGCTCAGTCGCTTCGCTCCTTCGCTCCGGAACGGGGGGCGGGCCCCGACCATGGATGTCGACGACAAGGAAGTAGCGCCACGCTGCGCACAATCGCAGGACTCGCGGGCCTGCCCACAACAATGTAAGTACACGCCCCGTCTCATCTGCGGACGGCCCCCTTTTCCTACACGCCCACGCAGAAGCCTCGGACAGTCCACCACCGCGTCCGCGCGGACCTACCCACTGACCCCCGGCTGTCGAATGCCACCGCAACCCGCATGCGTCGAGTTTTACGAGACACCTCAAAGGGTTGAGCCCGTCTCACCCCTTGGCCGAAGGTGCTCAAACGTCACCCTCTATGGACGGCCCACCGCACATCACATGCGGCGAAGCCGCAAGTCCCGAGGCCTGAACGGCGAGACACAAGGGGGCCTCAACCCCGCGACGCCGCAGGCGCCGCCGATAAACACAGCACCTTCACGAACAAGCCGGCATCTCTCACCTTCACGAACTGCCTGCCTGCGCGCTCTCGCGTATCCCGGGACACAATCCCACCGTGAGGCGAACCAAGAATCTCTCGCCCACATCCGACACCGACCACAAACGAATGCACCCCCCGACCGAAGCCGACGGGTGCATTCGTGAACGACCGAGGTCAGGACTTGACCAGCGTCTCCTCGGGGTGATGCTTGGCCGCACCCGTGAATCCGACATGCGCTTCCTTGCGCATCCGCTCGACCATATGCGGGTAGTGCAGCTCGAAGGCGGGACGTTCGGAGCGGATCCGCGGCAGTTCGTAGAAGTTGTGCCGCGGCGGCGGGCAGGTGGTGGCCCACTCCAGGGAGTTGCCGTAGCCCCACGGATCGTCCACCGTGACCACCTCGCCGTACCGGTAGCTCTTGAAGACGTTCCACAGGAACGGCAGCATCGAGGCGCCGAGGATGAACGCGCCGATGGTCGAGATCGTGTTCAGTGTGGTGAATCCGTCACCGGCCTGGTAGTCGGCGTAACGGCGGGGCATGCCTTCGGCGCCCAGCCAGTGCTGCACCAGGAAGGTGAGGTGGAAGCCGAGGAACGTGGTCCAGAAGTGCCACTTCGCGAGCCGCTCGTCCAGCATGCGACCGGTCATCTTCGGGAACCAGAAGTAGATACCGGCGTAGGTGGCGAACACGATGGTGCCGAAGAGCACGTAGTGGAAGTGCGCGACCACGAAGTAGGAGTCGGTGACGTGGAAGTCCAGTGGCGGGCTGGCCAGGATGACACCGGACAGACCACCGAACAGGAAGGTGACGAGGAAGCCCACCGAGAACAACATCGGTGACTCGAACGTCAATTGCCCCTTCCACATGGTGCCGATCCAGTTGAAGAACTTCACACCGGTCGGGACCGCGATCAGGAAGGTCATGAACGAGAAGTAGGGCAGCAACACCGCACCGGTGGCGTACATATGGTGCGCCCACACCGCGATCGACAGGGCCGCGATGCCCAGGGTCGCGTAGACCAGGGTGGTGTAACCGAAGATCGGTTTACGGCTGAAGACCGGGAAGATCTCGGAGACGATACCGAAGAACGGCAGCGCGATGATGTAGACCTCGGGGTGTCCGAAGAACCAGAACAGGTGCTGGTAGAGCAGGATGCCGCCGGTGCCCGGGTCGTAGATGTGACCGCCCAGGTGCCGGTCGTAGGCCAGGCCCATCAGCGCGGCGGTCAGCAGCGGGAAGGCGAGCAGGACGAGCACGCTGGTGACGGCGATGTTCCAGGTGAAGATGGGCATCCGGAACATGGTCATACCCGGAGCGCGCAGGCAGACCACGGTCGTCAGCATGTTCACACCGCCGAGGATGGTGCCCAGACCGGAGACGGCCAGGCCCATGATCCACAGGTCGGTGCCGACGCCCGGCGAGTGCAGGATATCGGTGAGCGGCACGTAGGCCGTCCAGCCGAAGTCCGCGGCGCCGCCCGGGGTGATGAAGCCGGCGGTCGCCATGGTGGCGCCGAACGCGTACAGCCAGTAGCTGAAGGCGTTCAGGCGGGGGAAGGCGACGTCGGGGGCGCCGATCTGCAACGGCAGGATGATGTTGGCGAAGCCGAACACGATCGCGGTCGCGTAGAACAGCAGCATGATCGTGCCGTGCATGGTGAACAGCTGGTTGAACTGCTCGGGTGAGAGGAACTGCAGACCCGGACGAGCGAGCTCACCACGCATCATGAGGGCCATCAGGCCACCGATGAGGAAGAACGCCATCGAGGTGGTCAAGTACATGACACCCAGGACCTTGGGGTCCGTCGTGGTCACCATCTTGTAGATGAACGACCCCTTCGGCCCTGTTCGCGCCGGAAATGGCCGAGTCGCTTCCACCCCCTGCGGGACTGGTTTGGGCTCTACGGCAGTCACTGATCCTCCTGAAGGTGCCTTTAGGGTCCGCTCCGCAGGCTCCACTGTTTTGCCCGCCGCCCGGTGTGCCCGGGCGGCCAACGGTTAGCTTGCGCTTCTGGAATCGTAAACCTTCCGCTGAAGCGGGGTCCCCCGGGTCCTACTCTCTGTCGTACTCGGGGCCGCCGGGCACTCTTCCCCGAGCGAACGCCCACCGGGCATCGGTGACGGCCGCAGGCCTCCCGAGTACATCGACCCGGCTCACCGTCCATTCCGCCGCAGCCGCACAGCCGCACAGCCGCACAGCCGCACAGGAAGGATGGAACCCGTATGCGTCGAGTTTTGGGTTGAGGCACATCTCGCCATTCAGGCCTGCAAGCGCGCGATGTGCGGTGAGCCGCCCATCGCATGCGACCATCGAGCACCTTCGGCCAAGGCTCGAGGCCTGCACGGCGAGACACAAGGGGGCCTCGACCCCGCGACGCCGAAGGCGGCGCCGAAAAACACAGCCGTGTACCCTTCCCGGCATGCCGGTGAGCCCCGCTGTCCACACCCCCGCCGCGCGTGAGCCCCGGATCTCCGGGCGGACCGGCCGGATCGGCCGGCTCCTGGGCGCCGTGCTCGCCTGCACCGCGCTGGCGGTGTCCGCGTGCGCGAGTCACCCCGACGATTCGGCTTCGATCATCCGCACCACGACCAATATCGCCGGCGCGGGCGTGGTCGGTATCGAACGCGACACCACGCAGGCCTGCCCGCTACCATCCGCGCCCGATCCGGCGGACGGGCCGACCCGCACCGTCCGGCATGCGTCGGGCGAGTCCCGGGTTCCGGCGGATCCGCAGCGCATCGTGGTGCTGGGCACCTCCGCGCTCGACGCCACCTGCGCGGTCGGCCTGTGGGAGCGGGTGGTGGGCGCGACCACGATCCCGGGTCCCGCGCCGCAACCCGGCTATCTGGGTTACGGGGTCGTCGAAATCCCCGGTGTGGGTACCGCCGCCGACCCGGATCCGGCACTCATCGCCCAGCTGGATCCCGACCTGATCATCGGTGAGGTCCCCGCCGGCCGCGCCGGCTATGAAGCCCTGAGCGCGATCGCCCCGACGGTGCTGGTCGGCGCGGAGCCGAACTGGGAGAAGCAGTTCACCGCGTTCGCCGGCGCAATGGGCCGGCAGAGCGCGGGCGCGGCGGCGTTGGACGCCTATCACACCGAGGCCGCCGAGACCGGCGCCACCATCAACGCCCGCTTCGTCCAGGCCTCGATCGTTCGTTTCACCCCGGACGGTACCGAGTACCTGGGCAGCGAAACCTTCGCCGCGCAGATCCTCGCAGATACCGGCGCCACCCGGCCCACCGCGCAACGCGACACCTCCGCGCCGATCGACGAATCCGATCCCGTGGCCGCCGAGGGCGACCTGATCTATGTGCTGTTCGCGGGCGCGGACGGGCAGGAGCACGGCGAATCGGTGATGCGCGCGCAGCCGTGGGAGGAGCTCGGCGCGGTGGGCGACAATCGCACCTTCGTGGTCGACGACACACTGTGGCACACCACCGGCCTCACGGCGGCGCGGGCGGTTCTCACCGATATCCGCGACACCCTCAACGCCTACGTCATGGACTGATCCTCCCCGACACCCAATCGAGGTGAAAGCCGCCGGTACGGGTCGGCATTCCGCATTCTGTGCGGGCCGACGCGTACCGGACACACGGTCGGGGTAGCGATTGTCGGACGAGGCCCTCCTCCCACGCTCCGCACGGGCCGATACATACCGCAGGCACCCGGCCGGACCCGCGCACTCCTTGTAACCCGCCCGGTCGCGGTGCGCGGCAGGGTCGGACTCGGTACCGCGCGGCGGCGATCGTCCTCCGGACCAGGGGTGATCGGTCCACAGAGGACTCACAGTGCGGCTCCAGCAATCCGCCAGACAGCATCCCTACCGTGGTCCTCACCCCATCGGAAAGAGGTGCGCACGTGCAGAAACGACCTGAACGGCCACGAACAGAACTACCCCACGAACACGATCTCGGGCTCGCCCACGATATGTCGGTGATGCTGTCCCGGCGGCGAGCGCTGTGGATCATGGGCGCGGTCGGGACCGCATCCGTGGCCGCGGCCTGTGCGTCCGGTACGGGCACCACCGCCGGCAGTTCGGCACCGGCCGCCGCGAGGACCACCGCGGTCGCTGCGGCGGCCCAGCAGGAGACGGCCGGACCTTATCCCGGTGACGGCTCCAACGGACCGAACGTACTGGTCGAATCCGGTGTGGTCCGCTCCGATATCACCGGCAGCTTCGGTGCGTACACCGGCACCGCCGAGGGCGTCCCGGTGACCATCCGGCTCACTCTGCAGGACCTCGCGCGCGACGGCGCCCCCGGTAACGGTATGGCCCTCTACCTGTGGCATTGCGACCGCGACGGCGAATACTCGCTCTACGGCCGCAACATCACCGAACAGAACTATCTACGCGGGGTCCAGGTCGCCGACGATGCCGGGCAGGTGAGTTTCACCTCGATTTTCCCGGCCTGCTATTCCGGCCGCTGGCCGCATATCCACTTCGAGGTCTACGACAGTCTCGAGACCGCGATCGCCGGGGAGAACGCCCGGTTGACCTCCCAGATCGCACTGCCGCAAAAGGCGTGCGAGCAGGCGTACGGCGCCGGCTCCGGTTATGCCCGCAGCGTGACTAACCTGGCGGAGGTCACGCTGGCCGGCGACAACGTCTTCGGTGACGGCTGGGACGCCGAACTGGCCACGGTGACCGGCGACCCGAAGAGCGGGATGGAGATCTCACTCACCATCGGCGTAGCCGAGAAGTCGGCGAATCGAGCCGAGGGTGGCCCCGGACAGGGCGGCACCCCGGAACCGCGCGCGGGTGGCTCCGGGCCCGGCGGCGCTCCACCCGCGGGCCCACCTCCCGGCGGCGGCACGCTCTCCGGCCACGGAGCCGGCGTGCAGCCGCAGAACGATACTCCGGCCGGCTGACCGCACACGCGGCCCGCGCCGGGTCCCGCCCGCACCGAAGCCACCGGTCCGCAACCGGACATCAATCGTTCCGATACCTGTTTCCGCAGGTGAAAGGACGTAGCGGGCGTACCGTCGAGGTATGGGCGGCAATGCTGAGGGTGATCGCTCACTCGCCAGCCGGTTGAGTATCGGAATCGCCATCGGACTGGCGATCGGCATCCCGCTCGGCCTGGTCGTGTTGAACAACCTCGCCCTCGGAATCGGGCTGGGGATCGGCTTCGGCCTGGCCTTCGGTCTCGCCATGGCGCCGTCGAGCGACGACAGATCCGACGGCCACCACAAACCGCCGACCGACGACTGAAGTACGCTCGGCGCCTGCGGTCCCACGCGCGCCGAAAACTCCCGCTCCCTAGCGCATTCGGCGCGTGAAACACAAGTTGTGGTGGCGCTCGGTGATTCAACCCCCAAGGGGTAGTGTTACGGCACGCGCAGGGCAGTCGTCGGATTCGTTGGGAAGGGTGTGGAAGCAGCATGAAGCTCATCGATCGGGTTTCGGCCATCAACTGGAATCGGGTACCCGACGAGAAGGACGCCGAGGTCTGGGATCGGCTCACCGGTAACTTCTGGCTGCCGGAGAAGGTCCCGGTGTCCAACGACATCCCCTCCTGGAACACCCTCACCGCCGACGAGAAACAACTCACCATGCGGGTGTTCACCGGCCTCACCCTGCTGGACACCATCCAGGGCACCGTCGGCGCGGTCAGCCTCATCCCCGACGCGCTGACCCCGCACGAGGAGGCGGTGCTCACCAATATCGCGTTCATGGAATCGGTGCACGCCAAGAGCTACAGCTCGATCTTCTCCACCCTGTGCTCGACCCGCGAGATCGACGACGCCTTCCGGTGGTCGGAGGAGAACCGCAACCTCCAGCGAAAGGCCGAGATCGTCCTCGAGTACTACCGCGGCGAGGACCCGCTCAAGCGCAAGGTCGCTTCCACTCTGCTGGAGAGCTTCCTGTTCTACTCCGGCTTCTACCTGCCGATGCACTGGTCCTCACGCGCCAAGCTCACCAACACCGCCGATATGATCCGCCTGATCATCCGTGACGAGGCGGTACACGGCTACTACATCGGCTACAAGTACCAGCGCGGACTGGAACAGGTCACCCAGGCCGAACGCGACGACCTGAAGAACTACACCTTCGAGCTGCTGTTCGAGCTCTACGACAACGAGGTGGACTACACCCAGGACCTCTACGACGAGGTCGGCCTGACCGAGGACGTGAAGAAGTTCCTCCGCTACAACGCCAATAAGGCTTTGATGAATCTGGGCTACGAGGGCCTGTTCCCGAAGGACGAGACCGAGGTCAACCCGGCCATCCTGTCGGCCCTGTCCCCCAATGCCGACGAGAACCACGACTTCTTCTCCGGGTCGGGTTCCAGCTATGTCATCGGCAAGGCGGTCAACACCGAAGACGAGGACTGGGAGTTCTGAACCCGCCGAATCAGGCCCCTCCGGTTCTGATTCACCGGACAGCCGGCGACCGGGCCGGGCGTCATAGCGACGCCCGGCCCGATTTCGTATATCGAACCGGAGTATCGGCTGGTCGGCGCCAGCGGAATCGAGTCATAGATTTGATGGTTTCGAAACCGGAGCGTCCGACCGACCCCCGTTAAGGTTGATGGCGACCAACCCACTTCAGGGAGATGGCGATCATGGCAAATTCGGTCATGGACGACTACGTCAGTCAGCTGCGCGTCGCGCTACACCAGCTCCGCGATTGGCCCTACCCCGATCAGATCGACCACGCGCTTTTCCGGGCATTCATGAAAACCCCGCACGATGTGGGCGGGGAACCCGATGCGCCGGCTGTTTTCGAAGAGAAGGAAGAGGAGGTCTGGGAGCTCAATACGTTCATCACCTGTGAGGTGCTGGGCTGGCGGGGCATCTGGACTTCCGAAGAACGCCGCCGACTGGGGAATGTCGATGTCGGGCGGACGCAATATCTCGGTTTTCCCTATTACGGCCGCTGGGTGCTGGCCGTCGCTCGCTGCCTCATCGACAAACGGCATATCACGCTGCGTGAACTGCTCGAACGAACCCAGGAGGTCCGGGAGCGCAGCGCGGGCAGTTCCGGCCCGTTGGAGGCCGCGCCCCGCGGCACCGGAGAAGGTACCGAGGTGGTCCGCAATATTCATCACCGTGACGCGGTCGGCCACGGCGATCCGCAGTGTTTTGCCGGACAGGCCGACACTCCCCGGTTTGGGGTCGGCGACCGGGTACTGGTGCGTGACCTGCCGACTATCTTCTACACCCGCACCCAGGAGTATTTGCGCGGTAAACCGGGGACGGTCGTGAAAGTGTCATACGAGAGTCCGATACCGGAGGACGAGGCGTTCGACCGTGAGGATCGGCGCCCCGAATGGTTCTATATCGTGCGCTTCGATATGACAGATCTGTGGGATCCGTACCAGGGATCACCCGGCGACACCTTGCAGGCGGAAATATCGGAGCCCTGGCTCCAGGCGATCTCGTAGACCGGGTTACACCTCAGTGAGAGGAACACGATGAGCGGGATATCGAACGAAGGCGAGGACTCCGAAGCTCCCCGGCACGCCGCGCCGATGGTGGAAGAAGTCACCGATTTCGAGGTGCTCGAGATCGCGCTACGCGAACTCGCGATCGAGAAAGGATTGTTCACCGCCGAGGACCATCGCCGGTACACCGAGTATTTCGAGCAGCTGGGGCCGGCGCCGGGCGCCCGGTTCGTCGCCAAGGCGTGGTCCGACCCCGATTTCAAACGGCTCGCCTTGGATGACGCCATTACCGCATGCCATGAGGTCGGTATCGATTGGCTGAAACCGACCGGCTTCGGAACGCCCAGCGATTTCACCGCGCTGCACGTTCTCGAGGACACGCCGACGCTGCATCACGTGGTCTGCTGCAGTCTGTGTTCCTGCTATCCCCGTCCGCTGCTGGGTAATTCGCCCGAGTGGTACCGAACCCCGAACTACCGCCGCCGGCTCGTCCGCTGGCCGCGTCAGGTTCTCGCCGAATTCGGCCTCTACCTCACCGAAGACGTCCAGATCCGGGTCGAGGACTCCAATTCCAAGCACCGGTTCATGGTCCTGCCGGTCCGCCCGGACGGCACGCAGGGATGGAGCGAGGAGGAACTCACGCAGATCGTGACACGCGACTGTTTGATAGGTGTCGCCCT
Organism: Nocardia sp. NPDC050193; assembly: GCA_040674215.1. Taxonomy (GTDB): domain Bacteria; phylum Actinomycetota; class Actinomycetes; order Mycobacteriales; family Mycobacteriaceae; genus Nocardia. The sequence goes on along the minus strand of JBFARE010000027.1, from coordinate 74,906 downwards.
TCCCAAGCCCGGACGCACCGCGGACGTGGAGCGCCCTGTACACACTGCGGTGCACCCGGCGCAGAACTACTGACGGACCGGAGGACAACAGATGCCAGTGAGCGAGGACATCACGCGGGTCAGAGTGCAATTGCTCGAGGAGATGATCGCCCGGGGGCAGGTGTGGTCGCGGATGGCCGGCAAGTACGGCGTCGAGAACCCGTCGCCACCGTGGAAAACCAGCCTGGACGGAATATGCGACGCCCTCGATCGAGAAGGTGCGGCGCTACCGCTGCTCGCTCGGCGTGACGAGGAGGACCGTCTCACCGAGGAGGTGTATCCGGCGCTGCCGTTCCCGGAGAATCAGCTCGTCGCGCTGGCGCATTCGTTGATCGCCAGAGGAGTCATCGACGAGGCCGAGTTGGCCGGCCATATCGAGGAGGTCCGGGCCAGGCTCGAATCGGCAGGATGAACCCGTCGGGTGCCGGAAGAAGGCGTCCCCGGTGCGGCGATGGTGTCACCGCACCGGAGACGCGGATCAGGGATGGGCACGCAATGCGTCGATGAACCACTCCCAGGCCGGTACTCGAGGTTCCTGTCGCGGCCAGCCGTTGAGCACCGCCAACAGTGCCCAGTACCGCTCGACCCGGCGGTCGGTGAACACCTCCGTCCGCTCGGCCAGTCGGCGACGTTGCGCCGCGGGCAGATCGGCGTCGATGATCTGTTCCAAGACCGCTCTGCCGCGGTCGGATTCGGGTGTCACGCCTTTGTCGAGCGCGCGGCGGGCGTGCTCGGATACCCGCTCCGGGTCGATCGCGGTCTCCGGCCCGGCATCACCGGTGGCGCCGGCCAGCGCCATCTGCCGGCAACGCGCCTGGAAGTCGGCGTCGGCGACCATTTCGGCCAGTTCGATCCAGGCATCCACCTGTTCCGGGCTCGGATCGTCGGGAAGTTCGGCGGGCAGCATTCGCATTCCGTGCGCGATATTCGCTCCCGGCGCGTCGTCGGCTATCCCGTCGAACATGGCGTCCACGAAGTCGTCGATCAGTCGTTGGCGTTCGGCGGCGGACAGTTGGGCCATCTTGTGCATGATTCTCATCTCCTCGGTCGAGCTTCCTCGATGAGCGACCGAACGCAGTACCGCGCGCCGGATCCGCAGGGTGCGGATCTCGGCGTCCAGAGCGCGGGCGTGCGATGCGGCGACCTCGGCCACGGTGGCCTGCCGCCGCAACACCTTCTGCACAGTCGGCAGATCCAGACCGAGCTCGCGGAGCGTGCGGACCAGATCGAGCCGGGCCACCGATTCGGTGTCGTAGAGCCGGTATCCCGACGGCGATCGGCCGGTCGCCGGTACGACTCCGGAGTCCGACCAGAACCGGATGGTCCGCACCGGGAGTCCGGTGCGGCGGGCCAACTCACCGATGGTGAACAGTGCGTCGTGGTCACTCACGGGAAACAGCCTGAACCTTCCAGTAGCTGGAAAGTCAACACAGATTTCACCGGTCCGGCACGAGTCCGGGCCCGGCAGGGTCCGGCCGCCCCGCCGCCGTCCGATGATGTGTACCGGCCGCCTCCGCGATCGCGATGATCCGGTCCCGCAACCGCCCCGGAGCCAGGACATCGATCTCGGCGCCGAAACCGACCAGCATGGCCGCCGCCCCTTCCACACTGCGCACCCGCAGCCGGTACACATCCGCCTCGCCGGGGACGGGTTCGGGATCACCGAGCGCGGTCACCGCCAGCGACCGCAACACCAGCGATAGTCGCGGCCGGTGCACGCGCAGCACGATCTCGGTGGCGGGTGCCCCGCGGAAGTCGTCGCGCATCTGCCGCCACACTCGATGCAGATCGAGGTCCGGCGGCCGACGGCTGGGCTCACCGAGCCGCCGCACGGTGCTGATCCGGGACACCCGGTAGCTGCGCGGCCGGCCGCGATGGGCGGCGACGAGGTACCAGGTCGTGCCGACCTGGAGCAGCCCCCACGGATCGACGGTCCGGTCGCCCGGAGCGGCGGCCTGCCTGGACTGGTAGCGGATCCGGATCCGCTCGTCGTCGAGCACCGCGGCCTGCACCGCGGCCAATGCGTCCAGCACCGCCGGTTCGCGGTGCCATCCGCCGGCATCGAGAACGAGGCGATCCTGTACGTGTGTGACCAGCCGGTGCTGGTCGTCGGGCAGCGCGGTGGACAGCTTGTGCAGCGCGCGACAGAACGAGTTCCCCAGGCCGAGCGCTTCGGCCGTCCCCCGTCCGCCCGCGACGAAGAGCGCGCGGGCTTCTTCCGCGGTGAGTTGTTCGGCATCCGGTTCGAACCCGGGGACCAGGGCGAATCCACCGCCGCGACCCCGTTCGGCATACACCGGGATACCGGCGGCGGACAGCGACTCCATATCGCGCAACACCGTCCGCTTGGTGACCTCGAGTCGCCGAGCGAGATCGGCGGCGCTCATCCGTCCGTGCCGCCGTAGCAGCTGAACTATCTGCAGCAAACGATCCGCGCGCACTTCTCCAGAATCTCACGAAAAGGTGACATCAGATGTCACCATGTATGTCCGAGACTTCTCCCATGACCCAGATTCCGGATTTCCGATCAGATCTCGCCGCCGCCCAGGAGTGGGTGGCCGGACTCATGGCCGCGGTCCGCCCCGACCAGTGGAACGCGCCCACGCCCTGCACGGACTTCGACGTCCGCGCACTGCTCGAACACCTCTCCTGCCATCCGGCCAAACTGGTGGCGACCGCCACCGGCGCCGACCCGCGCGTACTCCCCTCCCGAGCGGATATCGATACGGACCGGCCCGGCGAGGACTACCTGAAACGTTCGAGCGCCGCCCTCGGCCACTGGGCCGACGACGCGCTGCTGACCCGCACGCTCATCGCACCCTGGGGCGAGGCCCCGGGCGGCCTCGCCGTCGGCGGATACCTCATGGAAACCGTCGCGCACGGCTGGGACCTGGCCGTATCCATCGGACAGCCCGCCGAAGCCGATCCGGCACTGGTGGCCAAGGCGCAGGCCATCGCCGACCGGGCGCTGAGCGACGCGTTCCGCGGCCCCGGATCCCCGTTCGGCGTGCGCGTCGAGCCGCCGGCCGAGGCCGGGCCGACGGAGCGACTGGCCGCCTTCCTCGGACGCAGCCGGCCCGAGAGCCGCTGACCGTGGCCCGAGCCCGCCGTGGCGCCGGGCGGCGCCGCGGCGGGCCGGTGTGCTCACAGGTCGTGGACCATTTCGAACTCGGACCGGTCACCGCCGACGGTGCCGCACACGCCGGTGCGCCGGAACCCGTGGCGGAAGTACAGCCGTTCGGCCGCGGTGTTCCCTTCGGTGACCTCCAAGCGGATCCGGCCGCCTCCGCTGGCGGTGGCGTGCTCCAGCACAGCATGCAACAGCAGATCTGCGACTCCGGTGCCCCGCGATTCCGGGGCGACCCACATGGAGATCAGATGGAATTCACCCTCATCGCCGGTGATGCCGACCGTCCCCACCGCCGCATCGGCGACGACCGCCAGGAATTGGGCACGCCCGACCAGCAGCGCTCGCCAGTCCCGTTCCGCGCGCCGCCGGGCAGTGTCCAGGGTGGATCCGAACGCATGAGGCGCGTCCACCAGGGATCGGAGCCGGATGTGCCGGAAGACGGCCCAATCCGCGACCTCCAACCGCCGCACATGCACCGTGGCGAGATCCATCCGGTGATTGTCGCGCAACGGGATCGTGCCCGCATCACCCGTCGTGGGATCGAGGCCCCTACGAGGTCGGGTCGGCAGAGGTGGAGGAGCGAGCGCATGATCGCGTGGTTGACCGGATATCGACGATCGGCTTTGAACCCACGGCCACCTCTTCGCAGCATTTCTACAACTCGCCGCCACTCTCACCTGCTACAAGAGACTCCTCAAAATATGACACGCTCACAGCGGCGCCGCCCCGCGCACCTGGACGGGCTACCAGGTACCAAGGCTTTTCACGTCCCATGACAGGCGGATCCGAGGTTTGGTTTGCAGCGCGAGCGGCTCGTTCGTGTCACCTTCGAACCAGAGCCGCAAACCTTCGTAGTCGGACGGGCCTCGGATTACGCTCAACCGATCCAACCGGCGAAGACGACCCAGGTGGGTGTGTTCGTGCTCGCCTACGTAGAGGCTGATATATGCCTCGCGGTTCGTTGGATCGAGCGAGAACAACACGGCCTGAGCCCCTCGCGTGAGCCGGAACGAATGCAGTCCGACGGGCCACTCGAGATCATCGAACTCTCGAGTCGGCTCGTCCTCGAACAGCCGGACGAGATCGGCGAGTTCGGGAATATCCATGCGTCGACGGTAGCGGCGTAGCGGTAAGGGGCCGGAGCGGAGTTCGGCGGCGGCACGCTACCCCCAACGGTAACCCGCACGCTGACCAGCGAATCACCTCCACGCAAGACACCTTCGGAGTCCGGCCACATCTTCCCGGCCCGTGAGCCGCGGGTCACCGATATCAGCGGTACCGATCGCGCGCAGTGGTGACCGGCGGCCCGCTACGCCCGTCGGTGAGACGCGCGAAGGCCGAAGAGCTCTTCGGCCAGGCCGGCTTCTCCAGCGAGCGGCCCACGCCCCGCCGACACGTGACGGCGACGGCCCGAATCGGCCCGTGCGGCATACCGAGAATGTGAGGATGGGTGCGACGAGCCGACGAGGGAGCAACCATGGGGAAGTTGAACGGGAAAGTCGCTGTCGTCACCGGCGGCGCACGCGGGCAGGGCCGTTCGCACGCGGTGACACTGGCCGCGGCGGGCGCCGATATCGTGCTGTGCGATATCGCCGCGCCGATCGCCAGCGTGCCCTACGCACTGGGTTCGCAAGACGATCTCGCCGAGACGGCGAAACTGGTCGGCGAGACCGGCCGTCACTGCGTCACCGTCACCGCCGACGTCCGCGACCAGGAACAGCTGTACGCCGTCGCCGACCGCGCGATCGACGAATTCGGCCGGATCGACATCCTGCTCGCCAACGCCGGTATCGCGTCCAACGCCCTGATCGCCGAAATGCCCGAACAGACCTGGCGGGACATGATCGACGTGAACCTCACCGGCGTCTACCACAGCTTCCGCGCCGTCCTCCCGCATATGATCGAGCGCGGCGCGGGCCGCATCGTCGCCACCGCCTCCATCGTCGCCCGCATGGGCGCCCGCAGGTCCGGCCACTACGCCGCCGCGAAATGGGGCGTGGTCGGCCTGGTGAAATCGCTGGCCGAAGAGGTCGCGCAACACGGCATCACCGTGAACGCGGTACTCCCCTCGGGCGTCCAGACCGACATGATCATGAACCCCGCCACCTACCGCGAACTGATGCCCGACCACGAGAACCCCACCCGCGAGGACGCGATGGCGATGTTCGAAGCCGGCGGCGGACTGATCCAGCCCGAGGAGGTCTCGGAATTGATCCTGTTACTGGTCTCCGACTCCGGCGGCCGCTACAACGGCGAGGCGCTGACGATCTCCGGCGGCCTGAGCACCCACACCGTCTGAGCGTATTCCCCAGGCAGTGGCAACGATCGATTCGTCTCGAAGCATTACCAGTACCTCGGATACCGAATCGATGGCGCATCGGTGATCGGTGTATCAGAAGCTGTCGTCGCGAAGCGCAGCGACGAAAGAGTCCCAGTCGGTCGCGTCGAACATCAGGGCGGGACCGACCGGGTCCTTGGAATCCCGGACTGCGACACGTCCACGGCCGAACCAAGCAACTTCGACGCACTCGTCGTTACCGCTGTACGAAGACTTGCACCATTGCACGCCTGATAACTCCATGTTCATTGCTCGAATCTCCTTGCTGTCTTCCTGATTCGGTCTCGGGATGCGGTCTCGTCGAGCGTCGCGAGCCGGATCGATTCATACAGTGACCGGTAACGCCTCACGTCCTCGGCATCGTCGAAAGTGATCGAACCCAACGCAGCCTCGGCATAGACCGACTGGGGCTCTTCGTCCGGAAAAGCGAGAACGATGAACGGTGTGATGACTCCGCCAGTGGGTATGCCGGCGCTGAAAGGCAGCACTCGGACTTCAATGTTGTCTCGGAGCGACATATCCGCGATGTGCCGACATTGAGCGGCCATGATCCGAGAGGATCCCACCGCAGCATGAAAAACGCTCTCGTGGATCACGAACTCGATCTGAACCCGGCGATGCTTCTGCGTGAGTCGTACACAACGCCGCATCCGTAGTTCAACTTTCTCCGCGATGGTGTCCCGCGAATCGCCAGGCGAATAGGCAGAAAAGATTTGCTCAGCGTATTCGGCCGTTTGCAGGAGGCCTGGAACGATGAGCGGTTGAAAAACCTGGATCTCAGTGGCGGAGGACTCCAGTTCCAGATACGTCGTGAAACCACCCCCTAGCAGATGGCGAAAGTCCTGCCACCAAACCGAAGTATTCGATTGAGCTGCGACGGCCTTCAAGTACCGGGTGCGCTCATCCGGCAGACCGTAGTAACGACACAGGAACTCGACCTCGCGAACCTTGATCCGCTCGTACTGCCCCAACTCGATACGGCTGAGCGTCGCCCGGCTGAACTCCGTATCCCGCGCGACCTGCTCCAGTGTGGACCCGTGGGCGTGGCGGGCGTCGCGCAGGGCCCGACCCAGTTGCCGCCGCGGCAATGTGGTGCCGCTGAGATCCGCCTTGCTCGGCATCGTGCCTCTCCTGTTTCTCAACGAAATCGCTCGGCGTTTCTCAGTTCGAGAATCATCGTAGGCAGGCCCTGAGAAACGTGCTGGGCCGTTGCACAGATTCCTCAAGACCGTCTCATCGACACACACCGAGTCTCTGACCTGCAGCAACATACTCATATGCCCGAGATACACGGAAGTTGGTGGCGCAAAAGCGAATCGCGCCGAAGAAGCGGTGACGCACCGGGGCACCACCCCCGCTGCGACACGACCTCGCTTCTGCCCACCGGTCGCACCGAACGGACTCCTCGACGAACAGGCTCGGCCGGCCCGGCCAACCAGAGTTTTCCATCAGGGGTGACTCCGATCGCACGGCTTACCGAGGCCGGCGGATGGTGGGCGATATGGCGGCTCGATCGCGGAGGAATTCGCATCCTGTCGTTGCACGATTCTTCTGATGTGCCGGTCGAGTTGTCCACAGTCTCTCGAACCGATCTCCCGGACCTCGCGGATGCGCGGGAGCGATTTCCGGAACACAACGACCTGTGGGATGCGATCCGTCACGACTTCTGGACCGGCGTCGCACCGGAGGGCCGCGCTGGATGAGTGCCATCCTCTATCCCGACGACGAATCGGTCGCCGAGATCACGTCCCACTACCTGCTATCCACCCCCGCCGAGCGCCTGCCGATGCTGTACGGGTTCCGGTTCGACGGCATAACCGTCCACGCCGACTGCATCGAAGTAGAGCTGGACCGTGATCGAGCGGCGGGCGAACCGAATCCGATCCACGCGCAGGCGGCGCAGTTGCGGACCGTTCTGGGCCCCGGCATGTTCGGGTTCGGATTCGCCTTCCCGGTTTTCGCGGATCAGCTGGATTCCGGCCCCGGCAACCGGCATATTCCGGAACCGGTCCGTATCGCCGCCGAGCAATTACCGGCGTTCGACGATCTCCTCGTCGCAGCCACCATAGACGCCACCGGCCGCCAGTGCTGGGCCGTGGTTCCTCGCCATGTGCCCGAGCTCGAACCGGTCCTCCTGCGATTCCCGGCGAGCGACCCCACACACTGGCGGCTGCCCGGATCCCTCGAGGCTTCGCTGTGGACGGCCGCGCTCGCCCTCGACGAATCGAACCATGCTCACCTACTGCGGCTGCGCCCCACGCCGGCCGACGAAGGTCCGGCCCGATGAAGCCGACAACTTCCCTGTACGGCCGCTGCCGCGGCGCCGCGGTAGCCGATCTACCAGGCGTCCGTACGCTCCTCCTCCAACCGACGCCAGGCATTGTCCAACCAGGTGCTGAAATGCCGGGTGAACTCGGTGACCGTGGCGGGACGGACCGTCACATGGTTACCGCGCTGTTCGAGGTAGCGACCGTCGCCGGTGATGTCATACCACTGCAATACTCGGGTCGGTTCGGTCACCGCATCGAATCGCCCCATGAGCAGGATCGCGCAACCGCCGCCGTCGTTCTCCCGACCGACGAGCTTCCGATATTGCTCGCGGGCGCGTGTGCGCCGGGGATCCCCGAAATGACTGTCCCGGTTCGGCTCGAGATCCTCGGGGTGGAAGGTGGCCGCTTCCGCAGTTCCGGGTGCGCACGGGGCGAGACCGGAAACCAGGCGAGTCGCGAGATTTTCCGGGCGGAAAAGGCGTACATGGATCGAACCGTGGTCGGATTCGGTACCCGCCTGGCTCACCGTAACCGCGTACGCCTCGGTGCGTGCCCCCACGATGCGGTACTCGCGCATATCGTCGCGGCCGGTGCTGTGTTTGTGGGCAGTGGTGGCGCCGAGGATTTCGATTCGCATCTCGGAGGTGCCCAGCGTATCGAGCGCCACCTGGATACCGGCCCGCTCTTCTCGCGAATACCGGTCACGGACCTCGAGTCGATGTGCCCGCGCTTCGTCGTTGAAGGCGAAGCGGCTGGTATAGCGCAGCGGGGTGGGGAACCGATCGTATGCGTCGCTGTACCACAGTGCCGCGAAATCATCCGGTTCCCAGACCCATTCGGGCATCGATCATTCCTCTTGTTGTGTGTGAGACAGCAGTGTCGGCAGAACGGAAGTGATCGGGTGGGCCTGCGCCGGGGCGGGCCCACCCGACAGCCGGCGACAACCCGGCCGAAACGAGAACAGAAGTGGCTACTCGGGGTTGGACCCGATAACTCCGCCCGGGATGGTCCGAGGGGACTCCCCCAGCAGCTCGTCGGTGTTCTCCTGGGTGATGAGGTAATCAGGCGTCGAGCGGTTCGACTCCTCGTCCTTTCCGCCACCCCGGCCCCCGGCACCCGCCCCCATCGGCATGCCTGTCATACCGCGGCTCCCGGCAGTCGACGCGGCGGTGGTACCGGCACCGGCCGGTGTGCCCTGAGTGACGTTCGGGGCACCCGGGACTGTCCGCCCCGGCGTCTGTGTATCCGGGGAACCTGTGGGAGATCCCGGTGCGCCGGGGCTCGTGGTAAGACCCGACGGAGTGGTGCTCGCCGGAGTTGTGGGCGTTGTAGAGCTGGGCAGCTCCGTACCGGCCGGAGTCGTCGTAGTGTCACCGGGATCGGTGTTGGTCGGCTGTCCCGTCTGATCGTCACCAGAGGTCTCCGGCTGAGTCTCTGCCTCCGGTTCAGCCGGAGTCTCGCCAGTGGGGGTGCCGCCGGGAGCGGTGCCGGTGGGGGTGCCCGTATCCGAGGCGGTGGGGTTCGAGGTACCGAGATATCCGCCGGGCGGAGGCGCAGGTATGTCGGTGGTAGTCGTCGGGCCGGTCGGCACCGGGAGCACCGGGATCCTGCCGTCCAATTCCCCGAACGGGGTGACGTAGTGGGTGGTCATGGCCACCCGCGCCTCTTGGGTGCGGCGCGAGATCTCGTTGCTGCTCCACAACCTATTGAAGAAGCCTTTGAAACCGTCGGCCTGCAGAGGGTCGCCCAGGCTGTTCTTGGTGTTCACAATGGCATCGACGGCGTCTCGGATACCGGTGGACAGTGCCTCGAGTGCGGGCGTCACCGGGCGCGCGTGCTTGTCGATATAGTCCTGGATCGCCTGCTTCGACTGGTCGGCGGCCGGGCCGGACCATGCCTGCGCCAACGATGTCTGGGTGGACCGCAGGAAGGTTTCGAAACCCTGTTCCCACAGCTGCCGCATCAGCCAGTACTTGCCGGCCTGACTGGTCGCGTCGTCGACCACTAGCGGATTGAACGCGTTATTGATCTTCGGATGATCCCAGCTATCCGGATTTTCTCCTCCGTCCGGGATGATCGGACGTTCATAGGTCGGTATGTCGTTCATGTCGTCCCATCGAGAAACGCATTCAGGTCGACGACCGGCCCGGCTGGAGGGCGGTCCGGGAGGCTCTCGTTGAGCGAATTGAACGCCGCCGCCCACTCGCTGTCGGCCTGCATCATCTGGTCCCGCATGGCGCGGTAGACGTTCTGGATGTCCTCGACGATCTGGTAATGCTGGTCCATAACTTCGAAGACACCGTTACCGTCGGGGGCACCCTTGGCCTTCACCTTGTAGCGGCCGACCATCGCCCGCGCGGATGTGAGGTCGTCATTGCCTTCTCCCAAACCCCAATGGTCCTGCTGCGATACCTGTGCCGCGATAATCCGTATGCGCTCGATCGTGCGCTTGAAGTGTTCACAATCGCGATCGAGATAGACGAAATCCTCCGGTGTCATCTGGACAGTGATCTGGCCTTCCTTCGCCGCAGTCAGCATGTTGGCCATCGGCCGTGGCGGGGCTTCTTCACTCATAACTACCGTTCCCTCCCGTGATCCGGCATCCCGTTACGCGGCTTCGGGAATGGACGGGGTAACCTTCTCTGCAAGGGTGCGAGCTAATTCGCAGGTGTCAAGATGCCCGGTCTTGTCACGCGATGGCGGGTTGTCCAGCAGGAACTCGAGGCTGCCTCCCACCATCTCCACGTTGACATTGCAGGTGGTGTCAGCGCCGGATTCTCCCTGCTTCGATATGATCGCGCGCCGCGCACCGATAGCAAACTCCGTGGTTCCGGCGAAACCTTTGTCCTTCACCATGTCCACCGTGATGTTGGTGGTTCTGATGCTGGCTGCGTAACCATCCGTCTGTACGTATGTACAACCGCTCCACTTCATCCCCGATGCCTGCGACTTGTCCGGCATCGGATCTTCGAGGCCTTCGGCGTCGAGAATGTTCTCAGGTATGTCTGTGCATGGGTCGAACCCAGTGGGCGCTTCAGCAGCGACAGTTGAAGTTGCTGGTACCTCCGCACCCTCGGTCGAGGATTCGCAACCTGTCAGCGCCAGCACCGCCCCGCACATCAGTGCGACAACCAACCGCCCCCGACCCGCTGTGGCCACCATCCCAGTCCTCCACCGCCGATGACACCACTCGTCCGGTATGGGGAGGACCGGCGTCTCCGCCCCCTGCTGCCGGCTCGTCCAGACGTTACCGGCGTCAAAAAGCCCGCGCAACCGCCTCGGCCGCCCGGACCTGCACGCGTACCACGTCACCAGATCGGTCACCTGTTCACGAGCTCACGTCGGTCGGCAACCGAACCCTCCGAGCACAACTGGAGACTCGATGCTTCCGCTGACGTATCGGGTCCGAGGGCCTGCGGTGTGGGCATACGTCGAAAGCCCTCCGGCCGAGGGGGAACCGATACGTCACCGATCCGCTCATCCGGCCGGTCGCCGACTACTGTGAGGGGCTTCGCATGTACCGGCCACTTCGGCGAGTCGAATCACCTCGTCGAATGAACCGTAACCACCGCAATGCGCCGCGGCCTCAGAGCGCCGCCAGCTCGTAAGAGGTGCTACGCCCTCCCGACTCCGACCGCAGCAACACTCCGAGGTCGACCAATTCGTTGATATCGCGCAGCGCAGTGTCCTGAGAGCATTTGGTGATGATGGCCCACTTGCGGGTGGTGAGTTTGCCGTTGAACCCGTCCATGAGCCGGTTCAGCATCGTTATTTGCCGGTCGTTCAACGGAAGTGACTGCCGGTGCCGCCAGAAACGGGACTTCAGCAGGACCTTGTCTACTGTCTCGTCCGAGTGGACGATCGCGCGCCGAAGCGCTTCGAGGAACCAGATCAGCCACTCCGTCACGTCGAGCGAGCCTTTCTGGGTGCGCTCCAGGATTCGATAGTACGCCGCGCGGTCGCGTTGGATCTGCGCGGAGAGGCTGTAGAAGCGCCGGGAGCTGTGGTCGGCACGCGCCAGCCACAGATCACCGAGGGCGCGCGCGACGCGGCCGTTACCGTCGTCGAAGGGGTGCACGGTCACGAACCACAGGTGCGCCAGCCCGGCTTTGAGGATCGCCGGCTCCGCGGCATCGGCATCGACCCAGTCCAGGAACGTGCGCATCTCGATGTCCAGTTGTTCGGCCGGCGGCGCCTCGAAATGCACCCGCTGTCGACCGTAGGCACCCGAGACCACCTCCATCGGGCCGGCCTCATCGGTGCGCCAGGAGCCGATGGTTATCCGGGTCCTACCTGAGTATCCGGTGGGGAAAAGGGCGGCGTGCCAGCCGAACAGACGTTCCGCGGTGACCGGTCGATCGTGGTGCGCGGTGGCGTCGAGCACCATCTCCACGACACCATCGACATGTCGATCCCCCGGAGCGAGCGCCCCGATCTCCACTCCGAGGTGACGGGCGAGAGAAGAACGCACAGAGGCGACGTCCAGTAGCTCGCCCTCGATTTCACTGGTCTTGACCACATCCTGGGTAAGCACGGCCAAGCTTGCCTCGTCCTGTACCGAATCGGGTGTCTCGGCGAGCCGGCCCAGCAGACGACCCTGCCGATGTGCCACCTCGGCCAGCGGCGCAGCCAATCGGGCGGCGTCGTATTCGAGCACGGGCCAGCCAGCGCGCTGCCAGATGTACTTCCGGTACCCGGACGTCATGCGGCGATACTACGCCTATTCACCGCATATTCTGCGGCGAATAGGCGATCGATTCCCCGCAGGGGTCGCGCCACCCTCCTGACGAACAGACGCACCGCTCAGCCATCGGTCCACAGGGCACATACCGGTGCATCCCGAGCACGGCCCCGCTCAGATACCCAGCACCAGTTTCGCGGTGGTGAAGTAGATGATCAGTCCGGTCGCGTCGACCAGCGTCGTGACCATGGGCGCCGAGACCACCGCCGGGTCGATCCGCAACCGCTTGGCCAGCAGCGGCATCGTGCCGCCGATGGTGGCGGCCCAGGCACAGATCAGCACCAGCGTCACCCCGACGACCACCGCGACCCGGGGGCCGACGAACAGTCCGCCGATGATCACGCCGACCACCGCGAGCATGGTCCCGAGGACCAACCCGACCCGGCACTCCCGCCAGATGACCTTGAACAGGTCACCCCCGCGCACCTCGCCGACCGCGACCGCACGCACACAAGCCGTGGCGGCCTGCGCACCCGCATTACCGCCCGCGCCGATGAGCAGCGGAATGAACAGGGCCAATTGCGCGGCCTGTTCAAGGGTGGCCTCAAAGAAACCGGTCACGCTCACCGTCAGTGTGGCCGCCACCAGTAGCAGCATCAGCCACAGCGCGCGGTAGCGGGCGAGCTGGAACACCCCGGCGGCCATGTAGTGGCCTTCCCAGGGCGCCGAACCGGCCTGTTTGGCGACGTCCTCGCTGTCGGCGGCCTCGATGACCTCGACGGCGTCGTCGATGGTGAGCAGCCCGACCAGCCGGTCCTCGCTGTCGACCACGGGCAGGTTGATGTCGTTGGTCTCGCGCATGAGACGCGCGGCCTTCTCGGCCGAATCGGTGGCGCGGACGAAGGCGGGTTCGGTGACGACGAGATCGGCGACCATGGTGTCGGGGCCGGTGAGGACGAGTTCGCGCAGTTCCACGATGCCCTGCAGGCGGCGGCCCGCGTCGACCACGGGGAGGGTGTAGACCGTTTCGGCGTTGCCGCCCTTGAGCCGGACCGTGCGCAGCGCGTCGGCGACGGTGAGGGTGCCGGGGATCGCCACGACCTCGGGCGACATGTACCGGCCGACCGAACCCTCGGGGTAGCCGAGCAGTGCGGCGGTCATCCGGCGTTCGCGGGGGCTCAGCCCGGCGAGGGCTTTCTTCGCTACCTTGGCCGGCGCTTCGCGCAGCATGCGGGCGCGGTCGTCGGGGGCCATGCCCTCGACGAGTTCGCGGAAACTCTGGTCCCGCAGGCCCTGCAGGATCTGCTGTTGATCGACGGGTTCGAGTTCCTCGAACACCGCCAGCGCCAGATCCTTGTCCAGCAATCGGAACGCGACCCCGGCCTCGACGGCGTCCATCCGCGCGAGTTCGTCGGCGATGACGTGCGGCGGATGGTTGTCCAGCCAGTGCAGCGCGGCATCCACGCGGTGGCTCTCGACCACGTTCTGGAGGGATTCCGACAGCGTCGTCGGCACTTCGATGAGATCGATCTGCGACATGAGAAGTCCTCGGCACAGCAGTGAGTTGCGAGTGATTTCGAAGGAAAGTCACACCGCGAGGCGCCGAGCCGGGCCGCTCCGCCGACAGTTATTGCAAGCGGAAACGCGGGCGGACGACGCCGCGCGGCCTTCGACTGGGAGGTTCGCTGCGCATTGCAACACCACCTCCTCTTAGGTCGCCGCTACGCGCGTGGGTACACGCCCGATCCGGATAACTGTCTGCGAATGCGAACGCATTCTTGATCAGAATACATCCTGACCACCGGAAGTCCGCATCGAAAGGTTCGTCACACGGCGTTTCACACTCCCGGGCGTGTCCGTGTGCCACATAGTTGCTCGGGATCGTCGAGAAACAGGCTGATCCGGGTCACCGCGTCGGAGATCCGGCCGCTGGGCAGCGGTGACTCCACCCGGATATCGGCCGGTTCGCGAAGCGTCACATCGACGGTGGTGCCGTCCGGTCCGGCGAGGAACAGACGGTCGTCGTCCAGGACTGTCCCGGTGTGGTTGTAGCGGCGATATTCGACGACGGTCGCGATCCGGTCGAACGGGATGGTCGCGATCGCACGCCCGCCGCGGCGCAGCACCAGCGCCCGGTCGGTGGCGTAGTGCGGGTAGGCGATATCCGCGATGACCACCGCGAACAGCAGCAGCAGTGACCACAGCGACAGCACACCCAGCGAAATACTCAGCCACGCCCACGGGATCAGAATGTGGAGCACCGCCATCTCCAGCAGGGTCGCCGCCAGAAAGGCCAGTGGCATCGCCAGCACGCCCCGCGTGCCGGGCAACGGCTCCCGTTCCCGACCGTCGCAATCGGTTCGGCGGCGCAACCACAACCAGACCGCACGGTAGGCCCGGTCCTGGTTCCGCAGGAACCTGGTTGCGCGCCCGGTCATGGTCGCTCCTCCACACCGGTGAGCAGTTCGATCGCCCGCAGTACCGCCTCGCGCTGGGCCGGATCGGGCACGAGCGCGGGGAGCGACAGATCGGGCCCGCTCGCGTCGCCGGGAGCACCGGAAGCCGTCAGTGATTCGAAGTCGGCAGCACGCAGCCCGGCGGCGAGCTCGCGCGCCACCTGTTCGATCAACTCCCCGGACTGTTCCGCCGTCCGGCCGCTCAACCGCTCCCAGCCGTGCAGCATCCGGCGGTAGCTCTCCCGGGCCGAGGTATCGGAGAACGCGCGCGCGAACCAGCTGAACATCTCGTCCGGGGTGTCGCCGGATATGGCGAGGATCTCCAGCAGATCGCGTTCTCGGTCGAGTGCCGTGCGTTCCAGATCGTCGGCCTGGTCCCGGGCGGTGTCGAGCGCGTCGGCGAGCTCCGCGGGTAGCGCGGTGAGCGTCCGGCCCGCATCGACTGCGGCCAGCATCCGGCCGAGGCCTTCCTTCTTGCGGACGAGCTGGGCGACACGGTGGGAGATCTCGTCGTGCAGGGCCGCCAGATCCGCCCGGAGGTCATCGGTATCCGACGCCCCGTGCTCGGTCTCGAACACGGCGGCCACCGCACCCAGCGGCAACCCGTTGTCGGCGAGCCAGCGGATACGCATGAGCCGCGCCAGCTCCGTCAGTCCGTAGTCGCGGTAGCCGTTGTCGGGGCGGACCGGTTCGGGAAGGAGACCCAGCCGGTGATAGTGGCGGACGGCGCGGGGAGTCGTTCCGGCGGCGGTGGCTATTTCGCTGATCCTCATGGCACCAGCTTCCGGTGTGACGCTACGTCGTAGTCAAGCACCGGAAATGGGGACCGGATGCACCTCCGCGCGAATTCTCTGCGTGCACGATGCCGCGTTGGTCGACGCAGTCTTCAGCGGAGGATCGCGTCCTCGACTTCCGGCCAGGTCCGGGTGTGCCGCACCCACTCCGGGACCGGTCCGTGCTGCACACCGAAGAGATACAGATGCGGCACCAGGCCGCGTAGCACCTGATGGACCTCGACGCGGTCGTCGATCATATGGGTGACGCCGAGCTCCGCGCAGTGCACCGCCTTGTCGGCGCGTTTGCGGCAGAACCGCACATTGCCGCGCGCGATACCCGTCCGGCGATAGAAATCGTGGTGGTCGAGCCATTGCGTGGTGCGTTCCTGCACACGGGGACCGCATTTGGAGATCACCCACGCCCGGCCACCGAACCGGTCCACCAGCCGGGGTAGCACCTCGAAAGCGTGGTCGGCGGGCGGGGTTCGCATGGCTTCTTCCGCGCCGCCCGAGAGGAAGACGGTATCCCCCGGGCCGTCGGGGAGGGCGGCCCCCTGGATCACCCGGCCGAAATCCACGCCGAGTGTCGGTTGTTCTTTTTTCATACGGCACTCAGTGTGACCGGTCGGCACTCGTCCCGGCGAACGATTTTCTGCCGTAGCTGCAAGGTGTGTTCCGTCGACCGCCGATATCCAGGACTCGAGCGACCAGCGGGCACGACCACCCCCGCCCGGATATCCAGGCGCGATGGGCCGATCCGGCCGGCAGCTGTGATAGCAAGGCCGGCCACCTTCACGCCGGGCTGTCACAGCCGGCCCTCGGGCCGTGCCCAGGCCGGTACAGCGAACCGGCAATCATCGGGCGCAGCCCCGGGTGCTGTTCGACGCACTGGACCATCCGCGCTCGAACCCGATCTGGAACAGCCGCGCGAACGCTCCGATGGGCACGGTGACATCGCCCGCAATTCGGCGCGGGCAGCGTGCAACCGTTGCCCGCCCGCCGAGATCTCGACAGAGTGGAAGTGGAGTAATCTCGCAGCGGCCCCCGGGCCCTACATCTGAGGAGAGTGCTGTGCGCTTCGGAATCTTCATCCCGCAGGGGTGGCGTCTCGACCTGGTAGGTCTCGATCCCGCTACCCACTGGGAGGTGATGCGGGATCTCGCGGCCCGCGCCGATGCGAACCCGGTGTGGGAGTCGCTGTGGGTGTACGACCATTTCCACACCGTCCCGGAGCCCAGCGAGGAAGCCACCCACGAGGCCTGGACCCTCATGTCCGCCTTCGCCGCCACCACCACCCGGGTGCGGCTGGGTCAGATGTGTACCGCGATCAGTTACCGCAACCCCGCCTACCTCGCCAAGGTCGCGGCGACGGTGGACCTGATCTCCGGTGGCCGCACCGAGATGGGTATCGGCGGCGGCTGGTACGAACACGAATGGCGCGCCTACGGATACGGTTTCCCCACCGCCGGGGAACGTCTGGGCCGGCTCGACGAAGGGGTCCAGATCTTCCGTCAGGCCTGGCAGACCGGCACCGCCACCCTCGACGGCCGCTACTACCAGGTGGACGGCGCGATCGTGCGCCCGCTACCCGCCCAGGAGGGTGGCCTGCCACTGTGGATCGCGGGCGGCGGGGAGAAGAAAACCCTGCGTATCGCCGCGAAATACGCCAACTACACGAACTTCGCCGGTAACAGCCCCGACGAGTTCACCCACAAATCGGAGATCCTGCGCGCGCACTGCGCCGATGTCGGCACCGATTTCGACGCCATCGTGCGCAGCGCCAACTTCAATGTCGCCATCGGCGCCACCGAGGCCGAGGTCGAACAGCGCAAGTCCGAGCATGCCGCCCGGATCGCCCCGGTCCTGGGCGAGGAGAAGGCCCGCGCCTACGTCGACAACCTGAACAACGACGGCGCGGCGGTCGGAACCCCGGAACAGATCGTGGAGAAACTGTCCGCCGTCCGCGATCGCGGGCTGGGCTACGCCATCTTCAACTTCCCCGAAGCGGCCTACGACACCAGCGGTATCGAACTCTTCGAACGCGAAGTGCTCCCGGCTCTCGCCTGATTCCAGGCAGCCGGGTTCCCGGTGCACCGGTAGCGAAACCGACGCACCGGGAACCGGTCTTCGACCGGATCGGAAGGTTCGCATCGTCGATAGTTGTATGCCGGTGACTACACAGGCGTCCAACAGACCTACGGCCGGCGAAAATTCGCTCCCGGTTCAGTCCTCCAGTTCGTCTTCTCCGAATGCGGCATCGGTCTCCGCGCGTTCATCCGCAGCGTTGGCGATGCCCGAAAACCTGGCAAGCCGCTTTTTCAGTTCAGCGGTCGTCAGATTGCGCGGCGGGGCGATGGGGCGCAGTTCGCCGACAGGACGCCCGTTGCGGGTGATGACGAAATCCTCACCCGCCTCCAGCCCATCCATCACAGCCGCGCTGTCGTCACGTAACTCGGCGTGGCCGATCGTCCTGGTCATATTTCGAAGATAACGGTCGGTGCTAGCGATTTTCCCGGGTTGCCGACGCCGAGGACACCTCTACTGACGACAGGTGTCCTCGGGGCCGGCAATCTCCCTGGACCGTGAGATCCGGGACTTCAGAGCATGCAGCTCACGCAGCCCTCGACCTCGGTGCCCTCCAGCGCCATCTGCCGCAGGCGGATGTAGTAGAGGGTTTTGATGCCCTTGCGCCAGGCGTAGATCTGGGCCTTGTTCAGGTCGCGGGTGGTGGCCGTGTCCTTGAAGAAGAGGGTCAGCGACAGGCCCTGGTCCACGTGCTGGGTGGCCGCGGCGTAGGTGTCGATGATCTTCTCGTAGCCGATCTCGTACGCGTCCTGGTAGTAGTCCAGGTTCTCATTGGTCATGTACGGGGCGGGGTAGTAGACGCGGCCGATCTTGCCTTCCTTGCGGATCTCGATCTTCGACGCCACCGGATGGATGGAGCTGGTGGAGTGGTTGATGTAGGAGATCGACCCGGTCGGCGGGACGGCCTGCAGGTTCTGGTTGTAGAGGCCGTGCTCCATGACCGCGGCCTTCAGTTCCCGCCAGTCGTCCTGGGTGGGGATGTGGATACCGGCATCGGCGAACAACCCCGCGACCCGTTTGGTCTTCGGTTCCCACACCTGATCGGTGTACTTGTCGAAGTACTCGCCCGAGGCGTACTTGGATTCGGGGAACCCGCCGAAGTACGTACCGCGTTCCCGCGCAAGCATATTCGAGGCCCGCAGGGCGTGATAGACGACGGTGTAGAAGTAGATATCGGTGAAGTCCAGGCCCTCTTCGGACCCGTAGTGGATGTGCTCGCGCGCCAGGTAGCCGTGCAAATTCATCTGACCGAGGCCGATGGCGTGCGAGGAGTTGTTGCCCTGTTCGATCGAGGGAACCGAGTTGATATGGGTCTGATCGGAGACGGCGGTCAGCGCCCGGATCGAGACCTCGATGGTGCGCGCGAAATCCGGGGAATCCATCGCCTTGGCGATATTGAGCGATCCCAGGTTGCAGGAGATGTCCTTGCCCACGTGCGCGTAGGTGAGGTCGTCGTTGTAGATCGACGGGGTGGAGACCTGCAGGATCTCCGAGCACAGGTTCGAGTGGGTGATCTTGCCGGCGATCGGGTTGGCCCGGTTCACCGTGTCCTCGAACATGATGTAGGGGTAGCCGGATTCGAACTGCAGCTCGGCGATGGTCTGGAAGAACTCGCGCGCCTTGATCTTGGACTTGCGGATCCGCTTGTCGTCGACCATCTCGTAGTACTTCTCGGTGACGTCGACATCGGCGAACGGCTTGCCGTAGATCCGTTCCACGTCGTAGGGCGAGAACAGGTACATGTCCTCGTTCTTCTTGGCCAGTTCGAAGGTGATGTCGGGGATCACCACGCCCAGCGACAGCGTTTTGATACGGATCTTCTCGTCCGCGTTCTCCCGCTTGGTGTCGAGGAACCGGTAGATATCCGGGTGGTGGGCGTGCAGGTACACCGCGCCCGCGCCCTGGCGCGCACCGAGCTGGTTGGCGTAGGAGAAGGAGTCCTCGAGCAGTTTCATGATCGGGATGACGCCCGAGGACTGGTTCTCGATCTTCTTGATCGGGGCACCGTGTTCACGGATATTGCTGAGCAGCAGCGCGACCCCCCCGCCACGCTTGGACAGCTGCAGCGCGGAGTTGATGGAGCGCCCGATGGACTCCATATTGTCCTCTATGCGAAGGAGAAAACAACTAACCGGCTCACCGCGTTGTTTTTTCCCGGAATTGAGGAAGGTCGGGGTGGCCGGCTGGAAACGGCCGTCGATGATCTCCTCGACCAGCATGCCCGCGAGCACCTCGTCACCGGCGGCCAGTGTGAGCGCGACCATGCACACCCGGTCCTCGAAACGCTCCAGGTAGCGCTTCCCGTCGAAGGTCTTGAGGGTGTAGGAGGTGTAGTACTTGAACGCGCCGAGGAAGGTGGGGAAGCGGAACTTCTTGGCGTAGGCCTGCTGGAACAGCTTCTTCACGAAGGCCCGGCTGTACTGGTCGAGTACCTCGGGCTCGTAGTAGTTCTCCTCGACGAGGTAGTCGAGCTTCTCGTCGAGGTTGTGGAAGAAGACGGTGTTCTGATTGACGTGCTGCAGGAAGTACTGGTGCGCGGCCTCGCGGTCCTTGTCGAACTGGATCTCGCCGTTCGGACCGTACAGGTTCAGCATCGCGTTGAGGGCGTGGTAGTCCAGGACCTCGCCGGGTTCGCCGGCACGCTGCGGGGGCTGCTCCAGGCGGGCGGTCATACCTGCTGGTGCTGTCGTTGTTGCTGCCAAAACAATCCCAATCCCTCACGGACGCGGGCGACGTCCTCGGCGGTTCCCATGAGTTCGAAGCGGTACAGGTAGGGCACCCCGCATTTACGCGAGATGACATCACCTGCGAAGCAGAAGGTGTCGCCGAAGTTCGTATTCCCCGCCGCGATGACCCCGCGTAACAGAGCGCGGTTGTGCGGATCGTTGAGGAACTTGGCGACCTGGCGCGGGACGAATTCCTTGTCGGAACGTGTCGAACCCAGGACGTGCCGACCGCCCCCGTAGGTGGGGACGATCAGCACGTAGGGTTCGTCGACCCGCAGCGAGTCGGTGGTGTGCAGGGGGATCCGGAGCGCCGGGATATCCAGCTTCTCGACGAATCGGTGGGTGTTCTCCGACGCACTGGAGAAGTAGACCAGCGTATGCGACTCGGACATCTCACCTCCCCTGTTCCCAAGACCCGGTCGGGCGCGCTGTTCGCTCAGGCTGTATCTGTTGTGCCTGAGCGCGGGTCCTTCGTGATTACGCTGCGCTGCCGCCTCCGGGCCTGACGCACTCAGGCGGCTACGGTGGCCAGCGCCTTGATGCGGTCGGGCCGGAAACCGGACCAGTGCTCGTCACCGGAGACGACGACGGGGGCCTGCAGGTAGCCGAGGGCCATCACGTAGTCGCGGGCGTCGGCATCGGTGGAGATATCGACGACCTGGTATTCCACCCCGGCCTTGTCGAGGGCCTTGTAGGTGGCGTTGCACTGCACGCAAGCGGGCTTGGTGTACACGGTGATCATTCGAGTCCCTCTCTCCTGTGCCTATGTGCGGTGTTCGCGGTCCTTCGTGGTGACGGTCCGCCGCCCTCCGGGCCGAGCTCACCGCATGCCTGATCCAGCCGGTGACCCGTCTGTGTTGTGCGGTGTGTCGGCACGATCGGATGATCTGCGCAAACTCCGAGGACCGACCCTGAAACGCCATGTCCGGGCCGGTTCCACCCGGCGTCGGCGGGCCGATCGCGCCGCCGCCTCCAGGCATCGATGACACTACACCTAGTGGCCGACAGAAAGAAACAACACGAGATGTTGCGAGTCACAACCATGTGATTTCACCGCTGTAAGCCGCAGGACAGCAACTCGACACGCCGCATTCACCGTGGTCCAGATCACAAATCGTCCGGGCCAGTTCTCTTTCAGCAAACGCAGGAGATTACGCCTGTCACACCAGTCGCCTCGGGCCCCAGCTGGCCCTCGGGCCCCGTAGGAAACCGACCGACCGGAAACGCGAGGGCCGCTCCGTCGTCGGACGGAGCGGCCCTCGCGACGCGCCGGAGATCAGACGGAGACGAGCTCCCCGCTGGCGGCGGTGACCAGAATCTGCACCGACTCGGCCAGCTCGCGCTGCACCTCGGCGTCCTCACGCGGGTGGCCGGCGGCGAAGCGCTCACCCCATGCGGCGTAGTGCAGATGCGCTTCCTCGACGATCTTCCCGCCGGCGATACCTACGGACTTGACCGCGTCGGCGTGCGCCCACCGGGCGGCATTGGGGCTGATCGAACCGCTGAGCACGGCCACCGGCTTGCCGCTGATCGCGCCCGCGCCGTAGGGACGGGACAGCCAATCGATCGCATTCTTCAGTACCGCCGGCAGGGTCCCGTTATATTCCGGGGTGACCAACAGCAGACCGTCGCTCGCCGCGACCGCATCGCGCAGCGCCTGGGCGGCGGCCGGTACCGAACCCGCGGTATCGATATCTTCGTTGTAGAAGGGGATATCACCGATACCTTCGTAGAGGGAGACCTCGGCGCCCGCGGGCGCAGTGGAGGCCGCCGCCTCGGCGATCTGCCGGCTGACCGAGGCGCCGCGAAGGCTGCCTACGAGAGCGACGATACGGGTCTGGCTCATGTTCACTCCTGCGGTACTAGTTGTGTGACGATCGCACTGCCCAGGTTAACCGGACCGTGGTCCGCTACATTCCTCCGGAGGGACGCACAGCGCCGTGAACTACGACACACTCAGTCCGGATTCCGCCGCATCCGGACCCCCGGGCGACCCGCGCCGAACCCCGGCGCCGGCCGAGCCGCTCGCGCCACGGGGCCGGGCGCAAGGCGTGGGGCCCGAACTCCCCGGTACCGCCGAACCGGCCGAACGTGCCGATGCCGCGCGCAACCGGCGGCGACTGCTCGACGCCGCACAGGAACTCGTCCGCGACCACGGCGTGGACGCTCTCACCATGGACGCGCTCGCCAAACGGGCCGGGGTCGGCAAGGGCACGGTGTTCCGGCGCTTCGGCAACCGGACCGGCCTGATGTACGCGCTGCTGGACCACTCCGAAACCCAGGCGCAGGAGGCGTTCATCTTCGGCCCGCCGCCGCTGGGGCCGGGCGCGCCACCGGTGGAGCGACTCGTCGCGTTCGGGCGGGCCCGGCTGCTGGACCTCGAGGTGGCGGGCGAACTGTATCGCGCGGCCGAACTCGGCTCCTCCGAGGACCATTTCGGCAGCCGGCCCTACCTCGTACTGAAAACCCATGTGGCGATGCTGCTGCGCGATGCGGGCAGCCCCGGCGATCCCGCGCTGCTGGCCGACACCCTGCTGGCCGCGCTCGGCGCCGCGCTCGTACTGCACCAACTCCACACACTCGGTTACACGCGCGAGCGGATCGGCGACAACTGGGAAGCCCTTGTTCGTCGCGTGGCCGTTTCCACCGAGCAGTAGAGTGATCCGGCATGGGAAACCTGCGTGAACAGATCATCTCCGAACTGGGTGTGCTGCCGAACATCGAGCCGAAGGACGAGGTTCGGCGCCGCGTCGATTTCCTGAAGGACTATCTGCGCGCCACACCGGCAAAGGGTTTCGTGCTCGGTATCAGCGGAGGCCAGGACAGCGCCCTCGCCGGACGGCTGTGCCAGCTGGCCACCGAGGAGCTGCGCGCCGAAGGTCACGAGGTCCGATTCGTCGCGGTGCGGCTACCCTACGGCGTGCAATCCGACGAAGCCGACGCCCGCGTCGCCATGACCTTCGTCGCGCCCGACGACTCGGTGGTGGTGAACGTCCGGCCGGGCGCCAACGCCGTGGCGGCAGAGGTGGCTTCGGCCCTCGAGGTCGGCAAACTACGAGATTTCGTGCGCGGCAACATCAAGGCCCGCGAGCGCATGGTGATCCAGTACGCCATCGCCGGTCAGGAGAATCTGCTCGTGATCGGTACCGATCACGCCGCCGAAGCGGTCACCGGGTTCTTCACCAAATACGGCGACGGCGGCGTGGACGTGACCCCGCTGACCGGTCTGACCAAACGGCAGGGTGCCGCGCTGCTCGAGGAACTGGGCGCCCCCGCGCGCCTGTCGTCCAAGGTGCCGACCGCGGATCTGGAGGACGACCGTCCGGCACTGCCCGACGAGGAAGCGCTCGGCCTGCGCTACAGCGAGATCGACGACTACCTCGAGGGCAAGGATGTCACCGACGAGGTCGCCAAGCGCATCGAGACGATCTACCGCACCACCCGGCACAAGCGCACGGTACCGGTGACCCCGCTCGACGATTGGTGGCGCTGAGCGAATGTCTCGCCGCTGACCGACTTCCACCTCGGCGCACCGCCTACCCAGGCAGGGACCGGGCGGATCAGCGACGGTCGATTCGGCCGGCTTTCGGCGGACCCCCGCGTCCACAACCCGCAAGCGGCTGTCGCAGATGGCTGCCGCGGGTCGGCGCCGAGGCAGGGCGGTAGCCAGGAGCACGCACCGATCCGTCGCCGCCGATTCTCGTCCGGAGGCCGGACGACCGGCCGGCGCCCCGAACCCCGGCGATCACCCGAGCGGCTACTCCCACCGCGCGGATCAGCCGCCGGCGAAAGGTGGCATGACATCGACCCGCCGCGTCAGCGTCGCGGTGCTGTCCCGGGTGAGTTCGTCGCCGATCAGATACGCGCAGACACCCAGCATCTTGTCCAGGCCCGGACCGTAGGTCTCGATGAGGCGGGCACGCAGGTCGGCGATCGTGGCGCCGGCGGGCAGGTCCAGGGTCTCGGTGTCCTTGCCGACCGCGTCGGCCACGGCGGCGAAGTAGCGGACCTCAACCACCTATTGCTCCCATCGTGCGTTCCGGGGGGACGAAATCCTCGGCATCGATACCGTGGCCCGCCCATTTCTGCCACATCGCGCCGCGCCACAGCTGCGCGAGTTCCGCATCGCTCGCCCCGGCACGCAGACTCGCACGCAGATCGAACTCCTGATCACTGAACAGGCAGGACCGCAGCATACCGTCGGCGGTCAGCCGGGTGCGGTCACAGGTGTCGCAGAATTTGCGGGTCACCGAGGCGATGATGCCCACGGTCGCGGGGCCTCCGTCGACCAGCCAGGTCTCCGCGGGCGCGGCCGGATCATCGCGACCGGCGGCGGTGAGCCGGAACCGGGTGCCCAGCACCTCCAGCAGTTCGGCGGCGGTCACCATATTGGCCCGCGCCCATTCGTGGTCGGCGTCCAGCGGCATCTCCTCGATGAACCGCAGTTCGCACCCCTCGTCCAGGCACCAGCGCAGCAGGTCCGTGGCACCATGCAGGGTCTGCCGCATGAGGACCGCGTTCAGCTTCACCGGCGCCAGCCCGGCGGCGACGGCGGCACGAATACCCGACAGCGCCGAATCCAACCGGTCGCGGCGGGTCAACCGGGCGAAATCGGCCCGGTCCACGGTATCGAGGGAGATATTGACCCGGCTCAATCCGGCGGCCGCCAGCCCAGCGGCGCGATGCCGTAGACCGATGCCGTTGGAGGTCATGGCCAGGGGCACCTCCGGGACCGCCGCGTGACAGCCGGCCACGATCTCCTCCAGATCGCGGCGCATCAGCGGTTCGCCGCCGGTGAACCGCACCTCGCGCACGCCCAGCTCGCGAACGGCGAGCGTGACCAGGCGAACGATCTCGGCGGCCGTGAGCAATTCCGCGGGCGGAATGGCCGGTAGCCCTTCCTCGGGCATGCAATAGGTGCAGCGCAGCGAGCACTTCTCCGTAATGGACACCCGCAGATCCCGCGCGGTCCGACCGAATCGATCCACCAGCAGCGGCGTTTCCGGACGTCCATCGAGAGAGGGGCGTCCGGACCGCACCGTAGGGATCCCCATTTCGACCAGCGTCACGCCTCCATTATGTACGCCGGGTCCACCTCGATATCGAGCCTCCGCGGTATCGGCCGGTATCGAGTGCCCGGCCCGCGTGTCGCCGTAGGCCACGACCGGCGGCGATCGTCCGGTACCCGCTACTAGTGTGGGCCTATGATTTCTCGGCCCGCCAGTCGTCCGGTCCGGTCGGCAGACGACTACCGCGACACCATCGAACAGCTGTTGCGGCCGCTGGCCACCCGGCCGGTGGAGTACGTCCCGGTCGCCGAGGCGCTCGGACGCCGGCTCGCGCAGGATCAGCACGCGCCGATCGATCTACCCGTTTTCCGTAATTCCGCCATGGACGGCTACGCCGTGCGGGCGCAGGACGTCGCGGTCACCCCGGTGACCCTGCCGACCACCGGTGTGATCGCCGCCGGTGATCCCGGCCGGGAAGCGCTGGCACCGGAAACCGCGCGCAAGGTGATGACCGGGGCGCCGCTACCGGCCGGCGCCGACTGCGTGGTCCCGGTGGAGGATACGACCGCCGAGGAACACTCGGTGCGGATCACCCGCGGCCGCTCGGCCGGCGAATTCGTCCGGGAGCCGGGCAGCGATATCCGGGCGGGTGCCGAACTGGTCCCGGCCGCGACCGTGCTCGCCCCGCGCCATATCGCGGCGCTGGCCGCGGCGGGTGTGGGCCGGGTCCCGGTGTTCGCACCGGTGCGGGCGGTCGTCATCAGCACCGGAAGCGAGCTGGTGCCCGCCGGCACCGAGCTGCGGCCGGGGCAGATCTACAACTCCAACGGAATCGCACTGGCGGCCGCGCTCACCGCCAACGGTGTCGCGGTGGCCGGTGTCGAGCACTGCGGCGACGAACCCGCGGAGTTCCGGCAGCTGCTGCGCTCCGCGACCGCCGCCGCCGATCTGGTGATCACCACGGGCGGGGTGTCCAAGGGCGATTTCGAGGTCGTCCGGGATGTCCTCATCCCCCTCGGTGGCGAGTTCGGCTCGGTGGCCATGCAACCGGGCGGCCCCCAGGGACACACGGTCGTCGACGATGTGCCGGTGCTGAGTTTCCCGGGGAACCCGGTGAGTGCGGTGGTGTCGTTCGAGGTGCTGGCCCGGCCGATCCTGCGGCACCTCTCCGGATTGGATCCGGTACCCGAATACGAACTTCCACTGCTGGGCGCGGTACGCCGCTCACCCGAGGGCCGCCGCCAGTTCCTGCGCGGGCGGCTGGTCCGCAACGGAACCCGGCCGCACGCCGTGGAGGTGGTTTCCGGACCCGGTTCCCATCTCGTCGCGAGTATGGCGGCGGCCGATGTGCTGATCGATATTCCGGCCGCGGTGACCGAACTCGCGCCCGGCGCGACTGTGCGAGTGTGGACATTATGAGCGAGTTGTCACATGTGGATGCCGAAGGCCGCGCCCGCATGGTGGATGTGAGCGCCAAGGCCGATACCGCACGGATCGCCGTCGCGGGCGGGGAACTGCGCACCACCGCGGAGGTGGTGGCGCTGGTGCGTGCCGACGATATGCCCAAGGCCGATGTTCTCGCGACCGCCCGGCTGGCCGGGATCGCCGGCGCCAAGAAGACCGCGGAACTGATCCCGCTGTGCCATCAGCTCGCGCTGTCGTCGGTGAAGGTCGAATTCGGTTTCACCGACGACACCATCACCATCGAGGCCACCGCCAAGACCACCGGACCCACCGGCGTGGAGATGGAAGCGCTGACGGCGGTGGCCGTGGTCGGCCTCACCCTGCACGATATGGTGAAAGCGGTCGACCCGGCGGCGGAGCTGAACGGTGTCCGCCTGCTCAGCAAAGAGGGCGGAAAACGCGGCCACTGGACCCGCGCGCAGCCACCGGCCGATACCGGCGCCGCCCCGCATCCGGTACCCCACTCCGAAGCGGAAACGCATGCGGCCACTCCCCGCACCGATATCAGCGGCACCGCGGTGGTGCTGGTGGCCTCCACCGGCGCGGCGGCCGGAGCCCGGACCGACACCACCGGACCACGGCTGGTGACCTGGCTGCGCGATCTCGGATACACCGTGCGCGGACCCCTCGTCTACGCCGACGCCGAGATCGCCGACGGCCTGGCCGACGCGCTGCACACCGCACCCGACCTGGTGGTGACCACCGGCGGTACCGGCGCGTCCCCCACCGACCACACCCCGGAGGCGACCGCGGCCCTGCTCGACCGGGAACTGCCCGGGGTCGCCGAGGCGATCCGGCAGCGCGGCACGGCGAAGTTCCCGCTCGCGGCGCTCAGCCGCGGCGTCGCGGGTCTGGTCGGCCGTTCGGTGGTGGTGAATCTGCCCGGTTCCCCGGGCGGAGTGAAAGACGGTATCGCGGTGCTGGAACCGCTGCTCACCCATCTGCTCGCACAGGTGGCCGGCGGCGGTGCGCACGAGAACGACAATGCGCGGGAGAAATCCGGCGCGCCGCGGGAGAAGAATATCGGGAACGAGAGCGCACATGCCTGACCTGTCCACCGGAACCCCCGGCCACGAGCACTCCGCGGCAGTCGGCGGAGTACAGCTCGCCGAGATCAGTGACCGAGCCCTGGATCCCGCGGTGGTCGACGCGGCCGTCCGCGGACCGCACCACGGGGCGGTGGTGCTGTTCACCGGCGTGGTCCGCGATCACGATGGCGGCCGGACGGTTTCGGCGCTGGAGTACTCGGCACATCCGGAAGCGACCCGTTTCCTGCGCGAATGCTGCGCCTCGGTCGCCGAATCGAGCGGCCTGCCGGTGGCGGCCGTGCACCGCGTCGGCGACCTGGTGGTGGGTGATCTGGCGATCGTGACGGCGGTGGCCGCACCGCATCGCGCCGCGGCCTTCGCGGCCTGCTCGACGCTGGTGGACCGGATCAAACACGAAGTGCCGATCTGGAAACGTCAACTGTTCGCCGACGGGCTCTCCGAATGGGTCAACGCCTGCGAGTAGTCGTTGTCGGCCTGGATCCCCACGCGGCGGCGGTCGAGTTTGCGGTACACGTTGGTGCACGGCCCTCAGTGCGTCCCCGATCCGCACCGCTGCGGTACGAGGTGGAGACTTCATGCTCCGCCGCCTGTCCGATCGGCCGGGGGAATCCGGTCGCCAAGGCGCCGCGCGCGAGCCACACGGTGACCGTGAACAGCGCCACCCCCCCGACGGCGAGTCCGGTACCGACCGCCGCGGGTGCGGTGTAGCCGTACCCGGCAGCGATAACCAGCCCGCCCAACCAAGCGCCCGAAGCATTGGCAATATTCAGTGCGGCGTGATTGAGCGCGGCGGCCAGGGTTTGCGCATCGTGGGCTACATCCATCAGCCGGGTCTGCAATCCGGGCGCAAGCGCGGCGCTCGATGCTCCGACCAGGAAGGCGCCGACGCCGGCGGTGTACGGATTATGCGCAGCGACTACGAATCCGGCGAGGATGACAACCATCGAGACCAATGACACGAACACCGCGCGGTCCACCCCACGGTCGGCCAGCGCACCGCCGAGCATATTGCCGGTGACCATGCCCGCCCCGAACAGCATCAGCACGATCGGCACCAGATCCTGCCCCATACCGGCCACCTCGGTGAGCGTCGTGGCGATGTAGGTGAAGACGGCGAACATGCCACCGAAACCGATGGCGCCCACCGCCAAGGTGAGCAGCACCTGGGGGCGCCGGAGCGCACCGAGTTCGGTGCGCGGATCGGTCGGCCGAATTCCGCTCAGCTCGGGAACCGATCGCGCGATGGCGACGACGGTGGCTGCTCCGATGACCGCGACCACCGCGTATCCGGCACGCCAACCGAAGTGTTGGCCGAGCCACGTGGCCGCCGGCACGCCGACCACGTTGGCGGCACACAATCCCGAAATGACGACTGCCACCGCTTTGGCACGCTGTCCTACCGGAACCAAGCTGGCGGCGGCCAGCGATGCCACCCCGAAATAGGCGCCGTGCGGCAGTCCGGAGACGAACCGGGCGAGAACGAGCGTTTCCAATGAGGGCGCCACCACCGACGCCGCATTGCCCACCGTGAATCCGATCATCAACGCGATAAGCAGCCGCTTGCGGGGCATCCTCGCGCACAGCGCCGCGATCACGGGAGCACCGACCACGACTCCGAGTGCGTAGGCCGAAACAGCGTGCCCGGCAGTAGGTTCGGACACCGTCATGGCATGTGCGACATTCGGCAGCAAACCCATGGCGATGAATTCGGTGGTACCGATACCGAACCCGCCGAGTGTCAATGCCAATATGGCCGGAATATGCCAATCCTTGCGCGGAAGCGTCGATGAATCCTCGGTCGGATCAGCAGCCGTGGATTGTGCGCGCGGAGCGTGGGCGGGTACGGAACTGCTCATGGTCAAGCGATACACGCCGGACACCTTACTTCTCAGCAATGGGATGATAACCTTGTTTACTGTTGCGGCCTGTGTTTCACCGAGATGACTTCACCAGGCATACAGCCGGTAAAACTGCCTTCGATAGGTAACCGGCGCCCGGGTATCGTCTCCCCCCGGGATTGTCCCCGGGAGACATTGTCGGACGCTGACGAAACCCGAAATCGCCGCTTCCCTATATCAGGCAACGGGGAGGGTGCCCGAGCAGGTTCCAGCCCTTCGGCTTTGCGTGTCTCAGCGGAGCTCGCGTACCGGATCCGCCGACCGGTGAGGTCGCCGAGTTCGCCGAGAACAGGGCCTGACCTCTCGGGCCCGGAACCGGCGTCCATGCCTCATCGTCGTGCGTAGTCCGGCCATCCATCAGGCCTGACCGGGCAAGCTGTCAACCTCCACTGAAAGCCGCGACCACAGTCGCAGCATCCGGACCGATGAGTCTTCCCACGTCGGCGCGGCCCACTGACCCGCCCTCAGTTCGGCGCGCCGGCGATTTCTTTCCTGCGGGTCCGCGCACAACCGGATCACGTGGCCGGCGAACGTGTCCGCGTCATCGGCGAAGCAGACGGCCGACCGTAGCGGTTCGGGTATGCCCTGAATTCCGCCGACGGTCGTGGACACCAGCAGGCAGGAGCGCCGGATCGCCTCGATCACCTTGACCTTCACGCCGCCGCCGATCCGCAGCGGGCACAGCACGATATCGGACCGATCCAGCTCTGCTGGAAGATCGTCGACGTAACCGAGCAGCTCCGCGCCCGCGCATTCCTCGCCCAGCCGGGTCAGCTCCGGGGTGAGGTTTTTTCCGGCGAGCAGCAGCCGGGCCAGCGGAACCCGCTCGCGGATGCGCGGAAATACCTCGGATACCAGCCAGACGAATGCGTCTCGGTTAGGTGGATAGTCGTAGTCGGCAACGAAGAACAGTCGCGGCGAGATCAGCCGACCGCGGTCGAGCGGCCGTGATGGGGCCTGCGGCAGGTGATCCCAACCGTTCGGGATCAGATGCGGATGCACCGCCGGATCCCGGTTGTGCATTTCCTCAGCGTCTTCGGGACTGAGCGCGACGACCGCTCCGGCGCCACGCCACGCCGCCAGCTCGCGCCGACGCAGTTCATCGATTTCGGTAGTCGACACCGGGTGGCCGGTCTCTGCCCGCTGCGCCAGGAGCTGCGACTCGATGTTGTAGTCGACCACGACGGTGCGGGACCGCAGCTCCGGCGGGACCAGGGGCAACAAGAAGTGCCGTTCCAAATGGACGACGTCGTAGCCGCCGGTTTCGGTAACGAGGCGGCGCATGAGCTCGGTGGCCGATCGCGACGCGCGGTCCGGAGCGGGTCCGGGAACCGACTCGTCGGCGAAGATATGAGTGCTCAGGCCAGGAATCTCGGGCACCGCGGCCGTGTCGCGGGCGATATCGGCCTCGGGGGCGACCACGACCAGATCGACTTTCGCTTCGTCCAGGGCGCGACCCAGCAGCATTCCGCAGCGGATTCGCAAGCCGCCCACCGTCGGCCACGGCATTTCCGGCGATACGAACAGCACGCGGGACAGAGCGCCTTGGTAGGCACCGTTCGTGCGGCTCGCTTCCATGGCAGACCCTCCAGTGTGATCAAACTCCACAGTTATACACCGATATACGGTTCCCGAACACTAGAAGAGTCGACGGCTGCGCACAGGACCTGGCATACCCGCTGACGGCCGGACTCGGCAGGTCGCTACCGAACTCGACCACACCCGCCAAGTGTGCGAGCCACGAGGCACGTCGGGGAGCGAGCGTTGCCAGACGTCCGGAAAGGGCCGGTGCCGACTTCCCGCTGATGGGGGGTGCAGCAACTTCTCGGATACCTTAGCCTCGCTGTGACGAGGGCCACTGTCATAACAATCCAGTGCATGATCTATAACAATCCGGTCATGGCCCTCGCCGCAGATCGGATGAGAGAAAGCGGTACGCCATGCGTATTCTTGTTACTGGCGGCGCCGGTTATGTTGGTTCAGCGCTGGTGCCTCTGCTTCTCGCGGAGGGACATCAAGTCAGGGTACTCGACTACATGAGGACTGGCGGCAGAGGACTCCTTTCCTGTTGTGCGCATCCCCGTTTCGAGTTGGTCCACCGGGACATGTTGGATGATGAGGCGCTGGCGTCCGCGCTGGAGGGCGTCGATGCCATAGTCCACCTCGCGGCGATCGTGGGTTACCCGGCCTGTCGACGTGAGCCGGCGTATGCCCGGGCGATAAACGTGGACGCCACCCGCCGCCTGGTCGAACTTCGGGAGCGCGATCAGCGAATTCTCTTCGCCTCTACTGGAAGTGTCTACGGAAAGGTCCGGGACACCGTTTGCACGGAGCAAACCGAACTCAACCCGCTCACTCTATACGGGCAATCGAAGGCGGAGGCCGAGCAACTGGTGCTGGAGGGCGGGAACAGCGTCGTCTACCGCTACGCGACGGCGTTCGGGGTGAGCCCGTCCATGCGCGTCGACCTACTCGTCAACGACTTCGTGCACCAAGCCGTCCACCGCGGAAACCTTGTTGTCTATCAGGCCGACTCCCGGCGCACGCTGATTCATGTGCGGGACATGGCGAGGTCGATCGCCTTCGCGCTTCGGAACTGGGATGCCGTCGTCGACGACGTCTACAACGTGGGGGATGAGAAATTGAACCTATCGAAGGCTGACATCGTGACCAGGATCCGTGAACGCATCAACTGTTATCTGCACTTCGCCGAATTCGCCGCCGATCCCGATCAGCGCGACTACGAGGTGTCATACGAGAAGATCCGTGCGAAGGGCTTCACAACGGAAATCGACTTCGAGACCGGTCTTGCCGAATTGGCGACCGCGGTCAGGCTGGTGGCGTGATGACCGACGAACGGGACACTTGCCGGATCTGTGGCTCCCCCGCCCTTCACGAGGTGCTCGACCTGGGGAACCTTGCGGTGGCGGATTTCGCAGACGACGCCGAACCCCTCTTCGCGCCATTGGTTCTGGCGCTCTGCGACCCGGACAAGGGCGGCTGCGCGTTCCTCCAACTCAAACACCAAGCCGTCGACTCGTCGCTGTTGTATACGCAGTACTGGTACCGGTCCGGCACCAATGAGTCCATGCGAACGGCGCTGGCCGACATCACCGCCGCAGCACAAGCAGCGGTACCACTCGAGGCGGGGGACATTGTCGTCGATATCGGCGCGAACGATGGCACCTTGCTGCGGAGCTACCAGCGTGATGATCTGAAACTGGTGGGATTCGAGCCCGCCGAGAACCTGCAACCCGAGGCTTCCGCCGACACCGACCTGATAGTGCCGGAATTCTTCAACGCGGACGCATTCAGCCGGGCTCTCGGTTCTGCGGCGCGCGCGCGGGTGATCACATCGATCGCGATGTTCTACGACCTCGAGCGGCCTCATGATTTCGTTGCCGACATCGCCCGCATCCTGGCCCCGGACGGGCTCTGGGTGGTACAGATGGCTTATCTGCCCACGATGTTGTCCGGCAACAACTTCGACAACATCTGCCACGAGCACGTCGGCTATTACTCGCTCGATGTGATGGACCGGCTGGTGCGGGCGCACGGGCTCGAAATCAGGGACGTCGAGCTGAACGATGTCAACGGCGGAAGTTTCCGCCTTTACATCCAGCACGGCACACACACCGATGAACGGTGGCAATCGGGCGGTGGTAGGGACCGGGTCGAGGAACTGGCTGCCACGGAGCGCGCGCTGGCATTGGCCGAGGCCGATACCTACCGGAAGTTCGCCAGCCGGATAGCCGAAATCCGGGAGGAGGTCCGGGACTTCGTAGAGAGCGAACTCGCCGACGGTAAGGTCATGCACATCTACGGCGCGTCGACCAAAGGCAATACAATCCTCCAGTACTTCGGGCTGGATCATCGTCATTTCCCGCTTGCGGCGGAGCGCAACCAGGACAAGTGGGGCTTGCGGACCGTGGCCACCGAGATCCCTATGGTGTCCGAGGAAGAGTCCCGGCGCGCCGATCCGGACTACTATTTCGTGCTGCCCTGGCATTTCCGGGACGCTTTTCTGGCGCGCGAGCGAGACTATCTCGACTCGGGTGGCGGCATGATCTTCCCGCTGCCTGAGCCGGCACTTGTCCGGGTGGTCGACGGCGAACTGCGAGAAACCGCACTCCATAAGGAGAGTGGCCGCTGACTGCCGTCTACGGTATCGACGCGGGCGGGACACGGACGCGGATTTCCGTTCAGACGCCCGGCAGGCCCGAGATCCGGCGGGAGATCGGTTCGATCAATCGCGCGGCGGTCGGTGAGGCCGCCGCGCGAGATCGGCTGCGCGAAGCGTTCGACATCGTCAGGGACGCCACCGCCGGACAGATGTCGGTCGGCTGGCTCGCCACGGCAGGCATCGTCGCGGAGACCGCGGCTGGTGAACTCTCCGTGATACGCGGATTGCTCCCTGAGGGATCCGGGCTGCTGGTGGCCTCCAACGACGCTGTACCGATTCTCTTCGCGCCGCCGTTGACCGACCGGGGGGCCGTCGTAATCGCCGGCACCGGAAGTGGGTTCCTCGGTGGCGACGGGGAAACGGTCGTGCAGTTGGGCGGTCACGAGTACCTGGGCGCGGACCAGGGCAGCGCCTTCGATATCGGCATGCAGGGCCTGCGGGTGGCATTATCGGCCCGCGACGGCATCGGTCGCACCTCGGCTCTGCCCGAGGCGATGTCCCAGTTCGCGAACCGGGACATCGCCGCCGAGGCCAGGCGACTCGCGACGCTCCCGTTTCCCAAACAAGAGGTAGCGCGTATGGCACCGACGGTGATCCAGTGCTGGCTCGACGGCGATGATGTCGCAGGAACCGTTATCGCGACCGCGGTCGAGGCACTGGCCGCGGGGGCGGCACGGATACGCGAGTTGCTGCGCTTGTCCGCGACGGACGGCACTGTGCTCGCGGGAGGTCTCGTCACCGGCTCCGCGGACTTCGCCACCGCTGTCCGCGTCGCCATCGAGCGAACGAGCGGTACGCATCAGGTGACCGTCTGCGCCGATCCCGCCGCGACGGTTCTGTCGTGCGCCCGAAGGCTCGTCGGTGCCGGCGACCGGCCATCGATCCTCCGTGCCTATGCGGGCAGGCACGCCTGGCTGATGGGCACACCGTGCTAGAGCTCGACATTCTCACCCCGGCACGCCGTTATTCCACTACCTGCGAGGCACTCCTGTTCGACATGGACGGCACCCTGATCGACTCGCAGGCCTGCATCGAGCAGGTGTGGCGGGATTGGGGTGCGCGGCACGGGCTGGACATCGGCGAACTGTTGCGGGTGTCGCATGGACGTCGCAACGACGAAACCGTGCGGATCATGGCCCCGCATCTGGACCTCGCCGATGAGCTCGCTTATTTGACCGAGGCGGGCGAGAACTGCCGGGACGGGATCACGGCGATCCAGGGTGCGCGCCGGCTGCTGAGCCGGCTCGCCCCGGAACGCTGGGCCGTAGTGACCTCCGCTTGGCGCCGACTGGCCGAGATCCGGCTCGGCTGCGCGGGTCTGGAGGTACCAGAAGTCCTGGTCACCGCCGACGATATCGAGCGGGGCAAACCGGATCCGGATGGATACCTCCGTGCCGCGGCCAGGCTGGGCGTCGCGCCGGTCGGGTGCGTGGTGGTGGAGGACTCCCCGGCCGGGATCGCGGCGGCGCGAGCGGCCGGCATGCGCGTCATCGGTGTCACCACGACGATCGAGCGCGAGCGACTGGAATGTGATTGGTGCGTAGATGATCTCGCGGCCTTGAGGGTGGAGGCGTGCTGACAATACGAAGGTGGACAATCAATGCACGGCCGGGCCTCAGTTTCCCGGCCCCATAGGGTCATACAGGTAGCAGACATTCTCGGGATCTGCGATGCTATAGCGGAATGAGGCGGACCGAAATGTACATAGTTTAGATGTCATATGCATTCGAGAATGCACACGGGCCATTGAAATTGATATCGGATGGGTAGGTTCAGTAGCGTGGAAGAAATTTCGCAGGAAACAGGAACCGGCATGGGCTCCGATTCGATCGACCGGGCGCCGGGGATCGCGGAACCGATTCCCGCGGATGTTCCGCATGAGGCCGCGACACCGCAGGTCGTGGCACCGGGGATCAGGATGCTCACGTTCCCTGGCGTCAAGAACGTCGTCAAACAGTGGGGTCAGGAACGTTGGTTGCACGAGCCGGACAGTCCGTTCGGTTTCAAGGTGGTCCGCATCCGGGCGGGGCACCGAACCAGCTTGCAATACCACGAACACAAACGGGAGACGTACTTTATTCTGGACGGCGAGGCCGTTTTGCATTATCGCGCCGCGCTGGACGCGCCGAATGAGCTGATCCCATTTCCGGCAGGCTCGGTGGCACATGTGGATGCGGGCGCCGTGCATCGAGTCGCCGCGGTAACCGACATTGTCCTCGTTGAGGCATCGACCGCCGACGACGGCACCGACAATGTCCGGGTGGAAGATGATTACGGACGTAAAGATGGTCGAATCGCCGAGGAACATTGATTGTCGGCACGCCTCCGCCTCGAGGCCGTGAGATCATCGACGCACCACTCACATTCCGGTCGCTCGCGCCGCCGCGATCCCGGCCGGGGCGTCCTCCATCACCACGCACCCGGCCGGCGCGACGCCCGACCCTGCCGCGGCACAGCGTATCCGTGAGTAGACCTCCGATGGTTCCAACTGTCAAGCCGCGGCAGGTTCTAGGGTGGGTGTCGCAGGGTGATCGAACGCCTCGAGGGGATCGAATTCCTGCCGGTTCTGGAGGCAGTAGTGGAGTCGGCCGGGCATCTTATTGACCAGGTGCCGCAGTGCCGCGGAGTGCCTGTCGCGGCAGCCTGTTCGAGATCGTCGGCGCCGGCGCAGGCGGCGTCGAGAGTGGTATTCGCGCAGCAGCGAGCGCAGTTCGTTGCTGGCCTTGGTGCGTCGCCAGACGGGTCCTGCTGGGCACGGGCCAGCACGGCGATTGCCCGAGCGAGTTCGGTGTCTGCCGGCATCGGCCGGTGCATGTGGGCGTCGATGCGCAGGATGTTGGCCAGCGTCATCGCGTCGACGTGGTCGGACTTGGTGCGGGCCATCGAATGCCGTTCTCGGTAGCGGGCGACGGCCATCGGGTTGATGGCATAAACCGTGCGGCCAGTGGGCGCAGCGCGGAGACCATCAACCCGCGTGGGGTTCGATCGCGACGGGGATCGGGTCCTCGGCGGTGTCCCCGGCCTCGGTGGGCAGCTGGGTGAGCGCAGTGAAACCGTCCGGATCGTCGGTGATTCGTTTCTTCGGCACCAGGGCGCCGGTGTGGTCGACGATGGCGATGTGCACAAGCCCGTGCCGAAGCTCCGGGCTGTCACCACGTCACGACCACCAAGCTCGCGAGTGAAGCAGCCACCACCTGGGGCCGTTACGTCACCGGCCCCAGGTCCCGTTCACCCGGCGGCTGGACGCCGTCGAGCACCCGCGACAGTTCAATACGAGACCGCACCAGTCGGGCGATCCCCGCCCGGTCCGCGGTGCACGGTCGCGCGCAACTGTTCCAGCACCGCGTCGGTATCGAGACCGGTGCCGATGAGCACCAGTTCCGTCCCGGCGCCGCGAGTGGACCGGTCGACCTGCTCCAGGGTGATCGCGCGGCCGACCAGGTGCAGGAGGAAACGGCCGGGCCTCGGCGCAGCGAAGGTGACGAAACCTTTCGCGCGGAAGAGTCCGGCGGGCGGTTTCTCCAGGAAGTCGACGAGCCGGCGCGGATGCAACGCCACGCTCTCGGTGAACACCACACTGGTGTACTCGTCATGCAGATGCCGGTGGTCGCCGTCGGACTCATCGTGCGCGTATCCGTCGCGCAGCAGTTCGTCGAGACTCAGTTGCTCGCCGACACGCGGTTCACCGCGGCGGCGCGGATCGAACAGCAGTCCGGGATCGATTCGCCCGTGTGTGGTCACGTATACCGGTGCACCCTCGGTCAGTTCCGTGAGCTCGGCCCGTAGCTCATCCAATTGCGCCGTCTCGACCCGGTCGGCCTTGTTCACTACGACCAGGTCGGCCAGACGCAGCCGGCTCGCCAGTTCAGGATGCCGCGCCCGGCTCCCGGCGAACTCGCCCGCGTCCACCACTTCGAGCAAACCACCGTAGCGAATCCGGGAGTTCTCGCTACCCACCACCATGCGCACCAGATTGCGCGGTTCGGCCAGCCCGCTGGCCTCCACGATGATCACATCGATGCCGATGCGAGGATCGGTCAGCCGGGTGAACAACTCGTCGAGTTCGGAGACGTCCACCGCGCAGCACACACAGCCGTTGCCCAGCGACACCATGGCGTCGATCTGGCCCGCCACCAGCATCGCGTCGATGTTCACGGCGCCGAAATCATTGACCACCACTCCGATCCGGGTGCCGCGGGTGTTGCGCAGCAGATCGTTGAGCAGGGTGGTCTTTCCGG
Organism: Nocardia sp. NPDC050193; assembly: GCA_040674215.1. GTDB lineage: Bacteria > Actinomycetota > Actinomycetes > Mycobacteriales > Mycobacteriaceae > Nocardia. The sequence continues at coordinate 36,564 of JBFARE010000027.1, read as the reverse complement.
CACCGAGGAATCCGGCCACGATCACCACGGGTATACGCTCAGCCACCGGGCAATAGTATTGGTGCGCCTTCGGGGCACGAGGCCGAGGCCCCTGTTTCGAAAAGTCTTTACCGCGATGTCCGGCAATATCGCGATTCTCCGAAATCGATAGCGCGACTCTGGTAGAGGTGCCGGGGAGATCGGGAGGATCTCACCGAATCGAGAAACAGAGAAATACCGAGGAGAACGAATGCGTGCAGGCACGTATCTGATCGCCGGTGCGGTGTTGTCGGCGGCGACCATGCTGGGCGGCGGTATCGCGGCGGCCGAGCCCGCGGATCATATATCGCGCGACGGCGTCTACCGGGTGGGCGTGGATATCCGGCCCGGAACGTGGGAATCGGCCGGGCCCGCCGATCCCGCCCGGAGCTGCGACTGGCGACGACTACGGTTGATCGAGGGCGACAACACGAATATGAGCTACATCATCGAGAACAACTACACGAAGCTGGGCCCGATCCGGGTCACCGTGAAACCGACCGACGCGGGTTTCAAAACCGAGAACTGCGGATCCTGGCGGATGGTCCCGCCGGCGCCGACCGGTTCGGCCGGACGCTGACCCCACGACCGACCGGTGTCCGGCTCCCCCGCTGCGGGGAAGCCGGGCCGGTGCCGCTACGGCGGCCCGTCACTGATGGGCGCGCAGCTGATACAACCCTTCTGTTTCGGCGACGACCACCCCGTCGGTATCGCTGAGCACCGCGCGCAGCGTGAAATCCGCTTTACCGTTGGCCGCGGCCTCGGCCGCGATCCGGTCGATCTCGGTGTCGTCCAGGGTGGCCTGGGCACGGACCGCCGTGGTCGCCGGTTTCCGGAACACGATCCGCAGGTCCTTCACCAGTGGATAGAACCGCGCGGTGTCGAAACTGGCCACCGCGATGGCCCCGCCCAGGATCTCGCCCACGGTGAACAGCACCCCGGCGTACATGACACCGAAATGGTTGCCGTTGCCCTCGACGGGCACCGTGGCAGCGGCGTACCCGCGGCGCACCTCCTCGGCGTGCACCCCCATCCGGTGCGCCACCGGGATGGTCTGTTCCAGCGCCGAGTTCACAACCTCGGCGATGGGCGGGTTGCGGACATCACTCATAACAGGGTCGGCCCTTCCGATGGATCACGCGACGATTTGTTTGTCTTCGGTGGCCGGCGGGTCGGGTTCGGCGGCATCGGGCACCTCGGTGCCGCGCAACGATGTCCCGGCGGTCTCCCGCAGGAAATACCATGCCACCAGACCGATCAGCGCGGCGGCCACCATATAGAGGGCAGGGAACAGGCTCCAACCGGTGGCTTCGATCACCGCCTCGTTCACCAGCGGGGCGGTACCGCCGAACGCGGCCGTGGACACGTTGTAGGCCAGGGCGAACCCGGCGTACCGCACGTGGGTCGGGAAGATGGCCGGGAAGGTCGCGCTGATGGTGGACAGCTGCGGAACGTACAGCAGGCCCAGCACGACGAAGCCCACGATCGCCCAGCCGGTACCCACACCCATCAGCCAATACATCGGCACGGACAGCACCACCAGCCCGACCAGCGAGAACAACCACAGCGGCCGCCGGCCGGTCCGGTCGGACAACCGGCCGAAGAAGGGAACGCACGCCATCATCGCCACCTGGCCGATGAGCATCATGGCGGTGGTGGTCGACTCGCCGAGGCCGATGGTGTTCTGCAGATAGGTCGGCTGGTAGGTCAGCAGCGTGTAGTTCGCCACGTTCAGCGCGATGACCAGGCCCGACAGGGTCAGCAGCTCACGCTTGTAGGTGCTGATCAACACCCGCAGCCCGCCTTCGGGATGCTCCTGCTCGTTGACCTCGGTGAACACCGGCGATTCGTCGAGCTTGGTGCGCAGATACCAGCCGATCGCGCCCAGCGGGACGGCGATCAGGAACGGGATACGCCAACCCCAATCGTGCATGGCGTCCGAACCGAGGATGAGCTGGCACAGCAGCACGACCGCGGAACCGCCGACGAAACCGCCGAGCGTGCCGAACTCGAGGAAGCTGCCGAAGAAGCCGCGCTTCTTATCGCTCGCGCATTCGGCCAGGTAGGTGGCCGCCCCACCGTACTCACCGCCGGTCGAGAAACCCTGCACCACGCGGAGCAGGATCAGCAGGATGGGGGCGAGCACTCCGACCTGGCCGTGGGTCGGCAGTACACCGATCAGCCCGGTGGCGGCCGCCATCAGCAGAATGGTGGTGGCCAGTACCACCTTGCGGCCCACCCGGTCGCCCAGTGGACCCCAGACCATGCCGCCGACCGGCCGCAGCACGAAGGAGACGGCGAAGCCGAGCATGGTGCCGAGGGTGCCGAGCTCCCCGGGAAAGAATGCGTCGGTGAGGTAGGTCGCGGTGGCGGCGTAGACGCCGTAGTCGAACCATTCGGTGGCATTGCCCATTGCCGAGGCCGCGACCGACCTCTTGAGTTGTGGTGCCTCGACCTGTGCTGGTTGCGGCTGCTGGTCCGTCACGGTCAGTCCTCTCCGGCGCATGCGTCCGTGTCGGCCCGGCCGACCCATGACGTCGCGCTCGCCGGCGACCGGGTTCCGGCGAGTATCGACCTCAATCCGTTACCCGGGATTTTTCCTGGGTAAACGCCCACCGCACCGGACCGGCGCCACCGGGCACCTCTCATCAGCTACTTACCAGCGTATGTGAAGGCGCTCACACCTGCGGGAAAACCGGCCCGGACACGCCTGCGACGCCGCGTCCACGGGCCGGTTTTCCCGACCGCTCAGCGGGACTCCTCGCCGCCCACAGCAGCGGGATCGGGCCGGTGGTTCACCTCGACCAGCGGCAGCCGCAGCGCCGCGGGCGCCGACTCCGGCACCACCGGCGACACCGGGGCGACGGGGGCGACCCGCCGGTAGGGCGCGCCGAGCGGCGGCCGCGGATCCGCCTCGCCCTTGTTCGGCCACAGCGCCACCGCGCGTTCGGACTGGGCGGTAATGGTGAGAGAGGGGTTGACGCCGAGGTTGGCCGAAATGGTCGACCCGTCGATCACGTGCAGTCCCGGATAACCGTAGAGCCGCTGGTAGGGGTCCACCACACCGGTCTCGGCGCTCTCCCCGATCACACAGCCGCCGATGAAATGGCCGGTCATCGGAATATTGAACACACTGCTGGTGGCACCGCCGGCGATACCGTCGATCTTGTCGGCGACCCGGCGGCCCACCTCGTGCCCGGCCGGGATCCAGGTCGGGTTCGGGGCACCCTCACCCTGCCGGGTGGTCATCTTGCGGCCGAACAGCCCGCGTTTGGTGTAGGTGGTGATCGAATTATCCACCGACTGCATCACCAGCAGGCCGATCATCTGTTCCGACCAGCCCCGCGGGTTGTGCAGATGCGGCAGGTCGCGGCGGTTGCGCCAGATCTCGCGCAACCACAGGCGGCGTTTGGACACACCCGGCTCCTCGTCGACCATGACACTGCCCATCAGCGAGATGACATTGCTGCCCTTGCCGTAGCGCACCGGTTCGATATGGGTGTCGTCATCAGGGTGGATCGAGGAGGTGATGGCCACCCCCTTGGTGAAATCGCTGCTCTTGTCCCGACTGCGGATCGCGAGCAGCTCCTCGGAATTGGTCCGGGACAGGAAGCCCAGCCGGTCGGAAATATCGGGCAGTGACCCGGAATCGCGCAGTTTGTGCAGCAGCCGCTGGGTGCCCAGGGAGGCCGCGGAGAAGACCACCTGCTCGGCGGTGAAGGTGGTGCGTTTCTTGCGCAGCCAGCGCCCGGTCGTCACCGTCGTCACCGTGTAGCCGCCGCCGGGCAGCGGTTTCACATCGGTCACGGTGTGCAGCGCGTGCACTGTGGCACCGGCCTGCTCGGCCAGGTACAGATAGTTCTTGACCAGGGTGTTCTTGGCGTTGTGGCGGCAGCCCGTCATACATTCGCCGCAGTGGGTACAGGTGCGGCGCGCGGGCCCGGCGCCCCCGAAATACGGATCCGGCACATCTTCGCCGGGCCGGCTCCCGGGACCGCCGAAGAAGACGCCGACCGGCGTCCGCTGATAGGAATCGGCGACACCCAGTTCCTCGGCGACCTCCAGGAAAACCCGGTCGGTCGGTGTGGTCGCCGGATTCGTGGTCACGCCCAGCATGCGTTTGGCCTGGTCGTAGTAGGGCGCGAGTTCGTCTTTCCAGTCCGTGATACCCGCCCACCGGCCGTCGCGGAAGAACTTTTCCGGCGGCTCGTAGAGGGTGTTGGCATAGACCAGGGAGCCACCGCCGACTCCCGCCCCGGCCATGATGAGAGTGTTTTTCAGCAGCGCGAGCCGCTGGATACCGAAGCAGCCGAGGTACGGCGCCCACAGGTACTGCCTGGCACGCCAGGACGTCTTGGCGAATTCGTCGTCGGCGAAGCGGCGACCGGCCTCGAGGACGCCGACCCGGTATCCCTTCTCGGTCAACCGCAGGGCGCTGACGCTGCCCCCGAATCCGGAGCCGATGACGAGGACGTCGTAGTCGAAGGTCTGGCCGGGCCCGGCGCCGCTGCCGGTGCTCGTTGCGGAACTGGACATCTTTCCGAGACTATGGCCTGGATCACCGTCGGGGACACATACCCGCGGACACGAAATCGGTACTTTCGGCCAACCTGTCCCGACGCTGCCCTTTCCCGCTCATCGTCCGGACCCTGCCACCGCAGCCGGGCCGGAATCCGCTGCTTCGGGCACCGCGGCCCCGGGGTTCCAGGCGGCCTGCGCGCCGGGTCTGCCGTGCTCCACGACATAGGCCGCCCGGGTGCGGATCGGCGCCCCGGGCCGCCCGACATAGGGCACCACCCGGTAGTCGCTGCGCCACAGCCGCTCGTCGACCTCCACCCGGACATAACCCCGCTGGCCGTTGAAGAACTTCATATCGGGATTGGCGGCCAGCAGCGTACGACCCCGCGGCGGCAGGTCGGCGCCGTCGCGTCCGGTGGTGATCGAGGTGCCGGTGAACTCGGTGGCCACAACCGGGGAGCTGGGATCGTGGTAGTTCCCGCGCAGATCGACCACATAGTTCTCGTGCCGGTCACCGGTGAGGACCACCAGGTTGCCCCGCCCGCGTGCCGCCGCGGCGGCGAGTACCGCGTCGCGGTCGGCGACATAACCGTCCCAGGCGTCGGTGCCCACCGCGACCGCCGGACCGGGGTCGTAGTCGGACTGCGCCATCGCGACCTGATTGCCCAGGATCTGCCAGCGAGCGGTGGACCGCGTGAGACCGTCGAGCAACCAATCCCGTTGCGGCGCACCCAGGATCGTGCGGTCGGCCGCGAAGCGCTCCGGGCAGTCGACCACCAGGTTCCCACCGTCACCGCAGACCAGCGACGTCCGGTACTGCCGTGTATCGAGCATGGTGAGGTCGGCGAGATCGCCGAAGGCGTAACGACGGTGCATCCGGACGTAGGGACCGGCGGGTAGTTGATCGATGCGCAGCGGCAGGTGTTCGTACATGGCCCGGAACGCGGCCGCGCGCCGCCGCCGGAACAGTGCGGGCAGCAGATGGATATCGATCCCCGCGCCCGGATCGAAACCGGCCCAGTTGTTGTCGATCTCGTGATCGTCGAAGGTGCAGATCCACGGGAAAGCGGCATGCGCGGCCCGCAGTTCGGGTTCGGCCTTGTACTGCGCGTACCGCAGCCGGTAACCGGTGAGGTCGACGGCCTCGGCGCGCAACGTCTCCGGGATCGAGAGGCCCGCGCGGCCGCGGGTCCATTCTTTCTCGTAGATGTAATCACCCAGGTGCACCACGAAATCGAGGTCTTCGTCGCACAGATGCCGATAGGCGGTGTAGAAGCCGGAACTCCAGTGCTGGCAGGAGGCGAAGACGAAGCGCAGCCGCGCCACCCGCGCACCGGTGGCGGGCGCGGTGCGGGTACGACCCACCGGGGATATGGCCGCGCCGGCGCGGAAACGGTAGTAGTACCAGCGATCCGGTGCCAGACCCCGGACCTCGGGATGCACGCTGTGCGCCAGTTCCCGGGTGGCCACCGCACTACCGCGCGCGGCGATACGGCGGAAATGCTCGTCCTCGGCGACCTCGTACTCGACGGTGACCGGCGCCCGGGCGGTGCCGCCGAGCGCGTCGGGCGCGAACGGGTCCGGTGCCAGCCGGGTCCACAGCACGACCCCGTCGGGCAGCGGATCCCCGGACGCCACACCCAGGGTGAAGGGGTCACCGAGCCATCGCGGCGCCCGGTGCGGCGCGCTGCTCGTGAGACCCGCTCCGGCCAGGAGCGCGGCCACTCCGGCGGTGCCCGCCTGCAGTAACCGACGTCGGGACAGAGCCATGAATCAGCTTAACCCGCCCCGGACCGCCGGAATCGGCCCGGCGTGGCCCGGTCGCCCGGTCACCGGGCGACCGGAGCCGGTCTATAGATCGCCGATGCAGACCACGAACCGGCGTTCGTCGTAGACGAACCCGCGGTCGGCCGACGGGCACGCATTCACATTCACCGTGTCCGGCAGGATGCTGATCACCTGCACCCCGCCCGGCCCGCATTCCGTGCGTTGCGGCTGGTCGCCCGAGACATCCACACAGCTGCCGACCACCCAGTCGATATCGAGGCACAGGGTCGTCTCGCCGATGGTGTGACTGGAGTCGGCGTCCGAGGGACACGCTGTCCCCGCCGGACCGGCACCGGCCACCTTGTAACGGGATTCCGGACTACCGCAGGAGGCCTTGGTGACCTCCTTCTCGCCGAGCGCGCTCAGGCACTCCCCGGCCGCCACCTCGACCTTCGGCGGTGCCTGTTTGGCCTCTTTGTTGGCCGAACCCGCGATACCGACCGCGGAGGGGGTGGTGGTCGGCGGGACCGTGGTAGGCACCAGCACCGACGGTGGGGCCACCGGGGCGGGTGAGGTCTCGGACCCGCCGCCGGCGGTCGTCGTCTCGGAGGCGGTCGGGGCGGCGAGGTCCTCGGTCGTATCATCGCCGCCGGCGGTGGCCAGCAATGCGGCCACGCCGATGCCCAGCACGATCGAGGTCACCACCGCCGCGATGGCGATCGCGGCGGCGGTGGCACCGACCCGGGCGCGTTTGTCCTGCGGTGAGAGCGGCGGAGTCCCGCCGTCCTCCTCGTGGCCCGGCTGGGTCACGGTTCGCCGCGCAGCACGGCCATCACCGCGTCGACGAACGGCTGCCCACCGGTGATGTAACCGCCGGCCACCGCACCCACGACCAGGCCGATCGGACCGGTGATGATGCTGAGGAATCCGAGCCCGACGAGCGCACCGAGCAGGCCGCCGAGTACCGCGCCCGCGGCGACACCGACGACGTTCTCCTGCAGTTCGGTGGTCAGCCGGGCCATCGAACTGACCGGCCGCATCTCGCCGATGTTCTCGGCGGTGACCGTCGGGGTCAGCTCGAGTGTGGTCCCGTCGGCGCTGATCTCGTGGGCCACCGCCATCTCACTGCCGGAGATCTCGTACTGCAGCGGCACTTCGGCCACCACGGCACCGCCGACGGCCTTGAGCACCGCCTTGGCGCCGTCCGGTGTCAGCTCGAACCGACCGTCCTGGACCTCGGTGGTGATCGTCTGGGTCTTCTGGTCGACGCTGGTCTCGTAGGCGACGCCCTGGTCGACGCCCTCGCTCTTGATCTCCGGAGCCGGTGCCGCGGGTTCGGCGTGCACCACGCCGGCGGAAATCCCTACAGCAGCAACGGACAGAAGTGCGGTTGCGGCGAAAGTGCCGAACTTCATTACGTTCAATTCCTTCTCACGTGAACCGACCCTGGGCCGGGCGGCTGCGATTTCATTCGCGCACAGGACCATACCGATATTCGGAGTTCGAATGCATATCAAGAATTAAACGGAAAATTCGTCCTTTAAATTGCTGATCAATAGCCGCGCAGTACGACGGGAATTCCGCGATACTCGTCTCGGTCAACGGTTATACGACTCTGCGATATCACCGTGGCACCAGCACCGGATCCGGCAGCATTCCGCCGGCAATCGGCCAGTGCCGTAACTTTTACGCCCGGTTATTCCACGGAAGGCCGCCGGGTGTTACACGCCCACCGGAATGCGCCGGCCGCCGCGAGGTGGGGTGGCCGCTCCGGCGGCCTCGCCCGCCGGTGTCAACCGGAACTACTTCGTGATCGACGGGGACTGTGCGGCGAGATCCTTGGGTGCTGCACTACTTACAGGACGTTCCACCGTGTACCCATCGTCGATCCGACCGGAGCACGCGCCATGACGACCGCCGCATACCCACTGCTCACCGCCTGCGCTCTTGCTGCCGCGACCGCGTTCGGGCCCGCCCCCGGCGCCGCGGCCGCGGTATCGGGCGTGAGCGTCTCCGGCGGTTTCGGCCTCGGCTTCGTCCAGTACGGGACCGGCTGCACCTACACCGTCACGGTCCACGGGGACGGGGTGGGCGCATTGGAGGACCGGGTCGACGGGCAGCCCGGCGGCACCTTCGGTCCGCTCGAGCAGGCGGGGCCCGGCATCTTCACCGCGGACTGGGCGCCGACGATGCCCGGTCGGCATTCGGTGTCGGCCGACGGGGTGGGCACCGAGGTATACGTACAGAAGGGTTACGACTTCGGCCTCGTCTGCTTCACCCTGCCCGAGTATCTGCACCTGCCCGGCTGACCCGTCGGGGGACCGTCGGCCGGTGGCGATCGCCGCCCGGATCACTCCAGGCCGCTTGACAGACTCCGTACTTTTGACAGACTCCGTCGAATGGCCCCGGGACGGCAGTCCCGGGGCGGACGAAGGGATTCCGAATGGGTGTCTACGCGGTCACGGGCGCGGCGTCGGGAATGGGCAGGGCGGTCGCCGACAAACTGACCGCCGCGGGTCACCGCGTGATCGGAGTGGACATCCAGGAGACCGATATCGTCGCCGACCTCGCCACCGCCGCGGGCCGCCGCAGCGCGATCGATGCGGTACTGACCGCCGCGGACGGCCGGCTCGACGGCGCCGTCCTCGCGGCCGGGCTGGGACCGGCACCGGATCCCGCCCGGTTGCCGGTGATCGCCGCGGTGAACTATCTCGGCACGGTCGAGTTGTTGGAGGGCTGGCGGCCCGCGCTCGCGGCGACCGGGTCCGCGCGGGTCGTCGCCTTCGGCAGTAATTCCGCCACCACGGTCCCCGCGGTGCCGCGCCGGACGGTGGCGGCGTTCCTGGCCGGCGATACCGAACGGGCCGTCCGGACGGTGAAGATCTTCGGCAAGCAGGCCGGGCCGTTCGTGTACGCGGCCTCCAAGATCGCGGTCAGCCGCTGGGCGCGCCGTCGGGCCGTCCGGCCGGAATGGGCCGGGGCCGGTATCCGGCTCAATGTCATCGCGCCCGGCGCGATCCGCACCCCGCTGCTCGAAAGCCAACTCGCCTCCCCCACCGAGGCCAAGGCGGTCAACGCGTTCCCGGTCCCCACCGGCGGCTTCGGCAAACCGGAACACATCGCCGACTGGGTCTGCATGATGCTGTCACCGGCGGCCGAATTTCTCTGCGGGAGCGTCATTTTCGTGGACGGTGGTACCGACGCCTATTTCCGTCCCGACGATTGGCCGCGCGCGGTGCCGCTGCGCCGCATCGTCGGCTACCTGCGCCGGTTCCGTGGTTTCTCCGCGACCCCGCGTACGGAGTAATCACGGACTGCCCTGCGCTGGGTACGTGCCCGGATCGGCCGGGCACCCGCCCCGGTAACCGGTTCGCGAGCTCCCGGGCCGGCTACCGCTTCCGTGCGAAACCTACACGGCGGTAGGGCACGCGGATCCCGGAATCCGGCCCGATACGACCACGGCTCACCGAAGTGCCCCCTGCCGCGCGGACCGCGCACTCCTATCGCGGATCGGAATACTCCTCAGGGCCGCGTGATTCGGGCAGTTGCAGAGCGTTGCACCAGATCCAGTCGAGTGTCTCCAGCAAGGTGTCGAATTCGATCGCCTCGCCCTCCACGAAGACCAGATACGCCACCTTGCTCACCATGCTCGACAACGCCAGCGCCGTCACCCGCGCGTCCAACCGCGTCGTGACCAGACCGCGCTCCTGTAGATCGCGGATCAATGCCGCATTGCGATCGATGAACGCCGAGGCCCGCTCGGCCCGCAACGCGGCGAACTGCGGGTCCACCCGGGATACCTGCTCCAGAACGGCCATCAGCCGCGCATTGCGCCGATAAGACAGCAGATACTCTCGGTTCGCCGCGGCGATCCAGTCGCGCGGATCATCGCTGCCGGCGCGCGCCCGGACGTGCGGATGCAGCATCTCCTCCCGGACCTGTTCGACAACCGCGGCGAAGATTTCCTCCTTGCTGTCGAAATGGGTGTAGAACGACCCCGACGCCACCCCGGCGGTCCGGGTGATGTCACTGATCCGCGCGTCCACGAACCCGTCGGCCTCGAAAACCGCACGGGCCGCCGTGAGGAGTGCCGCCCGGGTGCGGATCCCGCGGCGGCTCTTCGGGGCGGGCCGGGGCGAACGACCGGCCACCGCGAGCTCCGGTCCGGCTTCCCCGCCGGGCTCCCCACCCGCGAATACCTTGTCGGCTCCCCCGCCGGTCTTCCGGACCGCGGATGAGTTCTCCTGCCGGGCTTTCACCGGTCACCCGCCGTCATCGCGGGCCGGACGGATCCCGGAAGTCGGTGGCGGCAAGCCGGAACGCACTCCGGAATCGCGGGCCGGGTGGAACGCGGAAGCCGGAAGCGGCGAGCGCGAACACGCTCGGATAGTGCGTTCACGCCGGGAACAGACGGCCCGTCGCCAGTGTGGTGATCCGATCGGAATTCCCGGTATCGCGCAGTGTCGCCCGGCCGACCTCGGCCCGCAGTGTCGCGTCGGCGACCACCGGTCCCACCCGGGCGGCTTGCAGGTACCGCAGACCGAGCGTGCTCAGCGTGGACCCGGGCGCCAGCGACAGGATGGCCTCCTCCGCCGCGAGCGCGATCAGACCGCCGTTGACGGTGCGGGAGGCGTTCAGGCCGTCGTCGGTGCGCGGTAGCACCGCGGTGCCGGGGGCGCGGCGCACACATCCCGCGCGTTCGGCGAGCGGCACCTCGAGCAGCCGGTCCGACGCCGGCATATCGACACTCAGTCCCGCGGGCAGCCGCAGGTCCGCGTCGGGCGAGACCATGAACGATCCGCCGCCGAAGGCGAACGGTTCGCCGTCGACGGTCCATTCGACCTCCGCGACGAACACCGACCGCCCCGCTTTGATCTTGCGCCCCACCGCGCGGACCTCGCCGTACCCCGGCGCCGGCCGGTACAGGTGCACATCGAGTTCGAGGGTGACCGGCACCCGCGGTCCCAGGGTGAGCGCGGCCAGCAGCCCGGTCACCGTATCGGTCCAGGTGGCCAGCACCGAGGTGCGCAGCCGCTCGGTGCCGGGGACGTACATCTGCGGGGTGATCGTCGCCGAGCCGTGCAGCTCGTCGCCGGCCCGCGTGGTCGCGAAACCCAGCTCGAGCAAGATGTGCTGTCGCCGCGGCGCGGTCCCGGTCTCGACTGTCATGGGTTGCCTCCTCGTGCCCGTCCGGGTCGCGCCGGGGGAAGAGCCGGGCGCCGGCCGGACAGGTCCAACGTATCGGGCGGCGAGCCGCAGCGCTCGGGCCACGTCCCCGGGCCCGAGCGGGAACCACTAGCTGCCGGCGGCTTCGGCCGCCGCGCGGACCTTGCCGAGCTCGGCCCGGGCGATCGTCAGTTTGTGCACCTCGTCGGGACCGTCGGCGATCCGCAGGGTACGCAGATGGGCGTACATGCTCGCGAGCGGGAAATCCTCGGTCACGCCCGCCGCGCCGTACACCTGGATGGCGCGGTCCACGATCCGCAATGCCATCACCGGCGCGGCGATCTTGATCGCGGCGATCTCGGTGCGGGCCTCCTTGTTGCCGACCGTATCCATCATCCAGGCGGTTTTCAGAGTGAGCAGCCGCGCCTGCTCGATATCGATACGCGCCTCGGCGATCCAGTCCCGGATATTGGCCCGTTCGCTGACCTTGCGCCCGAACGTGGTCCGCGAATCCGCCCGGGCACACATGAGTTCCAGCGCGCGTTCGGCCATCCCGATCGCGCGCATGGCGTGATGGATGCGGCCGGGGCCCAGCCGGGCCTGGCTGATCGCGAAACCCTCGCCCTCACCCTTCAGTACATCGGTGACCGGGACCCGCACATCGGTGAACTCGATCTCGGCGTGCCCCTCCCGATCGACATAGCCGAACACCGGAAGATTGCGGACGACCGTGACACCCGGCGCGTCGATCGGCACCACCATCATCGACTGCTGCCGATGCTTGGGCGCCTCCGGATCGGTCTTGCCCATGACGATGAGCACCTTGCAGTTGGCGTGCATGGCATTGGAGGCGAACCACTTACGGCCATTGAGCACGTACTCGTCGCCGTCGCGTTCCATCCGCATCTCCACATTGGTGGCGTCGGAACTGGCGACCCCGGGCTCGGTCATCGCGAACGCCGACCGGATGGTGCCGGCCAGCAGCGGTTCGAGCCAGCGCTGCTTGTGCTCCTCGGTACCGAAGAGGGTGAAGACCTCCATGTTGCCGGTATCGGGCGCCGAACAGTTGCACGCCTCGGGCGCCAGCGCCGGACTGCGGCCCATGATCTCGGCCAGCGGCGCGTACTCCAGATTGGACAGGCCCGGGCCCCACTCCGGATGCGGATGGAACAGATTCCACAAGCCCCGCTCCTTGGCCTCGGCCTTGAGATCCTCGAGGATCTGCGGGTGATGATGCGGATCGCCCGCCGCGGCCATCTGCTCGGCATAGACCGGCTCGGCCGGATATACCCGCTCGTCCATGAAGGCGAGCAGGGCGCCCCGGTACTCGCGGGCACGCTCGGTCGAGGTGAACAGTTCCACGAGAACTCCGATCGTCGGGGCGTGGCTCGATGCCCTCCCGACGGTAGCCCAAACTTGAATCCGGATTCAAGTACTCCCGCGTCGCGCCGCCGGGACCGTCGTGAACCGGCGATTCACTTCGTCGCCGGAGAGCCACCGCACTCCCGCCCGCCGCTCTCGCGCCGGTTGCTCTCGTGCCCGTCACTCCCTCGCCCCGGAACCCGGGGGCGAGCCCACATCGGAGGCCGACCATCCGAAGCAGACGGCACATGCGCCGACTTGCGCCTCAATCACCTGGGTAGGCCCACAGCACTGCCAGGGCTCAACGGCCCCCGGTCTCTGAACGGCCCACCGCACATCGCAGATCGCACCTCACCGGCGAGAACAAGGTCCGAACCCCGCCGGGGTCCGAACCTTGTCGCAGGCCGCCGCCCGCCGAGCTCAGGTGCGGACCGCGGGCCGGGCGGAGGTGTCCGCGTATCCGGGCAGCGGGGCCTGCGGGGGGAATGTCACCGGCAGGCCCGCCAGCGATCGATGGAAGGGACCCGGCCGCCAGACCGGTTCGCCGTCGGGGAAATCGGCCCGCATCTCCGGTATCGCGTCCAGCAGCTGATCGATGGCGCCCTCGGCGACCATATAGGCCAGTGATTGGGCGGGGCAGGCGTGCGGACCCAGACCCCACGCCAGGTGGGCGCGGTTACCGGTCAGTTCCGAGGTCCGGATGGCCGGGTCGTTGTTGCAGGCCGCCATGCTGATCACCACGGGCTGATGCGCGGGCAGCCACACATCGTCGAGCAGGATCGGCATCCGCGGATAGGTGATCAGCAGATTCGCCAGCGGCGGGTCGTTGAACAGCACCTCGTCCAGGGCGTCGCGGGAGGTGAGGTTTCCGCCGAGGACACTGCCGCCGAACCGTTCATCGGTGAGGATCAGCAGCAGTGTGTTGACGATGAGGTTCAGTTCGAATTCGATACCGGTGCCGTACACCTGCGAGACGTGGTGAGAGACCTCCTCCTCGGACAGCTCGACCGGATGCTGCAAAAGCACCGAGGTGATATCGCTGCCCGGTTGCTCGCGCTTGAGCAGCACCAGGTTCATCAGGGCCTCGCCCAGCATGCGGCTGCCGGCTTCGGCGTCCACCCCCTCGAGCAGCGCGGCCGTCCCGGCCGCGACCTGCTGCCCGATCTCCGGCGGGCAGCCGAGCAGATAGTTGATCACCTGGAACGCCAGCGGGAACACATACTGCTGGATCAGCTCCGCCCGGCCGTCCTCGCAGAACGAGTTGATCAGCGGGCCCGCGATGTTCTCCACGACCGTGTGGATCGCGTACATATCCACTTCGTCCATGCTCGCGGTGATCGCCTGCCGGTAGCGCGCGAATTCCTGTCCGGCGCAACGGCTGGCCATCGGGCGCCATTCCAGCAGCGGCAGGATCGGGCACTCGGCCGGAATATCCTTCTGCCAGATCCGGGGGTCGGCGGGGAAACGATCCGGATCGTTGAGCACCCGCAGGGCGGTGTTGTATCCGATCACCAGGGTGGCGGGCACGCCGGGGGCGAGTTCCACCGGCGCCAGCGACCCGTACCGGGCCCGCATCTCGCGGTAGGCCCGGTGCGGGTCGGCGGCGAATTCCGGCAGGTACAGCGGTATCCGCGGATCATCGGAATCGATCGGCGAACCGTGCACGTGGGCCTGTGCGTGTCTTCGGTAATCCGAGGTAGTCAAGAACGAAACTCCATACCGTCCGGTTGCGGAGCCGATGGCTTTCCCACCGGCCGATCCCGGTTCGAGGCTCCTCCTGCAGGAATCTCCTGACTCGAGCCGGAACCAGGCGATGGTACGACATGGTCACAAACTCTGATCGATTTCGAAACAAGTTGTACGGCTACCCTTTTCGAGTTTTCGTTGGACTAGTCCGCACGTTTTCGATCGGTCTGGTCCGAACATTTCACCGCGCTTTCCGCCGCCGCGACGCGGCCGGGCTCGGCAAATCCGAAACCCGGCCGGCGCCACGGTTCTCATACGCCGAGCGCGTCCAGCGATCGGTTGTCGTCGATGGCCGAGGTGATCCGCCGCAAAAGTGTGAGACAGGTCTCCTTCGACTGCATCTCGGGCTGATACGCCGCCCGCCCGATGGTGAATGCCCATGCCGCATAGGCGAACATCGACTGCTGCCGGTAGATCAGCCAGGCGGTATCGAAGTCGGGTGCCACGCCCCCGGCCTCGGCCAGTTCCTCCAGATAGGCACGCAGCAACTCCTCGGCCCAGGCCCGGCGATCCTCCGGTTCGCAACCGGAATTGACCGTATAGGCGAAATCGTGACCCCAGCCGCCGCGCATCACGACCTGCCAGTCCACATAACCCATCCGCCCCTCGGTGGTCCGGTAGGTCTGGCCGATATGTGGGTCGCCGTGCAGCAGGGTGTGCGGGAGTTCGGTCGTGGCCAGATCCACCGCACGCTCGACCCCGGCCCACAACCGGTCCGCCTGTCCGTGCAGGCTTTCCGGGACTACTTCGGCCGCCCGGTCCAGACCCACCGCACACCGGGTTTTCATATCGATGGCCGCGAGATACGCCTGCAACGCCTCGTTGGTGGTCTTGAGCACCTCGATGGCGGGATCCTCCCAGAACGTCCCGTGCAGCCGGGCCAGATTGCGGACCAGATCCTCCATTTCGGTACGACCGATCGCGGCGGTCGGTTCGCTGAACACCGCCCCCCGCGTGACGGCGATATCCTCCATCAGCGCGATCGATCGCCACGAAGCCGGATCCGACGCCCCCCAGTAGCCGAGCGGGGCCTGGATCTCCAGTTTCGGCCGGAAATCGCGGAAGAACCGGGTCTCGCCGTCGATCATCTTGCCGCCGCCGAGCAGAATCCGCTGACTCAGCGAAGTCGTGGTCTTGGCGAACAACGCCTCCGGCAGCCCCGCGGCCCGGCCCGCCTCGTTGTACTCCACCCGGATCGCCACCCGAGTGGAGGTGCCGCTGCTGCCGCCCGTGGTATCGAAGGCGACCACTTCGGCGCCGGGGGCGTCCCGGCAGAGCACGGCGGTCAGCCATTCCGCAGTGAGCGCGGCGCCGGACGCGGGCACATCGTCGATCGTGCGGGCCCGGTGCCCGGTGAGCTTCTCGCCGAGGATATGTCCGCCCACCGCGACGAGCCGGCCGAGCAACCAGAGCTTGTGATTCATTTCCGCCTCACTTTCCGGATGCGCGCGAAACAACGCGCACCGTGCCGAACCGTCCGGTCCGGACTTTTCCTTCGCACAGACGATTTCCGATTTTGCGCCATATTCGCTGCGCCGGAACAGGTTTCGGCCGATTACTTTACGATGAGGGGGCGAATGGGCCCGGACCGGCCCGCCCGGGCACGCCGCGCGGCATATATCAGAACGAGACGCCACCGGCACCGGACGTTTGCCGGAACACGAAATATAATCAGGTCACCGACCACTGTCGACGAAAGACGCCCACCATGGTGACGCTATCTGTTCGACATGTACCGGACGCGGTGTATCGCGCCCTGCGGATTCGCGCGGACAATCACGGCCGCAGCACGGAGGCGGAGATCCTCGCCATTCTGGAGGAGGTCGTGACGCGCTCCCCGGAAAGAGTTCGATTGGGGAAGGTCCTGTCGCGGGAGCACCCCGAGGCCGACCTGGAGCAATCCGAACCCGAAGACTGACCGCTCGGCGCCGGCAGGTGCCCGTGGTCAGCCCGCGGCCGAATTCCTCGTCCGGCGGTACCGATCTCGCGTCCCGCGCGGTCTCGGCGAGAAACGGGAACTTTGCCCGCGAGAGTTCCGACATGGTGATCGTGCCCGGTCCCGACAACCCCGCGTAGTACTCGTTCTGCAGGAACCCGAGCAAAGCCGACCAGCGTCCGCTGAGCCACGACCCGGTCCACACCGGAGAATCCGCCGTCGGTGAGTAGCGCGAGCATGGCATCGATCAACCGTGACGATCCAGGTGCATCGTCGCGTGGGCCACCGCCCAGTTGACGGTGACCCACGCGGGAGTCGACTACGCGTTCTGCGCACCGTCGTGCCGGAAGGTCTTCGTGGAAGATCACGTCGCGGGCTGGGCGTCGGACCGGCGGTAGCCGGTGGTTCCTCGGCACCCGGACCGCGGTCTGCCGCGGCATCGTCTCCATCCGGCCCGGCCCGCCGCTACCGGTCCGGGTCCGCCTCGGCGGGCGGGCGCCGGCCCGGATGCTGCCGGGCCAGCGCGCGGCCGATGACACGGGCTCCATCGGGGAACGCGCCCGGATTCGGCCCGGAGTAGTTGATCCGCAGGTAGGCGCCCGTGGGCTCGGCGGGAAACCATTCGTCGCCGGGAGCCACCACCACGCCCCCGTCCTCGCAATCCCGCAGCAGCCGGGCCAGATCGGTGTGTTCGGGTAATCGGACCCAGAGATTGAGCCCGCCCCGCGGGACCAGTTCCGGGACCGCGTCGGAGGCGTGCTCCCGCAGCGCGGTCAGCAGCAGGTCGCGGCGGATGGCCAAACGCTGCCCGAGACCACGCAGGTGGGTACGCCACCCCGGATGAGACACCACATCGAGCGCGACAGCCTGCAGCAGTCCGCTCACGTACATGGACTCGGCCTGCGCATCGGAGAGAATCCGGTCGCGCGCCGGCCCGCGCGCGACCACGGCGGCGATCCGGACCGACGGGGAGACGCTCTTGGTGAGCGACCGCAGGTAGATCACATGCCCGCTGTCGTCCCGCGCGGCCAACGGGACCGGCACCGAATCGATACCGAAATCGTGTGCCCAGTCGTCCTCGATGAGGAAGGCACCGTACTCGCGCACCACCTCGAGCACCCGCGCGGCGGTCTGCGGAGCCCACTGGGCGCCGGTCGGATTGGCGAAATGGGGTTGCGCGTAGAAGGCGCGGGCCCCGGTCTGTTCGAACGCGCGGGCCAGTTCCGCCGGCCGTGGCCCCTGCGGGCCGCTCGGCACCGGTACCACCCGCACCCCGGCCCGCTCGGCGGCCATCAGCGCACCCCAGTAGGTCGGTGATTCCACCAGCAGCGGCCGGCCGGGGCCGACCAGCGATTGGAAGGTCGTGTTCAGGCCGCTCTGGCTGCCGCCGAACACGATCACATCGCTGGGCACCGGCGGCAGCACACCGGCCGGGGTCACGGTCGCCAGTTCGGTGGCGAACCAGCTCTGCAGTTCCGGGGCCCCCGCGGTCGGCGGGCGGCCGATCGCGGCATCGCTGCGCGCGGCCCGCGTGAAGGCGGCGCGGACCAGACGGACCGGCAGCAGTTCCCGGTCGGGGTAACCAGAATGCAGAGCGATCCGGTCGTTGGACACCGTCCGCAGCACGGTAGATATTCGGGCACGCCGGCCGCGCGGTGTACCGAGAGCCGCGGTCTGCCAGCCGTAGTCGGCCGGCCGGGCCGTCCGCACCGCCTGGACGAACGTGCCGACCCCGGGCCTGCTCTCCACCAACCCCTGGGCCACCAGTGCCCGCAACGCTTTCTGCACGGTGACCGGACTCGCCGAGTACCGCGCGACCAGGGTGCGGGTGGAGGGCAGCTTGGCCCCGGCGGGGGCGCTGGCGATCCACGCGCGGAGGTCCGCGACGATTGGTGAGCTGCTATCGTCGGACATGAAGGATAATAGTAGCGCTACTCATCAGCGCGGTGGCCCGCTATCGCCCGCTCGAATCGGCCCGGCCTGGGGGTTGCTCGGGGTGGCGGCATTCTCGCTGACCGTCCCGCTCACCCGGATCACCGTGGCCGGGGGCGGAATGTCTCCGCTGTTCGTCGCCTGCGCCCGCGCCGTGGTCGCCACCGTCCTGGCCGCCACGGCACTGCTCGTAACCCGTCAACCGCTGCCCCGCGGCAGGCAATGGCTCCGGCTCGGCATCGTCGCGGCCGGTGTGGTCGCGGGCTTCCCGCTGCTCACCACCTTCGCGCTCACCACCACCTCGGCGGGCCACAGCGCGGTGGTGATCGCGCTACTGCCGGCGGCCACCGCCGTCCTGGCGGTCCTGCGCACCGAGGAGCGACCACCGCGCGCGTTCTGGTACGCCGCGGGCGCGGGCGCGGTCGTGGCCGTGGGCTTCGCGGTGTTCCGCGACGGCGGCTTCGCCGGTCTCCAATGGTCGGATCTGCTGCTGTTCGGCGCGGTCGTCGCGGCGGCCGCCGGATACGCCGAAGGCGGACTGCTGGCCCGCGAACTCGGGCCCTGGCAGACCATCTCCTGGGCCCTGGTCCTGTCCGCGCCGCCGATGGTCGTGCTCAGCGGTTTCGCGGTCGCCGCCCAGCCGCCGACCGCTTCCCCGGCACAGTGGGCGTCGTTCGCCTACTTGGGCGTGGTCAGCATGTTCCTCGGCTTCCTGGCGTGGTACCGCGGCCTCGCCTACGGTCCGATGGCGCAGGTCAGCCAGATCCAGCTGGTCCAGCCGGTGCTGACCCTCGGCTGGGCCGCGCTGCTCCTGGGCGAATCCCTGACCTGGTCGACAGCACTGGGCGCGCTCGCGGTCATCGCGTGTGCCGGCAGCGCGGTGCGCACCCGGCTCGGGCGCCCCACACCGGACGCCGGAAACCCACCCGGCTCCGGTACGGCCCGGCGCGACCCGGCGCCCCCGTCCGAGCGCATTACCGAGGGCACTGCCCGGCCCGACGCCGCGCCGGGCGCTGCGGACCAGCAATCGGATCCCGCGCCGGCGCGAGCCGCCCGGTGATCATGGTGGTTCCCCTCACCATCGGGAATCCCGCGCGCACCCCGTTCGTTACCGCGGTGGAGCCCGGCGATCGGGCTCGCGGACGAGGGAGCAGTACCCGCATCGCGACAAGACTGACTCGGAAGGGTTCGTCATGTCATGGGTCGTCCTACTGCTGTCGGGGGTGCTGGAGGCCGTATGGGCCGCCGCGCTGTCGGCCTCGCACGGTTTCCGCCGATGGAAACCCACTGTTCTGTTCATCGCGGCGCTGGTCCTGAGTATGGCCGGTCTCGCCTGGGCGATGATCGATCTGCCGACCGGTACCGCCTACGCCGTCTGGGTGGGCACCGGCGCGACATTGACCGTCGTGTGGGCTGTGGTCACCGGCCGCGAGCGCGCGGATACCGCCCGCGTGCTGTTGCTCTCGCTGCTCATCGTGTCCGTGGTGGGTCTGAAGGCGGTGAGCTGACCATGGCATGGATCATCCTGCTGGCCAGCGCTGTCTGCGAAGCGGTCTGGGCCACCGCGCTCGGCAGATCGGCGGGTCTGACCGAACCGGTGGCGGCGACCGTCTTCTTCGTCGCGCTGGCGGCGAGCATGCTCGGGCTGGGCCGGGCGGTGCGCGATATTCCGATCGGCAGCGCCTACGCCGTCTGGACCGGCGTCGGCACCGCCCTGACGGTGTCCTACGCCATGATCACCGGCAGTGAGGCGGTCACTCTCGCGAAGGTCGTCTGCCTGACCGGGATCGTGGTCGCGGTCATCGGGCTCGAACTGATCCCGCACGAGAAACGGCAGGAGTAGCGGTCGCTCGGCGCGGCGGTACTTCCGCCGCGCGGAGACGTTGCTTTGTAAGCTGACCGGCATGGTCAGTCCCCGCACCCGGGCCCCGGATTTCGTCGCACCCCGGCCGCTGCGGGTCCTCGGCGCGGTCATCGACGCCTACCGGAGCATATTCGTCTCCGGACCCGCGGCATCGCTGCTATCGCCGCCGAACCCGGTGCGCCGCAATGGTTTCGAACTGCGGCTGATGGTGGACGAGATCCGGCAAGAAGCCGACGGAGTCCGCGGATTCGATCTGCGCGCGGCCGACGGCGGTCTGCTCCCGGCCTGGCGACCAGGCGCCCATCTCGACCTCTTCCTGCCTTCCGGACGGCTCCGGCAGTATTCGCTCTGCGGTAACCCCCGCGAACGGTTCCGCTACCGCATCGCGGTCCGGCGGATCGACGACGGCGAGGGCGGTTCGCTGGAGATGCACCGCGATATCCGCCCCGGCACCCCGCTCCGGGCCCGGGGACCGCGCAATGCCTTCACCTTCGTGGCTGCCCCGGCATACCTGTTCATCGCGGGGGGTATCGGCATCACCCCGATCCTGCCGATGGTCCGGGCCGCGGGCGCGCGCGGCCGGCTGATCTACACCGGACGTTCCCGGGCCACCATGCCGTTCGTCGCGGACCTGCGCGGAGCCGATATCCGCCCCGACGACGAATACGGTCCCCCCGATATTGCGGAACTGCTCACGGCCGCACCGCCCGGAGCGGCCGTCTACGTCTGCGGTCCGCCGCCGATGCTGGCCGCGGCGCGGCGCAGCATGTTCGAGCGCAATCCCACCGGTTCCCTGCACACCGAACAGTTCTCCGCGCCCGCTGTACTCGACGGCGCGGAATTCGACCTGACCCTGGCGCGGACGGGGCGCACGGTCCGGGTCGGCGCGCGGGAAACCGCGCTCACCGCGCTCGGCCGGGCCGTCCCGGATGCCGCCTATTCGTGCCGCCAGGGTTTCTGCGGCACCTGCCGGACGGCGGTACTCGCCGGTGAGGTGGACCACCGCGACCGGGCGCTGTCCGATTCCGAACGCACCACCCATATGCTGCCCTGCGTATCACGCGCGGCGGGCGACGCACTGGTGCTCGACCTCTGAGCCGAGAAGGACCGGAACATGTCCGCAGGGGCCGGACACCGACATATCGCCGTGGTGGACGTGGGCTCCGGCGGTATCGGCCTTGCGTTTCGAATCCATTACCGCACAGGATAATTCGATGCCGATTGGTAAATGATCAGCCGGTGATCCGTCTCCCCGGCGCAGGCCACCGGGGCGCCCGCGGACGGGATGGCCGCCGCGCCGCCGGGAAGGCGCAATGCACTCGCCGAAGACGTGGCGCACATTGCGCCGGACGCCGACGCGCGGATTCCGTTCGCCGCCGGAACGGCGACTCCCCTCGGGTTCAGGGATAGACCAACTCGCGATAGGCGTCCAGGATCTTCCGGATCGAGGAGGTGACGTGCAGCTCGCCGTTGAGCGGCGCCCATTCGTAGCCGGCGTGCGCACTCAACACCACCGGCCCGGTCGCCGCCACCTCCACGGCGAAGTGCAATCGCCGCACCGGTTTCCCGGCGGGGGACAGATAGTCGAAATCGCCGATGTGCCGACGGACATCAGTGACGGTCAGCCCTGTCTCCTCCTGCACCCCGCGAACGAGCGCTCCGGTCACCGATTCTCCCGGTTCCACGGTCGCGCCGGGAAGTTTCAGGGTGGGGCTGATCGGTCCGGTACTGGGCAGTTCGAGTAACAGGACTTCCCCACCCCGATCGATGATCGCACCCACCCGCAGTCCGACCCCGTCCCGCTCGCCACGCGGCAGGGTCTCGTCGAACATGGATACCGACATATGCGGTTTCACCAACCTTCGATCGGGCGGACTCGCCTCGGTCACGCCGTAGGCGAGCTATTCGATATTACCGTGCCGTGACCATCGGATGACAGCGGAACACCTGAAGTGAGCTGCACAACAGTGCCGTCCGGACCGGCCACCCACGCATATCCGGCAGCAGGAACACATGTTCACACCGGAAGGTTTCGCCGCCGAATTCGATTGCCGGCCAGGGGCTCCCGGAGGCCCTGCCGCCTCCCGGCAGTACCGTCACCGACACCGCGACCGATACGAATCAACGCTCCCCGCGACCACCGCCGCCTGTGACCGACACCTCGCGGGTACGGAACCGACAGCTGCGGTCGAACCGCCGAGGAACACGTCGGCGGCGGTGCGGGTAGGGCCGGCGCGCCCGGTCCGGGATCGGATATCGCCGGCCCGGCGGTCATCCGCACGACCGACGAAAAGACGAGGCCTCCGACACAAGACAAACCTCTCCTCGCATATAGCGAAATTACCGTTCTCTTCAATCAGAGGTTCCTTTCCGAAATCCGGAAGTCGGCCCTATGCTGAGCGGGTGCCTCAGCGTGATCGGTATCGGGTCGTCCAGTGGACGACCGGCAATGTCGGAAAGAGCTCGGTCCGCGCCATCGTCGCGAACCCCACCCTCGAACTCGTCGGCTGCTACGCGTGGGCACCGGCGAAAGTGGGCCGCGATATCGGCGAACTCTGCGGTATCGAGCCCCTGGGTATCGCCGCGACCGACGACGTGGACGCACTGCTCGCGCTGAAACCGGACTGCGTCGTCTACAACCCCATGTGGATCGATGTGGAAGAGCTGGTGCGCATCCTCTCCGCCGGGGCCGACGTGGTCACCACCGCCTCTTTCATCACCGGCCACCGGCAGGGCCCGGGTCGCGACCGGCTGGCCGAGGCCTGTCGCCGGGGCGGCTCGACGATATTCGGCTCCGGGATCAGCCCCGGATTCATCGATCTGCTGGCCATCGTGTCGGCCGGTATCTGCGACCGCGTCGACAAGGTGACCGTCAGTGAGGCCGCGGACACCACCTTCTACGACTCGCCCGCGACCGAACGCCCGGTGGGTTTCGGACAGCCCATCGACCACCCCGGCCTGCCGGAGATGGCGGCCGAGGGTACCGCGGTCTTCGGTGAGGCTGTACGGATGATCGGGGACGCGCTGGGAGTGGAACTCGACGAAGTGCGCTGCGACGCGGAATTCGCGCAGACCACCGCCGACCTCGATCTGGGCTCATGGGCCATTCCGGCCGGGTGCGTGGCGGGAGTGTTCGCGAGTTGGAAGGGGATCGCCGCCGGACGCACCCTGGTGGAACTGACGGTGCGGTGGCGTAAGGGACAGACGCTGGAGCCCGACTGGAAGATCGACCAGGACGGCTGGATCCTGCAGGTGGACGGGCGACCGACCGTGAAAAATGTGGTGAGCTTTCTTCCGCCCCCGGATTTCCAGGCCGAGACCATCGCCGACTTCATGACCCTCGGCCACATCATGACCGCCATGCCGGTGATCAACGCCATCCCGGCCGTGGTGGCCGCGGCACCCGGCATCGTCACCTACAACGATCTCCCACTCATCCGGCCGCAGGGAGTCGTGCCCGGAGTGGGCTGACCGGCCCACTGCGGCGCGGGCATCAGCGTCCATGGCCGGCGACGGCACGCCGGGCCCGCGGCTCATCGACCCGGTGACCGACGCGGCCTATCCCGTCGCCGCGACATTTGACTTTTTTATGATGACCGGTCTACTTTTTCTCCATGGGAGCCAAAGGAGCCGAGACCCGGCAGCGGATGATCGAGGCCACCCGGTCCTCGATCGAGCGCCAGGGCTACTTCGGCACCGGACTGAACCAGATCCTCACCGAGAGCGGCACCCCTCGAGGTTCCCTGTACTTCCATTTCCCCGGCGGTAAGGACGAACTGGTCGCCACGGCCGTCACCCAGACTTCCGGACTGATCGACGCGGCACTCGACGCGGCCGACCTCACCGACCCGGCCGGTGCGGTCGCCGGGTTGATCACCCTGCTCGGCGAGCGGCTCGAGGCCTCCGGCTGGGAGAACGGGTGCCCGGTCGCCACCGTCGCCCTGGAGGTGGCGGGTACCAACGACACGGTCCAGCAGGCATGCGCTCAGGTGTACACACGCTGGACCGAGGCGCTGCGCATCATTCTGCGGGCCGCCGGATATCGCGAGGCCGACGATCTCGCGGTCTCCTTGCTCGCCCTCGTCGAGGGCGCACTGCTGCTCGCCCGGACCCACCGCAGCCGCGATCCCCTGGAAAGGGCCGCGCGCGTCGCCCGCACCCTGCTCTGACACTCCCTTCGCCCGGCGGGGTTTTTCTCTATGCATCGAATATGTAGACCAGTCTAGTTAGGAGATGGTTATGAGTACTCCCGACACCGTCGTCTTCGGGGCGGCGGGATTCATCGGCCGCGCCCTCGTCGCCCGGCTGCTACAGCAGGGGCACACCGTCGCCGCGGCGGTCCGCCCCGGTACCGAAGCGCGTCTCCTGTCCTGGCCGGACAGCCGGGATCTCGATCCGGAGCGGCTCACCGTACTCGGATGCGATATCACCGATCCCGGCCTCGGCGCCCTGGGCGCGGCGCCCTGGGACGACGTCCGCGATGTCTACAACTGCGCCGCGCGGTTCTCCTTCGGGCTCGATCCCGCGCAGGCCCGTGCGGTGAACCTCGACGGCGCCCGCCACGTGCTGCACTGGTCCGCCGCCCGCCCGCGGCTGCGCCGCCTCGTCCACATCACCGGATACCGGGTCACCGTGCCGGAGTCCGCCGAACACGACTACGCCGTCGGCGCCTACGGCGCCTCCAAATTCGAAGCGGACGCGGTGCTGCGCGAAGAAGCCGCGGCCGCCGCCGTCCCGCTGACCGTCGCGAATCCGAGCACCGTCGTCGGCCCCGGTCAGTACATCGGCCTGGCCGAACTCGTCCGAGATCTGTGGCACGGCGCGCTGCCCGCGCTACCCGGCGACGCGGACACTCTCCTCCCGATCCTCGACCTGGACTACTTCGTCGATTTCCTGACGCTGCTCCCGCGGCAGCCGGATACCGCAGGCCGTTCCTATACGGTCCTCGACCCCGCCAGCCCGCCGCTCCCGGAACTGATCGGGCTGCTGGCCCGGCATATGCACGTCCGCGCGCCGCGTCTCACCCTCCCCGTCGGCCTGGTGGCGCGCCTGCCCCGCCGCTTGACCGGGGTGGACGCCGAACGCCTGGCCTTCATCTCCGGCGACCGCTACGACACCTCCGCCGCCGACGCGGTGGCCGCGCGCGCCGGGCTCACCCATCCCCCGGCCGAAACCCTGCTGCGAGACTGGGCGGATCACCTGGTGAGCAGCCGATTCGGCGCCACCGAAGCCGAGCCCGCCGCGGGCTTCGACCGCGGTCTCTGGGTCTCCGGCGAGCGGCACACACCGGACTATGTCCTGCTGCACGGACTGCCCACCGACAGCGAAGCCTGGCGCGAGGTCCGTGGGTTACTCGACGCTCCCACCCTCGCCGCCGACCTCCCCGGCCTGGGCCGGTCCGCACCACAACCGGCCGGACCGGACCGGTGGCTCGACGATCTGCTGGCGCCGGTCACCGGCCGCCCGGTGCTGGTGGGCCATTCGCTCGGCTGTGTGCCGGTACTCCGCTACGCGGCCGCTCATCCCGACCGCGTCGCGGGCGTGGTTCTGGTGGCACCGGCCTTCCTGCAGAGCGGCGGCTCCCGCCTCGCCCGCACCCCGATCGCCACCGCGCTGCTGCGCCGCCTGCCGTCCGCGCGACTGGCCACGCTGCTGGGGATTCCGGCGGGCCCGGCGGTGCAGAGCGCGAGCGCGAACCTGCGCCGCCCCGGGGTGGCCCGCCGCACGGTCGCGGCGCTACGCGCCGCCGGCAGACCGGGCGCCCACGCGACCGCCCGCCGCCTCCTCGACGAACTGCGCGTGCCGGTCCACCTGGTGACCGGATCCGCCGATCCTCTGACCACCCCGGTCACCGCCCCGGTCACCGAGATCGCGGGCACCGGTCACTATCCGCATCTCACCCACCCCGAACAGGTCGCCCGGATTCTCGATTCGGTCCGGCGGGATTTCGCGGACAGCACCCGTCGGGCGACGGCGCCGGGCCGGTGATCGGGCCGCCCGACCGGGCCGCCCTGGGAGCCGGGTGGTCCCAGGGTCGATCGCCGCCGGCCCGACAGGCGATCGATCCGGGCACGCACAACCGGCGATCGGTGGCCGAGCCACCGATCGCCGGTCCTACCTATGAAATCCTCACCGCGACAGCGACTCACGCAACACAGTCACACCCGCGCGGCGCTCGTAGGCGATCCAGGCGAAGACCACGGCGAGCACCAGCGGGAAGATCGCCATCGCGGGCATGCCGGCGATGAACGCCTGCGTCCCCGCGGCGAGCACGGTCAGAACCGACAGACCCACCGCGGCAACAGCAGTCAACCGCGGCACCAGCAAACCGATACCACCGGCGACCTCGACCACCCCGATGAAGACGAGCAGCGCGAACGGGATGGTCAGATTCTCGGGGGCGTTGTCGGCTATCGCGTTCGGCATCACGAGCTTGGGCCCGCCGGAGGCGATGACGAAGAACAGGCCGAGCAGGATCTGCAAGGTCCACAGGACCCGGTTGCGGATCGTGCCGGGACGGCCGGCGACATCGGCGGAGACGGCGGTGGTGGGGTTGGTGGTGGTCATTTCCGGTCCTTCGGGTCGGTCGCGCCGGGTCGGTAACGCGTTCAACCGATACGACGGCGCACCGCCGGAGGATTCATCGCCGCCCACGAAAATTCCCGGGAACCCGCCGATGTACTCGCTCATGCCCTCATGGATGCCGTCGACGATCGGCCGGCGAACACACTTGTACCCGGGGGCGGCGGTGTCCCATGCCGCGTGCCCACGTTCACGATCGCACCGGCGGCAGGCCCGGCGCCACGGTCCGCGGGTCGACCCCGGCGAACGCCAGCGCGATGAACAGTCCGGCCACTTCCTCGAGTTGCCGCGCCCGGGCCAGTGCCCCCACCACGACCGGTTCCGCCCCGGCATCGCGCACCAGCGTTTCGGCCACGCGCAGTGCACCCGGGTCGTCCCCGCACAGGACTACCGTCGTCGCCGCACCGGCCGCACCCCACTGCGTGGACGGCACCAGATGGAAACCCTTCACCACCAGACCGCCCGGGGCCGCCGCGGCGATCCGCTCGGCGTTCGATCCGCCCGCGGGGCCCAGCACCACTCCCACTCCGTGTACGACCGGGTTGGTCGGGTCGATGATCGGTATCCCCGCCAGGTCTCCGCCGCTCCCACCGGCGGTCGCCAGCACCGCGTCCACCGCGTCCCAGGGCACCGCGAGCAGTACCGCGTCCGCTCCCCGTATCGCTTCCCCCGCCGGGGCCGAGCGGGTCGCGCCGCCGAGCCGACGCGCCAGCGCCGCCGCCTTCTCCGGGGACCGTCCCGCGACGGTGACCCGGTGCCCCGCCCGCACCCAGCATCCGCCCAGCGCTCCGGCCAGATGGCCCGTTCCCAGAATCGCTATCCGCATCCTCGTCTCCTCCGTGCTCGCGAACCGTGTGCGAGGGCTACGGTAGGGAGGGGGATACGCACCGATCGGTGCGTATCGGACCGCGATGCTGGTGGGCGATGACCGATTACCACGACCGCACCGACCCCGTCGCCGACTGCCGGTTGCGGGGCGCACTCGACCTGTTCGCCCACACCTGGGACCCGGTGATCCTCGCCGCCCTCGCCGACGGTCCCCGGCGACGCGTCGACCTACGCACCGGAATCGGCGGCATCCGCGACAAAACACTCACCGAGGCGCTGCGCCGGCTGCTCGGGCGCGGTCTGGTCGCCCGACGACCCGATCCGGACGCGCCGCCCGGGGTGGAGTACCGGCTGACCGGATTGGGCGTCAGCCTGGTGGACGGGCCGTTACGCGCCCTGGCCGCCTGGGTGCGCGACCACGGCGACGAACTGCGTGTCCCCGAGGGCACCGATCCGCCGCTGCGCCACTCCCGCTGACCGTGCGCACGGCCGGGCTCACTGCGGCCGAGGCGCGCTCTCCGGTCGCTCGGCGCCGGTTCCGCCTCCCGCGCGGAGCGCGTCGAATACGGCGTCCGGCAGCGCGACCGCAGCCCGTTCGCCGCGGTCGCCGCCTCGGCGGCCGACCCCGATCGTGACCCGCCGGCCCTCCTGGAATCACAGACCCCGACGCGGGTGCCCGAACTCGTCCCGGTCCGCTACGGCCGGATGGCCGTCTCCGAATTCTCCTTCTTCCGGGGCGCGGTGCCGGTGCCGGCCGACGATCTGTCCCGCTCCCCCGGCACCGGGCTGCATACCCAGCTGTGCGGAGACGCCCACCTGAGCAACTTCGGTCTCTACGCCACCCCGGAACGCCAACTCGCTTTCGACGTCGACGATTTCGAAGAAACCTGTCCCGGCCCCTTCGAATGGGATGTGAAGAGGCTGGCCGCGAGTCTCGCGGTCGCAGGACGCGACAACGGATTTTAGAGCAAGCAGCGGCGTCGGATCGCCCGTGCCTGCGTCGCCGAGTACCGCGAGACGATGAGCTATCAGGCCGGAGGCGGTGAACTGGCCGTCTGGTACTCGCGTATCGACGCCGCGGCGGATATGGCCGAATTGCGCGAGGTCCTCGATTCGTCGATGCGCAAACGCGTCCGCAAGAGCATCGACAAAGCCTGGGGCCGCGACAGTTTCCAGGCGTTGTCCAAGCTGACCACGCTGCGCGAGGGGCAACCGCGCAGCGTGAGCATGCCGCCGCTGATCGTCCCGGGCCGACCGGAACGTCCTCGACCACGCCGCGTTGCTGCGCGCGATCGAAGACGGCCGCATCGCCGCGTCCCCGAATCCGGACTCGTGAGAGCCCGACCATGCTTCCCGTCGCGGGCCCCGCCCTGATCGGCAGCCCGCACACCCGCCTGTCCGCCCGAGAGCCACCGGCGACGATCGCTGCCCGGCGGGGTGCGCACAGCGGTCGGTGAATCCGCGCTGTGTCGCGGTCAGTTCACGACCGCGAAGGCGAACCCGTCCCAGCCCTTCGCGCCCACTGTCTGCAACACAGTAGCGTCCAGCCGGGGTTCGTCGGCCAGCAATCGCACCAGGTCCCGGCTCGCCCGCACCGCCGGGTCGGTGTCGTTCTCGTCGGCCAGTCGGCCCCCGCGCACCACATTGTCGACGACGACCACCGCGCCCGGCCTGGTCAGCCGCAGTGCCCACTGCACGTAATTCGAGTTGTTGACCTTGTCCGCGTCGATGAACACCAGGTCGAACGGCTCGGGCTGGTCCCGGGCGAGCACGGGCAGACTGTCCAAAGCCGCGCCGACCCGGATATCGACGCGGTCGCCGACACCGGCGCGGTCCAGATTCGCCCGGGCGACCGCGGCGTGGCTCTCCTGGAATTCCAGCGTCGTCACCCGGCCCTCGGCTCCGACCCCGCGGGCCAGCCACAGTGTGCTGAAACCACCCAGCGTGCCGATTTCCAGTACCCGTCCGGCCCCGACGGACCGGGCCAGCAGGTAGAGGAATTTGCCCTGGGCCTCGGAGACGTCGATGGCGGGCAGACCCGCGTCCGCGTTGGCCCGCAGCGTCGCGCTCGTCTCGCCGTCGCGCGCCAGGTGATCCACCACGTACCGGTCCACATCAGCCCAATCCGGTGTGTTCATATCCGCAGTCTGCCACCCGCCGGGCGCGGCCGTACTCACTCGGCTCGGGCGGCTCCGCCCAGCGCCGCCGCCAGCGCCGACAACTGGGCACCCCGGTAGTCACGGGAGACCGGTGCCGCATGCTGGACCAGGTCGAATCCGTGGTAGGCGCCCCGCACCTCGTGCAGGGTGCAGGGCACCCCCGCGCGGCGCAGCCGGTCGGCGTAGGCGAGATCCTCGTCGTAGAACAGGTCGTGCGTGCCGACCCCGATCCAGGCGGGCGGGAGTCCGGCGAGGTCGTCGTACCGGGCCGGCGCCGCCAACGGCGGGACCACCGCGGAGCCGAGTTCGCCCAGATAGGAGTGCCAGCCGAAATCGTTGCTGCGGCGGCTCCACATCCGCAGCCATCGGGTATCGAGTTCGGTGCGTGCCGAGGTCCGGTCGTCCAGCATCGGATACGACAGCAGTTGCAGGACCGGCCGCACCTCACCGCGGTCGCGGGCCAGCAACGCCAGCGCGGCGGCCAGACCGCCGCCCGCGCTCTCCCCCGCGATCGCGATCCGGTCCCGATCCACCTCGGGCAACCCGGCAAGCCAGCGCAAACCCGCGTAGCAGTCCTCGAGCGGCGTGGGATACGGGTGTTCGGGCGCCAGCCGGTACTCGACCGATACCGCGACCGCACCGAGCCGGGCGGCCACGGTCGCACAGAACCGATCACCCATGGCCGCGTTGCCGATGACATATCCCCCGCCGTGCACGAACAGCAACCCGGGCAGCGGTACCGACGCCCCGGCGGGCCGGAACACCCGGACCATCACATTCGCATCCACCCGCTCGATCGTCCCGCCCGCCGGTCCTGCCCGCCCGCCCCGGTCACTGAGCGCACGAACCACCCGGAGGGTGCGCGGGGACACCACGGTGCGTGGCAGGAAGCGCGCGCGGCGCAGGTCCGGATGGAAACCGATCTCCGACGTCATTGGCGTATCCGCTCTCGTCGCCGCACCGGTGCCCTACCCGGTGGCCGTCTCCGCAGCGTACGGGCTCCGGGCCGCCCGCGTGGGAGTTCGCGCCGGCCGTAGCCGCGAGAACGGCGGGGACTCTCGCGCGGCGCCTTCCCGGTCGGCGACGGTCAGTGTGCACAGGCCGTCCCCGCAGCAGCGCTGTAGCCGGCCGCGCGAGAGGGTCTGTACCAGCCCGATCGTCCAGCACATCGGGCACCCGCGCAGCGCGAACAGGCCCAGGGGCAGGAGCACCAGGGCGATCGGTCCGAGGACCGGAATGAGCGCCACCGCGCCGACCAGCGCGCCGAAGCCCACCACACCGCGCACCAGGTGCTCGGCCGGGGAAGCACTCGTGAAGTCCGGGCCGTCAGAGGTTGTTCTGCTCATCACGGCCTCCGTGACCTGATTCCGTTGTGGTGCAGAGCGTCTGCCGAACAGCGGCGCGGGCCCGGTGCAGGCGCGATTTCATCGCTGCCGGGCCGATCCCCAGCACCTCGGCGACCACGCGCCCGCTGTATCCCTGGATATCGCGCAGGATCAGCACCCGTCGCTGATCAGGAGGCAGAGCGGCGACCGCGGCCGCCACCCGGCCCGCTTCCATGCGTTGCAGTACCTCCTGCTCGGCCGAGGCGGTCACCGCGATATCCGGCACCGCCGTGTACTCGTCCGGCCGTCGCCGCGCACGCCGCAGGCATTCGTTGCGGACGATGCGGAACATCCACGACGCCAGTGCGCCCGTGGCCCGCAGCATGCCGATCTTGCGGTACAGGATGATCAAGGCCTCCTGCGCCGCGTCCTGGGCATCCTCCGCGTCGGCGCAGAGAGTCCGGGCGAAACGCTGGATATTGGGGTGGGCGGCCGACACCACCGCGGCGATCGCGTCGACGTCACCGCTCTGCGCGGCGGTGATCAACCGTGCCGCGGGCCAGGTCACCTCAGCCACGCCCGGCTCGTTTGCGCCGCAGGACGAACATGCACGTACAGAGCAGTACCAGCCCGCCGGCGATTCCGATACCGATGATCACGACAACCTCCTCTTCCGTCCCGGCATCTGTCGAGACATATATGAGAGGCGCGAACTCCGGAAAAGGATTCGAGCGCCGCCCGGGCCGCTCGAGGACGCCCCGCCCACCGATACCGCGTGCTACCGGCAAGTGGCTCGGTCATTGTTATGAAAAGTACAGGCCCCGAACATTATTCGTGGACGGAACGCCTCGGGACCGGCAGGGACGAGTATTGTGAGAACGCCGATCGTATCGGCCGGTGGTACGGGGCAGCCGAGTCGGAACGAGGGGATGGTGACCATGCGGTGGTATCAGGTGGCCGCCTGCGGACCCGAATCCTTTTCCGAGCTCGCCGACGGTTTCGTCCCCATGGCACACGAATTCGGCTCCCACGAGAACTGGCACGCCGGACTCACCGCCCAGGAGTCGGGCACCTACACCCTGCTGCGCTGGGACCAGCACGGAAATCGCCGGTGCCACCGGACCCGTCGCCATATCCGCACGGTCCCCGGCGAAGACTTCTTCTGGGTCGTCGTCCCCGATCGCGGTGATTTCGCGATCCGTTTCCGCGACGAGGTGACCTGGGTGCCGCGCGGTCACGCGGTCGTGGCCGGACTGGAGATACCGTGCCGGCTGCACATTCCCGATTCGGCGGCCTACGGCTTCCAGGTGCCGCGTACCGAGTTCGAATCCCGGGTCCGGCCGCGCGGGCATATGAATGTCGTCCTGGATCTGAACCGGGGCCTGGGCCGGGTCGCCGGCGATATGATCCGCGGCGTCCACGCCGAACAGTCCCGGCTGAGCGAACGCGAATTCAACGCGGTCTGCGACCGGGTCACCGAACTGTTGTGCATGATGGCCGTCGGTGAGACCGGCCCGCAGGTGACCCATCACGCGGAGGTCGCCGAGAGCATCCGGCGGTATCTGCGCGAGCATATCGGCCGCTCAGATGTGCGTCTGCCCGCGGTGGCCCACGCGCTCGGCTGGTCGCCGCGGCAGCTGCGGGTAGTGCTGCACGACACCGGGACGACCTTCCGGGACCTGCGCCGCGACGAGGCCCTGCGGGTGGCACGCGAACTCCTGGCGGACCCGCGCGCCACCCTGACCATCGCGGAACTGGCGGCCCGCTGCGGTTTCACGCCGGCCTGGTTCTCGGCGGCGTTCAAGGAGCGATTCGGCGTGACGCCGCGGGAGTTCCGGCGCCGCAGACGTGTCGAACTCACCGACTCGCGGGCGTGAACGGCCGCACCGTATCTAGGAAGCCGGTTTCAGTCGCACCGGGAGTGCTTCCGGGCCCACCGTACTGATCTGCACCGTGTACTCGACCTCGCTGACGGGCACTGCCACATTCAGCTCCGGGTACCGGGTGAACAGCGTGCGCAAGGCGATCCGGCTCTCCAGCCGGGCCAGTGGCGCGCCCAGGCAGAAATGCGGACCGCGGCCGAACGCGAGCTGGTCGCGGTGTTCGTGATCGATATCGAAGACCTCGGCGTCGGGGTAGCGCAATGGATCGCGGCCGACGCCGCCGTGCCAGAGTGTGGGAGTACCCGCCGGGATGTCGACGCCGGCGACGGTCACATCCGCGAGGGGGTAACGCATGAGCGCGCCCACCACCGAAGAGCGGTAGCGCAGCGCCTCCTCCACCACATCGGCCCAGCGGTCCTCGGCCCGTGCCCGGGCGAGCTGTTCGGGGTGTTCTCGCAGCGCGATCACGGTATTGCCGAGCAGATGGACCGTGGTCTCGTGCCCGGCCACGATCACCAGCCACAGCATGCCGACCAGTTCCTCGTCGGTCAGTTCGTTCTCCGCGTTGGCCGCCAGCAGCGCCGAGGTCAGGTCGTCACCGGGTTCGGCCCGCTTCCGGGCGAGCAGTTCGAAGAAATAGCCGCCCATCGCCGCCATCGCCGCCTGCGCCTCGTCACCGGTACTGGTGGCCGAGACGATGGTGAGCGTCCAATTCTTCAGCTGTGGCTGTTCGGTCACGGGGATCCCGAACAGATCGCAGATCACCCGGACGGGCAACGGCACGGTGTAGTTCGCGATCAGGTCGATCTCATCGGTATCGGGGAAGTTGTCGATCAGTTCGTCGGCGATCTGCTGGATCCGTGGCTCCAGCGCCGCGATCCGGGCGGGGGTGAACGCCTTGTTGATGGTCTGGCGCAGCCGGCGGTGCGCGACACCGTCCTGGTTGAGCATGTGTTCGGCGTCGGTCAACGCGCGCAGCGGCCAGTCGGCGGGAATCCGGCCGTCCCGCAGCGCCGGGCAATTCGAGGGATGCTTGGCGAATACCTTGTCGTCGAGCACCGCGCTCGCGGCGCGGTGGCTGACCGCGATGTAGGCGCCGACACCGCCGGGCAGTTCGATAGGGACGATCTCACCCGCCCGCAGGATCCGCTCGTGCGTCTCCAGAATGGACTCATCGGGGGTCGGAAGTTGGATGACTGGCTCGGACATGCTGTCTCCCTGGGTTTTCGATGCGATCAGGGAGAGTCTGGGACGCCGGGGCGGGCCGCACAATCGGTGCGCCGCATCATGCCCCACACCGATATTCCACCGCGCCGGAACGTAATTCCGCGCCGCGAGCTCACCCTTCCGCGTGTTTGCGCACCCGGAGATCCTGTCCGGCGCCCGCCGCGGCCGGCCGGGCATTGTCGATGGTGAAGGTCACCCGGTCCGACCGGTACCGGTCCTCGCCGTATTCGAGCGGGATCCCGGCCGCGGACGAGGTATGCCGCCGTTCCCGCAGCAGCGGGGTCGCCGGGGCGACTCCCAGCAGCGCCGCGTCGGTCTCGTCGGCGCCGACCGCGTCGATGGTGTGCCGGGCCGATTGCAGATCCACGCCGTGGACGGCGAGGTGGGCGTAGATCGACGCGGTATCCGGATCGAAATCGAACAGTAGCCGCCCGACCTGCTCGACGAAGGCAGCGCGTTCCACCATCACCGGCGCACCGTCGAGCAACCGCAACCGCAGCACCTCGATCACCGGCGTCCCCTCCGCTATCCGCAGGGCCGCCGCCGCTGCGGCCGAGGCTCCGCGGCGGGCGATTTCCACGGTGCGCTGGCCGGGCGTCCGGCCGATCCGTTCGGCCCAGGCGGTGAAGGAGAGCAGCGTTTCGAAGGGTTGCCCGACCGCGGTATCGCGCACCACAGGCCGGCGGCCCTGCCCGCCGCCGATGAGTCCTTCGTGTCGCAGCGTCGCCAGCGCACTGCGTACCGTGCCCCGGGAGGCACCGAACTCCTGGCACAGTTCGGCTTCCGAGGGCAGGGAGGCACCGGCCGCGAGCTCGCCGTGGCGAATCCGATCGCGCAAGGTGGTGGCGACCCGAGCGTGCAGCGGTGTCACATCGTCCTCTCGGGCCGGTATCGACCATCTGTTGATCGAACAAGTAGTTCTCTTCCGATCTGAACGATAGAGAGAACCCGGCTGTAGCTGCACAAACTCCCGGTGAACTTATCTATACAAGTTATGCGGACCTCTTGTCGCTACCGTCGGCGGCTTGCGAGCATTCCGGCCATGGCTCTCCGCACCGACCCTGGATCACCCGCCTTACCGTCCCATCCGGTCGACCTCGCCGTCGTCGGCGCCGGCATCGTCGGCCTCGCACACGCGCTCGATGCCGCGGACCGGGGGATGCGGGTGGCGGTCGTCGAACGTGACGCGCGCGCCGTCGGCGCATCGATCCGCAACTTCGGCCATATCTGCACAACACCGCAGACCGGCCGCGCACTCGACTATGCCTGGACCGCCCGGGAGAAATGGCTGCGGCTGGCCGAACAGGCGGGATTCGAGATCAGCCGGTCCGGCACCGTGGTGGTGGCCCGTACCGCCGCCGAGCTCGGGGTCCTGGAGGAGTTTGCGGCCGAGCGCGGCACCGAGCAGGTACGACTGCTCGACCGCGCCGGGACGGCCCGGCTCTTCCCGCCCGCCGGCGACCCCGGCAGCGATATCGTGGGCGGGGCCCATCTGCCGCTCGACCTGCGGGTCGACCCGCGCGCCGCGATCCCGGCCCTGGCCGCCCGATTGGCCGAGCTCGGTGTCGAGTTCGTATGGAACACCCAGGTGGGCGCCTTGTCCGAAGGTGTCGTGCACACCGCGCGCGGAGATCTGGCCGCGACCGCGATCGTGCACGCGGCCGGTCACGATATCGACCGGCTCTTCCCGGTGATCGCCGAAGAGAACGGGGTGCGCCGCTGCCGGCTCCAGATGTTGGAGGTCGCGCCGCCCGGTGATATCCGCGTCGAACCGGCGGTCCTCACCGGCTACTCCATGCTGCGCTACGGCGGTCTGGCCGCCACCGCCTCCGCCGCGGCGGTGCGGCGCGAGATCGCCGACCGGGCGCCCGAAACGCTGGACGCCGTGATGAACCTGATGCTCACCCAGCGCCCGGACGGTTCGGTGGTCCTCGGCGACACCCATCACTACGCCCGCACCCATCTGCCCTTCGACGAGGAAGAGACCGCCCATCTGGTGCTGCGCGAAGGCGCCCGGCTCTTCGCGGCAGGTGAGCTGTCGGTACGCCGGCGCTGGCGCGGCGTCTACGCGGATTCACCGCATACCGATTTCCTCGTGGCCGCGCCCGCATCCGGTATCCGCGTCGTCTCGGTGACCTCCGGTATCGGTATGACCACCGCACTGGGTCTGGCCCCGGCGGTGGTGGACCAACTGGTCTGATCGTGCGGACCGGGACGGCCCGCCGCGGCGGGCCGTCCCGGTCCGCACGAT